>NZ_DASRYS010000006.1:0-294250 GCF_035687085.1 Hyphomicrobium sp. | reverse complement strand
AATATCGGAGGTTCCAAACGCCGCTAGAAGAACCGGCTGAGAAACGCGGCAGCCTCATCCGAAACCCCGACGATCTTGTTCGTCGCTTGGCGATAGAATTTGAAGTTCAGCTCAGTCTCGGGCTCACCATCGTCCCAGTCGGTAAACGGCTTAAGCTGGTTTCGTCCCAACGGCCGCTTCGCGAATGCCGTCACTCTAATCGAGACACTGACGCGCGGTGTTTGCCGGGCGACGCCATCCTTCTTGGCAATCGCCTCGGCGGACGTGACGACCCCGCGCGCGATGAGGCCAGGGCCGCCTTCGTTTTCGCTGGCAAATACAAAAATTGTATCGCCTTCTCGGACGTGCTTTCCGCCATACATCGTCTTCTGCGCAGCGAACGCGAAAGTCTTCGCTCGCACGTCACAAACTGCGGCTTTGATCGCGTAAGCCATCTTCCCCCCGGCCGAGCCCCAGATTATCGCGGAGACATATGGTAGGCGATGACGAGCAGGCTTGTCAGAATTGAGGAGAAGAAGCCGGCGAAAGCGCCGATCCAGAACGGCAATGGCTCGTGAACGAGGACGGAAAGTTGAAAGCCAGCGAGGCTGCCGGCAAACGATGCAATTACGGCAAACAGCAAAACCGTCAGAGGCAACGCCTCTTCGAACTCACCAACACCGATCCCGAGTTCGACCAGCGTATTGCGCGTCACCGCTCCCGCCACCGTGCCTGACAGCCCCGAGAGAACCGCGAGGAGTGCATTGGGGTTCATCGAATTCCCGAATACCATGCCCGCTAGCGCACCGATGACCGTGCCGACCACAATGATAACGAGCAGGCTTATGATGGTGATGCCGTACAACACCCTACCTCATTGGCAATCGCGCCCAACTCCAGCAAACCCGGCTTGACAGGAGCTATGAGCGGCAAAACAAACTGTAAAAACGCGCAGTAAAGTTTGAGACGGAAGTACGTTTACATTGTTTATCCATCCGGATGCGCAGGCTCTCTCCGCGCATTCAAACCCGACAAATCGGAAATAATCGCAATACGCTGAATGCCGTCGAAGCGCTTCCTGGCGGAATTGACCAAGTTCATAAAAGCGGCAGCGAAGAAATTTCGCACCCCGACTTCCCTGATGGTCCAAAAATAACCTGCGAACATCGCCAGAGGCGACGGCTCCCATCTAACACCGGAACCTGCGCCTTTGATTGTCGAAACAAACTCCCGCTGTTGCCTCACAACGGCAGGAAATACGCCATAGATTTTCAAATTCTGCTGCCATGCAAATCGATTATCGATGTCTATAGGCCTGACACGCGGCATGACTGCTAACCTTTTGCGTGCGCCCCTATTCGATAGAGCGTAAGCTACAGTATTGGCCGGCGCCCACGTATACCTCACCACCGAGTGCTCAGATCCGATGCTGCACACACGGATCACCGATTTCTTTCCGGCCGAACAAAAATAAAGATAGTCCCAGTTGTCCGGCAGAGCAGCGATCGCCGTCTTTGCTATGCTCACGAAGCCTGGCTGAAGCTCAGCATCGTCCTCGAGAATGATTGCAAAAGGCAGCGCCCGGGCGACGACAGCTTGCGCCGCCAAAAGATGACTAGCAAAGCAACCGATGGCGCCCTGACCCATCTTGCAATCGGCCGGAAATTCACTCTTCAGCCAGTCCGGTAAATTGCGGCCGTCGACGGCAGGAATTCGCTCGAAAGCAAAGCCCAAGCTCGCGGCTTGCTCCGTAATGAACGCCAAACGGTCCGCTGAGCGATCGAGGTTGATCAAGAAAATCTGCGGTTCAGGTATTGACGTTGGGTCCAATTCGACGCCCTCCAAACCGCTTTATGAAGCTTGTGAGCACTTTATGCAGGGCGTTTTGCCCGTCAACACTTCCTCTCTCTACTGATCATCAGAATGCTGAATTGAACGTGGGGAAATCAATTATCGTTTGCGTTGGGACAGCCGACCAAGGCCGATTGCCCCGAATAAGCGATTGGCCGCACAACGCATTTGTTCCAATGGGCCCAGCCAAGTTGGGCCGCTGTGCTTTAGTCACACTTTACGAAAAGTTATGTTCACGCCGAGTTGCGAGTCGATAAAAGAACGGGGCCCGGCTCGGGGGGAAGCCGAGCCCCTGCTGTCGAAGCGGCGCTTTGGTGGGTGAGGGACGGCGCTCGCTTCTGGCGAGCGGATCAGCCTAACGTGAGAGACCAAGTGACGATAGGAACATGGACCCGCTCAGCAAAGCATTCTTGCCCCCGTTGAGCCGCAGGTGCCACTCAGCCCGGAGGTCTAGGGACGTGATCCATGCGCTAAGCCGCATGGCCTATTGCCCAAGAAGAAGGACGGCCCACGTAAGGCAGCGCTGCTGCAGATTTCGAAGGGAAACGGAAATCCGGCGAGAATTCGCGTCTATCGAACTCAGGCGTTCCTCGCTTGAGCAGAAAAAATCGTGAGCCTATGCGTCGAGTATCTCTGAAAGTCTTGATTGCAGCGGCGATCTCGCTCGTCGCGCTGCTCCTCACAGTCGCCATCTCGTATGTCATCGGTCGCGATGCCGTCAGCAGGCTCGAGCAGGAGATCGGACAGTCCCTGGCGCTGCTCGCTGACGAAATGCAAGACAAACTCGACCGGGCGATGTTTGAGCGGCTTCAATCGCTCGACAACATGGCAGCGATCGGCAAAATCCTGCAGAAGACGGACACGCCCGAAGCCTTGCGCGCATCCCTTGAGCGATTTCAAGGTGCGTACCCCGACTATTCCTGGATCGGATTTGCCGATCTCAATGGAAAGATCTTGAGCGCCACGCACGGCGAATACGAGGGGCGCCACGTCAACGACCAGCTTTGGTTCAAGCAAGGACTGAGAGAGCCCTACGTCGGAGACGTCAAGATCCCGGCTGGAACAATGCTCACGCAGCCTTCTCGCGACGGCCACACGGCATCCGACTTTATCGATCTCGCAGTCCCGATATCCGAAGCAGATTCAAACTTCGGTGTGCTCGGAGCAACGCTTAGCGCCGAATGGGCGGAGGAAATGCGCAGTACGCTTCTCGGCAGCATGCAAGCCGCCATACCCGCCGACGTCATCGTTCTCAACGAAGCACACCAAGTGCTGTTCGGCCCCGATGACATCACGGGAAAGACGTTGGACCTTCCAAGCATACGCGCCGCGAGGCCGGGCAATGCGAGCTTTGCCGTTGAGCAGTGGCCAGACCACGCCTCTTATGTCACGGGCTTCTCCAAAAGTGATGGCTACCGGTCCTATCCCGGCCTTCGCTGGATTGTCCTCGTGCGCGAAGATCAAAGGCTTGCATTTGCGCCCGTGCGCAGCCTGCAAATGAATATTCTGGTATGCGGCGCGATCGTTGCAGCGCTTGCTGCCCTGCTGGCATGGATACTCGCAGGCAAGCTCTCGCAGCCCTTGCTTCAGCTTGCCGATACCGCAGAGGGACTGCGCCGCGGCCAAAACCTGGAATTTCCCCAGGTCGGCGGCTACGAGGAAGCACGCATCCTGTCAAAATCCCTGCGCTCGCTCGTGAAAGAACTCGATGCGCAGCGGACATCGCTCGCCGCTGCGAACCAGTCTTTGGAAAGTCAGGTTCGTGAACGAACGCAGCGCCTCGCGGAACAGAATATCGGCCTTGAGCGCGCAAAGGCCGAAGCCGAGCTTGCGACTGAGGCCAAATCACGCTTCCTCGCCGCCGCGAGCCACGACCTGAGGCAGCCCCTCCACGCCTTGACTTTGTTCGCCCGCGCGCTCGCCCGTCGCGTCAATGGGCAAGAGGCAACGACGCTCGTCGCCCAAATGGAAGAAGGCCTGCGAGGACTGAAGGGCATGTTCGATGCGCTCCTCAATGTCTCGCGACTGGATGCCAAACTCATCGAGCCGTCAAAGACGTTCGTATCCGTTGACGAAATCATCGAGAGAATTTCGGTCGGATCGAAGATCGAAGCCGAGCACAATGGCTTGAAGTTTCGAAGTCGTTCGCGCGACTGGATACTCGAAACCGATGCGGCTCTGCTTGAAACCATCATCCGCAATCTTGTCTCGAACGCGCTGAAGTTCACGAAGCACGGCGGCGTCATCCTCGCCGTGCGCGATCGGGGCGGCGAGCGCGTGATCGACGTCTTCGACACAGGCCCGGGCCTCCCCATCGAACAACGCGAAAGAATATTCGAAGAATTCTCACGCGCTGATCAACGTGCCTATGGCGTCAACGATGGCCTGGGGCTCGGCCTTTCCATCGCTCGCCGGTATGCCGAGCTTCTCGGCATGAAGATCGTTGTCACGTCACGCACAGGGCGGGGTTCACGCTTCACCATCGTGCTGCCCCAAAGTGCTATGGCGGGGCTAACAAGCCGGCCTGTTCCTGCATCGAAACCGGCCACGCAAATTTACGGCACGCGGATCCTTGTCATCGATGATGACCCGCTCATCGTTGCAGCTTTGGTGCGAGATCTCGAAGACCGCGGCAATCTCGCGTTCGGCTTCCAGTCGGCCGGTGAGGCCGAGACAGCACTGGACGAGGATCTCGCCATAGACGCTGCGGTTTTGGATTTCGATCTCAGAGACAGGGAAACAGGTCTCGAATTCATCAAACGCATAGCAGCTAAACTGAACACGTATATTCCGGCCGTTATTCTGTCAGGCGGCACTGATTCTGCTACGTTGGCGATATTGGCGAAGTCCGGCAGGCCGTGGCTTACGAAGCCTGCGGATCCCGAACTCATTGCCGCGACGCTCAGTGCACTTCTTAATGCACAAAAAAACGCGACAATGGGTTCGCCCGCCAGCCAAGGAGCCAACGCAAGTGCCAGCTAATTTGAGCGCAAAGCTATTGGGAGATACGATGCCAGTCTCGCAGCGTGATACAGTCCTGGTCGCCGATGACCACGGCCTCTACCGGTCGGGTTTCGGCTTTCTTCTCCGTGATCGTATGGGTTTTCGCTCCGTCATCGAGGCGTCCTCGTTCGACACCGCGCTCGATCGCCTCGCCGAGACGCCAAACGTAGAACTCGCACTCTTCGACTTGGCTATGCCTGGAATAACAGGGCCCGAGGGCCTGCGCGTCGTCAAAGACACCTATCCAGCCATACGCGTTGCCATCGTCTCAGGATCGGAAGAGCGCAACGATGTTGTCAAAGCCGTGGCCATGGGGTTGAACGGCTATGTGCCGAAGTCGCTGGCCGATGACGAGATCGTCGGTGCTCTGCGTGACATTCTGGATGGACGCGTTTTCGTGCCCCGCTTTATGACCTCCGGAAACGGAGCATTTCAAAATGCACGGGCAGCAGCATACGAAGCACCGGCCGCAAAAGGGGACCCCGGCGGAGGAGCCGTAAACAAAGCCATTTCACCGCGCCAGCGCGATGTCCTGGATTGTGTCCGCCGGGGCCTTTCGAACAAAGAGATCGCGCGTGAGCTGGATATCGCCGAAGGCACGGTGAAGATCCATCTTGCGGCCCTCTTCTCCCATTTCGGCGCTCGCAACCGCACCGAACTCGCGACGCGGAGTTAGGCTCCGCGTCTTCAACCTACCGCCGGCCCCAGATTGTGAATGAGCCATTGATGCAGAATGTCCGGATCGAACGGCTTACCCACGATCGGGAACGGCGACGAATGCCAAGCAAGCTCCATGTGCCCCGTGGTCACGATGGTGGGAACCGGATGACCGATGGATGCGGCGAGCGCGAGGGCATCGCGGATACCGCGCATCTCTCCATTGATTTCTATGTCCGTGATAATCCCGCAAACCTTCGTCAACCGCGTGCCGAGCGTCTGGACCGCTTCCCGGCACGACCGGGCTGCAATACAGGAATAACCCCAGTCGTCGATGAGCATCGTGAGCGCCATGGACGAGCGATAATCATCTTCGATGACGACGATCAATGGGCGCGCCGCAGGCTGCCCCGCCGGCGCCAGCGAAGCACAGCCGGTTGCCGCAAGGGGTATTCCGGACATCAGGCGGCCTCCTGGTTCTGCGAATTCCCGCCCAGGATATGAGGCCTTTTTTACCTTACGACCTAGTCAGCGGGAGGCCCTAGGCTTGTCGGTCTAGTCGACGGCACCGTTCGTCACGAGCGCAAATTGGAGTATTCAGAGTAAGCCGCGGACGTCGCGCCGGGGCCTAAGCCGGCCTCGGCAGAGCCTTGTCGGCAACACGCTCGTCGCCAAACCCCTCAGGATCTTATGCATGACAGATGCAATCACGACGGCTGGCAAACGCGCCCGCTGGTACAGTCCCCGCTCGATAGGCCGTTCGCTGATCTTGCGGCCTCGCGTGGTTGCGGCGGCTATCATCGGCGTGGTCGCGATATTACTGCTGCCCTCATCGCTACACCCCGCCGTCCGCGAGGCGATCGCATGGTGCCTGAGCGGGATTACATACCTCGCTCTATCCTTCCGCTTGATGAGCCAATGTCATTCCGACACCATCCGAACGCGCGCCGCACGCCAGGACGATAGCGGCGTCGTCATTCTCGTGCTGGTTCTTCTCGCAATCGTCTCGAGCTTCACCGCGATCTTCGGCTTGCTCGCTGTCGCCAAGGGAGCAACCAACGAGGGCAAGCTCTTCATTGCGGGCCTCACCGCGACCACCATCGTCATCTCCTGGCTGGTGACGCAGGTGACGTTTACGTTCCACTATGCGCACGAGTACTATTCGCCTCGCCAGTTCCCTAAGAAGGGCGAAAAGCCCATCTATCCCCTGGCTTTCCCCAATGACACCACGCCCGATTACTGGGACTTCTTCTACTTCTCGACCTCGTTTGGCGCCGCATCGCAAACATCCGACGTCTCGATCAACAGCAAAGAGATCCGGCGTCTCACAATCCTCCACGCCGTCGTGTCTTTCTTCTTCAACACGATGGTGCTCGCGCTGACGATCAACCTTGCCGCCAGCATGGTCTGAGCGGGCAAAAGCACCTGACGACAGTTTGGTGGGAAGATGCAGCCTAGCGTTTCTCGACGAAGACCGTGCCCGCCGAATAGCCCGCACCGAACGAGCAGATGAGACCAATGTCGCCACGCGCGAGGTCAGCGCTCGCCGTGTGGAAAGCGATGATCGAGCCCGCCGAGCTCGTGTTCGCAAACGTGTCGAGAATAATGACGTTCTCGCTGGCTGCAGGCTCGCGCTCCAGGACCTTCCGCCCGATCATCTCATTCATGTTGATGTTCGCCTGATGCAGCCAGAGCCGCTTCAGAGCCCGATGGTCAATGCCGATATCGCGCGCATGCTCGATGATCATTTCGATGACCATCGGCACGACCTCGCGATAGACCTTGCGGCCTTCCTGCACGAAGAGCTTGTCCGGCGCGCCGATCCCTTCCGGCGCGCAGCGGTTTAAGAAGCCGAAGTTGTTGCGGATGTTGTTTGAGAACTGCGTCTTGAGGCGCGTGCCCAGAATGTTCCAACCCTGCGGCGCCAGCTCCGCATCGGTGAGAATAATAGCCGTCGCGACATCGCCGAAGATAAAATGGCTGTCGCGATCCCGGAAGTTGAGGTGGCCCGAGCAGATCTCGGGATTGACCACCAGCACCGCTTTGACCGATCCGCCGGAAATGAAATCGCTTGCGGTCTTTATGCCGAAGGTTGCCGACGAGCAGGCGACATTCATGTCAAAAGCGAAGCCGCCAATCCCGAGCGCATTCTGAACTTCGATCGCAATCGCCGGATACGGGCGCTGCATGTTCGACGCGGCGCAGATCACCGCGCCAATGTCGCCGATATCGCCGCCCCAGTTGTTGATGGCGTCCCGAGCGGCGTGAACCGCAATCTCCGCCAGAACCGACAGAGCCTCATCCGGCCGCTCGGGGATGATGGGGCGCATCACCGCCGGATCGAGGATGCCTGCCCTGTCGATGACGTGGCGCGACTTAATGCCGGACGCCTTCTCGATGAACTCCGCCGACGACGGCAGCAGCGGCGCAAGATCTCCTGCCGCGATCGCGGCAGCATTGGCCGCGTTGAACTCGCCCACGAAGGTATTGAAGGCCGAAACGAGTTCCTCGTTCGAAATGCTATCGGGCGGCACGTAAATGCCGGTTGCGGCGATGACGGGTTGAGGCACGAGCGTTCCCAATTTCGATTATTCCAGCGGATCAATCTTGGCCTGCACGATCAGCGCCGGCGTTTTGACGACAGCCTTTGGCCCAAAAAGCAGCCTTTAACAAGGGACCGCTCGACCCACCCCAGAACGTTTTCTTTGCTGGCAAACACCTGCGGCGCTCAAGGACGGTGTTCCGTTGGGAACTCCGCTCAGCATTCCATCGCTCGGGCGGTAAGGCCCTGTCGCCCGCGGAACAGCCTGCCATCCCTCCAGAACCTACACCTCGTCTCACAAACGAGGAGGGAAACGCCATGTCCGCACAGATCACAAAGTTGACGCAAGATCCGGTTGGCCAGACAGCGTGTGCAACAGCAACTCCCAAGGATACGACCTATCGCATCCCAGGCGGAAAGGCAGGCGTGCTACTCATTCACGGCCTCTGCGGCACACCTGCTGAAATGCGCTTCATCGCAATGGGTCTCGCGCGCGCCGGCTACACGGTGCATTGCCCAACGCTCGCCGGCCACGGCGGCACCCGTCAGGATATCGTCAATACGACTTGGCAGGATTGGTACCAGAGCGCGCAAGCTGCGCTCGATGAAATGCGCGAAGAATGCGACACGGTAATCGTCGGCGGCCTTTGCCTCGGCAGCCTAATCGCGCTTCACCTCGCAGCCAACAACCGCGACAAAGTTCAGGGCGTCGCGCTGTTCTCGCCCACGCTCTGGATCAACGGCTGGGCCATGCCCTGGTACACGAAACTCTTCTCCCTCGTCCGCACCCGTTGGATGGCGAACCTCATGCAGTTTCCCGATGCGCCCTCGCTCGGCATCAAGTGCCCCCGCGTCCGCGAATTCGTTCGTACCGCCCTCGCTGCCTCCGACGGCTCGGATCTCGGCACCGTCGGAACACCGGGCGCCATGCTGCTGGAACACCGCCGCCTCGCAGCAACTGCCAAGAAGATCCTCAAAAGGATCGTGCAGCCCGTGCTCATCATTCATTCGCGTGAGGACGATTACGCCAACCTGGACAACGCGCTCTACGTGCAGGCGAACATCGCAGCGCCCACGGAACTGGTCGTCGTGGAAGATAGCTATCACATGATCACGCTCGACAAGCAGCGTCATGTCGTGGTCGGCAAGACCTCCGCGTTTGCGGCGCGCATTGCAGCAAGCGTAGGCGCTGAGCGTGCGGTCGAGACGCAAGCCATGGCGGCTGCCTGAGAGGGAGACGATGACGACCGCAAAATGCGCCTTCCACGCCGCGCAGTCCTCACCGTGAATGACAGCGCGGCCACGCGCTGGTCTATCAAGTTCGAACGAACCCGTTTGACCTGCAAAGCGTAGCCGCGTCGGGAACTCCAGATACGCGAAACTTCCTTCCAGAGCCCCTCTACTCTTAGCCCAGAATTAGTTGCTATAGTGCAAATGTCCCTAAATATTGCGTGGTACGCGCTCCGAATTAACTCTGATTTAAGCCTCTGGCCGCCGCAGCAGCCAATAAACAAGGGGTACGGTGATGGTATGAGGCAGAATGCGAAGCGCCACGTAAAAGAAAATATTGGAAATGCCAGGCACAATGACCCGCGTACCGAACATGAAGTTGCGATAGGCGCTACGCGCCACGCTATCCGCCGTCATTGAAGGCAACGCCAAACGGTAGAGTGCGCCGTCTGCGCCCATCTCCTCGTGGAAAGCCGTATCGACCGGCCCCGGCAACAGTGCCGAAATTCTCACCCCCTGGCCGGAGTACTCGCTCGCAACGGCCTCCGTCAGCGAAACAACAAAGGACTTGCTTGCGTAGTAAGCGGCTTGGTTCGGACCTGGAACATCCGCACCAAGGGAGGCCACATTCAAAACGCCACCGCGCTGACGCGCCAGCATGTCCGGCAGCACCGCGTGCATAAGGCGCGTTAAGGCCGCGATGTTTATGCTGATCAATCGCGCGATGTCTTGTTGCGACTGATTGAGGAAGGGTCCAGACAAACCCATTCCCGCATTATTGACGAGAACGTCCAGATAAAGCCCGGCCTTTGCCAAGTGGGCATTGATCGTCTGCAGCGCCTCGGGTTCATTCACGTCGCAAACAACAGTTGTGACGGCAGCCCCCTTCTCCGGCTTGAGGTAACGTGCAGCAGCCTCGAGCTTGGCTGCATTGCGTCCGACAAGGACCGTGTCGTGACCGGCCTGAAGAAAGCGCCGGGCAAGCGCCAGTCCGATACCGCTCCCCCCGCCCGTGATGACGACCGCCGGTCTTAAATGCGCAACCGCCCTGCGCGCGACCATGACGTCTTGAGGACTGGCCGGTGACCACCAGGGCCAAAAGAGCGACCGCCAGGAGGCCGTGCTGTTCTTCATATTTGAGTGTGCATCCGTGAAATTTGCGAGATACGGGCGACCGTAAGGAAAGCCCTTCGGCCGTGCAAGGCACTTAACCCCTAACCCAGCTGCTCGGATCCCAAGCTTTTCAAATAGATAGAGCGGCTGTACGCCAACTGCCGCGCCACGCCCGGAATGCGCCCCACACAAACCAAATTTCTCCGCCTCCTTATAAAGGGCCGTTATAAACGCGTTGGGATGACGAACGCGTTGCGCGCGGCCGTGGGGAGTTCGGGTGGCGGTTGCCACCCCGGAAGAAGCGGGTGGGAATGTGAAATCGGCATTGTCTCGAGGCTGGGCGACAGCGTTTCGCCGGAAGTCCTTTCTCACAAAATTCACAGCCCTCGCGACGGCATTTGCGGCGGCAGGATTACTTACATCATCGAACGGCAATGCCACTGCCGAAGCCGAAGCCGCCCAGCGGCCGCCCCTCGTCATGCAGGTCTTCGTCGCCACAAGAGCCGATGACTGCTATGACAACGGACAATTGACAGCCATCAAACGTCTGACCACTCTCGCCCAGCACCGGATCAATCGCGAAGGCGGCGTTGCAGGCCGCCGGATCATCGTGAACTTCCTTGATGATCGTCGTGACCAGCAGTTAACAGCAGGGAATTTCGCAACGGCCATCGCCGACCCGCAGACGATTGCCATGGTGGGCCTGTCGAACGCCACCCGGGCCAAGGCCGCTTTCGATGCCAGCGGCAAGGATCTGAAGGCGAGCGGCATTCCCTTCGTCTCCGATATTTCCGTGACCGAAATCATAAGAAATTACCCCAACGTCTTCACGTCACGCGCTTCCGAGGACGAGGAGCGCATGCCGGTCATCGCCGAGTTCGTGAAGGAATCGCACCTGGAGCGGCCGGGCTTCATCGGCATTCGATCTTTGCTGGCAAGCACCAACCTGGGAGATAGCCTGAACAAATATCTCGCAGGCGGCCTTACCGCAGACCGCCGCCTGCGGCTTGTCGACGAAAAGCTCGACTACGGCGAAGTCGCCGCGGCAGTCGCCGATCTGAAATCCAAGAACGTCGGCATTGTTTTCTTGAGCGTCGGCGGCGATCGCATGAAAGACGTCGTGAGAGCCTTCAAGGATGCCGGCTTCACGCCGCCGCTGTTCATATCCGGACGCATCGATGCGCTCGCTGGCAACAGCGCCGAGACCTATCCCAACGATGTCTATCAGCTCGCCTGGGACGGACTGCCGGGCGTCTATAATGAAAGGCTGCGCGAGCTGATCTGGAGCACGGCCTCGCCAGGCCAGTGGCTTTTCGCGGGTCGGAAGAATGCGAGAGCACCGGGCTGGAAGGACGGGACATGCAAACCCCGTGACGAAGACATCCCGCTCGAAGTGCTCGATGATGCCAACATGCGCGCCCTCGCAACTGGCACCCAATACGCAGACATGGTCAGGCTCATAGCCCAGGCGGCACGTTCCGCGGAACCCACCGCCCAAATATCAGAAATTCGCAAGCTGATCGTTGATCAACTCCAAACCGCGTACGCAACAGGGCGCGGCATCTTCAGGGGAGAGTTCGACAACTGGTCATTCCAGCCAACCTCCCGCGCAGCCGCGCGCACACCGCTCATCCTGATGCTGCCCCAAGGGCGAAGCCAGACACAGCTCGCGCCATTGCAGTTCCTGCACCTGCGCGATCACACGCTGCAGCGCATAGATACGCTTTATGCCGATATCGACCTCATTCACGCCGAGCGCATCGACGATACGGATAAGACGTTCTTCGCCGATTTCTATCTTTCGATGAACGACCGCGGCGGTGCATCGATCGAGCAGATCGAATTCGCCAATGCGTATCTGGAGCCCGGCTCGAACGAACGCCAGATCACCGTGCGCGCCCTGCACGACGGCAGCAAAAGCGCTGCTTACCCCGATCACATGAAGATATATCAGGTGACCGGCAAGTTTGTGTATTCGCCCGACCTTAGAAACTATCCCTTCGATACGCAGCGTTTCGCGATCGAACTGCGGCCCAAGAACGGCAGCAACCCATTCATCGTGCAGCCGCCGCCGCAAACAATCCGCGACCACGTTGTCTCGGTGGATGGCTGGACTCCGAAAGACCAGTATGTCGGCTATGACGAGGACTTCGTGCGCACCGTCGACGCGCAGACGCTGGAGCCAAGTGTCTTCCCATTCTATAAGGCGAGCTTCGCCTGGCTCATGAAACGCGAAACGACGGACTACTTCTTACGCGTCGTCGTGCCGTTGGGCTTCATCCTGATCATCGCTTATCTGTCGATCTTCATTTCGCGGCATCATTTCGAAGCAATCGTCACGATACAGGTGACGGCGCTGCTCTCCGCCGTCGCGTTGTATCTGGCGCTACCTAAGCTTGACGCCAACACGGAGACGCTTTCCGACCGGATGTTCCTCTTTACGTATCTCATGCTGAGCGTGATCATCGCCATCACGATCGCCCGCGAGAACAAGAGGATCGAGCCGATCCGTTGGCTGGGTAAAAGCCTTGTCTTTCTTCACATCGTCGCGGTACCGGCAGCTGTCGCGGCAATGGCCTATTATGTCTATCAGGCAAGCACCACCTAGGCTCGTCGCGCTTCCGGGTTGATCAGGAAAATAGCGGCGTTTCCGTACGTACCTTCTTCAAGACCTCGGTGAATGCCGCCACCGCCGGATTGCGAAACTGCGCTGCGCCGGCGCGCCCGCTGAACGCAGCCACGAGCTCCCATCGTATCCCGGGCTTTTTCAGTGCCGTGATCGCGACTTTCGGAACCTTCGGGATTGCGGCCCGCGCCATTACAAACGTGCAGGGGACGAGGGCGATGCCAAAGCCGCGCGCGACAAGATCGAGAAGCACCTGCACGTCGCCGACCTCGAGTGCGGTCTTGCGGGTTACGCTGATCGAGGCGAACGCCCGGTCGACGATCCGCCGCGTTCCCTGGTCGATCTGAAAATCAACGAAGGTCTCGCCTGCGAGGCTCTGTAGCGAAACGCAGTCACCCCCTGCGAGCCGATGATCCAGGGGATGGGCAACCACCAGCCGGTCGGACGCAATTGGCAGCGACACGATTTCGCGGCTCTTCTCGTACAGCGGCAGGAAGGCGAGGTCGATGCTGCCGTCCTTGACCTTTTGCATCAGATGCGCCGCCGTGCTGTGGCAGAGACGGATATCCACATCCGGATGCAGCGCGTGAAATTCCCCGAGCAGAAGCGGCAGATCGAAAAAGGCATTGAGGCTCGCGCATGTCCCAATGCTCAAACTCCCCTTCTCCAACCCGTTAATGGCAGCAACCGCACGACGTGCCTCCCGCACCCCCGCGATGATCTGCAGCGCACGGTCATAAAGGGCGCGACCCGCCACCGTCAGCTCAACCCGACGCGTGGTGCGCACGAAGAGAGCGGCACCCATTTCCTGCTCCAAAGCCCGAATGGAAGCCGAAAGGCCCGACTGAACAATATTCATTCGCCGTGCCGCGCGCGTAAAATGCTGCTCTTCCGCCGCCGCAATGAAATGCTCGAGTTGCTTGAGGTCCATATCGGCCGCCATTCATCTGAAAAACAGAATAATAGCATTCAAACATACTATTGGACAGATGAGCCGTGGACCCTCATTTGTGGCGGAAGGCGTTGCGCCGTCCAACCTTAAGACGGCGTAAAGTAATTCTCGCGCCTGCGCGTGCCCGACCGCGCGCTTTCGTCGCCTACTGAAGATGCGTTTCAACAGACGGAATCAAGCGTCCTTGCCGGTTCCGGCGTGAGGTGCCGCTGGTTTTTTATCTCTAGCCGGCGAGTGGAGATCCCTGAAGCATGGCTGCATTGGTGCGAATAGCGCTGCGGTCGCCATACACGTTTGTCGTGCTGGCCCTGCTTATTCTTCTGACCGGCGGTCTGGCTGCCTTCCGCACGCCAATCGATATCTTTCCGGAAATCCGCATCCCGGTCATCGCCACCGTCTGGCAATACACCGGGCTTCCACCCGACGAAATGGCCGGACGCGTGGTGACGCCATTCGAACGCGTCTTAACGACGACCGTCAACGACATCGAACATATCGAGGCGAACTCGTACAACGGCATCGGCGTCGTCAAAATCTTCTTCCAACCCGGCGTCAACATCAGCACCGCCAACGCCCAGGTCACCGCGGTATCCCAAACACTCCTCAAGCAGCTTCCCCCCGGTTCGACGCCGCCGCTTATTCTGAATTACAGCGCGTCGACGGTTCCGATCGTGCAGCTGGCGCTCGGCGGCGAGGGCTTGACCGAGCAAAATCTTTCGGATCTCGGCCTGAATAACATTCGGACGCGGCTCGTAACCGTGCCAGGAGCCGCGGTGCCGTATCCGTTTGGCGGCAAGACGCGCCAGATCCAGATCGACCTCGATGACACGGCACTGCACGCAAAGGGTCTTTCCGCGCAGGACGTCTCCAACGCGTTTTCCGCGCAGAACCTGATCAATCCGGTCGGCACTCAGAAAATCGGCAGCACCGAATACACGATGCAGCTGAACAACGCGCCGTCGGATATCAATGCTTTGGGCGACCTGCCGATCAAGGCCGTCAACGGTGCGATGGTCTACATCCGCGACGTCGCCCACGTGCGCGACGGCAATCCCCCGCAGCAGAATATCGTGCACGTCAACGGCAACCGCTCGGTGCTGCTGTCGGTTCTGAAAAACGGCGCGGTTTCGACGCTGGATATTATTCAGGGCGTCAAAGACAAGATTGCCGAAATCAAGCCCGGTTTACCCGATGCCCTGACGATCTCGTTCCTTGGCGACCAGTCCGTCTTCGTCCGCGCCGCCGTTCAAAACGTCATTCACGAAGGCGTCCTCGCCGCCGCTTTGACGAGCATCATGATCCTGCTGTTCTTGGGCAGCATGCGATCGACGGTCATCATTGCAACCTCCATTCCGCTCGCCGTCTTGGCATCTGTCGCAATGTTATCTGCGATGGGCGAAACCCTGAACGTCATGACACTCGGCGGCTTGGCGCTGGCGGTCGGTATTCTCGTCGACGAAGCGACCGTGACGATCGAGAACATCAATTACCACCTCGAACAGGGCAAGGACGTCGAGACGGCCATTCTCGACGGCGCCGATCAGATCGCGACGCCCGCCTTCGTTTCGATGCTTTGCATCTGCATCGTCTTCGTGCCGATGTTCTTCCTTGAAGGCGTTGCGCGCTTCCTCTTCGTGCCGATGGCCGAAGCGGTCGTCTTCGCCATGGTCGCCTCCTTCATCCTGTCTCGCACGCTCGTGCCGACGATGGCGAAATACCTGCTGAAGCCGCACGATCACGAGGCGGCGACGCGGCCGACGCGCAATCCTTTCCTCCTGTTCCAGCGGGGTTTCGAGCATCGCTTCGAGAAAATGCGCCTCGGCTATCACAACCTGCTGGAAAGCGCGCTGGCGCACAGGGCGATCGTTTTGCTATTCGCGTTCGGCTTCATCGCCGCATCATTCCTGCTGACGCCCTTCCTTGGCCGCAACTTCTTCCCAGCCGTCGATTCCGGGCAGATTCTGATGCACGTCCGGCTCGACGTCGGCACGCGTGTGGAAGAAAGCGCCCGTGAGTTTGCACAGATTCAGGATGCCATTCGCGAGATCATAGCGCCGGAAGACTTGGGCGCGATGGTCGACAACATCGGCATGCCGGTCAGCGGCATCAACACGTCGTATAACAATACCGGGATGATCGGCCCGCAGGATGGTGACATCCAGATTGCACTTAATGAGGGCCATCGCCCAACGCCCGAATATGTAAAAATTCTTCGCGACGAGTTGCCCAAGCGCTTCCCCGGCGCGACGTTCTCGTTCCTGCCGGCAGACATCGTCAGCCAGATTTTAAACTTTGGCGCGCCGACGCCCATCGATCTCCAGATCAGAGGGCCTAAGCTCGACCCGGCTTTCGATTACGCCGAGAAGATCCTGCGAAAGATCAAGCTCGTTCCGGGCGTCGCCGATGCACGTATCCAGCAGTCACGAGAAAACCCTGGCTTCAAGGTGAACGTTGACCGCTCGCGCGCGCAGTATGTCGGTGTGACCGAGCGTGACGTAACAGCGAGTTTGAGCACAAGCCTCGCAGGCACCAGCCAGGTCAATCCCGTCTACTGGCTAAATAAGAGTAACGGCGTCACCTACCCGATCGTGATCCAGACGCCGCAGTACAAACTCGACTCGCTGAGGTCGCTCGAAAACATGCCGATCACCGCCGACGGCGCGCCGGCCCCGCAAATCCTCGGCGCCGTTGCCGATGTCGAGCGCATGGCGAGCAACGCCGTCGTCTCGCAGTACGACATTCAGTCGATGGTGCAGATCCTGACGACGACGGAAGGACGCGACCTTGGCGCCGTCGCCGCCGATATTCAAAAGATCGTCGATGAAACGAAGGGGGACCTTCCCAAAGGGGCAACCGCCGTCCTCCTGGGACAGGTGCGCACCATGAACGGCGCCTATGCCGGAATGTTGTTCGGCCTCGCCGGCGCGATCGTGCTTATATATCTCCTGATTGTTGTGAACTTCCAATCCTGGGCCGACCCCCTGGTGATCATCATGGCGCTTCCTGCAGCGCTCGTCGGTATCGTTTGGATGCTGTTCATCACGGGAACGACACTGTCGGTGCCGGCCTTGACCGGCGCCATCATGTGTATGGGCGTTGCAACCGCAAACGCCGTTCTTGTCGTGAGCTTCGCCCGCGAACGCTTAGCCGAACACGGCGATCCGATCCAGGCTGCTCTCGAATCCGGTTTCGTGCGCATCCGTCCCGTGCTGATGACAGCGCTCGCCATGGTCATCGGCATGGCGCCGATGGCACTGGGGCTCGGCGAAGGCGGCGAGCAGAACGCGCCGCTAGGCCGCGCCGTTATTGGCGGCCTTTTGTTTGCTACAGCCGCGACATTATTCATTGTGCCGATTATCTTTAGCCTGATGCACCGCCGAAAGACGGCAAGCTCGCCGTCTCCGCAACGTGCAACCCCGGGAGAATTTCATGCTGCCTGAGAAGACCGGCGATAAGCCGCGGCGCTCACGCTGGAAAATGCCGCTCGTCGCCATCCTCTTCATCGGCGGCGCTGCATTCCTCGCGTTCACGGGCATCACGAGCCGGCAGCAAAGCGTCGCGCAGCTCAAGAACAAATCTGCGGCGCGTGCGGTCCCGGCCGTCATCGTAGCGCCGCCGGCCGTCCAGCCGAGCATCGGCATACTCGATCTCCCTGGCCGGCTGGATGCCTATTATCAAGCTGCACTGTTCGCGCGCGTCAGCGGCTACGTATCGAGCCGCAATGCCGACATCGGCACGCGCGTGAAGACCGGCGACGTGCTCGCAACCATCGACGCGCCCGACCTCGATCAGCAGCTATCCCAGGCGCAGTCCGACCTGAATAATGCGAAGGCGAACGCTGCGCTGGCCGACGTCACCAACCGGCGCTTCCAGGCATTGCTGCCCAACAGCTACGTCACCCAACAAGGGGCTGACGAAAAGAAGGCCGACCTGGAAGCCAAGAACGCCATGGTGAAGTCCGCGCAGGCCAACGTTGATCGCCTGAAGGCTCTCACCGCGTACAAAAAGATCGTCGCCCCCTTCGACGGCATCGTCACAGTTCGCAACACCGACGTCGGGAACCTGATCAATACCGGCAGCGCCACGGGCTCGGAGATGTTCGTCGTCGCTGACGTTCACAAGCTGCGGCTCTACGTCAATGTTCCCCAAGCCTACGTGCCGATGATCCCGAATGGCACTGTCGGCATCCTGACGGTGCCAGAACGGCCGGGCAAAAAATACGAAGCCAAGGTCGAGGCATCATCCGGAGCCGTCGATATGGCATCGGGTACGACACGCATGCAGCTCGTTGTCGACAACGCGGCCGGAGAACTCATGCCGGGCGCCTACGCCAGCGTTCATCTCACCGTCGGCAACAACCACGACGTCCTCGTCATTCCCTCGAGCGCGATCCTCTTCGACAAGGCCGGCCTGCGCGTCGCAACGGTCGGACCCGATGATCGGGTGCTGCTGAAGCAGATCACGATTGGCCGTGACCGGGGCGCGACCGTCGAAGTCGCGTCCGGCCTGGCTCCCGAAGACAGGATCATTGAGAGCGTACCCGACGGCATCATCGACGGCGACCGCGTCAACGCCAAGGAACGGCCGGGCTCCTCTACCGCGCCCTCGTCATCCAACGGGCCCACGCCTCCCAACAAGGGCTAATGTTTAAGAGGGACATGCAGCGAGTGGGGAACAGGGATGTTCCGCCATGCGTTTGCCGCGCATGGAACAACGGAAGGATCATGTCCCAATGAGGGTGAGAATTCTTACCGGCGCCGCACTGGCGGCTGCACTTCTTGCCAATTCAGCAGCCTTCGCCCAGCCGTCGGCGAACGACATTCCGCCGAACGCGCCCGGCGGCGGCAAGAGCATCGAACCGGGCAAGGTCGGCCCGGGCAGCGAAAAAAACTCCCAAATTTCGCCGACTTCACCGGCTGTTCCGGTTGAAAAGCAGCCCCCTCCGGAGATCAGCCTGCCGGCCGATTCAGCCGGGGGAAACAGTACGGGCGAGTCAGGGAGCGGTCCGGAAGGAACGGCTCCGCCGCACAACCCTTCGGCTCCCGGCCTGCAGTAACACGGGGCCCAGAAGCCGCGCGATTTAATCAAATGAAGATCGTCATTGTGGAGCGGAATTTTCCATCTTTGACGGTCTTCGTTGCGTCCGGCCTCGATGGCGGCAATTCTAATCAATAGGGGTCGGCACAAGTAGTGAGGCAGCGCATGTTGAAGATTTTGGGCTTAGCCAGCTTCGTGTTGGGCCTGTCCGCTTTGGTCCCGGCCGCGGACGCTGGGCATCGCAGAAACAACTGCTGCTTCAAGCTTGGCTACCACCGGTACGGACCGCCCTACGGCCCGCACTTCGGATTTGCAACCTACGCCGGCGATCCCTTCGCGCGCGACGACTATTACGATGGGCGCCGCTGCTACTACCTGCACCGTCGCGACTTCTGTCGCGGGCCTCGTCCGCTCGACTGGCTGCGCTTCCGCTAAGCACACACAAAAAGGGCCTGCGATCAGCAGGCCCGCTCATGCCCCGCTGTCACCACGCCGGAACGCAGATCTGGCGCGGCCTCAAATCATATCCATTGTCGAAGTAGCAGTAGGTTCCGCGATACCCGCGTACGGGAACCGGCACCGGAACGGGCACCGCATAAACGGGATAGCGCGGCAGCGCATAATAGCTTCCCGCCGGGTAGAACCCGTAAGCGGGATAAAAGCCCCAGCCCATGCGCCGGCATTCCCGGCTCGGCGCGTGATAGCCGTAAGGATCGTACACGCAGCCGCGATGCCGCGCTTCAGCTGATGACGTCGCCACGGCAAAACTCAAGGCCGCCATGATGCCGGCAGCTGCGCACTTCACATACGACATGGATGTCTCCCGAATGCACTCACGGTCTGCATATCGGGAGAAGTTAAACGAAGCCATTAGCGCGCGGTGGCCCGAGCAAAACTAGAGTGAATAAAAACTTGCCCTAATTGTATAGGCGCCCTTGCGTAGCGCTCAGTCCGGAACCAACTCGATTTGGCCGGCCAACGACTGGATGTCACGATACGATCTCTGAACGCTCTCGATCAGATTTGGCAGCCGCTTTGCCATTTTCTCCTTCACGTCAGCCGGACAGCCCGCGGGCTGCTTCGCCAGTGATTGGGCGACCTGCTCCTTAGCCTTGGTCTCGACCGCCGCACGGTCAATTGCGGTATCGATGCAGCTGTAGAGTTTGGCGACGTAAGGCGTCGTCGCCTGATAGAACCGGTCGAGCTTGTCCGCCTCTGCGTTGAATCCGCAACGCCGCGCCAACTCGATCTGCTCGAACTGGTCAGCCACCTGCGCCTGCATGAGAAGAGACGTGCATGCGTATCCGGTCGCGATGCCAACTTGTTGGCGGCAGAGCCCGCGCCGCATGTCCGCTTTTTGGATCTCATTGAGCGTGCAGGCCGCCGCGCCGCCGGATAGCGACGCAAACATGCCGAGCGCAAGAAAGGCGGACACTCTCAAGTTCATGGGCTATCGCTCCCCCGAAGCAAAGACACGGTTCGCCTGCCGGACCAAAGAGCGGCAGAGCGCTGAAACCTTAACAGACGGAATATGGCGCGCGCAGTACGCCGGCTCGGCTGTGACTTTATGCGCCTCCCCGCATGCAAAAAGCCCAAAAGGGCCCGTCAAAACGCGATTTCCGTGCGCTGTGTTACGACCCGGTCACGTTTTGCCTCCTTGCCAAATGATAGCCTCGATCCGAGTCTGTCGTGGAAAGGAACGCGAGTAAAAAATCCGCGCAAACCGCTCTTCACACGCCGGCAGGCGATAACGATCGCTCGCGTTTCCTGAGCAGATATTGCGCGAATGGGAGCAGCGCCTTGGGCTTTTCTAACGGAGAGAAGCCAACATGCAGAAATTCAAAGTCATCGTCTGGTGTGAGAACTGCCGGAACGACGCCGAGGGATGTTTCGGCGGCGGTTGTGAAACGATAGGCAGCGCGTTCGAGAGCTGGGACGACGCCGAAAAGGCTGCCGCCGAATACTGCGGAAACATGCCCTACCATTATCGGGTCGAGGAGCAGGACGAGTACTAGGCGGTCAGGGCGGCTGGCGAGCCACCGCTTGATGAAGAACCTGCCCGCGCGAAAGCAGAGCGCTGGCCCGGGCCTCCTCGCCCCTCATCTCTGACCCGCACCGGAAGAACAAAGAGGCGGACATCGCAAGATGTCCGCCTCTTTTTGGATACGCAAAACTATTTTCGAACAATGACTTGAAATCCTTGACAAATCATGAGCGGCGCGAAGCCCGCGTTCCGCGCAAAATCTGTTAAAAAAGCGTGTGTTCCTTGTGGGAGAATCCAAAAGAGTACAGCGCTCCGAATCCGATTCTGATTCCGTCGCATTGGGTTGGCATGATTCGGATCACCGGTTGGTCCGGCTCATCGCGGTGAGGGAATTCAATGCGCATGTACGGCTACACATCGGACGAACTTCAGTCGTTTTATCGGGTTCTCGATCGCTTGGTGACTGAAGTTGCCGATCGTGAATTGCAGATCACGGTCTACGATATGATCCACCGGCTGTTCGAAGCCGCGGACAAAGGCGTTCGCGATCCGGAACGCCTGCGCCAGGCCGTGCTACGCGGCTGGGTGGCACCCGAAGCCCTGTCGGAGAACCTCGAACCCCACCACTGGCGCGCCGCTTGAGCGCCAATTCGTCGGCGGGAAAGCGCCCCCGGGTCCCGCTGGGCACATTTTCAAATCAACAAGGGCACCAGGTTGGCTTCGCCGCGTTTTGGCGGCAGAGACCGGCGCGGGAGCACGCTTCGATATTTCCTGTGAAAGAAACTGAATTACGCCTCGTGCCGCAGACGTGTGGATTTATAAATCCGCCCTTCGGCCTAGTCTGAAAAGACGAGTTGCGGCAGGAGGGCTTATTTGCAATGGCGCTGCATTCTTCGCGCGGCCAGAAGGATGGGCATGCGCGACTGACGTCGCCTCAGCGTGCTCTCTTGCTGGGACACTTCTCCACCGTCGGCGATCTTCAGTGTCTCGATTTTGCCAAGCGCGTGCTTGAACAGCAAAACTGCGCCTACGACGTTGCCCCTTACAGCGAAAGAGTTCGCAAAGCGATGCCCGGAGCGGTGGCTCCCTGGGATGCAGATCCAGCTCGCTATTCACACCTCCTGGTGATCTGCGGACCTTGCTGGCCGGAATTTTTCCAGAAACGAAAGTTCGACTTCGAACGCTTCGGCCACTGCAACCGTATTGGCCTGAACCTGACGATGGTGAAACCGCTCTCGGAGTGGAACCCCTTTGACACCTTGCTGGAACGGGACTCCGATGCTTCCGCGCGGCCCGACCTCACGTTTCTGGTCGATACGAAGCCCGTTCCCGTTGTGGGTCGTTGCATCATCCGCAAGCAGGGAGAGTACGGCGAACGCCAGAGGCATGAACAAGCGCTGGCCGCGATCGACGATCTGATTGCCCGCTGGAAGCTGCCCGTCATCGAGATCGATACCCGTTGGCCGAATGACACTTCCCTGTCTGGGCCCGACATGTGCCCGGCCGTAAGCGCCCTGATAAGCCGGGTTGACGTTCTCATCACCAACCGGTTGCACGGCCTCGTGTTTGCAATTCGCAACAGCGTTCCAGTGCTCGCAGTCGACGCGGTCGCGGGCGGCGACAAGGTCACCGCGCAAGCGAGAACCATCGAGTGGCCAATCTGCCTCGACGCAGAGACGGCTACGCCGGCTGCAATGGATCGTGCTTTGTCGTGGTGCCTTAGCGAGGAAGCCAAAGATGCGGCATCGCTATCGAAACAGCGCGCTGAAAATCTCCTCGACTCCATGGAAACAGATCTGTCCGCCGCCATTTTGCGGCCGGTGACACGCAAGTCCCCGCGGCCCACGGTAAAAACACGCAGGACGTTCTGGGACATGATCAGCCGCGTGTCGAAAGCGAACCACGCAATGTGATTGCGCTCGAAACACCGCACGGGATGGTCGCTTAGAAATGAAGCTGCTCTTTCTGAACCGCTCGTTTCCCGTAATTTCCCAAACGTTCGTACTTGATCACATTGCCCATGCTATCGGCTCCGGGCATCAGACCGCCGTCGCCGCGTTGAAGCTTGCGAAGGGCGTCGCGCATCCGGTCGTTGAGCGCCTCGCGCTCTACGACGACATCATCTACAGCCGTCCCATAGAAGTAGCGAACCTGAAGCGCGTCGTGAAAGGGATCGCCGCGCATCCGAAGCGCTTGCCGTGCGCCGTTTATCGCTCGGCACTGGGATGGCCGACTCTGACCGAGACCTCGGTCGCCATGCAGCTCGCTTACGAGCCAGACGTGATCATCGCCAACTTCGGCCCCACGGGACTTTCCGCTGTTCGGCTGAAGGAAGCGTATTTTCCTAAAGCCAAAGTGGCCGTCGTTTTTCACGGCTATGACGTGTCTGGCTATCTGCAAAAACATGGTTGGAGCAATTACCAGCGCATGGCGCCGAGTGTTGACCTCGCCGTTTGCGTCAATGCTCTCTGGGCGGAAATTCTCGGCCGTAATACGACAATGAAGAACATTGTCGTCCATCACCTGGGTGTAGATTGTGCCTCCATCGGCGCGAGGCCGAACAACCGTGTGCCGAAACAGGAAATCCTTTTTGTCGGGCGTATGACCGAAAAGAAAGGCTTCTCCCACCTCATCGCCGCTATGGGCATTCTGGCTAAAAAAGGAACGGCTCTACGCGTACACGCGATCGGAGATGGCCCGCTGCTCGACCGGTATCAATCGATGGTTCGCGAACGCGGCCTCGCAGACATGTTCGTCTTCCATGGTGCACAGACCCACGGCAAAGTTCTGTCGATGATGAAGGACCTGGATTTTCTTGTCGCCCCCAGCATAACGGCCGCGAGCGGCGATCAAGAAGGCATCCCGGTCGTGTTGATGGAGGCGATGGCGAGCGGGATTCCAGTGATTGCCACCCGGCACTCCGGCATCCCAGAGCTCGTCACTGACGGCGAAAGTGGGCTGCTCGTCGAAGAGAGGGACGACGCTGCGCTCGCGGCCAGCATTGAAGCCCTGGCACACGATCCCGAACTGGGGCAACGCCTCGCCGTCAGAGCCAGCGCGCGCGTTCGCGAACATTTCAATGCCGCACAGCAGAGCGCCCGCTTTTTCGAACTCGTCGAAGGCTTGGTGCCGTAACGCGCCGAGCACCCTTACGGGCCAGCGCGTCGGAGAAGATGGACCGGGAAATGCCGGAGCAGGAATGGTGCCGCTTGCGTGACTCGAACACGCGACCCCGTCATTACGAATGACGTGCTCTACCGGCTGAGCTAAAGCGGCATCAAATCGACAAAGCCGGTTGCTGCTTGTCGATCGTCGTGCGTGAAAAAGCTTTCAGGCACACTTGAAGCATCGATGCGCCCTGATCCGGTTGCGGGTCCAGCCGGAGGCCGGGCAACCTTGAGGATATCGGCGCGTCGCGCTTCGAGTTCGAGCGTCCTAGCGCACCCGTTCCAACATCGCAAGATGCAAACGGTATCGCCCGGCCGCTCGTGGCGCCGATGCCCTAATCTCCTGTTCTGAAAGCCCGTTGTTGGGCGGGCTAAGCGAAAAAGCCGCATGCTAGCCGGGCTCAGGACCGTCCTGCGAAACATCAGCGGCAGCGCGAGCTCCGGGGATCGGCGGCATCAGGTGCGCACCGGGCCGCGCCTTCTCCGTATCTCGCCTGAAGTCGTCCGCCGCTCGAGTGCTCCGCCCGATTGTTGCTTTTTGCGCGCGGCCGGCCACGCGCTCCCCCGCATTTTCAAAAGCCTCGCCCGTTGCATCTCCAACGATGCACAGAAATGTTGCCGGCGGACCCCAGTTTAAGTTGTGCGCTGACCATTCGCGCGGCACCCCTAGCGCAAGTAGATTTTGGCGTGAGGGATGTCTAGTCATGCGGAAAGTCATTTTATTTTCAGTAGTTGCATTTATTTTCAGCGGCGGGGCCGCAGTTGCTCAAGACGACGAATTCAACGGTTTCTATATCGGAGGTATCGCGAGCGCGGTGTTCGATGGCCCGAAGGCGACGTTGTTCGACGACGACCTCGGCGGAGACTTCGCGCTTCATTCAGGCGACCGGCAGAACCCGACGTGGGGCGTAAAAGGTGGGTACAATTTTCAATTCGGATCATATGTCTTAGGCGTCGAAGCCGACTGGTCTTGGGGATCCGGCAGCACGCGACGCTCTGTCCTCGATGATGATGGCTTTGGTGTCGATAGCGTCAGCGCCAGGCTCGACAGCATAGGATCCGTTCGCGGGCGCTTAGGGTATGCCGTCTTCCCCAACGCGATGGTCTTCGGCACGGGAGGCATCGGCTGGGCCGACGCCGAATATACGTTCAGAGACGCCGATGAATCTCCCGGGCGGGCGAAGATCCACTCCAACGATATGGGAGCCGTGTACGGCGGCGGCTTCGAGTTGCTCTTTCCCTACAACGTCGTCCTCACCGCCGAATATCTGCACTTCGATATCGGCGATGACCGCTTCATGGCAGACGCGCCTCAGCTGAATGGAGGCGCCGGCATAGCAACATCGCTGGGCCCGATCGATACGCTGCGCGTATCCCTCAGCTACAAATTCGGCGGCGGCAGCGGCACTTATTATGAAGCACCCTTCCCGCTGAAATAGAACGGCGCAGGGGCACAGCGCGCCCCGCACCCGACCCAGACTCAGGCTCAGGCTCAGGCTAGCTGATCGTCCGGAAATTCCGCCGCGCGACGGGCTGTTCAAGCTCCGGCTCGGCGGGATCGGTGCCCGGATCATCCGGTGCCCGCGGTGTGACGAAGACTGTCGTCTCAGTCTTCGCAGCGGGCGCCTTCTCAGCGGCGGGCCGCTTGATGACGGTAGCTGCGTCGTCGGCCACGGGAAGAGGAGCGGCAGCACCATTGACCGTCGTCCCCGAGGCCGGGCCGTTGGGCTTCGCGGTGACTGTCACGGGTTCCGCATCCACGACGTCGGCCTGCGCGCGTTTGGGTCGGGCCACGCCCGGGTCGGACGCCTTCGCGGGCTCGGCCGGCGCAGCACCAGCTGCCCCCGGAATCGGTGCGATCGCGATCAGCTCCTCGATCTTGCTGGCAAGAATCTCGCTGCCCTTGCCGTCCGTGGTTTCCACCGGCACACGCCACTGGAACGCGTCCAGGCGGCCATCGACCGGCGATGTCGGCTCCCAGTGATCGGAAATGACGCCGTCCGCCATCCAGACCGGATCGCGAGCCGCGTTCATCGCCCGGGCGAGCCACTCGCGCACCCGGCCCTTCTCACCATTCTCGCCAGCCTCGATGCGCGCCATCAGCATGGCGACGCGTTGCGTCAGGCGGCCATCAAGAAGCGGCTCGAGCGCGCGCCGCGCTTCCTCATACATCCGCGCCTCGACAGCCGTTGAAGCAACAGCAATGGGACTTTCGATCGAATGCGGGTTGAGCGCCGCCAGCTGCCGCACGCGATCAACGCGATCGCGCGTGCTGTCGCCGACGCGCGCATGGGCGTACGTCAATGCAAGATCGGGATGGGGTGACTTCGTCCACGTTTTCTGCAGAACCTTCGCAGCCTTCGCCGTATTGCCGCGCGAAGCGAGGATGCGCCCAGCGACGACCGCGGCCGGAACGAGATCCGGTGCCAGCCCATGCGCTTCGAGCGACCACGCGAGCGCCTTGTCGGGCGCGTCGTCCTCGATCTCGATGGCCTTCGCGGTCAGCAGAACAGCCCGCTTGCGATCGGCAGCAGCCCTCGCGATGTGACCGCTGCGTTTGGCATGATCGAGCGTCTTCAGGGCGCCTGACCAATCCTTCTGCTTGCACAGCTCTTCAAAGAGCGCGGTAGACGACCATTCGAGCTTCGGATTGGCTTTGAGCGCACGCGCCGCGAATTGCCGGGCAGCTTCGCCCGCGCCCTCGCGCTGCGCTTCGAGAAAGAGACCGCGCAGACCGAGCTGTTCGGTCTCGGGTGAGGCGAGCATGGCTTCATAGATGCGGCGCGCAGCGGCACGATCACCCGCGAGCTCGGCCGACTGTGCGCGGAGCAGATGCGTCAATGGCTCGTGTGGCAGCGTCTTCCGCGCCTGCAGCGCATAACGCGAGGCGAGCGCGCTGTCGCCGGCGCCGATCGCAATCAAGCCGCTGGAAAGAGCATCGAGCCCTTTCTTCTGCCGCTGCCGGAGCAAGCGGTCGCCGAGTGCCGCCGGACTGTTCCACAGCGCCCGGAACACCGACCACAGAAATACCAGCGTCGCCACCGCCGCCGCCAGAATGACGACCGCGCGGAAGACCGAGGTTTCGATATCGTAGCCCTGCCAGGCGATCTGCAGGGTTCCCGGCCGGTCCGCCAGCCACGCGAGGCCGGCAGCGATAAGGGCGATCGTGAGCAGATAGACGACGAGGCGCACCATGATGCAAACCCTTTGAATGATTACGGCGACGGCGTCGCCGCCGGCTGAGCACCGCTCGCGATCGATGTCTTGAGTTGGGATTCGAGGCTCGCCAACGCCTTGTCGACACTGACGCGCGCCGCGACCTTATCGAGGAAGGGTCGCATCGCATCCTGAGACTTCGGCGGCAGCTCCTTCGCCGCTTCGAGAACGTCCTCGAGGCGTCCTTCGTTCAACGCAACCTGCATGCGCCCCACGACCGCCTCGGTACTCTTGTCGTCAGGGCCGAGATCGGTGCGGCGAACCCGGACGACCGACTTTGCTCCAGCCCAAAGCCGGTCGACGACCGTCGCGTTATCAGGTTCGGATTCGGCGTCGATGGCGTTATTGGCAGCCGTCCTGAAATCCTTAGTGATTTCTGCGGCGGAGGGCACACCCGTGTCCTTCAACTTCTCCAGAGCCGACAGATCAATCGAATTTCCAGCAACTTTCTTCACGTCTGCAAGCTGGCTCGAGAAGCTATGCCCGCCATCGAGCGCGCGGCGCAAATTCTGCAATTCGAGAGCGAGCACCACGCGTCCGGCACTCGCCTTTCGCTCCGCATCCGCTTGCACGACATCCTGTACGCTCTTCTCCAGAGCTGCCGCGCGCTCCCACAAAGGCTGCACAGCGGCGGTGATGTCCGCCGGTTTGGCAGCAGCGGTCTTCACCGCCTCCAATGCAGCCTTGAGGCTCTGCACTTCGTCCTGAGTGACCTTAAGGTCAGCCGCAACGTGATCGGTCGCAGTTTTCACGGCCGTGACAGTCGTTTCGATGCGAACGCTGTCCGTCTTCAGACCGGCGACATCCTTGTCGATGCGTTGCGTCCCTGCGCGCGCCGCTTCACTCGCTTCCGTTGCCGCCTGCACGCGCCCCTCGACATCCTTCGCCACGCTGACGCGCAAAGCAGTGAGTTGCGTCGCAAGACTGGTTTCGAGATCGGAGACCTTGCCGGTCAAAGCCGCAAGCTGCTCGATGCGGTTCGCATTGGGATCGTTGACGCCGGCATCGGCTAGCGCCTTGAACCGGTCTTCGAGCTTGGCGATGCGCTCGATGAGCTGCGTCGATCCCGAGTCAGAGGCCGCCGACGCGAGGGCTGCCTTCGTCTCTGCCACAAGCTGACTTTGGCTTTCGGTGATTGCCGGAATTTTCTTGGTTGCGGCTTCGAGATCCGAAATGCGAACTTCTATGCCGCTCAAATCCGGGCCCGGGACGGGAGCGCTCTGCTTCGTCTCGACCGCGGCAAGCCGCTGTGAAAGAGCGGCAACTTCATTGCCTGTTGGACTGAGCCCCAGCTGCGGCAATGCCCATTGATAAGCGGCAAGCGCGAGAACGCCCCCCGCAACACCCGCTGCAAGATGGCTGAAGACGCCGCCGCGTTTCGTGACAACGATGTCGTCATCGTCATCCTCGTCGGCATCGCTGTTGCCGGCCGGCGGTGCGGAGGCCGCTGCTGAGGCGGAGGCCGACGACGCCGATCTCGTGCTATCGCTTCTCAGGAATTTCGGCGTCGACGTGTCAGGGCCCGCAGCGGTTTCGCGATCAGTGTTGGCCTTGGCCGGCTCTGCGGCTGGCTTCACGGCATAGGATCGCGCCGCAGCGGGAAGAGGCACATCAGCGCCAAGCGACTTCGGCCCCGTCCCCGATGCCGAACCCTTGGGCGGGCTCGTCTGGATTTCGGTCGCCTTGAGTTCGAGCGTCGCGTAGGGCCGTTTACCGGCGTTTGATCCCGCACCCGATTTGTCGTCTGCCATCGAAGCTTTAGCCTCCACACGAAACTCGCGTATGCCATCTGAACCCGGCTGGTCGCCGGGCATTCAGCCAAATTGTCATCTGTTGAGAGAGCTCTGAAGCCGGGGCATCTAACCGGCCGATACGCGCCTTACTTACTCCGCTTTAGAATTTGCCGCGAGACGTTTTACGAGAGCAATCATTTCCTCAAGATTAGGACGAGAAGCTATCTGAACGTTATAGCTTTTTTCCGGTTGCCCCAAGGCCTCAGCGACGCGCTCGGAAAGACAGAGATGGGCGACGCGCGAAAGTTGTACCGGCGGAGAGAGATCCGCAACGAGGCGTGCCCAGGTCTCGCCCGTGCGCGGCGACATCAGAGTGACGGCATCGATGCTGCCGCTTTGAAGCGCTTTGATGACCTCGGGGTTTAGAGTTTGAGCGGCCACCGACCGGTAGGCGTTCACGGCTCTGACGGGAATGCCCGCGCTGGCGAGCGCGCCTTCGACATCGAAGGCAACGACGTCCCCTCTGAGATAAACAGGATGCGCACCGAGTTCGGCCCGCCGCGACTCGAGAATGGGCGCGAGCTCCGCCCCCGTTCCCGGTCCCTCGACGACGTTCGTGAATCCAATCTCACGCGCCGCCGCACCGGTTCCGGGCCCGACCGCAAAGAACGGCAGATCGTTCACTGACCGCAACGCGCCCGACACCGCATTGCGGCTCGTCACGATGAGCGCAGTTGCACCGCGAAGATCGTCCGGCGCAATCTTCTCAGGCACAATCTCGATGAGCGGTGAGAGCGTCACACGCAAGCCCATCTCTTCAAGCCGGGACTTGAACGGCTCCGCATCGCCTTGCGGCCGCGTTACGATCACATGCATCAGACGTTCGTTCGAACAAGAATGGCAGGATCTGCTTTGCTCAAGATTTCATCCGCGGCGTCAAGGCCGAGATCGACGGCATCATTAGGCGAGCCCATCCGCGAGACCTCGTAACTCATCTTCCCATCGACCGACAGGATCTGCCCGCGAAAGAACATCTCGCCCGAATTGATTACCGCGTGACCGGCAATCGGCGTGCGGCACGAGCCTTCCATGCGCGCAAGAAACGCGCGCTCGGCCGAAGCCGCAAGCGCTGTCTGGGGATCGTTCAAGGGCGCAATGAGCGCTGCCGTCGCCTCGTCTCCCTCGCGAACTTCGAGCGCGATCACGCCCTGCGCGACAGCAGGCAGCATGTGTTCGGTTGCCACCGGCGCGGTAATGCGATCCTCCATCCCAAGCCGCTTCAAACCAGCGACCGCGAGAAAGGTTGCTTCGGCGACGCCCTCGGCGAGCTTGCGCAGCCGCGTCTGCACATTGCCGCGAAATTCCACGACCCGAAGATCGGGCCGGGTATGCAGGGCCTGCGCCTTCCGCCGCAGCGATGACGTGCCGACGACGGCATTGAGCGGAAGCGAGCTGAAGTCTGCATGTTGCAGCGAAATGAACGCATCGCGCGGATCCTCGCGCGGCAGCACTGCGCCGATGATGAGCCCTTCCGGCAGAACCGTCTGCATGTCCTTCATCGAATGGACGCCGAGATCGACCTCATTAGAAAGCAGGGCCTCTTCGATTTCTTTGGTAAAGAGCCCCTTGCCGCCGGCTTCCGACAGCGGCCGGTCGAGCACCCGGTCGCCCGTCGTCTTGATGACCGTGATCTCGATGGCGCTCTCGGGCAGGTCATGCGCGGCCATGAGGCGCGCCCTGACTTCATGCGCCTGGGCCAGAGCCAAAGGCGAACCCCGAGTGCCGATACGTATGCGCGTCGCTTGCAAAAAGGTCTCTCCGGATGGTAGGCGGGCGCTCGTGTCCGTGGTCCGGTGAGAGTGCCGTGATTTCGGGCGATACTAATGCTCCAAAGCCGGGCGAATTCCAACCTCGCTCGGGCAAGTTCCTGAACATATGGCTGAGCTTACCGAATCCGGGTCCCCTCCCATGCTCGTTCTGGGCATAGAGACGAGCTGCGACGAGACCGCCGCGGCCGTGGTGGCGCGCGATCCCGCAGGCTCAGGCCGCATTTTATCCAACGTCGTCCTTTCGCAATTCGAAAGCCACGCGCTCTATGGCGGCGTCGTGCCGGAAATCGCTGCCCGCGCCCATACCGAAAGCCTCGATCTTCTCATTCAGAAGGCGCTCGACGAGGCTGGCATTGGTCTCGGCCATCTCTCCGCCGTTGCGGCCTCCGCCGGACCGGGCCTTATCGGTGGCCTGATCGTCGGCGCAACGAGCGGCAAAGCTTTGGCGCTCGCCACCGGCAAACCCTTCCTCGCCATCAATCATCTCGAGGCCCACGCCTTGACGGCCGGGCTGACCGACGGCATCCGGCCGCCGTACCTGATGCTTCTCGTCTCGGGCGGCCATACCCAGCTGCTGTGGGTCGAAGGCGTCGGCCGCTACCGGCGGCTCGCCACCACTATTGACGATGCGCTCGGCGAAGCTTTCGACAAAACGGCAAAGTTGCTGGGCCTGCCGATGCCCGGAGGACCAGCCGTCGAGAAGGCCGCCCTGAAAGGCGATCCGCGCCGCTTCAACCTGCCCCGGCCGATGCTGGGACGGGCAGACCCGCATTTCTCATTCGCTGGCCTCAAGACGGCCGTCCGCCACGCCGCCGCAAAGATCTCGCCGCTCTCCGAACAGGACGTCGCCGACCTCTGCGCCTCGTTCCAGGCGGCCGTTTGCGACAGCGTAGCCGACCGGGTGCGATTGGCGATCTCCACCGTGCTTCCGCTCTTGGCCGAGGATGCGCCCCGCAATTTCGTCGCCGCTGGAGGCGTGGCCGCCAACAAGGCCCTCCGATCCATGCTCGTGGACCTTTCAGCGAAGTCGGGCTTCACCTTCCATGCACCGCCGCTTGCGCTCTGCACCGACAACGGCGCCATGATTGCCTGGGCCGGAGCCGAGCGCTTGGCACAAGGACTCGTCGATGACTTGGCGGCGCCCGTCAAACCGCGCTGGCCGCTCGATCCCAGCGCCGCCAAAGCCACGGGCGCGGGCGTGAAAGCCTGAAGAGCGCCCGTTAGAATGCCGTGCTAGACTTAAGTCTTGTTCGAATGCGGGGGCAGGTTTGCAAATCAATTCGGTGAGCATTGTCGGCGGCGGCGCGTGGGGAACAGCGCTCGCGCAGTCGTTGGCGCACAACCAGATGAAGGTCACGCTGTGGGCACGCGAGACCGAAGTCGTCGACGACATCAACATGCGGCACGTCAACCGGACGTTTCTACCTGGCGTCGACCTTAATCCCGCGATCTGCGCCACATCCGATCTTTTGGCGACGGCGGGTTCGGATGCCATCCTCGCCGTCGTTCCGGCGCAGCACTTGCGCAGCGTCATGGCCCGGATTGCCAAGCAGCTGGCGGCGAACACGCCAGTCATCATTTGTGCGAAAGGTATCGAGGACGCAACGGGCCGCTTCATGGGCGAGGTCCTCGAAGAAGCAGCACCCCACGCGCTGCGCGCCGTTCTGTCCGGGCCAAGCTTCGCCGCCGACGTCGCACGCGGTCTGCCATCTGCGCTGACGCTCGCCTGCCGCAGCGAAACAGCCGGCCGCACGCTTGCCTCCGCACTCTCCTCCCGCCAAATGCGTCTTTATTGGTCGAGCGATTTGCTGGGCGCCGAACTCGGCGGCGCAGTGAAGAACGTGCTGGCCATCGCCGCCGGCATCGTCGAAGGCCGCGGCCTCGGAGCTAGCGCCCACGCGGCCATCGTCACACGCGGCTTTGCCGAACTCCGCCGCTTCGGCGAAGCCATGGGCGCGCGACCCGAAACACTGCTCGGCCTCTCCGGCCTCGGTGATCTCATCCTGACGTGCGGCAGCCCGCAGTCGCGCAACATGTCGCTCGGACGCGCGCTCGGCGAAGGTCGCACCCTTGCCGAATTTATGGGTGGCCGCGTCACCGTTGCCGAAGGCGTACACACCTGCGCCGCGCTCGTCCGGCTCGCGCGAGAGAAAGGTGTTGAGATGCCGATTGCCGAAGCCGTGCACGGCATCATCCAAGGCCGCCTCCATGTCGATGAAGCAATCGCATCCTTGATGCAGCGGCCGCTCAAAGCCGAAGACTGAGAGCGCTCCACCTTTCTGAGAATTTTCTGCTGCGACGTTTCAGCCGAAACGTTGGAGCCATTTGCGAAAGCGCCAGCAATTCGCGCTTTTCCGGGCGAACAGCAGTATTCGCGACGGACCCTTCCGCCGCACGTGAGCACAACGCCTTTACCGAATATCAAGGCCTTGATGAGATAACCATCAAACAGGTCGCGGCCTTGAGCCTCTCCGACCGCAAAAGTTTCGTGTCGCGTCTAAAGCCCCATGCTTCTTGCAAGCATGGGGCTTTTGTTTTGGCACCCCGCCGCCTTGAGCACCGTGCAGTTTCGCGCTAGCACCGAGCCCCTTACATAAAGGCTGAGCATGACCGCCTTCTGGCTCCTGAAATCCGAACCCGACGTCTTCTCGTGGAGCGATCTCGTCTCCCGCGGCAAAAAGGGCGAGGCGTGGGACGGCGTTCGCAACTATCAGGCGCGCAACAACATGCGGGCGATGAAAGTCGGCGACCTCGGTTTCTTCTATCACTCGAACGAGGGCAAAGAGGTCGTCGGGATTCTGCGCATCATCGCGCCGGCCCACCCCGAGGCGAAAGACGAAACAGGCAAGTGGGAATGCGTGGACGTCGCAGCCGTCACGCCCGTTCCCAAGCCCGTCGGCCTCGAAGAGGTCAAATCGAACCCCAAGCTTTCGGGCATGGTGCTCGTCAACAATTCCCGTCTGTCCGTCCAACCCGTGTCGGCCGACGAATGGAAGGAAATCTGCAAAATGGGCGGGGTCGATCTCAAGAAGCTCAAGGACCAATGACCGCCCGGCTCGATCCGGCTGATCCTGCAAGCGCCGAACGGTTCATCCTCGAAAATACGAAGCCTATCGCGCCGCCCTTGGTGGCGGAAATTACGTTGCGCCTCGCCGAAGAATCGCTGCCGATCTGGCAAAAGACGGAAGAAGAGTTGGGCGAGCTTAACGTGCCCCCACCCTTCTGGGCTTTCGCCTGGGCGGGCGGCCAGGCCGTCAGCCGCTACCTCCTCGACAACCCGGAAATCTGCCGCGGCCGGAACGTGCTCGACATCGGCGCGGGCTCGGGATTATCCGCCATAGCCGCCGCCAAGACCGGCGCAGCCCACGTCCTGGCGGTCGATATCGACGGTCTGGCCGTCGCCGCCTGCGCCATCAATGCCAAGGCGAACGGCGTTGCCATCGAGACGACCGCTGCCGATTTGCTGAGCACTGAACCTCCGGCCGATAGCGTCATCATCGTCGGCGACCTCTTCTACGAACGCGAACTGGCCGAACGCGTCACCCGATATATCGGCCGCGCCAAGGAACGGGGCTGCTCCATCTTCATCGGCGATCCCCGCCGCAGCTACTTCCCGCAGGACCGGTTTACACCGTTGGCAGAATATCAGGTGCCCGTGACCCGCGAGCTTGAGGATTACGACATCAAGCGGACCACCGTCTGGGGCGCCTAGGGCCTTCCGCGGTGCGATATTGAACCGCAAACAAACCGGCGCGGCATGACGATACGTCAGCCGCCGATCATGTTGTGGACCGGCGCGCGCCGCAGCATAATAGGGGAAAATGGCCGCGTCCCAGACGGCCAATCGGAGGAGCGCTTTCAAATGTCGGACAAAGTGTACGCCGTCCCCCCGCAGTGGGCGGAGCGGGCTTATATCGACGCACAGTCCTATGACGAGATGTATGAGCGATCCGTTGCCGACCCGGAGGGTTTCTGGTCGGACGCAGGCAAGCGCATCGACTGGATCAAGCCCTATACGCGCGCAAAGAACACGAGCTTCGCGCCGACCAACGTCGACATTCGGTGGTACGAGGACGGCACGCTTAACGTCTCCGCCAACTGCATCGATCGCCATCTGAAAGAGCGCGGTGACAAAGTCGCGATCATCTGGGAAGGCGACGATCCGAGCGAGAGCGAACAGATCACCTATCGCCATCTTCACGAACGCGTGCAGCGCTTCGCCAATGTCTTGAAGAAGCACGGCGTCAAGAAAGGCGACCGCGTTACGATCTATCTGCCGATGATTCCAGAAGCCGCCTACGCGATGCTCGCCTGCACGCGCATCGGCGCCGTGCATTCGATCGTCTTCGGCGGCTTCTCCCCCGATAGTCTCCAGAACCGCATCGAAGACGCGGATTCAAAACTCATCATCACGGCCGATGAAGCGTTCCGCTCCGGCAAGACCGTGCCTCTGAAGAAGAACGCCGACGCCGCACTCGCAAAGTGCAAGGGCGATGAAAAGATGCTCGTCGTCCGGCGCTCAGGCAATGCCGTGCCGTGGACGAACGGCCGCGATTTCTGGCTGCACGAAGAGATGGAGACCGTTCCCGCCGAATGCGCACCGGTGGAGATGGGCGCAGAAGATCCGCTCTTCATTCTCTACACGTCGGGGTCGACCGGAAAGCCCAAGGGCGTCATGCACACGACGGGCGGATACCTCGTCTACGCATCGATGACCCACCAATACATTTTCGACTACCACGAAGACGATGTCTATTGGTGCACAGCGGACGTCGGCTGGGTCACGGGCCACACCTACATCGTCTACGGACCGCTCGCGAACGGTGCGACGACCCTGATGTTCGAAGGTGTGCCGACCTATCCCACCGCAGCCCGATTCTGGAACGTGGTCGATAAGTGGAAGGTCACCATCTTCTACACCGCCCCGACAGCCATCCGCGCGTTGATGGGTGCGGGCGATGCGCTCGTCAAATCGACGGACCGCTCGTCCTTGCGTCTTCTGGGTTCCGTCGGCGAGCCGATCAATCCCGAAGCCTGGGAATGGTATCATCACGTCGTCGGCGACGACCGCTGCCCCATCGTCGACACGTGGTGGCAGACGGAAACCGGCGGCATCCTCATCACGCCGCTTCCCGGCGCCACGGATTTGAAGCCGGGCTCCGCGACGAAGCCCTTCTTCGGCGTGCAACCGGCTCTCGTTGACGAGAAAGGCCAGATCCTCGAAGGCGAGGCGCAGGGCAACCTCGTTCTGCTCGACAGCTGGCCGGGGCAATCGCGCACCATCTACGGCGATCACGATCGCTTCGTGCAAACGTACTTCTCGGCTTATCCGGGAACGTACTTCACGGGCGACGGCTGCCGCCGCGACGCCGACGGCTATTACTGGATCACCGGACGCGTGGACGACGTCATCAACGTCTCCGGCCACCGCATGGGCACGGCCGAAGTCGAAAGCGCGCTCGTCTCCCATCCCAAAGTTGCAGAGGCGGCCGTCGTCGGCTACCCGCACGACATCAAGGGCCAGGGCATCTATTGCTACGTGACGCTTAACGTTGGCGAGAGCGGCGACGATACCCTGAGACGCGAACTCGTCGCCCACGTCCGCGCCGAAATCGGACCGATCGCTTCGCCCGATCTCATCCAGTTTTCGCCCGGCCTGCCCAAGACGCGCTCCGGTAAAATCATGCGGCGCATTTTGAGAAAGATCGCGGAGGATGATTTCGGAAGCTTGGGTGATACCTCCACGCTGTCCGATCCCGCCGTCGTCGATGATCTGATCAGCAACCGCCAGAACAAGCGCGTCTAGCGCCGCTCACGCCCAATACGAAGTCCAGCGGCGGCATCAGAAATCGGACGTGATGCCGCCCTTCTCCCAGTCGCCGAAGCGCGTGGGATCGGGTCCGTTCCGGCCACCAACCTCGCGCGGCGGCTTGGGCTCGGCAGCCTGCTTCTGCCGCCGCTCTTCCGCTTCCGCCAATGCGCGGCGAGCCTCAGGCGTCAGCACGCGTGGGGCGGGCCCCCCCGCCTCCGGCTCACCTGACCCGCTTTCGCCCCTCCGTTCCTCGGCTGACATGTCGTTAAAGTCCTTTCCGACGGGTTCCGCTGCCTTTTTCGGCGGATCGCCTTTATGGTGTTCTTTCGACACCATATATAGCGCCTGTAAGGTTGTAGACCAGCTTAGGACCCCACTGGCGAGTATGCTCAAATGCCTATGAACTATGCCAAGACCGCGATGCTGTTGGCATTGCTGACGGCGATCTTCGTCGCACTGGGTGCGGCCATCGGCGGCCAATCAGGTCTCGTCATTGCGTTCGTCATTGCCATGGTGATGAACGCGGTGAGCCTATGGAAATCCGATTCCATCGTTTTGCGCATGTTCAACGCTCACGAAGTCAGTGAAGCGACCGCGCCCGAACTCTATGGCATCGTGCGCGACCTGGCGCGCAACGCCGATCTGCCGATGCCGCGCGTCTACATCATGAATAGCCCGCAGCCGAACGCCTTCGCAACGGGCCGCAGCCCGTCGCACGCGGCGGTATGCGCTTCGACGGGCTTGCTTGAAGCGCTCAACCGTGAAGAGATCGCAGGCGTCATCGCGCACGAGCTTGCGCACATCAAAAATCGCGACACGCTGACGATGGCCGTCGCCGCGACGATCGGCGGAGCCGTCTCGATGGTCGCCCAATACATGCAGTTCGGCATGCTGTTCGGCGGCGGCCGCGGTAACGATCGCGGCGCGCTTGGCGCGATCGGCACGCTCGCCGCCATCATCATTGCGCCGATGGCCGCCGGTCTCGTGCAGATGGCGATCAGCCGCTCGCGCGAGTATCAAGCCGACCGTCTCGGCGCGATGATCTGTGGCCGGCCGCTTTGGCTCGCCTCCGCTCTGCGCCGGATCGATGGCGCGGCACGCCAAATTCCGAACGAAGAAGCCGAAGCGGTCCCGGCCGCAGCGCACATGTTCATCATCAATCCGCTGAACGGCCACGGCGTCGATAATCTTTTCTCAACCCATCCGAATGTCGTAAATCGCATCGCCGCGCTCGAAGCGCTGGCGCGCGAAATGGGCGCGACCGGCATCGATACCGGCGGCCGCCCGAGCAGCTCCGGCGAAGTCTGGATCGGTGGACAGAACTACACCAAACCACCGAACCCCTGGGGCTGATGTGCCAAACGATACGAGAAGAACAAGCCCGCGCTCCGCAGCAGCTGGAGCGCGTTTCAAACGCGACCCCAAGAAAAAGCCCGCAACCGCCCGCAAACCTTCGCCCGCCGGCGACGGCCTGAAAACGCGCGACGCCGCAGTCTCCGCGCTCTTTTCCGTGCTGATCGAGCGCCGGCCGTTCGATGACGCTTTTGCCAATGCTTCGGCAGCCCGCGATCTGGAGCCGCGTGACCGCGCTTTCGCCCGCCTGATCGCCACGACGGCGCTACGCAATCGCGGCGCGCTGCAGGCTGTGCTGAGCAGCTACATCGCCAAACCGCTGCCCGAAACGATCGGCCGCCTGAACGAAATTCTGCTCGCGGCCGCAGCCCAGCTGCTTCTCCTGCAAACGCCGCCGCACGCAGCCATCTCTTTGGCTGTCGACCAATGCCACGCCGACACCAACGGCAAGCGCTTCGCAAATCTGGTCAACGCCGTTCTGCGGCGCTTGAGCGAGAGCGGTCAGGGGCGCCTCGCTGATCTCGATAACGTTGCGCTGACCTTCCCAGACTGGCTGCTCGCGCGTTGGAGCGACGCCTACGGCCCTTCCGAGGCCCGCCAAATCGCGCGCGCATCGCTGGTCGAGCCCGCCCTCGATCTGACCGTCAAAGCCGATCCCGAATTGTGGGCCGAACGCATCGGCGCCGTCGTACTGCCGACAGGCTCGCTTCGCTGCGCCCAAGCGGGCCGCGTCGAAGAACTGCCGGGCTACAGCGCCGGCGCATGGTGGGTGCAAGACGCCGCCGCCGCGCTTCCCGTGCGGTTGATGGGCGACGTCGCTGGGCTCGACGTCCTCGATCTCTGCGCCGCGCCTGGCGGCAAGACAGCCCAACTCGCAGCCGCTGGCGCCAATGTCACCGCTGTCGACAAATCGGCCGGACGGCTGTCGCGCTTGAATGACAATCTCACGCGCCTTGGACTGTCGGCGAACACCGTCGTCTCCGACGCGCTGACGTTCACGTCCGAGCAGAAGTTTGACGCCATCCTTCTCGATAGCCCGTGCACATCGACGGGCACGATCCGCCGTCATCCCGATATCTTGTACCTGAAGCGTCCCGAAGACGTTGCCGCACTCGCCGCTCTGCAATTGAAGCTGCTCGACCGCGCGGCGGACCTTTTGAAGCCCGGCGGAACGCTCGTTTATTGCACCTGTTCGCTCGAGCCCGAGGAAGGTGAACGGCAGGTCGATGCTTTCCTCGCGCGCCATGCGGATTTCAGCCGCCAGCCAATCATGCTGGACGATGTCACGATCCCGCTCGCTTGGCGAACCCGCGACGGCGATCTGCGGACCCTGCCCTCGCACTTTGCGGATTTGCCGGAAGGCCTGCGCGGTCTTGATGGCTTTTACGCCGCAACCCTGGTGAAGTCGGCCGCTCGCTAACAGCCTGTGCGGGCCCGCGCCTTGTTTTGGCGCCGGTCCGGGGATACTCCAATCTTCGATCTGACGCATTTTTGCGGCGACGCAGGAGCAATTCCCCTTGAGCCTCAATGTCACGGAACGGCTGAAAATCCGCTCCCTTTCGGTTGAGCGCCTCCGCCGCCGCGCCGTCACGTTCACACTCTCATCGCCACTTCTGCGCTGGCGCTACGCGGGTCACGGCGCCGACCAGATTCTCATCGTGCCGCAGGAGCTGCGGGCCGCCGATCCGAGCTTTTGGACCGAAATCGCCCACGGCCACTTCGGCCTCGCGTCCGAGATCGCGGAATTGAAAGGCGCATCCGTCTTTCGCATCACGCCCCCAAGCCTCGCCTGGGAGCGCGAGCTTCACGGCTTTGGCTGGCTCCGGCATTTGGCGGCGACGGAAGAAGAAGAAGCCTTCACTGCCGCGCGCGAACTCGTGCTCGAATGGATCGCCTTGCGGCGCATGTCGCAGGGCGTCGCCTACGAGCCTGAGGTGATCGCCCGCCGGCTGATCTCGTGGATCTCGCAAGCCAACATGCTGCTCGAAGATCTCGACGTGCGCTCTTACACGCAGATCATGTCGAGCATCGGCCAGCAGATCGTGGCGCTCAGAACAACGTGGAGGAATGCGCCTGACGGCGTACCGCGCATGGTCTGTCTCATCGCGCTCGTCCTCACCGGACTTGCCGTGTCCGGACACGACCGGCAACTGAAAGAAGCCGAAACCGCACTCGTCGCCGAGCTGAAGCGCCAGATCCTCGAAGATGGCGGGCACGTCAGCCGCAGTGCCAGCGTCCTCTCCGATCTCATTCTCGACCTCTTGCCGCTCGGCCAGTGCTTCAACTCGCGCGCGCTGCCGCCACCCGCAGAAATCAATTCTGCAATCAAGAATTCTCTGAAGTTTTTGCGCTTCATGCGGCTGGGCGACGGCATGCTCGCGCGCTTCAACGGCGTCAGCGTCGGATCGCCGGCAGCGCTCGCCACTGTTCTTGCCTATTCGAGCGGCGAACTCGATCGCATGCCGGTTGCGCACGCTTCGGGCTACGCGCGGCTCGAACGCGGCAATACGATCATCGTCACCGATGTCGGCTCACCGCCGCCGCTTGAACTTTCGACGCAAGCGGAAGCCGGCGCCCTCTCCTTCGAGATGACGGCGCGCCATCATTTGATCTTCGCCAATGGCGGCTTCCCGGGGCCCGCCGATCACGGCTGGGATTCGGTCGCACGCGCCACTGCTAGTCACAACACGCTCTGCCTCGCTGAGACATCATCCTCGCGGCTCATCCGGCACGAGCAGCTGGAAACCATGGTAGACGGCCTGCCGATCCGCGGCCCGGACATCGTCGCCTTCGAATTCAACAACGGCGCACAAGAAGCTGTTTTGACGGCGAGTCACGACGGTTACGTCAAACGCTACGGGCTGATCCACTCGCGCCGCCTCTCGCTCTCCGCTGATGGCGATCGCTTGGAAGGCGCCGACACCCTCGAGCCGCCGAAAGGCACGCTGCGCCTGAAGCAGGACCTGCCCTACGCCATCCACTTCCACCTTCATCCCGACTGCGGCTGCAGGGCGGCCGGTCATGGGGCATGCCGCATCACGCTGCGCGACGGCGAAACGTGGCTGTTCACGGCTGCCGACGACACGGCTCAATTGTCGATCGAAGAAAGCCTGTTTTTCGTGGACAGCGCCGGACCGCGGCCAAGTCTGCAAATCGTGCTACGCGGCACGACCTTCGGCCAAACGGAGGTCCGCTGGTCTGTCCACGCGGAACGCGCGGAGGGCCACCAAACCTGACCGGCCAACGGCCCATGCGGCGCATTCGCGCGGCAGATCTTCGCGCGGGATAGCCACGCCAAACGGGCCGTGCTAACCGCCACTTTCGAACACACTGGGATGCACATGGCCGATCAACAGATACGCCGGGCCCTTCTGTCGGTTTCCGACAAAACCGGGCTCGTTTCCTTCGCCACCGCACTGAGCAATCGCGGCATCGAACTCGTTTCGACGGGCGGCACGGCAGCCGCGCTGAAGTCGGCAGGCCTGGCGGTCAAGGACGTGTCCGAGTTGACGGACTTCCCCGAAATGATGGACGGCCGCGTCAAGACCCTCCATCCCAAAGTGCACGGCGGCCTTCTCGCCATTCGCGGCAATGCCACCCACGACGAAGCCGCGCGCGAACACGCCATTCTGCCGATCGATCTCCTCGTCGTGAACCTCTACCCGTTCGAAGCCACGATCGCGAAGAACGCGCCCTACGACGACTGCGTCGAGAACATCGACGTCGGCGGCCCGGCGATGATCCGCGGCGCCGCGAAGAACCACGACAGCGTCACGGTCATCATCGAACCGTCCGATTACGATCGCGTGCTGGAAGAAATCGCAGCCAACAACGGCGCGACGACACTCGCGCTGCGCAAGGCACTCGCGGCCAAGGCTTTCGCACGCACGGCAGCTTACGACGCCGCGATCAGCAACTGGTTCGCGCGCGAGATCGGCACCGAGCTACCCGAATTCCGCGCCTTCGGCGGCAAGCTCGGCCAGGCGCTGCGCTATGGCGAGAACGCCCATCAGTCGGCAGCCCTCTATCTCTCCGCTGAGGGCCGCGTCGGCGTCGCCACGGCAGAACAGCTGCAGGGCAAGGAACTCTCCTACAACAACATCAACGACACCGACGCCGCCTTCGAACTCGTCTCGGAATTCGACGCCAAGGCGCCTGCCGTCGCCATCATCAAGCACGCCAATCCCTGCGGCGTCGCCACCGGATCCTCGCTTGCCGACGCTTACCGCAAGGCGCTCTCCTGCGATTCAACGAGCGCATTCGGCGGCATCATCGCGCTCAATCAGCCGATCGACGCCGATGCCGCGCGCGAGATCACGAAAATCTTCACCGAAGTCGTCATCGCGCCGGGCGCCTCCGATGAAGCCAAGGCCATTTTCGCAGCCAAGAAAAATCTTCGCCTGCTTTTAACGAGCGGCCTCGCCGACGTGCGCGCGGCAGGCCTCAATTTCAAATCCGTCGCCGGTGGTCTCCTCGTGCAGTCGCGCGATTCAACCAACGCTGACGACCTGGAACTGAAAGTCGTGACGAAGCGGGCGCCTACGGATGCCGAACTACGCGACCTGCGGTTCGCCTTCAAAGTTGCCAAGCACGTGAAGTCGAACGCCATCGTCTACGCCAAGAATGGCGCAACGGTCGGCGTCGGCGCCGGTCAGATGAGCCGCGTCGATTCTGCACGCATCGCCGCTTGGAAAGCCGCGGAAGCCGCCAAGGCCGAAGGCTTGAGCGAACCGCTGACCGTGGGCTCGGTCGTCGCTTCCGACGCGTTCTTCCCGTTCGCCGATGGTTTGATCACCGCCGCCGAGGCGGGCGTCACGGCCGTCATTCAGCCGGGCGGCTCGATGCGCGACGACGAAGTCATAAAGGCCGCCGACGAACGTGGGCTCGCGATGGTCTTCACCGGCGTTCGCCACTTCCGGCACTAGCGCGTCTCACGCATCCTGACGAACGGCATCATTGCGATGCCTGCCACAAGGAACGCCAGCACGGCAGCCATGCCGATGCGCTGGCTTCCCGTCGCCAGCGTGACCCAGGCAACGAGCAGCGGCGCGAGAAACGCCGTGACCTTTCCAGAGAACGCGAAGAGCCCGAAGAATTGCGTGATCTTCTCGGGCGGCGCGATGCGCGCGAGCAGCGACCGGCTCGCCGCTTGCACGGGCGCCGCAACGATGCCGACGATGATCGCGAAGACGAGGAACGCGTGCTCACCGGGCGAAGAGAACGGCGCCGATCCGGCAGCCTTCTCCGCTACCTCGACCGTGAAGAGGATGTGGTTCTTATCGATCGACAGAATGCCGATCGCGCCGATGATCAGCGCGAAAAGCGAGGCGATGATCACCGCCTTCGGCCCGGCATGGTCATCGAGCCAGCCGCCGATGAGCGCGCCGAACGCTCCGACCAACGTTAGGATGATGCCGAAAATCCCAAGTTCCAGCGCCCCCCAGCCGAAGACAGACGCACCGTAGATGCCGCCAAACGCGAAGATCGCGGTCAGTCCATCCGTGTAAATCATGCGCGCAACGAGAAAGATGAGAAGGCTCGGGTTCGCGGGCAGCGACTTGATCGTGTCCCACAGCTCCGCCATCGCACTTCGCTTCGGTTGTGCGCCCAGCGCACTGCGCCGGTCCGGCACGAACAGAAAAAACGGGATGATGAAAATCGCGAACCATATCGCCGCGAACGGCCCGGTGATGCGGTCGCTCTCACGCGAGAGACCATCCAGCGTCAACAGCGGCTCGAGCCCGAGCAGCGTGTTCGCGCTCCCGGGAACCGGCACCAGCAAACCTGCGACGATAGCCAAGCTGACGAGCCCGCCGAAATATCCGACCGCCCAGCCCGTGCCGGACAACCGGCCAAGCTCGCTGCGCGGCACCAAGCCCGTCATGATAGCATTGGCAAACACGCTCATCAGTTCAGCCGCGAGCGTCGCGACGACGAACCCTGCAAGCATGATCAGGATCGTCGTGAGATTGGCATCCGGGACGCCGAGCCACAGCACGCTGAGCCCGGCGAGAAAGACCAACGACAGCAGAGCCATCCAAGGCTTGCGCCGCCCGCGCCCATCGGCAGCCGCGCCGAGCAGCGGACTGAGTATGGCGATCAGCAATCCCGCAACCGCCGCGCCGTATCCCCACAGCGCCTGACCGCAGGCCGCCGGCGCGCTGCCCTCGGCAATCCACGACCCGCAAACCGAATTCTGCACGATGGCGTTCGCAAAGTACGGCCCAAACAGAAACGTCTGCACGAGCGTGTAGTGCGGCTGCGTCGCCCAATCATAGAGCATCCACGAGACGCGGGCCCGAAGCGGCGCGCGAACCTGGCCCCCGGCGGCGGCAGGAATGTGCTCACCGCTGCCGCCGATATCGAACGTCGCCATGTTTTTTCCCTCTAGTGATCCGCGGATCGTGAACGCAAGCAGCGTATCAGCTTCTCAAGACGATCAAGTGATCGGGAAGCTCATTGGGATCGCCACGCCCCGGCGGGAAGTGCGCCGCGAGCAACACGCCAATTTGTTGGATCGCGCGCTCGAACCCTTCGACCGCGCGTCCTGCCCCTATGTCTGCCGTCAGCTGATCCACGATCTTCTGCCACGTCCCCTTCGGCACCAGCGCATCGATCCCATGATCGGCGATGATCTCCACGCGCTTCTCGGCGAGCGACACGAAGATGAGGACGCCGGTCCGCCCCTCAGTCGTGTGCAGGTTGCGCGCCAGGAACTGCTCGCTCGCGCGCCGCCGCGTGTTCGCATTCAAAATCCCTTTCGGCACGAGCGATACGCGAACGCTTGGATGCCAGGCGATCGCGAGGAGGGCGAAAAAGGCGAGCAGCTGAAAGAGAAAGATCTGCTGCACCGGCATCCACGTGAAATGGATCAGGGGCCAGGGAACAATGAGCGCCAGCAGCGCCGCCCACATGAACGGAATATGCTGATACCGGCTGCTCTGATCGGCGAGAACGGCAACGATCTCTCCCGACGTATTGCGTTCCGCCTCGGCAATGGCCGTTGAAATGCGTTCTGCATCTCGGGCGCTGATTGAATTCATCGTGCGCAACCGCATTTTCGCATCCACTCGCTCATTGCTCACCAGCCACCCGAAGCGCCGCCGCCGCCGAAGTCTCCTCCGCCGCCGGACCAGCCGCCACCTCCTCCGCCACCACCGGACCAGCCGCCGCCCCAGCCGCCTGAGCCGCCCGGGATGACGATAATGCCACCCCGCCGCCGGGCACCGGGAATGCCCTGCTGCACAGCCTGAGCCTGCCGGTAATTCACCCAGATGATGAAGGCGACGATGGCCAGAAAAATGAGGAGATGAAGCATTGCCTCTGCATCGTCTTCCGGCGCTCGCGCACCCGCGGCACGCTGCTTCACTTCATCGGCATCGCCAAGCAAAACCGCTTTGATGTCGCGAATGCCGTCTTTTATTCCATCGGCGAAGTCACCTCTGCGGAACTTCGGAAGAATGGCGTTCTGAATGATCAAGGCCGACATCGTATCGGTCATGAAAGGCTCGAGCCGCCGCCCGACCTCGATGCGAACCTTCCGATCGTTGGGTGCGACGATGAGAAGGACCCCGTTGTCCTTGCCCTTCTGACCGATGCCCCATTTGCGCCCGAGGCCGACGCCGTAGTCCTCGATCGGATAACCCTGCAAGGATTTGACGGTGACGACCGCGAGCTGATCGGTGGACGTTTGCTCGAGATCTGCGAGCGCCTGCTCGATCTCCGCCTTGTCCTGCGGCGTCAGCAATCCGGCTTCATCCGTCACCCGCCCCGTGAGTTCGGGATAGACGGGTTGGGCGAAGGCCGGCGCGAACAATGCTGGGAGGATCGCCATGAGAAGCACGAGCACAGCGCGCACGGCCGAGCGGCGCTGGTTGCGCAGCGTCAAAAACCGAGTGGCGGACTGAGCGCCAGCCATCGCACGAGCTCCTGGCAAGTTTGCGGACGGCGTCGCGCTAGGGTTTGCTGAAATCGACCTTCGGCACCTTCTGCTCTTCCGGCGAGATGTCGAATGTCGCCATTTCCTTCGCGTTCGGATAGAGCGCGATCTTCCAGAGCCTGCCTGGGAAGGTCGAGATCTCGGTGTTGTATCGTCTCACCGCCTCGATGTAGTCGCGGCGCGCAATCGCGATACGGTTCTCGGTTCCGGCAAGCTCGCTCTGCAGCGCCAGGAAGTTCTGGCCCGACTTGATATCGGGATAGCGTTCGACGACGGCCATCAGCCGGCCGAGAGCGCCGCTGAGGTTCGCCTGCGCATCCTGAAACTTCTTCATGGCCTCCGGGTTCGTCAGGATGTCCGGCGGCAGCTGGATATTCGTCGTCTGCTCGCGCGCTTTCGTAACATCGATCAGAACGCTCTTCTCCTGATCCGCAAAGCCCTTCACTGAGGCGACGAGATTGGGAATGAGATCGGAGCGGCGCTTGTATTGGTTCTGCACCTCGCTCCAGGCAGCCTTCGCCTGCTGCTCTGCGGTCGGAATGGTGTTGACCCCGCATCCCGCCAACGAAAGGCCGCTGAGTATGATCGCCAGAAACGCGAGAGGACGACCGAGCAAAGTTCTACGGACTGCGACCATGATATGTGGACCCTATCGTTGAACCGATCAGACTGACGCTAATGGACGTTGTGGGACGGATTTTGCAAGCCGCATGTTAGGGCGCCGAGCCTGAACCGCGCATGTGTCTGCCTGGAGGCCGCCAGCCTCGGTTCCGGCCGAACGGCGAGTAAAAAATTCTGTCGGCAGCAAAGAACACGAAGTTCATTTTCAGCCAGCGCAATTGCTCCTGGCAGAGGCCAATTCTGCGCCAGACCGAATTACAATAATAGCTGAGCTGTATTTCCATAAATGCATGAAAACCGGCGCGGCGCTTCCAGGTTTATTCGCCAGGGCGATCGGACGGTCGCCCGCCGATGCAATGGAGCTCAAAATGGACGGATGGAAAAAAGCTTTTAGCGGCGCAGTGGCAGGTCTTGCATTAGTAGGCTTCTCCGCTGGCGCTGAGGCGCGACACGGTCACGGTGGCCATTTCCACGGCCACTTCCGACATGGCGGTTATGGACATTGGCATGGTCACCGCGGTTGGGGTGGCTGGGGCTGGGGCCCGGCGATCGGGTTCTACGCGCCCTACGGCTACGCCTACTACGATGACTATCCCTACGACGATTACTATTACTATCGCCGTTATCGCCGCTATTACTGACCGTGAGAATGCACCGGCCCCAATTGGGGCCGGATTGCTTTTCGGCTCTAGAGGCGCTGCGGCCGCTGAATAGTAATATCGAAGTGGAGGGGAATAGCCGCAGCCAATAACGGAATTGAGAAAATGAGAATGACCATGAGTCCGCAAGCTAAAGCGGCCTGAAGAAACTGCACGGAGCCTTTCAACACTGTTGCACCCTTTCGCAGACGAAGCGGATGCACCTTCCTCAAGCTCCGTGGCGCCAGAGAGTCTGACCAGCGGCAGCGCTGCGAATGAAATACGGCGCCACGCAGGCGCCGTACCAGAAAACGATCAGCGGCAATGACGGTGTCCGTGCCGCCACCAGCAATGACGGTGATGGCGCCAGTAGACGTTTTGGACTTCCGGCGACTGCTTGGAAATCAGCTTGAGTGACTGCACATCGCCGCCGACACTGGCGGCACTGGCAGAACCGGCTCCCAAAGCCACTACGGCAGCCGCGAAACAAACACCCATCATTGTCTTCATGAGGCTTCTCTCCTTGGTTGCGAGCGTCGTTTTGACGCCAAGTGAGAAGCTACCTATAGCGGCGGGTGCGCACCGGCTCTTCATACGGTTTTGTAAAGAGGGAACGTCCGGCTTTGAGGGATCGAAGCGTGCCGGAAAAACGGAAGCAGTTACATGCCCGCAGGCAACGCGACTTGCGAAGTTTCCATGACGATTTCAGGAGGTATTCTGAAATCTGAGGCCGACTGGAGCGGGCGAAGGGATTCGAACCCTCGACCCCGACCTTGGCAAGGTCGTGCTCTACCCCTGAGCTACACCCGCATGTCCAGCAGCATCAGCGCCTTGCGGCAACGGAAGACCCGCCTTATGGCGCAAGTGACATCCCAATGCAAGGCCTCTTCATATCGAATTTCGCACGAGGCATTGAGACAAAATGTAAGCCCTCGCCTACCCCCGCCAATCTCAGGACGACAACGCTCTTTCCAAGCCTTCGGTAGCGGATCGAGCGATAGCTGAATTGCTGGGGTTCGAAAGAAATCGATGCTCATGGGCAGCGATATCGCCGCACTCGCGCTCGGCGACGGCCTGACCGTTTGGATTACGACCTCAACCAAAACTTTCAGCGCATCGATCTCAAGAGATCCATCGCAGCATCGGCATCGACAAAGAGAGAGAGCTGTCGGCGAAGACGCCGAGCCGGCGTTTCTAAAACTCTAGAATGAGATTTGCGCACCGTGCGCTTTGGGCCACGCGCCGGCAAATACGTTTCGAAGTTTTACCTGCGCCAACAATTGACATTATGCTAGCTTCCTAACATGATTGTCAGGAGGCTAACAAGTTGAGCGGTTCGAAAAACGAAGTCGGAGCGTGGGCCAAGCGATGCTATTTCGCCGGCCGCGCCGCCATGGAGGTGCTTCTGCGCCCGTACGATCTCGGAGCCACCCAATGGTACGTGCTGCACCAACTGGCCAATGACGGGCCGACGATGCAGCGCGACCTGTTGCGGATGCTGCAGATCGAACGCGCGACGCTGAGCGTCGTGGTCGGCACGCTGGCTCGCAAAGGGCTTATCGAGCAGGTGCCCGATCGCACCGATCAGCGCCAGAAGCTCCTGCGGATGACGCCGGCGGGGACGAAACTCTGGGACGAACTGCCCGACTTGGCCCTCATCCACAAGGTCGCGTTCGATGGCATCGACGCTGCCGATATCGCAATCGCCGTCCGCGTCCTCCGGACCGCAACCGAACGCCTCGACAATCTTTTGCGAAAGGAAACTCTGCCATGACGATCCTGGTAACGGGTGCGACTGGGCTTGTAGGAGCGCGGCTTCTGCCGCGCCTTGTCGAGGCAGGAGTAGACTGCCGCGCGCTCATGCGTGGCGGGAAAGAGGCGCCTGCCGGAGTGGCGGCCGCGAAGGGTGACCTCTCTGATCCAGCGTCGCTCGCAGAGGCGGTGGAGGGCGTCTCCGCGATTATTCATCTCGCCGCAGTTTTCCGCACGCACGACACCGATCTCATTTGGAAGAGCAATCTCGAAGGTACGCGTAACCTCATCGCCGCGGCGCGGGCCCACGCGCCCCAAGCGCGCTTCATCATGGCGAGTACGACCAATATTTATAACGCCAACAGCCCGCGCCCCGGACGCGAGGATGATGCCGCTGATCCGCAACAGGCTTATCCGGCCAGCAAGCTCGCAGCCGAGAAAGAGCTGCGCGACAGCGGGCTGAACTGGTCGATTCAAAGGTTCGGCTTCGTCTACGGCGACCAGGATGGTCATCTGGAGGCGGTGCCCAAGTATGCAGTCAGTGCCAAATGGCATCCCGCTCAAAGGATGAGCATGATCCATCATCGCGACATCGCCACTGCCATGCAGCTTGCGCTGACCGGCGCGATGGACGGGCGCGTCGTCAATATCGTCGATGAGGCGCCAACCTCGATCTATGAACTCGTCGAGTTGGTCGGCGAGACGCTGGACGGATCCAGCGAGCCGCTAACGAACCCGTGGCACCTCCATGTCGATGGCACGCTTGCTCGCACCCTCGGCTTTCAGCCGATTGTGCGGACCGTCCATCAGGCGGTACATGAGAAGCTGATGTAACGCAGCTCCGGCACCGGCGAGGCCGCTTCGGAGGATGCGAGAACACCCCCGGCCTGATCGATAAATTTTGCAGAGCGCCCCCGGTAATGCCCCACACACGAGAGCAACTGTTCCAGGTTCTGGACCAACTCGGAATCAAGACCAGGACCGTCGAGCATCCCCCGGCTTTCACCGTCGCCGACACGAGTTCGATAGACATCGATTTGCCGGGCGCGCACACCAAGAACCTCTTTCTGAAGGACGACAAGGGCGCGCTTTTCCTCGTCATCGCCAATGCGGAGACGCGGGTGGACTTGAAAGCGCTCTCAAAGAGACTCCCCGCCGGCCGCTTTTCCTTCGGCAAACCCGAATTGCTGTTGGAAGTGCTCGGCGTAACCCCTGGCGCCGTGACCGCGTTTGCTGCAATGAACGACACGGCAAAGCGCGTGGAGATCGTCTTCGATCAGGCGTTGATGACGGAAGAGAGCGTCAACTGTCATCCGCTCGAAAACACGGCAACCACGAACATTGCACGCGAAGACCTTTTGCGGTTCATTTGTGAAACCGGCCATGAACCCCATGTCATGGTATTGACCGCATCTTGAAGGTCTGAGCGGCGGCGAGGAGATTTGGGTCAATGACTTTCGGTGATAACGGTTTTCCCGGCGCGCCAGGCGCCGCGGACATCATTAAGGACGCCTCGACCGCGTCTTTCGCGGCAGATGTGCTCGAGGCCTCGAAGGCCGTTCCAGTCATTGTCGACTTTTGGGCGCCATGGTGCGGCCCCTGCAAGCAGCTGACCCCGGCGCTTGAGAAGGTCGTGCGCAGCTATGGCGGCAAGGTTCGCCTCGTCAAGATCAACGTCGATGAGAACCAGGCGATCGCCGCGCAGCTTCGCATTCAGTCGATCCCGACCATTTATGCCTTCCGTGACGGCCGGCCCGTCGATGGTTTCGCCGGGGCCCAGCCGGAAAGCGCCATCAAGGCCTTTGTCGACCGGCTCGTCGCCGACGATGCCGAACTCGGCATAACCGAGGTCCTGAAGGCTGGCGAAGAGATGCTCGAGCAGGGCGACCTTCAAGGCGCAGCCGAGGCTTTTGCCTCCGTCCTCCAGGAGGACCGCACCAACGCCGAAGCCTTGGCCGGTCTCGCCACCTGCTACATGCAGAGCGGCGACGTCGAGCGGGCCAAGCAAACGCTAGCCCTCGTTCCGCCGGACAAGCGGGAACTGGCGGTCGTCAAAGGCATTGAAGCCGCGATAGTACTTGCCGAAAAGGGCGCCGACGCATCGGACCTCTCCGAGCTGACGGCGCGCGTCAGCGAAAATCCGGCGGACCATCAAGCCCGGCTCGACCTCGCGGTGGCGCTTGCCGCCAGGGGCGATCGGGACGAGGCCCTTGCACTTCTCCTCGATCTCGTCAGGATGGACCGGAGTTGGAACGATGAAGCCGCTCGCAAGCAGCTTCTGCAGTTCTTCGACGCCTGGGGCCCCAAGGACCCGTTAGTCGCGGAAGGCCGGCGTAAGCTCGCATCGATCCTGTTCAGTTAGGGTTTCAGCCACAAGCGGAGACTAGCGAATTTGACGCTCACGGAACGCTACCGGCGTCCAGCCGACCTGCCACCGAGGATCCCGGTCTTTCCGCTTCGTGGCGCAATTCTGCTGCCGCGGGCGACACTGCCGCTGAACATTTTCGAGCCGCGCTATCTTGAGATGCTGGACGACGTGATGTCGGGCGGCCGGATTATCGGCATCGTTCAGCCCATCGTCTCTGGCGACGACGATCAGGAGAGCCCCATCGATAAGTCGGCAGGATTGCGCTCGGTCGGATGCGCCGGCCGGGTGACCTCCTACCAGGAACTCGATGACGGGCGCCTCATCATCACGCTGACGGGCATCACGCGCTTCGAAAGCGTGGGCGAAGCCGAGACCGATAAACCCTATCGCATCATGAGCGTCAGCTACGACCGGTTTGCGAGCGATTTGACGGAGGGCCTTGGCGAAGAGTTGGTCGACCGCCAGAACCTCTTGCGCGTGCTGAAGACGTATCTCGAGGCCAATCGCTTGAAGACCGACTGGGCGACGATCCAGCGCGCTTCCAACGAGTTCTTGATCAATGCGCTCTCCGTCATGTGCCCGTATGGACCGGAAGAGAAGCAAGCCCTCCTCGAAGCCAAGGATTTGCGCCAGCGTGCCGAAGTGCTCGTCGCTCTTGCAGAGATCGACTTGGCCTCGAATGGCAGCAGCGGCACGACGCTGCAATAATTGACCGGTACCGCCAATGAGCGACAGTGAAGACTCAGCAGACGACACAACGAACGCGGTCGACCCGAAACTTCTGGAGCTGCTCGTCTGCCCGCTGACGAAGACGCGCTTGGTGTACGATGCAAAGCACCGTGAGCTGATCAGCAAGGCCGCGGGCCTTGCATTTCCGATACGAAGTGGCGTGCCGCTGATGATCGAAGAAGCAGCACGTAGGCTGAACGACGACGATTTGCGGCGGCTTTGAGGCAGCTGCGTGGCGGCCATCGGACATGAATGATAATTTAGTCCGCAACACGTAGCTTAACCACGTCTCTTTAGATTCCGTAAATTGACGGCAGCTGAGTGTCGCCCCCGCATTCAGGGGCAAAAGCGTTGCTGCAAAAACCGATGTACGCGCGGCCCGCTGAAGCGGGCAAGGCCGCAGAGCCGTCATCCAGCCGGAAGCGGCAGGCGGTGAGAGTCTCGCGCATCTCTGCCGTGATCGCGTTTCTCATCGGTCTTCCACTGCTCGCCGGCGGGATCGCATCAAGCGGCCCGGAACTCGACGTTGCACTCTCAGCAGCATTCCTGGGAACCGCGCTGCTCGCAGCAAGCACCATGTCCATCATACTCCTGTCTCACGGCTGGACCTGGATCTTCGCCCGCGCCGCCCGCCTGCGTAGACACATCAAGTTGCGCAGGCTGGAAGAAATGAAGGACGCGCAGTGGACGCAGACGGACAGCGCGGTTGGCTACCGCCGCTTCCTGGATGCGCAGACCGACTTGATCGTCCGCTATTCTCTTGATGGCCGCTTGCGGTTCGCCAATCGCGCCTTCCTCAAGGCTTTCGGCGTGACCGCCGAAAAAATCGTTGGATCCGGTTACCGTCCCACCGTCATCAAGGCGGTGCCTGCCGCTGGATCACCGGCATCCGCCCGGCGCACACTCGAACTCCTGCGCACACGCCAAGGCAATCGTTGGATCGCCTGGGACGCCAGCGAGGTTATCGGCGAAACCGGCGAAATCGAAATTCAAAGCGTGGGCCGTGACATCACGGCTGACCGTGACATCCGGGAAAAGCTCAAAGCGGCGCGCGACCGCGCCGAGGCGAGCAACGAAGAAAAATCGCGCTTTCTCGCGGCGATGAGCCAAGAAATCAGAACGCCTGCAATGGGCATCATCGGCATGATGGCACGTATGCGCGACAGGCGGCTCGACGACGAGCAGGCAAAGCAGGCGCTGATCGTCGAAGAAACGGCTCAAGCGCTCCTGGTCTTCCTCGATGACATTCAGGATTTATCCGACATCGATGCCGGAAAGGTGGACCTGACAACCGGCGTCTTCTCGCTTGCCGATTGCATCGAGCAAGCAATCGAATTCACGATGGTCGAAGCTTCTGCCAAGCAGGTCGCGCTCACTTGCACGCTCGCAGAAGCGGTGCCCGAATGGGTGCGCGGCGACGAGATGCGGGTTCGCCAGATTGTCCTCAATCTGCTGTCCCAGGCCATGAAAGCCACTCAGTCCAGCAGCGTCGAAGTGCGGATCGCGTTGGACAAGGCCAAACCCTCCTTCTCGAACGCGATCCGTATCTCAATCGAAGTTGCAGGATCTGCAGCACACCTGCCGGCTGCTCCATCATGCGGACCTGTGCGACCGCGCGATCCAGCAGCCCCAACGCGCTCCGAAACGCCAACCCTCGGCATGGAAATTTCAAAACGCCTCGCCCAAGCGATGTCCGGCAGTATCGTCGCCAGCGGCGGCCGCGGCCAAGGCGCGCACATCACGGCCGTCCTCGAACTGCAAAGGGCAGACCCTCCGCGAGGAGCGGCTGAAACCAGCGAAGCCTCGCCTGCCCTCAAGCATCCCGTCACCGTTCTCGTCGCCGAAGACGATCGCATCAACGCGCTGCTCGCCTGCAAAGTCATCGAGCGTGCCGGAGGGCGTGCGACGGTGGTTGAAGACGGGCGCTGCGCGATCAAGGCGATATGGGAGACGCTGGAGGGCAAACGCCCGGCATTCGATCTCATTTTGATGGATCTCCTGATGCCGGGGCTGGATGGCTTGACCGCCACCAAATCCATCAAGGCTCTGTTTGAACAGCGAAAGCCCGCGGCCCCCTGCTGTCCCCCGATCATCGCCCTGACCGCGAATGCTTTCCCGGAGGACCGGGACCGCTGCCAAGCCGCCGGAATGGACGATTATCTTGCGAAACCATTTGACGCCGGCGATCTCCACGACATGCTGGTCAAGTGGACGGCACAGGGCCTCGCCCAAGCAACGCCTGCTGCCTAACGCGCAGCAAACGAATCTAAAAAGTGTCACGGAATCGTGCTAGCCGCATCTCGGGAATTGACCAGGGAAGCACTCTATGTGGCAGTCGATTGCAGAGCGGGGCAGATGGCGCTCTGGTGCGCCGAAGAAGATTCCAGCCGGGCTTTCCGCGCTAAATGCTTTTCAGGTGCCCGCGCACCGCTTCAGCGCTTTGCCTCGCGACATCGAACCCAAGATTTACGGCCGCGTCGGCAATCTCGAAGTGCGCCTCGCCCGCACGTGGGCTGAGATCAAGCTCGCGCAGCGCCTTCGCTATCAGGTTTTCTACGAGGAAATGTCGGCCGTGCCGACACGCCTCGCGCAATTCCGCCGCCGCGACGAGGATGCCTATGACGCGCTGTGCGATCACCTTCTCGTCGTCGATCTCGATCAGACAACGCCAGGCCGCGCCGGCCGGCCCGAGAAGCCGAAGGTCGTGGGCACCTACCGGATCCTTCGACAGGACGTGGCCGAGCGCGGCCCGGGATTTTATTCGGCGAGCGAATACGACGTCGCTCAACTCATCCGCCGCAAAGCCGCGACCCACCGTTTCATGGAGCTCGGACGCTCCTGCGTTCTGGCACCCTATCGCAGCAAGAGGTCGCTCGAATTACTGTGGCACGGCCTTTGGACCTACGTCCGCGAAAACCGCATCGACGTCATGATCGGCTGCGCCAGCTTCCAGGGCCTCGATCTTGACGAGCATGCAATGGCGCTGAGCTATCTGCACCATCGCGCGCTCGCACCTGACGAATGGCGCTGCCGCGCGCGCGACCGGCTCTATGTACCGATGGATCGCGTGCCGCTCTCGCAAATTGATCAGAAGGCCGCACTGAAGGCGATGCCGCCGCTCATCAAAGCTTACCTACGGCTCGGCGCCTGCTTCGGCGACGGCGCCGTTCTCGATCACCAATTCGGCACGACCGATGTTCTCGTCATCATGCCGGTGGCCAAAATCGACCCCCGCTATTTCGAGCACTACGGCGCGCCGGAAGAAACCAAGAGCCGCATCGCCGTCGACGCTTGAGACGAACCGCGCCTCCCGGCGGCCCGGCCTACGGGCGGCCCGCGCCGTAGGCCGCGAGCGCTGCCATGTTGACGATATCGGCGTCTGTCGAACCGAACGGGCAGATCTGCACGGGATGCGAGAGCCCGACGACGATCGGCCCGATAATCGTCGCGCCGCCAAGTTCTTTCAGCATTTTCGTCGAAATCGAAGCCGCGTGGAATGCCGGCATGACGAGAACGTTTGCCGTGTCCGAGAGGCGGCAGAAGGGATAGTGCCCCATCAGCGTCCGATTGAGCGCAACGTCGGCCGCCATGTCGCCGTCGTACTCGAAATCGACCATCCGCTCGTCGAGAATGCGCACCGCTTGGCGGACCTGCTCGGAACGCTCCGTTCGCGGCTGCCCGAACGTCGAATAGGCAAGCAGTGCCACACGCGGCTCAATCCCGAAAGCACGCGCCGTACGCGCCGCTTCAACGGCGATGTTGGCGAGTTGCTCCGCCGTCGGCGAGTCATGGATGCTGGTGTCGGCAACGAGAACGGCGCGGCCCTTGCTCAGCACAAGTGAAACACCAATGACGTTACGCCCAGGCTTCGGGTCGAGCACACGATGAACGTCCGAATAAACGCTCGTCCAGTTGCGCGTCACGCCCGATACCATCGCATCGGCGTGGCCATGCGCCACCATCAGCGCGCCGAACACGTTGCGCTCGTTGGTGACGAGGCGCTCGCAGTCGCGCTTCAGATAACCGCGGCGCTGCAGGCGCGAATAAAGGAACTCCGTGAACTCTTCCATGAAGGGCGACGCCGTGGTGTCCACCAGCACGAAGTCGCTTCTGAGCGGAATGCCGAGCTGACGGAACCCTTCGGTCACGATCTTCTTTGATCCGATCAGGATCGGCTGGCCGAAGCCCTGCTGCAAATACGTGTTGGCGGCGCGAATGACGGCATGATCCTCGCCCTCGGCGAATACGACGCGCTTGGGGTCCATGCGGACCGCCTCGAACGTCGATTGGAGCCACCCCGCGACGGGATCGAGGCGCGCCTTCAGCCGCGCGACGTAGCCTTCCATATCGACGATCGGATTACGCGCGACGCCGGAATCCATCGCAGCCTTCGCAACGGCAGCCGACACGTGCGGCAGAAGCCGCGGATCGAAGGGCGCCGGAATGATGTAGCCCGGGCCGAACGTCGGCCGCTCGCCCATGAATGCCGCCGCGACTTTGTCGGGAACCTCGGCTCGCGCCAGCGCCGCAATGGCTTCCGCCGCGGCGATCTTCATCGCGTCATTGATCGTCGTCGCCTGAACGTCGAGCGCACCGCGGAAGATGAAGGGGAAGCACAGGACGTTGTTGACCTGGTTGGGGTAGTCGGAGCGGCCCGTCGCAATCACCGCGTCGGATCTCACCGCCTTCACTTCTTCCGGCGTGATCTCGGGGTCAGGATTGGCCATCGCAAAGATGATGGGCTTGGGCGCCATCTGCGCGACCATCTCTTGCGAAAGCACGCCGCCGGCCGAAAGCCCGATGAAGATGTCGGCGCCTTGAATGACGTCGCCCAGCACGCGCGCGTTCGTCTTCTGCGCAAACGGTGCCTTGTAGATATCCATGAGTTCCTTGCGGCCCTCATAGACGACGCCCTTGATATCACAGACCGTGATGTTCTCGCGTTTGAGGCCGATCATCACGAGCAGGTTGAGACAGGCGAGTGCCGCAGCACCCGCGCCGGCGCACACGAGCTTCACGTCGCTGATGTCTTTTTCGACGACCCGCAATCCGTTGAGCACGCCCGCCGCGACGACGATGGCCGTTCCATGCTGATCGTCATGGAAGACGGGAATGTCGAGCAGCTCCTTCAGCTTCTCTTCGATGATGAAGCAATCCGGAGACTTGATGTCTTCAAGGTTGATGCCGCCGAAAGACGGGCCGAGATAGCGCACGGAGTTGATGAAGGCTTCCGGATCGGGCGTGTCGACCAGCAGATCGATGGAATCGAGATCGGCGAAGCGCTTGAAGAGCGCCGCCTTGCCTTCCATCACCGGTTTGGACGCGAGCGCGCCTAAGTTGCCGAGGCCCAGAATGGCCGTGCCGTTCGACACCACCGCCACGAAATTGCCCTTGCTCGTGTAGGCGTAGGCCTCCCGCGGGTTTTCCGCGATCGCCAGCACCGGAATTGCAACGCCCGGTGAATACGCCAGCGAAAGATCGCGTTGCGTCGCCAACGGCTTCGTGGGCGCGATCTCGAGTTTTCCTGGTTTTCCGCCGGCGTGAAATTCGAGCGCTTCTTGCGCCGTGACTTGGGCTGCGCGGTGAAGGGAGGCCATGCTGTTGGACCGTTCGTGGATTACGTGCACACGGGGCTTCCGAGGCACACTTCAGGGAAAAAGAGCCGGCACGATAGGTTGCAGCAGACGATACGGCAACCTATGCATATCCAGCACCGGGTCGGGGCGGTGGAGCGCCTCATGCTGCCCTTCGATCAAGGCCAATGAGGCAAATTGAAACGTAGTCACTTGATGTCCAGAACCGGCGCGCAGCGCAAGGGCAGGCCAACCGAATCGGAGCCGCCTGTGGAAGCCGAAGTGTCGCACAGCGAAGGCGAACCGGCCGTCTCGTACGAGGCGACGCCGTCGATGGCGCAGTACCTCGAAATCAAGGCAGCAAATCCGGACAGTCTGCTTTGGTACCGCATGGGCGACTTCTACGAGCTATTCTTTGAAGATGCGGTTACCGCGTCCGAAGCTTTGTCGATTGTTCTGACCAAACGCGGCAAGCATCGCGGCCAGGACATCCCGATGTGCGGTGTCCCTGTGCATCGGGCCGACGAATATCTGCAGCGCCTCATCAAGAAGGGCTACCGCGTCGCCGTCTGCGAGCAGCTTGAAGATCCCGCTGAAGCGCGCAAGCGCGGCTCCAAAGCCGTCGTCAAACGCGATGTCGTCCGTCTCGTCACGCCCGGCACGCTGACCGAAGAAGCGCTGCTTGATGCCAAGGCCAGCAACTTTCTGACGGCTGTCTTCGCACCCAAAGCCTCTGGCGGCACGCCAGCAAGCGTTGCGCTGGCCTCCCTCGACATCTCGACGGGCGAATTCGAGATCGCGGAGATATCGCCGCTTGATCTCGCCGGTGAACTCATCCGCCTAGCCCCGAGCGAAGTCCTCGCGGGCGAAGATCTCCTCGCAGATGAAATGTTCACGCGCGCCGTCGAATATTCGGGCGGCAAGACGACGCCCATCCCGTCCGCGTATTTCGACAGCACGGCCGGTGCGCGCGACCTCAAAGACTGCCTGGGCGTTACCGATCTCGCGGGCTTCGGCGCCTTCTCGCGCCACGAATTGGCAGCCATCGGCGCCGTCCTGAAATACGTCGACCTCACGCAGATGGGCCAGAAGCCGCTCATCCGCGCACCGCGCCGCACCGGCAGCGCCTCGCTCTTCATCGATGCCGCAAGCCGCGCGAGCCTTGAACTCGTGAAGTCATCCTCGGGCGATAAATCCTCTTCGCTCCTCGGCGCCATCGACCGGACGATCACGGGCGCCGGCGCACGCGAATTGCTGGCGCGCATCTCAAGCCCGCTCACGGATCCCGCCGCCATCGAAGCCCGGCTCGACGCCGTCGATTGTCTGCTTTCGAACCGCCTGCTGTTGGATGACATCCGTTTTCGCCTTCGCGGAACGCCCGATCTGGCGCGCGCCCTGCCGCGGCTGAGCTTCGGGCGAGGTGGCCCACGTGATCTCGCCGCCGTGCGCGATGCCATCGAGGCCGCCGCCGAATGCGCCAAGATGCTGACCGAGGCGACGGGTCCGCTCTCTTTGCCGCCGGAGTTGCAATCGATCCGGACACGTCTCACCGGCGTTCCCGAGGCGCTCAACGCCGCCCTGCAAAACGCACTCGTCGATGACCCGCCCCTCCTCAAGCGCGACGGCGGCTTCGTGCGAGACGGCTACAATTCCGATCTCGATGCCGCCCGCGAGCTGCGCAACGACAGCCGCCGCGTGATGGCCGAACTCGAGACGCGCTACATCGAAGAGACGGGCATTAAGGCGCTCCGCGTCCGCCACAACAATATCCTCGGCTTCTACATTGAGGTGACCCAGCTCAACGCCAAGCCACTGCTCTCTGAGCCTCTGTCGGAACGCTTCAAGCATCGGCAGACGATGGCGAACGCTGTCCGCTTCTCAACCGCAGAACTGCTCGAAACCGAAGGCCAGATCGCCTCCGCGAGCGAACGCGCGCTGAGCTTGGAGCAGGAAATCTTCGCCAAGCTCGCGCAAGACATCGCCGCCGCAAACGAAGTGCTCGGCGCCGCGGCAGCAGCCCTCGCCGAACTCGATGTGTACGCTGCGCTCGCGGAGCTGGCGCTCGAGCAAAGCTACGTGCGTCCTGTCATCGACAACAGCCCGGCGTTTGAAATTCGCGGCGGCCGCCACCCGGTCGTGCAGCAGGCCCTGGCGAAGAGCAACGGCCCGGCCTTCATCGAAAATGACTGCGTCCTGGGCAAAGGCGGAGCCGAAGCCCCGCCGGGCTTTGATGAAGTGCCCGACGCCCGCATCTGGCTCGTCACCGGGCCGAACATGGCCGGTAAATCGACGTTCCTCCGCCAGAACGCCCTCATCACGGTCATGGCGCAAATGGGCTCGTACGTGCCCGCGCGCTCCGCCCACATTGGCATTGTCGACCGGCTGTTTTCCCGCGTCGGCGCTTCGGATGATCTGGCGCGCGGCCGCTCAACCTTCATGGTCGAAATGGTCGAAACGGCTGCGATCCTCAATCAGGCGACGGAACGTTCGCTCGTCATCCTGGACGAGATCGGCCGAGGCACCGCGACGTTCGACGGCCTGTCGATCGCCTGGGCGACGGTCGAATATCTGCACGGAGTAACCAAGGCGCGCGCCCTCTTCGCCACTCACTATCATGAGCTGACCGCGCTTGCGCGCCGCCTGGACGGCATCGCCAACGTCACGATGGACGTCACTGAATGGCACGACACCATCGTTTTTCTGCATAAGGTTAAGCCCGGCGCCGCCGATCGCTCCTACGGTATCCAGGTGGCGAAGCTCGCAGGCCTGCCGGAAACCGTTGTTTCCCGCGCCCGCCAAGTGCTGGAACGGCTGGAAAAGGCCGACCGCCGCCCCCGCGCGGGCAACGAGGGTATCGACGACCTGCCGCTCTTCTCGGCCACGCGGCCGACGGGCGCAGCCCCGGCTGCCGAACCCTCAGCCGTTGAAAAGCTGCTCATCGCCATGCATCCTGATGAGCTGTCGCCCAAAGCGGCGCTTGAAAAGATTTATGAACTCAAGGCTCTTGCCGAAGCCCAGAAGAAGACAAAGCCTTGACCGATCAATCCTTGAACGTACTGGTCCCGCCGCCCTACTTCGACAAGCTTGCCGCGCGCCGCGAGCTGACCGCGCATTTTAACGCCAGCCGGTCGCCATCGGATGCGCGCCCCAAGGTTCTCGACAGCCTGAAGACCATTCTGAAGGATGCCCGCGACTCCGCGCGCACCGCGCTCGAAGCCGACGGAAATGGCCGGCGCTGCGCAGCTGGCCTCAGTCTGTTTCAAGACGAGTTGATCAAGCTGATCTACGACTACACGGTCACGCACGTCTATCGCGCCACCAACCCGTCGGACGCCGAGCGCATGGCGATTGTCGCGACCGGCGGCTACGGGCGCGCTCTTCTTGCGCCGGGTTCAGACATCGATCTGCTCTTTCTGCTCCCCTACAAGCAGACGCCCTGGGGCGAGAGCGTCGCCGAATACATGCTTTATTTGCTGTGGGACCTGGGCTTCAAGGTCGGGCACGCGACGCGCACCGTCGAGCAATGTTTGAAGCTCGGCATGGCCGACATCACCATCCGCACAGCGCTCCTAGATGCCAGGCTCATTCTCGGCGACAGTCAGCTTTTTGCCGAATTTGAAGACCGCTTCCGCGCGGAAGTCGTCACCGGCACCGCCCGCCAGTTCATCGACGCCAAAATGGCCGAGCGCGACGAGCGCACGCGGCGCGCGGGTGAAAGCCGCTATAAAGTCGAACCGAACATCAAGGATGGCAAGGGCGGCCTGCGCGATCTGCATACGCTGCAATGGCTGTCCAAATACATCTTCAATCAGGACGTCGGCGCCGCCGCCGTCGAAGCCGGCATCTTCACGCCGGAGGAAGTGCAAACCTTCCGCCGTTGCGAGGATTTTCTCTGGCGCGTGCGCTGCTTCCTGCACTTCCAGACGGGCCGCGCCGAAGAAGTCCTCTCCTTCGAAGTCCAGCGGCCGATGGCGCAAAGCTTAGGGTACACCTCGCGTGACGGCCTGCGCGCCGTCGAACGCTTCATGAAGCATTACTTCCTGATTGCCAAAGACGTCGGCGACCTGACAACCATCCTCTGCAGCGCCCTTGAAATTCAGCAGCTGAAGACATCGCCCGGCTACAAGCGGCTTCTCAATCCGCTGAGCTGGCGGACGCGGCGCGAGATCCGCCAGAAAACCGATTTCCGCATCGACAACGACCGCCTCAACGTCGTCGATGCCGAAGTCTTCGCGCGCGATCCGGTCAACCTCATCCGCTTCTTCGCACAAGCGGCCAGCACCGGCGCCTATATTCACCCCGATGCGATCCGCCTGCTTCGGGCCTCACTGCGTTTGATTGACGACAAGCTCCGCCACGACCCGGAAGCCAACAGCATCTTCCTGTCGCTTTTGACGGCGCACGGCAATCCGGAAGCCTCGCTCCGCCATATGAATGAGGCCGGCGTCCTTGGCCGCTTCCTGCCGGAGTTCGGCCGCATCGTCGCGATGATGCAGTTCAACATGTATCATCACTATACGGTCGATGAGCACCTGCTGCGAACGCTCGGCAACATCACCGCCATCGAGCGCGGCGAACTCGCGGCCGACCTGCCGCTTTCGACCGCGATCTTCTCGTCGATCCAGAACCGGCGCGCTCTGCTCGTCGCAGCCTTCCTTCACGATATCGGCAAGGGCCGCAAAGAAAATCATTCGACCGTCGGCGCGCGTATCGCCCGCAAGATCTGCCCGCGCCTCGGCATGACGGCGGCCGAAACGGAACTCGTCACTTGGCTCATCCAGGAACACCTGACGATGAGCAACTTCGCGCACTCGCGCGATATCTCCGACCCCGACACGATCCGCGCCTTCGCCAACATCGTGCAGAGCCCGGAGCGTTTGAAACTTCTCCTGCTGTTGACGTGCGCCGATATCATGGCCGTCGGCCCCGGCGTCTGGAACGGCTGGAAAGGCCAGCTCTTGCGCACGCTCTATCATGAAACCGAACCGCTCGTTGCCGGCGGCCACACGCAGGTTCCGCGCGGCGAACGCATCGAGCAGGCGCAAACGGCATTGCGCAAGGCACTCGCCGATTGGCCCGCGAGCAGCGTCGATTCCTTCATCGCCCGGCATTACCCGAACTATTGGCTGCGCACCGAACTCGCAACGCAAGTCGAGCATGCCAACGTCGTTCGCAACGCCATGCGTTCGAAGGCGAAGTTCGCAACCGCCGTCAAAACCGACGCCTTCACGGCAATCACAGAATTGACCGTCTTCGCGCCCAACCACCCGCGGCTTCTCTCGCTCTTTGCGGGCGCTTGCGCCGCCTCCGGCGCCAACATCGCCGGCGCTCATATTACGACGACGCGCGACGGCTACGCGCTCGACACGTTTCTGCTCAATCGCGAGTTCCAGGACGACGAGGACGAAATTCGACGTGCACGGCGAATTACCGAAACCATCGAGCGTTTGCTCATGGGCAAGGAGCGGCTTCCTGTACTCCTGCAGAAGCGCCGCATCGGCTCGCGCGATCTGGAAGCGTTCACCGTTGAGCCCGAGGTCGTCATCAACAACGCGCTCTCCGATCGTCTGACGGTTCTCGAAGTCGCCGGCCGAGACCGCCCTGGCCTTCTGTACGAATTGACATCCGTTCTCTCAGACCTGTCGCTCGACATCGCCTCGGCGCACGTGACGACGTTCGGCGAAAAAGCCGTCGACGTCTTTTATGTGACCGATCTCGTCGGCAAGCAGATCGTCAACGAAAACCGCCAGAACGCCCTGCGCGCCAGGCTGCAATCCGTTCTCGATCCTGACGCCGAAAACACGAAGGATAGCACCGAGACGGCCCGCGCCTGACACGGCCTTGCCGTGACTTGGCGGCCACAAGCACACGAGCCGGGCCATTCGACCATCAAAATGCCGGATGTCTTCGGCCTTAAGCCGGTTTAAGAGGGCAATCCTCGGCGTCAAAACGCGAACAGCAAGCCTGCAATCGATGAAACTCTATAAATCGTTCGCGACAGTCGGCGGCCTGACCTTGCTCAGCCGAGTCTTCGGCTTCATGCGCGACATCCTGATCGCTGCGACCCTGGGTTCGGGCTGGGTTGCCGATGCTTTTGTCGTCGCCTTCCGGTTTCCCAACCTCTTCCGCCGCCTCTTCGGCGAGGGCGCGTTCAACTCCGCCTTCGTGCCGATCTTCGCCAAGAAGATCGAAGGCGAGGGCAAGGAAGCCGCCCGCAAGTTCGCCGAAGACGCAATGGCGGGCCTGCTCTTCGTACTGTTCATCGTCATTATCGTCGCCGAACTCGCCATGCCGTTCCTGATGTACGGCCTAGCGCCGGGCTTTGATGTGACGCCTGAGAAGTTCGATCTCGCCGTGCTGCTCACACGCATCACGATGCCTTACCTGCTGTGCATGTCGATCGTGGCGCTGATGTCGGGCGCGCTGAATTCGCTCGGCCGCTTTGCCGAAAGCGCCTCCGTGTCGATCGTCCTCAACGGCGCGATGATGATCGCAACGCTGATCTCGCTATATCTCGGCTACCGCGCCGGACCCGAAGCCGGTGTCATTCAGGCCTGGGGTGTGTTCGTTGCGGGTTTCCTGCAGCTTCTGCTGCTTATGTGGGGAATGAACCGCGCGGGAATGAACCTCCGCATTCGCCGGCCGCGATTGACCCCGGACGTTCGCAAGCTCGTTCGCCTCGGCATTCCGGGCGTCATCTCCGGCGGCGTGACGCAGCTGAACATCGCGATTGGAACCGTCATCGCTTCGCTGCAGCCGGGCGCCGTTTCACATCTGTACTATGCCGACCGCATCTATGAGCTGCCGCTCGCCATCGTCGGCATCGCCATCGGCATCGTGCTTCTGCCTGACGTCGCGCGCCAGCTGCGCAGCGGCAATACGACAGGCGTCATGGATAGCCAGAACCGCTCGCTCGAATTCGCGCTCCTGCTGACGATACCCGCAGCACTGGCTTTAGCGACGATCCCCACGGATATCGTCCATGTCCTCTTCGAGCGCGGCGCCTTCACCGCCGACGACACCCGCGTGACCTCGACGGTGCTGGCCGTCTTTGCCCTCGGCCTCCCCGCCTTCGTGATGATCAAGGTCTTCTCGCCCGCCTACTATGCGCGCGAGGACACGACGACGCCGATGCGCTACGCCACGATCAGCCTGACGGCCAACACCGTAGGCTCGATCCTGCTGTTCTTCCTGTTCCAACATTTGGGGATACTGCCCCAGCTCGGCATCGCGATCGCCACGGCCCTCGGCGGCTGGCTCAACGCCTACCTCCTGTGGTCGACCCTCCGGCGTCGCGGCAATTTCATCATCGACAGCCGGTTGAAGCGAAACGTGCCGCTGATCCTGCTCTCCAGCGCGGTTATGGTCGCAGCTCTCCTCGCGACGAGCCACCTCTTGGCGCCCTACCTCGACCACAGCGGCGGCTTCTTCCTGAAGGCGGCCTTCCTGGGCGTCGAGATCGGCATTGGCCTCTCAGTCTTCGCGGCCTTGATCCTCGCCACAGGCGTCATGTCCATCGGCCAGCTCGGCCGTCTGACCCGCCGCTGAGCCACTAGAACGACCAAACCCTGCCGGCACTTGCGCTGCGGCCGCCCGCACGCGATAAGGCGCCGGCTCATTTCTCAACACGGTACTGAGACCCATGAAAATTACGCCGCGCGTCTTTTCCGGCATGCAGCCGACCGGCAGCTTGCATCTCGGCAACTATCTCGGCGCGATGGTCAACTGGATCCGCATGCAGGAGACGCACGAGTGCATCTACTGCGTCGTCGATCTGCACGCGATTACCGTGTGGCAGGACCCGGCCGAGCTTCGCAACGCGATCCGGCAGGTGACCGCCGCCTACATCGCCGCCGGCCTCGACCCGAAAAAGAGCATCCTCTTCAACCAGAGCCAGGTCAGCGCGCACGCTGAACTCGCCTGGGTCTTCAACTGCGTGGCCCGCCTCGGCTGGCTGAATCGCATGACCCAGTTCAAGGAGAAAGCTGGCAAGGACCGCGAGCAGGCCTCCGTCGGCCTCTATGCCTATCCAAACCTGATGGCGGCCGACATCCTCGCCTATCGCGCCACACACGTGCCGGTCGGCGAAGACCAGAAGCAGCACTTAGAGCTTGCCCGCGACATTGCGCAGAAGTTCAACAATGATTTCTCCGCTTCCATCATCGCGGAAGGCTTCGCCGACGGCATTTTCTTCCCGCAGCCCGAGCCCGTCATCACCGGCGCCTCGACGCGCGTCATGAGCCTGCGCGACGGCTCCAAGAAGATGTCGAAGTCCGATCCCTCCGACCTCTCGCGCATCAACATGACGGACGATGCCGACACGATCGCCAAGAAGATCCAGAAGGCAAAGACCGATCCCGAGCCGTTGCCGGGCGACGAAGCAGGCTTTGCCGGCCGCCCCGAGGCCGAAAACCTGATCGGCATCTATGCGACGATCGTCGATAAGCCCGTTGACGCCGTATTGGCCGAATTCGGCGGACAGCAATTCTCTGCCTTCAAGAAGGTCTTGGCCGACGCGCTCGTCGCCAAGATCGAGCCCATCGCCAATGAGATCAAGCGCCTGACCGCCGATCCCGCAGAGATCGACCGGATCCTGGCGGATGGCTCGTCGCGAGCACGCGAGATCGCAACGCCCATCATGGGCAAGGTCAAGGACATCGTCGGCTTCATCCGCAGCTGACGGCAATAGCGATGCTGCCCCGTTGCAGCAATGGCCGATGAATGGCAGCATCGCTCCATGAAACCGCGCCGCTCATTCGAAGAAGGCCATCGCCGCAAGTTCCTGATCGTCGTTGACGAGAGCCAGGAAGTCGAAAGCGCGCTCTATTACGCAGCAAGCCGTGTGCAGCGCTCCACAGGGCTGCTCGTCATGCTCTACGTCATCGAGCCGACCGAATTGCAGCATTGGGCAGGCGTGCACCAGGTCCAGCTCGACGAAGAGACGGTGAAGGCAAAGGCGCTGTTCCGGCTTTTCCGCCGCAAGCTCTCCCTTGCCGGTTTCGAAGACGTCGAATGCGAAGACGTCGTTCGCGAAGGCCGTTCGGCCGAAGAAATCAACCGGCTCATAGCTGAGGATGAGGACATCGCGATCCTCGTCCTGGGGGCGGCCATCGACGCCAAGGGCCCGGGCCCTCTCGTCGCATCCCTTGCGACAGGCCGGGCCGCCGGCGGCTTCGCCGTGCCTGTGACCGTCGTCCCGGGGCAGCTTTCGCTCGCGGAAATCAAGGCCTTGGCCTAATCACGCCACTTGCAGGTGCAGCGCCCATATCTCGACACGGGCAGCTGGCGTACCTATATTCGAAACCTTCTATTCCTAACCCGCGCAGGACGGCGCGCGTGGAACACCGGCCACGAAGTGAGGCACCATGTTCATTCAAACGGAAGCGACCCCCAATCCGGCGACGCTGAAGTTCATTCCGGGTCGCGATGTACTCGCCGACGGCACCGCAGATTTCCGCTCGAAGGCAGATGCTGCGGCATCGCCGCTCGCAAGCCGCCTCTTCGCGATCGAAGGCGTCGACGGCGTGTTCCTCGGCTCCGACTTCATCTCGGTCACCAAGGGCAACATCGAATGGCAGCACCTGAAGCCCATGGTGCTCGGCGCGATCATGGAACACTACATGTCCGGCGCGCCTGTCACAGGTAGTGAAGACGCCAACGATACCGCCGCCGAGAGCTACGCTCCCGAAGACGAAGAGACGGTGGCCACGATCAAGGAGCTTCTGGAAACGCGCGTGCGCCCCGCTGTCGCGCAGGACGGCGGCGACATCACCTTCTCGGGTTTCCGCGACGGCGTGGTCTATCTCCACATGCGCGGCGCCTGCTCCGGTTGCCCGAGTTCGACCGCCACGCTCAGGCACGGCATCGAGAACCTGTTGAAGCACTTCTGCCCCGACGTGCAGGCGGTCCAGCCGGTCTGATGCAGAGTTGAAATCATGCTTAACAAAAGAACCCCGCCTCGGCGGGGTTCTTCGTTAATGGCGCCTCGCGCAGATGCTGGGCCCGCAAAAAGACCTGGAAATGGTGGATAAGGCGATGGCCCGCACCGCTTCCGGCCATCATTGACCATCATCTCAGGTCTACCAAACGATGCAGAGGCTCTCCGCCCACTGACGCAAAATCCGGCGCGGCAAAAAAAGCAGCACGCTGATACAACCGCGCCGCCGTGGACACCGGGTCTTCACTACGGTTCAGTGTCAGACTTCCAGAGTACGGGGCTAGACGCTGAGTTCTTTACCGGAACTGGAATTAAGTCGAATTTCCTCGGCAATTTGGAGTAGGGGATCCGGAGGGGAATTTATCCGCTCTCACCACGATTTAGCTGCACGAACAACCACGATCATCTAAAAGCTCCATCTGGAATGAACATACTATCACTCGACACGTGCTTTGATGCCTGCTCGGCCGCCGCTGGGCGGGGACTTCGTTCTCTCACTCCCGCGATTTGGTTTCTTTCCGAGACCATGCAAACGGGGCACGCTGAGCGTCTGCTGCCGATGGTCGAAACGGTGATGGCCGAAGCCGGCCTCCCCTTCAAAGCACTTGATCGCATAGCAGTGACTTATGGTCCGGGCACGTTCACCGGCACCCGCATTTGCGTTTCCGCGGCGCGCGCGCTCGCCCTTGCGACAGGCGCTGAATTCGTCTCGCTGACGAGCCTCCGGCTCATGGCGATGAGCCCCCGCATTCCCGCCGCTCCGACCAAGCGCATCGCCATCGCCACGGATGCGCGCCGAGGCGAAGTCTATTTCGAAGTCTTCGACCGGCACTCGATGCAGACCGCCGTCGAAGCCCAGTGCGCAGCAGTTCCGTCCGCTGCCCAATTGCTCGGCCGCGATCCCATCGTCATCGCGGGTTCGGGTGCTGAGCAGCTCGCAGCAGAAGCCGTGCGTCACGGCATCGACGCCACCGCAATTCTTCCCGATCTGCTCCCCGATGCGCTCGACATGCTGTTCCCCGCCTGCGAGATGCCGCTGACGCGAACACTGAAACCGCTCTACCTGCGCGCGCCCGATGCCAAGCCCCCAGCGCCCAGCCCATTTATCGGAGCCGGCGTATGACGAACGTCACGCCGTTCCGGAATTTGAAGCATGCGAGCATGCTTTGGGCGGCGCCTGATCGGGCCGAGGAAATCGCAGCTCTACACACCAAATTGTTCGACCCGCCGTGGGATGCCGCAGCAATCAAATCGCTTTTGGAGCATCCCGCTGCGACCTCCCTCATCGCGGTCGCAGGCGGGCAAAAGAAATCCGTCATCGCCTTCGTCATCGGCCAGCTCGCTGCCGATGAGGCCGAGATCCTGTCGATCGGCGTCTCGCCCGACTGGCAGCGCGTCGGGCTCGCCACAGGCCTCCTCGAAGGCCTCTCGCGCGCAGCGCGGCGCGGCGGTGCCAAACGCATCTTCCTTGAAGTTGCAGAGGACAATACGTCGGGCCTCGGCCTCTACAGCAAGCTCGGCTTCCGCGAAGTCGGGCGGCGAAAGCGCTACTATGAACGCCCCGGCGGCGCGCGCATCGACGCTTTGACGCTCGTTCTGGAACTCGAGGAGCCCGGACAACCCGCCTGACGATCCGGCCCGAGCTAGACGTTCAGGCTTGTCACTGCCTATAAGGCGACCATAGTCCGGCGACGAAAAGCAGTCGTCCCTAAATGCAAGCCTGACACCGCCATGACCCTGTCGTCCGCGAAATCCGAGTCATCCATCGAATCGCGGTGCGCCGAATACGGACTGCGCATGACGGGTCAAAGGCGTGTCATCGCCCAGGTGCTATCCTCCGCCACCGACCATCCCGACGTCGAAGAAGTGCATCGGCGTGCCAACGCGATCGATTCGAGAATTTCGCTCTCGACCGTCTACCGCACGCTCAAGCTCTTTGCCGCCAAGGGCATTCTCGAGCGGCACGATTTCGGCCATGGCCGCGGCCGCTACGAGGCCGCGCCGCGCGAGCACCACGACCATCTCGTAGATATCGAAACTGGGCGCGTCATCGAGTTTTCAAACTCCGAGATTGAGGCTTTGCAGGAGCGGATCGCTCGCGAACTGGGCTTTGAACTTGTCGGCCACCGGCTGGAACTCTACGGCGTGCCGTTAGCCAAGAAAAAGCCGCCGATCCGAAAAGGCTGAGCAAGCGTCATGGCAAACGGCACACTTCGCGCCTCAGCCGTGCTTGCAACATTTCTCGGGCTTACGGTGCCGTTGATGCCCGTGCAGGCCTTTCTCCTGAAAGCGTCGCCGAAGGCTGCGCGCCGCTTTCCCAATTGGTACCATCGGCAGGTCTGCCGCATTCTCGGCATCAAACTCCATATCGACGGCGCGGTGGTCCAGAACGCACCCGTGCTGCTGGTCTGCAATCACACGTCCTGGCTCGACATCCCCGTGCTCTCGGCGCTGGCGCCCGTTTCCTTCGTCGCCAAGCGTGAAGTCGGCACCTGGCCCTTCGTCTCGGCCTTGGCGCGGCTTCAGCGATCCGTGTTCGTCGATCGGACACGCAGGCAGGCAACCGGCGACGCGGCCGCCGAAATCATGAAGCGGCTTCACGCCGGCGATACCATCGTGCTGTTCGCCGAAGGCACCTCCAGCGATGGCAATCGCGTACTGCCCTTCAAGACCTCGCTCTTCGGCGCCGTCTCAGGCGAAAGCGAAGCCGAGCCGCGCCTCGTCGTCCAGACCGCGACCGTCGTCTACACCCACCTACGCGGTATTCCCTTGTCGCGCGCCGACCGCCCGCGCATCGGCTGGTACGGCGACATGGAAATGACGTCGCATGCCTGGGGCGTGCTGCAGTCCGGCCCGATCACGGCCACCATCAAGGTTGGCCCACCTGTTCCGTTGCGCGAATTCAATGATCGGAAGGACCTGGCGCTCAAAACCGAGCGCGCCATTCGGGCCGACGTTTTGGGCATCCTCCGGGGCCGCCCCGGCGACCCCGGCCTCGTCCCTGTTGAGCCTTCCGCGGAAAGCCGCCGCAAAAAGCTCGCTTTGCCGCAGGTCCGCAGCGAGAAATGGACATGAGAGCGGCTTTCTATGCTATGCGCTAGCCCTCAAGCCCATCAGCAAAAACGATCATTTTGGCCAGTCGATCACGTGCAGCGCGCAAACACGAAATCATACTTCCTGAAGACGTTCGGCTGTCAGATGAACGTCTACGACAGCGAGCGCATGGCGGAAGCCTTGGCACGCGATGGCTACAGCGAGACAGATGACGTCGCCAGCGCCGATCTCGTGATCCTCAATACGTGCCACATCCGCGAGAAGGCGGCCGAGAAAGTCTATTCAGACCTGGGGCGCATGCGCGTCATCAAGGACGCACGTAAACGCGACGGCAAGGACACGGTCATCGCGGTCGCTGGATGCGTCGCGCAAGCCGAAGGCCCCGAGATCACAGCGCGCCAGCCAGCCGTCGATCTGGTCGTCGGCCCGCAGAGCTACCACCGCCTGCCCGAACTCATCGCCCGTGCCGGCGCCAACAACGAGAGCATCGTTGAAACTGAATTTCCGGGCGACGAAAAATTCGCGGCAATGAAGGCACCCCGGCGCGTTTCGTCGCCGTCCGCTTTCCTCACGGTCCAGGAAGGTTGCGACAAGTTCTGCACCTTCTGCGTCGTGCCTTACACACGTGGCGCTGAATTCTCGCGCCCGCTCGGCAAACTCGAAGCCGAAGCCCGCGAACTCGCTGCGGCCGGCGCCAGGGAACTCGTCCTCCTCGGCCAGAACGTCAATGCCTACCACGGCGAAGGCCCGGGTGGCCGTTCGATCGGCCTTGCAGAATTGATCCGCCGGCTCGCGGAAATCGATGGCATCGACCGCATCCGCTACACGACGAGCCATCCGCGCGACATGAGCGACGATCTGATCGCCGCGCACGCCGAGGTGCCCCAGCTGATGCCGTTTCTGCATCTGCCGGTCCAGTCGGGCTCCGACCGGATGCTGGCCGCCATGAACCGCAAGCATGGGGCTTCCGAATACATCGAGCTGATTGCCCGCATCCGCGAGGCGCGCCCCGACATCGCGCTTTCGAGCGATTTCATTGTCGGTTTCCCCGGCGAAACGGATGAGGACGCCGAGGCAACGATCGACCTCGTAAAGGCCGTGGGCTTTGCCCAGGCATTTTCGTTCAAATACAGCCCCCGCCCCGGTACCCCCGCCGCAGGCCTCGAGGTCCAGGTGTCGGAAGAGGTCAAGGCCGAACGGCTGTACCGCCTGCAGGCCCTGCTGGAAGAGCAGCAGCTGGCCTTCAACGAACAAACGCTCGGCAGCACAATTCCTGTCTTGTTTGAACGTCGCGGCCGCCAACCCGGTGAATTCGTCGGCAGGACACCCTATCTACAGCTCGTGTATGCCGCGGGAGACGGTGATCTCACGGGCCGGACGGCGGATGTCAGGGTGACGGAAACCCGGCGCGTCAGCCTTTCAGGTGTCATTTCCGCGGTGTAGACGCTTGTAAGGACCGCAGCTGCTGTGCGTTAACTAGGGCTGCATGTGCCGAAGCCATTTGTCACATGCTAACGTGGATTATCGATTCGGTTTGAGAGATACGGGAAGAAGAGCAACCAGCAAGGGAGTGTCAGGATTGGCAGCATTCCGCGGGTCCTCCGCGTCAACATCGAGACGGCCCAATAAGCCGGAGCTCGAAGATGCTCGTGTCGTTGTACCCTTTGAAGACAACCGGCTGCTGACGCAGCTGCTCGGGGAATACGACAGCCACCTGGCCCTTATTGAAGACCGATTGGGCATAGACGCCCACGCCCACGGCAATGTCGTCATACTGACGGGACCGGCCAGCGCCTGCGCCAGCGCCCGCAGCGTCTTGGAGCGCCTGTATTCCAGAATAGCAAAAGGCGAAGCCATCGGCCCCGGGGACATCGACGGGCTGATCCGGCACGCGCGCTCCGAAGGCGGCGTGTCCTCCGATGGCCAGGCCCAGATCGCCACGCGCCGCCGGATCGTGAAGGCCCGCACACCGACGCAAAGCACCTATATGCGGGCGATCGAGAAGCACGACCTCGTATTCGGGCTCGGTCCTGCCGGTACGGGCAAGACCTACCTTGCCGTGGCCTTCGCGGCCCACTGCCTGGAACGCGGTCTGGTCGAACGCATCATCCTGTCCCGTCCCGCCGTCGAAGCCGGCGAGCGCCTGGGCTTCCTGCCGGGCGACATGCGCGACAAGGTCGATCCCTATCTCCGCCCACTTTACGACGCCCTTTATGACGTTCTGCCGCCCGAAAAGGTCGAGCGCGACATCGAGACCGGCGTCATCGAAGTGGCGCCTCTGGCCTTCATGCGCGGCCGCACGCTGGCCAACGCCTTCGTCATTCTCGACGAAGCGCAGAATACGACCAGCATGCAGATGAAGATGTTCCTGACCCGTATCGGCGAAGGCTCGAAAATGGTGGTGACCGGCGATCCCTCGCAGATCGACCTGCCACCGGGCACGAAATCCGGCCTCGTCGAAGCCGTCGATATTCTCGACAAGGTCGATGACATTTCGATCGTGCGCTTCGAGGCCGGCGACATCGTCCGCCGTGATCTCGTCGCCAAGATCGTCGATGCCTACGAGCGGCCCAAGTAAACCATGCCCGCGTCACAACAGGCTCCGGCCCCAGCCATCGAGGTGGAAATCGTCGAAGACGATGGCGACTGGTCGCGCGTGGAGGGTCTCGACGGCCTCATCCACAGCGCCGCCAAAACCGCGTTCGAGCGAGCGGCCGAAGGCCATCAAACCGCCATCGTATCACTCGCTTTATCCTCAGATGCCATCGTCGCCGAACTCAACGAGCGCTTCCGCGGAAAAGCTAAGCCCACGAATGTATTGTCTTTTCCGGCAGGCGACGGCGGCCTCGACGGCCAACTCGGCGATATCATCATCGCCTTGGAAACCGTGGAGCGCGAAGCGGACGAACAAGGCATTTCCTTCGAACACCACCTGCAGCATCTGGTAGTGCATGGCGTCCTCCATCTTTTAGGCTATGATCACGAGACAACAGCCGACGCGGAACGCATGGAAGCCCTTGAAATTGAAATACTTTCGAAATTGGGCATTGCAAATCCCTACACGGGGTCGCTGGAAACCGGTAACATTGATTGACCGGGCTCCCACCCATGGCCATGACCGAAAACCCACATAAGACAGTGTCTGACACCTTAGACGACCATAGTCAGCTCGCCGGCGCCAACGGCTGGCTGCAGGCGCTCCGTGCGCGGCTCGGCCTCGTGGTCCCGCAAAACGTCCGCGATGCGCTTGAAGGCGCACTGAAGACCGGCACGTCAGCGAACTTTACCGATGCCGAACGCAAGATGCTCGAGCGGCTCCTCCGCTTCGGCTCGAGCCGTGTGGCCTCGCTGATGATTCCGCGCGCAGACATCACGGCGCTCGACGAAGACGAGCCGATTTCCGAACTTCTGCAAACCTTTAACGAGGCGGGCGTCTCGCGCATTCCGCTGTTCCGCGAAACGCTCGACGATCCGCGCGGCATGATCCACATCAAGGACGTGCTGCGCTGGCTGATGGCCGAAGCAACGGGCCAACCGCTGAAGAGCGCCAAGACCGATCCTGAAGCCGAGAAGCCTCAAATCAGCCAGTTCGATCTCAGAAGCGTGGATCTGAGCCGGCCGATCACAACGGTGAAGATCCGCCGTCAGATCCTGTACGTGCCGCCATCAATGCCCGCGGTCGATCTGCTGATCCGCATGCAATCGACGCGCATCCACATGGCTCTGGTCGTTGATGAATACGGCGGCACCGACGGTCTCGTCACCATCGAGGACCTGGTCGAACAGGTCGTCGGCAACATCGAGGACGAGCACGACGACGCTGAGGAAACCAACATCGTCGTCGATCCCAAGCTCGGCATTGTCGCCGTCGCGCGCACGCCGATCGAAGAACTCGAAAAGCACCTTGATGTGAAGCTCGTGCCCGAAGACGAGGAGCACGATGTCGATACCATCGGCGGGCTGATCTTCTCGATGCTGGGCCGCGTACCGGCACGCGGCGAGCTCATCCGGCATCCGAGCGGCGTCGAATTCGAGGTTCTGGACGCCGATCCCCGGCGCGTGAAAAAGCTCAAGGTGCATCCGCCGCGTCCACCCGCGATCAACACGAAGTCGCTGCCTGAAACGCCCAAGGCGTGATGGACGCTAAAGCCGAACATCCCTCACTGATCGCGAGCGCTCGCGCCTGGATCGTCACGGTAAGTGGCTGGAAACGGGCGCTCATCGCGATGGCTGCGGGTGGCCTGTCCGCGCTGGCCTTCGCCCCGTTCTTCGCCTTTCCCATCCTGTTTCTGACGCTGCCCGTCTTTGTCTGGCTGATCGACGGCAGCGCGAATTGGCGCCGCGCCTTCAGCGCCGGATGGTTTTTCGGCTTCGGCTATTTCTTCTTCAACCTGTTCTGGATCGGCGAAGCCTTCCTTGTGGAGGCTGACAAGTTCGCCTGGCTTTTGCCCTTCGCAGTAACGCTCCTTCCAGCTGGATTGGCCCTCTTCTGGGGCGCGGCCGCCGCCGTAGCCCGCCTGTTCTGGAGCGAAGGCTTTAGCCGGCTGCTCATCTTCGCCGTCGTGCTGAGCGTTGCTGAATACCTGCGCGGCCACGTCTTGACGGGCTTCCCCTGGAACTTGGTCGGGTACGCTCTGACCTACCCTCTGCCATTGATGCAGAGCGCGGCGCTCTTCGGCGCCTACGGCCTGACCGCGATTGCGCTGTTTATCTTCCCAGCGCCGCTGGTGGTCTTGGGCGACGCCCGCAAGCCGCTTTCGCTCGGATCAATACTCAAAGCCACTGCTCTCGCCGCAATCCCGGTTGCCCTCCTCTTCGGCTATGGCGCATGGCGCCTGCAGGCGCCGCAATCCTTCGTCTCCGATGTGAAACTCCGGATTGTTCAGCCGAGCGTGCCGCAGCGCGAAAAATGGATGGCGCAGTATCAGCGCCGTATCTTCGACGACCACATCGCGCTTTCGCTCGCGAACCCGAGCGGTGAAAAGGATTCGCTCGCCGGGATCACGCACCTTGTCTGGCCCGAAGCGGCGATGCCGTTCTTCCCGCTCGAAGCTCCCGTCGCGCTCGACATTCTTGCCAACATTCTGCCGCCCGGCACGACGCTGATCACCGGCGCTCTGCGCCACGATCCGTCTCCCGCCGCTGGCGAAGCGATCTCGCCCGAGACCCGCACGCTCAACAGCATCCTCGTGCTGAACGAACGGGCCGAGCCGGTGGCCACCTATGACAAGATCAATCTCGTCCCCTTCGGCGAGTTCGTGCCGTGGGAGAACGCGCTTTCCACCATCGGCATCGAAAAGCTGACGCATGGCCGGGGCTCCTTCGCGGCTGGACCGGTGCCGCGCCCGCTGATGACCATCCCCGGTCTGCCGCCTGCCCTAGGCCTCGTGTGCTATGAGGCACTTTTCCCCGGAAACATTGTTCAACAATCCGCAAGGCCCGGCGTATTGCTCAATGTGACGAATGACGGCTGGTTCGGTGAATCGACCGGCCCCTACCAGCACTTCCATCAGTCGCGCATTCGGGCCGTTGAAGAAGGCGCACCGCTTATAAGAGCAGCAAACAATGGCATTTCCGCCGTGGTCGATCCCTACGGCCGCGCGCTTCAGACACTCGGATTGAACGTTCGCGGATCGCTCGATAGTGCGCTTCCGGAGGCCATATCGCCCCCACTATATGCTCAGTTCGGTGAATGGTTATTTCTGCTCATTCTCGCGAGTTTTGCGGGCATTGCGGTCCTTCTTCGAAAAGAATCGCGTTAATCAATGTGTTGCAGTCAACTTGTCGCGGCGATGCTCAAACGTTGACGCCCGTCGCGCGCGCACCTAGGAAGTGCATAGCCTTTCTCAATGGGAACTGGTGGCTGTACGCGTGATGGTGAACGAAATATCGATTGAAGACGAAGCAAGCGAAGAAACGCCGAAAGGCTCGCGACGCGCAAATCCGATGGATGTCCATGTCGGCTCGCGCGTCAGGCTGCGGCGCATGCTCTTAGGGATGAGCCAGGAAAAACTTGGCGAACATCTCGGACTGACATTCCAGCAAGTCCAGAAGTACGAGAAGGGTGTCAATCGCATCGGCGCGAGCCGGCTGTTCGATCTCGCTCGTGTTCTGGGTGTGCCCGTCCAGTTCTTCTACGACGAAGCACCCTCGGGCGCGCAGGCGGCAAGCGTGGCGATGCCGGGCTTTGCCGAAACACAACCCGACGAAACCTACGTCGTCGATTTTCTGGGAACGCGCGAAGGGCTCGAGTTGAACAAGGCGTTCGCTCGCATATCTGAGCCCAAGGTGCGCCGCTCGATCGTCGATCTCGTGCGCGCGCTCGCGGGTGAAGAAGGCTGAAGCCAGGGCTTCGCGGTATTCGCTGTTGCCTCTTGTTTGGCAGAAGGGTCGCTAGGTCGCGGCCCGTTTAGCGAACATCGGGACGCTCCGGCTTGACCGAATCCATCAACATTGCGACAAACCGGCGCTTTTAGAGCGGGTCCGGGTCGCTGACAACAACGTCAACCGGCGACGATCGCCGAGACCTAATTTCTCAACACGGGGGCCACAGTGGCGCGCAAGTCCTTCCTATTCACGAGTGAGTCCGTCTCCGAAGGCCACCCGGACAAAGTCTGCGATCGCATCTCCGATGAAGTCGTTGACGCATTCTATCGCGAAGGCGCGAAAGAAGGCCTCGATCCCTGGAGCATCCGCGCCGCCTGCGAAACGCTGGCGACCACCAACCGCGTCGTCATCGCCGGCGAATCCCGCGGTCCCAAAGGCGTGACCGTCGCCGCCATCGAGGAACTGACGCGCGCCGCCATCAAGGACATCGGCTACGAGCAGGATGGCTTCCACTGGGCGAACTGCAATATCGAAGTTCTGCTCCACTCGCAGTCGGCCGACATCGCAGCCGGCGTCGATGCCAAGCAGCCGTCGAACCAGGAAGAAGGCGCCGGCGACCAGGGCATTATGTTCGGCTACGCCTGCAACGAAACGCCGGAATTGATGCCGGCCCCGATCTATTACGCCCACAAGATTCTGCGCGATCTCGCCATCGACCGGAAAGCCAAAAAGGGCGATGCCGCCAAGCTCGGGCCCGACGCCAAGAGCCAGGTGACCGTTCGCTACGAGAACGGCAAACCGGTCGGCGTCACGCAAATCGTCGTCTCGCACCAGCACATCGTCGAAGACCTGAGCTCGCGCCAGGTTCGTGAAATCGTCGAGCCCTACGTCCGCGCGGCGCTTCCCGAAGGCTGGATCAGCAACGACACCATCTGGCACATCAACCCGACCGGTAAATTCTTCATCGGCGGCCCCGATGGCGACACTGGCCTCACCGGCCGCAAAATCATCGTCGATACCTACGGCGGCGCAGCGCCCCACGGCGGCGGCGCGTTCTCCGGCAAGGACCCGACGAAGGTTGACCGCTCGGCAGCCTACGCGGCGCGCTACCTCGCCAAGAACGTCGTCGCGGCGAGCATCGCCGACCGCTGCACGATCCAGCTGTCCTACGCCATCGGCGTCGCGAAGCCGCTGTCGATCTACGTCGACACCCACGGCACGAGCAAAGTCGATGAAGCCGCGATCGAAAAGGCGCTCAGTGAAGTCATGGACCTGACGCCGCGTGGCATCCGCAGCCATCTCGACTTGAACAAGCCGATCTATTCCCGCACCTCCGCCTACGGCCATTTCGGCCGCCCGGCTGATGCGGACGGCGGCTTCTCGTGGGAGAAGACGGACCTTGCCGCCAAGATCGCCAAGGCCGTTTCCTAACTCAAACGAGCCTGGCCTGTGAAATACAAAGGCGGCTGCGCAAACGGCCGCCTTTCCTTTTTGAGTGATGTAACGCGCCAATGCCGGCCGACGACGAGCACGAACTGAGATCATTTGGACGGCGGCGCGGGCGCAAGCCGAGCGCGCGTCAGGCCACGCTGTTGAGCGAGGATCTGCCGCGCCTTGCCGTCGATCCGAAGCACCTGCCCGAGGGCTTCAGGCAAACCTGGCTCGAGATCGGCTTCGGCGGCGGCGAGCACCTTCTCTGGCAGGCGCGCCACAACCCGGACGTCTCCCTGATCGGCTGCGAACCCTTCGAAGACGGCGTGATCAAGGTCCTGACCTCCATCACCGAAGAGAAGCTCCAGAACATCCGCATACACATGGATGACGTGCGCCAGATTTTGAAAGAGATGGCGCCGGCTTCGATCGACCGCGCCTTCATCCTCTTCCCGGACCCTTGGCCGAAGCGAAAGCACCGCAAGCGCCGGCTGGTTAATTCTTCACTACTAAAGCTGTTGGCGGGCGTTATGAAACCCGGCGCGGAACTCCGCATCGGCACCGACATAGGCGATTATGCTCGCACGATGCTTGAAGCTTTTGCGACGGAACCGGCCTTCGTCTGGCAGGCATCAAGCCCCGCCGACTGGCGCGAGCGCCCCCTCGATTGGCCCGAAACGCGCTATGAGGCGAAAGCCGTTCGCGAGGGCCGGCGCCGCTATTATTTGCGTTTTCTGCGGCGATAGCCGTCAGCGAGCCTTGCGCTAAACCGCAATCTCGCCTATCTAGCTCCTATCCCAATAAAACGACGATCCGAAAGAGAGTGGACCGCAAGGCCCGCTCCGAACGAACTTTAGGAATAGCTTTGCAGGACACCATCGCCAACGACGCGGCATCACCTTCGGAACGAGGTTCCGATACCGTCCGCTTTTTGCGCGAGACCGGTCTTGCCGCCGACGTTGCAGCCATCGTCGAGCCGGTCCTCGAAGATCTGGGCTTTCGCCTCGTTCGCGTGAAAATCCAAGGCGAGGGGCGCGATCGCAGCCTCCAGCTGATGGCCGAGCGGCCCGACGGTTCGATCACGGTCGATGACTGCGAGGCAATTTCCAAAGCCGTCTCGCCCGTTCTCGACGTCGCCGATCCCGTCTCGGGCGCCTATCGCCTCGAAGTCTCCTCGCCCGGCATCGATCGTCCGCTCGTTCGCCCGAGCGATTTCGAAGATTGGTCCGGACACGAAGCAAAGATCGAACTCACCGAGCCGATCGAAGGCCGCAAGCGGTTCAAAGGCGTGCTCGAAGGTTTCGAGGACGGCGAAGTCCGCCTCACGACCGATACCGGCCAGCATGGCATTCAGCATTTGGGCCTGCCCGTTCACCTCATCGCGGACGCCAAGCTCGTGCTGACCGATGAACTCATTCGCGAAGCACTGCAACGCGCCAAAGAACGCCATTCCACGCGGCCCGGCGACGGTGCCGAACTCGACGAAGACGACCTGGAGGATTGACCTATGGCCATGGCAGGCATCAGTGCCAACCGGCTCGAGCTTCTGCAAATCGCAGACGCCGTCGCGCGCGAGAAGACGATCGACAAGAAGATTGTCATCGAGGCGATGGAAGACGCGATCCAAAAGGCCGCGAAGTCGCGCTATGGCGCCGAGAACGATATCCGCTGCGAGATCGATCCCAAGACCGGCGAAGCCAAGCTGACGCGCGTTCTCGCCGTCGTCGATGAAGTCGAGAACGACGCGACGCAGATCACCGTCGAAGATGCTAAGAAGCGCAATCCGGACGCCAAGGCCGGCGACATGATCGCCGAAACGCTCCCGCCGCTGGAATTCGGCCGAGTCGCTGCTCAGAACGCCAAGCAGGTCATCGTCCAGAAGGTCCGCGAAGCCGAACGCGACCGCCAGTTCTCCGAATTCAAGGACCGCACCGGCGACGTCATCAATGGCACCGTGAAGCGCGTCGAATACGGCAACGTCATCGTCGATCTCGGCCGCGCCGAGGGCATCATCCGCCGCGACGAAATGATTCCGCGCGAAAACGTTCGCCTCGGCGACCGCATCCGCGCTTACATCTACGAAGTCCGCCGTGAACAGCGCGGCCCGCAGATCTTCCTGACGCGCGCCCGCCCCGAATTCATGTCGATGCTGTTCCGCGCTGAAGTTCCCGAGATCTATGACGGCGTCGTCGAGATCAAGTCGGTCGCTCGCGATCCTGGCAGCCGCGCGAAAATCGCGGTTATCTCGAAGGATTCTTCGATTGATCCCGTTGGCGCCTGTGTCGGTATGCGCGGCGCGCGCGTGCAGGCCGTCGTCAACGAGCTGCAGGGCGAGAAGGTCGACATCATCCAGTGGAACCCGGACGCGGCGAGCTTCATCGTCAACGCCCTGGCGCCCGCTGAAGTCACGAAGGTCGTGCTCGACGAAGATTCAAACCGCATTGAAGTCGTCGTTCCCGAAGCGCAGCTGTCGCTCGCGATCGGCCGCCGCGGCCAGAACGTGCGTCTGGCTTCGCAGCTGACCGGCTGGGACATCGACATCTTGACCGAGCAGGAAGAGAGCGAGCGACGCCAGAAGGAATTCGCCGAGCGCACGCAGCTCCTCATGGATTCGCTCGATGTCGATGAAGTCATCGCACAGCTTCTCGTGACCGAAGGCTTCGCCACGATCGAAGAAGTTGCATACGTCGATCTTGGCGAAATCGCCCACATCGAAGGCTTCGACGAGAATACCGCCGAACAGATCCAGAGCCGCGCCCGCGAATATCTCGAGCAGCAGGAAGCTGATCGCGATGCCAAGCGCCGCGAATTGGGCGTGGCCGACGAGCTGGCCGAAATCCCCGGCATCACCACCGCAATGATGGTGGCGCTCGGCGAGAACGGCATCAAAACCGTCGAAGACTTTGCCGACTGCGCGACCGACGAACTCGTCGGCTGGACCGAGCGCAAGAAGGACAAGGAAAAGGACGGTGGTGGAGAACGCCACAAGGGCATCCTCGATGGCTTCGAGCTGTCGCGCACGGATGTTGAGAACATGATCATGGCCGCGCGCGTTCACGCCGGCTGGATCAAAGCTGAAGATCTCGAAAAGCCCGCTGAAACCGACGAAACCGAAGCTGCCGAAACCGGCGGCGTCGGCGCCGAAGGCTAACGGGAATGTCCGGAGAGGCAACAAACGCGCGTGATGGTGAAGCGGCAAAATCGGTCTACGAGGGATCGGGCGGAGCAAGGCTCCGAGTCTGGTTCCGAGCGGCTGTGCGCCGTCACGCGGCAGGCGCTTGATCCGGCAAATCTGATCCGCTTCGCTTTGTCGCCGGACGGGATCGTCGTGCCCGATCTTGACCGGCGTTTGCCCGGCCGCGGTGTCTGGGTGGGCTGCGACAGGCGTCTCGTGGAAAAGGCGGTGGCGACACACGCCTTCTCGAAAAGTCTTAAAGTTAAGGCTGAAGCCCCTGCAGACCTTGCAGAACGGGTAGATGATCTTATCGTTAAGCGCGTGTCCGGAACGCTATCCCTTGCTAATAAGGCGGGGTTGGTAATTGCCGGATTTGAAAAGATTTACGCAGCCCTGGAGAAGGGCCCGGTAAGAGCAGTACTCCATGGCACGGATGCGGCCCTCGACGGCCGCTCGAAGATTGACCGGAAATACCGGGCAATTCAGGCCAGCCGGGGCGCTCCTGCGGCAATCGTCGACGTTCTGACCATTGCGCAAATGAGCTTGGCCATTGGCCGGGGAAGTGTGGTACATGCTGCCCTCATACCCGGAGGACTGTCAGATCGGTTTCTGGAGGAAGCGGAGCGGCTTCTGCGCTACCGGTCTACTGCGATTGAGGCCAGCCCCGTGGCCGATGAAGAATTTTCTGAACTATCTAGCTGAGAGGCTGAACGGATAACGCATGACGGATTCGAACGACCAGACCGATAAGACCATCCGGGTCGGAGCGCGCAAGCCGCTGTCGCTGCAGCGAACGGTCGAGTCTGGCCATGTGCGGCAGAACTTTAGCCACGGACGCTCCAAGTCTGTGGTGGTCGAAAAGAAGAAGACGAGGAAGCTCGGCGGCGAAGGCGAGCCCGCGAATGCTCCCACATCGGCGGCGCCTGCTGAGAGACCCGCACCTTCGCGGATCTCGCCGCAACCGACCCATCCGCAGCCCAATCCCAATGAGCGATCGGCGGCCGCTGGCCGCGTCCTCTCCAACGAGGAACGCGCCGCACGCGAGCGAGCACTTGCCGCTGCACGTGCCGACGATCAGAACCGTCCAGCCGAAGTCGAACCTGTTCGCTTCGAGCCGGTCGTGCGTCCGCCCGAGCCGCAGCCGCGCGCTGAGGCCAAGCCGCAGCAGCCCGCGCCGAGCGAGCCCGCGGCCGCCACGCCGCCGCCTGCAGCTGCCGCACCGGCACCTGCGCCGCAAGCAACACCGGCGCCGTCCGCGCCCGCTGCTCGCGACAACCGCGATCATAACGCTCCGCAGCGTGAGCATCGTCGCGATAGCGGCCCTGCCCCGTCGCCGCGTGGCGACAGCGGCCGTCCGCAATTCCAAAGATCGCCGAGCCGCCCGATCAACACCACGTACATGTCACGCGGTGAAGCCGGCCGTCCGCGCGAGATCGAGCTGCCGACGCCCGCGCGCCGTGGCGCACCCGCGGCCGATGCAACAGCAATCGAGAAGCCGACGCGTCCCGTCAGGCCGCCCGTCGTTGCACGCGAGCAGGTCGAAGAGGACGATCGCGTCAAGCGCGGCCCCGGCGGCGTCAAGATTCCGCGTCCCGCCGTCAAGGTTCAGGACGATGGCCGCCAGCGTCAGAAGCTGACGATCACGAACTTCGATCGCGAAGCTCAGGTCCGTTCGCTGGCCTCCCTCAAGCGTAAGCGCGAGAAGGAAAAGCTGAAGGCCATGGGCATTCAGCAGCCGCGCGAGAAGATCGCCCGCGAAGTCATCATTCCTGAAGCCATTACCATTCAGGAACTTTCGAACCGTATGGCCGAACGCGCCGTCGACCTCATCAAGTACCTGATGCAGCAAGGCGCGATGCATAAGATTACCGACGTCTTGGACACCGATACGGCAGAGCTCATCGTTCAAGAGTTCGGCCATACGCCCAAGCGGGTTTCCGAAGCCGACGTCGAAATCGGTTTCGTTGGCGAAAAGGCCGGCGACGAAACTGCTTCCGAGCATCGCGCTCCTGTCGTCACGATCATGGGCCACGTCGACCACGGCAAGACGTCGTTGCTCGATGCGATCCGTTCGACGAACGTCGTGTCAGGTGAAGCCGGTGGCATCACGCAGCACATCGGCGCCTATCAGGTGACGGCGCCCAGCGGCGACAAGATCACGTTCATCGACACGCCAGGCCACGAAGCCTTCTCAGCGATGCGTGCGCGCGGCGCCAAGGTGACGGACATCGTCGTGCTGGTGGTCGCAGCTGACGACGGCGTCATGCCGCAGACGGTGGAGGCGATCAATCACGCCAAGGCCGCCAAGGTGCCGATCATCGTCGCGATCAACAAGATCGACAAACCGCAGGCCGATCCCAATCGCGTCCGTACCGAATTGCTGTCGCACGAGATCGTCGTCGAAAGCATGGGTGGCGACACGCTCGAGGTTCCGGTCTCCGCGTTGAAGCGCACCAACCTGGACAAGCTGCTCGAAGCGATCCATCTGCAGGCCGAAATTCTCGACCTTCGCGCCAACCCGGCGCGTACCGCAGAGGGCGTCGTCATCGAAGCCAAGCTCGAGCGCGGCCGGGGCCCTGTCGGCACCGTTCTCGTTCAGCGCGGCACGCTCCACGTCGGCGACATCATGGTGGCCGGCATGGCGTGGGGACGCGTCCGCGCGCTCCTCAACGACCACGGCCAGAACATCCAGTCGGCAGGTCCCTCGGTTCCTGTCGAAGTGCTGGGCTTTGACTCCGCCCCCGAAGCCGGCGACCAGTTCGCCGTCGTCGAGAACGAGGCACGCGCCCGCGAGCTGACCGATTATCGCGTCAGAAAGCGCCGCGAGACCTTGGGCTCGGCCGGAACGAAGAGCTCGCTCGAGCAGATGATGCAGCAGCTCAAGGACGCAGGCCGGAAGGAATTCCCGCTCGTCGTCAAGGGCGACGTGCAGGGCTCGCTCGAGGCCATCGTTGGGTCTTTGAAGAAAGTCGGCAACGACGAAGTCGAAGCTCGCCTCGTGCATACGGGCGTCGGCGGCATCACCGAATCCGATATCGCGCTTGCCGCGGCGGCCAAGGCCGTCGTCATCGGCTTCAACGTCCGCGCCAACGCGCAGGCGAAGCAGGCTGCTGACGCTCAGGGCGTCGAAATCCGCTATTACAACATCATCTACGATCTCGTGGATGAGGTGAAGGCGGCGATGTCGGGCCTCCTCGCTCCGACGAAGCGCGAAATCTTCCTCGGCTACGCTACGATCAAGCAGGTCTTCAACATCACGAAGGCTGGCAAGGTCGCAGGTTGCGTCGTCACCGAAGGCAAGGTCGAACGTGGCGCCAAGGTTCGTCTGCTGCGCGACAACGTCGTCATCCACGAAGGTACGCTGGCAATCCTCAAGCGTTTCAAGGACGACGTCAAAGAAGTCACTGCCGGTCAGGAATGCGGTATGTCCTTCGCGAACTACCAGGACATCCGCGAAGGCGACCAGATCGAGTGCTTCCAGGTCGAGACGATCGCGAGAAAGCTCTAATCGCTCAATGAATGGGCCAGCCGTGGGATTGATTCCGCGGCTGGTCCCTCTCACAAGCAACCGCGCACGCTTCGCTCGCGAGAGCGGAAGTGTTTGTTCCATTCGAATGTAAGAGGCCGCGCGCGGTCCCATCCCGTGCCGGAATAACAATGACGAGAAAGTCCCCATCCACCGGCGCCAAGGCGCCGTCGCAGCGCATGCTGCGCATCGGTGAACTCATCCGCCACAAGTTGTCCGAAATGCTCGCCCGTGGAGACATCCACGACGATGTGCTGGCGTCTCACGTCATCACCATTCCGGAAGTGCGCATGACGCCGGATCTGAAACTCGCGACCGTCTACGTCATGCCGCTCGGCGGCAACGACGTGCGGCCGGTCATCGACGCTTTGGCGCGGAACAAGAAGTACATCCGCACCGAAGTCGCCAAAACACTCAATCTCCGTTACGCGCCCGATCTTCGCTTCCGCGAAGACGAGACATTCGAGGAAGCGACGCGCATCGACCGTCTCCTCGATAGCGAACGCGTTCGTCAGGATACCCAGAAGAAATAAGATGGCACGACGTAAAAAAGGCAACGCCGTTCACGGCTGGCTCGTCCTGGACAAGCCGATCAACATGACCTCGACACAAGCCGTCGCCGCCGTGCGCCGCGCCTTCAACGCCCAGAAAGCCGGGCATTCGGGAACGTTGGATCCGCTCGCGACCGGCATCCTTCCGATCGCACTCGGCGAAGGCACGAAAACCGTCTCCTTCGCAGTCGACGGCGAGAAGGCCTACCGCTTCACGGTTCGCTGGGGCGCCGAGACCGACACCGACGACACCGAAGGCGCCGTCACGAAGACGAGCGACAATCGCCCTGCCCGCGCCGACATCGAAGCGCTGCTGCCGCGCTTCCACGGCGAGATCATGCAGGCGCCGCCCGCCTACTCGGCGATCAAGATTGCCGGCGAACGCGCCTACGATCTGGCACGCAGCGGCGAGACGGTCGTCATCGAACCACGACCCGTTTTCATCGATAGCCTGACGCTCGTCGACATGCCCGATGAAGCAACGAGCGTCTTCGAGGCCCGCTGCGGCAAGGGCACGTATGTACGCGCACTCGCCCGCGATATGGGCCGCCTCCTGGGTTGCTTCGGCCACGTGATCTCACTCCGCCGTACGCAGGTGGGCCCCTTCGACGAGAGCCGCGCCGTCTCGCTGGACGACCTGCTGGCGGCAGCCGAAACGGGTGATCCGGGCGAGGTCGCGAAATACCTCCTCCCCGTAGAATCCGCGCTGGCCGACCTGCCGGAACTGCTCGTCTCCCAAAGCGATGCCGCAACGCTGGCACGTGGCCAGACGGTGCTGATCCGCGGCCGCGACGCGCCGATCCTCTCGGGGCCGGCATATGCGACCTCGAAGGGCCGGCTGATCGCGCTCGGGGAGCTGGCAAAGGGCGCGCTCCACCCGACACGCGTGTTCAATCTCGGCTAGGGCTAGGCCTCGGAGTTAAAGCTCTGAATCCTCTGTATTATTTCGTGCAGAAACTAAACTCGCCTTTGCCGGTCATTCGTGTATAAGTAGCCCATCCGCGCGGGCCCTGTTTCCGCGCGGCTTTCGTTTGCGACCCCGCTGGACGACATCCCGGCCGTGGCCGCTTTCTTTAAACTCCAAATCCGAAAGGAGCATTCGATGTCGCAAGTAGCACCACACCGTCGTGTGGCGAAGACGGCCATCATCCAGGACAACGCGACGAAGGCCAACGATACCGGCTCGCCGGAAGTTCAGATCGCCGTGCTTACGCACCGCATCAACGAACTGACCGAGCACTTCAAGACCCACAAAAAAGACAACCATTCGCGCCGTGGCCTTCTCAAGATGGTGAGCCAGCGCCGTCAGCTGCTCGACTACGTGAAGGCGAAGGACAACGCGCGTTACCAGAAGATCATTGAGAAGAACGGCATCCGCCGTTAATCGCGCTCATTTCAGCGCGTCTTGCAGGGCGGCCCCAATGGCCAGTCACACGCATCGATGAACAAGAAAGCCGCCGGCGCTACCGTTGCGCCGGCGCCTCCAAGCGCTCGTCCGGTATGAGGCCGGCGAGCTGACCGACCGACAGAAAAGCGAAAACGAAAGATTGAACATGTTTGACATCCATCGCGTCGAAATTGACTGGGGTGGCCGAAAGCTGAAGCTGGAGACCGGCCACTACGCCCGCCAGGCTGACGCAGCAGTCATGGCGCAATACGGCGACACCACAGTGCTGGCGACCGTTGTTGGCGCCCGCGCGGCCAAGCCCGGAATCGATTTTTTCCCCCTTACTGTAAATTATCAGGAACGCACGTACGCTGCTGGCAAGATCCCTGGCGGCTATTTCAAGCGTGAAGGCCGCCCGAGCGAAAAAGAGACGCTCACGTCTCGCCTGATCGACCGTCCGATCCGCCCGCTGTTCGTCGAAGGCTTCAAGAACGAGACGCAGGTTGTCGTCACCGTTCTCTCGCACGACCTCGAAAACGATCCCGACATCTTGGGCATGGTCGCCGCTTCCGCAGCGCTGACGCTGTCTGGCCTGCCATTCCTCGGACCCATCGCCGGCGCCCGCGTCGGCCTCATCAACAACGAGTTCGTCCTGAACCCGATGATCGATGAGATGAAGGACAGCGCTCTCGATCTCGTCGTTGCCGGCACCAACGATGCCGTGATGATGGTTGAATCGGAAGCCCAGGAGCTGCCCGAGCAGCAGATGCTCGAAGCCGTCATGTTCGGCCACAAGCACATGCAGCCCGTCATCCAGGCGATCATCAAGCTCGCCGAAAAGGCCGCCAAGGAACCGTGGGACATCAAGATCCCCGACAAGGCGAAGTACGCCGAAGAAGTGAAGAAGGTTGCCGAGGCGACCCTCAAGGAAGCTTTCTCTACGAAGGAAAAGGGCAAGCGCCAGGATCTCGTCGCTCAGGCCAAGAAGGCCGTCAGCGAAGCAATCGCCATTCCGGCCGACAATCCCGACGAGAAGGTCCTCCTCACGGACGCCTTCAAGTCGCTCGAGATGGACATCATGCGTGGCGACGTCTTGAAGACGAAGCGGCGCATCGACGGACGCGACCTGAAGACGGTCCGCCCGATCCTTTCGGAAGTTCACGTCCTGCCGCGCACGCACGGCTCGGCCCTCTTCACGCGTGGCGAGACGCAGGCGCTTGTCGTCGCGACGCTCGGCACCGGTGAAGACGAGCAGTTCGTCGACAGCCTCGAAGGCACGAAGAAAGAGCGCTTCCTGCTGCATTACAACTTCCCGCCATACTCGGTCGGTGAAGTTGGCCGTATGGGCTCGCCCGGCCGCCGCGAAATCGGCCACGGCAAGCTCGCCTGGCGCGCCATCCGTCCGATGCTGCCGCCGCAGGAAGAGTTCCCCTACACGCTTCGCGTCGTCTCGGAGATCACCGAGTCGAACGGCTCGTCCTCGATGGCAACCGTCTGCGGCACCTCGCTGGCTCTGATGGACGCGGGCGTTCCGCTGAAGTCGCCGGTCGCCGGTATCGCGATGGGCCTGATCAAGGAAGGCGATGAGTTCGCCGTCCTCTCCGACATTCTCGGCGACGAAGATCACCTGGGCGACATGGACTTCAAGGTGGCCGGCACCGACAAGGGTGTCACGTCGCTGCAGATGGACATCAAGATCACGGGCATCACCGAAGAGATCATGCGCATCGCTCTCGAGCAGGCGCAGCAGGGTCGTCTCCACATCCTCGGCGAAATGTCGAAGGCTCTGACGGGTGCACGCACCGAACTCGGCGAGTACGCGCCGCGCATCGAAACGATCAAGATCCCGGTCGACAAGATCCGCGAAGTGATCGGTTCGGGCGGCTCGGTCATCCGCGAGATCGTTGCGGAATCGGGCGCCAAGATCGACATCGAAGACGACGGCACCGTGAAGATCGCCTCGGCAAATCGCGAGTCGATTGAAAAGGCCCTCGCCCGCATCCGCGGTATCACGTCCGAGCCTGAGGTCGGCCAGATCTACAAGGGCAAGGTCGTGAAGATCATGGAGTTCGGCGCATTCGTGAACTTCTTCGGCTCCAAGGACGGCCTCGTTCACATCTCGCAGCTGTCGCAGGGACGCCCTGAGACGGTCGGCGAAGTCGTGAAGGAAGGCCAGGATGTCTTCGTCAAGCTTCTGGGCTTCGACGATCGCGGCAAGACCCGCCTGTCGATGAAGATCGTCGATCAGACGACCGGTCAGGAAATTCCGCGCGCTGAAGGCGAGCCGGAAGAAGTCTTTGAAAGCCGCCCGCCCCGCCGTGAAGGTGGACGCGGTGGCGATCGCAATCGCGGCCCGCGCCGCGAACGCAGCTGAGACACCATTCTCTGAATTGAATAAAGCCGCCGGATCATCGATCCGGCGGCTTTTTTATTGCCCTATTGCGCTCAGGTCTTGCTCAGTACCACCAGCACTTGCCGTGCTTGCAGACGTGGTTCGTGCACTGCACGCGGCCGATCCCCTTGATATGCTTGTGATAGCCATGGAGGCCCTTCCGGCAGGTACGGTGCCAGAAGTGGGCTTGCTCAATGCTTGACTTCATTTCGCCGGCGCTCTTCAGCGCGCCGAGCGGTGCTGCCGTCGTCGCCATGCCTTGCGCCGCCGCGCCGAGCACGCCGGCCGCAATCACGGCTAACATGAGCGAAAACTTGCCTGTCATCGCTAAACTCCTCTCCCCTGGAGGCACACGCCTCTGACCAACTTTGAGGAGCAAACGCTAGCAGGAGCGAAAATCGGCCGCCATCGGATCATTGCGGCTCCGCGCCTATCGTCCGCAGGCGTTGCAGAGAGGCGTCAGGCCTTGGCGAAGTGGGGAACGTCCGGCCAGAAAACGCGGGCTTTTTCACTGACTTCATCCGGATCGCCGGTCGTCAGCAACGTCAGCGTGCCGCCCTTCGCGCCATTCGCATACTTCGTGTGCCGCGCAAGATAATCTTCGAAGCTGTCAGCCACGACTTCGGGCTGCGAGAGAATGCGCGTGAACGGCGGCAGATACTTCCTGAACAGCGGCTCGACGAGCGGGAAATGCGTGCAGCCCAGAATGGCGCGGTGCGGCGGCACGTTGCCGGTCTGCGCGAGGAGCTTCGCGACGCCCTCGGCAACGAGGGCATCGAGCTCCGCCTCCGGGCGCTTGCTTTCGATAGCTCCCGCCAGTGCTGAGCAAACCTGCTGCACGACCGTGACCTTCGGACAGCGCTTGCGGATCTCTTCCGCATAAACGCCCGACGAAATCGTGCGCGTCGTGCCGAAAACGCCGATGGTGTCGGTATTGTACTTCTGCGGATACTGCGGCGATGTCACCGCCCAGGGCGTCTGCGTCGCGGCCTCGACGGTCGGCGCGACGATGCCGAGCACGTTGTGCCCGCCTGCCCACCGGCTCTGCGGCAGCCACTGCTGCTGCAGACGCCGGAGCGCCACCGCCGTCGCTGTATTACAGCCCAGCAGCGCGAGCTTCGCCCCGCGTGCGAACAGCTCCTCGACGCACACGCGCGTGAAATCGACGATGTCTTCCGAAGGCCTGTCGCCGTAAGGCACGTGGGCGTGATCGGCGAGATAGACGAAATCGACGGCTTTAAAGCGCTCGACGAGCGCGCGTAGGACGGTCAGCCCGCCGAGACCTGAATCAAATACCCCGATCATGAGCGGAGTGTTTGCGATGCCCGGCGGCGAACGTCAACGGCCGCCAAGTGTCACTCCGCAGCGGCGGAGGGCGAGCGGCTCGCCGTCGGGCCGCCTTCCGTGTCGAGTTCCTTGAGGCTCTCGAGCGACGGCATCGACACGGTGTTATAGCCGCAATCCACGAAATGGACTTCACCCGTCACAGCGCCGGACATCGGCGACAGCAGGTAAAGGGCAGAGCCCGCCACCTCATCGAGCGTCGGCGTACGGTGCAGCGGCGAGTTATCGCGCTGGAAATTGAAAATGACGCGCGCGTCTGAGACGCCGGCGCCCGAAAGCGTGCGCATCGGACCGGCAGAGAGCGCGTTGACGCGAATGCCCTGAGAACCGAGATCGGCGGCCAGATAACGGACGGAAGCTTCAAGCGCGGCCTTCGCCACGCCCATGACGTTGTAGGACGGGACCCAACGCGTCGCGCCGCCGTACGAAAGCGTAATCAGCGAACCGCCGTTCGGCATCAGCGCCGAAGCGCGCTTAGCGATCTCGGTGAACGAGAAGCACGAGATGACCATCGAGTTGACGAAGTTCTCGCGCGTCGTGTCGGCGTAGCGCCCGGCAAGTTCCTTAGGGTCGGAATAGGCGAGAGCGTGCACGACGAAATCGAGCCCGCCCCATTCTTCCTTGATCCGTGCGAAGACATTGTCGACGCTCGCGAGATCGAGAACGTTGCATTCCTCGATGATCTTGGCGCCGACCGACTGTGCCAACGGCGCTGCGCGGCGGCCGAATGCACCGCCCTGATAGGTGAAAGCGAGTTCCGCACCCTGTCCGGCAAGCGCACGCGCAATGCCCCACGCGATCGAGCGATCGTTGGCGACCCCCATTACAAGACCGCGCTTGCCCGCCATCAGAGGGCCTGGCTTTGCGATGTCGAATTCGGTCATTGGAAGCCTCGTTTTATCACCAAAGGTGCGGCCGCGAACGTCAAACCAGCCCGCGCCACGCTTGTATACTCTCATACGCCCTCAACCGTCCGCCGTTTCGCAGTTCCTAGCGGCGGCCAGGAAAGCTTTCGTTACTCAGGCATTATGCCGGCAGAAAACCAAAGTGGCATTTGTCCCGCCAAAACCGAAGCTGTTCGACATCACACAGTTAAGGCTAGCGTTGTCGATACGCTTCAGAGCGATTGGCATATCGGCGAATGCCGGGTCAAGCTCGTCGATGTTCGCACTCTCGCAGATGAAGCCGTTATTCATCATCAGCAGTGAGAATATCGCCTCTTGAGCGCCGACAGCGCCGAGCGAATGCCCCGTTAAGGACTTCGTCGCCGAGATGACGGGCGAATTGTCGCCGAACACGTTGCGGATGGCGTCGATCTCTTTCGCATCACCGACGGGCGTGCCCGTTCCATGCGGATTGATGTAATCGACCTTCGGCAAACCCTTGCCGTCGAAGCCCTTCAGCGCCAGACGCATGCAGCGCTCCGCACCCTCGCCCGACGGCGCGACCATGTCATAGCCATCAGACGTCGCCGCATAGCCGGTGAGCTCGCCGTAGATCTTCGCGCCGCGGGCCTTCGCATGCTCGAGTTCTTCAAGCACCAGGACGCCCGCGCCGCCCGCAATAACGAAGCCATCGCGGTCCTTGTCGTAGGCGCGGCTTGCGCGCGCCGGCGTATCGTTGAAGCGGGTGGACATCGCGCCCATGGCATCGAAGAGGTTCGACAGCGTCCAGTCGAGCTCTTCGCATCCGCCGGCAAACATCACGTCCTGCTTGCCCCACTGAATCATCTCGGCCGCGTTGCCGATGCAGTGCGAGCTTGTCGCGCAGGCCGATGAAATGGAATAGTTCACGCCCTTGATCTGGAAAGACGTCGCGAGCGCCGCAGACGGTCCCGAGCACATGGCTTTGGGCACTTCGAACGGGCCGATCTTCTTGGGTCCGCCGGATTTCAGCGTCACTTCAGCCGCTTCGACGATCGCGCGCGTCGACGGGCCGCCCGAACCGACGATGATGCCGGTGCGCTCGTTGACGATGTCGGTGGACTCCAGTCCCGCATCGCGGATGGCCTGATCCATCGCGATCCAGTTCCAGCCAACGCCCGCGCCCATGAAGCGCTTCGGCTTGCGGGGAACCATCGATTCCCACTCGATCTGGGGGGCTCCGTGGACTTGGCACTTAAAGCCCAGCTCGGCGTATTTCTCAGCGCGAGAAATACCGGATTTCGCCTCTCTCAAGGAAGCAAGAACTTCCTGGGTGTTGTTCCCAATCGAGGACACCACACCCATGCCAGTCACAACTACGCGCCGCATGCGCTCCTTCACTCCTGCGGTTCTTGCTGCCGCCCGCTCTGACAGCCAAGCCTTTTGCGCAAAGGCTTAAGGGCCTTCGCTCGACTTGAGTAGGACCCTTAGATCCTTGGCTGTGTATATCACCTCGCCGTCGGCCTTCAGGACACCATCCGCCTCGGCAAGCTTCAGTTTCCGGGCGATCACCCGCTTAATGTCGATGACATATTCCAGCACTTTGACGTCGGGCGTCACTTCGCGGGTAAACTTGACCTCGCCGACGCCCGAAGCGCGCCCCTGCCCCGTGAGGCCGAGCCAGCCCAGATAGAAGCCCGTCAGCTGCCACAGGGCATCGAGACCCAGGCAGCCGGGCATCACCGGATCGCCCTTGAAGTGGCAGGCGAACAGCCAATCGAGGCGTTCGTTGCCCGCAACCTTGAGTTCCGCAACGATGAGGCCCTTCCCGTGCGCGCCGCCCGTTTCGGAAATCTCCGAAATCCGGTCGACCATCAACATGGGTGGCAGCGGCAACTGCGCGTTGCCAGGGCCGAACAGTTCGCCACGCCCGCAGGCCAGCAAATCCTCAAATTCGAAGCTTGAACGGCGTTCCGCCACTGGTCCCCTCGCTTCATGGCTGACTATGCGGTGTTCGTTCACATTCTGCTCCGGGTAGGTCAAGATAAACGGGGTCCTAACACACGCATGCCGCAGCGCCTAGCGTGCATGGCCGCTGCGTGTAACAGGGCAATCGCCGGTCTTAAAGACCGATTCTTGCCGTAAGTTGCGGCTTTTATGGCAAGTGGCTATACTGTTGCCATTGGCGCGTCCCGGAAGAGCTGGCATCTTGCTAGTTCAACGTGGGGACGCAATCACGGTTCTGCAAACGGAAATGTCTGAGAAATCTCCGCTTAGTGAGACGACGCAAGCCCCGCGGACAACGTCCGAGATCCTGCGAAAGTCGGGCCTCCGGCCGACGCGGCAACGCATGACGCTTGGGCGGCTTCTGTTTGAAGGCGGCGACCGCCACGTGACGGCCGAGCAGCTTCACGCCGAAGTCGCGGCGCTTGGAGAACACGTCTCCCTCGCCACCGTGTACAACACGCTCCACCAGTTCAAGCGCGCGGGCCTTCTGCGCGAACTGGCGATCGAGGGCTCAAAGGCTTACTTCGATACCAATACGTCCAATCACAATCACTTTTTGCTCGAGCCCAACGGCGAACTGACGGACATCCCGGGCGATACGATTACGGTCGCGGGCCTGCCTGAGCCGCCCGAGGGCATGAAGATCACGCACGTCGACGTGGTCGTCCGGTTGGCAAAGACCGAGACAAAGCCCTGAGAATTTGTGCCTGAAGCGATAGGGAGGCGATTCGCTCGCCTCAACGCGCCTTCGCGCTTACTTGAACGTCTCGCCGTCGTAGACGCCCCAGAGCTTCTTCTGCTCGATGTAGCCGCTGTACTGATCCACAGTCACCCGGCACCAGCGGCCGTCGCAGGCGTGCAGATCGGCGATGACGCCCGCCTCGACTTTCGCCACGACGTTCGTCTTCTCGCTGTCGCTCGCCATGATGGGCACCAGCGGCGGCTGTGTCCCCTCCTTGCGCTCCCAGGGCAGCACGAGGCCCGTCCTGCGGCCCGACAGCAGCGATTGCAGAACCCAGCCGGTCGCGCCTTCCGCATCGCGCACCTGCCGCCAGGTTTCGAATTCCTTGATGACCTCGACCGGCAATCCGGCGCGCCGGTAGACCCATGACGTCGGATAATCCGTCCCTGGCCCGTTGCGCAGGTTCACCCGGTCCGACTTGAGGCTGACGAAGCGCGGCACAGGCAAGCCGCTGCCGATCAGCGCAGGCGAATCGTCCGCATTGGCATGGCGAGCGGGTGCAAGCGCCAGCGCCACAGCAGCAAGGGCCAGCATGGCCCCCGCGCCTCCCAGCGCCAGGCGCAGCCTCGCCGCCCGCGGCCGGGCGCATCTCGTCTCTAGGGTCGATATTGTCATCTGAAGCGGTTCAAACCCCGCATTGGGCAAAGAAATCGGCAGGCGCACCCTTGTGCTGGGCATCCGCAACTGATTTCAAGACTTTGTCTTCGCGAAGACCATCTGATAGACACGGGGCCGCACTTTCTCAAGCGGCCCCGCGAGGGACATGCGAACGCCGCGATTTTCTTGCAACGGGAAGCGAATGCCGAGCCCCCAAAAGAAACCTGTTGTTGTCGTCACCCGCAAGCTTCCCGATGTCGTCGAGACACGGATGTGCGAGCTGTTCGACACGCGCCTCAACCTTGAGGACAAGCCGCTGAGCCAAGCGCAGCTGGTCGAAGCTGTGAAAACCGCCGATGTGCTCGTTCCGACTGTCACCGATCGCATCGACCGTTCCGTGCTGACCCAGGCGGGCCCGAAGCTTCGCCTGATCGCCAACTTCGGAACGGGCGTCGATAACGTCGATCTCGATACCGCCCGCAACCGCGGCATCCTGGTGACGAACACGCCGGGCGTGCTGACTGAAGACACCGCCGACATGACGATGGCGCTCATCCTCGCAGTGCCGCGCCGCCTGGCTGAAGGTGCAGCCTACATGCGCGATCCGGCCACCAAGTGGTCCGGCTGGTCGCCGACCTGGATGCTCGGCCACCGCATCTCGGGCAAGCGTTTGGGCATCATCGGCATGGGCCGCATCGGCCAGGCCGTCGCCCGCCGCGCCAAGGCGTTCGGCTTGCAGATCCACTACCACAATCGCCGCCGCGTCCTCGAAGAGATCGAGGAGGAGCTGGAGGCGACGTACTGGGAAAGCCTGGATCAGATGCTGACGCGCGTCGACATCGTCTCGGTCAACTGCCCGCACACGCCCGGCACCTATCACCTGCTCTCGGCGCGCCGCCTGAAGCTGCTGAAGCCGTCCGCCTACATCGTCAACACCGCGCGCGGCGAGGTGGTGGACGAGAACGAGCTGGCGCGTCTTCTCGAAGCGGGCGCGATCGCCGGTGCCGGTCTCGACGTCTTCGAGCACGAGCCTGCCGTCAATCCGCGATTGCTGGCCTCGCCGCGCGTCGTCGCCCTGCCGCACATGAGTTCGGCCACGATCGAGGGCCGCATCGACATGGGCGAGAAGGTGATCATCAATATCAAGACGTTCGCTGACGGGCACGCACCGCCCGACCGCGTTCACCCGGCGATGCTCTAAGCGAAGGGTTCTGAGGTTATTCGGCGGCGCAAGCGGGGTTCGCCCCCGCCTGCGCGGCGCAGAGATCCGTGATCGTCGGGCTGCGGCCCGAGAGCGGATTGTCGGGATCCCAAGCAATAGAGACGACTTCAAAACGCGTCGCCAGCGCGTCGTAGATCAGCAGGCGCCCGGCGAGGCTTTGCCCGAGACCGAGAATTTCTTTCACAACCTCGGTCGCCTGCAAGGTTCCGACGACACCCGCGACGGGACCGAGCACCCCCACTTCTTCACAATTGGCGACGAGCCCCGCAGGAGGCGGCTCCGGAAAAACGCAACGAAGCGTCGGATAGGGATTTCCTTGCTCGTCCGTCTCGTGCGGCTTGAATAGCGAAATATAGCCGTCGAACGATCCCAGCGCCGCGTAGGCCAGCGAACGCTTGGCGAAATAGCATGCGTCCGACACGAGATAGCGCGTCGCGAAATTATCCGAGCCATCGGCCACGATGTCGTAGCGCGAGATGATGTCGATGGCGTTCGCAGCATCAATGCGCTGCGGATAGATCTCGACGTTGATGAGCGGATTGATGCGAAGGATCGTGTCCCTCGCGCTCTCGACCTTCAGCCGGCCCGCATCTTCGGTCCGATGGGCAATCTGGCGCTGCAGGTTGTCGATCGAAACATGATCGTCATCGATGATGCCGATCGTGCCGACGCCGGCGGCCGCCAGATAGGTGACGACGGGCGAACCTAGTCCGCCCGCGCCGATAACGAGAACGCGCGCCGCCTTGAGCTTCTGCTGCCCCGGCGCGCCGACCTCACGCAGCACGAGGTGGCGCTTGTAACGCTGAACCTCATCTGACGTGAGCGGTGCCATGGGGCCTCAAGAGTAAGTAGGCGCCGATGCCTCAGCCCTTGGGCTGCGGATCGACGAAGAGTTCGCTGGAGAAATAACGCTCCGCCGACGAAGGCGCAAACGTCACGATCGTCTTGCCGGCGTACTCCGGTCTTTCAGCAACGGAAATCGCCGCTGCGACGTTGGCGCCCGTCGAGATGCCACCCGGGATGCCTTCGACCTTCGCGACCGTCCGCGAAACTTCGAATGCGGTATCGCTCGAGACCGTCACGACCTCATCGATCAGCCCGCGGTCGAGGATGCTCGGAATGAAGCCCGCGCCGATGCCCTGGATCTTGTGCGGACCACGCGGCTGACCGGAAAGGATCGCGCTGGTCGTCGGCTCAACCGCAATGACCTTCAGACCCGGAATGCGCTTCTTCAGAGTGCGGCCAACGCCCGTCAACGTGCCGCCCGTGCCAACGCCAATGACGAGAGCGTCGATCTTGCCCTTCGTGTCGTTGAAGAGTTCTTCCGCCGTCGTCTTCTCATGAACGAGCGGGTTGGCCGGATTGTCGAACTGGCCAGGGATGACGGCATCGGGCAAAGACTTGGCAAGCTCTTCGGCACGCGCAACCGCTGCCGGCATGCCGCCTGCGCCCGGCGTCAATTCGAGCTCAGCACCCAGATGGCTCAAGATCTTGCGCCGTTCGATCGACATCGTTTCCGGCATGACGAGAATGAGCTTATAGCCGCGCGCCGCAGCAACGAAGGCGAGACCGATGCCGGTGTTGCCCGACGTCGGCTCGATCAGCACCGTCTTGCCTGGCTTGATGCGGCCGTCGGCTTCGAGCGCATCGATCATTGCCACGCCGATACGATCCTTCACCGACGACAACGGATTGAAGAATTCGAGTTTCAGCAAAATGTCGGCGTTGAGGTTAGCGGCCTTCTTGATGTTCGAAAGGCGCACGAGCGGAGTGTGGCCGATGGTTTCGGTGATGCTGTCATAAACGCGGCCGCGTCCCCAGCTCTTGGTAGCTTCGAGTGTTTTGATCTCAAGAGTTTCTGCCATGACCTGTCTCGATCTGCCTCGTTTTGACGCGCTCGTGAGCGCTATGTGGGAGTGGTTCTCGCAGGTTCAATAAAGGCGCTCAAGGGAACAGGGAAGCGCCTAGATGCCCATAAGCATTGCACTTTTTCTGATTAGGCGCGCCAAAAATTACGAACGGGATTTTGTTTTCGCTCTACGCCGTCCGGAAGCAACCGCTTTGCGCTTCGCCGCAGAAGGTTGGGATGGGGTCTTCCCTGTCCCCGTCGATCCAAAACCGCCCGCACCCCGTTTCGTTGCCGAGAGTTTTTTGCTCTCTTGCAATTTAACGCGCGTCACGGGCGCGACAATCATTTGGGCGATGCGCTCACCGCGGGCCACGGTGAACGGCTGCGATCCGAGATTGACCAGGATCACTGCGACTTCGCCGCGATAATCAGCGTCTATCGTACCGGGGCTATTGAGAACGGTGACGCCGTGCTTAACGGCCAGGCCCGAACGCGGACGCACCTGCGCTTCCGTTCCGCGTGGCAGCTCGAAAATCAAACCCGTTGGAATAAGCGCGTGTGCACCGGGCGGAATGATGATCGGAGTGTCGTCCGCGACGGCTGCAACAAGGTCGAAACCGGCTGCGCCGGCCGTCTGATAATCTGGAAGTGGAAGTCCTTCGGCATGTTCGAGACGCCTGACTTTGACTTTCATTCGGCGTCTCTCATTCGGCAGCGGTCCTCTTCGTGTGCAGCTCTTCCGCTGCGCGTTCCATGATTCTGCGCGCGACCTTCGCTTTGCTCATCTCAGGCCAGCTCTCGACGCCCTTCGCACTGATCAGATGAACCGTATTGTTCTCGCCACCCATCACGCCAGATGCTGGCGAGACGTTGTTGGCGACGATCCAATCGGCGCGCTTCGATTTCAATTTGGATTTGGCATAATCGAGAACGTTCTGCGTTTCAGCGGCAAAACCGATGACAAGCCGCGGCCTATCCGGCCCGGGCTGCGCGATAATTTTCAAAATATCGGGGTTTTCGGACAGCGTCAGTGTCGGCGCGCCCGGCAACTCCGTCTTCTTGATCTTCTCGGTTTTAATGCCCTCGACGCGCCAATCGGCAACCGCCGCTGCAAACACAGCGACATCGGCCGGTAGCGCCGCCTTGACGGCTTCCAGCATTTCCGCCGCCGTCTTGATGCGAACGATGTCGACGCCCGCCGGTTCGGGTAGCGAAACGGGACCTGTAACAAGCGTCACCCGCGCGCCGAGATCAGCCGCGGCGGCGGCGAGTTCAAAGCCCTGCTTGCCTGACGAACGGTTCGCGAGATAGCGGATCGGATCGATGGGCTCGTGCGTCGGCCCGCTCGTGACGATCACATGCCGGCCTTCCAGTACGCCGCGCTGCTGCCGCCGCTCGCTACTTTCAAAAATGCCTTCGATCGCCGCCAGGAGTTCGGGGACCTCGACGAGGCGTCCGACGCCCGCTTCGCCCCGCTCGGCCATCTCGCCGGACGCGGGCCCGATGATGCGAATACCGTCGGCCTTGAGCTGCGCAACGTTGCGCCGCGTTGCGGGATGCGCCCACATCGCCGGGTTCATCGCAGGCGCGAGAAGAACGGGCTTATCCGTCGCCAGCAGAACGGCCGTAGCCAGATCGTCCGCGTGCCCGCCCGCCATCTTGGCAATGAGATCCGCGGTGCCCGGCGCCACGACGATGAGATCATTGTCACGCGCCAGCCGGATGTGCCCGATCTCGCGCTCGTCATCGAGATCGAACAAGTTCGTCAGCACCCGTTCGTTGGTCAACGCGCCGACGGACAACGGCGTCACGAATTGCTGCGCCGCGCTCGTCATGACCGCGCGCACGCTGTGCCCGCGCTCCCGCAGCCGCCGGATCAGCTCCAGGCACTTGTAGGCCGCGATGCCGCCGCCGATGATCAGAAGGATACGCTTGGCCGATGACAAACCGTTAAATCCCGTTTCCGCTCGCTACACGCCCGGGGTTTTTAGCACATTCCTGGAAGGCTGAGGTTAAGCCGCGGCCGGACCGGCAAAATTTCCGGCGGGCGGCGCTGCCATTTGCCGGGATCTGGTCCTATATGCGCCTCGAAATATCGTTCTGGAGGGAACTTCCGATGCGTCTCAAACTCCCGGCGCTGGCCGTGTTGGCCGCGCTTCTGCCCACCTTGGCCGCCCCGCTGGCGCACGCCTCCGAGGTGACCGTCAAAGGCGTAACGGTTGCACATCCCTGGGCGCGGGCAACACCGGAGGGCGCGAAGATCGGCGTCGCTTTTGCCGAGATCAAAACCGACAAAGACACTTCCGACCGGCTGACCGCCGTCTCCTCGCCAATCGCTGGGCGGGCAGAAATCCATTCGATGACGATGGACGGCGAGATCATGAAGATGCGCCGTCTCGACAGCATAGAGCTGAAACCTGGCGAGCAACTCGTTTTGAAGCCGATGGCGGCTCACATCATGCTGTTCGACTTGAAGCAGCCGCTGAAGGAGAACGATCCCCTGAAACTCACGCTAACCTTCGAGAAAGCGGGCCCTATCGAAGTTGAAGGAACGGTTGCGTCCCTCGCCGCCACGGGCGCGCAGGGGCACGAGAACCATTCGGCTGGTGATTCGATGGGCAGCATGCACCATCAGCACGATCACGCGTCACACGACTGACACTTTGCTGAAGTGTTGATCTCGCAACTGCACGCGCCGTGACCATCTTTCAGGCAAACTGAAAATGAAAATTATTTATGTCGCGCGGTGACTTGACGCAGAAGGTTGATTGGTACATGGTGCCGCCACTTGCGATGGCCGGGACCGGTCGCAGGACCAAAAAAAACGAATAAAGGTCCAAGTCTAGGGATGACAATGCTGGGGTGGTTCGCTGAGCGAGCCACCCCATCGCATTTCAAGGCCTCTTTGTACGCGCTGAATGTAATTCCATCCGCTCGCGCCGTTGCACCCCACCGCTACACACAGAGCCGACCTCGTCATAAGCGTCACGCAGCAGTATTCGCGCCGCCGCCTTGATCGGAACGCCTTTCTGACGCCAATAGCGCGCGTTGGATTCCTGTGTCGGGGACGCAGAGAGGTGAAGATGGGTTTGGGGGATATTGCCGGAGCGAGCCGTCCGTCCGGGCGTTTGCTTTTGGCGAGCTTGCTGATCTGGCTGATCTTGGCGATCGCGCTGCCATTGTCGGCGCTGACGCTCAACTTCGTCCGCATCGGCGGATTTCCGCTCGGCTTCTGGATTGCCGCGCAAGGTGCAATCATCGGTCTGGTTGCACTGGTCGCCTTTTATGCTTGGCGAGCGGGCGGCGTACCAGTCCGCGAAGGCATTCGCCCGGCGCTTATCTTTGCGGGCGAAATCGTCGGCGCCGTCGCGCTTCTGGGCTTCACCGGCTACATCGCGGCGATGGGCTATGACGGCTTGGCTCTGCCGCTCGGCCTCGTCGCTGGCGTCGCCCTCCTGGCGATTCTGGTCGCTCCGCGCTTCGTACTCTATCCGGTGCAATCGATCAGCGGCTTCTTCGCCATCCGATACGGCGGCAGTCTCACGCGCCGCATGGCCTTTGTGATTGCCTTCGCCGCGACCTGCCTGCTTCTCGCCGCCGACATCAGAGCCGGCTCCCTGGCACTGCAAAGCCTCACCGGCCTGATGCTGCACGAAGCGATTTTGGGCCTCGCTTTCGCGGTCGCTGCGATCTGGCTCGCCGGAATATTTCTCGCGCCGGCAAAAATGAGCGCGGGCATGGGCTTCATCGCCGTCTTCGTTGGGCTGCTCGCGACCTTGATTGCACTCGCAGTATTCGCCAGCGGCGCACCGCTACCGCATCTGTCGCTTGGCTCCGCTCTTGAGAGCCACGCCAATCTCAATCAGACGCTCGTCGTCAATCGTCTGTCCGACGTGAAATCGTTGACGCCGATGGCCTCGCCCTTCCTCCAGTTGTCGATGAAGAATTTCGCGGGCCTCCTGCTCGCCGTCGCGCTTGGCGTCGTCGCGGCACCCCATCTTCTCGGACGCCACGTCTCGCAATCGGCGGTCGCGCCGGGCGGCGCGGTGAAGCGCACGGCGTTGGCCCTCGTCGGCGTCGCCATTCTCATCGCGAGCCTCCCGCCGCTAGCCATCTACAGCCGCATCGGTTTCGAAGAAACGATGTCAAAAGGCATCGAAATCGCAGCCATCCCGCAATCTTTCGCGGAAGCCAGTGCGCTCGGCTGGGTGAAGGTCTGCGATCAGACATCCCCCGCCACGACCGATCTCGCAGCCGCCTGCGCGAAGGCTGCCGGACAGCGCGGTTTCTTGCGGCTTCAGGATCTCGCCTTCACGACCGACGGCTTTGTCGTCGCGGCACCCCGGATCTCAGGCCTCAACCCGATGCTTGAATATCCGCTGCTGATCGGCGTCATCATCGCATCGATACTCGTCGGCAATGCACTGATATCCAGCATCGTCGTCGCCGATGGCGAGATCCGGTCGAAACGCGATGCCCGCGCACCGGGCCTTGATTTCCGGTCAGTCACCATCGGTGGAACGTTGCTCATCGCCGCCGCCCTGCTGGCACTCTACGCAGCGACCGGCACCGCACTCCTCGCAGCTGAAGGCTTCGCGGTGCTGGCGGCCGGCATCTTCCCCGCGCTCGTCTTGGGCCTTCACTGGCGCCACATGAACGCGGCTGGCGCCGTAGCCGCGATGCTTGTCGGGACTCTAATCACTGCCGTCTATCTGCTCGGCGTCCACTTCTGGCCGGTCGAACTCTTCAGCATCACCGGTGGCCTCTCCGATGCGCCAGCAATGGCCGCGAAGCGCTTCGCCGATCTCCAGGCAACGCTCGCCGCCGCCACGACTCCCGAAGCCGCAGCGCAAGCCCGTGCCGCGCTCGCCAAGCACGTGACGACGATCGCCAACTGGGGTGGCTTGAAACCGGCGGCAATCACGCTCGTCGCCGTGCCGGCGAGCTTCGTTGCGGGCCTCCTGATCAGCCTGCTGCTCCGGCCGCGAAAAAAGACAGAGCAAGCGCCCGCGTGAAACTTCGCGCGTGCGGGCGAGTCGCCTAGAGTTGGCCGCGCGACAGCGGCTCCAACGCATGGCGGCGCGAACGGCATGGCGGATCAGATCTACGATCTCCTGGTGATCGGCGGCGGCATCAACGGTGCCGGCATCGCCGCCGACGCTGCGATGCGCGGACTGAGCGTCTTCCTCGCCGAAGCGGAAGACCTCGGAGGCGCGACCTCCTCCGCCAGTTCGAAACTCATCCACGGCGGCCTGAGGTACCTCGAGCATTTCGAATTCCGCCTCGTTCGCGAAGCTCTCGGCGAGCGCGAAGTTCTGCTCGCCAAAGCACCACATATCATTCGCCCGATGCGCTTCGTGCTGCCGCAAGACCCCGGAATGCGCAGCGAACTGATGATGCGCGCGGGCCTGTTCCTCTACGATCATCTGGCGACGCGTAAATCCCTCGGCGCCTCACACGCAATCGACCTGCGCCGTGATCCAGCAGGCGCGCCGCTCAAACATGAACTGACGCGTGGCTTCACCTATTGGGACTGCGCCGTCGATGATTCCCGCCTCGTCGTTCTGAATGCGATTGGCGCGCGCGAGGCAGGCGCTCGAATCGAAACGCAAGCGCGCGTCACCGGATTGAAGATAGAAAACGGCATCTGGACCGCAGCGCTAAACAACAGTGCTCGCAGCATCGCCGCCCGCGCCGTCGTTAACGCCGCCGGGCCTTGGATCGCAAACGTCGCCGCGCTCGCCGAAAGCCTGCAGCACGCCCCCCGGCCCACCGTGCGGCTCGTCAAAGGCAGCCACATCGTCGTGCCTCGCGTCAGCGGCGCCGGGGACGCCTACACCTTCCAGAACCGCGATGGCCGCATCGTGTTTGCCCTGCCCTACGAACAGACGTTCACGCTGATCGGCACGACGGAGGAAGCATTCGCCGGAAATCCGCGCAACGCAGCACCATCTCGCGAGGAAGAAGATTACCTGCTCGAAGCCGCAAATCGCTTCTTCCGCCATCCGCTCACCCGCGGCGACATCGTCTGGAGCTTCGCCGGCGTCAGGCCGCTCGATGATGAAGACGGCAACGAGAACGCGTCCGCCGTCAGCCGCGATTACCGACTCGAATTTCACGCGACGAATACGCCGCCGCTGCTCCACGTCGTCGGCGGCAAGATCACGACCTACCGCAAGCTCGCCGAAGCCGCGCTGAAGTTTTTCGAAAGCTACTTTCCGAAAATGCGAGGCGGCAGCACGCGAACGTCGCCGCTGCCCGGCGGCAATCTGGGCGGCCGCACATTCGATCAATGGTTTGAAGCTTTCGCGCGCGAGAATTCACGCTTCGATGCGCTCTTTCTTCGCCAACTCGCTCGCCGCCACGGCACGCGCGCCTCGAAGATCATCGCGGGCGCCGCGTCTGCCAAAGACCTGGGCGAAGACTTCGGCGGCGGCCTCACCGCACGCGAGGTCGCCTATCTGAAATCCGAAGAGTGGGCAAAGACCGCCGGCGATGTTCTCTGGCGGCGAACGAAAATAGGCCTGCATCTCGCACCGGACGAACGCACCCGCGTCGCCGGTCGCGTCCAAGCCTGTCTCGACAAATCCTGACGGAGCGAACGCGCCTACATCAAACGGCGGCGCGAAGCGCGCAGCCCGCACGTCGCGGGGCAAACGGAATCCGCGCACAGCAGCTGGTTTGTGCTGCGCAGAGCCGCCGCCAGAGCGATCGCGCCGTTCAGCGTGTCGCCGATATCTTCCGAGCCGATCAAAGCCGAAACCGACGCCTTCAGCGCCTGCCGCTCGCCGTGCTGGCACGCAGCGATGATCGAGATTGCGAGGCATTCATCACGGCAGAAGCTGCGGCACCCAGCCGGCGAGATTTCGATATCACGCTGCGCGTTCGCCTTCACGGCGCGAACGAACTTCGACAGATCGAGCAGCAGCGTCTTGGCCTTTTCTGGCCCGAGCATGCCGGAGAACGTGTTCCACGCCTCTTCCCAGCACTTGATGTCACCCGTCGACAAACCGGCGAGCCAGCAGCGGAAACCGACGCCGACCAAGCGCTCCGGCGCGCGCGCGGGAAGCGGCACGACTTTGGCCGAGCGGGCGCCCTGTCCGGCAGGTGCGTTCGATGCGGAATTAGCCATTGCTGCGAACCTCCGCTGCGATATGCGCGAATGCTGCGTTGGCGCTGAAGGTTGAGTGGACGAAGCAGAGATCGGCGCTGACGAGCGCGCTCAGAGAGAAATCCATTTCGACTCCAATAATCAGGGTTCAAGGCCCCGGTATCGGTTAGCGCCAAACCAATGGCGCGGGCGTCGCGATGACAGCCTGACCTTGAGCTAGCGCGAGCAAGGCCGCGCGGTCAACCGTTTGTACGCGGCCGCGCTCACATTAGAATTTTTATAATTATCAATTGGGTACGCGCAGCGTGCGGAAGGCTGCGCGCGTCATTCGTAGCGGCGTGAAAACTCACCGAAAATGATGAGCGCCGCAGTGCCGCCTTCAGGGCCGCTCTCGATCTCGAACTCTGCACCCATGTCGCGCACGAGCCGTTCCACAAGCGGCAAACCGATGCCGGTGCTCGCAGCCCACGCAGGCTGCAACTCCGCTGCGGCCGCTTTGTACGCAGCCGTACGTGTTCCCGCCATGCCATGTCCGTTGTCGCTCACGATGAGAAAAACACGGCCATCGCCGATGTGCCCCGTCGACACGCGAACCTTGCCGCCGCGCGGTGTGAACTTGATCGCGTTCGTCAAGAGGTTCAGCAGGATCTGGCGCAGCGCCGTCGGATTGGCGATGACATGCGGACGCTTCCCGTCGCTCTCGAAAACGAGATCCAATCCGCACGATTGCGCCAGCGCCTGCACGCTCGACACCGTGCGCTCGACGATCGCATTGAGATCGAGCGCGATCAGCCGCGCCACGGGCACGCTCGTCGTCCGCGCCCCATCGGACAAGAGCGCGGTGATGACGTCGAGCGCGTGCGTGGCGCTTTCGTGAATGTCGGCGGCGTAGGTGAGATAGCGCTCGTTCTTCATCTCGCCCAACCGCTCATCACGCATGATCTCGGACGCGGCCGCAATCGCCGTCAGCGGCGTCTTGAGTTCGTGCGCGAGTTTGGCGAGATGATCGGCATCGAGCACCAACATGGGCCGTGGCACAGGCGCAGGTGCGGGAGCGGCAGCATTCGCTTCCGTGCCGCCGGCCGAGCCCAACGCTTCGATCTCCGCGCCGATCGCGGCATAGACCGGAGTCAGAGCGCGCGCGTCGAAGGATGGCGTCTCGGGCGGCGTCTGCGCCTCTGCCTCGACGGAAAGCAGCAGAACCTTCGAACCCTTTTTCACCTGCCGCGTCACCCGGCACTGCAGGCGCTTCAGCCGGCCATTCCCCCAGAACACCAAGGTCTCGACGCCACCCCGGCCAAAATCGCCCTGAGCCGCGATCTGGCGCAGCCGGTCGAGCGCGGGTGTCTTGGGGTCGATGGCAATGGGAAACGAAGCGTAGGGAAAGAGCCCCAGGGCCGCGGCGCCGGACGGCGTGGCGGCCAAAATCTCACCGGCTTCCGGATCGATCGTGATGTCGGCTTGCGGGCTGAGAGCAGGCGTGGCGGGCGCAGCAGGGTGCGCCGCGAAATCATCGCGGCGGCCGGGCATTGCGGGTTTAGCAGAGACCGCCATGGTCAAAAGCGCCCATTCCAAAGGCTCGATCGCAACGCATCACGACCATCTACGTGATTTGCGGGCGGCCAAAATGGGAAACGGGCGATTTTCCACTGTCTTCCGTGGGTAAGGAGGACCCAGCGGGAGCACTAGGCCGGCCGATCGGCCAGCCTTCAATCTGCGGTAGTGGAGCGGGCGAATTACCTCTAGGCGGCCTTGCTGAGGACGGCCGCGCGCAGTTTCACGGGATCGCGTTCGCCCTGGTCGGCGAGGTCGAACAGCTTCTCGATGATGTCGTCCTCGGCAATGTTGAGGGAACGCGAACGCGCCTCATCGATGATGCTCGTGAGCAGCCGGTGCAGGTCTTTAAGCTCATCCGAGCTGTAAGGGCATAGGGTCATGGGTGTCTGGTTCCCCCCGGAACTAGGTTTCATGGACATCCCGCTAGGCCCGTCAACGCAACGGCACCGTAAGGGTTCCTCGCGTTGCCGCTACGATGTGAAGATCACCAAAAAAGGGCTGATCTGAGGGCGGGAGCCATACGTCGCCCTTGACCCTCGGCCGCGGCTGTGTTGGAAACACGCGTCGCGAGCGTTCCCTCGGGAGCGCCCGGCCATCGGGATTCGGAAAAGTTCGGCGACGCGGTGATTTGCTTGATGCAAAGCCCCGCCCGATCGCACTAAAATCCCTGACAGCCTTTACGGCGTGCCGCCTTAGCTCAGTTGGTTAGAGCGCTAGATTGTGGATCTAGAGGTCCCCGGTTCAAATCTGGGAGGCGGTACCATTTCCAGGAAGCGCAAGCATCGCGATGCTGCCGGTCACGGTGCGAGAACCAACCGCGAATCACTAATTGAAAATTCCGGATTTCCCCGCCGCTCCAGGCCGCTTCATTCACCGCGGGTGAATTTGTCAAGAAATTATTGGATGTGGATTTTGCTTGCAATTAGCGAGTCACGCTAGGAGCAGATTCTGCGAATGCGCGAGTTTCCTCAATGAAACCGCATCGATCTTAACGATTCGGTTTTTTAACTCTGCCTTGTGCCGTGACCAATTGGCCACATGCCTGCGCGGTCCGACTGCAGAACGGTAATGACTCCTGACAAACTCGCAATTTTAGGATTAATGTTGGCGTTGCAGATCGGGATTTGGGTGCACCAACAGGGGCTCAGTCCGGCCGTCAACCCTGCTCAAGGGCACCCTCTTGGCAGAGAGGGAAAAGACGGTGGGTCAGGTCTGCGGCGTCTTTCGGGACGAAGCTGTGCGGTACGATCCCGTCCGCCAGCCCTCTTATCTGCTACACAACGTATCGTGTCTACGATTTTTAGATAGTGCGATTCGCGCACACTTGTCTTTCAGCCAGTTTAAAATGCATGGATGTTGCGTTCCCGCAACAGACTCTTGGCTTCGACTCCGCTAGGGCGAGAACGAATCGGTAACTACAAGGTAGGGATCATATACATAAGGCATCAATACCGTGATCGTACGAATTGGATTGCCTATCGTCTTCCCCACTACCTCACCGCCGCTTCTCAAGCTTCCTCGCCAGCGTCGCCGGTGCATCCCTAAGCACCGCGCCCCACGCGACCTGAGGCGCGCTAGCCGCGCGCGCCAGCAAATTCCAATTGCACAGCGTTAATAATTTACCGAGCCGCGGGACTCCAACTTGGCCCCCCTGATAATCCTGATACTGATTGTTTCCATAAAGATCAGTAGGCCGCGTATTGGGGCTTCAAATGTCGGGATATCCCGATGACATAGATCGAGACGAAGGCGCGCCTTACGTGATGCCGCGGCGCATGCTCGAAATGTTCCAGCGAGCCGGCCAAGTTTGCAAGAGAGGAAGCAGCTTTTACTTCAGTGACGGAAGACCCATCGTCATCTGCGAAGACCCGAGCACCCGGCCGTTTCGCCCGCCGCTTTGGCGGCAGGCTTGGGCCTATATTTCGATCTGGGGGAGCCTCAATTTCCTCGTGGGCCCGGTTGTTCTCGGTTCTGCCTCCGAGCCCTCGTTCGTCTCAAAAGAAGGCGCTTCACTCACTTCACCTGCCGCTTCTCGAGCTTCCGTGCCAACGTCCGCCGGTGCATCCCCAAACGCCGCGCGGCTTCGGAAATGTTGAATCCGGTATCCACCAGCGTCTGGTGAATGTGCTCCCACTCGAGCGTCTTGATCGACGTCGGCCGCTCGGTGAGCGCCACCGCGCTATCGCCCTCAGCCTTGCCGAAGGCTTCCTCGATGTCGTCCGAACTCGACGGCTTCACGAGGTAATGCCGCGCGCCAAGCTTGATCGCCTCCACCGCCGTCACAATGCTCGCAAAACCCGTCAGCACGACGATGATCGTCGACGGATCGTGCGCGTGCAAAGCTTCAACGCACGCGAGCCCCGATTCCCCATTGAGCTTCAGATCGACGACGGCATAGCCCGGAGTCCGCTGCTCGAGAATTGCATTCAGGGCATCGCGGCCCGGCGCGACATCGACCTCGTAATCGCGCCGCTCGAACGAGCGCTTCAGCGTCGCCGCGAAAGAAGCATCGTCCTCCACGATCACCAGCGTGCGCTTACTGTCCATGTGAACGTGCTCCCAATGCCAACGCGGCGAGCGGCAGTCTCAACGTCACGGATGCGCCGCCCTGCGGCCGGTTGGCGGCCGAGACGCTGCCTCCAAGCTTGCGGACCACATTCACGACGAGGAAGAGCCCAAGCCCGCCGCCGGGCTTCCCCTTGCTCGATTGATACGGCTTGCCCAACTGCGCCAGCATCTCCGGCTGGAAGCCCGGCCCCTTGTCCGCGACACTAATGACGAGCGCGTCGCCGTCACGCTCGACAGTGACGCCGATCCACGCCGGCGATGAATCGTAAGCATTATCGAGCACGTTGAAGACGATCTGCTTCAGCGTCGAATCCGAGACAATCGGAAGATCCGCGCCGAACGTATTCGTGAATTGCAGCGATTGCGGCGAGCGCGCCGCGCGCCACTCCTCGACAAGCTCGTTGACGAACGTGTTGACCGTGGTCACCCGCGGCGCTTCTCCGCGCGCTTCGCCCGCCGACAGCAACACGCCGGTAAGTATCGACTTGCAGCGCTTCACCGCCGCTTGCATCTCGTCCACCTCTTGCAGCAGCTCGGGGTTGGAGGCGATCGCAGGCACGCGCCGCCAGTCGCCGAGAATGACGGAGAGCGAAGCGAGCGGCGTGCCGAGCTCATGCGCCGCACCCGACGCGAGCAGCCCCATGCGAACGATGTGATCTTCCTCGGCGGCGTGCTGCTTCAGAGACGCAAGCCGCGCGTCGCGTTCGCGCAGGTTGCGCGTGATGCGCGTCACGAACGCAAAGAGCAGCGCCGCATCGAGCGCGAAGCACACGAGCATGCCCATGACATGCAGCCGGAAAAGATCGCCCGTGCCGGGCGGCAATGCCAGCGGGCGGTAGGCGACCGCGAGCGCCGCGAAGCTCAGGCACGTGGCGGCGACCACCGCCCACGTCGAGCGCTGGTCCAGCATCACGGCAGCAAGCGTCACCTGCAGCAGAAAGAGAAATGCGAACGGGTTTGTCGCGCCGCCGCTGAAATAGAGCTGCGCCGTCAGCGCGACGACATCGAATAAAATGGCGGCAAGCAACGCCTCGTCGCGCACCTCGCGGCCGGACCGCACCCACGCCAGGCTGCCGAGATTGAGCGCGATCAACGCCGCGATGACAACGCCCATCGGCACGAGCGGCAAGGCTATGCCGAACACGTGGTGCACGAAGACGATGGTCGCGATCTGCCCGGCCACCGCAATCCAGCGCAGCTGGATCAGCAGCAGCATGTTCTTGCTGGCGGCGGGATCACCGGGGAGCTGTGCGCCGGCAACCGCGGGACGGTCCTCGCTTCCGGGCTGAAGGCCGGAGTGGGGGACTGTCTCGGTTCGGCTCAGCATGGCGACCTAGACCTTACTCTCGCTCCGGCGGCGGGGATGTGCTCGCAGCTCGCCGCACACGAATTTCCTCGCGCGCGACCCGCACGGCGGCCACACCGACCATCAACGCCAGCGTGAACCAAGTCAACGCGTAGACCAGATGGTTGTTCTGGAACGCGATCACGGTCAGGCCGCCGATGGGCAGCCCGCCGGGGTTTGGCGTTGCATCCGCATCGATGAAGTAGGGCGCGACGTTGTCAAGCCCGCGCGCCTCTGCGATCTCCGGCACGTCGCGCGAGAACCAGCGGCCGTTGGCAGGATCGTTGGATCTGAGAAACGCGCCCTTGGGCTCCGACAGCCGCAACAGCCCGGTCACCGTCGCCTCGCCCGCGATCTGCCCCGCCGCGCGTTGCGCCGGATCGCGCTTGTCGGGCGGCACGAACCCGCGATTGACGAGAACCGTGAAGCCGTCCTTCGTCTCAAGTGGCGTCAGAACCCAGTAACCGCCGCCATCCTTCGTGACGGCTGTGACGAGGGTTTCGCGATCGTTGCGGAATTGGCCGGCAGCGGTCACCCGGCGGTATTCGTCAGTCTTCGCATTGATAGAAGGCCAGCCGGAGGGGCCAGGAGCCGCAACGGGATCGGCATGCACCCGCTGATCGACACGCTCGATAAGGTCGAGCTTCCAGGCCCGCCGCTCGATCTGCCAGATGCCGAGCGAGAGAAAGCCGGCGATGCCCGCAAACCCAATGAAAGCCAGCACGATGAGAGAAAAGGCGGAACGCGGACGCCTCGCGCGCCCTTCGTCCGCCTTTTGATCGTTCATTCCCCCGCGCCTCTCGGCATCGGAAGAGGTCACGGCAGCTGGCTCGGATCCATGCCCGGCATCATGTTGGTATTCATGTGATACATGACCCACAGCGAGCCCGCGAGCGTGATCACCACCATGACGATGGTGAAGATCAGCGCCATCAACGTCCAGCCGCCTTCCGAAGTCGGCGTCATGTGCAGGAAGTAGATCATGTGCACGACGATCTGCACCGCGCCGATGGCGAGGATCGCAACCGTCGTCACGTCCTTGTTCTCGATAGCGCCCGACATGACGAGCCAGAATGGAATGGCAGTTAGAATGACCGAGAGCACAAAGCCGGTCATATAACCTTTGAAGGTCGACTCGGGATGCCCGCTGTCGTGCCCATGATCGTGGGCCCCGTGGCCGTGCCCGCTCTGCGTACCCGTGCTCATCGCAGCACTCCCATCAGATAGACGAAGGTGAAGACGCCGATCCAGACGACGTCGAGGAAGTGCCAGAACATGCTGAGGCACAGAATGCGCCGCTTGTTGGCTTCGATAAGCCCGTGCTTACGCACCTGGACGATGAGCGTGATCATCCAGATGATGCCGAAGGTCACGTGCAGGCCGTGCGTGCCGACGAGCGTGAAGAACGACGACAGGAACGCGCTGCGCTGCGGCGTCGCCCCTTCGTGGATCATGTGCGCGAACTCGTAGAGTTCGATGCCGAGGAACGCCGCGCCGAAGAGGCCCGTCACGACGAGCCAGAACAGCATGCCGTTCTGGTTCTTCTTCTGCATCTCGAGCACCGCGAAACCGTAGGTGATCGAAGACAGCAGCAGCATCGACGTGTTCAACGCGACGAGCGGCAGATCGAAGAGTTCTTTCGGCGAGGGCCCGGCGGCATAGCTGGCGCCGAGAACGCCGTACGTCGCAAAGAGCACCGCGAAGATGAGGCAGTCGCTCATCAGGTAGAGCCAGAAGCCGAGCAGCGTGCTCGACCCCTCGGCATGCTCATGCTCGTCGGCGACGTAGAAGACCGGAGCCTCGTTCGCCTCGCCCGGGCTTGCGTTCGCTACTGTTGTCGTTGTCATCGCTTATGCCCGTGCATTCTGAAGGAGCTGCGTGCGTTCACGCTCGGTTTCGAGAACCTGCTCGCGTGTAATGTAGAAGCTGCGGTGGTAGTTGAACGTGTGTCCGATCGCAGTTCCGATCAGCGCGACCAGGCCTACGGCCACCAGCCACCAGATCTGCCAGATCAGGCCGAATGCCGTCACCGCGCTGAGTCCGGCGAGGATGATGCCCGCGCTCGTGTTAGCCGGCATATGGATCGCCTTGTAGCCCTCGAGCGGACGCTGATAACCGCGCTTCTTCATATCCCACCACGCATCGTTGTCGTGGATCATGGGCGTGAAGGCGAAGTTGTAGACGGGCGGCGGCGACGAGGTCGACCACTCGAGCGTACGGCCGTTCCACGGGTCGCCCGTCCAGTCGCGCAGCTTCTCGCGGTTCTTGATGCTGACGACGATCTGGATGAGGAAGCTGCCGATGCCGATGGCGATCATCACGGCGCCGATGGCGGCTATGACGAACCAGATCTGCAGCGAGGAATCCTCGAACACGCGCAGGCGGCGGGTGACACCCATGAGGCCCAGAACATAGAGCGGCGTGAAGGCAACCCAGAAGCCGATCACCCAGAACCAGAACGACATCTTGCCCCAGAACGGATCGAGCTTGAAGCCGAACGCCTTCGGCCACCAGTAGGTGATGCCGGCGAACATGCCGAACACGACGCCGCCGATGATCACGTTATGGAAGTGCGCAATCAGGAAGAGGCTGTTGTGGAGCACGAAGTCAGCCGGCGGCACGGCCAGAAGCACGCCCGTCATACCGCCGATGACGAAGGTCAGCATGAAGGCGACCGTCCACATCATCGGCACTTCGAAGCGAATGCGGCCGCGGTACATCGTGAACAGCCAGTTGAAGATCTTCGCACCCGTCGGGATCGAGATGATCATCGTCGTGATGCCGAAGAACGAGTTCACGCTCGCGCCCGACCCCATCGTGAAGAAGTGGTGCAGCCAGACGAGGTACGACAGGATCGTGATGACGACCGTGGCGTAGACCATCGACGTATAGCCGAAGAGCCGCTTACCGCTGAACGTCGAGACGACCTCGGAGAAGATACCGAATGCCGGCAGAATGAGGATGTAGACCTCGGGGTGGCCCCAGATCCAGATCAAGTTCACGTACATCATGGCGTTGCCGCCGAAGTCGTTCGTGAAGAAGTTCGTGCCGGCGTAACGGTCGAGCGAAAGGAGCGCGAGGACCGCGGTCAGAACCGGGAACGCAGCAACGATGAGCACGTTCGTGCAGAGCGCCGTCCAGGTAAAGACGGGCATCTTCATGAACGACATGCCGGGCGCACGCATCTTCACGATGGTGGCGATCAGGTTCACGCCAGATAACAGCGTGCCGACACCCGCCACCTGTAGCGCCCATATGTAGTAATCGACACCGACATCTGGACTGTAGGCGATGCCGGAGAGCGGCGGATAGGCGAGCCAGCCTGTCTTCGCGAACTCGCCGATGAAGAGCGACGCCATGACGAGACCCGCGCCCGCAGCGGTCATCCAGAAGCTGAAGTTGTTGAGGAACGGAAAGGCGACGTCACGCGCGCCGATCTGCAGCGGTACGACGTAGTTCATCAAACCGGTGACGAGCGGCATCGCCACGAAGAAGATCATGATCACGCCGTGCGCGGTGAAGATCTGATCGTAGTGGTGCGCCGGCAGATAGCCTTCCGAGCCGTTGAACGCGATCGCCTGCTGCGCGCGCATCATAATGGCGTCCGCGAAGCCGCGGAGCAGCATCACGAGGCCCAGCACGATGTACATGATGCCGATGCGCTTGTGGTCGATGCTCGTGAACCACTCGTTCCAGAGGTAGCCCCAGAGCTTGAAGTAGGTCAGCCCGGCGACGAGGGCGCCGCCACCGATGACGACCATGGCGAAGGTCGCGACCAGGATCGGCTCGTGGAACGGCAGCGCCTCCAGCGACAGCCGTCCAAAGACGGCCTTCATCAGATCGAAGTTCTCAAACATCTTGAATTCGTTCCGGTCAGGAGTTGGACGGTCGCGGTGCGAGGGATTGCTGAAGCTTCTTGCCAGGCATCGGCAGACCCGCGCCTAGAAGTGGCGTCGTGCTCACCGGCGTCGGCTGCGCGTCCGTCACGTCCACGCCCATGGGCGCGTTCGTGGTGCAGACGCTCGCGACGTAGGCCTTCGCGAGGACAGGTGCTGAGCCACGCCGGGCCGTTTTGTCGTATTCGATTTTCTGGACGAGACCCGAGCTGGCGAGACCCAGCCCGCCCTTGGCGTCGATGGCTGCCATTTCATGCATGCACATTTTGCCGGGCTGGACGCAGAGGTTCACGACGCGGTGGAAGAGTTCCGGATCGACGCTCGCCCACTTCTGGACAGGCACGCCTTCGCTCGGCTTCTCGAGCTGCAGATACTCGTTGACGCCCATGTTGCCGCCGCCGGCCTTGACGTCGGAAACCCACTTGTCGAAATCGGCATCGTTCCGGGCAAGGAACTTGAAGCGCATCTTCGAGAAGCCTTCGCCGCTGTAGTTAGCGGAGAAGCCGTCGAAGTCGCCGGCCTCGTTGATGACGGCATGGAGCTGCGTCTGCATGCCGGGCATCGCATAGATCATGCCCGCCAGCGCCGGCACGTAGAAGGCGTTCATCACGGATGACGCCGAGATGCGGAAGTGGATCGGCCGGTCGACTGGCGCCGCCATCTCATTGACAGTGGCGATGCCCTGTTCGGGATAGATGAACAGCCACTTCCAATCGAGCGCGACGACATCAACCTTCAGCGGCTTCGTATCGTGCGCGACGGCTTGGCCCTGCGCGGTGCGCGCGAGCGGACGGAAGGGATCGAGCAAGTGCGTCGCCATCCAGGTGACGGCGCCAAGGCAGATGATGATGAGCAGCGGCGCTGCCCAGATCACGAGCTCGAGATGCGTGGAGTGATCCCAATCGGGATCGTAAGGCGCCGATTTGTTGGACTCGCGATAGCGCCAGGCAAAAAGCGCCGTCAGCGCCATGACCGGCACAATGATGAGTAGCATCAGCACGGTCGAAATGATGATCAGATCGCGCTGCTGAACGGCGACGTCGCCGGCCGGGTTCATCACGATAGCATTGCAGCCACCCAGCAAAGCGAGGAGCGGCAACAAGGCAAAAATTCGATATGGCTTCAAGGCGATCCGCGTCCCATCGACAGAGCTTCCTCGGTCCTTCCGCTAAACGCGCAGAGCACCGAGCAACATTGGACAATTTGCCCAACGCCAGTTGGCCGCAGAATAAAAGCAGCCAAAAACCGATGGCGAAAAGCAAAATACGTCCGTTGGAAATGCGATTGCAGCTTGCCCGAACTATCAGTTCAAAACAACGCCTCGCATGCGCGATGAACGACTTCGCATTATTCGGAGGGGATGAATGCCGGTGCGAAACAATGGATGGCAGATCAATTCGGCGGAACGCAAAACAAATGGCGCTCGCAGTTGAAGTTCCAGTCGCGATTAAGCGCGTCCCGTTGCGCGCTTCAGGGCTGCATCTCTGGCTCGCTCACTGAACTCGGGATGGTTCGCAACGCTGGTCCGAAGCGCCTTCCAGGCCCTGAGCAGCTGTTTAGCAAGCACGACGTCTTCGTCGCTGACAGCGGACGGACGATAGAGCGCCGCATCGTGCAAGGCGTTGGCCTGGCGCTCCATTTCCGCGATGTGCTTTTCCGAATTGGCGAGCCGGTCGTCGATCTCTGACATGGGAGAACACTCCTCTGTGCCTGAGCCAACCGGTGAAAATGTCCAGAGTTGCCTAGCCCAAACGGCCGAGGACGCGGAGGGACAGGACGCGGGAGCTTGGGCCAGGATCTCCCGTCCGGCGCATGAGCAGCCGCCAAACGCAACACCGCCCGGCTTCGATAAAAGCCGGGCAGTGCCGAATTCTTAAACTGTAGGAAGCTGTCTAGCCTGTAAGCCGAAAGCCCCCGGGGTCAGTCGGCGCGTACCGAAAGCCGCTTCAGTTCGCTGACGAGCGTGTCCGCCGTCCGCCGCGCATCGTCGTCCTTCGCGCCCGCGAGTTCGGCTTCCGCCGTCTTCAGTTCTTCCGCGATCATCGCCGGGGAAAGCTCCGCGACGTCGTAAGCCCGCTCGGCAAGAACCGTGAGCCGGGTCGGATCGACGTCAGCAAACCCCGACTTGACGAACAGACGCTTGCGCGAGCTGCCCGTCGTCACGTCGAGCACGCCCGGGCGGAGCGTCGAAATGACGGGCGAGTGCCCTGCCAGAACCGCGAAATCGCCCTCTGCGCCCGGCACGACCACCTGATCGGCGTCGACCGATAGCAGCACCCGCTCGGGCGAGACGAGTTCAAACCTGAATGTACCTGCCATTTTAGTTCGTCACCCCTTCGAACGCCTTCGAGCTGCTCATACCTGAGGCGGTTGATCTTCGCCGTCGCCATCGGCGCCGGCCTTGGCCCTGACTTCTTCCGGCGTCTGCAGCTTGGTTCCGCAGAACGGGCAGAAGAACAACGGGTGGTCGACGAGACCCGGCTCGTCTTCCTCGAGTTCGACGAGCCCGACCGTCATATAGATGACTTCGTCGGGCCCAACCGTGATCAGGGGCTCGAAGTCGCCGCCTTCGAGAGCTTCTTTCAGCTCCTCGCAGCAACTTCCAAATGCTTTACCGGCTTCCGCCATGAACTTCTCTCTCCTGGCGGCGCGTTCGCGCGGACTGCTCCGCGCGAAACCGCTTGGCCTATGTTACGCTGCTTCCGCGAGCTTCTCGGCCTTGGCAATCGCTTCGTCGATCGATCCGACCATGTAGAAGGCCGGCTCCGGCAGATGGTCGTATTCGCCATCGCACAGGCCCTTGAAGGCCTTGATCGTATCCTCGAGCTTCACGAGCTTGCCGGGCGAGCCGGTGAACACTTCAGCGACGTGGAACGGCTGCGACATGAAACGCTCGATCTTACGGGCGCGGGCGACCGTCAGCTTATCTTCTTCGCTCAGTTCGTCCATGCCGAGAATTGCGATGATGTCCTGCAGCGACTTGTACTTCTGCAGGATCGCCTGAACGCGGCGGGCGACCTGATAGTGCTCTTCGCCGACGATGCGCGGGTCGAGCATGCGCGAGGTGGAGTCGAGCGGGTCGACGGCCGGGTAGATGCCCTTTTCAGCGATCGAGCGCGAAAGAACGGTCGTCGCATCAAGATGCGCGAACGATGCGGCCGGCGCCGGGTCGGTCAAGTCGTCGGCCGGAACGTAAATGGCCTGAACCGAGGTGATCGAACCCTTGTTCGTCGTGGTGATGCGTTCCTGCAGCGCGCCCATGTCGGTCGCCAGCGTCGGCTGATAGCCCACCGCCGAAGGAATACGGCCGAGAAGCGCCGACACTTCCGAACCCGCCTGCGTGAAGCGGAAGATGTTGTCGACGAAGAACAGAACGTCCTGGCCCTGGTCGCGGAAGTGCTCGGCAACCGTCAGACCCGAAAGAGCAACGCGAGCGCGGGCACCCGGCGGCTCGTTCATCTGACCATAAACCAGCGCGCACTTCGAGCCAGCCGTCGACCCGTTGTTGTCCTTCGGGTTGATGTTGACCTTGGACTCGATCATTTCCCAGTAGAGGTCGTTACCCTCACGCGTACGCTCGCCGACGCCGGCGAACACCGAGTAACCGCCGTGCGCCTTCGCGACGTTGTTGATCAATTCCATGATCAAAACCGTCTTGCCAACGCCGGCGCCGCCGAACAGGCCGATCTTGCCGCCCTTGGCGTAAGGCGCCAGAAGGTCAACGACCTTGATGCCCGTCACGAGAATTTCTGCTTCCGTCGCCTGCTCTTCGAATGAGGGCGAAGGCTGATGGATCGCGCGCAACGAGCTCGTCTTGATGGGACCCGCTTCGTCGACCGGCTCGCCGATGACGTTCATGATGCGGCCGAGCGTTTCGTCACCGACCGGAACCGAAATCGGCGAACCCGTATCGACGACTTCCTGGCCGCGGACGAGACCTTCCGTGGAGTCCATGGCGATGGTGCGAACCGTGTTCTCGCCCAAGTGCTGCGCGACTTCGAGAACGAGGCGGTTGCCGTGGTTCGTCGTCTCAAGTGCGTTCAAGATTTCCGGCAGCTGACCGTCGAAGTGCACGTCCACGACGGCACCCGTCACCTGGTGAATCTTCCCTACGTTTTTAGCCATTTTTTTCTCCAACGGAATTGATCAGGCGACGGACAGCGTCACCGGTATGTTGTTGCGTGTCGCCTTGGAATAGGGGCAGATCTGGTGCGCCTCTTCGATGAGCGCCTGCAGTTTGTCTTTCTCCGCGCCGGGTATCGCCAGGGTGAGATGGGCTTTGAGACCGAAGCTCGTCGCGTCCTTGTCGAGCGTCACTTCGCACGTGACCTTCGCTGCCTGACCGTCGAGCCCGTGCTTCTTGGCAAGCAGCAGAACCGCCTGGCCGAAGCAGGACGACCAGCCGAGAGCGAAGAGCTGCTCCGGGTTGTGGCCTTCGCCCGAGCCGCCCATCTCCTTGGGCAGCGCCATGGCGAGCGCCAGCTTGCCGTCTTCGAGAACCGCGCGCCCGTCCCGGCCGCCCTTGGTCGTTGCACGTGTCACATAAGCCATCGCCCAACCTCCGGATTAGACCGCTTCCGCGCCCGAAATGATCTCGATCAGTTCCTTGGTGATGTTCGCCTGACGCTGGCGATTGTACTTGATCGTGAGCTTGTTGATCATGTCGCCGGCGTTGCGGGTCGCGTTGTCCATGGCGGTCATCTGCGCACCATAGAACGACGCCGAATTCTCGAGCAGACCGCGGAAGATCTGCGTTGAGATGTTCCGCGACAGCAGGAAGCCCAGAACCTCTTCCTCGCTCGGCTCGTAATCGTGGATTGCCCCGCCGGTGCTCTTCGGCGCTTCGCCGCCCGTCTCGGCAACCGTTGCCGGGATGAGCTGCAATGCCGTCGGCTTCTGAGCGATGACCGATTTGAATTCCGAGAAGAAGAGCGTTGCGACGTCGAATTCGCCCGCTTCGAACATCTCGAGCACGCGCTTGGCCAAGCCTTCCGCATGCGCGAATGTCAGCTGCCTGACGCCCTGGAAGTCGCGGCGCTCGACGATGTTGCGGCCGAGATCGCGACGCAGGTTCTCCGCGCCCTTGCGGCCGACGGCCAGGATCTTGACCGTCTTGCCTTCGGCGAGAAGCCGGTTGGCATGCTGACGGGCAAGCTTTGCGATGTTCGAGTTGAACCCGCCGCTGAGACCACGCTCTGCCGTCATGACGACGAGCAGGTGAACCTGATCTTTGCCTGTGCCGACGAGGAGCGGCGAAGCGCTGTTCCGGTCGGCGACCTTCGAGGCGAGGCTGCCCAGAACCTCACCCATCCGCTCTGCGTAGGGCCGGGCGGCCATGGCCGCCTCTTGCGCACGGCGAAGCTTCGCCGCGGCAACCATCTGCATCGCCTTCGTGATCTTCCGCGTCGCCTTCACAGAGGCGATGCGGTTGCGCATGTCTTTTAAGCTCGCCATCGGGCGTTCTCCTCAAGGAACCCGATTAAGCTGCAAAACCCTTGGCAAACTTGTCGAGGAACTCGACGAGCTTCTTCTCGGTGTCAGCCGAGAGGGCCTTTTCTTTCGCGATCGTGTCGAGGATCGTCTTCTCCGAACGAAGTCCGGCGAGAACGCCCTGCTCGAACTTCCCGACAGCCGAGACCGGAATGTTGTCGAGGTAACCGCGCGTACCCGCGAAGATCACAGCGACCTGCTCTTCCATCTTCAGCGGCGAGAACTGCGGCTGCTTCAGAAGCTCGGTGAGACGAGCACCGCGAGCGAGCAGACGCTGCGTGGCGGCATCGAGATCCGAGCCGAACTGAGCGAAGGCCGCCATTTCGCGGTACTGAGCGAGTTCGCCTTTGATCTTGCCGGCGACCTGCTTCATCGCCTTCGTCTGCGCCGACGAACCGACGCGCGAAACCGAGAGACCGACGTTCACGGCCGGACGGATGCCCTGATAGAAGAGATCCGACTCAAGGAAGATCTGGCCGTCGGTGATCGAAATGACGTTCGTCGGAATGTAGGCCGACACGTCGTTCGCCTGCGTTTCGATGACCGGCAGAGCCGTCAGCGAGCCGTTGCCGGCCTTGTCGCCGAGCTTCGCGGCGCGCTCGAGCAGACGAGAGTGGAGATAGAAAACGTCGCCCGGGTAGGCTTCGCGGCCCGGCGGACGGCGGAGCAGAAGCGACATCTGACGGTAAGCGACGGCCTGCTTGGAAAGATCGTCATATGCGATAACGGCGTGCATGCCGTTGTCGCGGAAGTATTCGCCCATCGTGCAGCCGGTGAACGGTGCGAGGTACTGCATCGGCGCCGGATCGGAAGCCGTTGCGGCGACGACGATGGAGTATTCCAGAGCGCCGCGCTCTTCGAGAACCTTGACGAACTGCGCGACGGTCGAGCGCTTCTGGCCGACGGCGACGTAGACGCAATAGAGCTTGGCGCTCTCGTCTGTGCCCTGGTTCAGCGGCTTCTGATTGAGGAAGGTGTCGAGAACGACCGCGGTCTTGCCGGTCTGGCGGTCACCGATGACGAGTTCGCGCTGGCCGCGGCCGATCGGGATGAGCGAGTCGATGGCCTTGAGGCCGGTCGCCATCGGCTCATGGACCGACTTACGGGGAAGAATGCCAGGCGCCTTGACGTCGACGCGCATGAACTTCTCGGCCTTGATCGGGCCCTTGCCGTCGATCGGGTTGCCGAGACCGTCAACGACGCGGCCGAGGAGGCCCTTGCCGACCGGAACTTCGACGATCGCGCCCGTACGCTTGACGGTGTCGCCTTCCTTGATCGTGCGGTCGTCGCCGAAAATAACGACGCCGACGTTGTCGGCTTCGAGGTTCAGCGCCATGCCGCGAATGCCGCCAGGGAACTCGACCATTTCGCCGGCCTGGACGTTGTCGAGGCCGTAAACGCGCGCGATGCCGTCACCAACGGACAGCACGGTGCCGATTTCGGAGACCTCGGCATCCTTGCCGAAGTTTTTGATCTGATCCTTGAGGATCGAAGAAATTTCTGCGGCCCGGATTTCCATTGAGACCTCTTCCCTGGTCGTTTCCATTGACGGGGCCTGGTCCGGCCCCTTGTTCCAAATTTCTTATGCTAGGCCGCCGCGCGCACAGCTGGGTGCGCGCTTAGGCCTGAGCTTCGTTCAGCGCCAGCTTCAGGTTCTGAAGTCTGGTCTTGAGCGATGAATCGATCATGCGGCTGCCGACCTTGACGATCAGACCGCCGAGGATGCTCGGATCGACGCGCGTCTGCAGCGTCACGTCCTTGCCGACCGAAGCCTTGAGCGCTTCCTTCAGCGAGGCAACCTGGCCGTCATTGAGGGCGAACGCGCTCGTCACCTCAGCGCTGACCTCGCCGCGAGCTTTCGCTGCCAGCGCGCGGAACGCCTTGATGATGTCCTGGATGGCAAAGAGACGGCGGTTGGCCGTCACGAGCTTGATGAAGTTGGCGGTCAGACCGCCGATGCCGGCCTTGTCCAGAATGGCGGCGACCGCCCGGCTCTGGTCGTCGGCGGCAATGACCGGGCTGCGCACGAGGCGCACGAGATCCGCGCTTTCGTCCAAGAGCGCCTGGAACTTTACGAGGTCGCTCTCAATTTCTGCAGTGCTGGAGCTTTCGTTCGCAAGATCGAACAGAGCCGACGCGTAGCGCCCAGCCACTCCTTCAACGATTGTGTCGTTCGTCGCCACGTCGCTCTCACCGTCGCGCCTTCAGGCGCATAGAGGGCGGGCAGGGCATGAAAAGCCCCAAGAATCCGCCCGCTCCAAGGAAAGGCTTTTGACAAAAAAGAGCGCACGGGGCCGGAACCCACCAGCCGCCCCCTCCAAAGCCGGGCTGTCCTTAACATGCACTCCCGAACGCTTCAACCGTGTGCCAAGAGGGCGGGTTGCCGCATAACGCCGCCAAATCAGCCGGATCGGGAGCTTCGCGCCCCATGAAGCGGCCAAAAAGGTCCACCCGGCGCCTCAAGGAAATTTTCCGCTCCGTTCAAGCTGCGTTCAGCCAGGGTCCGCTAGAAAAGAATCATCGCGCGCGCCGCCCGGCTCGCGCTTTGCAAGTTCTGTTTCGAGTTTGCGTCCCTGGACCTCGCAGTCCCGACCACTTCGAGCCCGCTCACGCGGGCTCTTTTTTTGCCTAGAGGGCGTCCCGCATGATGATTGGGAAACGCCACGGCACGACGAAAACCAGATCGAAACCGATGTCGTGGGTCTGATACTGCGGGTTTCTTGCGAGCCACAGATCGGCAGCCCGCCGCACCCGCCGCCGCATCGTAAGCGTAATCGCATCCTCCGCGTCTTCCGTCGTCGGACGCCGCTTGACCTCGATGAACGCCACCCGGTTCTTGCGGATCGCGATGAGGTCGATCTCTCCGACAGGCGTCTTGAAGCGCCGGCCCAGAATGCGGTGACCGCTCAGCGCGTACACCGCGGCGACAATCGTCTCCGCCCTGAGCCCGCTGTGGTGCCGCCTTCGCCGCTCAAACCTCTGCCGAAATTCATCGTTGATGTTTGAGCTCATCGCTACCTGCCCTTCGACTTGATGCCGAGCCCGTAGACCCGCGCCTTAGGAACTCCGAACTCGTCGGCGAGGGCCCGCGCCGCATCTTTGAGGCTCATCACCTTGAGCGCCCCTGCAAGCCGGTCGCCCAGCATCTCGTCGCTGACGGCCTGCGCTTGCGCCGGACCGGCGACGATCACGACCTCGCCCTTCATGTCGGCCGACGCCGTCCCGGCAAGCTCAACGAGACTGCCACGGGCGATTTCCTCGTGCATTTTCGTCAGCTCACGCGCCACGACCGCCTGCCGTTCGCCCAAAAGCTCCGCCATATCCTGCAGCGTTTCCGCCGCCCGGTGCGGGGCCTCATAGAAAACGAGGCTGCCTGGAATGGCCGACAGCTCCGCCAGCCGCGCCCGCCGCGACGCCTGTTTCGGCGGCAAAAATCCCGCGAAAAAGAACGCATCCGTCGGCAGGCCGCTGGCCGTCAAAGCCGCGAGCAGCGCCGACGCGCCGGGAATGGGAACGACGGGCACGCCAGCCTGCGCAGCAGCGCGAACGAGCTTGAACCCGGGATCCGACAACAGCGGCGTTCCCGCATCCGAAATGATGGCGATGCGCTTGCCCGCCTGAAGCTCGCCGATAGCGCGTTCGATTTCCCGATCTTCGTTATGCTCGTGGAACGGCCGCATACGCGCCGTGATCGAATAGTGCTGCAGAAGCTTCGCGGAATGCCGCGTATCTTCGCAATAGACGACGTCGGCGCGAGCGAGCACGCCAAGAGCCCTCAGCGTAATATCGCCAAGATTGCCGATGGGCGTCGAAACGAGATAGAGCCCCGCCTCCAGCGGCTCCGACAGCATGCGCACGATCGCATCCTGCGCGCGAGCGCCCGGACGGGAAGCGGCAACGGAGAGAGGCTCAGGCTGGTGGGATCGTGCTTCGTCAGACACCAATGTCGTCCTAATTCACCCGGCCGATTTCATGCGCGCTGCCGGAGGCCTATCAATACCAGTTTGAAAGGCGCGTCAAAAGCGAGCCCAGATTTCTGAAAGCGCCGGAATGTCGTCGCGAAAGGGCCCGGTAATATGCCCCGCTTGGCTAGAGGGGCCTAGACCTGGTGGCTGGGATCCTCACGCCATAACGTGATTGGCAAAACGGTTACGCGGCGATCGCATCGCCCATGGTGGGCCGGGGCGATGCCGGCGCCACGCCGAGCACGTGCAAGGTCGCCCCACGGCGGCGGCCGCCCACATCCATCACGGCCGATAGTTCATCGACCAGCGAGGTCAACGCATATTGAGCGAGGTCGAGCTGTAGAGTTGCTGAAGCATGGCATCGCGCGGCCTCCTCGGCCCGGGTCGCAGCGCCCATGACGATCTCGGAAAGCCGGTGCCATTGCTCGGAGAGCGAAAGCCGCCGCGCCTCGGGCGAACGCGGCACTTCCCGCGGAGATCTACCGGTCGAACGGAAAGTCAGGAAATCGAAAACGGGCCCGCCGGCGCGAACAATAGCGCCGCAGATGGCGTCGAAGGCGCCGGAAATCCGGATTTTCGATGTATCTGCCATGGAGCCAGAATCCGCAGAATTGCTTACAGCTCCTTTAAACTGAGTTGATTTGGGAAAAGTTGCAAGGATAGCCTCGTTAAATATGTATTTCTTTTATTCATAGGGAGAATAAATAAGCGTTATTCCCGAAATTGCAACGCAGCGAATTGACGAAGAAATAGCCAATAAGGGTGCAAATAGGCCGGCTAAGGCAGATCAAAGCCGCAGGCAGAAGCTCGAACCTCAGGCCAATATGACCCGGCGGATATCTTCCGCGGTTGCGCCTTCCTCACGCAACGCCCTGAGCCCCATATCCTGGTTCGATTTCGACAGCTTCTGCCCGTTCGACCATTTGATGAGCCGGTGATGCGAATAAACGGGCTCGGGTAAATCCAGAAGCTCCTGCAATAGCCGCTGCAGATCGGTTGCCGCGAAAAGATCCTGGCCGCGCGTCACATGAGTTACGCCCTGGCGCGCATCATCAACGACGACGGCAAGATGATAGCTGGCCGGCACATCCTTGCGCACGATGACGGCATCGCCCCACCGCTGCGGCTCCGCCGTTCTTGTCTCCTGACTGCCGTCTTCTTTCACCTCCACGAACGTCAGCGGCGCGTCCCCGCGCTTTGCGGCAAGCGCCTGCAGAGCAGCCTCCATATTGAGACGCAGGGCGGGCGACTCCCCCGCCTCCATGCGCTGCGTAACATTCTCAGCGGAAGCTCCGCGCCAAAGCCCCGGATAAAGCGGCGCGCCATCTGGATCGGTTTTTTCCGGATCGGCAGCAGCCGCAATATCGCTGCGCGTGGCAAAGCAGGGATAGAGAAGCCCCATCTGAATGAGCCGGTCGGCGGCAGCGAGATATTCGGCGAAATGTTCCGACTGCACGAGCACCGGCTCTTCCCAGGAAAGCCCGAGCCAATTCAGATCCTCGAAAATCGCCGTTACGAATTCCGGACGCCGCCGCGCGACATCGATATCTTCAATGCGCAGCAGAAAGCGGCCGCCATTCTGGCGAGCGAGATCATGCGCGAAGATCGCCGAGAGCGCGTGCCCGACGTGCAAGAAACCATTGGGTGATGGCGCGAAACGCGTGACGGAAGTCATCAGGCGGCCGCGCCCACAGCGCCCGGCATGTACGTGCCGGCGACGCACTCACAGAGATTGCGTTCACTGATTGGATAAAGCATGGCCTCAACTATATATTGAATTCGCCGCTTGCATCAGTTTTGCGGGTGACGTCGCCCTGAAATGTGAAAAACCTCTCACGTCATGCAATGGCAGAACGATGACGCCCATTGATGGCTCCCGCTCCAGCCAAATTGCCACGGTCATGCGGCGGCTTGCCAAACACCGTACGCAAATGAAATTACGGCGTTCGCCCGTCTCGCCGTTTTTTGCCGCTCTCCCAACCAAGCGGCAACAGCACCATATTCCCGGTCGACACCTCACACCGGAGCGGCATTTTTATTGGCTGAGCAAAGATATCCGACGCTGACGACCGAGCGCCAGCTCAAAGCGGCAGCAGCAAAGCTCGCCCAGCAGTGCAAGGTCATGTCGCTGATATTCGAACGCACCGGCGCGCCGCCCATCCGGAGATACCCGCCAGACTTCTCGGGCCTTGCGAAAATTATCGTTGGCCAGCAGCTATCCGCACAGAGCGCCGCGGCGATCTGGTCCCGCGTGGAAGCGGCGCTTTTGCCTTTCGATGCAGACACGATGCTCGCGCAAAGCGACGAGGCGCTAAAGGACCTTGGGCTCTCGACGGGCAAAATAAAAACACTGAAAGCTCTGGCGCGCGCCGTGCTTGCGGACGAGTTGGACTTCGAGGCCTTGAACGCCGCGGCCGAGCCCATCATCGTCGAGCGCTTGACCGCCATTCACGGTATCGGTCCGTGGACCGCCGATATCTATCTTCTCTTCGCACTGGCCCGTCGCGACGCCTTTCCCTCAGGCGACTTGGCCCTTCAGCTGGCTGTCCAACACCACTTTGGGCTCGAACGCCGCCCAACCGCCCAGGAGCTGGAAGAAATCGCCGAACGCTGGCGCCCGGCCCGCGCCGTCGCCGCCCACCTGTTGTGGGCGGATTATGCCTTCGCGCGCCGCGCTCTCCTGGGGAAAGCTTCCACGCCGATCCTCGCGAAAACTAGCAAGACTTTGAAATAATGCCCGAAAAACGCCACCGCGACACATCGGACCCAATGCTTCACAGAATTGATATGCGCGGCTAGTATCCCCGCGTTCAAGTGGGGGCCTAAACGCGATTCGGCGGATCGATACCGCGGAGGTTTGCGCGACTGTGAATGCTCACGTGACAATACCGGATAATTGTCCGGCTCTTGTGCTGAACGCCGACTTCCGTCCGCTCAGCTATTACCCTCTGTCTCTGTGGAGTTGGCAGGACACGGTGAAAGCCGTCTTCCTGGACCGCGTAAACATCGTCTCCGAATACGAGCGTTACGTCAGAAGCCCATCATTCGAGCTGAAGCTGCCGAGCGTCGTGTCGCTGAAGACGTATGTGAAGCCGGCGCTCTATCCGGCGTTCACGCGGTTCAACGTGTTCCTGCGCGATCGCTTCAGCTGCCAGTATTGCGGCGATAAGAACGATCTAACGTTCGATCACTTGATCCCGCGCTCGCGCGGCGGCCAGACGCGATGGGACAACGTCGTCACCGCGTGCGCACCGTGCAATCTGAAGAAGGGCGGCTTGATGCCGAGGGCTGCGGGCATGTTCCCTGCCCACGAGCCCTATCGGCCAACCGTATTCGAGCTGCACCGCAATGGCCGGCTATTCCCGCCGAACTATCTGCACGAGAGCTGGCTCGACTATCTCTACTGGGATACCGAACTCGAACCCTAGCGCCTCAAGCTGCGCGCTTGATCGGATGCGCGCAGATTTCAGCCGCGATGATATCGACGACGCGCTCCCAATTCGCGCCCGTCTCGGCATCGAGCCCGAACGCGAGAAGCGCATCGGCTGGCGTTCCCCCATCCCGGAAAATCCGCGCGCACTGCTCGCGGCTGACAGCCACGGCTTGATGCCACTGAATGGGGCTGAGATGATCTGGAACCGACGGGGTCATGTAGGCGAACTCCAAAAAATCTGGTCTTACAAGGAACGATTTCCGAAGCTTGGCCGTTTCGAAACGATCGCGGCAGACACACAGAGCGCCTTGACATCACTACGCGAGACCTTGTCAGATGATGTCTCGATGGAGGGCTAACTCGATCACGCTCCGTGCGTCTGCCAGCTCGTTGGAAAGCCGGCTGCTTTCCGAAATCCTTTGTCCAACGCCGCACAACTTCGACACGCACGAGAACGCAACTGATACGCCTGCGGGCTATCGCAACTTCGCGACGGCGGCTGAAAGAGCGGCGCTCCGCATGACGGTCAGCGCGACATCTCCAATCGGACGCCAAGCCCAATCCTCCTGCTTCGCATCGATCCACGGATCGGCGGACCGTTCCGGATGATCAGTGCGGGCGAACCGCCGGGACATACGCGTCGACTGATTTGTCGAGGCGGTTCGCCTGAGTTTTATGAACGCATCGGACAGGACCTCTTTCGGGGTCTGGCCGTACTCTGACTCAACGCTACGCAACGAACGCTTACGAAACGCAACAACGCTACGCGTACTCAAAGACGGGGCGGAGACAGCTTCACTCGGAACGGTGGAAACAGCTTCAATCTTCGTCTTCGAAGAGTGCAACGCATACGCCACTGGGAATGCTCCCTACGCTTGAACGGATATCCACACTTTCCGGTTACGCTCGTGTCCCGCGAACGAAGCAAGAATAGCCGTCACATTCAGGCAACGGGAAGGCGCGATTCTGTCTGTTGGATGAAATTCGAATTGCCGAACGCTTGACAGTCTCGATCAAGCAACAAAATCAACGTTTTTTCAGAACGTAAGAATTGTGGACAAGCGTCAAATATTGGGTGCGGAAGCCTCTGCGCTCTGCTCGCGAGCGGTCAAAGCGGCGCCGAATGAGATCATCATCAGGAAAAACGAAGCAACGGCATTCCATCCGGCAAACGAGATGCCGAGGAACCGCATCGCCGCCTCTTCGCAGTTGACGACGCGGATGCTGTCGAGCTGGCTCAGCAGATTACCAGCCGAGGTCGTGAGAGATTGACCGCCGCCGCAAGCGGCTGGGCCTGGCCAGAACTTCCACTCCGCGCCCGCGTGATAGATGCCGAGCACGGTGTTGCCCAAGAACGCGAGCCCGACGATGACGAAGAGGGCCGTCGCCGAGCCGCGATGCCCGCCGGTCAACAGCACCAGGGCGATGAACAGCAGCGGAATAGCAAGATAGTAGGCGTAACGCTCCCACAGGCAGAGCATGCACGGCACGTAGCCGCCGATGTATTGGTATCCCAGCGCCGTCGCGATCGTCGCGATGGACAGAAACAGCGCCAGCGCGCCCAGCTGATAATCCGTTCCGCGCGAGGCGCCAGCGCCAAATGTCATGATCGGGACCCGAGGGCTTAAAAGACGTACCGGACCGCCACGAAACCACCGACGAGCAGCACGAGAAACGCCGTGGTGACGAGCGCGAGCCTCTCCTCGATGAACGACCGGATGGGCTCACCGAAGAAATATAAGAGCCCGGCGACCAAGTAAAAGCGCATCGCTCGCGCGACGATGCTGGCCCCGATGAACGCGAGAAGATCCATCTTGCCGACACCGGCGGCAATGGTCACGACCTTATACGGGATCGGCGTCATGCCTTTGACGATGACGGCGGCCACCCCGTACTCCCGGACGAACGCCTCGAAACCATCAAGCGCGTGCTCGTTGCCGTAGAACTTGAGGATGGGCAGGCCGACAGCGTCAAACAGATAGTAGCCGATCGCGTATCCGAACAATCCGCCGATGACGGATGAAACAGTCGCGATCGTGGCGTACCACCACGCCTTGCGCGGCTGGCTCAGCACCATCGGAATGAGCATAATGTCGGGAGGAATGGGGAAGAACGAGCTTTCGGCGAACGACACCGTCGCAAGCGCCTGCGGGGCCTTATCGCTGGCCGCCTTTCGCATCGTCCAATCGTAGAGTCCACGAAGCATCTTTGTTGCTTAGACGGCGGTTTTGAACTTGTCCATGCGCTCGATAGTCTGGAAGCTTTTTGACAGCTCCGCGACAACTGCATTGAGCACAAGCCGGCCCGCGGGCGTCACACGGATTCTCTCCGGGGCGAGTATAGGCTTTTCCGGTGGCAATCCCGGCCCGGCGCACATCGGAATGTCGTCGAGTTCGTTCCGCCGCCAGTTCCCTTGAACAGCCGATGACCGAAGGTTGGACTCGAGCAATCCGAGACGTTCGAGTTCAGCAATGGTCTCAGCCGACGGCCGCGTACCGCCGCCAAGCTCGGCGAGTTCATCAAGATCGATGCCTTCGCTGAGACGCAGCCCCATTAGTAGCATTTCATCAGCCTGCTCGGCGCGCGAAAGCTCCGTCAGTTCCGTGAAGCCGTGCCCAGCCTCCGCGACGCGGGCCGCCCAAGACTCAGGATGCCGCTCGGCGACCGTCGCCGTACGCGCGTCTCCAATCCGGATGCGACCGTGCGCGCCGGGCCCGATGCCCGCATATTCGCCGTAGCGCCAATAGAGAAGATTGTGCCGGCTCTCCGAGCCCGGTCGCGCGTAGTTCGAAACCTCGTACGCCGCGAACCCGCGCTCACCCGTCATCTCTTCCGTGATCTCGTAAAGCGTGCTCGCATCGTGATCGTCGGGAATGACGAGTTTGCCCGCCGCATGCAGCGCCGCATACGGCGTGTCGGGCTCGATCGTCAGTTGATAGAGCGACAGGTGATCGCCCGCGAGAGCGAGCGCTTCGGCAAGCTCGGTGCGCCACGCGTCGGCGGTCTGCCCCGGGCGCGCGTAAATCAGATCGAACGAAAATCGCTCGAACGTTGCGCGCGCGATCTCAAGCGCGGCCTTCGCCTCAGCGACGCTATGAATGCGGCCGAGCTTGCGAAGCTCTTCATCCCGCAGTGACTGCACGCCGATCGAAACGCGATTGACACCCGCATCGCGGAACCCGCGAAAGCGGCCCGCTTCGACGCTGCCCGGATTGGCTTCGAGCGTGATCTCGGCTTGAGGCGCGATGCCCCAGCGCGTGGCCGTATGCTCGATGATCGCAGCCACGGTTCCGGCCTGCATCAGCGACGGCGTTCCCCCGCCGAAGAAAATGCTAGTCACCGTGCGCGGGCCGATGTTGTCGGCCACCCAATCGATCTCGCGCTTATAGGCTGCAAGAAACTGCGCCTCGTCCCAGCCCTTGAAACGCACATGGCTGTTGAAGTCGCAATACGGGCATTTCTGCGCGCAGAACGGCCAGTGGACATAGACGCCGAATGTCGCGTCGGTACCTCCCCTCCCCCTCGCGGGGAGGGGGCGGGGGTGGGGGGATGAGGCTTGTTCGTTCGACACGTTGGTCATCGTCTTTCTGCTTCACCCCCACCCCTAACCCCTCCCCGTCAAGGGGAGGGGCAAAGTGAAGTTGGTGCAATGATTATCCTAGCTGCGCTCACTTGCCGCCAACATTGCTTTGGCCAGCTGCCGCCAAGCCGGCTCGTCGTTGTTTTTCACCTGAGAGAGTTCGCGCTCCAGCGCCGCGAGATAAGCCTCAAGCGTTGCGTTCTTCCATTCGGCACGGTGAGCCGCGAAATCTTCTTTCAACCGGCCAACGAACGCCGCCGCTTCCAGGCGCGTCGAAAGACTGGCGGCAGCTGCCGCGAATGCAGCGATATCCCGGCCTTCCGGTTTCGCCTGTCCCGCATCCGGCGCGATGTCATCGAGCATAGCTGCTTTGAAAGCCGCAAAGGCGCGCGTCCGGTGCGAAATCGCATACTTCTCTTTCGGATCCATCTCGCCGAACGTCCGCGTATCGCCTTCCGGAACGAACATCGGATCGTAGCCAAAGCCGTTGCCGCCACGAGCTGGCCACACAAGCGTTCCGAAGACCTTGCCCTCGAAGGTTTTGACCTCGCCGTTGGGCCACGCGAGGCAGAGCACGGAAATGAAATTGGCGCGCGGCCCGGCGCCCTTCCAGCCGTCGCGGCGCGTGATCTCGTCGGCGACCTTCTTCATGGCGAGGCCGAAGTCCTTGCCGGGACCCGCCCAGCGCGCCGAATAGATGCCGGGAGCACCGTCGAGGCAATCGACCTCAAGCCCGGAATCGTCCGCCAGCGCCGGTAGCCCCGAGCCCTTAGCGGCAGCAACGGCTTTCAGCCGCGCGTTGCCCTCGAACGTCGTCTCGGTCTCCTCGGGCTCATCGAGATTGAGATCGCCCGCCGACACGGCGTCGAGGCCATACGGCTGAATGAGCTGGTTGATTTCCCAGACCTTGCCCGGGTTGTGGCTGGCGACGACGACGGGCGTGCCTTTCGCAAGACGCATCACGCGAGACCCCAGATGCGCGCCTCGGCGATCTCGATGCAGTTACCCGCGGGATCGCGGAAATAAATCGATCGCCCGCCCCGCGGCCATTCAAAGTCCGACTCGATGGGCACGCCAAGGCTTTCAAGCTTCTCCCGCCAGGCGGCGATGTCTTCGGCCGACGCGCGGAAGCACACATGCCCCTCACCCTCCGCGCCGTGCGGCGGCACCGGAAGCGAGCCTTGCGCCGCCGCGAACTGCGTCGCGTCGGGATTGAAAATCAGCAGCATCTGGTCTCCGCAGCGATAGAAAATATGGCGCCCCGGCACGACCGCGAACGGCTCCAGCCCGAGAACGCGGCGATAGAAGGCCTCGATCCGCGCGAGATCGGGCGCATAAAGAACCGTCTCTAAGATCCTGAGCGGCGCGGGGCTAGGGTTCAGATCGACGCCCATAGGAACAGTCCAACGCTGAGCGCCCCAAGGGCGCTGCGGATGCCGTGCAGCGTCCCCCACCGCTCGACCAGGGCGCGGGTTTGCGGCCCGGCGAGTTCGATTGGCGTCGCTTTGAGTTTCTTATTGACCGGCATGATGACAAAAAGCGTAAACGGCCAGTTCGCAACCAGGGCCAGGGCGCCCGCGAACCAGATCCATCGCTCTGTCACGATAGCTTCCAGCGTACCCAGAACGAATCCGATGACGGCGAGAGACGCCTGCATCTGGAGCCCGCGATCGTAACTGGGCTTCCATTGCGCGAGCATGGCGGAATCGTCGAGCCCTAGCCGGGCGGGTTGCTCCGCCCAGCTGACGTAGACGGCCGCGCCCGTAAAGAGCGCGGCGGTGACAAGGGCAAACACTCCGAACATGCCCTGCTACCTTCTGTTACCGTCGTTTAAGCGACGGTCAGCTTTTGAAGTTGCACCAGTTCGCCGATGCCCTTCTTGGCGAGTTGCATGAGCTCCGTAAACCGCTCCTCGCTGAAGGGCGTCGTCTCGGCCGTGCCCTGGACTTCAACGATGCCGCCCGTACCGGTCATCACGAAATTGGCGTCGGCGTCCGCATTGCTGTCTTCGGCATAATCGAGGTCAAGGACAGGTTCGCCCTTGTAGAGCCCGCAGGAAACCGCCGCCACGTGATCGCGAAGCGGGTTCTCCTTCACCATGTCCCGCATCTTCATCCATTGGATGCAATCGTGAAGAGCGACCCAGGCCCCGGTGATGGCAGCCGTGCGCGTGCCGCCGTCGGCCTGGATGACATCGCAATCGACCGTGATCTGTCGCTCGCCGAGCTTGTTGAGGTCGACGACGGCCCTGAGGGCCCGCCCGACGAGGCGCTGAATTTCCTGCGTCCGGCCCGAAGGATGACCGCTCGTGACCTCGCGCCGGGTGCGCTCATGGGTAGCGCGCGGCAGCATCGCATACTCAGCCGTGACCCAGCCGCGGCCCTGTCCCTTGAGCCACTGCGGCAGCCGTTCTTCCAAACTCGCCGTGCATAGAACATGAGTATCGCCGAACTTGATAAGGCATGAGCCCTCGGCGTGTTTTGAAACGGCGCGCTCGATCGAAACCCGGCGCAGCTCGTCCGGCTTGCGTTTAGAAGGTCGCATGATTTCCCTGAATTGCTGACATTGCGGCCGCGACCCTAATGAACGCCCTGGGGTCCAGCAACCGTAAACAAGGCTAACTTTACCTCAAGCTGCGCGAGGCATTTGACGGCAGGCCCCGCGGTTCATAGATTCAAAGCGTGAGAATTGAGGACACTATGGCGCGTGCGACGCTGCTGGACGGCAAGACCCAGCTCCAGAAACTGGACGAGCGGTCACGGACCATTCTTCGAAGGATTGTCGAAAGTTACCTCGCGACCGGCGAACCGGTCGGGTCGCGCAATCTGTCGCGCGCGCTCCCCATCGCCCTGTCTCCCGCCTCGATCCGCAATGTCATGTCGGATCTGGAACAGCTCGGCCTGATCATTTCGCCCCACACCTCGGCCGGCCGCCTGCCGACCCAGCTGGGCCTCCGGCTTTTCGTCGATGGTCTGCTCGAGGTCGGCGACGTGTCGATGGACGAGCGCCGCCAGATCGAGGCCCAGATCGCCTACCGCCGCGACAAGTCGGTCGATCAGCTGCTCAGCGAGGCCGGCGATCTGATCTCGGGCCTGTCCCATTGCGCCGGCGTGGTGCTTGCCGAAAAGCAGGTTGCCCGGTTGCGCCACATCGAATTCGTGCCGCTGGAGCCAACCCGCGGCCTTGTGATCCTGGTCGATGAAGATCAGAACGTCGAAAACCGCATCATCAATCTGCCGGAAGGCCTGCCGCCCTCGGCGCTGCAGGAAGCTTCCAACTATCTCAACACCCATCTGCGCGGCATGACGCTGGCAGAAGCCAAGGCCGAACTCGAAAAATCCCTGAACGCTGCCAAGGCCGAACTCGACCAGCTGACCCAGAAGGTCATCAAGGCGGGCCTCGCCGAATGGTCGGGCGTCTCGGACGACCGCAAAAGCCTCATCGTGCGTGGCCAGAGCAATCTTCTGAAAGACGTCACTGCCGCGGAGGATCTCGAGCGCATCCGCCAGCTCTTCGACGCCTTCGAAGCCAAGCAGGACATTGTGGAGCTGTTGGGCGCCTCCGAGTCCGCCGAAGGCGTGCGCATTTTTATCGGCTCGGAGAACAAATTGTTCTCCCTTTCCGGCTCATCCTTGATTGTGGCGCCGTTCCGCGACCAGACGCGCCATGTCGTCGGCGTTTTGGGCGTGATCGGGCCAACCCGCCTCAATTACGCGCGTATCATTCCGATGGTGGATTATACAGCCAAGCTCGTAAGCCGCCTCATCGGCTAGAGATGAGGGCGGCTCTTTGGCCGCCAGGGCGTTGCAAAGCTCAAGCGCCTTGATTTTTCCCGTGACGCGGCCGATATCCGCGCACTGCCTGCGATTTCACTATTGGCACTATCAGCGAAGAGAAAAATGAGCGACGAAAACAAGCCGGTCGACGAACCTGTTCAATCGCCCCAAGCGACGGCATCGGCCTCTGCCACCGACAACGTTGGCGTCGAGCAGCTCAAGGCCATGATCTCAGCCCTCCAAACCGACCTCGACAAGAGGCTGGAAGAAGCGGCGAGCAAGCACGATCAGTACCTTCGCGCCGTTGCCGAAACCGAGAACGTTCGCCGCCGCCTCGAGAAGGAAAAGGAAGAGACCGCCAAGTACGCGATTGGCAAGTTCGCCAAGGACATTCTGACCGTTGGCGACAATTTCCAGCGCGCGATCGCCGCGGTTCCCAAGGACGCGGTCGAAACCGATCCGGCGTTGAAGACACTGCTCGACGGCGTCGTTCTTGCCGAACGCGACTATAGGACGGCGCTTGAGCGCCACGGCGTTCGCATGATCGACCCCACGGGTCAGCCCTTCAATCCCCATCACCATCAGGCGGTGATGGAGAAGGAAGATGCAAGCGTGCCCGCCGGCACCGTGCTGCAGGTCTATCAGGTCGGTTATCTCCTCGATGACCGCTGCTTGCGCCCTGCGATGGTTGTCGTCTCGCGCGGCGGCCCGAAGGCCGCAAAGAATTCGGATCAGCCCGCCCCGGAGGCCCCGCAGGACACGCCCCCGTCGGACGCCTGACAATGAGACGTGTCGCTTTCTGTCGTCCGGAGGCAAACCTTAGAAAAAATAAGATATGAGCCCCGCATAAAGGGGCTCACATCCGCAGGGTGCTTCAAACCCCTGCTCGAACGCCCTGAAAATAGATGATTTTTACAAGACCAGTGCTGACCGCTGTCGTGTAATCGAAAAGGCTAGAAAGTGATCTGTCGCGGGTGGAAGAAGCGTTGCACCCCTTAAACAGGCCCCTATATAACCGTCGGTTACACAATTGAAATCCTGGGGACCGGTGCCTCTAACCTCTCGTTGGGGAGCACGACGGATGCCAAACAGGGTCCACCCGGTCTGCCGCAACTGAGAAGGATTGAGACGAATGGCTAAAGTAATCGGTATCGACCTTGGCACGACCAACTCGTGCGTCTCCGTGATGGAAGGCGGCAAGCCTAAGGTCCTGGAAAACTCCGAGGGCGCCAACACCACGCCGTCTATTGTTGCATTTACTGCCGATGACGAGCGCCTGGTCGGCCTGCCCGCCAAGCGTCAGGCTGTGACCAACCCGACCAACACCTTTTTTGCCATCAAGCGTCTCATCGGCCGCCGCTTCGAGGATCCCGAAGTCCAGAAGGACGTAAAGCTCGTCCCCTATCACATCGTGAAGGGTCCGAACGGCGACGCCTGGGTCGAAAGCCACGGCAAACAGTATTCGCCGCAGCAGATCTCGGCTTTCATCCTTCAGAAGATGAAAGAGACCGCCGAAGCCAAGCTCGGCGAGAAGGTCACGCAGGCGGTCATTACCGTTCCGGCCTACTTCAACGACGCTCAGCGCCAGGCGACGAAAGACGCCGGCCGCATCGCGGGCCTTGAAGTTCTCCGCATCATCAACGAGCCGACGGCGGCTGCCCTCGCCTACGGCCTCGACAAGAAGAAGGAAGCCAAGACGATCGCGGTCTACGACCTCGGCGGCGGCACCTTCGACGTGTCCATCCTCGAAATCGGCGACGGCGTCTTCGAAGTGAAGTCGACGAACGGCGACACGCACTTGGGCGGCGAAGACTTCGACATGGTGCTCGTGTCCTACCTCGCCGACGAGTTCAAGAAGGAGCAGGGCATCGACCTGCGCTCCGACAAGCTCGCGCTTCAGCGCCTGAAGGAAGCTGCTGAAAAGGCGAAGATCGAGCTTTCGAGCGCGCCGCAGACCGAAATCAACCTGCCCTTCATCACGGCCGACGCCTCCGGTCCGAAGCATCTCACGATGAAGCTGACGCGCGCCAAGCTCGAAAGCCTCGTCGACACCCTCATCAACCGCACGAAGGCGCCTTGCGAAAAGGCGTTGAAGGACGCCGGCCTGAAAGCTGCCGAGATCGACGAAGTCGTTCTCGTCGGCGGCATGACGCGCATGCCGAAGGTCCAGGAAGTCGTGAAGCAGCTCTTCGGCAAGGAGCCTCATAAGGGCGTCAACCCGGACGAAGTCGTTGCCATCGGCGCGGCGATCCAGGGCGGCGTTCTGCAGGGCGAGGTCAAGGACGTTCTGTTGCTCGACGTCACGCCGCTGTCGCTCGGCATCGAGACCTTGGGCGGCGTCTTCACGCGTCTTATCGATCGCAACACGACGATCCCGACCAAGAAGAGCCAGACCTTCTCGACCGCTGAAGACGGCCAGGGCGCCGTGACCATTCGCGTGTTCCAGGGCGAACGCGAGATGGCGGCCGACAACAAGCTGCTCGGCCAGTTCGATCTCGTCGGCATTCCGCCGGCGCCGCGTGGCGTGCCGCAAATCGAAGTCACCTTCGATATCGACGCCAACGGCATCGTGCACGTGTCGGCCAAGGACAAGGCAACGGGCAAGGAACAGTCGATCCGCATCCAGGCCTCTGGCGGCCTCTCCGATGCCGACATCGACAAGATGGTGAAGGATGCCGAAGCACACGCCGCTGAAGACAAGCAGCGCCGTGAACTGGTCGAACTCCGCAACCAGACCGAAGCGCTCATCCACGGCACCGAGAAGTCGCTGTCGGAGAACTCTTCGATCCCGGCCGTTGCTGCGATCAAGGGCGACGTCGAATCCGCAATCGAAGCCGCCAAGACGGCGATTGCCGGCGAAGACGCCGAAGCGATCCGCACCGCCTCGACCAACCTGACCCAGATCGCGATGAAGATCGGCGAAGCCGTCTACACCGCCAAGGGTGGCGCTGAAGGCGTCGAAGGTGGCGAGGCCTCGGCCGAGAAGAAGTCGGAAAGCGGCGATGACGTCGTCGATGCTGACTTCGAAGAAGTCAAAGACGACAAGAAGCGCTCAGCTTAAAGTTCGAGCTCAAAACCGCCCTCAGGCCCCCGGCTCTCCACAAAATGGAAGGCCGTGCTGGCCTGAGGGCGAAAAATTGAGATAAAACGCTTGTTATAGTTGCGACCATTCGCCGACCAGCAACTTTTCACCCAACGGGTCATAGAACAGCGCATCATGGCTAAGCGCGATTATTATGAAATTCTAGGCGTCAAGCGGACCGCCACCGATATTGAGATCAAATCCTCCTATCGAAGCCTCGCCAAGGAATGTCATCCCGACCGCAACGCGGGAGACAAACAGGCCGAGCAACGCTTCAAGGAGCTGAACGAAGCCTACGAGGCCCTGAAGGATCCCCAGAAGCGCGCTGCCTACGACCAGTTCGGTCATGCGGCCTTTGATGGCGGCATGGGCGGACGCGGCGGTCCGGGATTTGGCCCCGACTTCGCTTCTTCGATGTCGGACATCTTCGACGATCTCTTCGGCGAGTTCATGGGTGGACGGCGCGGCCAAGGCCGCTCCCGCACCGGCCGCGAGGCTGGCGCCGACCTTCGCTACAATCTCGAAATCACGCTGGCCGAAGCCTACAGCGGCAAGACCGCACAAATCCGCGTCCCCGCGAGCGTCAAGTGCGAGACGTGCTCGGGCTCGGGCGCCAAGCCCGGAACGAAGGCGAAAACCTGCACCACCTGCGGCGGCGTCGGCAAAGTCCGCGCGAGCCAGGGCTTCTTCACGATCGAGCGCACCTGCCCCCATTGCCAGGGCCGCGGCGAGATGATCGACGATCCGTGCGCCGACTGCTCGGGCTCCGGCCGCGTGCAGAAGGAGCGCACGCTTTCGGTGAACATTCCGGCCGGCGTCGAGGACGGCACGCGCATCCGCCTCGCCGGCGAAGGCGAAGCCGGTCTCCGTGGCGGTGCCCCGGGCGACCTTTACATCTTCCTCTCGATCAAGCCGCACGAGTTCTTCCAGCGCGATGGCGCCGACGTCTTCTGCAAGGTGCCGATCTCGATGACGACTGCCGCGCTCGGCGGCCAGATCGAGGTGCCGACGCTCGAAGGCACCACCACACGCGTCAAGATCCCCGAAGGCACCGAGAGCCGGAAGCAGTTCCGCCTGCGCGGCAAGGGCATGCCCGTGCTTCGCGCCAAGGTCTCAGGCGACATGTACATCGAGGTCGAAGTCGAGACCCCGAAGAATCTGACACGCCGGCAGCGTGAGCTCCTGGAAGAATTCGAGCGCGCAAGCCATAAGGAAACAAGCCCGGAAAGCGCCGGTTTCTTCTCGCGGGTGAAAGAGTTTTTCGAAGGCAAGAGCAGCTGAGCGCCCGTCCGGAGCAAGAGTGAGGCCCGATCTTGCTAACGGTCTGAAAGCCGCTAGGGTCGCCCTTCTCTAAATCCGGACATTCGAAGGCCCATGACAGCATCTGCCTCATCCGACCCGCGCCTGCTCTTCTTCGCCGGCAGCGCCCGCCAGCACTCGATCAACAAGCGGCTGGCGAAACTGGGCGCGATGATCGCGGAAGCCAACAGCATTCCCTCGACGTTCGTCGACCTCGCCGACTATCCGATGCCGATCTATCACGGCGACCTCGAAGCGGAATCAGGCCCGCCCGAGAACGCCGTGAAGCTGAAGAATTTGATGAAGGCCCATACCGGCATCTTCATCGTCAGCCCCGAGTACAACGCCTCGTTCTCGCCGCTCCTCAAGAACGTCATCGATTGGGTGAGCCACACCCGCGAAGATGGCGAGGCGCCGCTCGAAGTTTTTAAAACGCGCGTCTTCGCACTCGCTTCCGCCTCAGGTGGCGGTCTCGGCGGCCTGCGCGGCCTGACGCAATTGCGCATCGTGCTCGAACTCGGCACCGGCGCCCTCGTGCTGCCCGAGCAGTTCGCCCTGCCCCGCGCGCGCGAAGCCTACGACGATCATGGCCACTTGAAAAACAAGGACCAGACCGAGCAATTGAAGGTCGTCATCCAGAAACTTGCACGCGCCGCCCGCGTGCTGCACGGCTGAGCGAGCCCATGATCGATCGCGCCACGCGGGACAAACTCATCGTCGCTCTCGACCTGCCCAGCTACGACGAGGCGCGCGCGCTGGTCGATCGCTTGGGCGACACCGTGAGCTTCTACAAAATCGGGCTTGAACTTCTGTTTTCCGACGGCCTGTCGCTGGCACAGGAGCTGAAGCAGGAAGGCAAACGCGTCTTCCTCGACCTGAAGTTCTTGGACATCGGCAACACGGTCGAACAGGCCGTGCGCGCCGCCGCCAAGCTCGGCGTCGACTTCATCACCGTGCACGGGACCGACACCAAGACGCTCTCGGCAGCCGTGCGCGGACGCGGCGACACGAACCTGAAGCTGCTCGCCGTCACCGTTCTGACCAGCCTCGATCAGTCCGACCTCGACGAGCAGGGCATCGCCGCAACGCCGGCCGGTCTCGTCATCGGCCGCGCCCGCATGGCAGAAAAAGCGGGTTTCGACGGCGTCATCGCCTCGGGCCAGGAAGCCGCCGCCGTCCGCGCCGAAACCGATCCGCAATTCTTGATCGTCACCCCCGGCATTCGTCTCCCCGGCGCCGATGCCGGCGACCAGACACGCGTCACGACGCCGGAACAGGCCTTGAGCTTTGGCGCCAACCACTTGGTTGTCGGCCGCCCGATCAACGCCGCGCCCGATCCCAAGGCCGCCGCCGAGACGTTCCTGAAGCACATCGCGAGCGCCTGAAAGGTCGTCAGCGGGCGCCCGATTTTTATGGTGCATACGCACTGCCATACCTTCGCCCACCTCTGATCACGCCAAACCCACACTCCCGGTTTACCCGGCATTAACCGTGCAGAGGACTAGATCCCGGACGGCCTTCAGAATGAAAGTGGGCGGGGTTTCACGAGCGTGTTGCGTTGTCTTTGGCGTTTGACCAAGCAGGTCCGGTTGCTTGGCTTGATGGTCGTTGCGGCTCAATTGGCCCTGCTGCAGCCCCATGCGCGCGCCGACGAAGCCGCTGCTGAAAAGCCGCTGCCCTCGATCGTCGAAGCCGCCCTCATCATGAAGGAAATCGTGCCGGAAGCGCCGGTCTATATCCGCGTCTTCAAGGAAGAGTCCGAGCTCGAAGTCTGGAAGGCGCGCCCCAACGGCCGCTACGCGCTGGTGAAGACCTTCCCCATTTGCAATTGGGGCGGAACGCTTGGTCCCAAACGCATGACCGGCGATCTCATGTCGCCCGAAGGCTTCTACGGCGTCACGCCGGGCGCGATGAAGCCGGACAGCAAATATCACTTGGCCTTCAACATCGGCTATCCGAACGCGCTCGACCGGGCGCTCGGCCGCACGGGCGGTTACATCATGGTGCACGGCGACTGCAAAAGCGTCGGCTGCTTCGCCATGTCGGACAAATACATCGAAGAGATCTACGCCTTCGCGCGCGATGCGTTTAATGCGGGCGAAACCTTCATCCCGGTTCACGTTTTCCCGTTCCGCATGTCGGCCGAGAACATGAAGCGCCACACCGATAATCCGGCGCGCGATACCTGGAAGCCGCTGAAGGAAGCCTATGACGACTTCGCCCGCACCCGCGAGCCGCCCAAGATCGGCATGTGCGGCAGGCGCTACGTCGTCAATTCTCTGACGCCCGTCGGCAACGATCCGAACGCACCCTGCCCGACCCTCATTGGCAAACGCATCGCGCCGCTGTCACCCCGCTCGGCGAAACGCCTCGTCAAAGCCGACCCCAAACTCGAAGCCCAAGGCCCGAAGCTGAAGGTCGCGCAGCCGGCGAACACCGGCTGGTCGTCCTTCGTATCGGGCTCGATGTTCGGCTGGGGGACCACGACGACGACAACCCCGAGGACGACGGTCGCCTCCGCCCCGCGCAAGCCCTCGCAGAACGAGAGCGATGCCGCCCTCGGCGCCGTCCAGCCCATCACCGCCCGCTAACCGGCGTATCGCCGATCCGCCGATAGTGCCCAGTTGCCGAAACCGGGCCGGTCCGGCTATGGCTCCTCACCTGAAAATCTGGCTTGGCTCGAAGACAGGGCCCAAAGGAAAGAGATCGCAATGCCGAAGGGATACGTCATCGCCCACGCTACCGTCACCAACCCGGACAAGTGGGCCGAGTACGTGGCGAAGTCGAAGATCGCTCTCGACAAGTATGAAGGCAAGCCGATCGTCCGCGGCGGCAGAAGCGAAGTCATCGAAGGCAACGGCACGACGCGCAACGTCGTGCTCGAATTCCCGAGCTACGAGCACGCGCACGGCTACGCGACCTCGCCCGAATACGCTGAAGCTAAGGCGCTGCGCCAGGGCGCCGGCACAATCGACATCACCATCGTCGAAGGCGTCTGAGACGACTTTCGCGATAAGCTCACTCTTCCATCCCCGGGGCCATCCCCGGGGATGCTCCAACCGAGACGTCCAACCGAGGCGTCGAACCGAGTCCGGCCCCATGCCTCACTTCCCTGCCAATGATGGACGCCCGGCATGGCGCGCACTCGTGCTGACGCTGTTTCCGGAAATGTTTCCGGGCCCGCTTGACGTCTCGCTGCTGGGGCAAGCCCGCGCCGCGAACATCTGGTCGCTCGATACGCTTCAGATCCGCGACTTCGGCCTCGGCCGCCATCGGCAGGTGGATGACACGCCCGCAGGCGGCGGTGCCGGCATGGTGCTGCGGGCCGACGTTCTGGGCCCAGCTCTCGATTATGCGCAGGCCCTCTCACCCGATGCGCCGCTCATCTACCTGTCGCCACGCGGCACCCCGCTGACGCAAAGCCTCGCGCGCGATCTCGCCGAAGGGCCGGGCGTGACGTTGCTCGCCGGCCGCTTCGAAGGCATCGACCAGCGCGTGATCGACGCCCGAGGCCTCAAGGAGATTTCGATTGGCGATTACGTGCTGGCGGGCGGCGAACTCGCCGCCATGGTCCTCATCGAAGCCTGCGTCCGCCTGCTGCCGGGCGTGCTGGGAGCGGCCGAGAGCCTTGCCAGCGAAAGCTTCGAGACCGGACTTCTCGAGTATCCCCAGTACACTAAGCCCCGTGACTGGGAAGGCCGCGCGATCCCCGAGATCCTCACGTCCGGCGACCACAAGAAGGTCGCGGAGTGGAGACGCCGCCAGTCCGAAGCGTTGACCGCGAACCGCCGGCCGGATCTCCTGCGCCCCACCCGCTCCTCAAAGTGACGGCCAGCGCCGCTTCGCCTTTGCATGGCCCGGATTTCTTGCGCAAATGCGCCGGGAAGAGATTCGCCGGCATGCCTCGGAGGCGTTCGCGAATAGGGCTCTTCAGGCCACGTGCGCGTTGCCATTTGCGAGACGGCGAATGAAGATCTTCAAGAACCTTTTGCTGGGTGTTTCGGCCTCGGTGCTCGTCAGTGAGTTGCTGATAGCATCACCAATCCGCGCCGAGGAGGCCACCCCGCCTACGGAAGCGGCGGCTCCCGCAGAGACCCCCGCCGCGACAGCGACCCCAGCGCCCGACGTTCAAGACGACGCCGTTCTAATGGCCGTGCGCGCAAAGCTTGCTGCCGAACCGGCAGCCGATGAGGAACGCGACCGCAAAGATCATTCGGCACTCATCGAATTCTATAATGCCCGCCACGGCGAAGCGCTTTGGGTGATGGCGTCGGGCCTGAAACCCGAAGCCAAAACGCTGGCGACCGAGATCGAAAATGCGGACAGCTATGGCCTCGATAAAGCCCGCTTTAAGCTGCCCGAGCGCACGAACGGCGACCTGACCGCGACCGATACGGACGCGCTCGCAGCGGCCGAAATCCAATTCTCGAAAGCCGCCCTTCTCTACGCCCGCGACGCGCGCGGCGGCCGCATTCCCGATCCCGCCGGCATGCTCTCGACAAACCTCGACCGCCGCCCGCAGTGGATCGAGCCCAAGATCGTCATCGACGCGCTGGCGCAAACGCACGAACCCGATGCCTATCTGCGCAGCCTGCAGCCGCAGCAACCGCAGTTCGAAAAGCTCCGCCAGATTTATCTCACCATGCTGTCGAAGGATGGCAAGGACGGTAAGCCCGGCCAGCTCAGCCCCGCCGCCAAGCGCATCCGGGCGAACATGGAGATGTGGCGCTGGATGTGGCTCAACATGGGCGACTTCTACGTGCTGAACAACATCCCGGAGTTCATGCAGTACGTCTACAAGGACGGACAGATCATCCGCTCCGAGAAGATCGTCGCCGGGATGCTCGACAAGCAGTCGACGATTTTTTCACGGCCCTTGAAGCATGTCGTGCTGCGTCCGGCTTGGCGCGTGCCCGAAAGCATCATGGTCAACGAACTTTGGCCGAACCTCATCCGCGGCGGCGGCATGATGCGCCAGTACGGGCTGCAGATCCGCACGAAGAATACCGACAAGCTTGTCGACTATCGCAGCATCGATTGGTCCACGAGCGACATTCGCGACTATGTCGTGATGCAGCCGCCGGGGGCGAAAAGCGTGCTCGGCCACGTGAAGTTTTCATTCCCGAGCCAGCACACGATTTACATGCATGACACGCCGGACAAATGGATGTTCAAGTCGGCGCAACGCACGCTGAGCCATGGCTGCCTGCGCGTGCAGAAGCCGATGCAGCTGGCCGAAATGATCCTCAAAGAGGACAAGGGCTGGGATGCAGCAAAAATCGCCGAACTCGACCGGTCCGGACCGTTGAACAACGAGATCTCGATCGAGAAGGAAATCCCGATCCACCTCGTCTATTTCACGGCCTGGGTCGGCGAAGACGGCAAGCTCAAAACCTTCCGCGACGTCTACGGCCACGAGAAGCGCATCACACTCGCGCTCGACGGCAAGTGGGAGAAGATCAGCAAGGGCCGCGATCACCTGGCGCCGGTTGAACCCTCGTTCAACCCGGCCGCGGTGGCCGCACGCAGCCAGAATTTGAACAGCGACTACCCGTACGGGCCGCCGTCGAAAAAGAAGAGCGCAAACGTCACCGACCTGATCGGTAATGCCTTGGGCCTGAGCTTCTGATCAGGCGCGAGCCAGAAACTTTGCCGCATCGCGGTCTGATCGCCGCGATAGGCTCTGCGCCCACTCGACAAAACGAGCCTTCTCCGCTATCACGCGCCCAACAATAATTCCCACAAACGGGGCGCCCTTTATGGGTTGCATGACCGGCTCGGGTCCTGATGGATGCCAAGCTGATCCTCTGCGTCATCAAATAACTAAACGGAATCAACAAGATGAACATTATCCAGCAGCTCGAGCGCGAGCAGATGGACGCCATCCTCGCCAAGCGAGGCGTCCCCGAATTTGGTCCCGGCGACACCGTCAAGGTGATGGTCAAGGTCGTCGAAGCCGCTGACGACCCGAAGGACAAGAAGAAGAAGGGCGCCGTCAAGGAGCCGACGATCCGCTTTCAGGCTTACGAAGGCGTCGTGATCGCGCGTTCGGGCGCCGGCCTCAACGAGAGCTTCACCGTCCGCAAGATTTCCTACGGCGAAGGCGTTGAGCGCGTATTCCCGGTTTACTCGCCCTACATCGGCGAGATCGAAGTTATCCGCCGCGGCAAGGTCCGCCGCGCCAAGCTTTACTATCTCCGCGGACGTCGCGGTAAGGCTGCCCGTATTTTCGAACGTACGGACGCACGCGCCCGCCGCCTGAACGCCGCCTGGAAGGGCTTCAAGAAGCCGAAGGGCGAGGCCGAGGATCTGACGCAGATCAAGGGCATCGACATCGACCTGCAGAACCGCCTGAAGCAGCTCAACTGCTACAAGGTGGAGCAGATCGCGAACCTGTCGGACGAAGACATCGCCAACCTCGACGAGACGCTCAACCTCAAGGGCGCGATCGAGAAGCAGGACTGGACCGGCCAGGCACAGCGTCTCCTCGCTGAGCTGACCGCCGCCGAAGTCCCGGCCGAAGAAAACAAGGGCTAAGAGCTAACGCAAGGCTCATGGAATGCTAAAATTCAAAGCGCCGGAGAACCTCTCCGGCGCTTTTTTGCTGAGCTTTCGCACGGGAAGTGCCGCACAGGGACGCAAGGCATTCCGCCGGAGGCGATTTCGCACTAAGTATAGAGGCATCAAGTAAAAGCCATCAGCCCGGCGCGGCGTGGAGTAGTATGTCGAACATCGAAGTTTCAAAGACGGCCAGCCGCGACGGCAAAATCCCGTTGCACGGACCCGAAGCCTTCGCCGCCATGCGTAAGGCGGGCCGCCTTGCAGCCGAAGCACTCGACATGCTCGTCCCCATCGTCCAGCCCGGCGTCACGACGTCGGAAATCGACGAGCTGGTGCTCTCCTTCGCGCTCGACCACGGCGCCATTCCGGCAACGCTGAATTACCGCGGCTATCGCTACGCGACCTGCACGTCCATCAACCACGTCGTCTGCCACGGCATGCCCAACGACAAGCCGCTGCGCCCGGGCGACATCGTCAATATCGACGTGACGCTGATCGTCGACGGCTGGCACGGCGACACGAGCCGCATGTATGCCGTGGGTGACGTCTCGCGCCGCGCCGAGCGCCTGATGCACGTGACCTACGAATCGCTGATGCGCGGCATCGCCGTCGTGAAGCCCGGCAACACCACGGGCGACATTGGCGCCGCGATCCAGCGCTTTGCCGAGGGTGAGCGCTGCAGCGTCGTCCGCGACTTCTGCGGCCACGGCCTCGGCCGCGTCTTCCACGACCGCCCGAACATTCTCCATTACGGTGAGCCGGGCGAAGGCACTGTGCTCGAGCCGGGTATGCTCTTCACGATCGAGCCGATGATCAACCTCGGCAAGCCGCACGTGAAAATTCTGGCCGACGGCTGGACAGCGGTGACGCGCGACCGCGAACTCTCCGCGCAATTCGAGCACACCGTCGGCGTGACGGAAACCGGCTGCGAGATCTTCACCGAAAGTCCTGCCGGGCTGCACTTCCCGCCCTATGGCGCCCGCGCTGCCGCTTGATGGAGTGACTGTCGATGTCGCGCTCCGATGGATTTCGCGACAAGACAAGCGCCGCCGAGCAAGCGACTTTCTTTTCCATCACGGCTGAGGCAAAGGCCGAACCCAAGACCGAGCGAAAGCCCGCGCCGGACGACAAGGCGGGCCATCGCCAGCGTCTGCGCGAGCGCTTCCAGAACGGCGGCGCCGACGCCGTACCCGATTACGAACTGCTTGAGATGATCCTCTTCCGCGCCTTCCCGCGGATCGACACGAAGCCGATCGCGAAACGGCTGCTCGCAAAATTTGGATCGTTCGCGGACGTCATCAACGCCGCCCCCGAACGCCTGAAGGAAGTCGAAGGCGTCGGCGATCGCGCGGTCGACGAACTAAAGCTCATCAAAGCCGCGGCCGAACGCTTGACGAAAGGCCAGATCAAATCCCGGCCCGCTCTGTCGTCATGGGACGGGGTGCTCGACTACCTGCGCCTCGTGCAAGGTTTCGAGACGCGCGAGCAGTTCCGCATCCTGTTCCTCGACAAGAAGAACCAGCTCATCGCCGACGAAGTGCAGGGACGCGGCACGGTCGATCACACGCCAGTCTACGTGCGCGAGGTCGTCAAGCGCGCGCTCGAACTCTCGGCGTCGGCCATCATTCTCGTGCACAATCATCCATCCGGCGATCCGACGCCTTCGCGCGCCGACATCGACATGACGAAGCAGATCATCGACGCGTCGCGCCCGCTCGGTGTCACCGTTCACGACCACATCATCGTCGGCCGCAACGGCCACGCGAGCCTCAGAGCCCTGCGCTTGATCTGAGAATCCCCCTCCCCCTTGCGGGGAGGGGCTAGGGGTGGGTTTTCTGTTCTAGCCGCCCGCTTTGTCGATCGCGCTATCCTTCCGCGTATCGCGCATCGTCGCGTAGACGCACAGCGAAACGAGGATCGAGCCCGTGACGTACCAGTAGAAATAGTGCTCGTTGCCGAGGTGCTTCAACCAGAGCGCCATCCACTCCGCCGTGCCGCCGAAGACCGCCACCGTGACCGCATACGGCAAGCCGACGCCCAGCGCGCGCACCGATGTGGGAAAGAGTTCGGCCTTCACGACCGCATTGATCGCCGTGTAGCAGGACACGATAGCGAGTCCCGCCATCACCAGAAAGAACGCATGCAATGGATCGCTGACGCCCTGCAGCGTCGTAAGAATGGGCACAGTGCAGAGCGATCCGAGCACGCCGAAAGTGATCAGCACCGGACGGCGCCCGACGACATCCGACAGCGCGCCGATCGCAGGCTGCAGCAGCATGTAAAGAAACAGCGCCGATGCCGAAATCATCGTCGCCGTATCTTTCGAAAAGCCCGACGTGTTGACGAGAAATTTCTGCATGTAGGTCGTGAACGTATAGAACGCGAGCGTTCCCCCAAGCGTCAGCCCGACGACAATCGCGACTTCGCGCGGGTGTTTCATCAGCGCCGAGATCGATCCTTCGTGGCGCTTCGCGCGCTTGAAAGAATCCGTCTCCGCGAGATCGCGGCGCATCACGAAGGCGATAATGGCGAGAACCGCGCCGATGACGAACGGGATGCGCCAACCCCAGTCTTCCAGTTCCGCCTGCGTCAGCACGAACTTCTGCAGGATGATCAGCACGAGCATCGCCGTCAGCTGCCCGCCAATCAGCGTCACGTACTGAAAGCTCGAATAGAACCCGCGGTGCTCGGACGTCGCCATTTCTGACAGATACGTGGCGCTGGTGCCGTACTCGCCGCCGAGGCTCAAACCCTGGATCATCCGCGCGCAGAGCAGAATGATGGGCGCGGCGACACCGATCGTTGCATAGACGGGGGTCACCGCAATGAGCGCCGAGCCAAAGCACATCAACAGCACGGATGCAGTCAGCGCCACGCGCCGTCCATGCCTGTCCGCCATCCGTCCGAAAAACCACGCCCCGATCGGACGCATCAGAAAGCCGACGGCGAAAATCGCAGCCGTGTTCAAGAGCTGCGCCGTCTGATTGCCTTCCGGGAAGAACGCTTTGGCGAAATAGAGGGAAAAAGCCGCGTAGACGTAGAAATCGTACCACTCGACGAGATTGCCCGAAGAGCCCACCAGAATAGACTTGATTCGTTGCGACAGGCTGAGCCCTGCCTGAGGCTTCATGTCTTGCACGCGTCCATTTCTCCCCATTTGGCCGCTTCTGCCCGCGCTGTGCCTGAGTGCCGCACATATCGGCGTAACGCGGACGCCTCCCCTGGCGACATTGACGATTGGCAGACGGCCCCCCTAATTAGCACCCCTGATTGCCCCGCGACGGGCCGGAGATTGAGCATGACCAAAAAACCGCATCACGCGAAGGTGATCGTCCTGGGCTCCGGCCCCGCAGGCTACACGGCTGCGATCTACGCCGCCCGCGCCATGCTCGCACCGACCCTCATTCAGGGCACACAGCCCGGCGGCCAGCTCACCATCACGACCGATGTCGAGAACTATCCGGGATTTGCAGATCCGATCCAGGGCCCCTGGCTCATGGAGCAGATGCAGGCGCAGGCCGAGCACGTCGGTACGCACATCGTGATGGACCACATCAACAAGGTCGAACTGCGCAGCCGTCCGATCCGCCTCGAAGGCGATAGCGGCGACACCTACACGTGCGATGCGCTCATCATCGCGACGGGCGCGCAGGCGCGTTGGCTGGGGCTCAAATCGGAAGAGCATTTCCAGGGCCACGGCGTATCGGCGTGCGCAACGTGCGACGGCTTTTTCTACAAGGGCAAGGAAGTCGTTGTCGTCGGCGGCGGCAATACCGCGGTCGAAGAAGCGATCTTCCTTACGAACTTCGCAAGCAAGGTGACGCTCATCCATCGCCGCGATTTCCTGCGCGCCGAGAAGATCCTGCAGGAACGCCTGTTCAAGAACCCGAAGGTCGAGGTCATCTGGGATAGCGTCGTCGAAGAGATCGTCGGTACGCATGCGCCCAAGTCCGTGACCGGCGTCGTGCTGAAGAACCTCAAAGCCGGCATGACGTCCGAATTGCAGACGGACGGCGTCTTCGTCGCGATCGGCCACGCCCCGGCGACCGAGCTCTTCAAGGGCCAGCTCGAGATGAAGCCGTCCGGCTATCTGATCACGGCGCCCGATTCGACGGCGACGGCGATCCCCGGCGTGTTCGCAGCAGGCGACGTCAAAGACGAAGTCTTCCGCCAAGCGGTCACCGCCGCCGGTATGGGATGCATGGCTGCACTTGAGGCCGAGCGCTATCTGGCAGCCGTCGAGAACCAGGCCGACGCGGCGGAATAGGCCGTAACGGCGGTTCAATCTGCTTAACCGGCGCGACAAGAGCGCCCTCGGCGCCCCACCGCGCCGGGATTCTGCCATGCTTCTGTTGCATTGCGTTTAGCGCATAGCTAAATGCAATGACCCACCAACTGCCCTAGCAGGTCTCCGAGAATGGATTGGGATAAGCTTCGCATCTTCCATGCGGCCGCTGAGGCTGGCAGCTTCACGCACGCCGGCGAACAGCTCCATATGAGCCAATCGGCCGTCAGCCGGCAGATTTCCGCCCTGGAAGCCACCCTCCGCGTCACGCTCTTCCATCGCCATGCGCGCGGTCTCGTCTTGACCGAGCAGGGCGAGCTATTGAACCGGACCGTCGCGGAAGTCTTCGCCAAGCTGCAGACGGCTGAGACCCTGCTGTCGGATTCGACGACCAAGCCTTCGGGCGATCTCCGCATCACCGCGCCGATCGGCTTCGGCACGATCTGGCTGACGCCGCGCCTCAGAGAGTTCGGCGAGCTTTATCCCGAAATCCGCGTCGAGCTGATCCTCAACGACGATCAGGTCGATATCGGCATGCGCGCGGCCGACGCTGCGATCTGGACGCGCGAGCCCGAACAGGCCGACCTCATCCGCCGGCCGCTGTTCGAAAGCCGCGTGCGCGCGTTTGCTTCCGCCCAGTACGTGCGCAAGTACGGCGCGCCGAAAAGCCTGGAAGACCTCGATCAGCACCGGATCATCGGCTACACCGGACCCTCCGCGCAGCACCTGGACGCGATGTCCTGGATCGAGACCGCCGGCCGCAACGGCCCGGGCTCGTCGCGAGAAGCGGCGCTCCGGGTCAACAGCGTCGTGGCGATCAAGTACGCCATCCGTGCCGGCATCGGCGTCGGCATGATCCCGGACTACCTGACCGAAGAGCAGACCGATCTCGTACCCGTGCTGACGGAGATCGAGCAGCCCTCGCTCAACATGGTCTTCGCCTATCCGGAAGAGCTGAAATCCTCCAAGAAGGTGCAGCTGCTCCGCGACTTCCTGGTCTCCAAGATCTCGAAGAACAGAAACAATTAATCAGCCCGCCAGCTCTGTCCGTGGTGGGCTGCCTCAGGCGTTAAGCTTTGCCTGCGACGGCCTGAAAACGCTCCGCTCTGCGCTCATGGCAGCTGCGACCAGCGCTGATTTGCGCAAACGGGCACGAGACGCTATCTAACGGGCTCATCCTCATCCGCCGTCCTCCAAAGGCTCAACGAAGTCATGGCAAAAACGCTGTACGATAAAATCTTCGACGATCACGTAGTTGAACAGTCGCCGGACGGAACGAGCCTCCTTTATATCGACCGCCACCTCGTCCACGAGGTCACGAGCCCGCAGGCATTCGAAGGCCTGCGCATGGCCGGCCGCAAGGTCCGCGCGCCTGAGAAGACGCTGGCCGTCGTCGACCACAACGTTCCGACCACGGACCGCACAAAGGGCATCGCCGACGAGCAGAGCCGCGTGCAGGTCGAGACGCTGGCAACGAACGCCCGCGACTTCGGCATCGAGTACTTCAACGAACTCGACAAGCGCCAGGGCATCGTTCACGTCGTCGGACCCGAGCAGGGCTTCACGCTGCCGGGCACGACGATCGTTTGCGGCGACAGCCACACCTCCACGCACGGCGCATTCGGCGCGCTGGCCCACGGCATCGGCACGTCCGAGGTCGAGCACGTGCTCGCCACGCAGACGCTGATCCAGAAAAAAGCCAAGAACATGCTGGTGCAGGTCGATGGCGTGGCACCGCAAGGCGTCGGCGCCAAGGACATCATCCTCGCCATCATCGGCGAGATCGGCACGGCAGGCGGCACCGGCTCCGTCATCGAATACGCGGGCGAAGCCATTCGCGCGCTGTCGATGGAAGGCCGCATGACGGTCTGCAACATGTCGATCGAGGGCGGCGCTCGCGCCGGCATGATCGCGCCCGACGAGAAGACGTTCGCTTTCATCAAGGACCGCCCCCGCGCGCCGAAGGGCGCAGCCTGGGACATGGCGATGAAGTATTGGGAAACGCTGCACACCGACGAAGGCGCGCACTTCGACCGCGTCGTCCGCCTCGATGCGGCGAAGCTCCCGCCGATCGTCTCATGGGGCACGAGCCCCGAGGACGTGGCCGCGATCACCGCCACCGTTCCCAACCCCGCCGACGTGCAGGACGAGAACAAGCGCGTGTCAATGCAGCGCGCGCTCGACTACATGGGTCTGACGCCCGGCACCAAGATGACCGACATTCCGCTCGACGTCGTCTGGATCGGCAGCTGCACGAACGGCCGTATCGAAGACCTGCGCGCCGTCGCCAAGATCGTCGATGGCAAGAAGATCTCTTCGCGCCTCGCCTACGCGATGATCGTGCCGGGATCGGGCCTCGTCAAAGAGCAGGCGGAAGCCGAAGGTCTCGACAAGATCTTCAAGGATGCGGGCTTTGAATGGCGTGAGCCCGGCTGCTCGATGTGCCTCGGCATGAACCCCGACCAGCTGAAGCCCGGTCAGCGTTGCGCCTCGACGTCCAACCGCAACTTCGAAGGCCGTCAGGGCTACAAGGGCCGCACGCATCTCGTCTCGCCGATCATGGCGGCGGCGGCGGCGCTCGAAGGCCACTTCGTCGATGTGAGAAACTGGCAGGCCTAACGGCCTGCCGAAATCCCGCGTGATCGATCGCTCGCTCGAGCGTTCGATTGCGCGCCTGGGATTTTAAGAGGCCTGCGCGGCGATCTTGCCGTCGTCGTCTGGACCGGCCGCAGCATCGATCGCGGGCTGAATGGCGATCCGCATGCTGGCGATTTCCTCGGGCGTGATTTTGAAGAAGCGATTCTGCAGCTTCTGCCGCGTCTCTGCGAGCTTCAGGCTGCCGCCCAACAGCGTGATCTTGAAATCGCCCGGCGGATAGAGAGCGGGCTTCCCGATCTGCTGGAAGCCCAGCATGTACTTGTAGAACTTCACCCAGTCCGGCCGCGTCGCGATCAGCAGCATCGAAACTTCCGCCGCCTGCGCCGCCGTCAATGCAGCGCGCACGAGGAATGCGTAAAGCGTCGTGCGATAAGACGTGTTGTTGATTTCAGGCTCGATGGACAGCCGCGAGACTTCGACGAGCGGACCATCGGCTTTGCTCTTGATCTCTTTCAGCGCCGGATAATACGAGCCGCAGGGCAACGACGCGATCGTCTGCCAGGGATGGTTGAAGCAAAGGCGGACGCAGCCGACGAGACGGCCGCGGTCGTAGGCCCCGAGGATCACCGTCGTTTTCAGATCGTCGAACCGATCGGTGTATTGGCCGTTATCGCTCGAGACGTCGTAGCCGATCGCCTGATAGGCGCGCAGCCGAAGCGCGGTCGCATCTGCGATGTCGGCTTCTTCGGTGAGGACGCGCAATTCGAACGACTGTCTGTCCCCATGCCAAGAGCCTTCCTCAGGCGGCAGTGACTCCTGCCGGGGACGAAACGACAGCGGTATGGACATGAATGGTATTCTCGAAAGGACTGCGGAGGATTTGTTTTGCTATGTTAGTCGCAGAGATATTGATCCTTTGCTACCCCGCCGATGTGGCAAAAGTTCTTTGAGTGGTATTAGCACCGCAGTCGTTACCCGAGAGCCACGAAGCTGCTCCCCAACTGATGCTAGGCTGCAACATGACAGATGACTTGAGTGCCGTAGTCCGCTCGAAATTCGGACCTGCGGCCGCCGACTACGCGACATCCGACGTGCATGCAAAGGGCGAGAGCCTGGCGCGCATCGTCGAGCTTGTATCGCCACGGCGAGATTGGCGCGCGCTCGACGTTGCGACAGGCGCCGGACATACCGCAGCGATCTTCGCTCCGCACGTTGCAAGCATCATCGCCAGCGACATCACCGATGAGATGCTGAGGGAAGCGGCGAAGCTTGCCGCCTCACGCGGGCTCGCCAATATGACGACGGCAGTCGCGTCCGCCGATGCGCTGCCGTTTCCCGACGCAAGTTTCGACCTCGTCTGCTGCCGCCTCGCGGCGCATCACTTTCCGAGCCTCGAAAACTTCGCCCGCGAAGCCCACCGCGTTTTGAAACCGGGTGGCCGCTTCGCGCTCGTCGATAACGTGGCGCCCGATCGCGAACGCCTTCCCAGCGCCAGCCCCGCTCAAATCAGCGACGCCGTTCGCGCGTACAATGCGTTCGAGACGCTGCGCGATCCTAGTCACGGCTTCGCACCGCCGCCCGATCATTGGTGCGATGTCCTCAGCTCAGCTGGCTTCAAGATCGTGGCACGCGAGCAGATGGAAAAAGAACTGGCGTTCGATGCGTGGGTTGCGCGCATGCGCTGCACGCCAGACGTGATTGCCGAACTGAAGCGAATCTTGGACGAGGAGGGCTCATGCCTGCGATCGTTCCTGAAACCACGGCGCGACCCGCAAGGTGAACTGCATTTCACGCTGCAGGAGTTGCTGCTCGTCGCCTGCAAAAACTGATTGAGCGCATTAGCCTTTCTATTTGCAGCGACCGGACCTATCTCCTGCACTCAGCTTTCCGGAGAGAGCGCATGCCGACTGATTGGACCCACGCAACGCCGCCGACGCTTGCCGATTTCGAAGTTTTGGCACAGGCGGCGTGGATGACGTTGCCGTCCGAGTTTCGCGCGATGGCCGGCGACGTGGTCATCCGCATCGAGGACTTGGCCTCCGAGGATGTCCTCGACGAACTCGACATTGAAGATCCCTTCGAACTCACCGGGCTCTACTCGGGCGTGAGCCTGAACCGGCAGGGCGCGACGCCCGAGACCCGCGAGCCGGACATGGTCTTTCTCTATCGCCGCGCCATTCTCGATGAATGGGCATCGAGCGACGAGGAACTCGGCCATCTCATCGCCCATGTGCTGATTCATGAGATCGGCCACCACTTCGGTTTTTCCGATGAGGACATGGAAGAGATCGAGCAGCAGACGTCCGGCTGATGGCGTCGGGCACGTCGCGGTGGTCACATCAACTTAACCTCCAATATGTCACAAGACAGCGCAGCTTGAGCCTCGGACCGTTTCAGGCCATGTTGTAGGGGCAGGCCGAGCAGGGCATGCGGGGCAATTTCTGAAAGCATGGGCGGATGAGAGCACGGCGATTCATTTGCGGATTCGTCTTGAGCGTAATTTTGGCTTCTTCGCTGGCCATTATGCCGGTCGCCACCGCCCAGGACACGACGACGCCCATTCGTGACGGCATCCCGACGCCCGAGCAGTACGTGGCGACCGTCGGCGGCGAGAGCCACATCGTGCCGCCCGGCGAATTCAAGCTCGACGGCCGGCAGCAATACTGCGGCCAGCGTCCGACCGTGATCGACAACAAGCTCGATGATTACGGCGCCGCCTACCCCGGCTTCCTGATCATGAACCCGAAGTTGCTCGACCGCGTCTCGACGCCCGTGAAGCAGTGGATCTACGCCCACGAGTGCGGCCACCAGTTCCGCGGCCCCGATGAAGAGACCGCCGACTGCTTCGCCGTCCAGCGCGGCCGCCGCCAGGGATGGCTGACACCTGACGGACTGGAAGAGATCTGCACCTTCATCAAGCCCGCCAAGGGCGACAGCATGCATTTCTCGGGCTCCTACCGCTGCGAATACATGCGCAAGTGCTACGCGGACCCCAATATCCGCTGACGCGGGCTGCACCGAGGCCGTCACTGCCGCCCTCTCTCAGCGTCGTCATCCCGCCGAAGGCCGGGATCTGTCCAGGCCCAAGGACTTGGCGTGGACCAGACACTTGGACGGATCCCCGCCTACGCGGCGATGACGTCGGTGGTTAGGCATCGGCCTAAACTTATCCCCGCTCCCTGGGGGGCGCTTACAATCGCAGATCCGACGGCTTGAGGATCTGCGATGCGGTTTGCCGACTACACGACGCGCCTTTCCGAGCTTGCCAAGACCGTTAACCGTTGGCTGGCGCTCGCGGCCCGGCTCGACATTCTGCGGCGCGAAAAGGTCGCGCTTTATGCCGAAGAGGTGGCCGCCACCCTCGCCCGGGCCGCAGCAAGCCTTGCGTCTCTGGAGGTATGCCCCAGCGACCGCGCAGCGCTCCTCTCGGCCACCCGCGAATTGGGCCGCATTTCAGGCTATGTCGAAACGATTGTCGCGACGCTCGAAGATCATCTTGACGGGCGCAAGCGCGCTGGCGTTAAACGGCGCCTAGAACATTTGCAGCCCTTCGATCTCGAGGCCGCCATCCGGGAGTTTGGTGCTTTCCGGCACGCCCGGCGTCTCTCTTCGGCGGAAGGCTATTTCCGGGCGCTTGCGGATACGTTGCGCGCCTGACGGCCAGGAATTTAGCGGAGACTTTGGAATATGGACAAGTTCACGGTTCTGACTGGGGTCGCAGCCCCTCTGCCGATCCGCAATGTCGATACCGACATGATCATCCCGAAACAGTTCCTGAAGACGATCAAGCGCACGGGTCTCGGCAAGTCGCTGTTCTACGAAATGCGCTACGATCCCGCGACCGGCAACGAGATCCCCGATTTCGTCCTGAACAAGCCGCAGTACCGCGATGCGACGATCCTCGTCACGGGCGACAACTTCGGCTGCGGCTCCTCGCGCGAGCACGCGCCCTGGGCGCTTCTCGACTTCGGCATCCGCTGCGTCATCGCCACGGACTTCGCCGACATTTTTTATAACAACTGCTTCCAGAACGGCATTCTGCCGATCAAGCTGCCGCAGAGCGATGTCGACAAGCTGATGGACGACGCGAGCCGCGGCGCCAACGCGCGGCTGACCGTCGACCTCGAGAAGCAGGAAATTCATGGGCCCGACGGCGGCGTCATCAAGTTCGAGATCGACCCGTTCCGCAAGCACTGCCTGCTCAACGGCCTCGACAACATCGGCCTGACGCTCGAGAAGGGCAACGAGATCGCCTCCTTCGAAACGGCGACGGCTTCATCGCGCCCCTGGCTCTAGATTCGGGCATGGCATAGCTTGCTCACGCTTCTGGTCATCAACGTTTTCGCATTGATCATACTGGAAGCGGCGCTTCTCTATAGGCTCCGCGCCATTCTTGCCCGAGTCCCGCTGTCGAACTGGAACCGGCAGGCGGTCTTCGTGATTGCCTCGGTTCTACTATTCACACCGGCCGTCATGCCAGCTGGCATCGGTTTGGCGCTGTTCGTTCCCAATGTCGTGTTTCTTGCCTTCGCGGCGTCGCCGGAGCTGCTTCATTGGTACGGGATCACAGCGTCTCTGTTCGTGCCGTTCATGTTCGTGACGGCAGCCGTGAGCTGGTGGCTTGGCGCCAATGTCTTTCTGACCGCCACTGAGCACGCTGAAACAGGAGAGCCCTAAATGGCCAAATTCGTCCACATGATGATCCGCGTGCTCGACGAGGCGCGCTCGGTGAAATTCTACCAGGCGTGCTTTGGGCTCGAAATCGCCGAGCGCAAGGAATGGCCGGACTTCACGCTGACCTACATGCGGAACATCGAAACGGGCTTCGAGGTTGAGTTGACGGTCAACAAAGGCCGCACCGAGCCTTACAATTTGGGCGACGGCTATGGCCATGTCGCTTTCGTAACGCCCGACCTTAAAGCCGCCCACAAGCGGATCGCAGATGCGGGTTACCAGCCGAAAGACATCAAGACGATGAACTTCGAAGGTGAGCCCTTCGCGACGTTCTTCTTCGTCGAAGATCCCGACGGCTACAAAATTGAAGTCCTGGAACGCGGCGGGCGCTTCCAGTAACGAGCGGGGATGGCAATGGCCGACGACGACTTCAAGTTCGACGCGGCCATGATGGGCCGCCTTGCAGCCGCCTTGTCGTTTATCGTTGGCGGCGATCACGCCGCCACGAAGGCGCTGAAAACCGCATCCGAAACGGGCGCTGAAAAAGACATCAAGGCCGCGCGAACGCAATTCCTGCGGCTAAAGCCCGGCGACCGCCGCGCGGCGCTGACGATGCTGAACGGCTGACGCGGCGCCCTAAAAACGCGAGCCGCGCGCAGCGACCAGCGCGCCACTCAGAGCATCGGCGAAATTGCGCCGCTCGTCGTCGGTCAGAAACTGCCCGAACAGAACTTCCCGGCCCTGCGCGGCAAGTCTGAGCGAGGTGCGCCCGTCGGGCTGGTCGACTGTGCAACGAACACGCGCCCAATAGGGATTGAAGTCGAACTCCTCGCGCTTGCCGGAGGGATGCACCCGCGTCAGCTTCAAAAGCTCAGGCGACAGCTCAACCGTCTCATAAAGCCGGCCCGAGCGGTAGTTGAGCTTGAAGGCCCAATAGATCAGCGCCACGTCGAGGCCGAAAAATCCGCAGACGGGCCAGGCTCCCATGAGGAAGAAGACCATCCCGACCGTGAAGCTGACAAGGCCGATCAGCACCATCATGATCACGAAGCCGCTGGGCGGCAGCGACCTGTGCGGATGAAGCAGAAACTGCGCCGCCGTCGAGGGTTGCTTTTCGGACCAGTTATCGATCATTTCTCGTCGTCCCTGACTGGGGACCTCGCGTAAATGTCTTTTCAAGGCCGCTGCGCATCAAAGAACCGGAGCTCTGATGGCCAAAGGGCCTTTGAACATAGTCACCCCAAAGATCGGCAGTTCCGTTTCAAAAGGCAAGACGGGAAAGCCGGGACCCATCGCCACCAGCAAAACCCGCAAGGCCCGGCTGCTGAACGAAGCGCAAATCGCGGAGGTTTTCCGCCGCTTCAAAGAGGCAAACCCTGAGCCTAAGGGCGAACTGGAGCACATCAACCCGTTCACGCTCCTGGTCGCGGTGGTGCTGTCAGCGCAGGCCACCGACGCCGGTGTAAACAAGGCGACGCGCCCGCTCTTTCAAGTGGTCGATACGCCAGAGAAAATGCTGGCGCTCGGCGAAGAAAAGCTGCGCGATTACATCAAGACGATCGGCCTTTACCGCGCCAAAGCGAAGAACGTCATTGGCCTATCGCAGCGCCTCGTCGATGATTTCGGCGGACAGGTCCCCGCCGACCGCGACGCGCTGGAATCCTTGCCCGGCGTCGGCCGTAAGACCGCGAATGTCGTGATGAACATGGCATTCGAGCAACCGACGATGGCGGTCGATACGCACGTCTTCCGCGTCGCCAATCGCGTCGGCCTCTCGCACGGCGCGAACCCGCTTGCCGTCGAAGAAGATCTGCTGCGCGTCGTGCCTGCGGAATACGCGATGCACGCGCATCATTGGCTGATTTTGCACGGGCGCTACGTCTGCAAGGCCCGCAAGCCTGAATGCTGGCGCTGCCTCATCAACGACATCTGCCTCTATCCGGACAAAACCCCGGCACCTTGAGCAGCGGTGGCGATACTAAGCCACGGTTGTCATCCTCGGGCTTGTCCCGAGGATCCATTGAGCAGCATGCTCCGGCGCCTTTGGAACGATGGATCCTCGGCATGAAGCCGAGGATGACACGGACGTGACGGGTGCTGTGACCGCCCGCACCCGACGTCATCCCGGCGAAGGCCGGGATCCACGACAAGCTTCAACAGCTGCGGTGGATATGCGCGCTCTGAGCGCGCCGCTACCCTCTTCTCCCCTCCCCCTCGCGGGGAGGGGTCGGGGGTGGGGGGCTTCAAAGCTTGAGCCCCACGTTCTCAATCGACACTGCCGAGGGCGAGCGAGACAAGCGGCGTCCATGCACCTGGCATTCACCCCACCCCTAACCCCTCCCCGTCAAGGGGAGGGGAATCCAAGCGGATAAGCCACTGCCCTAGTTGGTCGGCTCCGGCTACGCTGCACCCACAGTTGAGGGCTTGTCCCGGGGATCCCTCGTTCGACGTCGCCTTTGCACGTTCTGGGTCCCAGCTCTCCGCTGCGCTCCGGCCGGGATGACAAGGGTTGTGTCGGCAGAGACGAAGCCCACAGCTGTCATCCCGGGCGAGCCCACTTGCGAGACCCGGGACCCATTGCTCGGATAACTCAACGATCCCGGTAACGCGGCTCTTTGAGAACCCCAAATGTCATCCTCGGGCTCGTCCCGAGGATCCATCGAGCATCGCGCTCCGACGGCGTTTATGATTGCTGCCCCTTACGTATCGAGCCGCATGGCGAGGCCGGCTTTCGCCATGAAATCCTTCGCCTCGGGGATCGAATAGGTGCCGAAGTGGAAGATCGAAGCGGCAAGCACCGCGCTCGCGTGCCCCTTCTCGACGCCATCAACGAGATGCTGCAGCGTGCCAACACCGCCCGACGCGATAACCGGGATCGACACCGCGTCCGCTATGGCCCGCGTCAGCTCCACATCGAAGCCGGCCTTCGTGCCGTCGCGGTCCATTGACGTAAGCAGGATCTCGCCCGCTCCCAAGTCCGCCACCTCCCGCGCATAGGCAATGGCATCCAGCCCCGTCGGCTTGCGCCCGCCGTGCGTGAAGATCTCCCAGCGCGGCGGCTCGCCCTCGCCCGATACCTTCTTCGCATCGATCGCAACGACGATGCACTGCGCGCCGAACTTCTCGCTCGCCTCCTTGACGAAGGCGCGATTGGTGACGGCTGCCGTATTGATCGAAACCTTGTCGGCGCCGGCTTCGAGCAGCCGGCGAATGTCATCCACCGTCCGCACGCCGCCGCCGACTGTCAACGGCATGAAGCACCGGTTGGCGGTCCGCTCTACCACATCGAAGATGGTATCGCGGTTCTCGTGGCTCGCCGTGATGTCGAGAAAGCAAAGCTCGTCCGCGCCGGCCGCGTCATAGGCAGCTGCGGCTTCGACCGGATCCCCGGCATCGATAAGATCGACGAAGTTGACGCCCTTGACGACGCGCCCGTCTTTGACATCAAGGCAGGGAATGATGCGGATTTTCAGCATATTTGCAAAGTCAGCTTTCTGCGGTGAGGCTTGGCAAGTATCACGGGCCTCAAGATAACGTCGAGACTTTTAGCCGGCCATGGAACTTTCCCACGACCAGCTGCGTTGGAACGTTTCGCTTAATTTCCGGCACGCTTCCAAGGAACGGCTTTATGGTCGAAGAATTTGCTCCCAAGAACCTGCGCGCCCGCCTCGACGCGGTGCAGGATCGCATCGCTCAGGCGAGACATCAGCTGGAAGCGCATGGCATCGTCGGCGACCAAGCCGATGCGCTCACGAATTTCATCGACCAGCACGACGCGATCCGCGGCTCCCTCGACACCGAAGGCACCGTGACCGAGCTTCAGCACAGCAAGGCGTCAGCGCAAACCGACGCCCTGGAAAAGGCGCTGACCGACTGGCTCGCAACCGTCGAGAAGAGCTTCGCTGATCCCCAGCGCAAGCCCAACGTCACCATTCCCTAAGCCTTAGGTGCCCCGCTCCCGCAGCGCGGCAAATTTGATGTCGGGGAATTTCTCGGTTTTGTACTTCAGCATCCAGGCGCTTTCCGCGAGGAACACGAGCGCCCCGTCGCGGTCGGTCGCAAGCTCGCCGCGGTGCCCGTCAACGAACTTCTGCAGCTTTGCAGGATCGTCCGACGATACCCAGCGCGCCAGCTCATAAGGCGGCTGTTCCAGCGTCACCGGCACGCCGTACTCGGCCGCCACGCGCGACTGCAGAACCTCGAACTGCAGCTGCCCGACGACGCCCAGGATCTGCCGGCCGCCGGCGATCGGCGTGAACACCTGCACGATGCCTTCCTCGGCAAGGTCGTCGAGCGCCCGATTGAGCTGCTTCGCCTTCATCGCATCCTGAATGACGACGCGGCGCAAAAGCTCCGGCGCGAAGTTCGGGATGCCCGTGAACTTCAGGGCTTCCTTCTCCGACAGCGTATCGCCGACGCGCAGCGTGCCGTGGTTGGGCACGCCGATGATGTCACCGGCCCAGGCTTCGTCCGCCGTCTCGCGGCCCTGGCCGAAGAAGAACGTCGGCGAGGACACCGTCATCGCCTTGTTCTCGCGTACGTGGATGAGCTTCATCCCGCGCTTGAACCGGCCGGAGCAGAGCCGCACGAACGCCATGCGGTCACGATGGTTCGGGTCCATGTTCGCCTGCACCTTGAAGACGAAGCCCGTCACTTGGTCTTCGCCGGGTTCAACGACCCGCTGTGTCGCGGCTCTCGGCAACGGACCCGGCGCCCACAGCGCCAGCGCATCGAGCAACTGCTCGACGCCGAAATTCTTGAGCGCGCTCCCGAAGAAGACGGGCGACAGATGCCCCTCGCGGAAGGCGGCGAGATCGAACTGCGGCAGCGCGCCTTGCGCCAGCTCCACGCCCTCGATCGTCCGTTCCGCAATGCGCTCGTCGATACCCTCGACACGGCGCAAGTCTTCAAAGGTATCGAGCGGCTGTGAGCGGCCGTACTGCGCACCACGCTCCGCGCTCTCCGGCAGCAGGAGCTTATTGCCCATGAGATCGAGAACACCGCGGAAATCCGAGCCCATGCCGACGGGCCAGCCCATCGGCACAAGATCGAGCGCCAAGTCGGACGCAATCAGATCGAGCAGCGTCAGCGGGTCTTCCGCCTCGCGGTCGATCTTATTGATGAACGTCACGATCGGAATGTCGCGCAGGCGGCAGACTTCAAAAAGCTTGCGCGTCTGGCTCTCGATGCCCTTGGCCGCGTCCATCACCATGACGGCCGCGTCCACGGCCGAAAGCGTGCGGTAGGTATCTTCGCTGAAGTCGGAGTGGCCCGGCGTATCGAGCAGATTGTAGACGATGCCGTTGCGCTCGAACGTCATGACCGAGGAGGTCACCGAGATGCCGCGCTGCTGCTCGATCTGCATCCAGTCCGAACGCGTGCGGCGCCGCTCACCGCGCGCCTTGACGGCGCCGGCCATCTGGATCGCTCCGCCGAACAGCAGCAGCTTTTCCGTCAGCGTCGTTTTACCGGCGTCGGGATGCGAAATGATCGCAAACGTGCGCCGCCGCGCAATCTCGGGCGGCAGCTCGGTTTCGGCGAGCGTGGATTGGTCCATCAAATTCAAAAGTATCAGGCCTCGACCAGCGCAACCTGGCTCGGCTCGAGCCAGATCTGGTGATATTCGGCGGGTTTCCCAAAAACTTCGCCCACGTGCAGCTCGACCAGGCCGTCGTCGAACTTGACGATCGGGAAGGTCTTGCCGACGCAGCCGCGGAAAAGCGTTGTGAGCTGCTTGTTGTCCTTCGGCAGGTCGGCGGGCACTCTCAGCACGCGGACCTTGTCACCAATGTTCATGCCGTCTCCAGAAGTTCGAGCGCCTCTTTGGGGTTGATCCGCCCATCATATAGGGCACGCCCCGTAATCGCGCCTTCGAGCATGCGATATTCCGGTTTGATGAGCTCCCGCACGTCGGCAATCGAGGCGAGACCGCCCGACGCAATCACCGGAATGCGCGTCGCGTTCGCCAAGGCCGCAGTTGCCGGCAGATTGAGGCCCTTCAGGACCCCGTCGCGCTCGATGTCGGTATAGATGATCGCGGCGACGCCCGCATCCTCGAACCGCTGCGCCAGATCGGCAGCCGTGAGCTCCGACGTTTCCGCCCAGCCTTCGACGGCCACTTTGCCGCCCTTGGCGTCAATCCCGACGGCAACTTTCCCCGGAAAGCGCTTCGCGGCTTCCCGCACGAGGGCCGGATCGCGAACCGCAATGGTGCCCAGAATGACGCGGGCAATGCCCTTGTCGAGCCAAGCCTCGATGGTCGCGAGATCCCGGATGCCACCGCCGAGTTGCGCCGGGATGGTGATCGCCTTCAAAATCGCTTCCACCGCCGCGCCGTTGACGGGCTTGCCCGCGAACGCGCCGTTCAAATCGACGATGTGCAGATATTTGAAGCCCTGGCTCTCGAAGCTGGCCGCCTGCGCCGCCGGATCGTCGTTGAACACGGTCGCGGCGTCCATCTCGCCGAGCTTCAGCCGGACGCACTGGCCGTCCTTGAGGTCGATTGCAGGAAAAAGGATCAACGGGTCTCGCTTGCCTCCGCGACGCCCGAATGTGCGTACGCGGCCATCAGATTGCTATCTTGGGTTTCTAATTTTTCAGTGCGATCAATCGCGGATCGCGTCCGGCGTCAAGCATCAGCTTTCGCACATTGCGGCAGGCTTGGCGAAGCCCGGTCCCAATGCGAAGATAATGAACATGGCCACCGTGTTCCTCAACGAGCCCCCGCCGCCTGTCGCCCGCCGTCCTCTGACCGAGAACGACGCCGTCGACATTTGGATCGCGCGCTGGCTGAGGATTAGGCCCGTGGACCTGCAGCGCCGCTACGCCTGCGACCCGCGGCGGCTTTATGAGATTTGGGAGGAAAGCCGCTTTCCCGGCAGCCGCAAGAAGGCCCTCGAAGAGTTCCAGCGCCGCTTTCCAGGCCTCGAACCGCGCTTCGATCCGGGTCCTCACCGCAGGGTTTCGGCTCAGCCCAACCCGGACCAGCTGAGCCTGTTCTCTTGAACTTGTGAACGCAGGGCGCAAGCGGTTGCATGTAAGACACACGCTGACTACAACCAATTTGTGAATACCATTCATAAATAGCACCGCATACGGAGCATCGTTACCCTCCCGCGCAGTTTCGTAGCGTTGAGTGGGGTAAGTTATGTTGCGTGAATTAGTTGGTGCAGCGGCATGCATGTCCGCGTTTGCTCTAAGCATTCAAACAGGCTCTGCCGACGAATACCGCGGCAGCTTGAAAGACGGCCCAGCGATCATCGAGGGCTACAACTGGTCCGGCTTGTATGTCGGCGCGAACGTTGGTTTCAGCGAAAGCAGAACCGACGTTGATCTTTCGCATTCGACCGGCGCAATCTTTTACAATGACCCGTTCGTCCCGTCGGCCGGACACCTCGGCTCCGACGACAGCGTCGTCGGCGGCGTTGAAGTGGGCTTCAACCACCAGTTCAATAGTATCGTCGTCGGCGTCGCGGCCGATGTCTCCTGGACCGATACGGAGAATGAAGGGACCTTCACGACACCGCTCGGCTCGCAGTGGAATATCAAATCGAGTCCGGACATTTTCGGAACAGTGCGCGGCAAGGCCGGCGTTCTCGTCCGCCCGGACTTGCTCATTTATGCGACGGGCGGTCTGGCCTGGGGGCAATTCGACGTGAAGCAAGCAACGACGTTCGTCGAGGGCTCTGGATGCTCTGTCGACTGCGAAGGCAGCCGCACCTCGGGGAATTTCAATCATCTCGGTTTCGTAGTAGGCGGCGGCCTGGAATGGGCTTTGACCCAACATTGGTCGCTCAAGGCAGAGTACCTCTTCCTCGACTTCGGCAGCGAGGACTACCAACTCCAGGGGACCACGAAACCCGGAGGCAATGTGCCTTACGTCGAGACCTTCTCGGCCGACCAGCAGATGCACATCGGCCGTGCCGGCATCAATTACCGGTTCTGACGATTACCAGCGGAAGTTCTGAAAAGGGCCGGCACCGTCGTTGCCGGCCTTTTGCCTGCCCGACCACGATTCATCGGTTCAAAATCCGCTAATTACGGCGCTTAAAAGCAGGTTGCGCGGGCAACCACGTTAAGCACTTCAGCAGAACATTTTCGGAACAAACCCTGGACAAAGCCCGTGAGTCGTGGCATGTTCTGTCTATGTTCACTGGCGCCCCAAAACAGGCGCCTCACCGGGTCAGTGTAGCGTGTTAGACCCTCCCCGAAACGACAGGAGAGCCCCCATGCGCACCTATCTCATCTCTTATGATCTCGCTCACCCGACCCGCAACCAGCATGTTCTTGCGCAGCTCATCATGGGCCTCGGCGATAAGTGGGCGCGCCCTCTCTCAAACACCTGGTACGTGACGTCCGATCGCGAGGAGTTCGAACTCGAGAGCGAGCTGCGCGAGCTCCTCACCGAAGAGGACGGTCTGCTCATCCAGGCGACGAAGCGTGACGCGGTGCTGACGAATACGTCGCTGCGTTGGTTTCGCCAGCGTCGTCCGGGCCTAGACTTGGCACCCGATGGCAACGTCATCGCCTTCCCGCTTCCGGCAATCGCCGCACCCGAGCCGATGGAGCCTGAGCTGCCGTTCGCTCAAGCGGTTTGATTTGAAGCTGTGTCGCCGAAAGCGGCACGAACAAAACACTTCCGGTCTTTGGGCGGGGCGGGCCTTCTCCCCCTCGCCGTTCAAAAACGGGGTTCGCTCCGTCCAAAGCCCGATGCAGGAAGCCCGGGGATCATGCGCGAACAGCCCCCTAGCAGCTCATGATCTCCGGCTCCCTTTGAAACGACCGCATTTATCACCATCTGTAGCCTAGTTGCGTTCCTGCGTTTCCGTTTGAGCCCCCCGCACCGGAATGCTTCGCCATGAAAACTTTCCTGCTCCACCACACGCCGAAAGCCGCCAACCAGGACACCTGGACGGTGACATTCTCGCTCCCCTACATCGCAACGGAATACGCCCCCGCCGGCAACGGCGTCTGGTACGTGCGGACATGGCTCGGCGCCGAGCAGATCAAGCGCCGCCTCGCCATTCTCTTCGATCATCCCGACGAACTGAACGTGCATGAGTTGGGCCGCGCCGACCGCGCCGCGACGGGCCGCCTCAACTGGCTGCAGGGCCGTCTCGAAGACGATGACGAGCAGGACGGCTCCTGGCACATGCCCCGCAGCGTGCTCTCGACGCTGAACTCCGCACTCGAGCTTCTGGCCGGCGCCGCAGCATCAGCCAAGGATGCCGTTACGGCTTCCAGCCGAGGAAGTTCGCAATCAGCTTGAGGCCGAGCTTCTGGCTCTTCTCGGGATGGAATTGCGTGCCGGCGATGTTGCCGTCGGCGACGAGCGCTGTGATCGGCCCGCCGTAGTCCGTCTCGGCGACGACGACGCGGCGCTCTTTCGGCGCCATCGCGAAGGAATGCACGAAATAGGCGTGCCAGCCATCGGGCCCCGTCGGCACGCCATCGAGCAGCGCGTGCGGGGTCAAAACGTTGAGCGTGTTCCAGCCCATGTGCGGGATCTTGAGCGCCGGATCCTTAGGTTTGATCGCCCGCACCTCGCCCTTGATCCACCCGAGCCCTGGCGTTTCGGTGAATTCGAGCCCCCGTTCGCTCAAGAGCTGCATGCCGACGCAGATGCCGAGAAACGGCCGTCCCTTTTGCCGGACGGCCTCTTCCAGCGCCGGGATGAGCCCCGGAACGCGTTCGAGACCTGCCTTGCAGTCGCCATAGGCTCCGACGCCCGGCAGCACGATACGATCGGCGGCCAGAACGTCCTCCGGACGCGGGCTGACGATGATTTTCGACGGATTTGAGCTGTCGCGAGCTGCGCTCTCGAAAGCTTTGGCGGCCGAGTGAAGATTTCCCGACCCGTAATCGATGATGACGACGTTCTGCATCAGGGCTTTGGCCTCAAGCCCCCGCGCCGAACGGCCAGAAGCGCGCACCGCTCGCGCCACCAGCCGGCTTGTTCGAACCCGCGGGCAAATCGCTTTGAATGACCGGCTGGTCCGGCAGCCAGCTCTCGAAGAACCGCCGCTCGCATTCGGCATAGGTCCGGCCGTTGACGACGCCGAGCATCTGATAGCCCTTCTGCGCCAGCATCCAGCGCTTCAGCGTCGAGACTTCAAACGCCAGATAGATGTCGATGAAGAAGACGATGAGGCTGATCCAGCCCGGCTCAACCTTCATCGCGGCGAGCACATAGCTGAGAAGGCCCACGCCCGCGAAATAGGCGAGCGCCATGAGCCATAGCCCGTTCACGATGAACCCGAGAGGCGGAAAAATCGCCGTCAGCCAGGAAAAACCGTCCTTGACGAACACGAGCTCGACTGCGCGATCGACGCGGTCAGCGTCGGCTTCAGGGGGTTCGTGCACGGTATAGGTCGCCACGGAACTCGACACTCCTTGATCCTTCAAACGTTTGCCGGCGCTCACTCCAACGCGCGCGCCGCGGCTTCAGCCCTGCAACATGCCCTTCGTCGACGGGATGCGCCCCGCCTGCCGCGGATCGACGGCAATAGCGGCCCGAAGCGCCCGCGCCAAACCCTTATAGCAGGTCTCGGCTATATGGTGATTGTTCTCGCCGTACAGGTTTTCGACGTGCAGCGTGATGCCGGCGTTCTGGGCAAAGGCCTGGAACCACTCACGGAAAAGCTCGGTGTCCATTTCGCCGATCTTCGGCCGTGTGAACTCCGCCTTCCAGATGAGGAACGGCCGCCCAGAGACGTCGAGCGCCACGCGCGTCAGCGTTTCATCCATCGGTAGATGCACATCGGCATAGCGAACGATCCCGGCCTTGTCGCCCAGCGCCTGCGCAATGGCCTGCCCGATGACAATGCCCGTGTCTTCGGCCGTGTGGTGGAAATCGATGTGAAGGTCACCCTTGGCCCGCAGCGTGATGTCGATCAGCGAATGCCGGGCGAGTTGCTCCAGCATGTGATCGAGAAAGCCGATGCCGGTCGAGATGTCGTAGGCGCCCGACCCGTCGAGATTGACGGTTGCAGAGATCTCCGTCTCTTTCGTCTTGCGTGTAATCGAGGCCTGTCTTTGCTTCACGTGAATCTCTCCGGCGCCCGCCATGTCGTTAACCCACTCTATCCTGGCGGCCGGCTCTCCGAAGGAGAGTCGCCAGGATCAATTCAACAAAGACTCTTTCCCGAAACCTGCGAGAGCGTTTATCAGCTTGTTGCCCGCCCGGCCAAGGCCGGCACTGAGGCCCCGTGGCCGCAGGCGACCGGCTTCCCTTGCATCCTGCCTGCAAAAGCTTAACTGACGCGGTACAAATGACCCAACAGAGCCAAAATGCTGGCGATTCCTCGTGGCACGCCACCACAATTCTTACCGTTCGCAAGGGCGGCCGGGTTGTAGTTGCCGGTGATGGCCAAGTCAGCCTCGGCCAGACGATCATCAAATCCAACGCCCGTAAGGTCCGCCGCCTGGGCAAGGGCGACGTGATCGGCGGCTTTGCCGGCGCCACCGCCGACGCCTTCACCCTTTTCGAACGCCTCGAAGCCAAGCTCGAGATGTATCCGGGCCAGCTGACCCGCGCCGCCGTTGAACTGGCGAAAGATTGGCGCACCGACCGCTACCTGCGCCGCCTCGAGGCCATGATGATCGTAGCGGACGCCACGACCACGCTGGTCCTGACCGGCACGGGCGATGTTCTGGAGCCCGAAAATTCGCTGGCGGGCATTGGCTCGGGCGGAAATTATGCGCTGGCCGCCGCCCGCGCGCTGCTCGACCAGCCGCTCGACGCCGAGGAGATCGCCCGGAAAGCGATGACCATTGCCGCCGAGATCTGCGTCTATACGAACAGGAACATCGTCGTCGAAGCCCTCGACGCCGCAAGCTAACGGTAGGCCCTAGGGCTTGAACGCCGCGACGCTGACCAACAGCCAACAGCCGGACCACCGACAGATGCCAAGCGCATTATCACCTGAAGACCTGAAGGCTGCCGTCGAAGCCGGCGTCATCGACGCGGCGCAGGCCGAAAAGCTCGCAGCCATGCGGAAAGGCTCAGGCGCGGTCGGCCCGGACGGAGAAGCCGCGTTCGCCGACGAAGAGCGCTTCCGCTTCTTGAACGGCTTCAACGACGTCTTCCTGACGATCGGCGTGCTGCTCGTCGCGGGCGCATTCCTGATCGCGAGTTCGACGGCCAGCACCTTCGGCATGAGCTGGATCGGGACCCTCGCGCTGGCCGCAGCCACGTTCTGGATCCTGAGCGAGATCCTGGTCGCGCGGAGGCGCGCCGTTCTGCCGGGAATGGTGCTCTCGGTTCTGTTCGTCGCCTTCGCGGCGGCGGCCTTCGTCGTGCAGATGCATTGGACGAACTTCACGTCCGCCAACTGGAACGTCGATTCCGAATTCGCATTCTGGCGTAACCCCTCGCTGACGTTCGGAGCGCCCGCCCTCGTCGCAGCGATCATCTATTATGTACGTTTTAAGCTGCCGTTCGCGGTCGCTCTCATCGCCTTCTTCGGCTACGCCGTCGTCAGCAAAGGCATCCTGCAGACGACTGGCGTCGACTCGTCGCTCGTCGCCTTCCTTTACGGCCTCGCCGTGCTCGCCGTAGCGCTTGCCTATGATGCCCGCGACACGAAACGCGTAACGCGCCTGTCCGATTGCGCCTTCTGGCTGCAGCTGGTGGCGGCGCCGCTCATCGTATCGCCGGTCATCCGTTTCATCGAAGGCACGACCATGGGCGGCGCGACCTCCGCCATCATCCTGGCGACAGTGTTCGTCCTTGCTATCTTCGCGCTCGCCATCGACCGGCGCGCGCTGCTCGTCTCTTCCCTCATCTACTTTACGGTCGCCGTCTTCGATCTCTTGAACAGCGGTATGCCTCTGATTGGAGGCTCGTCCTCGTTCGTCCTGACGCTCGCCGTCGTCGGCGCTTTCGTGCTGTTCCTGGGCGCCCTCTGGCACCCGATCAGAAACCGCATGCTGCCGTACCTGCTGAAAACTCCACTGGCTCCTTACCTTCCCGAACCGAGACAATGACGAATTTTTCACCCCGCGAAATCGTATCCGAACTCGACCGCTATATCGTCGGCCAGGCCGACGCCAAGCGCGCCGTCGCCATTGCGCTCCGCAACCGCTGGCGCCGCCAGCAGCTGACGGGCGAGTTGCGCGATGAGGTGCTCCCCAAGAACATCCTGATGATCGGGCCAACCGGCGTCGGTAAAACCGAAATCTCGCGGCGCTTGGCAAAGCTTGCCGGAGCACCTTTCCTGAAGGTCGAGGCAACGAAATTCACCGAGGTGGGCTACGTCGGACGCGACGTCGACAGCATCATCCGCGACCTCGTCGAAGTCGGCATTGCCCTCGTCAAGGAAACGAAGCGCCAATCGGTCCGCGCCAAAGCCGAGAAAGCCGCCGAAGAGCGCGTGCTCGACGCGCTGGTGGGCTCCGGCGCCTCGCTCGCAACGCGCGACAGCTTCCGCAAGCGCCTGCGCAACAACGAGCTGAACGACAAGGAAATCGACATCCTCGTCGCCGATACGTCCTCACCCATTCCCTCGTTCGACATGCCGGGCGGCACTATGGCGACGATCAATATCGGCGAAATGCTGGGCAAGGCGCTCGGCCAGCGCACGAAGCCGCGCCGCGTCACCGTCAAGGACAGCTTCGATATTCTGATCGCGGAAGAAAGCGACAAACTGATCGACGCCGATCAGATTGCGAGCGAAGCCATCCAGGCAGTCGAAAACAACGGCATCGTCTTCCTCGACGAGATCGACAAGATTTCCTCGCGCGCGGACGCTGCGCGCGGCGGCGCCGACGTCTCCCGCGAAGGCGTGCAGCGGGATCTGCTGCCACTGATCGAAGGCACGACGGTTGCCACGAAGCATGGCCCAGTGAAGACGGACCACGTCCTCTTCATCGCCTCAGGCGCGTTCCACGTGTCGAAGCCCTCCGACCTGCTTCCCGAACTGCAGGGCCGCCTTCCGATCCGCGTCGAACTCAACGCTCTGACGCGCGAAGACATGAAGCGCATTCTGACCGAACCGCAGGTGAGCCTCATCCGCCAGTCGGTTGCGCTGCTTGAGACCGAAGGCGTCACGCTCGACTTCAGGCCGGATGCCATCGACGCCATTGCGGATGCCGCCGTCGAAGTGAATTCGACCGTCGAAAACATCGGCGCCCGCCGCCTCCAGACAGTGCTCGAACGCGTGCTGGATGACGTGTCGTTCGAGGCGTCCGACCGCGGCGCGCAGACCGTCGTCATCGACGGCCCCTACGTGACCGAACGCGTCGGCTCGCTCTCGAAGAACGCCGACCTCAGCCGTTTTATTTTGTGATTAACCGCGCATGGCGGCGGGCTCGCGGAACGCGAGTCGCCATGCGCCGATCAAAACCAGCGAAAATGTGCCGCTAGGCACTTTTCGCGAAGCCCTGTAAAAGGGCCCTTTCCGAACTGAAAGCATGTTTTTGTCATGACCGCCGCGCCGTTAATTAAGATTACCGCCGAAGAACCCTCAGCGAAGCTCTCGCTCGCGGGGCTGACGCGTGACCGGTTGAAGACGGCGCTGGCAGCGGCGGGCGTTCCCGAAAAGCAGCTCCGCATGCGCGTCGGCCAGCTCTGGAGCTGGATCTACGTGCGCGGCGTGACGCGCTTTGAAGACATGACGGACGTGTCGAAGGATTTGCGCCGCCAGCTCCAAGAGCTCTACACGCTCGACCGCCCCGAGATCGTTTCCGAGCAGATCTCGGTCGACGGCACGCGCAAATGGCTGTTGCGGCTCCCGAAGCGCGGCCACGAAGCCCGCGCGCCCGAGATCGAAACCGTCTACATCCCCGAAAGCGACCGCGGCACGCTGTGCATCTCGAGCCAGATCGGCTGCACGCTGAATTGCTCGTTCTGCCATACGGGCACGCAGAAGCTCGTGCGCAATCTCGAAACGGAAGAGATCGTCGCTCAGATCATGCTGGCGCGCGATCGCATCGGCGACTGGCCGGGTGCCAAAGGCCCGGACGACGGCCGCCTCATTCCGCAGAGCGAGCGCAAGATAACGAACGTCGTGCTGATGGGCATGGGCGAGCCGCTCTACAATTTCGACAACGTCAAAGCGGCCATGGAGATCGCCTCCGACGGCGAAGGCCTGTCGCTGTCGAAGCGGCGCATCACGCTTTCGACGTCGGGCGTCGTGCCCGAAATACCGCGTTGGGGCGAAGAAGCCGACACCATGCTCGCCATCTCGCTGCACGCGACGAACGACCCGCTGCGCGACGAGCTGGTGCCGCTCAACCGCAAGTATCCGATCGCCGAGCTGATGGAAGCCTGCCGCAATTATCCGGGCCTCTCCAACGCGCGCCGCATCACGTTCGAATACGTCATGCTGAAGGGCGTCAACGACAGCCTCGCCGAAGCCCGCGCCCTGGTCCGCCTGCTGTCGGGAATCCCGGCCAAAATCAATCTCATCCCGTTCAATCCGTGGCCGAATACCCGCTACGAGTGCTCCGATTGGGAGACGATCGAACGCTTTGCCGACGTCGTAAATCGCGCCGGCTACGCGAGCCCCGTTCGCACACCCCGTGGCCGCGATATTCTGGCCGCCTGCGGGCAGTTGAGGTCTGAAAGCCTGAAGCTTTCCGCCAGCGAGCGAAAGGCCCTGTCCGAAGCCGGCTGACGCGCGCTAGCTGGCACGCTCCCGTTATTCGTATTTGAGAACTGCCCGCCGGCGAATATAGTCAGCGCAATGCGCAACGCCGGGGCGGGGGGCATCGTGCTCAAATTTTTCAGCACACTGATACGCGTGATGTTCGGATTTGCGCTCGCGTGCTTGGCTGCGGGCCTCGTCACTGTGCTCTTCGTCACCACGCCCGCCGAAGTGCTGACGGAGCCCTTCGACCGGCTGCCGAAAACCGTCGGCGATACCTTCGACCTCGCACTGCTCGCCGCGACGCATCTGGCGATTTTTTCAAGCCTTTTCGTCGTGATCGTCGCTCTGCTGAGCGAAGTTTTCTCGATCCGCTCGCCAGCATTTTATCTGTTCGCAGGAATTGCCATCGCCATGCTGGGCTTCACCGCTCAGTACGCGAGCGAGGTGGCAGGCCAGCCAACCATCCTCAACAATTACGCCATCAAAGCCTTTCTCACGATCGGCTTCTTCGGCGGCTTCTTCTATTGGCTTGCCGCCGGTCAGTTTGCAGGCCGCCCAGACGATCGCAGCGAAGCGATTGCGGCGCCAAAGCCGATCACCTCCACGGCTGCGGTCTCCAAAGGAGAGCCCACGGATTAACGACGACCTCGCGAAGTGTTGATTAACCAAATCTGAGGCAGAAGTGCTTCAGCGTTGCTGCGATGCAGCATCCCTGCTAGGGTCCGCTGAGCTGAAGGGATAGATCCTTGTTCGATTGCGCCCTGCATTTCCGCTTCCTGCAAAAAGCAACCGAAGCGATGTTCGAGATGGGCCAGGCCTCTGTCGCGGCCGCGTTGGCCTGCCAGAAGCGTCTCATCAGCGAAATGGCTCCCGAAGATCGCAGCACGCCTGAAACGACCTGGCCCGCCTGGTTCGGCAATTGGACGCCGGTCGCTCAAGCGCCCACGGCCGTGCAGTCGGATATGATGCAGGCCTGGATGTCGATGGCCAGCGCCTCGCTCGCCTGCTGGCCGGGCGCTCAGCAATCGATCATCGCCTCCCGCGTTTTTCCTGGCGGCGCTCCGTTCTGGCCCGCCTCGATCCCCGCTGCCTGGGGCACGACGCCATGGGCGCTCTATCAGGGCCCGATGATGGCGATGATGCTGTCCTACGGCATCCCGTATGCGGTGGCCGCACCGGCGGCGCGCGCCAGCACCTCGGCGATGGATGCCGCCGACGCAGCCTGCACGCAGTGGCGGCTGGTATTCGGAAATCCGGAAGGCCAAAAGGCGCTCGACCGCCACTTCGCGGCACAATCGCCCTGGTCGGCCTATCTGCACTGAAAACGACGCTCGGCCCGTTCGTGGGACAGCCCGCTCGCTGCTATTGCGCCGCGGGCTCTGATCCCGCCGACGCGTCCCCATCCTGTCCCGTGATGACGGGCGGAGCGGGGGCTTCTTCGGGCTTGGGCTTAGCAGCCTTCTTCGCCACCGCAGCTTTCTTCACAGGTTTAGTTGTATCGGTCGTCGCCGCAGGTGCCACTTCAGCAGGCGGCGTCGCCGCCGCGCCGTTCGTGGCCCATGGCAGAACTTCCGGCGCCGCTGACTTCGCATCGTGAGCAGCAGCAGCCTTGGCTTTGGCCTTCCCCCGCTCTTCTTCCTTTTTCAGCATCGCAAGGGACCGGCAGCGAGCCTTCGTCGGCTTACCGGCGTCGTTGGTGCCGGCAGCGACCCAGATACACTGGGTGTTCCCGGCACAGGCGTTTTCATCGAGATTGAGACACGGCGAAGCCGTCTTCTTCGGCTTCTGCGCAGGCTTAGCAGGTGCAGCAGGGGCTTCGGCAGCCGTGTGGCCGGGCGAAACGTCCGCCGGCGCCTCTGCAGCCTTCTTATTCGGCTGGGCCAGGGGAGCAGCGGCAGGCGGCGGTGACGCCACATCGCTGCTGTCGGCGGACTGTTGCAGCGGTTCCGCGGGCGAATAGGAGGGAAGCGCAGCGGAATGGGCCGGTTGCGCCTCCGGCTGAGGAGCCGCCTGAGCCTGCGGAGCGGCGGCTTCGGCTTGCGCCGACGGATCATCGGGAGGGATCGTGACCGTGATTTCTTCAGCAGCGAGCGGCAGCGCCAACGCGGCGGCAAGCACACCCAACCACACCAGTTTCCCGACGACGCGATTAGACCCGATCACGGCCGCTCTCCCCCGATGAGATATGTTCCCGCGCTTTTATCAGCTCACGTTGATCGGAAACATCGCAAACACCCGTCGAATGCCTTTTTTGTGTTCATGAGTCTGATGCATTGCGAAAGGCGTTAACACGGGGCATTTGCGCAACAGACGCTGGTGTCCAAGCCCTCTCTAGTGCGCGTGCGGACCAGAGCCTAAAGCTTTGAATCCCATTAGTTCGGCGCCCTTTTTCTCGCCCAGTCCAAAGCTTGTTCCAGCCGGTCGTCGCCCCAAAAGACTTCGCCATCTGGCGTGGTGAAGCTTGGTGCACCGAAGATACCCAGCGCAGCGGCTTCCTCCGTGTTGGCGCGCAGTTCAGCCTTGACTGCAGCGTCCACGCTGAGCAGGCGAACCTCGTCCGCATCGAGACCGGCGGTCGTCAGACAATCCGTCAACACGTCGTCATCAGCAATATCCAAGCCTTTGCCGAAATGAGCGGCGTATACGGCACGGCTGAACGCTGCGTCGGCGCCCTGGCTCCGCGCAGCAATCGTGAGCCGCGCCGCCTTGAGGCCATTCGTTGGAAACTTCGGCGGCATCTGGAAAGGAATTCCCCGCGCAGACGCCATCCGCGAGATATCGCGGATCATGTAGCGCCCCTTCGCCGGATAAATGTTGAAGGGTGAAGTCTCCCAGCCTTGCGCCCGGAAGATTGGCCCGAGCAGGAACGGCTTCCACTCGACGGCAACATCCGCGCTTGCCGCCGCCTCGTCGATGCGCATCGCGCTGAGGTAGGAATAGGTGGAGGCGAACTCGTACCAAAAAACGACAGTTGGCTTCATTGCTGTTCCTCGCTGTCTTGCCACCCTCTCACGGGCCAGAGCGGATTGCGACATCTCGTGATATGGCCCCGACTGGACTTGCAGGCAGCGCCGCCGACCCTATAGTGCCGCGCGATTTCCCGCCCATCCAAATTCGAAAGCCAGATCACTCATGAGCGCCGCGCCCAAATCCGTGAAAAAGGTCGTTCTCGCCTATTCCGGCGGATTGGACACTTCGATCATCCTGAAATGGTTGCAGGAGACCTACGGCGCCGAGGTGGTGACGTTTACCGCGGATCTCGGTCAAGGCGAAGAGCTGGAGCCCGCGCGCAAGAAAGCTCTGATGCTCGGCATCAAGGAAGAAAACATCTTCATCGAAGACCTGCGCGAAGAATTCGTCCGAGACTTCGTCTTCCCGATGTTCCGCGCCAACACGGTCTATGAGGGCGTCTACATGCTCGGCACGTCGATCGCCCGCCCGCTGATCGCGAAAAAGCAGATCGAGATCGCCCGCAAGGTCGGCGCCGACGCCGTCTGCCACGGCGCCACCGGCAAGGGCAACGATCAGGTCCGGTTTGAACTCGGCTATTACGCGCTGGAACCCGGCATCAAGATTATCGCACCCTGGCGCGAATGGACCTTCAAAGGCCGCGAAGACCTGCTCGACTTCGCCCGCCGCAACCAGATCCCCGTCGCCAAGGACAAGGAGGGTGAATCGCCCTTCTCGGTCGACGCCAACCTTCTGCACTCCTCCTCTGAAGGCAAAGTGCTCGAAGACCCGGCCAAGAAGCCGCCGGAGGTCGTCTATCAGCGCACCATTTCGCCGATGAGCGCACCCGACAAGGTGACGACGATCAAAATCGGCTTCGAAAAGGGCGACCCCGTCTCCATCGACGGCAAGAAGCTGTCGCCCGCGACGCTTTTGAAGACGCTGAACGATCTCGGCCGCGACAACGGCATCGGCCGCATCGATCTCGTCGAGAACCGCTTCGTCGGCATGAAATCGCGCGGTGTCTACGAGACGCCGGGCGGCACGATTTTGCTCGCCGCCCACCGCGCCATCGAAAGCCTGACGCTCGATCGCGGTGCAGCCCACCTCAAAGACGAGATCATGCCGCGCTACGCCGAGCTCATCTACAACGGCTTCTGGTTCTCGCCCGAGCGCGAGATGCTGCAGGCGCTGATCGACAAGAGCCAGGAGAACGTCGAAGGCGAAGTCACGCTCGAACTCTACAAGGGCAACGTCATCGTCGTCGGCCGCGAGAGCGCTAAATCGCTCTATTCCCCAACACTCGTGACGTTCGAAGACGACAAGGGCGCCTACGACCAGAAGGACGCGCAGGGCTTCATCAAGCTCAATGCTCTGCGGCTGCGCACGCTGGGCCAGCGCGACAAATCCTAAGACGCGTGCCAAGGGCAGGCACTGCCCAACCAACGCGCGATCATCTGGGCCGCCGGAAGGCGCCCAGATTTGACCAAGGTTGAAATTACGCCGCTCGTAGTGAAGAGTGTTGCTTCCCTCCCGTCCGGAAGCAGCATAGATGCCCCACGATACGCCTCTTATCGCAACGATTGTCGTCGGCCTGAGCCTAGCCTTTGTCTTTGGCGCTATAGCCCAGCGGCTCCGTGCATCTCCGCTCGTCGGCTACCTTCTTGCAGGCGTCGCAATCGGCCCGCAAACACCGGGTTTTGTTGCAGATCAATCGATCGCCACCGAACTCGCCGAGGTCGGCATCATCCTGCTGATGTTCGGCGTCGGGCTGCATTTCTCGATGAAGGACCTCTGGTCGGTCCGCAAGATCGCTATTCCGGGCGCGGTCGTCCAAATCTTCGTCGCAACACTGCTCGGCGTCGGGCTGTCCTTTTACCTTGGCTGGCAGCCGGGTGCCGGCATCGTCATGGGCCTCGCACTCTCGGTCGCCAGTACAGTCGTGCTGCTGCGGGCAATGCAGGCGCGGCGGCTTCTCAATACCGAGCATGGCCGCATCGCCGTCGGCTGGCTGATCGTCGAAGACATCGTCATGGTGCTGACGCTGGTGCTGTTGCCGGCGCTGCTGCCGCTGTTCGGCGTTACGACGACAGACGAAACGGCCAATAAAGCCGACAACTTCGATCTGATGAAGACCTTCGCGATCACCCTTCTGCAGATCGCTGCCTTCGTGACGATCATGCTGGTGGCGGGACGCCGCATCATCCCGTGGGTTTTGCATTACGCGGCTCATACGGGCTCGCGCGAACTGTTCCGCCTGGCGGTGCTCGCAATCGCGCTTGGAACCGCCTTCGGAGCAGCCAAGCTCTTTGGCGTATCGTTCGCACTCGGCGCCTTCTTCGCCGGCATGATCCTGAGTGAATCGACGCTCAGCCAGCAGGCAGCCTCAGAAACGCTGCCGCTGCGCGATGCCTTTGCCGTGCTGTTCTTCATATCCGTCGGCATGTTGTTCGATCCGGTCATTCTGCTGCGCGATCCGCTTGCCGTGATCGCCACGCTGGTGATCATCATCGTCGGCAAATCCGCAGCCGCCTACGGCATCGTTCGCGCGTTTGGATATTCTTCCAAGACTGCGCTGACGATTTCCGTGAGCCTCGCTCAGATCGGCGAGTTCTCGTTCATTCTTGCCGGCCTCGGCGTGACGCTTGGCGTGCTGCCCGAGCTCGGCCGCGAGCTTGTCCTCGGCGGCGCCATCGGCTCGATCATGCTGAACCCAGTGCTGTTCTTTGCCCTCGACCGCTACAAGGAGAAGCTTGCCAAGCGCGAAGAGGCGAAAGCGGCGGAGCCCCTGCCAGAGCCGCCGGATGAAATCGAAAAGACCGAGCTGAAGAACCACGTCGTCCTGATCGGCTATGGTCGCGTTGGCCGGCCGATCGGCGAAATGCTCAAACAGCGCGGCTTGCCGATGTACGTCATCGACGAGGACGATGAGATCGTGAACAAGCTCAGGGCGGAAAAAATCGAAGCCGTCTCAGGCAATGCCATCGAGCTTCTGAAATACTCCAATCTGCCGGAAGCACGCTGCCTGCTCGTCGCCATACCCGACAGCTTCGAAGCGGGACAGATCGTAGCTCAGGCGCGTGCGGCAAACCCCCTGCTGCCGATCATCGTCCGCGGCCATTCCGACGCGGAAGTGGCGCATCAGAAGGCCTGCGGCGCCAACGTCGTCATTCAAGGATCTCAGGAAATCGCCGATGCGATGGCCGCTCGCGTCCAGTGACGGCAAGGCAGTTTTGAGCCGGATGAAACGGAGAATGAGATCATGATCGTCATCAACCGGAACGGCGAGACGGTTGTCCTCACCGGCTGGCGCGAATGGGTCGTCAAGATCGTGGTTTTCATGGCGGCCGTCCTTCTGTTCGGCGTCATGGCCTTCCTTTTCCTCGGACTGGCCGTCACGATCGGCGCCATCGCCCTCATCGTCATCCCTGCGGCAATCGTTGTCGGCCTCTTCGCGACCGTCTTCGGCAAACGCGTTTAACCTTAGGCTTCACCGCCAGCTCGCCTGAGGCCAATATTCGCCCCGGCGCATGTCCGGCCTTGACGGCGGGGGCTCGATCTCCGACATCGCGTGCTCGGATAATGAAATGCTTTTCCTAAAGCAGAACGGCGAGGACCTTGAGAATGAAGCTTGCGGCGGACGCGACGGCGGTGGTGACGCCCGCCGAATGGGCGCCTCAGAAAGCGATTTGGACCGCATGGCCGGCCGATCCCGACGAATGGGGCGGCGACCTCGAGACGCCGCGCCGCGACGTGGCCGCTCTCATCCGCGCCCTCAGCATCGCCGGCAACAAGGTCCGCCTGCTCGTCAACGGCGAGGAAGCCAGAAACTCGGCGCTCGCAGCGCTCGGCGACGCCGCCGAAGTCATTCCTGGCAAGTACGGCGACATCTGGCTGCGCGATACGGGTCCGATCTTTGCCCGCATCGGCGAAGACACCGTCGCCCTGCGCTTCAAGACGAACAGCTGGGGCGGCAAGTACGACCTGCCCGATGATGCGACCGTTGGCGACGACGTTGCCGAGCTTGCGAAAACCGCCATCCGGCGTTTCGATTTCGTCCTGGAAGGCGGCGCCGTCGATCACGATGGGGAAGGCACGATCCTGACCACGCGTCAGACCCTGCTCAATCCGAACCGCAATGGCTGGACCAAGGAACAAGCCGAGACGGCGCTCGCACAGGCGTTCGGCGCGAAGAAGGTCATCTGGATCGATGAAGGCCTGAAGAACGACCACACCGACGGCCACGTCGACAACATCGCGCGCTTCGTCGCGCCGGGCCGCGTCGTCTGCCAGGCGCCGGCCGGCCCGGACGATCCGAATGCCGGGACGCTGAACGCCATCGCGGCGAGCCTGGAAAACGCGACCGACGCGCAGGGCCGCAAGCTCGAAGTCGTGCGCATTCCGGGCGTCGGCCTTTACCGCAATGCTCTTGGCGAAATCTCGCCCGCATCCCATATGAATTTCATCATCGCCAATGGTGTCGTGGTTGTGCCCATTTACGGCACCGCGACCGAGGCCGATGCGCTGCAGGCATTGCAGGCCGTCTTCCCCACCCGCGCCGTCGTCGGCGTTTCGTCCCGTGGCCTTCTCGGCTGCGGCACGGCGGGCGGCGGATCGTTTCATTGCATCACACAACAGGAGCCCCTGTAGATGGCGCGACGCTCGATCACGGTCGGCAGCATTCAAACGTCCTACGGCCACGATATCAAAACCAATATCGAAAAGACCGAGGCGTTCGTACGCGAAGCCGCGGATCGTGGTGCTGAAGTCATCCTGCCTTCGGAGCTTTTCGAGGGCATTTACTTCTGCACGCGTCAGGAGCCGAAGTGGTTTCAGAACGCCCGCCCCGTCAACGAGCATCCGGCCGTACTGGCGCTGCGCGATTTGGCGAAGTCGCTGAAGGTCGTGATCCCGATCTCCTTCTTCGAGAAGGATGGGCCGCGCTATTACAACAGCATTGCCATTGCCGATGCCGACGGCGAGATCCTGGGCGTCTACCGCAAGAGCCATATCCCCGATGGCCCGGGCTATCAGGAAAAGTACTATTTCCGCCCCGGCGATACGGGTTTCAAAACCTGGAACACGAAGGCCGGAAAGATCGGCGTCGGCATCTGCTGGGACCAGTGGTATCCGGAAAGCGCCCGCGCCATGGTGCTCCAGGGCGCAGAAATCCTGTTCTACCCGACCGCCATCGGCTCGGAACCCTATGATCCTTCGCTCGACACGCACCTGCAGTGGCAGCGCGCGATGCAAGGTCATGCGGTCTCGAATTCCGTGCCCATCGTTGCCGCCAATCGCATCGGCGAAGAAAACAACGACGGCGTGAAGCAGAAGTACTACGGCCACTCATTCATCGCCGACCACCGCGGCGAACTCGTCGAAAAGTTCGGCGCCGAAGACGAAGGCGTGCTCATTCACACGTTCGATCTCGACCTCGTCGAGACCTACCGCGCGGAATGGGGCTTCTTCCGCGATCGCCGTACGGATCTTTACGCCAAGACCATCGTCTGAGCGGAGCTGGTACGGCCGCACGTCCAAGGACCTTCAGGGCTCGGCGTTTTGAGAGGCTGACGCATGAACTTCCTCGCCGATACGCCGAGACTGGAGCTGCTCCGCATCGCCGGCATCCCGGTGGAGGTGGACATCACGTTTGCGCTTGTGCCGATCTTTCTCTTCGGCGTGCTTCAGCAGTCGCTGGTTGGCTTCTCGGTGCTCGTCGCGGGTGTCTTCCTTTCCATCCTGCTGCAGCACGAGTTCGGCCACGCGCTTTTCGCCCGGCTCTTTGGCGTACCCGTGGGCGAAATCCTCGTCGGCGGATTCTACGGCTACGCGCAGATGCTGGCGCCCCCACCTTCGAAGCTCGCCAACATCATCATCCTGTTTGCCGGACCGCTGACCAACGGCCTCATTTTCCTTTTGTGCTGGAACGCGCTCGGCCAGCCGGACATCGGCCTCACCGGCCGCTTTGGCGAAATCGACCCCGCAGCCTGGCTCGACAGCCGCTGGAAACTGCACGCCGTGCTGACGCTCGGCACGATCAACCTCGCGATGTTGATCTTCAACCTGCTCCCGGCCTTTCCGCTCGATGGGGGCCGGATCTATCGCGACATCCTGGGCGCGTTTCTCTCCGACAAAGTCGCCACGCAAACGGTCGCACTGCTCGGCGTCATCGTCGGGTCGTGGAGCGCATTCATCGGCTTCCGTATCGATCTAGTGCTGCTTTTGATCGGCGCCCAGATCGCGATCATCAACTGGTCGATCCTGAAAGGCCCTAGGCCCGACGAAATGGTCAGCAGCTGATATTCAGACGCTGGCCCCGGGTTGGCTGCGACGGGTTGGATATGCCCCTCAGCGCGGCGCTGAGCCTTGAGATGCGGCACCAGATGCGGCACCACCGAACAAATTTCATGCCAAATGGCGATCATGTCGCCTTTAATACTGATACGCCGCACCCCAGATTTCTCGAAGCCGCCTAGCCCACCGGTGCGTCCCCGTGCTAGGTGCGAGCGAATATTGCGCTGCAGTGGCACAGCCCGCGGCGCTTCTCCATAACTTCAGGTTTAAAATGGCCCTTCGCAATATCGCGATCATCGCGCACGTTGACCATGGCAAGACGACACTCGTCGACGAGCTTTTGAAGCAGTCCGGCTCCTTCCGGGAAAACCAGAAGGTCGCCGAACGCGCGATGGATTCCAACGACATCGAACGCGAGCGTGGCATCACCATTCTGGCGAAATGCACCAGCGTCGAGTGGAAGGGCACCCACATCAACATCGTGGACACGCCAGGCCACGCCGATTTCGGCGGCGAGGTCGAACGCATCCTCAACATGGTCGATGGCGTCATCGTGCTCGTCGACGCTTCCGAAGGCCCGCTGCCGCAGACGAAGTTCGTCGTTTCCAAAGCCCTGAAGCGCGGCCTCCGGCCGATCGTCGCGATCAACAAGATCGACCGCCCGGACGAACGCCACCAGGACGTGCTGAACGAGGTGTTCGATCTCTTCGCCAACCTCGACGCCACCGACGAGCAGCTCGATTTCCCCGTGCTTTACGGCTCCGGCCGCTCGGGCTGGATGGCGCGCGACCCGGCCGGACCCCAGGAAAACCTGGCGCCGATGTTCGACCTCATCCTCGAGCACGTGCCGCCGCCCGCTGTCGATGACGGCCCGTTCCGTATGCTGGCGACGACGCTCGACGCCGACCCATTCCTCGGCCGGATTCTCACGGGCCGCGTCACCTCTGGCATCGTCAAGCCGAACCAGCAGCTGAAAGCGCTTGATCGCGAAGGCAAGGCTCTCGAAAACTTCCGCGTCCAGAAGGTTCTGGCGTTCCACGGCCTTGAGCGCACGCCGGTTGAATCGGCAGGCGCAGGCGACATCATCGCGCTCGCCGGCATGAGCCTCGCCAACGTTGCCGACACGCTCTGCGATCCGGCCGTCAACGAACCGCTGCCCGCGCAGCCCGTCGATCCGCCGACGCTGTCGATGACGTTCCGCATCAACGATGGCCCGTTTGCCGGCCAGGAAGGTGACAAGGTTCAAAGCCGCGTCATCCGCGACCGCCTGCTGAAAGAAGCCGAGCGCAATATCGCCATCCGCATCGAGCAGAGCGAAGACAACGACAGTTTCATCGTCTCGGGCCGCGGCGAACTTCAGCTTGCGATCCTGATCGAGAACATGCGCCGCGAAGGCTTCGAGCTCACGGTCTCGCGCCCGAAGGTCGTCTTTGAGACCGATCCCGAGACCAACCAGCGCCTCGAGCCGATCGAGGAAGTCATTGTCGACGTCGACGACAACTATACGGGCGTCGTGGTGCAGAAGCTTGCCGAGCGCAAAGGCGATCTCCTGGAGATGAAGCCGTCCGGCGGTGGACGCACGCGCATGGTGTTCCACGTACCGACGCGTGGCCTGCTCGGCTATCAGTCGGAGCTGCTCTCCGACACGCGCGGCACCGGCATCATGAACAAGCTCTTCCACGCCTATAAGCCGTACCGGGGCGAAATCGCCGGACGCCGCACCGGCGTGCTCATTTCCAACAGCCCCGGCGAAGCCGTCGCCTACGCGATCTTCAATCTGCAGGATCGCGGGCCCTTCATGATCAACCCGCAGGACCGCGTGTACGAGGGTATGATCGTGGGCGAGCACTCGCGTGAGAACGATCTCGAAGTCAACGTCGTCAAGGGCAAGAAGCTGACGAACGTCCGCGCCTCGGGCAAGGACGACGCCGTGCTGCTGACGCCGCCGATGCGCCTGACGCTCGAAAAGGCGATGAGCTACATCACCGACGAAGAACTGGTCGAGGTGACGCCGAAGTCGATCCGACTGCGCAAGCGCTGGCTCGATCCCAACGAGCGCAAGCGTCAGAGCCGCAAGAGTGAAGCAGAGCGCGCGAGCGGCGCCGCCTGAGTTCGGGAAAAATTCCCTAAAAAAGCGCCTGATTAAAAACCTTTAAATCAGGCGTCGGGATGATAGGCTCTCAAGCTTGAAACCGAAGGAGCCTTTCATGAAGCAACTCGTTTTGGCGGTTTGCGCCGCCTGCGCATTGTCCGTTCCAGCATTTGCTGACACCCCCCTCAGCGCCGACGAAACCAAACAAGCAACCGCTGCGGCGGCTGCCTGGGGTTGCGAGGGCGGCAAATGGGAAAAGGAAACGGAAGGCACGGGCGTCTACGAACTCGACGATGCCAAGTGCAAGGACGGCAGGGCTTACGATCTGAAGTTCGACAAGGACTTCAAGCTGCTCAACATGAGCGCTGACTGATCTCCGAACACCTCTGATTATAATCCGGGCGGACTCTTTTAGAGTTCCGCCCGTTTTCTTGTCTCGCGTGGCTCCGGATGTATGCTCGCGCCGGGTACGGAGAAATACAGTCGCGATGTGACTTCCGGGGCGGACTTTGATATGACCGCTTGAAGCCAATTCGGCACCCAAGGGATAGGCCGATCCACCTGACAATGCCTTCTTCCATCGCCATATTCTTCGAGACGGCCATCGCGAGCCGCTGCACCCAGTGATCGACTGGCCCAAGGGCGTGACGCCCACACCCGCGTTCGAGCGCGCCGCCGCCTTCATGAAGGAAGAGAGCGGCAACCTCTTCGTCACCGGCCGGGCCGGAACGGGCAAATCCACGTTGCTCAGAGCGCTGCGCGACGCCTACGAGGACCGCATGGTCGTGCTCGCGCCGACAGGCCTCGCCGCAATCAACATCGGCGGCCAGACGATCCATTCCTTCTTCGGCTTCCCGCCGCGGCTCATCCAGGACGACGATATCCGGCGCAGCCGCAACGGCCGCGTCATGCGCGAACTCGATTTCGTCGTCATCGACGAAGCCTCGATGGTGCGATCCGACATGATGTGGGCCATCGACCGCTCGCTTCGCGTCAACCGCGGCCGCGCGCGCGAGCCCTTCGGCGGGGCCCGCATCCTGCTGTTCGCCGATCTCCACCAATTACCGCCTGTCATCCAGGAGCGCGAGGTTTTTGACCACCTCGTAGAGAAGCATGGGAGCCCATTCTTCTTCTCAATCGAGGCCCTGCGCGAAGGCAACGGCACCGCGCTTTTGGAGCTCGAGCAGATCTTCCGTCAGACCGACGACGCGTTGATCCACGTGCTCAACGCCGTGCGCGACGGCAACGTGTCGGACGACGATCTCGCCTTCATCAACAAACGCGTCAATCCGATCCGCACGCTGGCGGAAGGCGAGCCGTACGTGATTTTGACGCCGACGAATGCTGCCGCCAAGCGCATCAACACGGCCTATCTCGACGCCCTCAAAGGCGAGCCGGTGACGTTCAACGCCAATATCACTGGCGACTTCGCAACGAACGTGCAGCCCGCAGACGTGGCGCTGCAGTTGAAGCCCGGCGCCAAAGTGATGATGCTGAGGAACGATCCCGACCGGCGTTGGGTCAACGGCACCGTCGCCCGCGTCTCGCGTCTGACCGAGAAACAGGTCTTCGTTGAAGTCGGAGGCAAGGAATACGAGGTCGAGCAGGTGGCCTGGGAACACCGGCGCTACGCATTCGATCAATCCGCCGACAAGATCGTCGAGACCATCGCCGGCACCTTCAAACAGTTTCCCCTGCGGCTCGCTTGGGCGCTGACCATCCACAAGGCCCAGGGGCTAACGCTCGATAAGGTCTATATCGATCTCGGTGGTGGGACCTTCGCGCACGGCCAAACTTACGTCGCGCTCTCCCGCTGTCGCACGCTGGAAGGCCTCGCATTGGCTCGCCCACTCACCCGCCGCGACATTATGTTCGATCCGAGCGCAGTGGGCTATCGTGATGTTTTTTCAAAACTTTGACCGATTTGAATGAGGCGGACGCCCTCTTCGCATCTGCGAAGGAGAGGATAGGGGGTGACTGCCCACTCGGGTCAGGCTATAATCAAATATTAAGACATATGGACGCGATTTACGCGACCAAACTTCCTATTTCACGACGTGCACAGCAAAAACTTGTTGCATCGCACAATAGCTTTGCTTATATAACGAGCAATGGTTTCGCCGGCGGCGCCAGACTGCTCTTTAGGAAGTCCCGCTTACATTTATTGAAAAATTAGGAGTCACCCCATGACCGACGCCTTCACCCGCCAAGTCCAAGACTTCACGAAGCAGGCCCAGGAGATGTTCACCGCGGGCAAAGACGCCAAGGTTCCCGAGAATATCTCTGCTTTTGCAGAAGACGCGATCGCCAAGTCGCGCGACGCCTATCACAAGTTCACCTCGCTCGCGAAAGACAACGCCAAGGTCGCCGAGGAAGTCCTTCTGACGACGCAGGCTGGCGCGAAGTCGATCGGCGAGAAGATCGTTGCCAACACGCTCGCTAACACCGAAGCCGCTTTCGAAGCTGCGCAGGCAATGGCACGTGCACGCACGTTCCCGGAAATCGCTCGTCTGCAGGCCAACTATTGGCAGCAGCAGTTCGCGGTTGCGGGTTCGCAGTCCAAGGAACTCTTCGAGCTTTCCAACAAGGTCACGAAGCAGGCTCTCGAAACGGTTGGCGCCGCGACGACGAAGTCCTTCGAACAGTTCAAGAGCGTAGGCTAACAAAGAGCGGTGCGACGGCCAGTATTTTTGGCGCGTCGAGTGGGGCACTTCCTCTAATAAACAGGCGCGGAACGTTCCGCGCCTTTTTTATTTTCAATGTCACGCGAAGCGTTGATGCGTTTCGTGCAGCTTGGCGCTAGACTGTGCGTATGCTGAACCAGAACCTCGAGGTTTCTGTCCGCAACGCCCGCCCGGCCGACGCCGGCGAGATCACCCGCGTGTTTCGAGAGTCCTGGCGGCACGCCTACACCGGCATTCTGCCGTCGCTCCATCTCGAACGCGAAATCATGCGACGGGACGCGCTTTGGTGGCGTCGCGCTATCGCAACGGATCGTAATCTTCTCGTCGCCTTGCATGGCGAAACGATCGCCGGCTATGCCTCGTGCGGCCGTGCGCGCGGCGGTGGCCGCGATCTCGGCGAGATCTACGAACTTTATCTCGCGCCCGTTTACCAAGGCCTCGGCATCGGTGAACACATGTTCGAAGCATGCCGCGCCACGCTCGATGGCCTCGATCTTGAGCGGTTGATCGTCTGGGCGCTGGAAGCCAACGATAGAGCCCGCGCGTTCTATCTCCGCTGCGGAGGCCGTCCTACGCGACGCTCCTGCGTGCGTTTCGGGAATGTGACGAGCACCCGCATCGCTTTCGAGTGGTAAGGACACCTCGCAGGGATATTCTGCGTGTGAGTTCGGTTGGATGGCCGCACGCTCCTTTTGCCGCATAGGACGCTTATAAACTGTGACCTAAGCGGTCCTGTGCGACTGCTCTTCCCGGTAAGGGTGGCCGCCAACCCGAATGAATTAATTGAGGTCCATGCATGCGTCTTGACGCCATCAAACCCGGCAACAATCCGCCGGATGATATCAATGTCGTAATCGAAGTGCCGGTCGGCGGCGAACCGATCAAGTACGAGATGGACAAGGCCTCAGGCGCGCTCATCGTTGACCGCTTCCTCTACACGCCGATGCGCTATCCGGGTAACTACGGCTTCATTCCCCATACGCTCGGCAGCGACGGCGATCCGATCGACGTTCTCGTCTGCAACACGCGTGCAATCGTGCCGGGCGCCGTCATAAACTGCCGCCCCGTTGGCGTTCTCGTCATGGAAGATGATGGCGGCGGCGACGAGAAGATCATTGCAGTCCCCTCGAGCAAGCTGACCAAGCGCTACGAGCAGGTGACGACCTATACCGATCTGCCCAAGATCTCGCTCGAGCAGATCGAGCACTTCTTCTCCCACTATAAGGACCTCGAGCCCGGCAAGTGGGTGAAGATCGATCACTGGGGTCCGGTCGAAGAAGCCAAGAGCCTCATCGTTCAGGCCCTCGAACGCGCCAAAGCCCACGTCTGACGCTCGTTTCGCAGCAGTTGCTCGCCGCGAACGGCATCGGTCTGGCGAATTCGCCGGGCGTGCCCTTTACGGTTGAGCAACCGCATTGCTATACCGGCCTCACTGGACGGCAACCACGCTGACGCGCCGGCTCGATGCAATTCAACGCATGTTGCATGAGCCGCCGCTAACGTGACCACAGGAAGCTACCGGAGACGTCATGAAGATCGCCGTTATGGGCGCGGCCGGCCGGATGGGCCGCGAACTGATCCGCGCGATCGCCGCCGAACCCGGCTGCAGCGTTAGCGGCGCCCTCGAAACGCCGGGCTCCTCGCTGCTCGGAAAAGATGCCGGCGAACTCGCGGGCATCGAGCCTCTCGGTGTCGCGGTGTCGAGCGACGCGGCTGCCGTGATCGCCGCTGCCGACGCCATTGTCGATTTCACGATACCCAAAGCCAGCATCGAATTCGCCCGCCTCGCCTCGACCTCGGCCACGGCCGCCATCATCGGCACGACCGGCTTTGATGCCGAAGGCAACGCCGCGATTGCAGAAGCCGCGAAGTTGACGCCGATCGTCAAGGCTGGAAACATGAGCCTCGGCCTCAATCTTCTTCAAGCCATTACCCGCCAAGTGGCCGCCGCTCTCGGGAACGACTACGACATCGAAATCGTTGAGATGCACCACCGGATGAAGGTCGACGCGCCGTCGGGAACCGCATTGATGCTTGGAGAAGCTGCCGCTCAAGGGCGTAACATTGCCCTTGCCGAACATTCTGTTCGCGTGCGCGATGGGCATACCGGCCCGCGCCGGGTAGGCGACATCGGTTTTGCAACGGTGCGCGGCGGCAGTGTCGTCGGCGATCACACGGTGATCTTCGCTGGCGACGGCGAACGCATCGAACTGACCCACCGCGCCGCCGATCGCGGAATTTTCGCTCGTGGTGCCGTCAAGGCGGCTCTGTGGGCAAAGGGCCGCTCGCCCGGTCTCTACGCTATGACCGACGTATTGGGCATCTAACAGATCCATAGCCGAACGCTGCTTGGAGACGCCGGGATGAGGAAATGACGGACGCTCTGACAGACAATATTCTCGTGCTTGTCCGCCATGGCGAGAGCGAGTGGAACAGGCTCAATCTCTTCACGGGCTGGCGCAATCCAGACCTAACGGAGAAGGGCGTTATCGAAGCGCGCGTCGCCGGCCGGATGATCCGCGAACATCGCGTCAAGTTCGACATCGCTTTCACGAGTGCCCTGAAGCGTGCGCAACGCACCCTCGACATCATCCTGTCGGAGCTTCACCAGACGGACGTCCCAATCATTCGCGATGCCGCATTGAATGAACGCGACTACGGCGCGTTGTCGGGTCTCAACAAGGACGAGGCGCGCAAGAAGTGGGGCGAATCCCAGGTACGGCTCTGGCGCCGCTCCTACGACGTTCCTCCGCCAGACGGGGAAAGCCTGAAGGATACGCTCGAGCGCGTTCGTCCCTATTACGACAAGGCCATCTGGCCTCAGATCACCGCCAGCAAGAACGTCATTATCGCCGCGCACGGAAATTCACTGCGCGCCCTGGTGATGATCCTGGAAAATCTGTCAAAAGACGAAATCCTCGAGCGCGAGCTCGCCACCGGCGCGCCTATTCTCTACAGGCTCGGCGCCGATGGTAAGGCGATCGACCGCAAGGACCTCCTCCCCGCACGCTCCCTTGCAGCGCCGCCAGAAGATCGTATCATCTAGACGGAGCGCATCGGCCGGGGGGTTCGGATGGCGGCGTTGGACGATCTCGTCGGCGACAAGGCCGCCGGCACCACGGGTGCCAAGAGCACCCACACGCGCGAAAAGCTCATCGGCGTCTACGTCGGCATTCTCGCTGTTGTTCTTGCCCTCAGCAGTCTGGGCGGCAGCAACGCCCAGCAGGACGCAACCCAACACAACATCGCCGCCTCGAACATCTGGTCGTTCTTCCAGGCCAAGAACGCCCGCCGTCAGGCGCTCAGGCTCCACGTCGACGACTTCGAGGTGATGCTGCAGGCGACGCCCGCGATGCTCGGCGACGTTCGCAATTCAATCGAAGCGAAGCTCGCCGATTACAAAAAGCAGGATCAACTCCTCACCACCGATCCCGAGCGCGGCGAAGGCCTCGACGAACTCTTCCAGAAGGGCAAGGCGCTGGAAGCCATGCGCGACGAGGCCTTGAAGCGCAGCCCCTATTTCGATTACGGCCAGGCACTCTTGCAGATCGCGATTGTGCTTGCCTCCGTAGCCCTCATCTCAGGCGGCAACGTCCTCCTCTTCGGAAGCTTTCTCGTCGGCGCGCTCGGAGCGGTACTGACGGCCGGCGGCTTCACGCTGGCCTTCCCGCTACCGGGCTTCCTGTCGTGACGCCTCGTTGAGATCAAATTCGACGAGGTTGGTTGCGATTACGCCTTTGTCACGAATAAGCTCGACGCGGCCATTGTAGCGGCCGACCGGCCAGGAATCGCCAAGGCGCCGCTTCCCCGCGAACGCGACGAACGTCGCCTTATCGCGTTCGAGCGGAGGCGCTTGCTGATCGAGGATATCGCCGCGCGGACCAGACGCGACGAAGCGCACCTGATCGCCCTTCTGCAGATTGATGAAGCGGCCGTAGAGGATGAGCGCCGGGGATGAAGGCGTGAGCGCAACGACATTGCTGTGATCGGCTTCGAGCGACTCGACCGTTGGCGGCACGCCGGCAAACCCAACACCGATCGTCTCTCCGTTCTTATAGGGAAATGCCGCCGCGGCCTGCGGCTCCCAAAGGCCGGGTCCCCGTGCGTTGGTATCGCATTTCCCCTCCACCGCATCGGGCAGGAAAGGATCAATCGTCCGCCCGTCATGACGAACGCTGATGTGGACGTGCGCGAAGTCGGCGAGGCCCGAGAACCCGGCGTCGCCCAGCGGATCGCCGCGTTTCACGGTCTGCCCCTTGGCGACGCGCACGCTACCCTGCCGCATGTGACAGTACTGGGTTTCCCAGCCGCCGCCATGATCGAGAATGACGCCGTTCCCGCATTCGCGCCCGGCAACATCCTGCGGCTTGGCTTTCTTGAAGAAGACATCTTGCACGCCATCGCGGATCGCCTTCACGGTACCGTCGGCGGATGCGAGAACGTTAACGGGCGGGTTCGTGGCAGCGGCTGACAGCAGGCGGAAATCGACGCCGCTGTGCTTGTCGTAAGTCGCCCGGCCGCACATGTAGTCCCGGGCCTCGCGCCCCGGATCGATGTCGACGTAGTTCTGAATGAAGCACGTCCTGTGGGGCTGGCAGACGAGCGGCAGCGACAGGACAGGCCTGTCATCCGCGAAGGCCCCCGAAGGAAGCAGGAGCGGCAGCAGCGGCCCTAGGGCCAGCGAAACGAACCGGGACCGTTGAACCTGCATGGACCCCCCTTGCGCCAAGGTGCGGTTTTTTGCGGCCAAGAGCTTGCCGCGCGCCTGTCCAAACGCTAGCACTCCCCCCGACTGATTTCCCCTCTTGAGTTGACCAAGGATTGTTAACGGATGACGACGCACACCCTTCTTTTGCTCCCCGGCGACGGCATCGGCGTCGAAACGATCGCAGAGGTTGAGCGCCTCATCACGTTCTTCAACGACAAGAGCAAAACCGTCCGCTTCGAGGTCGAGCGCGATCTCGTCGGCGGCGCAGCTTACGACGCCCACGGCGTGGCCATCACCGATGAAGCCATGGCCAAGGCCGAAAAAGCTGACGCTGTGATTTTCGGCGCCGTCGGCGGACCGAAGTGGGCAAATGTTCCCTATCAGCACCGTCCGGAAGCCGGCCTCCTGCGCCTCCGCAAGGACCTCGATCTCTTCGCCAACCTTCGCCCGGCGATCTGCTACCCCGCACTCGCCGACGCCTCGAGCCTGAAGCGCGAACTCGTCGAAGGCCTCGACATTATGATCGTGCGCGAGCTGACGGGCGGCGTCTACTTCGGTGAGCCCAAGGAAATCGTGACGCTCGAGAATGGCGAGCAGCGTGCCGTCGATACGCAGGTCTACACGACGCGCGAGATCGAACGCATTACGAAGGTCGCCTTCGACCTCGCGCGGAAGCGCCGGAACCTCGTCCACTCGGCCGAGAAGCACAACGTCATGCGGTCGGGGCTGCTCTGGAAGAAGGTCACGACCGAAGTCCACAAGTCCTACGCCGCCGACGTCAGGCTCGAGCACATCCTCGCCGACAACTGCGCGATGCAGCTGATCCGCAATCCCAAGCAGTTCGACGTCATCGTGACCGACAACCTGTTCGGCGACATTCTCTCCGACGAAGCTGCGATGATGACGGGTTCGCTCGGCATGCTGCCTTCCGCATCACTCGGCGCACCCGACGCCAAGACCGGCCGCCGCAAGGCACTCTACGAGCCCGTCCACGGCTCCGCGCCCGACATCGCCGGCAAGGGCCTGGCAAACCCGATCGCGACGATCGCCTCGTTCGCAATGGCGCTGCGCTATTCCTTCGATCTCGGCACCGAAGCCGATCTCGTCGAAAAGGCGATCGCCAACGTTCTGGATAAGGGCCTGCGCACCGGCGACATCATGCAGCCCGGCATGACCAAGGTCGGCACGAGCGAGATGGGCAAGGCTATCGAAGCTGAACTGACGGCGCTCGCGGGCTGAGTCAGGCACGCCTCGGGAAACGTTTATCTCGCAGTCGAGAGCCGGCCCTGGGTCCCGGCTCTTCGCTGCGCTTCGGCCGGGATGACAAGGAGCGAAACTCGCGAAAGTTTGTCATCCCGGGCGAGCCAACTTGCGAGACCCGGGACCCAGCCGCAAACGTCCAAATAACCTAAACGGCTGGTTCGTCCTTGCAGGCGCTCGGCTGGCCTTGAATGGCCCCGCGCGCGGTCCAGCGCGGCTTGCCCTCCCCCGGCGCCGCCTGCTCGGTGCGCGACACGAAGTAGAATTCATAGCAGTTCGTATCGACTCGGGCGACGCGGTAGCAGCCGCCCGTCGCGTCGTAATCGTAGATGGTGCACAGCGTGCCTTGCGTGATCGACCAATGGCCGGTCAGCGTCATGTCGCGCTCGACGTATTTCAGCCGCCCGTCTTCGCCGTAATGCTCGGTAAAAACCTTGCCGCTCACATAGCGGCCATCGAGCGTTGCACCCTTGAAGCGCTGCAGCTCTTCATCGTTGAGCCACGCACTAATCGCCGACACCTGCGGCACGAGTGCCGGCGCGCAGAGCGCCAGCCCTCCAATGGCAAGCATCGTCAACTTCAACGGATTCACGGCGTCCCCCTTTTCTTATTTCGCGATACGCGAGTTGTGGCCGCTACTAACCTCATAAGATGTTTGCTTCGCGGCGGCGGAGGATCCGCACTCAACATCTCTCTCTATGCGGCGTTCCATTAAGAACGCGTACACCGCGAGCGGCACGTTCGCTCCGCAACTCGACAATCCTTGAAAATCATGGGCTACCCGCGTATGTGAAGCCCCTGACAACAGACGCGCCGCGCGGGCAAGCGCTCGCGCCAAAACCAAGATTTTCAAGGACATAACGCCATGGGCTATAAGGTCGCCATCGTCGGCGCCACGGGCAACGTAGGCCGCGAGATGTTGAATGTGCTCGCGGAACGCAAATTCCCCGTCAGCGAGCTTCATGCCTTGGCTTCACGCCGTTCGCTGGGCACGGAAGTTTCCTTCGGCGATCGCGTCATCAAATGCCAGGACCTGGAAACGTTCGACTTCACCGGCGTCGACTTCTGCCTGATGTCCGCAGGCTCGACCGTGTCGAAGGAATGGTCGCCCCGCATCGGCGCTCAGGGCACGATCGTCATCGATAACTCGTCCTACTGGCGCTACGACCAGGACGTGCCGCTCGTCGTGCCGGAAGTGAACGCCGACGCCGTTCGCGGCTTCGCCAAGAAGAACATCATCGCCAACCCGAACTGCTCGACCGCGCAGCTCGTCGTCGCCTTGAAGCCGCTGCACGACGCGGCAACCATCAAGCGCGTCGTCGTCTCGACCTATCAGTCGGTTTCCGGCGCGGGCAAGGAAGCCATGGACGAACTCTGGCAGCAGACGAAGGGCAAGTACGTGCCCGGCCAGGAAGTGGATCCCAAGAAGTTCCCGAAGCAGATCGCGTTCAACTGCATTCCTCACATCGACGTCTTCATGGAAGACGGCTACACGAAAGAGGAATGGAAGATGCTGGCCGAGACGAAGAAGATCTTGGATCCCAAGATCAAGCTGTCGGCGACATGCGTGCGCGTGCCGGTCTTCGTCGGCCACTCCGAATCCGTCAACATCGAGTTCGATAGGCCGATCAGCCCCGAGGAAGCCCGCGAAATTCTGCGCGCCTCGCCCGGTATCGTCGTCATCGATAAGCGCGAGCCTGGCGGCTATATCACCCCGGTTGAAGCGGCAGGTGAGTTCTCGACGTTCGTTTCGCGCATCCGCGAAGATGCGACCGTCGAAAACGGTCTGGCGATGTGGATCGTCTCCGACAATCTGCTGAAGGGCGCGGCCCTCAACGCCGTCCAGATCGCAGAGACGCTGATCAATCAGCGCCTCGTCACGAAGGCTGCTTAATCACCGCGCCGAAGACTTGCAGAGGGAGCGCCCGCAGATTTGCCGGCGCTCTCTTTTTCGCCGAGCGGATCGAGCGCCTGGATGATCGTGCCGAGGTCCTGAAGAAAGCGATCTCTGTGCTGGGCAGGCAAGCTCGCCAGAATGCGATCATCGACCCTCCGAGCCAGAGGCTCTCGCGCCTTCAAGATCTTTGCGCCCTCGTCCGTCACCTTGACGGCGTAAGCGCGCGCGTCCTCTCGCGTGCGGCGGCGTTGCAGCAGGCCCTTCTTCAACATCCGGCGGACGACGTCCGCCAGCGTCGACCGGTCGATGCCGGTAAGCTCGACGAGCTGTGTCTGGTTCACGCCCTCGTTCTGAGCGACTGTAAGGAGGATGGCAAATTGGCGAGGCGTTAGATCATCGCCGCCAAGTTCGGTTTGGAAGAGATCGGCCGCACACTGTCCGGCCCTGTGTAGAAGATGCAAAGGCGACCGCTCAAGGCGGTTGGTCGGAGTCTGACGTGCCATTCCATGCCCCAGTGCATTCCGTCATCTCCTTTCGGTTTCGATCGGCGTCCGGGACAGAGAGCCCAGAACGCCGCCAAGACGAAATGATAAATGCTCACCGCTTCTAATTCCTGAAAAGAAACACCACGCCGGGTGCTCCGTCCAGCAAAAAGACAAACGGTGTTCAAAATCTTGCTGATAACGGTAGGGGATTTAGGCTTACGCTGCGAATTACGATGCGTTCGGCCCATCAGGCGCCGTGGTCTCGTATTTCTTCAGAAGACCGATTTGAGCTAGGGCGAAGACAAATGTGATCGGCATAATGCCGAATACCTTGAATGCCACCCAAGTGTCCGTGGAGAAAAACCTCCACATGACTTCGTTGAGAATGGCCAGGAATACGAAAAATAAAGCCCAGCGGAGAGTGAGAATTCGCCATCCCTCTTCCGACAGTCGCATGACGTCGCCGAAAACGATCTTGAGAAACAGGCGTCCCGAAAGGAGGCCCGCGATCAGAATGGCAGCGAACAGCCCATTCACGATCGTCGGTTTGATCTTGATGAAGTGGTCGTCCTGAAGCCACAGCGTCAGACCGCCGAACACGAGCACGAAGACCCCCGTGACGAGCGGCATTGTCGCGATGCGGCCGAGAAACGCCCGCGATGCGGCCAGCGAGACAACCGTCGCCACCATGAACGCACCGGTGCCCGCAAAGATTCCGAACCGGCTGTTGATAATGAAGAACACGATCAGAGGGCCGAGCTCGACGGCGAGCTTGATCAGCTGCTTGCGATCGAACTGGGGTTCTTCGGCCGTGCTCGGCATCTTATTCTGGTCCGCCATGTCTTTCAGCCTTCAGCGTGAGAGGGGTCAGGCAGACGATACTTCTGCATGACCCTCGTCAGGATCCAGGCGTAAACGCCCGACACGGGTAGCACCACAGCGACCTTGAACAAGATCCAGACGTTCACACCGTCCATCTCGTGCCCGAGAATGTGGTACATATGATTTTCTTGGAAGGCCTGACGGACATATTCATTCGCCGCGGCGGTCAAGAAGAAGAAGAGCGCAAAGCTCCACGTGAACTTGTGCCAGCCTTCATCAGTATAATGAAACGTCTTCTCGAACACGTACTTGAAGAAGTTCTGGTTGAGCCAAAGCCCGGAAATCAGGAACACGCCGAACAGGGCGTTAAAGATCGTCACTTTGATCTGAACCCACATCGGATCGTTCGTGATGATCGTGAGCGCAGCGAAAACAATTGTTACGCTTGACGCGATGAGCGGAAAGATCGGCGGCCGGTGGAACATGTAAAGCATCACGCCGATGGCCAGAAAGGTCGTGGCGATCAGCGCCCACGTACCCGCGTTGATGCCGAAGAACGCGTTGACGACGAACATCGTGACCAGCGGTCCGAATTCGCTGAGAATGTTGATTGTCTGCTCGGCGTTGAATGGAAAAAAGCGCTTCCGTGCCTTCATCAATGGAGGATTCCCGATATTCAAGTCTTGCGTCATATGGCGTTCCGTTCCCCGAAAGTCAGATGCCGGCAATGGCACGTGCGAAGTCCGCGGCTGAAAAGGCTTGCAGATCGTCCGCCCCTTCACCCACCCCGATGGCATGCACGGGCAGCCCGAACTTGGCTGCAATGGCGACAAGAATGCCGCCGCGAGCGGTCCCGTCGAGTTTGGTCATGATCAACCCTGTCACACCGGCGCGGTCCCGAAACACTTCGACTTGGCTCAATGCGTTCTGACCCGTCGTAGCATCAAGCACAAGAACTACGTCCTGCGGTGCTGCCGGATCTAGTTTCTTCAGAACGCGTGTGACTTTTTCGAGTTCTTCCATCAGCGCCTGCTTGTTTTGCAGGCGTCCGGCCGTATCAAGCAGAAGCACATCGGCGCCAGTCTCTTGCGCCTGTTTCAACGCATCATAGGCGAGACCGGCTGAATCACCGCCGACAGCGCGCGCGACAACGGGCACGCCCGCGCGCTCGCCCCAGACTTTCAGCTGATCGATGGCAGCCGCACGGAACGTATCGCCTGCGGCGAGAACAACCGACTTACCTTCAGCTTTGTATTTGTTGGCGAGCTTGCCGATCGTGGTCGTCTTGCCGGTGCCGTTGACGCCGACCATCATGACGACGTGCGGTTTGTGCGACGAATTGATGACAAGCGGCTTTGCGACAGGCATCAGCACGCGCTCGACTTCGGCCGCGAGGATGGCGCGGACCTCGTCCGCCGAAATGCCCTTCTCGAAACGTCCCTTGCCGATCGCATTCGTGATGCGGGTCGTCGTCTCGAGCCCGAGATCCGATTGAATGAGCAAGTCTTCGAGATCATCGATCGTGTTCGCATCGAGCTTGCGCTTGGCGAACAGATCCGTGATGCCGGACGTCAGCTTCGACGAGGTCTTGCCGAGCCCCGATTTCAGCCTTTGCAGCCAGCTTTGCTTGACGGGTTCGGGCTTCACCGGCTCAGGCACTGGCGCGATCGGAGCAACAGCTGCGGGAGGCGCAGGCTCCGGAGCCGGAGGCTCTGGCACTGCAGCCGGAGGCTCTGGCGTCGAAACTTCAGGCGCTGCCTTCTGGGCCGCATCTTCGACAGGCTTTGCTTCAGGCTCTTTGGCAGGCTCAGACCCGCCTCTGAAGAAGCGGCCGAAAAGCCCTCTGCCTTTTTCCTTGGGTTCGCTCACGAGATGGCCTCGCCCACGAGCCGCTGCGTTTCAGCGCGTGTGATGTGTGTTCGGACGATCGTACCAGCGCTCAGCGCGCGCTCACCTTGCATCAAAACCTCTGCATATTGTGGCGTGCGGCCGTTGCCATCGCGTTCGATTAGCACTTCGACCACCTGCCCCCGTTGACTCTCTAAATACGAACTGAGCACCGCGCTTCCCTTATCGCGCAGCCGGGAGGCGCGCTCCTTGACGATTGCGCCGTGAACTTGCGGCATGCGCGCAGCGGGCGTTCCCCGGCGCGCAGAAAATGGAAAGACGTGCAGATAGATCAGTCCGCATTCATCGACGATGTTCATGGAATTCTCGAACATGTCGTCCGTCTCGGTTGGAAATCCGGCGATGAGATCGGCGCCGAACACGATGTCGGGTCTGAGCTTCCGCGCGCTCTCGCAGAATGCAATCGCATCGGCCCGCAAGTGCCGCCGCTTCATCCGCTTCAATGTCAGATCGTCGCCAGCCTGCAGCGACAGATGCAGATGCGGCATCAATCGCTCCTCTTCGCCAAGCGCAATCATCAGATCCGCATCGGCTTCGACTTGATCAATCGATGAAAGCCTGAGCCGCGCGAGCTCGGGCACATGCCGCAGCACCTGGCGCACAAGCTTGCCGAGCGTTGCCTCTCCCGGCAGATCGCGCCCGTACGACGTAATGTCGACACCCGTCAGCACGACTTCGAAATACCCGCGCTCGACGAGCGAACGCACCTGATTGACGACCTCGCCCGCTGGCACCGAACGCGACGGACCGCGTCCATACGGAATGATGCAAAACGTGCAGCGATGGTCGCATCCATTCTGAATCTGCAAATAAGCGCGCGTATGCGAATGGAAACCGTCGATCATGTGCAGCGCCGACTCGCGCACGCTCATGATGTCATTGACCAGCACCCGCTCGCTTGAAGCCGTCGAAAGCCCGGAGAAGGTCGCAGCCTTCATCTTCTCGGAATTGCCGACGACGTGATCGACTTCCGCCATGTCGGCAAAGCGCTCCGGCTCGATCTGCGCCGCGCATCCGGTCACGATGATGCGCGCCTCGGGTCTCGAACGCCGCAGCTTGCGGATCGTCTGCGCCGCCTGCCGCACGGCTTCGCCGGTCACGGCACAGGTATTGACGATGACCGCGTTATCAAGCCCCGCCTCGCGCGCGTGACGTCGCATAACCTCGGATTCGTAAACATTCAGCCGGCAGCCGAGCGTTATCACTTCGGGTTCGGACATAGGCGCTCTGTTGTCGTTCCTTTGAGAGGCGCCCGCCCGCGGTGCAGGTGAGCGGTCCGATTGAGACGCCGGACTAAACCGACACCTTCGCCAATTTCGAAAAATCGATTGCGCCCTCGTACTCGAATTCAACGGGGCCCGTCATCAGAATGTGGTTATTGTTCGCCCACTCGATATGCAGATCACCGCCAGGCAAAGTCACTTTGACACTGCGGCCTGTCAGCTTCTTTCGCGCAGCGGAAACAGCCGCAGCGCATGCGGCAGAACCGCAGGCGAGCGTCAAACCTGCGCCACGCTCCCAGGTCCTCAGCAGAATGGATGAGTCCGAAGTCACCTGCGCCAGCGAGATGTTCGCCCGCTCCGGAAACACCGGATGGTTCTCGAGCAACGGCCCGAAGCGGCCGAGGTCATAGAGATCGAGATCCTCGACCCAGAAGATCGCATGCGGATTGCCGACATTCACCACCGACGGCGAATGCAGCACCGGCTCGTCGATCGGCCCGACTTGCAGTTCGATGGCCCGGGTATCGCGAAACTCTTCAGAGAGCGGGATGTCCTGCCAGTCGAATTTCGGCTCGCCCATATCGACCGTGATCGACGCCTGGCTTTTGACGACCGTGTCGAGCACGCCGGCGCGCGTTTCTGCCTGGAATTGGCTTCCCGCCCCGCCTTGCGCCAGATACCAGCCGACGCAGCGCATGCCGTTGCCGCAGGCACCCGCCTCCGACCCATCGGCATTGTAGATCCGCACGAAGGCTTCCGTGCCCGCCGTTTTGGGCGCGTGCAGAACCATCATCTGGTCGAACCGCGACATGCGGTCGGCAGCGACCGCTGCGGCCTCTTCAGGCGTGAACACCCGCGGGCTGTTGCGCAGATCGACGACGACGATCTCGTTGCCGAGCCCGTTCATCTTGAGGAAGGGAATGGTCGATGCCGTATTCATGCAAGCCTATATGGCGAGAAGCGCCAAAAATGACAATCGCAACGCACGGATCCCGCGGGCAGCGGCCGTAGCGCCGCAGATGCCGAACTTGTATGATCGGTCATCGAGGCCGCAACGCCTGCCGCTGCGGAACAAGCAGCCGCCCTGAGCCGTTGGGCGCAGCAAAAGCTTCGTTTTGTTTCAAAAAACGCCCGCGTCGCCCGTGAGATTGCAAATGACGCCGTACTCAAAGCCTCTCTTCTTCAAAACTGCCTTCGCCCGCGCCCGCCCGTGCTATTGCTACGGTTGTATTTGCCTCACGCCCGACGAACGCGCCTACGAGCGCCGGGTATTCAGGCTGGTGCGCGCCTGGAGCAAAGAGTTGAAGCGGCGTAGGCACGCCTAGCAACTCGGCCAGCTGGCCAGTGTGACAAGAGCGCAAGCGCCGCCGCGATTCTGCGCGCCTCGCCTTGCCGGAAATCGCGAAACCGCGCACAAGGAGCGCTCCAAGCCCCGGGGGTGAGCGCTTTGCGGATCAAGAATTTCGCACAGGTCGCAGCGTTTGCCTGCATTTTTGCCGCCGCTGCCAGCACCGGTGCGGCAGCCGGCGATCTCCTCTACGCCCTGAAAATCGGCGTTTTGGCCCATGACGTGCCGGACCTCTGGAGCGGCTTCCAGGTCGAGCGCAATGCCGCAGACATCAATATAGAAGCGCAGTTCGCCGCCGCCTGGGCGCTTCCCTGGGGCGCCGTTCGCCCCGTCATAGGCGGCTCGATCAACACCCGCGGCGATACCAGCAACGGCTATATCGACGCGCGCTGGCAGGGAGATTGCCCGTCAGGGCTGTTCTTCGGCCTGGGCCTGGGCGCGGCCATTCACGATGGGGAAACGGGCGGACCCGGGTCTGACCCCGATAAGAAATGGCTGGGCTCGCGCGTTCTGTTCCACATCCCGATGGAAGTTGGCTACCACCTCGACGAGCATTCCGACGTCTCGGTCTATTTCGAGCACATGTCGAACGCCTACACGCAGAAGTACAATGAAGGCATGGACCGCATCGGCCTCCGTTATGGCTACCGGTTCTGAACCGGCCTCCTGCGCGTGCGGCCGGCTCCGCGTAGCGGAGTCGCAGGCGCCAACAAAGTTGACTTTTAGGGCCCTTTCCCCCATACCACCCCCATTCCGACGGCCCTGAAACCAGAGCCGCCGCCCTGCACATGGACTACCCATCTCAAAATGGGCCCGGGAGGCAGGGGGGTTAACATCCGGCGGCGCGTGGCGCTCCCGGGTGCGTTTGTGCTTTGCGCACGCTTTGCGCACGGCGTGGACGTTCCCACATCTAACGTCATCCTGGCGAAGGCCGGGATCCATCCAGGCTTCTGGCTTGGGCGGATCCCCGCCTGCGCGGGGGACTTAAAACGAGTTGTAAGCACGATTTTCGAGGCTGAATGTTTCAATCGCTGACAGAACGGCTCTCGGGCGTCCTTGATAAGCTGACGCGACGCGGCGCGCTAACGGAGGCCGACGTCACCGAAGCGATGCGCGAAGTTCGCCGCGCTCTCCTCGAAGCCGACGTCGCGCTCGATGTCGTCAAGGACTTCACCGAGAAGGTCAAAGCCAAGGCTGTCGGCGCCGAAGTCCTGCGCTCGGTCACGCCCGGCCAGATGGTCGTCAAGATCGTCAATGACGAGCTTGTCGCGATGCTGGGCTCGGATGCGCAGCCGGTCGACCTGCACGCAGCGCCCCCCGTCGGCATTCTCATGGTCGGCCTGCAGGGCTCGGGTAAGACGACGACGACCGCCAAGATCGCCTACCGCCTGACGAACCGCGATCGCAAGAAAGTGCTGATGGCCTCGCTCGATACGCGGCGGCCTGCGGCGCAGGAACAGCTGCGCGTTTTGGGCGAGCAGACGGGTGTAGCCACGCTGCCGATCATCGCCGGCCAGACGCCGCTGCAGATCGCCCGCCGCGCTGAAGAAGCAGCCAAGCTCGGCGGCTATGACGTCGTCATCTACGACACCGCCGGACGCGTCACCGTCGATGAAGAGTTGATGGATGAAGTCCGCGACGTCAAAGCCGCGATCCATCCGCACGAAGTCCTCCTCGTAGCCGACGCGCTGACCGGCCAGGACGCCGTCAACACCGCCAAAGCCTTCGACGACCACATCGGCGTCACGGGCATCGTTCTGACCCGCGCCGACGGCGATGGCCGCGGCGGCGCCGCCCTCTCGATGCGCGCCGTCACCGGCAAGCCCATCAAGCTGATCGGCGTCGGCGAGAAGTGGGACGCGCTCGAAGATTTCCATCCCGGCCGCATCGCTTCGCGCATCCTCGGCATGGGCGACGTCGTCTCGCTCGTCGAAAAGGCAGCGCAGACGATCGACGTCGAGAAGGCGACGAAGATCGCCGAGAAGATGAAGAAGGGGTCGTTCGACCTCCAAGACCTCTCCGACCAGCTGCAGCAGATGCAGAAGCTCGGCGGCATGGGCGGCGTGCTCGGAATGTTGCCGGGCGTCGCCAAGATCAAAGGCCAGATCAACGAAGCCGGCCTCGACAAGAGCCTCGTTCATCAGCGCGCGATCATTTCCTCGATGACGCCGAAAGAGCGGCGCAACCCGAAGCTGCTTGATGCCAAGCGCAAGCGCCGCATCGCCTCGGGTTCCGGCACCAAGGTCGAGGACATCAACAAGCTTCTGAAAATGCACCGCCAGATGGCGGACATGATGAAGACCATGGGCCGCAACGGCGGCATGCTGAACAAATTCCTCGGACGCACGGGAGCGGGCCCTTCCGAAGCCGATCTGCAGGCTATGCAGGCCGACCTCGCGAAGCTCGATCCCAAGGCGCTCGAACAGCTTCCCGCAGAGCTGAAGGAACAGGTCACCAAAGGTCTGACCGGTGGAGGCGGTGGCATGCCGGCCCTCCCCCCGGGTCTCGGCCGCGGCGGCCTTCCAGGCTTGGGCGGCGGACTACCGAAAGGCCTTCCGGGCCTCGGTGGCGGAATGCCGAAGTTCCCGGGGTTCCCCGGTAAGAAAAGATAACGCTTCAAACCAACTCACGAACACATTCGATTTGAACAGGAGAACAGAAGTATGTCGGTCAAAATTCGCTTGTCGCGCGGTGGCGCCAAGAAGCGTCCTTACTACTACGTCGTTGTCGCCCACCACTCGGCACCCCGCGATGGCCGCTACATCGAGCAGATCGGCACCTTCGATCCGATGCTGAAGAAGGACGACCCGAACCGCATCAAGCTCATCGAAGACCGCGTCAAGCACTGGCTGAGCGTCGGCGCCCAGCCGACCGATCGCGTCCTCCGCCTCCTCGACAAGACCGGCCTCGCCAAGCGCGAGCCGTCGAACAACCCTGAGAAGGCAAAGCCGAAGAAGAAGGCTCAGGAGCGCGCCGCAGCAGCTGCCGAGAAGGCCGCTCAGGCAGCTGAAGCCGCAGCCCAAGGCGAAAGCGCAGCGTAAGCTACGGCTTTCGCGACGAGACATTCTCGCGTTTCAAAAGACCTCTCGAGCGCAAGCTCGGGGGGTTTTTTGTTGCAGCTCTGACTGGCCCGAATTTTGGAATGCAACCAGCGGGTGAGTGGGAGAAGAACGCAATGAAGGTCCAAACGGCCGTCGATGGCCTATTTGAAGTCATAAGAACGCGCGCGCCTGAGCGAGCGTCCGCATCCGAGCGATTCATTTTGATATGCCGCAACGGCCGGCTCTTCGGCGCAGACCCGCAAGGCCGGGTCTATCTCGGCGAACTGCACGGGAGCAAAGGCCCAGCGCCGCGCCGGACGTCGCTGCGCGGAACCTATAAAATTCCGCTGCGGCAGAGATCGCCGCACATCCCGGCGCCACCGGAGCCAAGCTTCACCGTTCCAATTACCGGTGAGATCGACCCCCAGGCCTTGTCGCAGAGCGCAACCGTGCTCGTCGGCAGCAAAGAGGTCGATATTCAGATTACCTATCTCGGTCCCCTGCCGCGCACGTGATGCGGAAGGACGGGAGGAACGATGGCAAGCAGCCATCGCATATTTGCGCAAGACGACTTATAGGCTGTCGTCAAAATCAGCTTTCACATGAGCCGCGGTGCACCTCCATTGTCGAACAACAAAGACACGCAAAGAATTCTGATCGGCGAAATCTCCAGCGCTCACGGCGTCCGTGGCGAAGTCATGGTGCGCGCGTATACCGAGCAGCCGGAATCAATCGCATCCTACGGCCCCCTGAGCGACGAGACCGGCAAACGAACCTTCTCGCTTCGCGTCGTGCGCGTCACGTCGAAGGGCATTGTCGCGCGTATCGCAGGAGTTGATGATCGCAACGCTGCCGAGCTGTTGCGCGGCATCAAGCTTTACGTGAGCCGCGATAAGCTGCCGGAGACGGACGCCGCGGAATTCTACTACGCCGACCTCATCGGCCTCGACGCCGTCTCCGAAGACGGCGGCCCCATCGGCAAAATCGTCTCCGTGCAGAACTTCGGTGCGGGCGACCTTCTCGAATTGAAACCGGCCGACGGATCGGCAACCGAGTTCATTCCGTTCGAGGATCGATACGTGCCGGCCGTCGATCTCCCAGCGCGCCGGGTCGTGATCGTGCGCCCGGACGTGACCGGCAGCGAAAATGACGAAACGGGCGAAGCTGAAGAAGAAGCCGAAGAGGACGAGCGGTCTTAAACCGCCTCTCCGCGCGCGAGCTTCGGCAAGTCGCCGGTAACCCCGGCAGCTTCCGCGATGATGTAATCTTTCAGCGACGGCAGCTTGTCGAGCACGCCGAGCGCAGCGCCACGGCCGGCTCTCAGCACGATGCTATCAACCGCGAAGGCGCGATTGATGCCGTCATAAAGCGACGCCGACATCAGCGAATCGAAGCGGCGCCAGCGCTGGTAGCGCTCTAGGTGCGTGCCGTTGCCAAGATCGATGCCAAGGCGCCCCGCATCCGCCAGAACCTCGATCAACGCCGCTGCATCGCGCAGCGCGAGATTGACGCCCTGCCCCGCAACGGGATGGACGCCATGCGCAGCATCGCCAACGAGCGCGAACCTCGGCGCAATCAGACGGCGAGCGAGGCGCAAGTCGAGCGGCCACGACTGACGCGGTCCCGCCAGCGTGATCGTGCCGAACCGGCCGCCAATGCGCCGGTCGAGTTCCGCTAGGAAATCATCGTCACTCAGCGCCGTTACGCGCGCCGCCTCGTCCTTGTCGGCGCTCCACGTGATGCACGCGCGATTGTTCGGAAGCGGCAGAATGGCGAAAGGCCCGCCGGGCAGAAAATGCTGGATCGCGACGCCGTGATGCGGCTCCCCGAATTTGACGCGCGCCACGATGCCGGTCTGCGGATATGCCCAGCCAACCGTCTTGATGCCGGCATCGTCCCGAAGCTTGGAATTCTTGCCGTCGGCGGCAATCGTGAGCGCGGCACTGATCACGCGCCCATCCTTGAGCGTCAGCTCGCTCGCATAATCACCCAGCAGCAGCCCCTCTAGGTCGGCCGGAGCGTACCACGTAATTGCCGGATCGTGAGCAACGGACCCGTAGAGCGCCCTTGCAAGAGATGCAGCGGGGACGATGTAGGCCGCCGGAGCGCCGTCCTTCGTATGGGCGTCGTACGTCACCTTCGCCGGACGGAAAGCATCGTCGATATTGGAATCGGATATCTCGATCGACGTCAGCGCTTGCGCGTCACCACTGATCGCGTCCCAAACGCCGAGCCCTTCCAGGATCTTCTTCGTGCCGGCCCAAATGGCAAAAGCCCGGCTGTCGGGAGCGGCCGCGATTGCAGAGGGTTCGTTGCGATCGATGACAGCAAGCTTCAGGTCAGACCCCAGGGCCTGCGAAAGACCGCGCGCAACGGCCAAGCCTGCGAAACTTGCCCCAGCTATCGCCACATCGAATTTCAATTTACTGACCACCGATTGCTGTCTGCTCTACCGCAACTTGCTTTTCGTGCCGTCCGTGACAGCCTAGACATCTCGTACCGTTTTCATGGTTCACCACACTATAACTCCGCTACGAAAGTCCACCATGACCGCTTTGCCGCCGCCCCACCCAGCCCTGGATAAGCTCATCCAGACGCTGACCCTCGAACCGCTCGAAGACAATCTGTTCCGCGGGCCGAAGGCGAGCGAAGGCTGGCAACGTGTCTACGGCGGCCTCGTGCTGGGCCAAGCCGTGGTTGCAGCAGCATCGACAGTTGACGAAAATCGTCCCATTCATTCGCTGCACGGCTACTTCCTGCTCGCAGGCGATCCCGAGCGCGAAATCGTCTACGACGTCGAGCGGATTCGCGACGGCGGCAGCTTCACGACCCGGCGCGTTCGCGCCATCCAGCACGGCCGCGCCATCTTCTCGATGAGCGCCTCGTTCCACAAGCCGGAGACGGGGTTTGAGCACCAGTCGAAGATGCCCGATGTACCGCCGCCCGAGGCCCTGCCGACCACGCAAGAACTGCTATCCGCCGGCCCCGTGGAATTGCCCGAAAGCATCCGCGCCTATCTGAAGCGCGACAGGCCGATCGACACGCGCATCGTCGATCCGACACGGTATACGAGCCGCGAGCCTAGGCCGCCGCAGCAATCGATTTGGCTGAAATCCAATGGCCCGCTGGCAGACAACGCCTACATCCATCAGGCGGTCCTCGCCTACGCGTCGGACTTCACGCTGCTGGACACCGCACTCGTCGCCCACGGCAAGCTTCTCTTCGATAGCGATGTGCAGCTCGCGAGCCTGGACCACGCCATGTGGTTTCACCGGCCCTTCCGCGCTGACGATTGGCTGCTCTACGTCCAGGACAGTCCCAGCGCCTCCGGCGCGCGTGCCTATTGCCGGGGAGCCATTTTCGACCGCGGAGGCCGCCTGGTGGCATCTACCGTGCAGGAAGGTCTGATGCGCCCTAGAGAGACCGCATTTTTGCCCAAATAGCATTCAGAACGGCAAAAATGCACGTTTTTTGAGCTTGCTTTGTGTGCTGAGTACGCACGGAATTTATGCGTATCTGAAGTTTCTACAGGCTATTCAAAGCCTTGAGTAAACGCGCTCCAACTGGCACGCGTCTTGACTCCTACTATGCGAAGTCGCCGTCCCGGCGTGGGGACGAAGGCTATCTTGTCGAGCACCCGGTTTCGGCCGGTACAAAGAAAAAGGGGGCCCTATGAAGCTCATTACTGCGGTAATCAAGCCATTCAAGCTCGAGGAGGTTCGTTCAGCACTGACCGACCTTGGCCTGCAGGGCATGACCGTCACTGAAGTCAAAGGCTACGGCCGTCAGAAGGGCCATACCGAAATCTACCGCGGCGCCGAGTATGCCGTGAGCTTTCTTCCCAAGATCAAGATCGAAGTCGTTGTCCCCGGTGCCCAGGTCGACAAAGCACTCGCTGCGATCCAGCGCGCTGCAAAAACCGGCCAGATCGGAGACGGCAAAATCTTCGTTTCGCCGATCGAGCACACCGTCCGTATCCGGACCGGTGAATCGGACGACGACGCGCTCTAAGCAGAGAATTTTCTCTTTAGAACGTCAGTCAGGGAGCACACAACATGGAGTTCCGTGCCATGGCGCGGACGGCAGGGGTCTTGGGGGCCCTTGGCGTCGTCGCGCTACTTGTCGACCCGGCGTTGGCCCAGGATGCAGCATCGACTGCTGCCCCTGCGGCCGCCGCCGCACCACCGGTGCCCAATAAGGGTGACTCGGCCTTTATGTACGTCGCAGCAGTTCTCGTACTTCTGATGACGGTACCGGGCCTCGCACTGTTCTACGGCGGCCTCGTCCGCACCAAGAACATGCTGTCGATGATGATGCAGGTTTTCGCGACGCTCTGCCTCGTAGCGCTCCTTTGGGTGCTCTACGGCTACTCGATGGCCTTCACCAATGGCGGCGGCCTCAACGATTTCGTCGGCGGCTTCTCGAAAGCATTCCTGAAAGGCGTCGATTCCAACTCGCTCGCCGCAACATTCTCCAACGGCGTCTACATTCCCGAATACACCTACATCATCTTCCAGATGACGTTCGCGTGTATCACGCCGTGCCTCATCCTGGGTGCCGTCGCCGAGCGTCTGAAATTTTCAGCGATGCTCGTCTTCATGGCTCTCTGGGTCACCTTCATCTACTTCCCGCTTGCGCACATGGTCTGGTACTGGGGCGGCCCGGATGTATTCGCCGAAGCTGCCAAAGCCGTCGCCAGCGCCACCGGCGATGCCAAAGTCCAGGCTCAGGCGCATCTCGATGCCGTGCTGGCAGACGCGGGTATCGGCTTCCAATGGGGCGCGCTCGACTTCGCGGGCGGCACCGTCGTCCACATCAACTCGGGCATTGCCGCATTGGCCGGCTGTCTGATCCTGGGCCGTCGCATCGGCTACGGCAAAGAAGCCATGCCACCGCATTCGCTCGTGCTGACGATGGTCGGTGCCGCTTTGCTGTGGGTTGGCTGGTTTGGCTTCAACGTCGGCTCAAACCTGGAAATCAACCAGTTCGCCGGCGTGCCCTTCATCAACACGTTCATTGCAACGTGCGCTGCCGGCTTGTCGTGGATGATCGTCGAGTGGATCGCCAAGGGCAAACCATCGGCGCTCGGCATGGCATCGGGCGTCGTCGCCGGTCTCGTGGCGATCACCCCGGCGTGCGGTTTCGCCGGCGTCATGGGCGCGATCGTCCTTGGCCTCGTCGTCAGCCCGATCTGCTTCTTCTTCTGCTCCGTCGTGAAAAGCGCGCTGGGTTACGACGACAGCTTGGATGTCTTCGGCGTCCACTGCATTGGCGGCATCGTCGGCGCCATCGGCACTGGCCTTCTCGTCAATCCGGAATGGGGCGGAGCCGGCATCGCCGACTACATCTCCAAGCCCGGAGAGATGGTGGCCGGCACCTACGACATGGCAACTCAAGTTATCGCACAAGCCAAGATGGTCGGCCTCACGCTCCTCTGGAGCGGCCTCGGCTCAGCCATCCTCTTCAAGCTGGTCGATATCATCATCGGTCTGCGCCCATCCGAAGAGAAAGAGCGCGAAGGCCTCGATCTCGTCGATCATGGCGAGAGCGCCTACCACTACTAGGCAAAGAATTCCCCATGGCCGCCCGCGGCCATGGGATCTCTCCTCCCGAGCACGCGTCTCCACCTAGACGTGCTCAACTTGGGCCCGGCGCTTTCCAGCAGTCGGGCCCTTTTTTATTCGTCAGATCGAGACGACGATTTCGCAGTCGCGCGGCAGCATTGATAGGAGCCGCCGGAGGTCCTTCGGCCTCAACGCCACGCAGCCTTCGGTTGGCTCAAGATTTCCCCGCGCGACATGCATGAAGACGGCGCTGCCCCGATTTCGAACGCGCGGCGCATCGTTATAGCCAAGCACCACGACGAGATCGTAAAGCCCGTCCGAGCGCCACATACGCTCGGCGCTGGCCGGATAGGGAAGCTTGACCGGACGGTTGTAGTTGCGGTCAGCAGGGCTGTCGCACCAGCCATCGTCCCGGCGGATGGTATGAAGCGGCAGCGCCGTCCGCGGCCGCCGCGTTCCCGGCCGGTAATACACATAGCGCACGGCAAACCGGCCCCTCGGCGTCGCCCCATCACCCTCGCGCTTCAACGCTGTGATCCCGGAGCGGCCCAACGCACACGGCGCGCTGAAGTTGCCGAATTCCAATCGGCCTTGTCGCGCACCCTGCGACAATGCCCTAACAATCAGCTTCGCCGGCTTCAATCCTTGGGCTTTCAACGCCTTCATTCAAGGAACTACCCATTCCTCTTGCCTGTTTGCTTCGAGAGCCTATGTTGCCGCCGCACGCGATGCTAGTGTTCCATTAAAAGCAGCCAAGAACCTGGAGCCCCGTCCATGAGCACGGCCCGAAAGGTCCTCCTCGTCGACGACGATGAAGATCTGCGCACGTCGTTGAAAGATCAGCTCGTCCTACACGATGAATTTGAGGTCTCAGAAGCAGCCACCGCGAGCAAAGGCATAGAGGCGGCGAAGACTGGCCGTTTCGATCTCGTGGTTTTCGATGTCGGCTTGCCCGACATGGACGGTCGCGAAGCCGTGAAGCTGCTCCGCAAATCGGGCTTCAAGACGCCCATCGTGATGTTGACCGGCAATACCTCCGACGCCGACCAGATATTGGGGCTTGATGCCGGCGCCAACGATTACGTGCTGAAACCCTTCAAATTCGCAGTCCTTCTCGCGCGCATTCGCGCACAGCTGCGCCAGCACGAGCAAAGCGAAGATGCCGTCTTCGCGATCGGCGGCTACACCTTCAAGCCCGCCTCGAAGCTTCTGATCGATCAGACCGGAAGCAAGATCCGCCTCACGGAAAAAGAAACATCGATCCTCAAGTACCTCTATCGCTCCGGCGACAAGGTCGTCTCACGCGATGTCTTGCTGCACGAGGTCTGGGGCTATAACGCCGGCGTGACGACGCACACGTTGGAAACGCACATTTACCGGTTGCGTCAGAAGATCGAGAAAGACCCCTCCAATGCCGAGCTGCTGATCACCGAGAGTGGCGGCTACAAGCTCGCGCCCTAGTACATCTCCCTGCTCTTTCCATGAGAACGCCGAACGCACCGGAGACATCCGTTGCCGATTGGATGCATCCACAGCCACCTGCACTGATTGCAGCCGCGGCTGTTTCAGGTTGCCGGGACTTATGTATTAAACTGCGTTCGCGAACGGCAAATCCTTGCCGCCATGTACGCGTCTCGCTTTGTCCTGTCGGAATGGAGTTTCGAGCACGATGGCTATCGACGCCCTCGTCAAGCCGCTTTTGGCGCTGCCGCTCTTCAAAGGCCTGACGCCGCTGCAATTGACCGAGATTGTTTGGCGTGCGGAACGCATCATCTATCGCCCCGGCGACGTCATCGTGGCAGAGGATGAACCGAGCGATGCTGCAATCGTCATCGTTTCCGGCAACAGCGTCCGCATTAACGAGACGCATGAAGCTTCGCAAAGACAAGGTGGCGAGCCTCTACCTGAAGGCGTGATGATCGCCGAGTTGGCGATGTTCATCGAAATCGTTCACACGACGACCGTGATTGCGCAAAGCCAAGTCAAGGCACTCCGCCTCACGCAGGCTAAGATGCATGAACTGATGCAGGCCGATAACGCGCTCGCGCAGCATTTCTCCGCGTGCATCATCACACGGCTGAAAGATTTGGCTCACGACGTAAAAGCTGTTGATTCGTTGATGGAGCAGGCGGCCATTGCCCCACTGCCACCGCAGACGCGCGTGAATGTGCCGGTCGAAGCGCACCCCGCCTGACACGCTGGTTTCGAGATGAGGTAGCCGTGCCGGTTCAGACGAGAGTTGAACCTGCACTTCGAAAGTGAAACCGGGCTTTGAAAAAGAGTGCGCCCAGTCCCGGGGGGAGGAACTGGGCGCTATGCGCTTATCGCGCTCGGTACCGGGAGGGAAGCCGGTACCAGAGGCGGCGTCTTCGGCTAGACGGGGGGCACTACCGAATACAGGGTGACGCCACCTGCATGACTGGAATTAAGCGCATGCGGCGAGATTTCAATAGAGGCTGTGCGGGCACATCACGACATTGTGAAGAGATGCCCGACTTTATCCACAGCTTAGCTATTGCATTGCGACTCGAACGCAACAGCCTGATTTGCTTAAGAAAACTCAGTACGGCATGGCCTTTTTCGGGCCAAGCGCTTGAATTTTAAATAAATTTCCATCGAGTTCGTCGGTTTTGACAAGCTGCGATAATTCGATTCGCGTGTCCTGCCCTTGCGCGTCGGTGGTCACCCATTCCTTCAACTCGAGCGTCGGCTTGGTCGCCAAAAACAGCTTTATCTTGCCCGGAGAATTGGGGTCCTTGTCCTCGATCGTAAGCACGATGAGGTCGTCGGACTGCTGCACTTCGATGATGTGCGCGTCACGCATCAAGTCGACTTGGTCACGCAACAAGAGCCGGAAAGGCGTCTGATCGAGCGACACGCGATCCTCGTTGTTCAAGTCGAGATCTTGAATGGCAAGGTTCTGCCCATCTGAAACGATGACTTGCTTGGAGGGCAGATTGTAATCGAAGCGGAAGCGTCCCGGCCGCTTGACGAAGAACTTGCCCTTCATCCGCTTGTTGGCGGCATCGATCTGAACGAACGAGCCCTTCAGGTTCTGCAGCGATTGAAAATACGCGCTGACCTTGTGGACGAGTTCGGTTTGATGCGCGTCGAGTGTGATACCTCGCGAACTGTCCGCCGGGGCGACTTCGCCGGTCCAGCCCTTCACGGCAGTCTTGTTCGCATTTGCCGGCGGATCGACGAGTGTGTTCGTGGGGCCGTCCGGATCCTGAGCCGCGGCAGCCCCAATAGAGGCGAGAGCAAAGCCCATCGCCATGGCGCCTACGCGCAAAATGTCTTTCATGCTTCGTCCCATCGTGGCCCCCCACAGCCCCGAAAGCCCCATCAGCGAGGCTCCGCACGCAGATTACGGTTTCGGCAAAGATTGCGTCCAGAACTAGGCGAAAACGCCGTTCCGATTGTTGCGTAAGTCCAATGCCCTGTCGCAGGCAAGCCGCAGCTTAATTGTGCTCTGATTATACCTCTTGCCTGCAACTTAAATGATTCACGCCGCAGCGTCGGCACCACCTCCGCGTGGCACCAGGATTTCACGCTTGCCAACCGAATTGGCCGCGGAAATCAGCCCCTCGCGCTCCATGCGCTCGATCAAATCCGCTGCACGGTTATAACCGATCGACAGGCGCCGCTGAACGTAGCTTGTCGAAGCTTTGCCGTCGCGGAGGACAATGGCGACGGCGCGATCGTAGAGATCGTCGTCGCTTGCTTCCCTGACGCCGCTCTGAACTTCCGACTGGGCCGGCGTATCGGTAATGCCCTCGACGTATTTCGGCGATGCCTCCTGCCGGAGCGCCTCGGCAAACGCCACGACCTCTTCGTCGGAAACGAATGCGCCATGGACGCGAACGAATTGCCCAGCTCCGGTCGAATAGAGCATGTCGCCCTGACCGAGCAGCTGTTCGGCGCCCTGCTCGTTGAGAATGGTGCGGCTGTCGATCTTCGAGGTCACTTTGAAGGAGATGCGCGTCGGGAAGTTCGCCTTGATCGTTCCGGTGATGATATCGACCGAGGGACGCTGCGTCGCCATGATGAGATGGATACCGGCGGCGCGCGCCATCTGCGCTAAGCGCTGCACGGAGGCTTCCACTTCGCGTCCCGCAACGATCATCAAGTCGGCGAACTCGTCGACGATGATGACGATGCGTGGCAGCGGCTCGAGATCCATCTTCTGGGTTTCGAACCGCGCCTGGCCCGATTTGTCGAAGCCTGTTTGAACCGTGCGCGACAGCATCTCGCCGCGCTTCTTGGCGTTGCGAACGCGGTTGTTGAACACATCGATGTTGCGCACCGAAAGCGCCGCCATGCGCTTGTAGCGCTCTTCCATCTCGCGCACGGCCCAGTTGAGAGCGGCGACGGCCTTGTGCGGATCGGTGATGACGGGCGTCAGCAGATGCGGAATGCCGTTGTAGACCGAGAGCTCGAGCATCTTCGGATCGATCATCAGCACGCGGCAGTCGTCGGGAGAATGACGATAGAGAAGCGAAAGCACCATCGAATTGATGCCGACGGACTTGCCCGACCCGGTCGTACCGGCAACGAGCAGATGCGGCATCCGGGCGAGATCGGCCACGACGGGATCGCCGCTGATTGACTTGCCGAGACCGAGCGGCAGCGCCGCGCTGTCCGACTTGAAGGCATCGGCCTCGAGAATCTCGCGCAAAAGCACCGTCTCGCGCCGGGTATTCGGCAATTCGAGGCCGATGGCATTGCGGCCCGGCACAACGGCGGCGCGAACGCTCGCCACGCTCATGGAGCGCGCGATATCTTCCGCCAGCCCGATGACGCGCGAAGATTTCGTGCCGCGCGAGGGCTCGAGTTCATAGAGCGTCACAACGGGACCCGGACGAATATCTTTGATTTCGCCCTTGATGCCGAAGTCCGCGAGCACATCCTCCAGCAGCCGCGCGTTACCGCGCATGACCGTCTGCGACAGTTCCGGACGCGGCTTTTGTGGGCTCGGCCGCTTCAGCATGTTGAGAGACGGGCGCTTCCATTGCGGCTGAATGCGTGCACGCGCGATGCCTGCAAGAATACCGCTGGTGACGGCTGGCTTCTCTGCCGGCGCGGCGCGCTCGACAGGCGCGGGTGCGGGCGCAGCGCGCGCCTGGGGAATAGGCGGCGGCATGACGGCCTGAGGCCGCGCGGCGCCTCGCCTGTCAAACTCACCCAAGTCCGGATCGCGTGCCTGCGCCGATGCGGGCGCAAAGCGCTGCGCGATCTCTCGGCTCGAATGGTCGATGTTATCGTCGAAGTCGAAGGCGGGCCCGAGAAGATCATCTTCAGAGCTGTGCCGGGAAAGGCTCTCGCCCGCGCCGGCGGAGAGCGGCAGATCGAGTTCGCCTTGAGCGCCATGCGGAAGGGTGTGCGGATCCTCGTGCGGCCGGGCAGAGAGCGGCCCCGGCGCATGGGTGGCATCATCCCGGCGGGGCCGCGCCGTTCGCTCGGGATTGAGATCGAGCGTCGGCGTTGTTTCGCCGGCGAAGGCATCGAGTGAAGAATACGAATCCGCCGGATCGGCCTCAGCTGCGGAAGACCGGCCAAACCAGCCACGACGCACGCGGCCCGCACCAGCGGCAAGGCTCGGGCCGAGGCTGGCGGCCTCCTCCCAGCGCTCCTTGCTCGTCGCGTACCGGAAGCCCGAACTCAAGGACCGCAGAACGGATTTGAAAATCGCCTCGGCCTCAAATCCGATCGCCTTGCCGGATGTCTGGACGGCAGCTGCGAGAAGTACGCAGCCCGCGGCGAGCGGCGCCCGTTCTTCGTTGAGCGACGAGAAGATATTGAGAAACAGACGATAGATGCTGTCCCCCAGCAGCCCGCCATAGCCATGACGCAGTGGCCAAGCGCTCAACACCGGCAGCGCTGAAAGCGCGCCAGCGAGGGCAAGGAGCGAAAGTGGGTAGAATATGAGCCTCACGCGGCCATCGAAGACGCGCTCGGAGCGCAGCATTTCGATGCCCCAGACGACCGGCGCAATAAGAGCGAGCACCGCGCCAAAGCCCAGCATTTGAAAGAGCAGATCGGAAATGATCGCGCCGACGGGACCCGCGAAATTGCGCGCGGCCGCCGTCGTCGTGTGCGTCAGGCTCGGATCGAGCACCGACCACGAAACAAGACTGACCCAGATGAGCCCCGCCGAGCCGAGCAAAATTGCTCCGCCAAAACGGCCAACCCAGCCTAACAGCCGGTCCTCCAGGGACTGCGGAAGCAGCCGCTGAGGATCCAATCCACGCGTATCCAGCGACATCTCGGCGAACGAACTCTTTAACGCAGCACGGAAATCGTGCGTTCGAGCGCTTCCTGGATCGTTTTGGAGTCCTGCACCATGGCGACGCGAACATAGTCCGCGCCAGGGTTAGTGCCGTCCCGTCCCGTCTGAGCCAGAAAGCTGCCGGGAATAACCTTGACGCCTGCACGTTGCCATAAGGTTACCGCCGCTTGAGCGCCTCCACCAAATTGGCTCAAATTAAGCCACAGGCAGAAGCCGCCCGCCGGCCGTCTGTAGCCGTAGCGGTCACCTAACACCTTGTCGGCAATCAGAAATTTGTCGCGATAGGCATTCCGTGAAATTTCCACGTGAGCCTCGTCGCGCCAAATGGCGGCGGATGCATGTTGTACCGGCAAAGGCACCGTCGGCGCGCACATGTTGCGCACTTCGCCGTACGCTTCGAGGAAAGCCTCATCGCCAGCACAAAAGCCGGAGCGCAGGCCAGGCAGGTTCGACCGCTTCGATAGCGAGTTGAAGACGACGAGATTGCGAAACCGCTCCGGCGTCTCGATAGCGACTTCGAGACCGCCCACCGGTGCAGCCTCGGTGTAAATCTCCGAGTAGCACTCGTCGAGGAACAGCATGAAGTCGTAAGCGCGGGCGAGTGCCAGCGCCTTCAGGATGTATGCGCGATCTGCGACCGCCCCCTGCGGGTTGGCGGGCGAGTTGATGAACAGCGCCGCCGTGCGCGCGAGCAGACTTTCATCACGCGCGAGTTCGTCGAGATCCGGAAGAAAGCCCGTCGCCTTCGTCGCGTTGAGATAGATGGGCTCCGCGCCAACCGCCAAAGCACCCGCGACATAGGCCGAATAATACGGATTGCACATCAAGATCGCGGGACGCCCCGTGATCTCCTTGCGCCCCACGGCCGGAAGGCAGGCGAAGAACAATCCCTCGCGCGAGCCGCTTAGCATCAGAATTTCACGCTCGGGATCGACAGCCGAGGGCAGCTGATACCGCTTCGACAACCACTCCGAGATCGCAAGCCGCGCATCACCTGCCCCGCGAATGGGCGGATATTTCCCGTAAAGGGCGGTGGCCTCCGCGAGCTTCGCTGCGATGAAATCCGGCATCGCCTCGCGCGGCTCCCCGATCGTCAGCTCGATCGGATTGGCGTGCCCTGCCGGAATACCGGCAAGAAGCTTGCGAAGCTGCGTAAAGGGCGATGAGATCGCGCCGGAGGTGAGGAAAGAAAGCGGGTGGGTCATCTGCGGACAATTGATGCTGAGTGAGAGCCGCTATCGCACGCCAGGGGCCAAGAGGGAAGCGCGGCAGCTCTCACGAGCAAACCAATGAGCGGACCCCGGCCAGGCTCTTCGACGCCGGCGCCCCGAAGATCCGGCGAAACTCATGCGCGAAGTGCGGCTGATCGTAATAGCCTGCCGCATGCGCGGCATTTGTGAAGTTCTCCCCCTTCACGACCTCCGCCACCGCCACCCGCATGCGCGTCCACGCCGCGTACCGGCGATAGGAGACGCCGGTCTCCTGCTTGAAGAGGTGCTGGAAACGCGATGTCGAAAGCCGCGCAGCATCCGCGGCCGCCGCCACGCTGGGCGCGCCTGTCAATTCGCTTTCGGCCCTCTCAGGATCCGCGATTGCAGCGATCGCACGCAGCACCCGCACATCGATCTCTCGGCGCGCCCCAACCTTGGCTTTCGAAAATCCGATGAGGTCCGCCAGTGCCTCGTCCGCCCACGCAAGGCTGGCGCTATCCTCATAAAGCGTACGCAGAAGATCGAGATCGCACCGTGCGCCGATCAAAGCGCCTTGCTCTTCATGGGAGTCATGAATGAGCGCCGCCAGACCTTCCGCCGATGTTTCCGTGGGCTCCACATAAACGACAGCCAACGGCCGCCCACCCGCGTCGAATTCATAGACATCGCCCGCCTGGATTATCGCGGCACGGCAGGAGAACCAGGTCCCACGTCCAAGCTTCAAATGAAAATCGTCATAGAGCCCGGTAAGTAGAACGGGCGCGCTGTGGCTGTGAAGCGCGTTTCGCCCCAGGCATCCGGCAAAAAGCATCCGCCCCTCACCCACGTGCCACAAGGGCTTCATGATCTCGTTCCCACGCGTAGCAGGTTCGTACAAGCGCGCGTCCCCTCTCAAGCCCTAGCCTCACCCCGGCTTGAACATCTGCCTAGGACGCGAAAATGCCAAGGATAATCGCAAATGAAACCGCAGCGGACCTCCCTGCGCTGAACGTTGACCGCCGCAAACTTCTCAGCGCCGGTCTGGGCTTGGCCGCCATGCCGGCCCTGACATCAGTTTGGACGCCGAAAGCCGAAGCCGCCGCTGGGCCTCTCGGCGGCGCTCAGCCCAAATTCTATCGTTTCAAGCTTGGCGATTTCGAGATCACCACGATCTCGGATTCGGAAGCCATGATCGACGGTCCTTACCCGCTCATCGGAACGAACGCGGATGAGGCGAGCGTGCGCAAGCTGATGTACGACAATCTCCTCCCCGAGCAGAAATATCAGCCGGGCTTTTCGCCAACGGTGATCAACACCGGCAAGGAGATCGTATTGATCGACACCGGCAACGGCTCGACAGGCTTTGTCCCCCGTCCGGACGGCGGCTGGCTTGCGGCACAACTCGGCCCGGCTGGCTTCAAGCCCGAGGATATCGATATCGTTTTGCTGAGCCACGGTCATCTCGACCACGTCGGCGGCATCATCGAAAATGGCCAACCGCTCTTTCCAAATGCACGCTACGTCATCGCAGCAATCGAGCACGACTTCTGGTCACCTGAAGGCAAATTCTCCGGCGACATGGAGAAGTTTGCGGGAATCTACAGGGCCAGTACGAACCCGGTCGCTGGCAAGCTTAGTTTTATAAAACCTGGCGACGATGTCGTGAGTGGCATTCGCGCCATCGAAGCCTACGGTCACACGCCGGGACACCTCGCCTTCATGATCGAAAGCGGCGGCAAATCGCTATTGTTTTGGGGAGACTGCGCGCATCATCAGGTGGCCTCCCTCGCGCGTCCCGATTGGCATTGCGTTTTCGATGTCGACCAAGAGCAGGGTGCCAAAACGCGCCGGCGCATTTTCGACATGGCGGCAACGGATCGCCTGCCGGTCATCGGCTATCACATGCCGTTTCCATCATTAGGCTACGTGGAGACGATCTCGCCAGGCAGCTATCGCTGGCTCGCGCACACCTACCAGCTCCACCTGTGAGGCGTGCGGACGATTATTCCGGCAGATGCGTCACGGCCTCGATGTTGTGTCCATCGGGGTCGATGATGAAACCGCCGTAGTAGTTGGCATGATAATGCGGCCTGAGGCCGGGCGGCCCATTATCCTTGCCCCCGGCAGCCAGCGCCGCATCGTAGAAGGCCTGAACCTCCGCGCGATTCTGGGCGGAGAAAGCGACGTGCAGCCGGCCCGTCAGCGGCGTGCCGGTGCCGATCCAGAACTGCGGACGCTCACGGCCGAACCCCGCATAGCCGTCATCGTCCTCTTCCGAGAACTTCATTTCCTTGAGGAGGACGATGCCGAGCGGCGCGAGCGCCTTGGTGTAGAAGTTGAGCGACCGCTTGTAGTCGGTAATCGGGAAACCGATGTGATCGAGAATGTCCAGCACGCACGTCCTCCTATCGTCTGCCCGATCTCGTCAGCGCGCGGAATGATCTAGACGCGCCGCTCCACCATCAGCTTCTTCAATTCCCCAATGGCCTTGGCCGGCGAGAGCCCCTTCGGGCAGGCCTTGGCGCAGTTCATAATCGTATGGCAGCGGTAAAGGCGGAACGGATCTTCGAGGTTGTCGAGCCGTTCGCCGGTCGCCTCATCGCGGCTGTCGATGACCCAGCGATAAGCCTGCAGCAGGATCGCCGGACCGAGATAGCGGTCCGAGTTCCACCAGTAGCTCGGGCACGACGCCGAGCAGCACGCGCACAGAATGCACTCGTAAAGCCCGTCGAGCTTTTCGCGATCATCCCGCGACTGCCGCCACTCTTTCGGCGGCGTCGGCGTATCGGTCTTCAGCCACGGCTCGATGGAGGCATGCTGCGCGAAGAAGTTCGTGAGATCGGGAACGAGGTCCTTCACGACCTTCATGTGCGGCAGCGGATAGATCTTCACCGCGCCCTTCACGTCCTCGATGCTCTTCAAGCACGCGAGCGTGTTCGTGCCGTCGATGTTCATCGAGCAAGAGCCGCAGATGCCCTCGCGGCACGAGCGGCGAAACACCAACGTCGGGTCGATCTCGTTCTTGATCTTAATGAGCGCGTCGAGCACCATCGGCCCGCACTGCTTTTGATCGATATGGAATGTATCGATGCGCGGGTTGCGGCCGTCCTCCGGGTTCCAGCGATAGATCCGGAACTCCTTCCAGTCGCCGTCATGGTCCGGCCTATTCCAGGTCTTGCCCTCGGAGATCTTCGAATTTTTCGGAAGCGTGAGCTGAACCATCAGACTTCGGGGTCCCGTCTGCGGAAATTGAAATGTCTGTTGACAGAAGCTTGAACGCGCCCCCGCTGTCAACATGCGGGGACCCGCACGCGGCGCTATCGCTCAAGCGAGCTTCTGGTATTTTTTCAGCTCCCGGACGAGGTCGATCAGCCGCTCGGCGATCTCAGCTCCCGTATCGACCGCGACCCGCAGCGGCACCCGCGACTGGATGATCTCGTTGAGCCGGTCCTGCTGCTCGCCGAAGGCGAAAAACACCTCCTCGGGTGCGTCGATATCGCCGTCCTCGATAGCCGTCATCACATCGAACGCATTCTGAGCGGCAAGAACGAGCATGGACGCAATATCGTCCATCAATTGTAAATAAAGGCGCTGTGCGTCGGCCCTGATACGCTGCCCGTGCACGCCGAATTTGAGCGGTGCCGAGGCCTGCCCGCCTTCGCCCGCAAAGACGCGCGGGTGCCGCTGGAAGCGCCGGAAGATCTCGCCGAGCCCGATGCAGCACGTCTCGAGATCCCGAAGCGCCGCGCCCGTTTTTCGCTTGGTCCGCGTCCGCGACGCGAGCTTGCCCTCGCCCGACCAGTTGATCGAGGCAATCGACGCGACGGCGCCCAGTGCCGCCAAGGCCGGCAAAACCGCCGTGAACGGATCAGGCGACATCCGCGTATCGCCAGCGTCGATGTCGGCTTTCGGATCTTTACTCAAGACTGGCGCGCCTCTCGATCAGCGCGCGCACCATAGGCGACTTTGGTGAACGGCGCTATTTCTGCTCGCGCCATTCCAAACGCCTCTAGTAAACCCGAGCCTTGGGCTCGATGTACTTGACCTCGTTGGTCATTGTCCGGGTGTGCACCGGCCTGTCATCAAGGGTGACACTCTTACTCGCATAATCGGCCCAGGCGAGCGTGTGCTTCATCCAATTGACGTCATCGCGCTTGGGATAATCTTCGCGCGCATGCGCACCGCGGCTCTCTTTGCGGTTCTCGGCCCCCACGACCGTCACCGCAGCCTGCGCGATGAGGTTGTCGAACTCGAGCGTCTCGACGAGATCCGAATTCCAGATGAGCGAACGATCGGTGACCGAGATGTCCTCGGCCTCGCGCCACACCGCATGGATCTTCTCGACGCCTTCCTTCAGCACCGGTCCATCGCGGAAGACCGCGCAGTTCGCCTGCATGATCTTCTGCATGCGCAGCCTGAGCGCCGCCGTCGGCGTCGAACCCTTCGCGTGCCGGAAGCGATCAAGACGCGCCAGCGCCGGTTCGTTCGCATCCTTCGGCAGATCCTGCTGCAACCCGCCCTTTTCGATGGTCTCGGCGCAACGCAGGCCTGCGGCCCGACCGAAGACGACGAGATCGATGAGCGAATTCGAACCCAGCCGGTTGGCACCATGCACGGAAACGCACGCCGCTTCGCCGATCGCCATCAGGCCCGGCACGACGTGATCGGGATCACCGTCCTTCTTCGTCAGAACCTCGCCGTGATAGTTCGTCGGTATGCCACCCATGTTGTAGTGGACCGTGGGCAGCACCGGGATCGGCTGCCGCCTGAGATCGACGCCCGCGAACACCTTGGCGTTCTCCGTGATGCCCGGCAAACGTTCGGCAAGAATCTTCGGATCGAGATGGTCGAGGTGCAGGTAGATGTGATCGCCTTCGGGACCAACGCCGCGGCCTTCGCGAATCTCGATCGTCATTGAACGCGAGACGACATCGCGCGAAGCGAGATCCTTCGCACTCGGTGCATAGCGCTCCATGAAGCGCTCGCCCTTCGAATTCGTGAGATACCCGCCCTCGCCGCGCGCGCCTTCCGTGATCAGCACGCCCGCGCCGTAAATGCCCGTCGGGTGGAACTGCACGAACTCCATGTCCTGCAGCGGCAGACCCGCGCGCAGCACCATGGCGTTGCCGTCGCCGGTGCACGTGTGCGCCGACGTGCACGAGAAATACGTGCGCCCGTAACCGCCCGTCGCCAAAATAGTCTTCTTCGCACGGAAGCGATGCAGCGTGCCGTCATCGAGGTTGAGCGCGATGATGCCCCGGCAGACCCCGTCCTGATCCATGATCAGATCGAGCGCGAAATATTCGACGAAGAACTCGGCCGAGTACCGCAGCGACTGCCCATAAAGCGTGTGCAGCATCGCATGACCGGTGCGATCGGCGGCCGCGCACGTGCGTTGCGCCGGTGGGCCCTCGCCGAAATCGGTCGTCATGCCGCCGAACGGCCGCTGGTATATCTTGCCGTCCTCGGTGCGGGAGAACGGAACGCCGTAATGTTCGAGCTCATAAACAGCAGCCGGAGCGTTGCGGCAGAGATATTCAATCGCGTCCTGATCGCCCAGCCAATCCGATCCCTTGACGGTATCGTACATGTGCCAGCGCCAGTCATCCCGGCCCATGTTGCCCAGCGCAGCGGCAACGCCGCCCTGCGCCGCGACCGTGTGCGAACGCGTCGGAAAGACCTTTGTCACGCACGCGGTCTTGAGCCCCGCCTCCGCACAGCCGAGCGTGGCGCGCAAACCGGCACCACCCGCGCCGACGACCACGACGTCATAGACATGGTCCTGGACGGGATATGCCTTCCCGAGTTGAGAAGGCGCGGCAATCGCACCATTGGCTTTGCCATTCGCTACCGTCATCGGGCTTTAGGCTCCAAAACTCAGTTTCAAAACGGCGAACACGCTGGCGAGCCCTACGGCAATCGCAAAGAACGTGTTCAGCACAAGAGCGCCAAGCTTCAGCCCCTCATTGTGCACGTAGTCTTCGATGATGATCTGCATGCCAAGCCGCATGTGGATCGTCGCCGACAGGATCAGTGCCAGCAAGGGCAGTGAGATCAGCGGATCGGCGAGCTTCCGGTGCACCGTCTCGTAGTCGGCACCGATATGCGATGCGATGAGCCAGACCAGAAAGGAGGCCAGGAATATATTGGCAACCGCCGTGACGCGCTGCTTCCAAAAGTGATCGGCACCCTCTTTGGCGGAGCCGAGATAGCGAACCTTCTTGAGCGGTGTTCGCATCGATTTCATTTACATGCCCCCGAGAGCGACGAAGGCCCAGATGATGGCGGTCAGCGTGAGTGACGCGGCGAGCGATCCCCACGAGAGGAGATCGATCATCCGCAGTTCGTAGCCGTGGCCACTGTCCCAGATCAAATGCCGTATACCACCCATCATGTGGTGCATCAGGACCCACGTGTATCCCAAAAGCACGATCTTGCCGGGCCAAGTGGCAAACCAGCTCGACACATAGTCGTACTGCTCCGGTCCCGACGCAGCTGCGACGAGCCACAATGCAAGAAGCAGCGATCCAACGTACAGCGTCGCCCCGGTGATGCGATGTAGGATCGACATCACCATGTTGATGAGCGGAGTATAGATTTGAAGGTGTGGCGAGAGCGGCCGCTCGGGTCGCACGCCGCGGCCAGACGTGGCTGCCATCGGACGTCCTTCTGGTGCGTGTGAAGCCAACGTGTACCGGCTCATTTCGAACCCGGCAAATCGCCAAATGCCACAGAGACTAGGGTGAGGCCAGCAAATTGAAGTCCGCCCGCCTCAAGCGTTCACTCCTTTACGCCGCATGCTCCCGATGTCGTGCTCCGCTGAGGCGGACGGGTGCACACAGGCGCGCACGGAGATTGCGCTGCCTACTGTGATTTCAGAACCCCGCAGCCGATCCGCGAACCCGCATCGCCTTCGGGGTCAGTCTGGTAGTCGTCGGCTTTTTCGAACAATACCAGCGATGAACCGTCGGTATCGAAAAGCGTGTCTTCGGTCTCTTTGTTGAGATGCAGATATGGGCTGAGTATTTCAGCCGCCGCCGTGCCGTCCGCACCCGCGATGACGTTGGGCAGATCGCCCGCCATCGGACCTTCCTCATTGAGGAAGCCATGTCTGGCGCCGAGCGGATTATAAATAGCGCCCGCCGACGAAAAGTCGCCTTCGCACGTGCCCGTCTCGTGTAAGTGCAAGCCGTGCGCGCCAGGCGTCAAACCTTTGAGTTCGACTTTGAGAAGCACGCCCGCAGCAATTTCCGTCAGCGTGATGGTGCCGGCGCTTTGGCCATCGGCAAGCTTGATCTCGGCGACGGCGGTCTCTCCCATGGCATCCGCCCGGTGAGATGCCGCAAAGAGAAGGATGGCCGCCGCGGCGGCTGCCGTCAGTCTCGTTTTCATGCGACTGCTCCCTACACCCCGCCGGAGGGCATCGCCCTCCGGAAAATCCCTACACGGTAGCCGGCTCCCTTAGGCCCGGCGAGGCAGGACAAGCCACGTATCGAGGTCGAGGACAACCCCCTCGGCGTATTCGGCGTCCGCCGTTTTGAGGGGGAGGGCCGAGCAATCCTGATTTTTGACCCCGACGAGGCGCACGCGGAGGGCGCCGACGTCCTTGCGGCCCGGGATCTCGGCTTTCTCGAGGATCTCGGACCAAGCGTAGATCGTGTCGCCCGCAAAAGTCGGAGCCACATGGCGTCCGCCGTTGATCGCAGCGAGATGAAATGCGTTGCCGAGGCCGTTATAGGAAAGCGCGCGGACGAGCGAAATCACGACGCCGCCGTAGACGATCCGCTTGCCGAAACGGCCTTTGGACTCTGTATGCTGATTGAAGTGCACCTTCGCGGTGTTCTGATAGAGCCGGGTCGCCGTCTGATGCTCGGCTTCTTCGAGCGTCATGCCGTCGACGTGGTCGATCTTCTCGCCGACTTCATAATCGTCCCAGCGGTAGGGCGAGCCCGCGAGCGCCAGATCATATTTGCTGATATCGAGCGTGGGAACGGCGCAGGCGAGATCGGCGGGATCGACGCGCTCGGGAAGCTTCGGAACGATGGCCTCCGGGGCCGGCGATCCTTTCGAACGCTTGCGAACCATCACCCAGCGGCAATATTCCAGCACCTTTTCGTTGTGCTGGTTGCGCCCGGTGGAGCGCACGTAAACAGTACCCGTCTCGCCGTTTGAATTTTCTTTAAGGCCGATCACTTCCGACGTCGAAGACAGTGTGTCGCCGGGATAAACGGGCTTGAGGAACCGGCAATCGGCGTAGCCGAGATTGGCGATGGCGTTGAGCGAGATGTCGGGCGTCGTCTTCCCGAACACGACGTGAAACGTCAGCATGTCGTCGAGCGGCGCCTTCGGATAGCCGATCGCCGTTGCGAAGGTGTCAGCCGATTGAACGGCGAAACGCGAGCCGTAAAGCGCCGTGTAGAGCGCGACGTCGCCGTCGGTGACGGTGCGCGGCGTCGCGTGCTGAATGATTTGGCCGAACTTGAAATCTTCGAAGAAATTGCCTGCGTTGGTCTTTGTTCCGGCCATCGTCCCCGCCCTGAATTTTCGGGAAGCCCAAGAATTGAGCTTCGGCTGTTTCAGCCTTTTTCGGGATCTCCTTCCTCGACCGCAACTTTTTTCGGCATTTCAGAAACGCGCCCTAGGGCCGCAGAAGAACGAGGGAACTAACCTCAAAACCAGGGTTCTTCGACTTTGGAGCGCGTTCTGATCGCCTCCGCAATCGCCGCGACCCGCTTCGCCATCACAAGATGCAGCCGCTCAACCATGCGCCCTTCGACGGTGATGACGCCCTTGCGCGCGTTCTCCGGCTCCTCGAAGGCCTTGATGATCTTGGCTGCCCAGGCGATCTCATCGTCCTTCGGCGAGAAGATTTCGTTGCACGGCACGACCTGGGACGGGTGAATGAGCGTCTTGCCATCCATCCCAAGCGTCCGCCCGTGCTCGCACTCGGCCCTGAACCCCGCCTCGTCCTTGAAATCGTTGTAGACGCCATCGATGACGTCGAGCCCGTAAGCCCGGGCCGCCACCAGCGTCATGGCGAGCCACGGCACGACCGCGAACCGGTTGCTGCTGGCGAGCGCCCGGCTCTCCTTCAAGAGGTCATTGGTGCCAAGCACGAAGCAGGAAAGCCGGTTGTCGGGATCCGGCCCGCACGCCGCGATTTCCCGCGCATTGATGATGCCCATCGGCGTCTCGATCATCGCCCAAAGCCGGATGCGGGGATCGGCCTCCGCCGCCTTTACGACCTTCGCTGTCCCCGTAATGTCGCCGGGCGTTGAAACCTTCGGAATGAGGATAGCGTCCGGTCCCGCCGCGATGGCCGCATGAAGATCGGCCATGCCCCAGGGCGTCTCGATCGGATTGACGCGCAGCACGACCTCGCGCGAGCCAAATCCGGCTTCGTGCACGGCCGCTGTTGCTTGGTTGCGCGCCTTCTCCTTGTTGGCGGGCGCAACCGAGTCTTCCAGATCGATGATGATGGCGTCGGCCGGCAGCGTCCGCGCCTTTTCCAGCGCTCGCTCGTTATCGCCCGGAAGATAAAGGACACTGCGTCTCGGCCTCATGACCATGGCATAGACTCCGAGATGGGTCGCATGATTGTGCATCGCACCATCTGCCTTGGCAATATCGCCCGCCGCGAAAGGTGCGAATTAATCGCCTGCGGGCTGCGGGCGCGGTATGGGTTGCGGCCCTCGTAGGCGTTTCGGGCCACTCCTGCTAAAGCAGCCCCATGCACCAAATTCTGATGATTTCGTCCTACGTTGCCCGCGATCCCGTCGGATTGGCCGCGGCGTCCCCGCCCCTTGAGCAGGCCGGCATCGAAGTCGTGGGCGTGCCGACCATTGTGCTCTCCAATCATCCGATCCGTCCCCACATCGCCGGGTTGCCGCTCGACCCGGCCATTCTGAAAAGCATGATTGCCGCCCTCGATAACAACGGCTGGCTGGGATCATTCGGCGCCGTCTTTTCGGGCTATTTGCCGTCCGCCCAGCACGTAGAAGTCGTCGCCGCCGCAGTGCAGCGCCTGCGCGAGATTAACCCGTCGATCACCTACGTCTGCGACCCGATCTTCGGCGACGATCCCAAAGGCCACTACATCGACGAGGAAGCCGCAGTCGCGACCCGCGATCTCCTGCTGCCCTTAGCCGACGTGCTGACGCCAAACCGCTTCGAACTCGCCTGGCTCTCGGGCCGCGAGGTCAAATCTCCCGCCGATGCCGTAGACGCGATCCGCAGCCTCGGACGCCCCCTCGTCGCCGGCACGTCTATACCTGACGGACCATCGCGGCTCGCGACCGTGCTCGTCGATAGCGAACGCGTCCTGACGGGGTCGGTCGAGAAGTGGAACGATGTCCCCCATGGCACGGGCGATGTCTTCGCCGGTTGCCTGACAGCCAAACTCATGCTCGGGAGAACACCTGACGAGGCCCTCGCCTACGCCATCGCCGGCGTGCGGCAGGTGCTCGAAGTCAGCCGCGGTTACGATCGTTTGCTGCCAAACCTCGTGGACTGGAAAAGCGGCATTGTTCCTCTCGAAATCGTGGTGCGCCCATAGGCCAATCCGCGCGTAACCTCTGCTAATCCTTGCTGCGATCGTCACCGGATTGCATATCTGCCCGAAACTCCCTGCCCGAGGAAACCTACAGGAATGAAACCAGAGACAAGCGCCACCGGCATGAACCGCGAAGTGGCTGCGGGCTTGATTCTCCTTGGCGCCGCGGTGCTCGCGCTGATCGCCGCGAACTCGCCCTTGAAGGAGATGTATGAGCACCTGCTTGCGATGCATGTGCAGATCGGCGTTGCGCCGTTCTCGCTGACGAAGAATGTCATCCATTGGGTCAACGACGGCCTGATGGTTGTCTTCTTTTTCGTCGTCGGTCTGGAAATCAAACGCGAGGCGATCCGCGGCGCGCTCTCGAACCGCCGGGCAGCAATGCTTCCGGTCATCGCCGCCTTGGGCGGCATGTTGGTGCCGAGCGTGATCTACGCTTCCATCAACTGGGATAATCCGGTCGCGCTGCGCGGCTGGGCCATTCCCGCCGCAACGGACATCGCCTTTGCCGTTGGTATCATGGCTTTGCTAGGCAACCGCGTGCCCACGGCGTTGAAGGTTTTTCTTCTCGCGCTCGCCATCATCGACGATCTGGGCGCGATCATAATCATCGCCCTCTTCTACACAGCCGATCTGTCAGTTCAGGCGCTGGGCCTGGCCGCCCTTGGCGTACTTGGCCTCATTGCCCTCAACAGATCCGGCGTCATGCGAGCCTGGCCCTATCTGCTCGTCGGCGCTTTCATCTGGCTCTGCGTTTTGAAATCCGGCGTTCACGCAACGTTGGCAGGCGTGGCAACCGCTCTCGCCATTCCGCTCTCGGGCGCCAAAAAGGGAACCAATGGACCCCTTGTCGGATTGGAGCATGCGCTGAGCCCCTGGGTCAGCTTCCTCATCGTACCGATCTTCGCCTTCGCCAACGCCGGACTGACGCTGACTGACCTTTCGACAAATGACATGCTGTCGCAAATCCCGATCGGCATCGCCTTGGGTCTTTTCATCGGCAAGCCACTCGGAATATACGGCGCCGTCAGATTTGCCGTCGCATCGGGTCTCGGACAAATGCCCCACGGAGCTTCGCAGACTCAGCTGTTTGGCACCGCCGTCTTGGCTGGCATCGGTTTTACCATGAGCCTGTTCATCGGCATCCTGGCATTCCCCGATCCGACGTCGAGCGCCGAAGTCCGCTTCGGCGTGCTGGCGGGCTCACTCATGTCGGCGATTGTCGGCTACACCATTCTCGTTAGAAGCGCGCCGACCGGCGGATTAGGAGCTAAAGAGCATAAATGAGCAGTTTCCCCGAAACCCTCACCGACCGCTATCGCCGCTTCAGAAATCGCCACTTCGTTCTCCACGCCGACCACTATGAAGAGCTGGCCACGTACGGGCAGAGCCCCGAGACGATGGTGATTTCCTGCTCCGACAGCCGCGTCGATCCGGAGACGATTTTTACCGCGATGCCGGGCGAACTGTTCATCGTGCGTAACGTGGCCAACCTCGTGCCGCCCTACGAGACGGGCGGACAGTTTCACGGCGTCAGCGCCGCCGTCGAATTTGCGGTGCTGAACCTGCGCATCAAGCACCTCATCATCATGGGTCACTCCGGATGCGGCGGCGTCAAAACCGCACTCGATCAGAGCGCGGCCATCCAGACGGACGCGCAGTTCATTTCGCGCTGGATGTCGATGCTGGATCAGGCACGGATTTCAGTGCTCGCCTCGCATCAAAACAGTCCGCAGGCCGTCAAGCAGGAGGCACTGGAGAAGGAAGGGATCAAGCAGTCGATCACCAACCTGCGGACCTTCCCCTTCGTGGCCGAGCAGGAAGAGCGCGGCCGGCTTTCGCTCCACGGCGCGCACTTCGACATCAAAACCGGAATATTGACCGTGCTCAATCACTCGCGCGGAATATTCTACCCGCTGTGAGTTCACGTAAGGCAGCACGCCGGCGCGTCTTATGATGCGGCGGCGTCGGCCTTCGCCTTTTCGATGACCGGCAGAAGCTTCGTCTTCAAGGACTCAGCCGAAATCGGCCCGACGTGCTTGTAGATGACTTCGCCGCGCCCGTTGACGACGAACGTCTCAGGCGTGCCGTAGACGCCCCAGTCGATCGCGGCGCGCCCACTCGAATCCGTTCCGACTGCTGAATACGGATTGCCGAACCGGCCCATGAAGCGCCGCGCCGCATCCGTCTTATCCTTGTAATTCACGCCATAGAGATCGACGCCTGCCTGCTCCTTGAGCTGCATCAGGAACGGATGCTCATCGACGCACGGCTGGCACCACGACGCCCAATAGTTGACGACGGAAACTTTGCCCTTCGCGAGATCGGCGGAGCTGAAGCCCGGCTGCGGCTGCCCGCCCACTTCAAGACCGGCCAGCGCCGGAAATGTGGTCTGCGGCGCAGGCTTGCCGACGAGCGTTGATGGCAAGCGCGAGGGATCGCCCGATCGCAGCGCCATTGCAAAAAACCCGGCGACGACAGCGAATATTACGACCGGCAGTGCGCGCAGAAGCGGCGACTTGGGCTTTGCATCGGCCACGTTAGCGTACTCCCACCGACCCGCGGCGCCTCACGCCCTGGCGTTCCAGCGCGTCGAGATCGGAGTGCTGCTTCCGGCCATCTGCGATGAGCCAGACGATGAGCCCGGCGACCGTCACCGCAACCGCGGCGTAGGAAACCCAGATGAACGCGGCGTGCGGTCCAAGATCAATCATGACTTACTCCGCTGCCCCTTGAGTCGTGGCGTGCGCCGCGAGCCGGTCGCGACCGGCCACAGCCTGAGTTCTAAGCGCCTTCACCCGCCGCCTGAGAATTTCGTTTCGCATCGCTTTCAAATGCATCGCGAAGAAGAGAAGCGTGAAAGCGGCAGCCATCACGAGCAGCGGCAGCCGCATGCTGGGATCAACGGTCGAGGTGAAATCCGTCGAAGGCTGGTGCAGCGTATTCCACCAATCGACCGAGAATTTGATGATCGGCAAAATCGTGACGCCGACGAGCGCCAGGATCGCCGTCAGCTTCGCCGCCGCGCCCTCGTCTTCGAGCGCCGAACGCAGCGCGATGAGCCCGAGATAGAGGAAGAACAGGATCAGCACCGACGTCAGCCGCGCGTCCCACACCCAGTAGGTGCCCCACATCGGCTTCCCCCAGAGCGAGCCCGTCAGCAGCGCCAGAAACGTAAAGGCGGCCCCGAGCGGTGCCGCGGCCTTTGCCGACACATCGGCAAGCGGATGGCGGAACACCAGCAGCCCGAAGCTCGATACCGCGATCACGCCATAGACCATCATCGAAAGCCAAGCGCATGGCACGTGGATGTACATGATCCGCACGGTCTCGCCCTGCTGGTAGTCGGCAGGCGAGTCAATGAACGCCAGATAGAGCCCGTAGGCCAGCAGGATGGCGGACGCCGCCGAGATCCACGGCAAGAGGCGCGCGGATAGCTCCATGAAGCGGGTCGGATTGGCGAGGCGTTGCGTCAGTGTCTGCATATGCGGCATCTAAGGCTTTCGGAAGAAACGCGCAATGAAGGCGCAGATTACATTTACTTACTGAAGCTGAACCTTCAGTGCGGCAGCCGCAGCAAGCGGCCCCAGGACGATTGTTGTGAGCGAGATCGCCGCCAGGATGAGGAATGACGCCCCGAACCCGGATGGCCCAGCGCCGGCGGCCACCGCGGAAATGCCGAAGATCAAGGTCGGCACGTAGAGCGGCAGCACGATGACCGCCAAAAGCAGGCCGCCGCGCCGCGTCTTCATCGTCAACGCCGCCCCGATCGCGCCGAGAAAGCTGACCGCGGGCGTACCGAGCAGCGTCGTTGCAACCAGAACGGGATAGGCCGCCAGATCTAGGTTTAAGAGAATGCCGAGCACCGGCGCCATGATGGCGAGCGGAATGCCGGTTGTGATCCAATGCGCCAGCGACTTGGCGACAGTAACCAATTCGAGCGGAAGAGGTCCTGTCGCGAGCACATCGAGCGTCCCATCTTCGTAGTCCGCCTCGAAAATCCGGTTGAGCGACAACAGCGCCGCGAGCAGCAATGCGATCCACAATATGCCAGCCGCGATCCGCGCCAGCAGATTGAGATCGGGCCCGAGACCGAGCGGCATCAGGGATACGACAACGAGAAAGAACCCGAGCGCCGTGCCGATCGCGCCGCCTTCGCGGATCGCAAGCCTCACGTCTCGTTGAAGGAGAGCCAAGAAGCTCTTCAAGCCGCCACCCTTTGCGCTGCGAGATTGAGCGTGCGCACGCGTTCGAGGGCTAATGGCAGATGCGTGGCGATCACCGCAAGGCCTCCGCTCTGCGTGTGCTCGTTGACCGCCGCGACGAGCCGTTCCGACGAGGCCGTGTCGAGTGACGATGTGGGCTCGTCGAGCAGCCACAACGGCCGCCGAGCCACGAGAAGCCGGGCGAGCCCAAGCCGGCGTTTCTGCCCGGCCGACAGGTACGCGGCGGGAAAATCGCTGAGATCCTCGAGCCCAAAATGCCGGAGCGCCGCTTCGGTCCGCGGCGCAGCGCTCTCGCCCGCATCGAGATACGCATTCCAAAAAGCGGCATTCTCCGCGACCGACAGGCTCGATTTGATGGCGTTCGTGTGCCCCACGACGTGCGCCTGCTCGCCCACCGTCAGCTCAGCATCGCCGCCGTCCAGCCGGATGTGGCCGCGAAACGGCCGGATGTAGCCAGCGAGCGTGCGAAGCAAGGTTGTCTTGCCGACCCCGTTGGCGCCGGTCAAAAGGAGCGCTTCCCCGGCTTTGACGGCAAACGACAGCCCGTCGATGACCCGGCGCGATCCCCGATCTATGACCAAGTCTTCGGCAATAAGCTGCACAGCGATGAGATTCCGTGACGGGGGATTGAGCAAGACAGGGGGCTTTGCGCGCTAATTTGCCCGTCTCGCGCTTAGTGCTTTCTTTTTCGAGCGATTATATAGAAGGCACGTTATATCCTTCGCTAGCGCAAAAGCGAGGGGTCGCGCGGACCGACGAGCTCGTGCCGCGGGACATCCTCGACCCGCCGGCACTCCGGCGGCGCAGCCCTTCGTCCTAATCCCTCGGAGGCCTGACCTTGAGCGCCCTTACACCCGCTTCAGACGACAGTTTCAAATGCCGCAAGACCCTCACGGTCGATGGCAAGGACTACGTTTACTATTCGCTGCCCGATGCGGAAGCGAACGGCCTGAAAGGCATCTCTCGCCTTCCCTATTCCATGAAGGTTCTGCTTGAGAACCTTCTGCGCCACGAAGATGGCCGCTCGGTCCGCAAGGCCGACATAGCCGCCATGGCCGCCTGGCTCGACAATAAAGGCAAGACCGAGCAGGAAATCGGCTTCCGCCCCGCCCGCGTCCTGATGCAGGACTTCACTGGCGTCCCTGCCGTTGTCGACCTCGCCGCCATGCGCGATGGCATGACGAAGCTCGGCGGCGATCCGACCAAGATCAATCCGCTCGTTCCCGTCGATCTCGTCATCGACCACTCCGTCATCGTCGATGAGTTCGGCACGCCCAAAGCGCTGGCCGACAACGTCGCGCTCGAATACGCGCGCAACGGCGAGCGCTATAACTTCCTGAAATGGGGCCAGGGCGCGTTCCAGAATTTCCGCGTCGTGCCGCCCGGCACCGGCATCTGCCACCAAGTCAACCTGGAATATCTTTCGCAGACGGTGTGGACCGCCGAGACCTCCGACGGCCAAACCGTCGCCTACCCCGATACGCTCGTGGGCACCGACAGCCACACGACGATGGTCAACGGCTTGGCCGTTCTCGGCTGGGGTGTGGGCGGCATCGAAGCCGAAGCCGCAATGCTCGGCCAGCCGCAGTCGATGCTGATCCCGGAAGTCATCGGCTTCCGCCTGACGGGCAAGCTCAAGGAAGGCGTCACCGCGACCGACCTCGTGCTGACGGTCACGCAGATGCTGCGCAAGAAGGGTGTCGTCAACAAATTCGTCGAATTCTTTGGGCCCGGCCTCGATTCGATGACGCTCGCCGACCGCGCGACGATCGCCAACATGGCGCCCGAATACGGCGCAACCTGCGGGTTCTTCCCCGTCGATAAGGAAACGCTGAACTACCTTACGATGTCGGGCCGCGACAGCCACCGCATCGCGCTTGTCGAGGCCTACTGCAAAGCCCAGGGCCTCTATCGCGAGACGGGCTCTGCCGATCCGGTCTTCACCGATACGCTCGAACTCGAACTGGGCGACGTCGTCCCCTCGATGGCGGGTCCGAAACGGCCTGAAGGCCGCATCGCGCTCAACGACATCAAGAGCGGCTTCGAAACGGCGCTTGCCGGCGAATACAAGAAGCCTGGCGAACTCGCAAAGCGCGTTCCCGTCGAAGGCGAAAACTACGACATCGGCCACGGCGACGTCGTCATCGCCGCGATCACGAGTTGCACGAACACGTCGAACCCCAGCGTCTTGATCGCAGCAGGCCTTCTCGCCCGCAACGCCGCCAAGCTCGGCCTGAAGAGCAAGCCGTGGGTGAAAACATCGCTCGCGCCGGGATCGCAGGTCGTCGCCGCCTACCTTGAGAAGTCGGGCCTGCAGCCCTATCTCGATGAGATCGGCTTCAACCTCGTCGGCTTCGGCTGCACCACCTGCATCGGAAACTCCGGCCCGCTTGCAGCGCCGCTTTCGAAAGCGATCAACTCGAACGGCATCGTCGCCGCCGCTGTGCTCTCGGGCAACCGCAACTTCGAAGGCCGCGTGAGCCCAGACGTGCAGGCGAACTACCTCGCCTCGCCGCCGCTCGTCGTCGCCTACGCGCTTGCAGGCTCGGTGCAGAAGGACCTCACCACCGAACCGCTTGGGACCGACAGCACCGGCAAGCCCGTCTTCCTGAAGGACATCTGGCCGACGACGCAGGAAATCCAGAAGTTCATCGCCGAGAACGTCACGCGCGAAATGTTCAAATCGCGCTACGCCGACGTCTTCAAGGGCGACAGCAACTGGCAGGGCATCGCAACGAGCGGCGGCTTGACCTACGGCTGGAACGGCGCTTCGACCTACGTCCAGAACCCCCCCTACTTCACGTCCATCTCGCGTGAAGCCAAGCCCGTGAGCGACATCGTCAACGCGCGCATCCTGGGCCTCTTCGGCGACAAGATCACGACCGACCACATCTCGCCCGCCGGTTCGATCAAAGCGGCGAGCCCGGCCGGCAAATATCTCCTCGACAACGGCGTGCAACCGGCCGACTTCAACCAGTACGGCACCCGGCGCGGCAACCACGAGGTGATGATGCGCGGCACGTTCGCCAACATCCGCATCAAGAACCACATGGTGAAGGATGCGAACGGCAACGTGAAGGAAGGCGGCCTGACGATCCACTATCCCTCGGGCGAAGAAATGCCGATTTACGACGCCGCCATGAAGTATGAAGCCGAAGGCGTGCCGCTGGTTGTTTTCGCTGGCATCGAATACGGCAACGGCTCATCGCGCGATTGGGCGGCCAAGGGCACGAACCTCTTGGGCGTCCGCGCCGTCATCGCTCAATCGTTCGAGCGTATCCACCGCTCGAACCTTGTCGGCATGGGCATCGCCCCGTTCGTCTTCACCGAAGGCGCTTCATGGCAGTCGCTCGGCCTCACCGGGGATGAACGAGTCACCATCCCGGGCCTCGCGACCCTGAAGCCGCGCGAAGTCGTAACGCTGACCATCACGCGCGCGAACGGCACCTCGGTGCCCGTACCCGTGCTCTGCCGCATCGATACGCTCGACGAGCTCGAGTACTTCAGAAACGGCGGCATCCTGCACTACGTGCTGCGCAACCTCGCAGCTTGATGCAATACCGGCTCCTGCGGTCCCCATCGAAGTGGGGCTGCAGGAGCTTTCCTATCTCAGGAATTGGGATAGCCGAGCCGTGGCTCCAGCCGCTCGAAGGTCGTGGACATTGCCCATCCATGTGTCAGGGGCAGTCCGATATGGCCGTAAAGAATTGACAGCTGGAGTTCCGCCGACCATTCGTCCGCATGCTTGACCCACGCGAGATAGAGCGCGGAGGCAAGCCCGGTTCGATCCGCGCCGCCATCGCAATGAATAAGAAGCGGCTTTGGCAACGACGCGAATAACGCGAACAGCTGAGACACGGTCTCGTCGTCCAGCGCGCGGTCGGCCTTCAGCGCAAGATCGGCATGCGCCAATCCGTTGCGCGAGATCGCGGCCATCTCGTCCCGGTACCAGCGCTTATCGGGATTTGCGCCGCGCAGATTGAGTACGGACTTGATGCCGTAGTCGTGCACATAGCGATCGATGTCGCCCCCACGCGGCTGGCCGGACCGGTAGAGTTCTCCCGCAACGACCTCGTGGAAATTGCCTCGCCCGAACTGCACACCGGCGTACGCGGCTGCCGTCGCAACAAAGACCCCCAGCACCACCAGAATACCGCGAGCGAAGGAGAGGGATCTTTTTGGCATATGTGACCGGGCGTTGCGCGTAGCCGAGGAAGTGAGGTGGGTGGCTTTTAAAGCCTCTTGTCGAATTGGGGAAGCTGTACCCGCGCGATGTGCAACGCACCAGGCGGGCGCCCGCGCATCGAACCGTTCCCCGCAGTTCTCCCCCAGTGTCACAGGTTCGTGAGATTACTTACCTGCGTTTCACTTTATCCAAGAGCTACAATAAGTTGAAACAGATTGGACTGCTGATCGAGGCGGCATCGGGTAAATCGAATGCGTTATCGCGAATTTCTGCTTGCTGTATTTGTGGCCGCCATCGGCGCCCTGCCCGCGTGGGCGCAGGAGGTCCGCATCGATCCGTCCGCCGACAAACCCATCAAAGGCGTGATCGAACTCTTCACCAGTCAGGGGTGTGCCTCGTGCCCGCCCGCCGACGCACTTCTCAAGACGTTTGCGGACGATCCATCGATCATCGCACTCTCTCTGCCCGTCGATTACTGGAACTATCTCGGCTGGAAAGACACCTTCGGCTCGCCGCGCAATTCCGAACGTCAGCGCAATTACGCACGCAACCGCGGCGACGGCGCGATTTTCACGCCGCAGGCCATCGTCAACGGCGTGACCCCCGTCAACGGCGGGTCCAAGGCTGCGATTGAAGCCGCCATCGAGGATACGCGGAAGGGCGGCGGACCCGCTCAGGTCCCCATCAGCTTCTGGCAGGAACGCAATACGCTGAACTTCGCATTGGCGGGCGATCCGCCGGGCCGCACCCCGCGTGAGGCAACGGTCTGGCTCGGCGTTGTCCAGATGACCGGGTCCGTTCCGATCAAGGAAGGTGAGAACGCCGGTAAGACGCTCACCTACACCAACATCGTCCGCGAGCTGACGCCGATCGGCATCTGGAAGGGCATGCCGCTCCGCGTGCAGCTGCCGCGCGCCGCGATGATGCAAGCAGACGTACAAAAGATCGTCGTGCTTCTGCAGGAAGGCCGCAGCGGCCCCATCATTGGCGCGACGATGGCAGGCCTCTGGTAAAGGGCCTGCCGCCGCAGCCTCAGGCCGCGAGTCCGCGCTTCTTCAAGAGACCATCGATCTTCGGCGGCCGTCCTCGAAACGCCACGTAGGCCGCATGCGGATCGCGGCGGTTGCCGGCCGAATAGATGAACTCGTGAAGCTTCTTCGCCGTCGCCGGATGAAACACGTTTCCGGTTTCCTCGAAGGCCGCGAACGCATCGGCATCCATCACTTCCGACCACAGATAGCTGTAATAGCCCGCTGCATAGCCGGACATGATGTGCATGAAGTGCGGCAGGCGGTGGCGCATCACGATTTCGTTCGGCATGTCGATTTCGCTGAGCGTCACGCGCTCGAACCCTTCGACATCGCCGACCACGGAGGGTTCCGCGGAATAAAGGGCCATGTCGACGAGGGCGGACGACGTATATTCCACCGTCGCGAAGCCCTGGTTGAAATTGCGCGCCGCGGCCAACCGCTGCCGCAAGACCTTCGGCATCGGCTTGCCGGTCTTGTGATGCAGGGCATGCTTCTCCAGAACTTCCGGCGTCGACAGCCAGTGCTCGTAAAGCTGCGACGGCAGTTCCACGAAATCGCGCGATACCGACGTTCCCGAAATCGACGGATAGGTCACGTTCGACAACAGCCCGTGCAGGCCATGCCCGAACTCGTGAAAGAGCGTGCGCGCATCGTCGAAAGACAGCAGCGCCGGCTCACCCTCAGCGCCTTTCGTGAAGTTCAACACGTTGACGATGATCGGGCTCTGCCCTTTGCCAAGCTTATGCTGAGAACGGAACGCCGACATCCACGCGCCGGAACGCTTCGTTGGCCGCGCGAAATAATCGCCCATGAAAATGCCGACATGCGCGCCCTTCTTATCCAGGACCTCCCAGACACGAACTTCAGGATGGTAGCGCGGCAGGTCCTCCCGCTCCTCGAACTTCAAACCGAAGAGACGCGTCGCGGTGTCGAAGGCCGCCGCGATCATGTGATCGAGTTCGAGATACGGCTGAAGCTTCGCCTCGTCGAAGTCGTACTTCGCCTTGCGCACCTTCTCCGAGTAATACCGCCAGTCCCACGGCATGATCGGGGCATTGTCGCCGGAATTCTGCGCCTCGGCCGCGAGCGCATCGCGCTCTTCCCTGGCCCGTTCGACAGCCTTGTCCCAGACGGCGCGCAGAAGCTCGTCCACTGCTTCTGGCGTTTTCGCCATCGTGTCCTGCAGACTGAATTCGGCGAACGATTTGAATCCCATCAGCCGTGCGTACTCACCGCGAAGCGCTACGGCTTCGGCGACGATCTGCCGGTTATCGGTGTCGCCCTCATGGGCGCCGCGCCGCGTCCAGGCATGGAACGCCTGCTCGCGCAAATCGCGCCGGCTCGAGTAGGTGAGAAAGCCTTCGACGCTCGACCGCGCGAGCGTGATCATCGCCTTGCCCGGGAAACCCGCATCCGCAGCGGCGCGTTCGGCGCTTTCCTTCAGCGTATCGGGAAGCCCGGCAATATCGTTCTCACCTTCGAGGATGAGCCGCCACGACTGCTCGTCTTTCAGCACGTTCTGCATGAATTGTGTGACGAGCGTTGCGAGCCGCGCATTGATTTCCTTCACGCGCGATTTGTCCGCCGCCGACAGCCGCGCGCCCGCGCGAACGAATTCGAGATGATGCCGCTCGAGAACGCGCAGATCTTCCTCGTTGAGCTTCAGCGCGTTCCGCCGCTCATAGAGATCGTCGATGCGTTTGAAGAGACGCTTGTCGAGCAGGATCTGCGTTTCGTGCGCAGCGAACCGCGGCGCCATCTCACGCGCGATCTCTTGAAACTCGGGCGTCGAATCCGAACCTTCGAGATTCCAGAAAACGGACGCGACACGCGACAGCTGAGCCCCGCTCTTCTCTAATGCCACGATGGTGTTTGCGAACGTGGGCTTGGCGGGGTTCTTAGCGATCCGCTCGATCTCGGCTTTATGCTCGCGAAAGGCCGCCTCGAGCGCCGGCTTGAAGTGGCGCGCTTCGATCTTCCCGAACGGCGGCATCCCGAACGGGCCGTTCCATTTGCCCATGAGCGGGTTGATAGTGGGCTTGGATTTGGGCTTCGAAGCCACCTTACGCTTTGCTGCTTTCATCCTCGATCGGTCTCTAAGCTGCCCCGGGTTTTGTAACATTATATACGCACAAAACCCGGCGACCACTAATGAAACAGTTGCAATGCACAAAGACGAAGAACCAGCGTTTCCGGCTGGTTCTTCGCTAGTCTTCTGACAATCGGGGAAGAGAGAAGCTTGGACGGGGGGACCAAGCTGTAGAAGAGGAGTTGCCTGAGAATCTCGCCTCGAAACTATGGCCCCGGGGGGCTGGGGGGCTATGAGTCCAGAGCCGGTCCTTTGAAGCTCGACGCTCCGGCAACGGTTATCTTTATTGCTATTTATTACGGCTGTTTGTGGCCCCGCCCGAGTCCTGAATTTGTCGGTCTCTGGGTCTTTCCGTGTACGTCCGACAACATCCGTTCATAACAATATGAACCATGCTCTCTTGCAATCCGCGGTCGTTGGCGCGATCTTTAAGGGCCAACAATGGACAAGACCATTTGAGCGAAACCAGCGACCCGATAGTTTTTCGCCCGCGTCCGGCGGGCAAGCCCGGAGCTTCCGACCACGCCTCGGAACCAAGCCGGCGCACCACTTTCGACCGATACGAGCTGACGGCGATTTTGGACCTCTATGGCCGCAAGGTCGCGTCCGGCGCTTGGCGCGACTACGCCATCGACCTGCTGCGCGACAAGGCCGTCTTCTCGGTCTACCGGAAATCCACTGAGTATCCGCTTTATCGCATCGAGAAGGACGTGCGGCTTGCCCGCAAGCAGGGTGCCTACAGCGTCATCGCGGCGGGCGGGCTCATCATGAAGCGCGGCCAGGATCTGAAGCGCGTCCTGAGCGTGCTTGAAGACCGCCCCGGCGTCGTCTGAGCTTAGGCGGCAGCATTTCCGGGCGCCACTGGCGCTTCCGGCCGGCTCTCGGAACGAGAGTCGGAAGCGCCAAACAAAAAGCACCGCTTTCGGCCGGCTCCCGAAACGGGAGTCGGAAGACTGAAAAATCCAACAAAAAAGGCCCCGAAAACTCGGGGCCTTTCTAATTTCGAATGTCGTCCTGGCGCTTACTCGCGGTTCGCCAATCCCAAGAGGTTCAGGATGTGGATGAACAGCGTGATGAACGAGCCGTAGAGCATGAAGGCGCCGAAGATCGACGAACGCTTCAGCTGGGCTTCGTTGCCGTAGGCAGCCTGCTCGATGTACATCGACTTGATCGCCTGCGTCTCGAACGCGGTGATGACCGAGAAGAGCAGCACGACGACAGCCGAGATGCCCATGCTGACCATCTTGCTGGTGCCGGCATCGTTGATGAAGAAGAAGCTGCCCAGCATGACGACGATCAGACCGATCGATGCCATCGACAGGAAGCCGCTCCAGCCGGTCATGTCCTTCTTGGTCGTGTAGCCGATGAGGCTCGTGGCCGCGAAGGTCGCAGCGGCGATGAAGAACGCCTGACCGACGATGCCAGCCAAGCCCATGCCGACGTACAGCGACACCATGGGAGCGATCAACGCGCCCCAGAGCGCGCAATAGAGCCAGAAGGCGCCGTGCGCGAGCGCATCGCTGTTGCTATAGAAAAGGCGCGGAGCAAACCAGCCGAGGCCGAGCACAGCCGCGAACAAGACCCACTTCATCGGGCCCAGCGCGATAGCCGCCATTACCTGCGGGTTTGCCATAAGAAGCATGACCACAACCGCGGTGCCGGCAACGCCGAGCGCCATATAGTTGTAGGTGCCGAGCATGAACGAGCGCAACCCCTGGTCGATAGCGCCAGATGTCCGTGCGCCGCCGTACGGGCTATTTGGGCGCGTAAAAACTTCAGCCATTGTCCTCGTATCCTCGTGTTTGTCCGGGCGAACCCGGTCTTGCTGTATAAGTGTGATTCCCGCTAAGGCCTTTCAAGACCCTAGAAATAAAAGAATTACTCTTTTATTCAGATCGGAGATAAGGCGCGGGCCGGGCCCGAAGAATGGCCCAGGTGCCGCAGCCTCCGAACACGGCAATCATCGCAGCGGCGACACCCAAACTAAACCCGACGGACCTCAACGAGAAGACATATTCGAGCTCCATGACCCGGGTGACGGCCACCCAGGCCACCGCGCTGCCCAAAACGATGGCCACCAGGGCGGCAATCAAGGCCAGTAGCGCATATTCCCAGGCATGGACCTCGAGGATTTGCCGCCTCCGCGCGCCGATCGTCTTCAGGATCACGGCTTCGAGAATGCGGCGGCGCTGGGCCGTTACCAGCGCACCAGCCAAAACCAGCGCCCCAGCCGTCAGCGTGACGCTGCCCGCCACCTGCACGGCCACCATGACCTTCGCGAAAATTTTGCTGAACTGGTCGATCGCATCGCGGACCCGGATCGCGCTGACGCTCGGATAAACGCGGCCGAGATCCCGCACCATCTCCGACTCGGCTCCTGACGCCCGGCCCGGCGGCAAGCGCACCGTTGCCAGAAGATTGTGCGGAGCAGCCTTCAGCGTATTGGGCGAGAACACCATGATGAAGTTCAGGGCGATGCTCTCCCACTTCACGTCACGCAGGCTCGCAACCTTCGCCTCGATGTTGCGGCCGAGCACATTGACGGTGAGGCTGTCGCCCAAGCCGAGCCCGAGCTTCTTGGCGATTTCACCCTCGAACGAGACGAGCGGCGGCCCGTTGTAGTCTTTCGCCCACCACGTCCCGGCCGAGACGGTCGAACCCTCAGGCACGGTTTCCGAATACGTGAGCCCGCGATCGCTGTTCATCACCCACTGCGTGTCGGGCGTGAACGTCATCTCTTCGACCGGCTTGCCTTTGAGCGCGACGATGCGGCCCCGGAGCATAGGCGCTTCGACCAGGCTCGCCCCGGGCACGTGCTGCAACATGCGATCTTTCAGACCATCGAAATCGGCCGGCGGAATATCGAGCAGGAAGTAATCGGGCGCCTCCTCCGGCAGCCGCTCCTGCAGGTCGGCGACGAGCGACGAATTGGCGAGCCCGACAGCCACGAGCAGCGACAATCCCGTACCGAGCGACAAAAGAACCGATCGTGTCAGCCCATCGGGCGAAGCGATGTTGCGCAAGGCAAGCGCCAAGCCGGGCCGCTTGGGCCGCGGCAGCCGCCCGGCCAGACGCGAGAGGTAGCCGCCCAGCCATCCAAAAACGGCGAGCATCACGACGAGACCGGCGATGACCCAGAGCGCAATCGAGCGCGGCTCGGAAGTCGCCACCGCCACGCCCACCAGAAGCGCGGCAAGCGCTGCCATGATCCCAATCAGCATCGGCCGCGGCCTGCCGCCCGGCGAATTGACGGAGTCGCGAAAGAGCACGCTGGCCTTCACGTTCTCCGCCCGGCCCAGCGGCCACAGCGCAAACAGCAAGGAAATGAGCGCACCATAGAGCGCAGCGATCCCCAAGCTCTGCGGCGACACCTCGATGTCGACGCGAACTGGCAAGAGATCGCCGTAAAGCGCATCGATGAGCGACGGAGCGGCGACGCCCAGCGCCAAGCCGATCGCAATGCCGATAGCCGTCATGACGGCGAGCTGAACGAGAAAGATGCCCATGATCTGCGAACCGGACGCGCCCACGCTCCTGAGCGTCGCGATCACCTTCATGCGCTTGTCGATGAAGGTCGAAACCGCGTTCGCGATGCCAACGCCACCGACGAGAAGCGAGGCGAGCCCGATCAGGATCAGAAACTGCCGCAGCCTCTCCAAAACTCTCGTGATCTGCGGCGACGGATCGAAACGGTCGCCGCTCGAAAAGCCGCCGTCCGGCAACTCGCGTGCGACCTGCGCCCGCAAATCGGCAAGCGCCTGCTTGCTGGATGCCGCCGTATCGGGAAGATCGACCACATAACGCCAGCGGATCAGCGTGCCGGGCTTGTCGAGTCCGGTCTTCTCTAGTGTCGCAAGCGAAACGAAAATGCGCGGCCCATACGTCATCCGGTCCGCCACCGCATCGGGCTCCGAGTCGAGAATGCCGCCGACCGTCACCTCTGTTTCGCCGATGCGCATCTTGTCGCCGACCTTGAGGCCGAGCCGTTCGAGAAGCATCGCGTCGGCCACGGCGCCGTCGCCCGCAATCGCCTGCGCGAAGGAGCCGCTGCTCTTCAACGTCACCTCGCCCGCGAGCGGATAGGCGCTGTCTGCGCCCTTGAGTTCGGCGAGCGCCTGATCAGACCCATCAACGCGGCGCGCCATCGTCCGCAACGTCGCCGTTTCGCTCACTTGCCCGAGGCGTTCGAAAACCTCGCGCTCGGCCGGTGTGGCGCGAACGTGCGCGCGCGCAAACATCACGTCGCCGCCGAGGATCACTTCTCCTTGCGTCACGAGGCCCGCGCGCAGCGCATCGGCCAGCGCCCCGACGGCCGCAATCACCATGACGCCCAGCGCCAGGCACGCGATGAAGATCCGGAACCCATCGAAACCGTTGCGAAGCTCGCGCAGGCCCAGACGAACGATCGTCCAAGGTCCCGCACGGCGCTGCGGGAGGGCAGCATCCAACGCCGATACCGTCATGACGATACCGCCTGGAGGACCGCGGCCGTACTCTCATCCGAAACGATCGACCCGTCCGCCATGCGAATGACGCGATCGGCCATCGCCGCGAGCTTGTCGTCGTGCGTGACGATCACGAGCGTCGCCTTGCGCCGCTGACGCAGCCCGAACAAAAGGTCGATGATCTGCCGCCCCGTGCGTCCATCGAGATTGCCCGTCGGCTCATCCGCAAAAATGATCTCCGGCGAACGGCAGAGTGCGCGCGCCAGCGCAACACGCTGCTGCTCGCCACCCGAAAGCTCCGCCGGAAAATGATCGACGCGGGCCGCAAGTCCAACTTCGTCCAGAAGGCCGCGCGCCGTCTCGAACGCGCGATCGTCGCCCGCAAGCTCCATCGGCAACGCGACGTTCTCGAGCGCCGTCATCGTCGGCACGAGATGGAACGACTGGAATACGATGCCCATCTCGGCGCCGCGGAGCGCCGCAAGCTCGTCCTCCGACAGCGGTCCAATTCTCCGCCCCGAGACCACGATCTCGCCGCTTGTCGCGCGTTCCAGACCTGCCATCGTCATGAGCAGTGAAGTTTTGCCCGATCCGGATGGCCCCACGATCGCCGCCGTCTGCCCGCGCGGAATTGCGAGCGACACGCCGCGCAAAATATGAACAGAGCCTGCGCGGCTCGTCAGTGACAGATGCACATTGTCGAGTTTGATGATGGGATCGCTCAAGGTTATGGTGCCTTGCGTTGTCTGGGGGGTTGTACCGATAGTGCGCAGTCTCTACGTCGCTTAATCAAATGCAAAACGTGTGGGGCCGAAAAATGAACGTTGAATTGTCCCGCGCGCGCGATTGGTTTGCGAAAGCGGTACTCTGCCTCACAATGGCTTTCGTCTACATGGCTCCTCCGCACACGATTGGGTCGGCCGCCGCCGAAACACGGCCGGCAACAATTCTCGCTTTCGGGGATAGTCTGACGGCCGGCTACGGTCTCAAAGCCGATGAATCGTTCCCCGCGCAGCTTCAGATGGCGCTTCAAGCGAAGGGGCACAAGGTCAACATCATCAATGCGGGTGTTTCCGGCGATACGACCTCCGGCGGCCTTGCGCGCCTCGATTGGACGCTCGAGCCCAAGCCCGATGCCGTGATCCTGGAGCTCGGAGCCAACGATGCGCTTCGCGGCGTCGACCCGAAAGTCCCCCGCGCAAACCTCGACAAGATGCTGGCGTCTCTGAAGGAGAAAGGCATTCCCGTTCTTCTGGCGGGCGCGCGGGCGCCCAACAACTGGGGACCTGATTATGCCCGCGATTTCGATGCGATTTTCCCCGACCTAGCCGCCAAATATGGCGTTCCGCTCTATCCATTTTTTCTTGAAGGCGTGGCGCTGGATCGAAGCTACACGCAGTCCGATGGACTGCATCCGACTTCGGCCGGAGTCGCTGAGGTTGTAAAACGCATCCTGCCCCACGTCGAAACGCTCGTTCAAAGCGTTGAGCACAAGCAACAGTCCGGTAACTGACCGGCACCCATGATCTCGCTAGGCTAAGGCCTCGGTTGAGCAAGGACATCGCGATGCCCCGATTGTTCACCGCCATCGAACTGCCCGACGATATTCGCGAAGAGCTATACACCCTCCGCGTGCCGCTGCCGGGTGTGCGATGGATGCTGCCGGAGAGCTATCACATCACTTTGCGGTTCGGCGGCGACATTGACAACGCGCAAGCGCGCGAATTCATTGCAAACCTGTCACTGATTGAACCCGATGGATTTGAGCTACGGCTGTCAGGGCTCGGCGCTTTCGGCGGCGATGATCCCCGCGCGATCTACGCCGCCGTCGCGCCGTCACAGCAGCTGGAAGACTTGGCGCGCGCGCACGAAAAGGCCGCGCGCAATGCCGGCCTTGGACCCGATACGCGCGCATTCAAGCCGCACGTGACGCTCGCACGGCTGAAGCATTCGAGTGCCACCGAGGTCGCGACGTTTCTCACGCGCTACAGCGGCTATCGTTCCGAGCCTTTCTACGTCACGCGCACAGTGCTGATGTCTTCCCGTCCCGGCGTCGGCGGCGGTCCCTATGGCATCGAAGACAGCTTTCCGATGCGAGGGCTAGGATTCCTCGCCGACGATAACGAGGCGAGCTGGTAGCAACGCCTAAGCGTTCAAATCGTCAGAACGACTTTTCCCGTCGCCTCACGCCGCTCCAAAACACCCAGCGCGTCGACGATGCGCTCGAGCGGATAGACGTCATGCGTGCGCGGCTGCAGCCGTCCTTCGCGAACCCACGCGAGAACCTGCAGCATGTTGCGCCGGTGCCCGGCCGGATCACGCCGTACGGCTTCGCCCCAGAACACGCCGGCCATCTCAGCGCCCCTCAGCAAAAGCAGATTGATCGAGATCTTCGGAATTTCGCCCGCCGCAAACCCAACGACCAGAAACCGCCCCTCCCAGTTGAGCGCGCGAACGAGCGGCTCCGCTGCTTCACCGCCGATGCAGTCATAAACAACGTCGGCGCCGTCGCCGTTGGTTCGCGCCCTAACTTCGGCTTTCAGATCGCAACCGGGAAACAGGATCAGCTCATCGGCGCCGGCCGCCTTGGCGACGGCACCCTTTTCCTCCGAAGATACGACCGCGATCACGCGGGCGCCCATCAGCTTCCCGATCTCGACGGCCGCCTGCCCAGCGCCGCCCGCGGCGCCCGTCACGACGAGCGTTTCCCCGGCCTTCAGGCTGCCGCGATCGGCAAGCCCATGCATGGCGGTGCCATAAGTCACCGTCAGCCCCGCCGCGACCTCCATCGGCACGTCGGCCGGAATGGGGATGAGCTTTTCGGCGTCGACCGCGATCTTTTCAGCCGCGCCGCCCCAGTTGACGTACGCCATGACGGCCTGCCCCGGCTCGACGCCGGAAACACCCTCGCCGATGCTTTCCACTGTGCCCGCAATTTCCGCGCCGGGCGAGAACGGCAGTTCCGGCTTGAATTGGTATTTGCCGCGCGTGATCAGCGTATCGGCGAAATTGAGCCCGACGGCTGCCACCCGGACGATCGCCTGGCCGGGACCCGCGAGGGGCTCCGCTATCGTCTCGACGACGAGACCTTTTGCGCCCTCAAGGCTCTTGCAAAGAGCTGCCTTCATGTGTGACGTCCCACTCGCTGGATGACCCCTCTGACACACACGAGCAGAACCCAATGTCAAGAAAAGCGACCACCTGGCCGCCGCACCCGAAGGGCTATTTCGCTATCGGCGCCGAGCGGATGTCGAAGTCGCTCAACCTCGGCAATCTGATGCGCTCTGCCCACGCTTTCGGCGCGAGCTTCACCTTTACCGTAGGCGCGACCTATAAGGCGACGGAGGCCCACGCCGACACGTCCAAAAGTCAGCTGCATCTGCCGCACTACAATTGGTCTACGCTCGACGATATGGCACTTCCCGGCGGCTGCAAGCTTGTGGGCATCGAACTTCTCGACGATGCGATCGACCTGCCGAGCTTTCGCCACCCGCTGCGGGCGGCCTATGTGCTCGGACCCGAGCTTGGCTCGCTGTCGGAGCCGCTGATCGAGCGCTGCGATTACGTCATCAAGATTCCCACTTCGTTTTGCGTCAACGTCGCCATGGCCGGCGCGATCGTCATGTATGATCGCATGAAAAGCTTGGCGCGATTCGCCGATCGTCCGATCCGCGAAGGGGGACCTTGATGGGGAAGGCAAACGTTCGCCGCGTTTTTTCTGCGACTGCCGTTCTTGTTATCGCCGGATTGAGCCCGGCGGCCTCTGCTGATCCTGTTACCGTCGTCAGCACGCATGGCGACTGGTCGCTGATGGCGGACGCCGAGGACCCGCATCGCTTCTGTTTCGTGACGAGCGAACCCAAAACGAGCGAGCCACAGAACGTACCGCGCGAAGCGCCGCGCGCCTATATCTCAGCCTGGCCCCAGAATGGCATTCGCGCCGAAATCAGCTTCCTCATGGGCTTTCGCGTCAAGAAGAATGCCCAAGGCACAGCCACGGTGAGCCCGTCTGGCTTCAAGCTCTTCGGCGCCAGCGAGCGCGCCTACGTCAGCGATTCCACGCAGGAATTGAAGCTCGTCGAAGCAATGCGGAAGGGGGCCACGATGAGCGTCGCGATCGCTTCCGACCGCGGCGTCAACGTCGTCGATACCTACTCGCTGAACGGCATCGGCCAAGCGCTGCAAAAACTCCAGGAAACTTGCTTCTAAGCGGCCGGGGCTCAGAGCCGGTTCTTCGACCGCAGATGAACGTAAATCGCGCCTTCGCCGCCGTGCTGAATGGCGGCGACCGTAAAGCTGACGACGACGGCGCGCAGTTCGGGCTCATCAAGCCAGCGCGGAACGTTGCGCTTCAGAATACCTCGCTCGCGCTCGCCATAGCCCTCATCTGAAGGCGATCTGCTTATCGTCTTTCCCTTGCCCGTAATAACAAGAACGAACCGCAAGCCGCGCCTGTGACAGCTGAACAGGAAGCTGCGCAGCGCCGCGTGAGCCTCGTCCTGACGCATACCGTGAAGATCGACTCGCGCCTCAATCTCTGCGCGGCCGCCGCGCAGCTTGCGCATGCTGTTGCGGTCGAAGAGCTGAAGATCCGGCGTTTTCGAAGCGGGCCGCGGCCGGGCCTGCGGATGCGCCTTCTCCGGCACATGCGCTGGGCGTCCTTTGGCGGCGGGCTTTTCTGCTTCCGCTGTAGGCCTTGGCCGTGGAACGCCAGCCTTGACCGCATCGCTCGCGGGATGAAAGCGCGGCTTGGCGCGTTTCAACGGCTCGATCGTCGCCGCCGTGTGCCGCCAGATTTCATGGTCGAGATCGTGGTCTTCGCTCGGGCGCCGGCCCTTGCCCCCACCGTGGCCGGGCTGCTTTTTCACGGGCCGCCGCTCGCAGTCGCGGGCGCTTGCGTGCCGGCAAGCGGCAGAAGTGCGTAGAAGTGCCCGGGCTCCTTCGTGACGCCGGCGAGCCGTCCGGCCTTGTCGCCCGTCCCGAAGAAAATGTCGCCGCGCTCCGACCCCTTGATCGCTGAGCCGACGTCATGCGCAATCATCAGCCGGCGAAAAGCCCCCGTGGGCGTCGCGTGCTTGATCTGGGGCGCATCCACATAGATCGGCGTGCCGATAGCATAGTATGAAGTGTCGATGGCAAGGCTTCTCAGAGGCTGTAGTGGAATGCTGTAGACGCCGACCGGCGCGCTGGCTTGTTCGCCCGTCAGCTCTTTGAAGAAGACATACGACCGGTTCTTCCGCATCACGGGCTTTGCCCGGGCTTCGTCGGCCTTTAGCCATTTCTTCAAAGTCTTCAACGACATCTCGTCCGCCGCCACGTGCCCCGCCTCGATCAGGAGTCGTCCGATCGACGTATAGGGATAACCGTTTTTCCCGTCGTACGTAATCCGGACTTTCTCGCCGTTCGGAAGCTCTATGCGGCCCGACCCCTGGACCTGCATGAAGAAGGCATCGACCTGATCTTTGAGATAGAGGATCTCCAGGCCAAGGCTCGAAAGGCCGCCTTCCTCGATCTGCTTGCGCGTGAGGTAGGGCACGAGCCCCTTTTCCGTTTTCCGCCGGTGCGTGAGCTTTGACGACCGGGCGCCGCGCTCGCTCTCCGAAACGATATTCACGAGGTCGGGCGGCCGCCGGTAGATCGGCACCTTGTAGGTTTCGTCCGGCGTTCTCGATCCCTTGATTTCAGGTTCGAAGTATCCCGTGAGCAGACCCCCGTTGTCGCTGCCGGCGATACGGTTCGGCCGGAAGTACGTTTCGAAAAACGCGCGCGCACCATCGCGTGTTTGCGCGTCGCCGGATTGGTCGATTGCCAAGGCGCGTGCGCAAATGTCGAGAAGCTTCTGCGGCTGACCCGCACTGCCGGGTTTCGCTGCCTTGGGCCCAGCCTTCAGCGTTGGTCCGCACGAAACGAGAAACGCCTTCCACGCGGCCAGATGATCGTCATCACGCCATCCGGGAAGCTCGTCGAAGGATACGGGTTCGAAGGATACCGAGCTCGGCATTGCAGGCGAAGCTTTGCTCTCGGAGGAATCTGTGGCGAACGCGGGAATGGCAACAGTCTGCATCCCCGCGAGACAGAAGGCCAGAGCTGACAACCGAACTGAGCTGGAGGATTTGGGCTCAAAAGCCCACAGTACGCCTGACGCACACATGACGAACATCCGTGTGAAGCGGCATACCCGCCCACACGGTCACATCGTCTCTGTTAACGTCTTGTTAATTCGGCGCCTGAGTTGCAACCAATCGCCAGTTCAGGTTGCTACGCGCCTTGGCCGTCGAAATATCGCGGCTGAAGGTCCAAATGTCGGTGACATCCGTGATCTTCTGCGCGTCGCCTGCGATCACCTCGCCGGCGCGGTCGCGCGTCGCCGAGATCAGCTCGCTCGCAAAGCGTACCGTCACCGAAGCGACGCCGTTCTTGAGATCGGCTTCCAGGATCTCGGCCCGGCGAATGCCCACGAACTGCTGTTCGACGGTTTCGCCGCGCGCTTCGCGTTCGGCGATAGCAGCGGTGAAGCCCTCATAGACGTCTTTGCTCAAGAGATCTTTCAAAGCCTTGCGATTGCCCTCCGCAAAGGCCGACACGATCATCTCGTAAGCGCGGCCGGCACCGGCCAGGAAGGAGTCCGGATCGAACGTCGGATCCGTCTTGGCGATATCGAGAAAACCTTGCGTGATGGCCGGATCCGACACCGGATAGGCGCGAATGCGCGCTTCTGCATTGGCCGCCGCAGTCTCGGGTGCGGGCGCAGGTGCCATCGGCTCCCGGTCACGGCGCGGCAGCGTAATGACGTCGGCCGAGGCTGTCTCGGTGGCTGTGCGCTGCGCGGCTTCCCGCTCCCGCGTCTTCAGGCGTTCCACGCGCTGCTCGTCGTCGTCGGTACGATGTCCAAGAACGCTACGCAGTTTTATGATCGCCGCAACAGCTACGATGATCGCAATCAGGGTAATAAGATCGAATTGACCGTTCATTCTTAAGGTCACAGCCTCCGGGTAGACGGGATTGCCAGAAAGGCTTTTGCATGATTGGCGCCACCGTAGCACCCTATCTAAGGTCGCGGATGGGCTATTTGAAGACGAAATCTTCATAGCACCTAACGGCATCGCCGTCTGCCGCCGTCGCGACCGGGCCAAATGCGTGGTTTTAGGGCGTCATGTGAATATCGTTGATCCAAAGGGGGCTGCTTCCCGATGGCGTTGGCCGCGAGGGCCCATCCGCGCTAAGGTGCCGCAACAGTTTTGCGAGCCGTTATGTCTCAACCTTTGAAAATCGCGGTCATATTAGCATTTGCGGCCCTGCCGTTGCTCGAAATCGGGCTGCTGATCCGTCTCGGACAGGTGATCGGCATTTGGTGGCTCGCAGTTATCGTTATCGGCACCGCCGCCCTTGGAACGTACGTCATCCGCCAGGTCGGCATCTCGGTATTCGAGCGCGCCCTGTCGCGATTAAACACCGAACGTGAAGGCTTCCCACCGCTCTTCGATGGATTTTTGCAGGTTCTCGCCGGCCTGCTCCTGATTTTTCCCGGCGTGATCTCGGACCTGCTCGGCCTGCTCCTGCTCGTTCCTCAACTCCGGCGCCTCGTCATACAGACCGGGCTCCTGAAGCTCGTCACGCTCTTCCACTATCAGGCCGAGGTCAGCCGCGAGACCTTCCGCGCCGGAACGGCGGAAACTCCGGCCGGGGATGATGGTATTGTCATCGAAGGCGAATATGAGCGGGTCAGCGAACGGCCCTTGCATCAATCCAAAGCGGTGCAGCCGAGACGATCGCGCTCCTGAGGAAGAACGTGCACGAAAGAGTGCAGTCTCTCTCCATTGCGCGGCCCTGAGCGCCGTGCTAGCGACCGCCCTTCAATTTCGCGAACATACATAGCTTCAAGAGGGCACGATGGCCGATCAGGGAACGAATGGAAATGGCGCCGGCGCAGCGGCAGAGCAGCTGGGCCAAAATCCCATTCAGGCCAAGATCGTCAACCAGTACATCAAGGACCTCTCGTTCGAAAATCCGAACGTCCACAAACTGGTGGCAGGCATTGGCGACCAGCCGAGCCTGAAGGTCGAGGTCAACGTCGGTGCGCGCAAGCTCGAAAATGATCTCTACGAGTCCGCAATCGAACTCAAGGCGACCGCGACGAACAACATCGGCACGATCTACGTGCTCGAAACTGTCTATGCTGGTCTCTTGAAGATCGAAAAAATGCCGGAAGGCGCGCTCGAGCCGTTCCTGCTCATTTCCGGCCCGGCGATGATCTTCCCGTTCCTGCGCCGCCTCGTCGCCGACGTCACACGCGAAGGTGGATTCCCGCCGCTGCTCCTCGATCCCATCGATTTCGGACAGCTCTATGTTCGCCGCCAGCAGCAGCAGGCGCAGGCATCGGGCAAAGCCCTCGCCTAAACTCCCGATCCGATTGTCGATTGAAGCTTAGCGCCAGCGATCACGAGTTCGCTGGCGTTTCATCCCAGAAGCGCAACCACAGTCCGGGCATCTTCATCTTTTCGATGAACGAGCGATGCGCTTCGATATCCGCTTGCCCGATGCGCGGCGCCAACGGCTCCGGCCGGACCATCGCTGCGGTGCGGCCAGCGCCGCTACGCTGAGCAGCTGATGCACTGGCACTCGATGACTGCAGACCGAACGTGGCCTGCCGTTCTCCGAGCAGCTCGACATAGACTTCCGCCAGCAGCAAACTGTCGACGAGCGCGCCGTGCTTCGTGCGCTGGGAATTGTCGATCGAGTAGCGTTTGCAGAGTGCGTCCAGCGTGTTGGGACCGGCTGGATGCCGCCGCCGCGCAATGGCGAGCGTATCGACCACACGATCGAAGCTCAGCGGCTTCTCGCCCACGAGCCCCAGCTCATAGTTCAAGAACATGATGTCGAACTGGGCATTGTGAATAACCAGAACATCATCGCCGATGAAATCCAGGAATTCCTTGAAGACGTCGCGGAACAGCGGCTTGTCGAACAGGAACTCTGTCGAAATCCCATGGATCTCTTGCGCCTCGCGAGGAACGTCGCGCTGCGGGTTGATGAATTTGTGAAACTCTTTGCCCGTCGGAATGCGGTTGATCATTTCGATGCCGCCGACTTCGATCAGGCGGTGACCCTTCTTGGGATCAAGACCCGTCGTTTCGGTATCGAGTACGATTTCGCGCATTGAGCTCTTTCCCCCTGGTGCCGCCGGTTTACCGCCAGAATTCGTCGTAAGCCGTGGCGCTGAGGGGCAGGAGCTTAGAGATAATGCGATCGATTTGGCTGTTGCAGTTTTCGATCGAACCGTTCGTGTCCACAACGAAGTCCGCGCGCGATTGCTTTTCCGCTTCGGGAAGCTGCCGGGAGACCACCGCTTCGAACTTCGCTTCCGTCATCCCTGGCCGTGACAGAACCCGCGCCCGCTGAACCTCAGGCGAGGCCGTGACGACGACGATCGCATCAACATACTCGTCGCGGTCACGCTCGAGAAGGAGTGGAATTTCGAGAACCGCCATGGCAGCGTCGTGGGCCTTCTCGTCTTGCAGAAAGCGGCGCTCGGCCTCTTCCACGCGGGGATGCACGATGGCTTCCAGATCCTTGAAGCGCGATGGATTGGCGAGAAGTTGTTCGGCAAGCTTGCTGCGGTCGACCGTTTGCCCCGTGACCGATCCGGGAAAAGCCCGCTCGATCTCGTCGTTGAGCGGCCCCGCATAAAGGCGATGAACCTCCGCGTCCGCATCAAAAACGGGAATTCCGCGCTCACGAAAGCGCGCCGCGGCGGTCGACTTGCCCATGCCGATCGACCCCGTCAAACCAACAACAAGCATTCAGGCCCCTCGAATATTCTCTGCAATAAGACTGTAGAGTTCGGGCGTCACTTCCGGCCGGACTCCAAACCACTTCTCAAATCCCGGCACCGCTTGGTGCAGCAGCATGCCGAGCCCGTCCACCCCGGCGAGCCCATGCCGGCGCGCCGCAGCCAGCAACGAAGTCTCGAGCGGCACATAAACGAGATCTGTTACCACCACCTCTTTGCGGGCTGCCGAGAAATCGATGCCCACATCCCCCGTGCCGTTCATTCCGAGCGTCGTCGTGTTGACGATGACCGAAACCTCCGCAGTATGATCATTACGAGTGTCCCACGGCCAAGCGGTAACGCGCGCGCCGAAGTGACGCGCAGTCTCCTCTGCCCGCTCAATTGTCCGGTTGTAGAGGCGAATGTCGCCCCGGCCGGCTTCTAGAAAACCATGAATGACGGCGCGTGCCGAACCGCCCGCTCCCAAGATCATGATGGGACCGGGCGTCTTCCGCCATTGCGGCGCCGACTGATCGAGATTGGCCATGAAGCCGTAGGAGTCGGTATTCGCGCACGCCAGGGAATCGCCCTCGAACCAAAGCGTATTCGCAGCACCGACCGCAATCGCAGACGGACTTCTGATTTCGGCAATCGAGAATGCCGCTTCCTTATGGGGCACGGTCACGTTGCAGCCTGCAAACCCGCGCGCCTTGAGCGATCCGAGAAACGATTTCAGCTCCTCGGGCTGCACCGCTTCTTTGGTGTACGTCCCCTCGATGCCGTACTTTTTCAGCCAGTATTGATGGATGAGCGGCGAGCGCGAATGCGCAATCGGCCAGCCGATAACGCAGGCACGTTTCATGCTGTGATCATCTCTTCATCGCGAAGACGCGCCAGGAGCGGCAGCAATGGAATGCCAAGGATCGTAAAATAATCGCCGTCGATCCGCTCGAAGAGCTGCACGCCGAGACCCTCCAGTTCATAGCAGCCGACGCTTCCCAGAATGCGCTCTCCCACCCGTTCGAGATAAGCGCCGATGAATTCATCGGAATAATCGCGCATCGTCATGCCGGCGGTGGCCGTCGTTTGCCAATGCACGTTGCCACCTTGCGCCAGCGCAACGGCTGAGACCAGGTCGTGCGTCCGCCCCCGCAGCATCACGAGATGCTCGCGAGCCTCCGCCAGGCTTCCCGCTTTCGCAAAAATTTTGCCGCCCAGCGCTAGGACCTGATCGGCGCCGATGACGAGCGCATCGGGATGCGCGACCGAAACGACCCGCGCCTTTTCCGATGCCAGCACGCTCGCAACATCGGACGCTTCCGCACCTGAGGTTTTCTCTAAGATGGCATCGCGGACGGCGGCTTCGTCGATATCCGCGGGAATGATCTCGAATTCGAGACCTGCCGCTTCGAGCAACGCGCGGCGCGCGGCACTCCCGGAAGCGAGGATCAATCGGCTGGCATCAGGCATTGGCAGAGTCCGTTTCCGGCTTCGACCCCGCCTTGCGATCATGCAGCAGCTTCAAGATCATCGTTGCCGATTCTTCGATGGAGCGCCGCGTCACGTCGATAATCGGCCAACCATACTGCGCCGCGATCTTCCGCGTGTAGGCGATTTCAGCCGAGATCGTATCACGATCGACATACGTTTCGAGATCGCGGTCGGCCATCAGGATCGCGCGGTTGCGCCGCACGTCGGCGATTCGATCGACATTTGCAATCAAACATACGACAAATGCCGAGTGCTGGCGGAAGAGCTGCTCCGGCAAAGCCACCTGCGGCACGAGCGGCAGATTGGCCGTCTTGTAGCCGCGCTGCGCAAGATAGAGCGAGGTCGGCGTCTTCGAGGTGCGCGAGATGCCGAGCAGGACAATATCGGCATCGCTCAGATTGTCCGGCAAACGCCCGTCATCATGCGCCATCGTGAAGTTCATCGCATCGATGCGGCGGAAGTAATCGGCATCGAGCACGTGCTGCCCGGCGACCGTCGGCGTCTGCGGCGCGCCGAGATAACTCTCGAAAACCTGCATGATCGGTCGCAGCACCGCGAGGCAAGGAATTTTGAGCCGCTGGCAATGCTCCTCGAGCTCGGCCGCGAGCACCGGATTGACGACGGTATAGAGAACGATGCCGGGCTCAGCCTCGATGTCGGCGAGAACCCGCTTCAACTGCCGCTGCGTTCGCACGAGCGGATGCACATGCTCGATCGCGCGAATATTTTGATACTGCACGATGGCCGCTTTCGCGATCGCAGCCAGCGTCTCCCCTGTCGCGTCCGAAACAAGGTGCATATGGAACAGGCTAGGCAGCGTCATGACATCGATCTCTGGCGATCGCCCGGCGGCCGCCTGTTCAAAACACCAACGTTATCCACGGACCCGGTGGGCCATTCCTGGGTTGAGAGAACAACTGCCGGCTCACCCACCGCGATACCCACATTGAGGCAAAAGGGAAAGATGTTGTTCGACCGCCGACCATCCTATGGGACATCTGTCCCCCTCCAGCCCCTCTCCGGCGGTTGTCAACAAGCTCTTCCTCCGGGTTGCCGTTGCAGGTCGTTTGCAAGCCATTGATTAATCGGAGCCCTGGACGTCTATTGCGCGCCGCGCCCCACAGACACTAACGCTCGTGCTACACGGGCGGGCCGCTTGAAACCTTGTGGACGGACTGTGGACCATTCCAGGATCCCCAATCCTCGCCGCCCTAAGAGTCAAAAAAATAAGCTTCAAGAAATCTTATCTGATTTGAAGTGAAGGGAAGAACGACGTTGCCTGACCTGAAAACCCAAGGACCCACGAAGCACTTCCTGACGCCGTTTTCAGGCAAGTCGGTCGCACCACCTCCCGTCTGGCTCATGCGCCAAGCCGGGCGTTACCTCCCCGAATACCGCAAGGTCCGCGCCGAGGCCGGCAGCTTCCTCGACCTGTGCTACTCGCCCAAGCTCGCTGCCGAAGTGACGCTGCAGCCGATCCGCCGCTACGGCTTCGATGCTGCGATCCTGTTTTCCGATATCCTCGTCGTGCCGGATGCCCTTGGCCAAAGCGTTCGCTTTGCCGAAGGCGAAGGCCCGCGGCTCGACCCGATAAAGTCGGTTGATGATCTGCGCCGACTCGAACTATCGAACACCCACTACAAGTTCGCAAAAGTTTGCGAGACCGTCGCGCTGCTGAGCCGAGAGCTGCCGCGCGAGACGGCGTTGATTGGATTTTGTGGGGCACCTTGGACCGTTGCGACGTACATGGCCGAAGGCCGCGGATCGACCGACCAAGCCGCAGCGCGCAGCTGGGCCTATCGAGACCGGCAGGGCTTTTCACAGCTCATCGATCTCCTGGTCGAAGCCTCGATTGTGTATCTTTCGAACCAGGTGGACGCGGGCGCCAACGCGCTGCAGATTTTCGACAGCTGGGCGGGTAGCCTCGCCGAAGACGAATTCGAGCGCTGGGTGATTGCCCCGACGGCCCGCATCGTCACCGAAATCCGCCGCCGCCACCCGAAAGTCCCGATCATCGGTTTCCCGCGCGGAGCCGCAGCCCTCCTCCAGAAGTACATTGATGGCACCAATGTCGACGGCGTGAGTTGTGATACATCCTGCCCGTTGAGCGTCATGCAAACGATCGCGAAAACCGGCAAGGTCGTGCAGGGTAATCTCGATCCCCTGCTCGTCGTCGCCGGCGGCGAGGCACTCGACGCCCGGACCGACGCGATCCGCCAGGCCATGGCCGGCTTGCCCTTCGTCTTCAACCTCGGGCATGGCATCGTGCCTCAGACCCCGCCGGACAACGTGGCCCGGCTCGTCGATCGGATCCGCAAAACGGGAGCCTGAAAATGTCGGACGCGCCCTCCGTTCCTGAGACAGCCGGCTCGCCGGGCCGCCGCGCTGCAATTGCGCTGGGCGTGACCGTCGCACTGGCCGCGGCGCTCGTCCTTCTCTTCCCCGCCAGCGCCTATCTCTGGATGAAATCCTTCCACGTCATCGCGATCATCGCGTGGATGGCGGCCATGCTCTATCTGCCGCGGCTTTTCGTCTACCACGCCGAGGCGCCGGCCGGCTCCGCTCAGGCAGAAACGTTCAAAGTGATGGAGCGGCGGCTTCTGACGATCATCGCGACGCCCGCCATGATCATCACCTGGGTGCTCGGCCTATGGCTTGCGACCGAAGGCCGTTTCTGGGCCGCCCCGTGGTTGCACGCAAAAATCGCGCTGGTTCTTTTGCTTTCCGGGTTGCATGGCTATCTATCAGCAGCGGCCCGGGCTTTTCGTGAAGATCGCAACACGAAACCGGCGCGGCATTGGCGCATTATCAATGAGGTGCCGGCGCTTCTCATGATCGGCATTGTCATCCTGGTGATTGTAAAGCCATTTTGAGACTTTCCAGACCTGCGTCGATCTGCTATGAATAAACAGTCCTCATAGGATTTTGGCAGACGGCACGTTTCGACGTTTTGATGCGTCAACGCACGCCGGTTCATGAAGAGGCGCCCGCCTCGACGCCGTCATGCCAGGCTCATTCATCCCACCTCACCACCCCGTTTCCGCTCAGATGCGGCGCTCCGTGGAGTTCTTTTTCAATGAAGCAAATGAAGCTCGAGGATTTGAAGCGGAAATCCCCCGCCGAGCTCGTCACCTTTGCCGAAGAGGCTGGTGTCGAGAACGCCTCGACCCTGCGTAAGCAGGAATTGATGTTCGCGACGCTCAAGCAGCTCGCGACCCAGGAAACCGAAATTACTGCAACCGGCGTCGTCGAAGTCCTCCAGGACGGCTTCGGCTTTTTGAGGTCGCCGGACGCCAACTACCTGCCCGGCCCCGATGACATCTACGTCTCGCCCTCGCAGATCCGCCGCTTTGCCCTCCGCACCGGCGACACCGTCGAAGGCCAGATCCGCTCGCCCAAGGACGGCGAACGCTATTTCGCCCTTCTGAAGGTCTCGAACATCAACTTCGAAGACCCCGAGAAGGCCAAGCACAAGAGCCACTTCGACAACCTCACGCCGCTCTACCCGACGAAGTGGCTGAAGCTCGAAATCGAAGACCCGACCATCAAGGACCTGTCGTCTCGCGTGATCGACATCGTCTCGCCGCTCGGCAAAGGCCAGCGCGCCCTGATCGTCGCCCCGCCGCGCACCGGCAAAACCGTGCTGCTGCAGAACATCGCCCACTCGATCACGGCCAACCATCCGGAATGCTACCTGATCGTTCTTCTGATCGATGAGCGGCCGGAAGAAGTCACCGACATGCAGCGCAACGTCAAAGGCGAGGTCATCTCCTCGACATTCGACGAGCCGCCCTCACGCCACGTGCAGGTGTCGGAAATGGTCATCGAGAAGGCTAAGCGTCTCGTTGAGCATAAGCGGGATGTCGTCATCCTGCTCGACTCGATCACCCGCTTGGGCCGCGCCTACAACACAGTCGTGCCGTCTTCCGGTAAGGTCCTGACCGGCGGCGTCGACTCCAACGCCCTGCAGCGCCCGAAGCGCTTCTTCGGTGCCGCCCGTAACATTGAAGAAGGCGGCTCGCTGACCATCATCGCGACGGCCCTCATCGATACCGGCTCGCGCATGGACGAAGTGATCTTCGAAGAGTTCAAGGGTACCGGCAACTCGGAAATCATTCTGGACCGCAAGGTCTCCGACAAGCGCGTTTTCCCCGCGATCGACGTTTCGCGCTCGGGCACGCGCAAAGAAGACCTGCTGGTGCCGAAGGATCAGCTCAAGAAGGTCTACGTGCTCCGCCGCATCCTCAACCCGATGGGTACGATGGACGGTATCGAGTTCCTCATCGACAAGCTGCGGTCCACGAAGACCAACGGCGAGTTCTTCCAGTCGATGAACACCTAATCCACAGAAAAAAGATTCACGTGAAAAAGGCCGCTCTCCCGAGTGGCCTTTTTTGTTTGCTCTGACGAAACCTGGACACCCGGCCGGCCCCGCGCTTTTACGCACTCCTGAATCGGCTGCAGACGATCCTGCCAACGTCCGCGAGGACGCTGTCTCGTTCCGGTGCGGATGCCGGCGATCCGGTGTAGTACGCCGCGACCAAGATGGGGGCAGCGCCAGGCCGTTCGATAATCGCAACGTCGTTGGCCGTCCCCCGATCCCCGCTTCCGGTCTTGTCACCGCTCTTCCAGCCAGGCGGTAGTCCAGCTGGAATGCGCTTGGCCGCCGTTCTGCAGTTTCGCATCCACGCCAGAAGGGTAGCGCGCGAGTTTTTCGAGAGTTCATCCTCGATCAGTAAACGCTTGAGGTTCGAGACCATCGCGGCCGGCGAAGTCGTATCGCGCGGATCATCCGGCAAAGCCGTGTTAAGCGTTGGCTCATTGCGATCCAGTCGCGTGACGGTATCGCCGAGGCTGCGGACGTAACGTGTAAGTCCGGCAGGGCCGCCAAGCTGGTCCAGCAAAAGATTGCCGGCCGTATTATCGCTGAGCGTCATGGCGGCGTCGCATAGGTCGCCGACCGGCATGCCGCCCTTGCCGACGTTTGCGCGCGTGACCGGCGCATATTCGAGAAGGTCGGACTGGCTGTAAGCAATCACCCGATCGAGTTGGTCTTCACCCAGATCCACGCGCTTGAGAACGGCCGCGGCTGCCAGCAGCTTGAACGTGCTGCACAGAGGAAAACGCTCATTTTCTCTGTAAGCTATTTGCTCGCCGTTGGCGGTGTCGAGAGCCGCCACCCCGAGCCGCCCGCCATGCGCTGCTTCAAGAGCGTCAAACGTCATGCCGTTCGCGCGTAGCGGAGTGCCGGCTGTAAGTGCGACGGCGCCAAAGAAGAAAGTTCGACGATCCAAGAATGCCTCCGGCTGCAGTATCTTGGAGGCAGGCAGTGGAGCAATTCCATCGCCAAAAGATGGCGAGATTTCCGAGCGCGCAGATGATTCACGTGAAATGAAAAAGGCCGCCCAATCGAGCGGCCTTTGGTGTTGTCGAGAGAAGCTGAAGCCTACTCCGCCGCGATGATCTGATCGCGCGCTTCCTGCGCCGGCGTCTTCGTCTTGGCGGCGAGCTTCTTATACCGCTCGGGCTCGCCCTTGCCGGGTTCGTAATAGAACGGCAGCATCATCTGCTCGGTGAAGCTCTTGGGGAAGTTCGGCAACTCGTCGACGCCCATGTCCTTGGACGTGATCTCGCGCTTCGGCTTGTCGCTGAAGGTACCCAGCATCTTGTCCCAGATCGTCAGAAGCAGGCCGAAGTTGCAGTCGCCTTCGGTGCCCCAGTTGACGTGATGCATGTGATGCAGGCGGCCAATGGAGAGATGTCCCTGCAGCGGTCCAAGCCGCGCATCGACATTCGAATGCTGCACGATGAGCGTCACCGAAATGAGGAAGCCCAGCACAACCGCGACCGGCACCGGCATGCCGATGATGACGAGCGGCATATTGCCGACGACCATATCGATGACCTGATGGATCGGATGGCGAATGACGCCGTTGTATCCATAGAGCCGGCCGACACCATGATGGACCGCATGCAGCCTCCACAGCGGCGCGTACCGGTGGCTGAGGTAATGCATCATCATGAAAGCGAAGTCGGCGACGAGGAACGCGATCAGCACCTGGATCCACATCGGCCAGTGCGTCGGCCAAATTCCCTGGAAGGGAAAAAGCCAGCAGATGACCGGGATGAGGAACACGCCATTCATCGCCGAGAGTTCGTAAGCGGCGATGTGCGCGGTGTTGGTGCCGAGATCGCCGTGGCTTTCGTGGTCATTCCATTCGGGGAAGAATGGCGCGATCTTTTCGGCTGCGAATGAAGTTGCATAGGCTGTGGCCAGCAGCGGCAGGAGCCACAGATAGCCCCAGGAATTTCCGCGAGCCACAACGAGTTCACTGACCACCCAATAGGCGGCGAACGTGAGCCCGAGCATCATGAATGGAGCGTAGCCGTAACGGACGACTTCACGAAGGTATTTCATGCGGCGGCCTTTCTACCGAGCTTGTATATCGCCGAGAGGCTGATCCAGCCAAGCGTTTGGGCTGTGAGACGTTTCAACGCGGTAAAGAGACATCAAAAAGCTGCACCCTCACGCGTTGCAGCCCTTCTTGAAGCACGTAATCGCGCAGCAAATTCATCGAGTTCCTGCATAGGTGCGCTGCACGTAGGGCCGACGCAGACGTAAGCGGTGGGTTTGCCGCCGATCGAAGCCTTCCCCGCGAGAGGGGACTGGGCTCCAAGATCAGGCGCCGTTTCGGAGATGAACTCCACGTCGCCCGGCACCGACAGCTGGTGCAACGCTTTCGCGAAGCTCCGGTCGCTGCCAATCACCGACACTTGAACCAACCGATCCAAGTCAAGTTCCGCTGCGAGGAATCCGCAATGGCCGGTGGGGCTCCGCGCGACAGCTCCCGCGAACGCTTCGACAAGTAGCCTAGCCCGATCGTCGTAGCGCGTTTCGCCGGTGACGGCCGCCAACACGATGAGGTTCGAAAGCTGGATGGTGTTGGCGCTGGGGACCGCATCGTCCGACGCGCTTTTGAGGCGCACGACGACATCGGTCGTATCATCGGCCGCCGTGAAATAGCCGCCGCCTTTGCCATCCCAATAATGCTGATCGAGCACGTCCGCCCAGCGCTGCGCTTGCGCCAGATACTTTGTAGACTGCGTTGCGCTGAACAACCGAAGCGCCGCCCAGATCATATTCGCGTAATCGGACGCGGTGGCCGGCGCCTTCGCGAGACCTGCGCGATACGAATGAAAGAGACGATCGCCACCGGCGGAAAGCTTCGTCGTGATACACGTGAAAGCCCGCTCCGCCAGTCCGAGCCATTCCGGCTTTTCGAACACGACCGCGGCGCGAGCGAGCGCGGCGATCATCAATCCATTCCAGTCGGCGAGGATCTTGTCATCCCAGCCGGGACGCACGCGTGATGCCCGCCGCTCTAGAAGCTTCGCACGCAGTTGTGCGAGACGCGCTTCCTCTTCCTCTCCAAGCAACGCCATCGAGTCGAGACGATTGAGGATCGTATGGCCTTCGAAGTTCCCATCGCGCGTCACGCCATAGACGCGCGAGAAAAACGCAGCATCGTCCGCGCCGAGAACCTCCGCAATTTCGTCCGCGCTCCAGACGTAGAACTTGCCTTCTTCGCCTTCGCTGTCCGCATCGAGAGATGCAGCGAAACCACCGGCCTCCCCGATCATCTCGCGCTCGAGCCATTCTACCGTCTCGGCGATGCGGATCTTGAAAAGAGGATCCTGCGTCTCGCGCCAGACCTCTGTCATCAGATCGATCAGCAGCGCATTGTCGTAGAGCATCTTTTCGAAGTGCGGGACGAGCCAAAGCTCATCGACTGAATACCGCGCGAAGCCACCGCCGAGATGATCGTAGATTCCGCCCTGCGCGATATTCCGAAGCGTCGTGACGACAGCGTCCTTCGCACCACCTTCATCGAAAGCAATGGCACCGCGCCACAAGAGCCAGAAGATATTCCATTGCGGAAACTTCGGTGCGCCGGAGAGACCGCCATGCTCGCGATCGACCGCATTCGCGATGCGCTGCACGAGATCGCGAACGTCTACCGCCGGCGCGTTCACACCACCCGCAGCATGATCATCCTTCAGCGACGTGATGAGCGCTTCGGTATTCTTGCGCACGTTGTCGGGCTGATTTTGATAGGCCTCCGAGATGCGGAGAAGCACGGTCACGAACGCCGGACGGCCGTATCGTGATTCACGTGGAAAGTAGGTGCCGCCCCAGAACGGTTTCGCCTCGCTGTCGAGAAACATCGTGAGCGGCCAGCCGCCCTGTTCGCCAAGCCGATGCAGCGCGCCCATGTAGATGGCGTCGATATCAGGACGCTCTTCGCGATCGACTTTGATGTTGATGAAGAGGTTGTTCATCACCTCCGCAGTGCCGGGATCCTCAAAACTTTCGTGCGCCATCACGTGGCACCAGTGGCATGCCGCATAGCCGACCGAGAGCAGGATCGGCTTTCCCGTTCGCCGTGCTTCCGCCAGCGCCTCCGGGCCCCACGCCCACCAATGAACCGGGTTGTCCTTGTGCTGCAGAAGGTAGGGGCTGGTTTCGAACTTCAGGCGATTTTCGCTCAATGGGCACACTTGATTTCGTTAGGAGGGTTTTCTGGATCGAGTTGCGGCAGGCCTCGTCAACGAGTACGCGAAGGCAATGAACGAGACTTCAACAATCTTCGCGCTTTCGAGCGCTCCGGGACGCGCCGGCGTCGCCGTCATTCGTGTATCGGGCCCTGCTGCTCTGACAGCTCTCGAGATGATGACGGGACCAGCGCCGAAACCCCGTTTCGCTGCCTACCGAACAATCAAGCACCCCAAGACCGGCGAGGCGCTCGATCGAGCCGTCGTCGTATGGTTCGCGGCACCGAAAAGTGAAACAGGCGAAGATGTCGTCGAGTTCCAGGTCCACGGCAGCCGCGCCGTCATCACCGGCGTCCTCTCAAGCCTCGGAGAGATTGCGGGGTGCCGCCTCGCGGAACCCGGCGAATTCGCCCGCCGCGCCTTCGAAAACGGCAAGCTCGACCTCGCGAAAATCGAAGGCCTGGCCGACCTCATCGATGCCGAAACGGAGGCCCAGCGCCGCCAGGCTCTCGCTCAGACCTCAGGCTCGCTATCGAAACTCTACGATGGTTGGCGCTCTCGGCTCATCGAGATCGCCGGACTAGTCGAAGCGGCCATCGACTTCTCCGACGAAGGCGATGTCTCGGCGTCGGCCTTCAACGAAGCGCGCAAACGCGGCGAAGTCCTGCAAAAGGAAATCAGCAAACATCTCGATGACGGGCATCGCGGCGAGATTCTCCGCGAAGGCTTCCGCGTCGCTCTTCTCGGCGCACCCAATGCCGGGAAGTCGAGCCTGCTCAACGCACTCGCCCGGCGGGATGCCGCGATCGTCTCGGCGGAAGCCGGCACGACCCGCGACGTCATCGAAGTTCACCTCGACCTCGCTGGCCTCCCCGTCATCGTCTCCGACACGGCCGGAATTCGCGAAGCATCGAGCGACATCGAGCGCGAAGGCATCCGGCGCAGCCTCGCTGCCGCCCGCGAGGCGGACTTGGTGCTGTGGCTCGCGGAAAGCCCGGAATCGGCTCTGCCCCCTAGCCTTTCACGTGAATTGAGCCTCGAAATCCGGTCGAAGCAGGATCTAGCGCCCGATTCCACGTTTGACGGCCTTTCCATCTCCGCCAAGACCGGGGCAGGTCTGGATCAGCTGATCGCCGAGATCGCCAAGCGCGCCAGCGAAGCTGTGGGGTCGGGCAACGAACCAGCCCTCACCCGTGCCCGGCACCGGCAAGCCCTGGAAAACGCGGTTAACGATATTGGTGAATTCCTTAACGGGCCCCCGGAGCCAATCGAGCTGCGGGCCGAGGACGTCCGCCGGGCCGCTCAGGCCCTGGGCCGCATCACCGGCCGGGTCGACGTGGAGGACGTTCTTGACCAAATTTTCAGTAGATTCTGCATCGGCAAGTGAGTCCAAAAAGTTTCACGTGAAATGATTCCCGGATTCGCAAGCCCCCAATTTCGAGACTCCTGTGGGCAACGTCTGGCGACATACCGCCTTTTGCGCGACCCCCGGATGCGCTAGGTCGTGGGCCCATGAGCAATGCCATGAACAGCACGTATGACGTCATTGTAGTGGGCGGCGGACACGCCGGAACCGAGGCAGCGGCCGCGGCAGCGCGCATGGGCGCGCGCACAGGGCTTGTCACCCATGCCTTCGCCACCGTCGGCGAAATGTCGTGCAATCCCGCCATTGGCGGCCTTGGCAAGGGCCATCTGGTCCGCGAAATCGACGCATTCGACGGTCTGATGGGCCGGGCTGCGGACGCCGCAGGCATCCAGTTCCGGCTTCTGAACCGCTCGAAAGGCCCTGCTGTCCACGGCCCTCGCACCCAGGCCGACCGCAAGCTTTACCGCCAGGCCATCCAGGCCGAAATCCGGGCAACCCCGAACCTGGACGTCATCGAGGGCGGGGTCGAGGATCTGATCGTTAACAACGGCCGGGTTCAGGGCGTAATCGCTGCCGACGGCCGCGCAATCCGGGCAGGCGCCGTCATCCTGACGACCGGCACCTTCCTCAACGGCCTCATCCATATGGGCGAGCAGAAGATCCCGGCCGGCCGCGCCGGTGAGGCTCCTGCCCTGAAGCTGTCCGACCGCCTCTATCGCCTGGGCCTGAAGCTCGGCCGCCTGAAAACGGGCACCCCCGCGCGCCTCGACGGCAAATCGATCGATTGGTCCGGCCTCGAGATGCAGCAGGCCGACGACGATCCGGTGCCGTTTTCCTTTCTGACCGAAGCCGTCACGACCCCGCAGATCGCCTGTGGGATCACCTATACGAACGAAGCGACGCACGAGATCATCCGGGCCAACCTTGCCCGTTCGCCCATGTATTCCGGCCAGATCGAAAGCATCGGCCCGCGCTACTGCCCTTCGATCGAGGACAAGGTCGTGCGCTTCGCCGACCGGGCTGCCCACCAGATTTTCCTCGAGCCCGAAGGCCTCGATGACGACACGGTCTACCCCAACGGCGTCTCGACATCGTTGCCCGTGGAAGTCCAGGAAGCCTTCCTGAAAACCATGCCGGGCCTGGCCAATGTCATCATCAAGCGCCCGGGCTACGCCATCGAATATGACTACGTCGACCCGCGCGAGCTGACCCCAGGTCTCGAAGTCAAACGCCTTCCCGGCCTTTTCCTGGCCGGTCAGATCAACGGCACGACCGGCTACGAAGAGGCTGGCGCCCAGGGTCTTCTCGCCGGCATCAACGCCGCCCTGACCGCAAGCCGGAGCCCTCGCGATTCAACCTTGAGTGATTCACGTGAAATGGATTCACATGAAACGGATTCACGTGAAACGAGCGCAGCTCGTGTCAAGGCGTTAGGAACGGATTCACGTGAAACAGCAGGGGTTTACGAACAGGATTCACGTGAAACGTACGCGGTTTCGCGCACCAGCGGCTATCTCGGCGTCATGGTCGATGACCTCATTACCCGCGGCGTATCCGAGCCCTACCGTATGTTCACCTCCCGCGCCGAATTCCGCCTGAAGCTCCGCGCCGACAACGCCGATCAGCGCCTGACGCCGGAGGGCATCGCCCTTGGCTGCGTTGGCCCCGAGCGCCGCCGGAAATTCGAGGCCAAAGCCAAAGCGCTCGCCGAAGGCATGGATCTCCTCAACCAGCTCTCCCTGACCCCAACGGAGGCCGCCCGCCACGGCATCACCGTCAATCGTGATGGCCGTCGGCGCAGCGCCTTTGACCTGTTGGCGTTCCCGGAAATCTCGCTGGATCGGCTGAAATCTGTCTGGCCCGAGATCGGCAACATCGAGCCCCGCATCGCCTCACAGCTGGAAGTCGATGCCCGCTATACCGCCTACCTCCGCCGTCAGGACGAGGACGTGGCCCAGCTGAAGCGGGACGAGGCTGTCAGCATCCCGGCCGACTTCGATTACGCGACCGTCCCGAGCCTCTCGGCCGAAATCCGGCAGAAGCTCGCCCGCCACCGCCCGGCGACCATCGCCCAGGCCGGCCGGATCGAAGGGATGACGCCTGCCGCGCTCCTGACCCTGCTCGCCCGGATCAAGACCGCCAAAAGCGGCAAAAGCGACCGTAAGAGCGCCTAATGGCTCCGGCCCGCATCGACACCCCGGAAGAGTTTCAGCGCCGCTTTGCGATTTCCGACGAAGTCCGCGCCAAGCTGGAAACCTACGCCAGCCTCCTGAAACGCTGGCAGAAAACCATCAACCTCGTCGCGCCAAGCACGCTGGACGAGGTCTGGCATCGCCATTTCGCCGACAGCGCCCAGCTCTGGAAGTACCGGCCGGAGAACGCCCGGACCTGGCTCGATCTCGGCTCTGGCGCCGGCTTCCCGGGCCTCGTCCTCGCCATCATGGCTTCCGAAACCGGCGGGACGCGGCACATACTGGTCGAGAGCGACAGCCGGAAGGCCGCATTCCTGCGCGAGGTCGCCCGCGAGACCCGCGTTGCTGTGGACATCATGTGCATGAGGATCGAAAATGCCGAGACTCACGCTAAGGTAGGCAAGGCCGACTGCGTGACTGCGCGCGCTCTTGCTCCACTCTCCCGGCTGGTCGAGATCGCGGCACCTTATTTTGCGTCTTCTACGCTTGGCATGTTCTTGAAAGGCCGCGATGTGGCGGCCGAGGTCGAGAACGCAGCTCAAGACTGGCAATTTGCCTTTGAGCTGATTCCAAGCGTTACGGAAGAGGCGGGCCGTGTTGTGTTGCTCAAAGCGTTGAAGCCAAGGATGGAGGGTTAAACCCGTGGCCGGCTACGTATCAGGCACGGGCGGCACGTACGCTGGGCCGCGTATCGTTGCTGTCTCCAATCAGAAAGGCGGCGTCGGCAAGACGACCACCGCGATCAATCTTGGCACGGCGCTCGCGGCCGTCGGCGAGCGCGTTCTCATTCTCGATCTCGACTCGCAGGGCAACGCTTCGACCGGCCTCGGCATCGATATCGAGCAGCGCTTCAAGACGACATTCGACATTCTGATCGGCAACGCCGCGATCGTCGACACCGTCCTGAAGACGGCGGTCCCAAACCTTTTCGTCGTCCCCGCGAACAGTGATCTCGTCGGCATCGACGCCGAACTCGCCAACGACCAGAACAAGCCTTTCAAACTCCGCGACGCGATCACCGCCATGATCGGCCATCAGCGCGCGCGCGATCCGAGCCAGCAGTTCACATATGTGCTGATCGATTGCCCGCCGTCGCTCAATCTGCTGACGCTGAACGCGATGTCGGCGGCGCATGCGGTCATCGTTCCGGTGCAGTGCGAATTCTTCGCGCTCGAAGGTATCTCGCAGTTGAAGGAGTCGATCGAGCAGATCCGCGCGACGCTCAATCCGAGCCTCGAGATCCAGGGCGTCGTGCTGACGATGCATGACCAGCGCACGTCGCTCTCGCGCGAAGTCGCGCAAAACGTCCGCGCCTTCTTCGGCAACAAGGTCTACGACACCGTCATCCCGCGCAACACGCGCATTGCCGAGGCGCCCTCGCACGGCAAGCCCATCCTTCTCTACGATTACGATTGCGCGGGCAGCCAAGCCTACATCCGCCTCGCGACCGAAATCATGGAACGCGAACGGCGCTTCAAGGCCGCCTGATCGCGCCCGCAAATTGACTGAGATTTTGCAGCTATAAACTGACTAGCAGGGGACGAAGAAGAAGATGAATTCCGTAGTGCCGAAGAGCCGCCTGGGACGTGGCCTTGCCTCTCTGATGGGAGATCCGGCACCTCTCGGACATCGCGTTCCCGCGGACGGCGAGCAGCGCATGGTCTCGATCGCCGAGGTCAAGTCGAGCCCGCTCAACCCGCGCAAGGACTTCCGCGACGACGAACTCGCTGAGCTGGCGGAGTCGATCCGTACCAAAGGTCTCGTCCAGCCGATCGTCGTTCGTCCCGACGGCATGGCTGGTGGCTATGAAATCGTCGCTGGCGAACGCCGGTGGCGCGCGGCCCAGAAGGCCGGGCTGCACACCATCCCCGTGATCATCCGGGAGTTGAGCGATCGCGAACTCCTCGAACTGGCGATCATCGAGAACGTCCAGCGTCAGGACCTGAACGCCATCGAAGAGGCCTCGGGCTATCGCGAGCTCGTCGAGCGCTTCGATTACAGCCAGGAGCAGCTCTCCGAAATCATCGGCAAGAGCCGCAGCCACGTCGCCAACACGCTCCGCCTTTTGAAGCTGCCGGCAGGTGTGCAGTCGATGGTGCAGCAGGGCCAGCTCACAGCCGGCCACGCCCGCGCTCTGATCGGCCGCGCCGATGCCGAGCAGCTGGCCCAGAAGATCATCGATGACAGCTTGAACGTCCGCGACGTCGAAGCGCTCGTCCAGCAGACCTTCGGCGAAGAGGGCCCGACAGGCGGTAATCGCCGCGCCCGCGACAAGGATGCCGACACTAAGGCGTTCGAGAAGGAACTGACGGATCTGTTGGGGCTGAAGGTCGAAGTTCGCCGCGGCTCGGGCGAAACCGGCACCCTCTCCATCCGCTACGGTAATTTCGACCAGCTGGACTACATCCGCCAACGTCTTGGCGGCGGTTGAGTTTTTAAGGTTTCTATCGCAGTTTTGAAGCCGCCGCTTGACCCTCTCGCGGCGGCTTGCTGCTGTGCGCGCCGTAAGGCTCGGGCGCTCGAGCCCAATCGCACGAGAAACGAAGATGTCTGAAGCAAATACGCTGGAGCGCCTGGCCGCGCTCGTCCACTCGCGGCGCAACGACACGAGCGGCAAGTCCTATACAACCCAGTTACTGACCGCCGGGCCCGAACGCTGCGCCAAGAAGTTCGGCGAAGAAGCCGTGGAGGCCGTCATCGCCGCAATAGGGCAGGACGAGGCCGCGCTGAAAGCAGAAGCAGCCGACGTGCTCTATCATCTTCTCGTGCTGCTCGAGTCCCGCAACGTCTCCCTGCAGGACGTGCTGAAGGTACTAGAAGGACGGATGGGCACGTCGGGCCTCGAAGAAAAAGCCTCAAGGACTCAGCAATCGTGAAAACACGCCCCACGCGCCGGCGAAAAACCAAGGCGCACATGCAGGCGGGTGATGCACCGCGCCGGCTAGAGGGCGTGCCCTTCTCTCCATACCGCGTCTTCACGCGTGAGGAGTGGGCGAGGCTGCGCGCCGACACGCCGATGACGCTGAAGTCTCACGAACTCGAGCAACTCTCCGGCATCATCGAAGAGCTGTCGGTCGACGAGGTCGAGCAGATCTATCTGCCGCTGTCGCGTCTTCTCAATCTCTACGTCGCAGCCGCACAGAAGCTGCATTCCGTCAGCTCGGAATTTCTTGGGCGCAAAGACACCAAAGTGCCCTTCATTATCGGCGTCGCCGGATCGGTCGCTGTCGGCAAAAGCACGACGGCACGTGTGCTGCGCGCGCTACTGGCGCGGTGGCCGGACCACCCGCGTGTAGACCTGATGACGACCGACGGCTTCCTCTATCCGAATGCGGAACTCGAACGCCGGGCCTTGATGGAGCGCAAAGGCTTTCCCGAAAGTTTCGATACTGAGCGCCTTCTGCGCTTCTTGGGAGACGTCAAATCCGGCGTCGCGCGCGTATCGGCGCCCGTCTACTCGCACTTCCAATATGACATTCTTCCCGGTCAGGAGGTGTATGTCGAGCAGCCCGACATCCTCATCATCGAAGGCCTGAACATTCTGCAGCCGGCCGAGATGCCCAAAGACGGCGGCACGATTCCGTTCGTGTCCGACTTCATCGATTTCTCGATCTATATCGATGCCGATCCGGCCGTCATCGAGAACTGGTATCTGACGCGCTTCATGCGTCTGCGAAGCACGGCGTTTCGCGATCCTGGCGCCTACTTCCACAAGTACGCAGCGCTTGCTCCGGACGAGGCGCGCCGCATCGCGCTGAAGCTATGGCGCGAGATCAACCTCAAGAACCTGGAAGAAAACATTCTGCCGACCCGCCGCCGCGCTCAGCTGATCCTGCAGAAGGGCGAAAGCCATCGGGTCGAGGCAGCCTCCCTCCGCAAGCTGTAATTGCTTGCGTCGGAGTAGGGCGCAAAAAAAGGACCGCCTGGGGAAAGCGGCCCTCTTGAGTGATCACAGGAAAGTTGAAAGGCGAATGGGCCCGAATAGGCCTGCTCTTTTGAAAAGGCCTTAGCGGCCGGGCTGCATCGCCTGAGGCGTCTGCTCGGAGGGACGCGTCGCAGTGGGTGCGGCCCCTCGAAGCTCTGTCGTAAGCTCAATGCGCGTCTTGGTCGTGAAGACCTTGTACTTGTCGCGCAGGCGGCGGATCGCCGATGGGTTTGAAAAACCCATCAACCGGATTGCGGTCGTCGGTCTCAATTCGGGGTGTACCCTCAGCAACTCGTCCAGCCGCGCGATACGATCGCTATCATCAATGCCGGTACCTTTCGGGCGGCCGCGGCGGACGGGAGTGTGGTGCATGGTGAGCGAACCTCGAAACGAAGCGATTCGTTGAATTCGAGATTGGGGGAATACATTCGCCAATTCCAGGGAGAATAAATTGGAATGCGAATTGGACTCGTTTCACCCCCTATTCATTCTCCCTAAGAACACCATTCAGTCAGTTCGGGTATTTCCAATTCTTTTCGAATGAGCCGCTGCAACGTTGGAACGGGCTCAGGTAATGAGCCCGTGTTGCTTTGCGAATTCGGCTAGCGAAACCGAAGGCCGGGCGCCTATGTGGCTGATGATTTCCGAAGCCGCGAGGCTTGCGAGTTTCCCGGCGATTTCGAGATCCAATCCCCGCGCATATCCAAATAGAAATCCAGCTGCATATAGATCGCCCGCCCCCGTCGTATCGACGACCTTTTCTACGGGATATGCCGGTATCGAAATCGTCTTATCTCCGCAGTGAATCTCGGAGCCTTTGCCACTGCGTGTCAGCACCGCGAGCTTGGCATCTTTCCGCGCGTTTTCCGCAGCAGTTTCGAATGAATCCGTCTGATAGAGAGATTTAATTTCGGCTTCATTGGCGAAAAGAATATCGATGCCCGAGCGAATAAGTTCGAGGAATTCTTCGCGATGGCGATCGACGCAAAAGCCGTCCGAAAGTGTAAGCGCAGTTTTGCGTCCAGCGTCCTTTGCAGCTTTCAATGCCGTCCGGAATGCAGCTTTTGCCTGCGGCTCGTCGAACAAATATCCTTCGAGATAAAGAATGGACGCAGCGCGTATCATTTCCAAATCGAGCTGCGTTTCACCGAGGCTCGTTGAGACGCCGAGGAACGTATTCATGGTGCGCTCGCCATCAGGCGTCACGAGAATGAGGCAGCGGGACGTCGGCGCCCCATCCGCAACGGCAGGCGCATTGAACGCCACGCCAATCGAGCGAATGTCGTGCGAAAAGACCTTTCCGAAATCATCGTTGGCGACAGTGCCAATGAATGCCGCGCGACCGCCGAACGAGGCGATGCCGGCAATCGTATTCGCTGCCGATCCTCCCGAGATCTCGGTCGCCGGGCCCATCGTCGAATAAATCTTCTCGACTTCAGCGGCGTTGACGAGGCGCATGCTGCCCTTCGCGAGGCCGTGGCCGGTGAGATAGGGATCGTCACATCGGCCGATGATATCGACGATCGCGTTTCCGATTCCGATGACGTCGTAACGCGTCTCAGTCATGTCGTCCCCCTTGCCAATTTGCGAGGCACTATAGGGGCGCAAGACGCGCTCGCAAGCTGGGTGCTAGCGGCCCCCGGCCGCAGCCGACGACATCGCTGCCATCGATGCGAGCGCTAAAATCAAGCGTTCCGCGATGACATCCTCCAGGTTGGACGAAAGACGGGCGGCCTTCGCTGCCTCTCCGATGCGCCGCAGCGCCTGGTCGAGCTTTCCGCGCGGCCAGCTGCGAACCTGACGCGAGAAGCTGTCCTTCTGTTTGAAGAACAACGGCGGGCGCATGTACTTCAGCGCATCGTCGAGCCGCATGCCCGCATCGACGTCGCTTCTGACCCGATGCAGCTTGAGGAAGTATCGCTGCACGATGAGGATGATCACCTGCGCATTCTCGCCCGAACCCAAAGCCCGGCCGAAGTCGCTGATCGCGTCCTTCGTGCGCCCTTCCGCTACGGCTTCCGCAATGCGTTCGAGCGCCAGCCCAGCCGCGTCGCCGACGAGGTTCTCGACATCCTCGTGCGTGATGGTCGGACGGCCGAGGCAGAACAGCGCAAGCTTCTCGATCTCCGCTCGCGACAGGGCGCGATCGGCGCCGAGCCGGCTCTGCAGCAAGGCGCGCGCGTCACCCTCGATCTTCAATGAGAAGGACGAAAGCACTTCCGAAATGAGCGTGTCGATGTCGGCGGCGCTGTCGGGATAGCAGGCAACGGCGTAGCAATGGGCCTGCGACTCAAACAGTGAGCGAAGGCTGTCGTCGGCTTTGAGATTGCCGGCTTCGACGACCAGCAAGCCCTCGAGCGGACCCGATGTCAGAAGCGGCTTCAGCAGGGTCGCTGAAACCTTCCGGCTCGCAACGGCGCGCACGACCCGCCGGCCGGAAAACATCGGCCGCGTCTGCAACTCAGTCTCGAGTCGGCCCGGATCCTCATCGAGTTCGGAGTCATCGAGCTTCAGGACCTCACCGGGCGGGTTTTCCCGCTCGGCCAGCTTCTTGGCGATCACCGCCGCGCGTTCGCTCACGAGGCCCGGATCCGACCCGTGAAACAGCACGGCCGCAAGATCGGCAGGCGGCGCCTTCAGGAAGGCTGGGGCTTGTTGTGGCTTGATCGCGACCATCGAAGTGCTCTTCCAGGGCTCGGGGCCCTAGATATCAGAGCTAGGCGTTCCCGGTGGACAAAACTGCGAGGAGCCGCGTCTGGATCTCCCGGCCGACAGTCTCGGCGGCGCGGTTCTCGGCGTTCTGGCGAGCCGAAACGTTGGCGAAGATGGAGGAAACGCGGTCAAACGAGGCGCGGCCGTAGCTCGTGCCGTGCGCAACGACCTTTTTGTCGGAGAGCCGGATGAGGCTGTAGGTGGCATCGATGCCGAAGATCTGGGTACCGGCGTTGGCGTTCTCGGCAACGAGCATCGACGTGACCGACTCGCGGATCGCGATGTCCAAACGATACTCCGGCTTCTTCTGAGCGCCGCCGCCGGTCGTCTGGTAGATCAGCTCGTTGCGAATGCGCTGACCGACGCGGCCCGGAATGGGAGCGATATCGACCGTTGCCAGCCGCTCGGAGACGTCATTGCCACCGAACATGGCCGAACCGTAGACGGGGCGAAAGCCACCGTCACCACACCCGGCCAGAGCGGAAAGGGCAAGGAAGGCTGAGGTCGCAAGGAGGCCACGCGCAACCCTCAGGCTGCACTTGCGCTGTCCCCCGAACCGCCCCTCAACCAACGACATTCACGATCCTCTGCGGAACGACGATCACTTTTTTCGGTGTCCGTCCGTCCAGCGCACGCACCACCGATCCAAGCTGCAAAGCCGCCGCTTCAACTTCCTCGGGCTTCGCACTGCGCGAAATCACGAGTTCGTCCCGTCGCTTACCATTCACCTGTACGGCAATGGTGACTTGATCGTCAACGAGCAGGTCGGCTTCCGGCGCTGGCCAAGGTTCATTAGCGACCAGCGTGTTGTATCCGAGCCGCGCCCAGCATTCTTCAGCCAAATGCGGCATCATCGGGCCGATCATCAAAATCAGCAGTTCACCGGCCTCCCGAACCGCCCAGGCGACGTCCGGACCGCGTTTCGGCAGAGCCGATTGAAGAACATTGGAGAATTCGTGGATGTTGGCCACGGCCACGTTGAAGCGCAACGCTTCGATGGCCCGGCCGACCGCATCGAGCGCCCGGTGCGCGGCCTTGCGAACCTCCAGGGCCTCGGGCCCGAAGGAAGCGGGTTTCGGACCTTTTTCGCCCGGGTGAGCCTCGGCAATTTCCTCGACAATCCGCCAGACGCGCTGGATGAAGCGGCCCGCGCCGGCCACCCCCGCTTCCGTCCAGATGACGTCCCGTTCGGGCGGGCTGTCGGACAGCATGAACCAGCGCGCGCAATCGGCGCCGTAATGGGAAATGATGTCGTCCGGGTCCACCAGGTTCTTCTTGGACTTCGACATCTTCTCGATGCTGCCGATGACGGCGGGCTTGCCCGTCGCGATCTCGATAGCTTGGCGATTGCCGCCTTCGCCCTCGAAGCGCACGTCGCTGGGCAGCAGCCACACCCCATCCTGAGACTTGTAGGTCTCATGGGTGACCATGCCCTGCGTGAAGAGCGCAGCGAAGGGCTCCCGCGTGTTCGTCGCGAATGACAAGTGCCCCGTATCGCACATCGCGCGCACGAAGAAGCGCGAATAGAGCAGGTGCAAAATCGCGTGCTCGATGCCGCCGATATATTGATCGACGGGCAGCCAGTAATGAGCCGCGTTTTGATCGACCGGCGTCTTGGCCTCGGGCGCCGTGAAGCGAACGAAGTACCACGACGAGTCGACGAACGTGTCCATCGTGTCGGTTTCGCGAACGGCGGGCTCACCGCAGACCGGGCAGTTGACGTGCTTCCACGTCGGATGCCGGTCGAGCGGATTGCCGGGCTTGTCAAACGTTGCGTCTTCCGGCAGCTCGATCGGAAGATCCTTCTCGGGCACCGGCACCGGCCCGTGCGTCTTGCAGTGAATGATCGGGATCGGGCAGCCCCAATAGCGCTGCCGCGAAATACCCCAATCCCGCAAGCGATAATTGACTTTTCTAGCGCCCTGCGGCCGCGAGCCGAGCGTCTGCTTTTCGAGGCGCTTTGCCGCTTCCTCGAAGGCAGCCGAGGTCGAAAGCCCGTCGAGGAAACGCGAATTGATCAGCGTGCCGTCGTCCACATAGGCCTTGTTCGTCAGCTCAAACGTCTCGGCATTTTCGCCGGGCGGCAGGATGACGGGCACCACGGGAAGATCGTAGCGGCGCGCGAAGTCCATATCGCGCTGGTCGCCGGAGGGGCAGCCGAAGATCGCGCCCGTGCCGTACTCCATCAGCACGAAATTGGCGACGTAAACCGGCAGCTCCCAGCTGTCGTCAAACGGGTGCACGGCGCGAATACCCGTATCGTAGCCGCGCTTTTCAGCCGCTTCGATATCGGCAACGGACGTGCCCATGCGCCGGCATTCCTCGCAGAATTCCGCGAGCTTGGGGTCTTTCTCAGCTGCCGCTTTCGCCAGCGGATGGTCCGCCGCGACGGCAAGGAAAGATGCACCGAACAGCGTGTCGGGACGTGTCGTATAGACTTCCAGTTCTTCGAAGGCGCCCGGCGCTGTGGTCTTGTTCAGCGCCCAGCGGACGAGCAGGCCTTCCGAGCGGCCGATCCAGTTCGCCTGCATCAGGCGCACCTTCTCCGGCCAATTGACGAGAGTATCGAGATCCTGCAGCAGCTCTTCCGCGTAATCGGTGATCTTGAAGAACCACTGCGTGAGTTCGCGCTGCTCGACGAGCGCGCCGGAACGCCAGCCGCGGCCCTCGATCACCTGCTCGTTGGCAAGCACTGTCTGGTCGACGGGGTCCCAATTGACCTTGGACGACTTCCGGTACGCGATCCCCTTTTTCAGGAAATCGAGAAACAGCTTCTGCTGATGCTTGTAGTAGGATGGCGAGCACGTCGCGATCTCGCGCGACCAGTCGAGCGACAGACCCATCGACTTGAGCTGCCCGCGCATCGTGTCGATGTTGGCGTAAGTCCAGGTGCCGGGATGGACTTTGCGCTCCATCGCGGCGTTTTCCGCCGGCATGCCGAACGCGTCCCAGCCCATGGGATGCAGCACGTTGAAGCCACGGGCGCGCTTGAAGCGCGCGACGACATCGCCCATCGCGTAGTTGCGAACGTGACCCATGTGGATGCGGCCCGACGGGTACGGGAACATCTCGAGCACGTAGGCCTTGGGGCGGCTGGGATCTTCCGAGGCGCGGAAGATCTCGGCCTTATCCCAGACGGTCTGCCAGTATTTTTCACGCTCGGCCGCGTTGTAACGTTCAGTGGCCATGGGCCCTTGGATCTCGTTCAAGAATTCGTGGAAAGGCGTAAAGAGCCCGAATGGTAAAGCCGGTCAAGTCGTCGGCCGAACATTAGCCCGGCGGCGGGGGCCAGGGGGTTCCCGGCGCCTCCCATCGGGCACACAACGGAAAGCCGCGTCAAGATTGCGGCAGCAACCTGAGGGCTGCGCCCGGGTCGCGGCAGGCAAAAGCCGGCCTTTGGGCCGCAGCGAAACGACTTCGCTTAAAAACAAAAGGAGCCGAAGCTCGGGGAGAATAGTGGATCGCGCGCCCCGGCAGAGCGCGCGATCCGTATTGACGTCTGTGTCAGCAGGTGTGCGCGCTGGCACCGGCCTCTGCCACGGTTTGATCCTGGACGCCGCTGCCGCCGGAAACGCCAATGGCGCCGATCACTTCGCCCTTCGAGTCCTTCAGCGGAATGCCGCCGGCAAAGATCATGACGCGGTCATGGTTCGAAACGTGAATGCCAAAGAACTGATCTCCCGGCTGGCTGTTCTCGGCCAGTTCCTTCGTCGAGATGTTGAAGGCCCGCGACGTGAACGCCTTGTTGATCGCGATGTTGATTGATCCGAGCCAGGCACCGTCCATGCGGATGTGCGAAATCAAGTTTGCGCCTTCGTCCACCACGGCGATGTTCATGGGCTGGCCGATTTCTTTGGCTTTCTTTTCTGCAGCGTCGATGATGCGGCGTGCGTCGGCGAGTTTCAGCATGGGGGATGCTCCTGACGTTTCTGATTGAGTGATGGGGCGAGCTAAATATGCGGACGTTAGCGAGGCCAGGCAATTCGTTGGCGCTTCTATATAGAGAGCCCGTGCGAAATTGCGACGCTTGTCCCTTTGTGGGGGGAGTGTCTATGGAAGCGGTCAACGCCACAGAGGAACGCGCGTGCAAGAGAACGAATACCAGGAAACCGCGGTTGACAGGTTAAAACGCGTAAACGAAGAAATTGTTGCGGCTGCGAAAGCCGCAGGCCGTGACGCGGATGAGATTGAACTCATAGCAGTCTCTAAGACCTTCGACGCCGATGCCATCCGGCCGGTCATCGTTGCGGGCCAGCGCGTGTTCGGTGAAAACCGCGTGCAGGAAGCCGAACGCAAGTGGCCCGCGCTGCGCGCAGAATTCCCCGACGTCAAATTGCATCTCATCGGTCCGCTGCAATCGAACAAGGCCAAGGAAGCCGTCGGCTTTTTCGATGCCATTCACAGCATCGACCGGGAAAAGATCGCGCGCGCCATCGCCGATGAAATGGCGAAGCAAGGCCGCAAGCTCGATCTCTTTGTTCAGGTCAACACCGGCGAGGAGCCCCAAAAGGCCGGCATCATGCCGCGCGAAGCTCCTGCCTTCGTCACGTTCTGCCGTGAGGATCTGAAGCTCGATATCAAAGGCCTCATGTGTATCCCTCCGGTTGATGAAGAGCCGGCGGTGCATTTCGCCTTCCTCGCCAAGCTCGCGCGCGAACTGGGCCTTCAAGGTCTCAGCATGGGCATGAGCAGCGACTACGAAGCGGCGATCGCACTGGGCGCAACACACGTGCGCGTCGGCTCCGCCATTTTCGGCGGCCGCTGATCGATCTTTCCACGGCAATTTTGCTCGCCACCGCAGTGCTGCGCGAACCCGGTGCTAGGGTCCCAGAAGTGATTCGCCTGAGGATAGGTCCTTGAGGCGTGAGCGTTGACGCGCGCGAGGTAGCCCACCCGATGACTGCATCTGCTCAGAAGAAAGATCCGGCCGAAGCTGAAGCCAACGCAGCTGCTGCGGAAGCAGCGGCCGTTGCACGCGCAGAAGTGCTGGAGCAGGCGAACAAGGAAGAAACCTCCAAGGCCAAGGCCGCAGTGACGAAGCTCGAGAAGGGCAAAGCGGACGCAACAAATGCGGCGCGCAAAACCTGGCACGCCTTCAACGTCGATGTTTGGCTGACGCCGTTCAATTCCATCGAGTTCGGCTTCTGGAAGAGAGATCGCAATCGCGGCAAGTCGCGTCAGTTCACGACCGACATGGATGTTTTTGCCGAGATCACCGAGAACGGCGAGCGCACGGGCGTGCTCGGCTATCGCAAGGAACTCTGGAAAGACGCGACCGGAATGGACAAGCGTCTCGTCCTCAAGCTGTTCTCCGAAACGCTGAACTGGAAGGCGAGCATGGACATGATGCTCGCGCGGTCCGTTCAGCAAACGCTCGGCGCCCGTGGCCTGCCGGTAATGTCCTATTCCGTCAACACAAGCCCCGACGATTTCATCGTCTACGTTGAACGCTCGGCGAACAAGTGGCCGCTCATGCCGGAGAATTTCTCGTTCTTCTTGATGGATAGCGGCGAGCCGAAATTCTATCGCTTCCGGCGTGATTTCATCAATCTCGGCGGCGATTACACCTTGATCGACCAGCGCGGCGAACGTGTCGGCCACATCGATGGCGCCATCCTGACAATCGGCGGCAGATGGCGGTGCAAAATTCGCGGCGACCACGCCGATCCGCGCCTGCTGATGGTGATGAAGCTTTTCACCGGCATGATCGCATTCAACGGCGAAGCCCGCCGCCACGTCAAAAAATTGGCCGGCGATATTCGTGCCGGGCGGTTGAAGCCCGGCATTCAGCGCCAGGAATCCGACCTCTATATGAATCCGCGCCGCGTTCGCTGACGCAAAATTTTCATTCCGCGCGCTCAGCCGTCCGCCCAGAGGCTGACACCCGCCAGATGGTGTTGCCCACATCATCGGCAACGAGCAGCGCGCCATCGTTGCCGATGGCAACGCCGACCGGACGGCCGCGAGCCTGGCCATCGCTATCAAGAAAACCTGTCAGCACATCTTCCGGCGGCCCGGAAGGTTTGCCATTCGCAAACGGGATGAAAATCACTTTGTAGCCGCTGGGCGCGCTGCGGTTCCAGGAACCGTGCTGACCGACGAACGCGCCTTGCGCGAACCGCGACGGCAGCGATTTGTCGGATGAGAACGTAAGCCCAAGTGACGCTGTGTGCGCACCGAGTGCGTAATCCGGCATGATCGCTTTTTCGACTTTCTCGGGGTCTTCGTCCTTTATGCGCGGATCGAGGTGCTGCCCGAAGTAGCTATAGGGCCAACCATAAAATCCGCCGTCGCGAACCGATGTCAGATAATCGGGAACGAGATCGTCGCCCAGTTCATCGCGCTCATTGACGACGGTCCAAAGCGTATTTGATGTCGGCTCCCACGCCATGCCGTTGGGATTGCGCAGGCCCGTCGCAAACGGCCGGGTTGTTCCGGACTTCGGATCGATCTCCAGAATGCGCGCGCGATCCTCTTCCTTGTCGAGGCCATTCTCGCCGGCATTGCTATTGGAGCCAACCGTCACATAAAGCTTCGAGCCATCGGGGCCGGCGATGACATTCTTCGTCCAGTGATGATTGAGGGCGCCGCCCGGAAGATCCGCGACCTTCACGGGCGCCGCCGTGATTGTCGTGTCGCCAGACTGATAGGGAAACTTCAACAGCTTGTCGGTGTCGGCGACATACAAGTCATTGCCGGCCAGCGCCATGCCGAACGGCGAATGCAAATTTTCCAGGAAGACTGACTTTTCTTCCGCCGATCCGTCCGGCTTCAAGCCGCGCAGCAAAGTAATGCGATCCGCGCTCGGAGCCTTCGCGCCTGCCCGTTTCTGGAAAAGCTTTTGGAACCAGGCTTTGATGCCTTTGCTGTCTTCGGGGCGCTTTGGTCCGTTCGTCTCCGCTACAAGCACATCTCCGTTCGGCAGAACGTAGAGCCAGCGCGGATGCTGGAGATCTGTCGCATAGGCAGTCGCAGCAAGATCAGCCGGAGTCGAAGGCTTCTCGCCCTTTGGCCAGCCCACGGCTGGAGCCACCTTGATCGTTGGAAGGAGATTGGATTGCGGTGCCGGAAGATCCGGATTGGGACCGAAGCCCGGAGGCATCGCGTCCGCGGCGAAAGCAGAGATGAGCGAAACGCCCAACAAACCCGTGCCTGCAATGAATATGAGCGAGCGCAAAAGCATCGGCCCTCCTGATCGGCTGCGTGTGGCCTGACCGGGTCGTACGTTTTGCGAACGAGAAAGTTCCGAAATGAAGAAGCCGCCGGCGTGCGGCGGCTCTTATTATGCTCTTATTATAGTGTGTGATTATGCACGCGCTCCAGCATCAGCGCCGCTCGTGCATGCAGCCTATCTAAACCGGCGGTGGATTGCGTTCGGCAAAGCCCGATTGATGCCAATAGGGGTAAGCCTTGGCGACCTCGCTCGCAGCGTCGAGCTTCTTGATCTGCTCAGGCGTCAGATTCCAGCCGATCGATCCGAGATTGTCCTTCAGCTGCTGCTCGTTGCGCGCGCCGATGATCACGCTCGATACGGTCGGTCGGTGGAAGAGCCAGTTGAGCGCGATCTGCGGAATGCTCTTGCCCGTTTCCCTCGCGATCTCATCGAGAGCATCGACGACATTGAATACGTGCTCGTTTGGAACGGGTGGTCCCTGCTCGGCCGTCTTATGAAGCCGGCTTGTTTCCGGCAGCGGCTGCCCGCGCCGGATCTTACCCGTCAGGCGACCCCAACCGAGCGGGCTCCATACCAATGCGCCGATGCCTTGATCGAGCCCGAGCGGCATCAGTTCCCATTCGTAATCGCGGCCAACGAGTGAATAGTAGGTCTGGTTCGCGACATAGCGCGGATAGCCATAGCGATCCGCGACCGCGAGCGACTTCATCAAATGCCAGCCCGAGAAATTCGACACGCCGACGTAGCGGATCTTGCCTTCGCGAACGAGTTGGTCGAGCGTGGAGAGCACTTCTTCCGGCGGCGTCAGTGCGTCGAAGCCGTGCAGCTGAAAAATATCGATGTGATCGGTCTGCAAACGCTTCAGCGCTTGCTCGCACGTTTTCAAAAGATGGAAGCGCGAAGATCCGACATTGTTTGGCCCATCGCCGAAACGGAAAGTCGCCTTCGTCGAAATGAGAACCTTGTCGCGCCGCCCCTTCAATGCTTCGCCGAGCACCGTCTCGGAATTGCCGTTCGAATAAATGTCCGCCGTATCGAAGAGCGTTACGCCCGCATCGAGGCAGAGATCGACCATGCGGCGCGCTTCTTTGACGTCAGTTGAACCCCACGCGCCGAAGAATTCGCCCGCGCCCCCGAACGTCGCGGCTCCGAAACTCAAAAGCGGTACGGACAAGCCCGATGCACCGAGTCGGCGATATTCCATCCTGTTTCTCCGTTTTATTGAGGGACTCGTGCGGACCATTGCCGCACCTGATGCTACGAGAACGGCATATTCGAGCGTGAGATTTTGATCACATCTCGCGCTGTTCCGTACGCAAAGTTCACAATTCACTCGCCCAAAAGTAGCGAGCGCGCCTTTGCAGCAAAACCTGCATTTCTTGTAACATTTTAATAAACCGCAGAAAATTCGGTCACGCTTGCCGGTTGTGTCATTTCAAGACGATATGCCGCGCGTCGAATCCTCCCTTGTTTTTGCCCAATTACGACGCTTCGTGCGCCCCGTTTGTGAAGACAAGTGAAGGAGAGTTAGTATGCGATTGAGTTTAATCGCAGTGTCGATGTGCCTAGCTTGGATGGCCGCGATCACGTCGGCAGAGGCACGCCCCCATCACGGTCACAAGGGTGATCGTTACGAGCGTTCCCATAAGCATTCCGCCCGCTACGCATCGCGCAGTCGCTCTGTCCACCGTCAGTACTCACACCGGAAGTCAGGCTACGCCTACGGCTCGCGAGCTCGCCGCCATTATGCCAAGAGCGGCAGCGGCCGTCGTCATTACGCTCAGCACCGCTCCTACAGCAGCGGCCGTAAATACGCCTCTGCGAGCCGCGGCGTCGGTGGCCGTCCGCGCGCATGGTGCGGTTGGTGGATGCGTACACAGCTCGGCGGAGGTCCCGAATTCAACCTCGCCGCCAACTGGAAGCGCTATGGCCGTCCGAGCGGGCCGCACGTCGGTGCTGTGGTGGTCTGGCCCCATCACGTCGGCATGATCACGGGTCGCGCTGCCAATGGGCAGTGGATCGTGAAATCCGGCAACGACGGAAACGCTGTGCGCGAGCGGCCAAGGTCGGTCGCCGGGGCCGTGTTCCGCGCTGGCTGAGGTCGTTATGGGCAGGTCGAGCAATCGGCCTGCCATTCCCGCGAATGCCTGATCCAGGCCGCTGGCGCATGGCCCGCTTTTGAAATACCGCGACCGAATTCCAAGCCGGTACCGGTACTTACAAAAAGATATGGCCGGTGACGCTTATCGCTGTCGCCCGGCCATTTGGAAAGAAAGGGGCGCCGCGCGAGCGCCCGATCGCCATGTGCATTTGCGCGTCCGAAGGTTGGGTGCCCAGTCCAGCACTTCGGAACGGCGAAAATGGAATTAGGCGGCCTTCTTCTTCGTCGCCTTCTTGGCGGCCTTCTTGACGGTCTTCTTCGCAACGGCCTTCTTAGCGACCGGCTTCTTGCGCTTCGCTGCGGTCGTCTTGGCTGCCTTCGTTGCCTTCTTTGCTGCTGCCTTAGCCATAGTCTTAGTTCTCCCTCTAGGGTTCGAATCAGCTCGAACTACGCAAACATGAGCAAATTCGAGAGCTTTGTAGACGGAGAAGTTTGAAATCGCGGGCAAAAAGGAGTTTATTAACGCAAACTGTTGCGGGAATGACTCAATTTTTCTTATTTTTCGACGCCTATTGGTCTTTGAGCCGACTCGGAGAAGCCGATTGCGGCACTGCAATCCACTTCTCGCACCGCGATTGAATCAATTTGAATTGCCCAATTCTCCGTTCCTCTGACTCTCGCAATTACAATTCTGCGCGTCCTCGGAGACGTTTCCGCAAATCGAGTGCAGAGTGCAAGTACGTCATGCGCTCATCCAAAAGTTCGCCCGCCCAGGACGCGTAGTCGGCATCGCTGGGAACGATGTCGGCGATGACAGAGCCATCCTCGATCTTGATGTCAGCTCCATAATGACGAGCAATCGCTTGCATCTTTGCATTGTCGCGCAAGCACACGAGGATGAGGTGGCGTAGTCCACGGTTGCGCGCGGTTCGGATGACGCGGCCCATCAGCTGCGTTGCGATCCCGCGGTTGACGAAGGGCTTCTCAACAGAGAACGCAACCTCAGCGGCCGACGGATGCAGGAGATCGTCGGGACGCAATTCGGCAACGGCGCGCAATTCGCCTTCGACGAAATATCCGAACGTCACGTTGCCGAAATCGCCGGCGTGAGACGCGTATCGCGTAATGAACTCATCTGAAACGTCATGACCGAAACGGCGATGGCGCGCTTCGGGATCCAGGCGATGCAAATGCTCGTCGAGCAAATACGTTTCGCTTGTCAGCAATCGGCGAACGAAACCGAGTTGATCTCCGCTTGGCTCCCGGCCATCTCTGCCCATGTTCGGCCTCCTTCGTCTTGGTTCGACGCTTGCATGCGCTAACCATTTGCAACTGCCTCCAAAATGGGAATTGATTGCTGCAAAGCGAGAGGAAATGCTGCAGAGCAGCAATGCGTTTTTAGGCCGGCGGATCGCTAAAATGCGCGTCTTTGGTGGGTTTAAGCGAGGCCCTGCATGAAGCCTCTCCAATTCGCCGCGCCGATCTCTGTTGCATCTCGCAGTCGCGGCCGACTACCGAGAGAGGTCATTCACTGGGGGCCCGATGGCGACGATCATCGACGGATATAATGCGCGGCTCGCCGCAGGCGAGATCGAGCCCGATGCTGCCCAGGCCGCATTGGCCCAGCGTCTCGACGAACTCGAAGTCGAACTTGCAGCCTATCGTCCAAAGTCCGGCATGCTTGCGAAGGTCTTCGGCAAGGCACCCGAGCCTCCGAAGGGTCTTTATATCTGGGGCTCCGTCGGACGCGGCAAGACAATGCTGATGGATCTCTTCTATGAAGAGACCGCCTTCGAGCCAAAACGCCGTGCGCATTTTCATGAGTTCATGGCGGACGTGCACGATCGCATCGGCGCCGCGCGCAAGACGGTTGATGGCGATCCGATACCCCATGTAGCCGAAGGCATCGCGAAAGAGGCGCGTCTTTTGTGCTTCGATGAGCTTCACGTCACCGACATCGCCGATGCGATGATCCTTGGCCGGCTGTTTGAGGCGCTTTTCGCGGCAGGCACCGTCGTCGTGGCAACATCGAACGCGAAGCCCGCCGATCTCTATAAGAATGGGCTCAATCGCCAGCTTTTCGTGCCATTTATATCTGTGCTCGAGAGCCACGTCGAAGTGATCGAGCTCGGCTCAAAGAAAGACTTCCGTCTCGATAAGCTGTCCGGCGCGCAGCTATACTTTCATCCGGTCGATCAAACGGCGAAGTCCGCGCTCGATGCGCATTGGAAGCGGCTGACAGGAAACCACCTGGGCAAACCGCAGACGCTTGATGTCAAAGGCCGCCAGCTGCGCGTGCCGTTGGCGTCGATGGGCGTTGCCCGTTTCGACTTCGCCGATCTTTGCGATCAGCCGTTGGGCGCGGCCGACTACGTGCACATCGCGCACGCCTTCCATACCGTCATTATTGATAACATTCCGATCCTTTCGCCCGAACGGCGCGACGTGGCCCGCCGCTTCATCAATCTTGTTGATGCTCTTTATGATGCCCGCATTTGCCTCATCGCCTCCGCGGCCGCCGAGCCCGCCGCACTGTATGCCAAGGGTGATGGAGCGGACCTTTTTCAGCGAACAGCATCTAGGCTGACCGAAATGCGCTCGGAGGCCTACCTGGCTGGCCATTCGGGCGGCCGCACCCGCCACTGATGGGTAGTCCCGAACCCTGGAAGCCTCGCTTCGAAGTCGATTCATCGCATCCCCGCCGGGCTTTCAGCAGAAAGTTGTGGCTTGTGCTTGACGCCCTGAGGAATTTGATTAGGCAGCAACACCAACGCGGTTCGTAATCCGCGACTATAGTATTAGTGACCTTCGGGGGAGCACCATGGCGCGCACCAAAATCGCACTGATCGGATCGGGACAGATTGGTGGCACGCTCGCCCTGCTTGCGGGCCTGAAGGAACTCGGCGACATTGTCATGACCGACATCATCGAAGGTGTCGCGAAGGGCAAAGCCCTCGACCTGGCGCAGACTGCAGCCGTCGAAGGATATAATGCCAAGCTGACCGGCGCCGGCCCCGAAGGCTACGCTGCGATTGCCGGAGCCGACGTTTGCATCGTCACCGCAGGCGTTCCTCGCAAGCCGGGGATGAGCCGCGATGATCTCCTCGGCATCAACCTGAAAGTCATGGAGCAGGTCGGCGCCGCCATCAAAACGCATGCGCCCGATGCCTTCGTGATCTGCATCACCAACCCGCTCGATGCCATGGTCTGGGCACTTCAGAAGTTCTCCGGCCTTCCCACCAACAAGGTCGTCGGCATGGCCGGCGTGCTCGACAGCTCCCGCTTCTCCTGCTTCCTGGCAGAAGCGGCGGGCGTCTCGATCGAGGATGTCCGCGCGCTGACGCTCGGCGGCCACGGCGATGACATGGTCCCGATGGTCCGTTACTCGACGATCGGCGGCGTGCCGCTTCCCGACTGCGTGAAGCTCGGCTTCTTCAGCCAGGAGAGCCTCGACGCCATGATCAAGCGTACGCGCGGCGGCGGCGGCGAAATCGTTGGCCTCCTGGGAACGGGCTCTGCCTTCTACGCGCCCGCAGCTTCAGCCATCGCGATGGCCGAAAGCTACCTGAAAGATAAGAAGCGCATGCTGCCCTGCGCCGCCTATCTGACGGGCGAATACGGCCTCAAAGATACCTACGTCGGCGTGCCGGCCATCATCGGCGCCGGCGGAATTGAAAAGGTCGTGGAGCTGTCGCTCGACGAGTCGGAAAAGGCGATGTTCGACAAATCCGTCGCCTCCGTGCAGGGCCTCATCGAGGCCTGCAAGAAAATCAATCCGACCCTTGCAAACTGAAAGAGTGGCGCACCGTGCGGGAACGCCACTCTCAGGAAGATCATATGAGAAGTTCGGTCTCAGCCGAACTTGAACATTTTCTTGAGATTGTGCGAGAGCGCGCCGCGCTTCTCCTTGCGCGCGACGTCGGCTTCGCTTCTGAGCCACGTCATTTGAACGACCCGGCGCTCGCCAACGAACGGCGTGTGGCCATGCCAGGACGAGTCCGAACGCCGGAAGGCGAAGACCGTACCGGTCAGCGGGCTGATCTGCTCGACGTAGTCCTCGAAGTCGTGATCGTTGCGCAAGACGCGAAGGCAGCCGGCGCCTGTGCCATCCCACTTGTCATTAAGATAGGTGAGCATCGTCGCGATCTTGGCTTCGCCGTCCGTGTGGATGCGTCCGTCCTTCGCAGCCGAAAGCTTGCGAATGGTGATCATCTTCGGCTTGCCGACGAGATCGATGTCGAGCTTTTCCGACACGATCTTGGAAACCTCAGGGCTCTTCAGATCCGCGAGCAGCTTCTCGAAGGCGCCGTGGATGCCAGCTCCGATATCCGTCTCGGTGAGGAAGCCCGGCTCTTTGAGATCGGGGAAGTCCTTCTTCAACGGCTCGACGGCGGGCGATTGGATGAAGTTCTCGCCGACGAGAAAGTTGAAGGGGTCCCGGCCAGTACGCGCGGCCTTCAATCCCTCGATGTTGATGCATGCAAAGGTCATAAACGTTCCCCGTTATTGACTAAGCGAATATGGAACAACGATTTACGGTGCGCGCGAGACCGACTCAAGAGGCGGACAAGGCGCACCCCGGCAAAAGCCGGTGAGAGGCGACCTTACGGCTGCGAATTTGGACAAAAAGCGGCGATGCGCAATATGACGAAGAATTGTTCAGTTGGGGCAGGAAAATGAATATCCACGAATACCAGGCTAAAGAACTCTACCGCCAGTACGGCGTCCCGACGCCAAACGGCTTTCCCGCTTTCTCGGTCGAAGAGGCAGTCGAAGCCGCGAAAAAACTTCCCGGACCAGTCTGGGTTGTCAAAGCTCAAATCCACGCTGGCGGACGCGGCAAGGGCAAGTTCAAAGAACCCTCGGCCGGAGACAAAGGTGGCGTTCGTCTCGCCAAGTCGCTCGAAGAAGTCGAGACGTTCGCCAAGGAAATGCTGGGCAAAACGCTCGTCACCGTTCAGACGGGCCCCGCAGGCCGCGTCGTCAACAGGCTCTACGTAGAAGACGGCTCCGCCATTGAGCGCGAGCTTTATCTCTCGGCCCTCGTCGACCGCGAAACGTCGCGCGTCGCCTTCATCGTCAGCCAAGCCGGCGGCATGAACATCGAGGATGTCGCCCACGACACGCCCGAGAAGATCCACACGCTGACGATCGATCCGGCGACGGGCTATCAGCCGTTCCACGGCCGCAAGGTCGGCTTCGCGCTGGGCCTCAAGGGCGACCAGTTGAAAGCCTGTGGAAACCTTGTTGAAAACCTCTATCGCATGGTCGTCGAGAAGGACATGAGCCTGCTCGAGATCAATCCGCTCGTGGTGACGAAGGACGGCAAGCTCATCTGCCTAGACGGCAAGATGGACTTCGATTCAAACGCCCTCTACCGGCACCCGGAAATCGTCGTGCTGCGCGACCTCGGCGAAGAAGATCCGACCGAAATCGAAGCCTCCAAGCACGATCTCGCCTTCGTCAAGCTCGACGGCAATATCGGCTGCCTCGTCAACGGCGCCGGTCTCGCCATGGCGACGATGGACATCATCAAGCTCTACGGGGCGGAACCCGCAAACTTCCTCGACGTCGGTGGTGGCGCTTCGAAGGAGAAGGTTCAGGCGGCGTTCAAGATCATCCTGGCAGACGAGTCCGTCAAAGGCATCCTGGTCAACATTTTCGGGGGCATCATGCGCTGTGATATCATCGCCGAGGGCGTCGTTGCCGCCGCCCGCGAGATGGAAATCACGGTTCCGCTCGTCGTACGCCTCGAAGGCACGAACGTCGAACTCGGCAAAAAGATTCTCGCCGAATCCGGCCTGAAGATCATCCCGGCCGATGACCTCGCCGACGCAGCCAAGAAGATCACCGATCAACTGAAGAGCGCGGCGTGATGATGCCGGGCCTTCGATAGATCAAATCTTAATCATCAGTCAGCGGGTTCTACTTGCTGCACTGCAAAAAATGCGCAACATTTAGGCGTTGAGACACGCCTCACACGGGGTTGGAATGTCCATTCTTATCGACCAGCATACCAAGGTCATTTGCCAGGGCGTCACGGGCAGCCAGGGCACTTTTCACACGAAGCAGGCGAAGGCCTACGGCACCAAGATCGTAGGCGGCGTAACGCCCGGTAAGGGCGGCTCCAAGCACCCTGATCCCGAATTGGCCGACGTGCCGCTTTTCGACAGCGTCGGCGAGGCCGTCGCGAAGACGGGCGCCACCGCAACGTCGATCTATGTTCCGCCGCCGTTCGCGGCCGACGCGATCCTCGAGGCCATCGACGCGGAACTCCCGCTCATCGTCTGCATCACTGAAGGCATTCCAGTGATGGACATGGTCCGCGTGAAGCGCGCTCTCGATGGCTCCAAGTCACGCCTCGTTGGCCCGAACTGCCCCGGTCTGCTGACCCCCGGACAATGCAAAATCGGCATCATGCCCGGCAGCATCTTCAAGAAGGGCTCCGTCGGCATTGTATCGCGCTCGGGAACACTCACATATGAGGCGGTGAAACAGACAACAGACGTGGGACTCGGGCAAACCACCGCCGTCGGCATCGGTGGCGATCCCGTGAAGGGCACCGAATTCATCGATGTCCTCGACATGTTCCTCTCCGACGACGAAACCCAGTCGATCATCATGATTGGCGAAATCGGTGGCTCCGCTGAGGAAGACGCCGCGGAGTTCCTGATGCGCGAAGCCAAAAAGGGCCGCAAAAAGCCCATGGCCGGCTTCATCGCAGGTGTGACCGCGCCTCCCGGGCGGCGCATGGGCCATGCGGGCGCAATCATTTCCGGCGGCAAAGGCAAGGCGGAGGACAAACTCGCCGCCATGAAAGCCGCCGGTATCGCCATTGCGCCAAGCCCCGCAGCGCTGGGCCAGACGCTCGTGGAGGTCTTGCGGGCGTAACTTCGCGAGGCAGGGATAGCCGGCGGCCGGCGGCACTATCACCGGTCATGTCCGCGTAACCGGGAGCCTCGCGGCGAGGCCCCCGGGGTATGAATTAAGGACGGATTCGATGGCAAGAAATGCCCAGAACGAAGCGTTCCTGCGCACCTCTTTCTTAAGCGCGGCCAACGCACCCTACATCGAGGATATGCAGGCCGAGTACGAACGAAACCCCGGCGCCGTCAGCGACGAGTGGCGCCGGTTTTTCGAAAGCATCAAAGAAGCACCATCCTCCCTCCCCGCATATTCAAACGGCCCCGCTTGGGCCCCGCCGCTCTCAGCCCTTCTCGAAGAAAACACGACCGACCGCGATCTCATCGGCGCGCTGACCGGCGACTACGGCGAAGCTGAGCGCAGCATTCGCGATAAAATCGAGCGCCGTGCGCACATCTCAGGTTTCGAGCTGACGCCCGCGGCCTCGCTTCGCGCCACGCAGGATTCCATCCGCGCGTTGATGTTGATCCGCGCCTATCGCGTGATCGGCCATCTCGCCGCCGACCTCGATCCCTTGGGCCTCGCCGACCGCCGGGTCCATCGCGAGCTGATGCCCGAGACCTATGGCTTTACCGAAGCCGACCTCGACCGTCCGATCTTCATCGATCGCGTCATGGGTTTAGAGACGGCAACGATGCGCCAGATCCTGACGATCCTGCGCCGCACGTACTGCCGCAAGATCGGCGTGCAGTTCACCCACATCACCGATCCCGCGCAAAAAGGTTGGATTCAGGAGCGCATCGAAGGCGCCGAAAAGGACATCAGCTTTACCGTCGAAGGCCGCAAAGCGATCCTCCGCAAGCTGATCGAAACCGAAACCTTCGAGAAGTTCTGCGACCTCAAATACACCGGCACCAAGCGCTTCGGCCTCGATGGCGCGGAATCGATCATTCCCGCCCTCGAACAGATCATCAAGCGCGGCGGCCAGTTGGGCGTGCGCGAGATCGCGATGGGTATGGCTCATCGCGGCCGCCTCAACGTGCTCGCCAACGTCATGTCGAAGCCGCTGCGCGCCATTTTCAAGGAATTCAAAGGCGGCTCCTTCAAGCCCGACGACGTCGAAGGCTCAGGCGACGTGAAGTATCACCTCGGCGCCTCATCCGATCGCATGTTCGACGGCAACACCGTCCACCTCTCGTTGACGGCCAACCCTTCGCATCTCGAAATCGTAGATCCGGTGGTGCTGGGTAAGGTCCGCGCCAAGCAGGACCAGGCCAACTGCGCTAGCAATGATCGCACGCCGGTCATGCCGCTGCTCATCCATGGCGACGCGGCATTCGCAGGCCAAGGCGTGGTCGCTGAATGCTTCGGTCTTTCCGGACTGCGCGGCCATCGCACCGGCGGCTCGATCCACTTCATTATCAACAACCAGATCGGCTTTACGACGGCGCCGCATCACTCGCGGTCGTCGCCTTATTGCTCCGACGTCGCCCTGATGATCGAAGCGCCGATCTTCCACGTCAACGGCGACAGCCCTGAAGCCGTCGTTCACGTCGCCAAGATCGCGACCGAGTTCCGTCAGCGCTTCCAGAAGCCCGTCGTCATCGACATGTTCTGCTACCGCCGGCACGGTCACAACGAGACCGACGAGCCGATGTTCACGCAGCCGGCGATGTACAAGCGCATCAAATCGCATCCGACCGTCGTCGACATTTATTCGAAAGAGCTGATCGACGAAGGCGTGATGACGCCCGCCGAATTCAACGAGATGAAGGCGACCGTGCGCGCCAACCTCGACAAGGAATTCAGCTTCTCCGACGGTTACAAGCCCAACAAGGCCGACTGGCTCGACGGGCGCTGGTCCGGTATCACGCGACCCGACAGCGATGATTGGCGCGGCAACACGGGCGTTGCCATAGATATGCTGAAGACCATCGGTCAGCGCATCACCACGCTGCCGAACGATTTTCATATCCATAAGACGGTCGGCAAGCTCATCGAGCGCCGCCGCGAAATGATCGAGACCGGCCAGGGCATCGACTGGGCAATGGCCGAACACATGGCGTTCGCGTCCCTTCTAATGGAGGGCTTCCGCGTCCGTCTCTCGGGCCAGGATTGCGAGCGCGGAACCTTCTCGCAGCGCCACGCCGTTTTCATCGATCAGGAAAACGAGCGCCGCTTCGCGCCGCTGAAGCACCTCTCGCCCAACCAGGCGCGTTTCGAGATCGTCAACTCGATGCTCTCGGAAGAAGCCGTCCTCGGTTTCGAATACGGCTACTCGCTCGCCGAGCCCAATGCGCTGACGCTATGGGAAGCCCAGTTCGGCGACTTCGCCAACGGCGCGCAGGTGATCTTCGATCAGTTCCTTTCGTCCGGCGAGCGCAAATGGCTGCGCATGTCGGGACTGGTCTGCCTGCTGCCGCATGGCTACGAAGGCCAGGGGCCGGAGCACTCATCGGCTCGTCTCGAGCGCTATCTGCAATTGTCGGCTGAAGACAATTGGCAGGTTGCGAACTGCACGACGCCCGCGAACTACTTCCATATTCTGCGGCGGCAATTGCATCGCAACTTCCGCAAGCCGCTGATCCTGATGACGCCGAAGTCGCTGCTGCGCCACAAGCGCGTCGTCTCGAAACTCGAGGACTTCGGGCCTAACGCCAGCTTCCATCGTCTGCTCTGGGACGACGCTGAGCGCGGCTCGTCCACGATCACGCTCAAACCCGACAACGAGATCAAGCGCGTCGTTATCTGCACCGGCAAAGTCTACTACGACCTTCTCGAAGCGCGCGATGCGCAAGGCCGTGACGACATTTACCTGCTGCGTGTCGAGCAGCTTTACCCGTTCCCCGCCCGCGCCTTGATCCAGGAACTCGGCCGCTTCAAGTTCGCGGAAATCGTCTGGTGCCAGGAAGAGCCCAAAAACATGGGCGCCTGGTACTTCATGGATGCGAACATCGAGTGGGTGCTGAACCACCTCGGATATATCCATCGCCGTCCGCGTTACGCAGGAAGGGCGGCATCCGCGTCGACCGCGACGGGGCTGCTTTCGCAGCATATCAAGGAGCAGACCGCGCTCGTCGCCGACGCGCTCGGAACATGAGGCAAGGTTGAGAGGCACAGATGTCGATCGAGATCCGCGTTCCCGCGCTCGGAGAAAGCGTTACGGAAGCGACCGTAGGCAAATGGTTCAAGAAGGCGGGCGATGCCGTCAATGCCGATGAACCGCTCGTCGAACTCGAAACCGATAAGGTGACGGTCGAAGTCCCAGCTCCTTCAGCGGGCGTGCTTGGCGAAATCCTCGTTGAATCCGGCGCAACCGTCGCTGTGGGGTCGGTACTCGCAGCCTTGCGAGATGGTGGGGGCAAGGCACAGCCGGCGAAATCCGAACCGAAGCCGCAGCCTGCGCAGCCCGCCCCTGAGCGCGCTCCTGAGCGTCCTGCACCGCAAGCAGCGCCAAGCGCTCCAGCAGGCGCAACCGCTGCACCCCCGCCGCCTCCCGCAGCTCAGAAGGCGATGACCGAAGCGGGTCTCGAGCCCACCGAAATTCAAGGCTCAGGACGGCGCGGACAAATCCTCAAAGAGGATGTCCTGAGTGCGGTCGCTTCTGCGCCGCGTCCTGCTGCAGCGCCGCCCGTGCACGAGGCGGCAAGCGCGCCGCCCCCAACGAATGTTGTCGCCATTCAGACAGCGCCGTCGCTCAAGGCAGTTCCGCCGCAAGAGGCCCGCCTGCCCTCACCCGGCCACGATGCGACGCGCGAAGAACGCGTCAAGATGACGAGGCTGCGCCAGACGATCGCCCGCCGCTTGAAGGACGCGCAGAACACCGCGGCAATGCTGACGACGTTCAACGACGTCGACATGAGCGCAGTGATGGCGCTGCGCGCGCAATACAAAGACATTTTTGAGAAGCGCCACGGCGTGAAGCTCGGCTTCATGGGACTGTTCGTCAAAGCCTGCATCCAGGCGCTGCGCGACGTTCCCGCCGTCAATGCCGAGATCGATGGCGACGATCTGATCTACAAAAACTACTACCACATCGGCGTGGCCGTCGGCACCGATAAGGGTCTCGTCGTTCCGGTCGTGCGCGACGCCGATCGCCTGAGCCTTGCCGAGATCGAGCAGCGCATCAACGATTTTGGCCGCCGCGCGCGCGATGGCAAATTGTCGATCGAAGACATGCAGGGCGGCACCTTCACCATCTCGAACGGCGGTGTTTACGGCTCGCTCATGTCCACGCCGATCTTGAACGCGCCGCAGTCCGGCATTCTCGGCATGCACCGCATCGAGGAACGCCCCGTCGTACGCGCCGGCCAGATCGTCGTGCGGCCGATGATGTATCTGGCGCTCTCCTACGATCACCGCATCGTCGATGGCAAAGAGGCTGTCACCTTCCTCGTCCGCGTCAAGGAATGCCTTGAAGATCCGCAGCGCTTCATCCTGGAACTTTAAGGCATGGCCGAGTTTTGGCGTGTGGATCGTTGGTCGCGCAAGGCCATCGTCTCCCCCTCCCCAGCGGGGAGGGGCCGGGGGTGGGGAGAGGCACCCGTACTAATTATTGGGCTTTGTCGTGGCGCCTGCATGTGACAGCATCTCTTCCACCAAGACTTTCCCCCACCCCAACCCCTCCCCTGAGGGGAGGGGAATGCGAGCGCTCAACGGCCAGCGCACAAGTGCCTCCGTCGAGCCTGCGAACGCCACCATGCGAGGACAATATCGATGACAGGACCCTACGATCTGATCGTCATCGGCACAGGCCCTGGAGGCTACGTCTGCGCTATCCGCGCCGCGCAGCTCGGCATGAAGGTGGCGGTGGTCGAAAAGAGATCGACATTCGGCGGGACCTGTCTGAACGTCGGCTGCATTCCCTCAAAAGCGCTGCTTCACGCCTCGCATGCGTTTGAC
>NZ_DASRYS010000005.1:0-356966 GCF_035687085.1 Hyphomicrobium sp. | reverse complement strand
AGCGCGCCCGCCATCGCGCTTTCGGCCCAGCCGGCATTCGGCGACCTATGCTTGGAAGCATCGCGCGACATTGCCTCGAGCGCCGCCGCTGGCGAGGCGCCCGGCACGAATAAGGCCGCTGCCGCGAACAGCAACCCGGTCAGTCGCGACGCTGGAAGATTGACGAGGTCATCGAGCCGCGCCGCCGCCCATCCGAAGGCCTCGTGCCGCTTCGTCCGATGGCCGATCATGCTGTCGGCGGTGTTGATCGCCTTATAAACGGCAAGGCCCGGCAGCCCGAGAAACGCGAACCAGAATACCGGCGCGACCACGCCATCGGACGCATTCTCCGCGAGACTTTCGATCGCCGCTCGCGCGACGCCACCTTCGTCGAGCGACTGCGGATTGCGGCCGACGATGCGGCCGACCGCGACCCGTGCGCCGGCTAAGCCATCTTCGTCAAGCGCACGCGCAACAGCTGAGACATGCTCGTAAAGACTTCGGCTCGCAATGAGCGTCGAAGCGAGAACGGCAACGACGATGCCGCCAATCAGGCTCTGCCCAGCCAAACGTTCTATGAGCCACGCGACGAACCCTGTCGCGGCGACGAGGATGACCACCGCCAGGACGCCTGCCATCCGGCGCGCCTCATTGGTCTCGCTCTCTTTGTTCAGCCGCTTATCCAGCGCCGCAATGAGCGATCCGAGCCATGACACCGGATGGCCCAGACGCTGATAGATCCAATCCGGGTAGCCAAACGCCGCGTCGAGCGCGAGCGCGGCGACGAGGATCAGAAGTGTGTGGGTCTCACTCACGGCACGAGCACACAAATGGTGCGCGCGGCCGGAGCACCGTTGAGGCGATCAAGATTTCTCCGGCAAAACGCCGTGCGCCACTGCGATGTCCCGCCCCTGCTTCGCCGCATCTCGCGCCGTCGCATAACGCAAAGCCTCCCCGATCATGACAAGCACCGGCCCCTCCGGATGCGCCGCATCGAGCACGGCGGCAATCGCCCCAATGGTCGAGATGAAAACGCGCTCATCAGGACGCGTCGCATTCGCAACCGCAATCGCCGGCGTCTTCGGATCGAGCCCATGCACGAGCGCGATCTGCGTGAGTTCCGAAAGCGTCCGCTTCGGCATGTAGACGACCGTCGTCGCGGCGCTATCGGCAACAGCGCTCCAATCGATGTCCTTGGGCAGCGTCCCGTGCCGGTCATGCGCCGTGATGAACTGGAGACGGCGCGCATGATCGCGGTTCGTCAGCGACACCTTGAGGTTAGCCGCCGCGCCTTGCGCCGAGGTCACACCCGGCACGACGCTGATCGCGATGCCGGCGTCCTCGCAGGCCTCGATCTCTTCCCCGGCCCGGCCGAAGATCAGCGGATCGCCCGACTTAAGTCGCACGACGTTCAGTCCCTCGCGCGCCAGCGCCACCATCTGCGCATTGATATCGGGCTGCTTGCATGACTTGCGATAGCCACGCTTGCCGACGTCGATGAGGCGCGCGCCCGGACGGATGAGGTCTAGGATCGGCTTGGCGACAAGGTCATCGAACAGCACAGCATCAGCCGATTGCAGCGCATACAGCGCTTTCAGCGTCAGAAGCTCCGGATCGCCTGGCCCCGCCCCGACGAGTGTAACCTTGCCCGCGCCATTTTCTTCCGCAGGCCGCGGGCTCTTCGCCTCACGCCCGAGCGGAGAAACGCCCGCCGTGAAATAGCGCGTCTCGAAAGCCGTTCGCGGCTGCCATCCGTGCCGCTCGAGTTCGGGATCGAGATGCTCTTCCTCCGGCCAGCCGAGCAGGAGATAGCCAACGAACTTCCAATCCGGCGGCACGCCCAGCATCTTCGCGACCTCACTGGGGTCGACGATCGACACCCAGCCGAGGCCAAGCCCCGCTTCGCGGGCGGCGAGCCACAGCACCGTCACCATGCACGCACACGAATGATCGAGCGTCTCGGGCATCGTGTGCCGCCCGAGCCCATGTCCCTGCAGCACGCCGTGATCGCAAAAAATCGCAAGATGCACAGGCGCAGCGTCCAAGCCCGCGAGCTTCAATCGTCCATAGAGATCGGCCCGATCGCCGCTATAGCCCTCGCCAGCCCGGGTGCGCGCTGCCTCGAAGTTGCGGGCAAGCTTGGCCCGCAAGTCCGCATCCCCGACGTTGACGATCCGCCAGGGCTGGCTGTTGCCAACAGACGGCGCGAGATCCGCGAGCCGCAGAAGTTCCTCCACCAGCGCCTCGGGAACCGGATCCCTCTTGAACCGGCGCACATCACGCCGCCAGCGGACAAGCTGCTCCAGGCTCGCGCGTTCTCCCGCGGCCGGAATGTCATCGTCAGGTTTGCGAGAAGTCATTGCGCAAGGTCGCTCAAAATGGCGGAATGGCTACGAACTATAGCATTATTGGGCGCCGGACGAGCAAGCGCCGGTCAGCAGGCCCTAAAGCTCGGGATTTTAAGGAAACCCGCGCGGCTCGTCTGAAACTTTCAGTCTGCTGCCGGCGCCCGGTCACGGCAGCTGTCACAAACGGCCGCAGCACTTGTCCCCTGCCCCTTTACCGGAAATCCGCATTCCGAGCAGAGCGTATGATGCCCCTGGCGAACGCCATGCTCCAGCGCGACGCGCTCATCGAAAACGAAGCACTCACCGCGCCACAGGCTTTCTTCCGGCGCGATCTCCTCGAGGTAGCGCAGAATGCCGCCCTTCAGCTGATAGACGTTCGGAAAGCCTTCCTGCAGCATATAGGCGCTCGCCTTCTCGCAGCGAATGCCACCCGTACAGAACATCGCAATCGGCCGCTTTGGGTTCTCGGCAAGCTCCTGCTTCACGTACGCGGGAAATTCGTTGAAGGCGCGCGTCTGCGGATTGCGCGCTCCCTCGAATGTGCCGACCTGGAATTCATAATCATTGCGCGTATCGATCACGAGCACATCCGGATCCGCGATCAGCGCGTTCCAAGCCTCGGGTTCGACGAACGTGCCGGTAGCGACCGCAGGCTGCGCACCGGGAACGCCGAAGGTGACGATCTCTTTCTTGATCTTCACTTTGAGGCGCTGAAACGGATACTCGGCGGCTTGCGAGTATTTGACCTCGAGGTCGCTAAACCGCGCATCCGAGGTGATGGTCCCGATCAGCGCGTCGATGTTATCAGGCGCACCCGAAACGGTGCCGTTGATGCCTTCCCCAGCGATCAAGATCGTACCCTTGATCGCGCACGCGGCGCAGACCTCGCGCAAGTGCGCCTGCAGCGCGCCAGGCTCATCAATCGAAACGAACTTGTAGAAGGCAGCGACTTTAACCGTCACGCGCGTGGCTTTCATGAATGACGAGGAACGGACAAACAGCGGCAGATTTGCCTTGACGTCCACGCCGCTTCAATACGGCCGAGCCCCCGGAAGAGCAAGACGCGGCACTTTGGCTTAGGCCTCAAGCGGCCAGAAATGCCGGGCAGCCGCCGCTTAGCACCGCACCTGCATGGCATAGGCGCGGGACTGGTCGCCGAATAGGACGGTTCCGCTGCTGACGATCGACTCGCCGATGACCTGCGGTGCCTCGCACTCATTCTTCAATGCCGCCAACGCCACGCTCTCACGCGCGGCCTTGTCACTCACGTCGTATGGCCCCCCCTTCACGTCGGGGATGGAGACGACGAAATCATAGTCGGGGGACGTCGCACGCACCACGCTGACGGCGTTCGCGCTTTGCGCCGCCGGCTTGCCTGCTTCGGTGCCCGCACACGCCGTCAATGCCAGCGAGGCCAGCCCGGCAGCGAACAACTTCCCTTTCCCTCCGATCATCGTAGCGGGCCCTCCACTAACGCGCCCATTCCCCCTTTTTCCCGTGAAGCTCATGCGCGGCGAAACCCGCCGGTCGCGTCCCGGGAAGGGGGGCTTTTCTGGTCGTCCTAAAAACTGGCGATGACACGCTGGACGTAAGCGGCATAAGCGCTTTTTCCAAGCCGGCGAAGCCACGGCTCGAGGTCGCTCGGAGAGATGAACCCCATCCGCAGCGCGATCTCCTCGGGGCACGAGATTTTGAGCCCCTGTCTCCGCTCCACCGTCGAAATGTAGTCGCTCGCATCCTTCAGGCTGTCAAACGTACCCGTATCGAGCCACGCGAATCCGCGGCCCATTTTCTCGACATGGAGAGACTGAGAATTGAGGTACATCTCGTTTAGGGTCGTTATCTCCAGTTCGCCGCGCGCTGAAGGCTTGACCTGCGATGCCAAGTCCACGACGCGCTGGTCGTAAAAATAAAGCCCTGTGACGGCCCAATTGGAATTGGGCTTTTGCGGCTTCTCGTCGATGGCCTTGGCATGGCCGTGCTGATCGAACGTCACCACGCCATAACGTTCCGGATCCGCGACTTCATAGGCGAAGACCGTCGCGCCATTTTCGCGGCGTGCCGCGCTGCGAAGGATCGACGCAAAACCATGGCCATAAAATATATTGTCACCCAGCACCAGAGCGCAGCGATCGTCACCGATGAAATCGCGGCCGATGATGAAGGCTTGCGCCAGCCCTTCCGGTTCCGGCTGCACCGCATAGCTCAAGCGCAAACCGAATTGCTCTCCCGAGCCCAGCAGATTCTGAAACAGGATTTGATCGTGCGGCGTCGTGATGATCAGAATGTCGCGAATGCCCGCGAGCATGAGCGTGGACAGCGGATAATAGATCATCGGCTTGTCATAGACGGGAAGCAATTGCTTCGAGATGGTGAGCGTCAGCGGATAAAGCCGCGTCCCGCTGCCACCAGCTAGAATGATCCCCTTCAGCGTGCTCATGCAGACTTTCCGCTCGTGTGTTGCAAGCCTTCGACCGCGTTGACGCGGGGCGGACCCGCGAGCTGGTCGAGGCAATCGGCAAGGGCCTCAGCCCAGGGCCTGAGTTCAATGCCGGTGACGCCGCGCAGCTTACCCGTGGAGAGCACGGAATAGGCCGGCCGCTCGGCCTTCGTCGGATAATCCTTGGTGCCGATCGGAAGCACGCTGACGGTCTTGCCGCCGCGGGCAGCAGCCCCTTCAAGAATGGCCTTGGCAAAACCGAACCACGTCGTCTCACCGGCATTCACGGCGTGAAACGTGCCGAAGATACGCGGGTCAGGTGACGGCGAAGTAACGAGCGGAAGAAGCTTCGCCGTCAGCTCCGCCAGATCCGGCGCGTACGTCGGAGTCCCACGCTGATCATCAACGACTCTGATTTCGGGCCGATCCTGGCTCAGCCGCAAAATCGTCTTGACGAAGTTGTTTCCGAATGGGCCGAAAACCCAAGCTGTGCGAAGGATGACATGCTTCGCATTCGCCGCCGCAACGCGCTCCTCGCCCTCTTGCTTGCTCCGCCCGTAAACGCCGAGCGGCGATACGGGATCCGTTTCGACGTAGGGCGTACGCTTGCTTCCGTCGAAGACATAGTCCGTAGAGAAATGAATGATCGCAGCATCCACTTCGGCTGCGGCTTGAGCGGCCGCTTCCGCACCGGCGGCATTCACCGCGAAAGCAACGTTTGGCTCGTCCTCGGCTTTGTCGACGGCCGTATATGCCGCTGCATTGACGACGACCCGCGGCCGCGCCGTGAGGATCGCGCGCCTGATCGACTGCGGATCACAGAGATCAACGTCCGGCCGGGCGCAGACGGCGACCCGGCTAGCGTGCCCGCCCAACAACGCGATCAGTGACCTGCTGACCTGACCGTTCTTGCCGATAATGAGCGTATCGCACGGGTCGCCGGTCACACGACCTGCTCCGCCAGTGCACCCGCACCATCCTGCTGTGAGGGAAGCAGTCCGAGCCGCGCGCCCGAATAAACGCCTTCTCGCAACGGGCGCCACCACCACTCATTGTTCAAGTACCACCGGATGGTGGCTTCAATGCCGGTTTCGAAGGTGTTCTGAGCTCGCCAGCCCAGCTCTGTTTCGATCTTGCTGGGGTCGATGGCGTAACGCCGGTCATGCCCCGGGCGATCGGCAACGAAGGTAATGAGCTTCCGGCGCGACTCCCCGTCGGGACGCAGCGCATCGAGAACATCGCAGATGCGCTCGACCACCGAAATGTTTTCCATCGGTGCACGTCCGCCGACGTTGTAGGTCTCGCCGACCCGACCCCGTTCAAGAACTAAGGTCAGAGCCTTGACGTGGTCTTCGACGTAAAGCCAGTCGCGAACCTGACGCCCATCGCCGTAAACAGGCAGCGGCCGCTTCTCCAGCGCATTCAAGAGAACGAGCGGAATGAGCTTCTCGGGAAAATGATACGGACCGTAGTTGTTTGAGCAGTTCGTGATCAGCGCGGGCAGCCCGTATGTTTCGCGCCATGCGCTCACGAGATGATCGGAAGAAGCCTTGCTTGCCGAGTACGGCGATCTTGGATCATAGGCCGTGCTCTCGACGAAGAAGCAGCCCGGCTCAAGGCTGCCATAGACCTCGTCCGTCGAGACGTGGAGGAACCGGAAGTTCTCCCGGCGCTCGGCACTGAGCCGATCCCAGTAATGCCGGCTCGCTTCGAGCAGAACGTGCGTTCCCAGAATGTTGGTCTTGATGAACTCGGCCGACGACATGATCGACCGGTCCACGTGGCTTTCGGCCGCCAGATGCATGACCGCATCGGGCTGGAATTCCGCAATTGTGCGCGCCATCGCATCGGCGTCGCAGATGTCGGCGTGCACGAACTTGTGGTTGTTCTTATTCGCAACGGTCGCCAGCGACTGCAGGTTTGCGGCATACGTGAGCTTGTCGACGTTGAGCACATCCCAGCCGCGATCCAGCACGAGATAGCGCACCAGTGCCGAGCCGATGAAACCGGCTCCCCCCGTAACGACGACTCTCATCTTACCCCCACTTCAATCCCCGTCGGTCAGCTCATCCCCACGATCTCTTTCAGCAAAGGAAGCTTCGCATCCTTCTCCGACAGAATCGCATCCCGCTCGCTGACCGGCCAATCGATGTTCAGCTCCGGATCCGACCACAGCACACCAGCTTCCGCCCCGGGCGCATAATGACTGGACACTTTGTAGACGAGCTCCGTATCAGGTTCCAGAGTACAGAACCCGTGACCGAAGCCGTTCGGGATATAAATCTGAAAACCATTCTCAGCCGATAGCTCGGTAGAAACGTGCCTCTTGTAGTTCGGTGATGATGGCCGCAAATCGACAGCGACGTCCAAAATTCGCCCGCGGCTCACCCGGACGAGTTTCACCTGTGAATAAGGGGCAACTTGATAGTGAAGCCCCCGAACCGTACCGGCCCGCGAGGACAGCGAAAAATTGTCCTGGACGAACACGTCGTCTATCCCGGCCTCGGCAAGTGCCTTTGCGTTGTAAAGTTCCGAGAAATACCCCCGGCAATCGTGAAAGCGCCTCGGTGCTAGGAGAAAAACACCGGGAATTTCGAGTTCTTTGATTTGCACGGCTGGCTTTCACGTGGCCTGGAGTTGGGCTCTGCGAACGGCAGCGAAGTGCTTAGAGCCGCGCGCACATAACCCAGATGGCTCGCATACCTGCGCACCTCGCGCAACTATGACATCAAGTCGATGATAACGAGCAAAGCGGGCACGCCCGGCCCAACCTTCAAACGCGCCCAGCAATCACCGGCAGCACTCGGTTGAGCGGACACGCCGGCCGTGCGGGTCCCAAGTCTTCGCGGGCCGGATCTGCATAGCAATAGCTGTGGAGTACTCGCCAAGTGAACTACGCTATGCATGCATCTAACCCGCCGAACAACCGAGCAATCTCAGCCTTATTGAGTTCGGGATAATATGCTTGACTCACACGGCACGCATCGCGAACTTGTTGCATCAGCCGAGACTGAACACGATATTGACGAAGTGATCATTGGGTCGTTCCTGCCAGGAAAGACCGAGCTTTGCCAAAGGCGCCGGCGGGGCCTCCAGCTGCGGGAAGTTCAAACCTAATAATGTCCGTCAGCTATCTCATCAGCTCGTATAACAAGGCCGAGTATCTGAGCGCCGTGCTCGAGAGCGTAGCCTATGAACTCGCGACCACCGGCGGCGAAGTCTTCATCATCGACGACGGCTCGAAGGACTCGTCGTGGTCGATCATCAAGAAATTCAGCGAAACCGACCGCCGGATCAGCTGCCGCCGCCAGGAAAATCGCGGCATCTTCAACGTCACCAACCAGCTGATTGAATCTGCGAACCAGAAATGGGTGCGCATCATCGACTGCGACGATCCTCTGATCCGCGGCTCGACGTTGATGATGACGAAGCTGGCCGAGGAGACAGAGGCTGATTACATCTTCGGCTCAACCCTGGTGTACGGGCCCGAGCCGCTCTCGCAAGCGAAGATGGAAATCTATCAGCAGCATCCCTCCCCATCGGGGGTCACGATCCTCCCCGACCCGATTCGATATGCGATCCGGGACTATAATCACATCCCAAGCACGGCATTGATGCGGCGCCGGAGCATTCCGTCCTCGCTTCGCCTCAACGAAGATCTCATCTCGTGCCAGGATCTGGCTCTCGCGCTGCCGATTTTTGAACAAGCGCGCGTCGCCCGCATCGACGTCGCCGTCTGCCATCAGCTGGTCAACGCCAGCAAGCGCTTGTCGGCCAACGAGGCCCTCACCTACTTCCAGACCATCCAAATCATCAAGGAATTCGGCGCGGCTAGTTTCGACGATCGCTACCGTTACATGAGCGCGCGGAAGACGGTTTCTCGAGCCTTGAGGTGGATGCGCCACGAAAAGCTCATCGCGAGCGCCCCGCAACTCTATGCACGGCTTCTCTACCTCTACGCGACGTTGCTGGTATCGAATCCGGCACGATGGGAGTACTATATGGACTGCGCGGCCAGACCCTATGCGCAGTTTGTTCCCGCCGACCGGCGCGTCTATTGAAGCGCCGTAAAGTTGGCCTCCGATTTTCACTTAGCGCGCGTGCACGAGAGCGCTGGTCTTCGGCTTGAGATCGATCCTATGCGCATATTGATGTTTCTGCCCCGGCACATGCGCTTCGGTCCGAGTAACGCCACCTCGATCGACCTCTGCGTTCGCGACCTCGTCACGGCCAGCCGCTTCCGTAGCAGCACGACCGTGGTCTGCTGTGAGAACGAGACGCTGTTCTCCGGCATCGACGTGATGACGTATTCGCGCACCGTCGACGATTCACGCCGGCGCAAGATCGCCTTTGCATTGGAGCAGGTTTTGCGGAGCGCGCCCGATCTCATCGTCGTGCAGCAGCATCTGCCGACAGCCGCGGCGCTCGCATCGCGCACCAACACGCCCGTGGTGCTCCACAAGCACAACATGATCAAAGACATTCCACGCCATGGCGTATGGAATTCTTTCAGGCGGCGGTTCAAGCACCGTCAATATCGCGCGCTCGCGGGCATGATATTCGTGAGCGGAACCTGCCGGAATGCCTTTGCTGCAGACTGGCCAGAGGTGCAACTGCCTTCCGCAATCGTCTATAACGGGCTAGATTTCTCTCAGTGGCAGCCGTCCGCGCAGAAGCGCGACGAGATCATTTGCGTCGGCCGCGCAGCCCCCGAGAAAGGCATCAAGGAAGCGGCCGAGGCACTCGTCAGTGTCTTGCAGGAACATCCCGATTGGCGCGCCCGCTTCATCTTGAGCGAGCCCTCCCGCTTCCCCGACTATTTGGAAGACGTTCTGGCCGTGGTCCGGCCATGGCAGGACAGGATCGCGATCGACATGGCCCGGCCCTTCGCCGAGGTGAAGGAACACTGCCAGAATGCAGCCATCGCGATCATTCCTTCCAAATGGGAGGAGCCGTTCGGCCGCACGGCGCTCGAAGCGCATGCAGCAGGCTGTGCAGTCATCAGCTCCGGCACAGGCGGCCTATCCGAGATCGCACCCGAGCATACGCTGATGCTGCCTCCGGGCTTTACCGCAGGCCATATCGCCGATCAGGTCCGCAGGCTCATCCTCGATCGTGAACTCCGCGTCCGGTTGGCCTCCGCGGGCAGAGAGCACTGCGCCAAGAAGTTTGCGCTCGCAGAAGTCGCGCGGGAAGCAGATAACTTCTACGAGTCCGCAATCGCTCCCCGAACGGGCGGTATCGTTCCGGCCCGGCCGAGATCCATCGGCGAGCCTGGCGAAGCCCCGCGGCCCCAATCGAGCTCCACTGTCCACACTTCGTGAATGGCTAGCCTTGGCCGCTCAGCCTTTCGACGACGGCTTTCGTCAGGGCAAGAACCTCCGGCAATGCACTGCCATACTTGTCCCGCGCCGAGCGATAGACCCCAAGCCCGGGATGCGTAGCCGCGTTCTGCAAAGCGCTGGTGTAGGGCACGGGCCGGGAAATAGCGTTGAGCTGATGTAGGCCCTGCTTGATGTGGTTCAGCATTTCACGCTGCAACGTGTTGGTCGCCTGATACTGCGTGATCAGCGGATGAACCTTCACCTGCGATGCCAAATTGAGATCGTCGGCAAGAATGAATTTTAGAAAGTCGGTCAGCGTGGAGTAGGCGTTCGTCTCCAGGCTCGTCGGTGTCAGAATGTGCGGAGCAAGCCTCATGGCTGCGAGCCCAAGAACGCCGGGGCCCGCCGGACAATCGATCAGTACCGCGTCGTAGTGCTGCTCGATCTTGGAGAGTTCGGACCGGAGCGCATCGGAAAGCAAAACGTCGAGCCTGTCCTTGCGCTTCTTGCGCCGGGCCACATGCTCGAACTCCGCCATTTCTTTGAGAAGCTCGTGGTTCGACGGCAGGATGTCGATGAAGCCTGCTTGCCGGTCCCGCAGCTCGATGAGATCGCCGGCAACGACCCGGTGCGATTCCATGCGCATGCTGCGGCCGCTGGCGAAGGCCTCCAGCATGGCGGCCAGCCCGATCTTCCGCTCCTGCAGCTGCTGCTCGGCATCGATGCCTAAGAGGGCCTTCGTAATCCCGGCCTGCGGATCAGCATCAAGCACCAGCACCCGAGCTTCGTAGGAAAGCGCGAGGCCATCTGCGAGCATCATGGTGGTGAGCGACTTGCCCACGCCACCCTTGGGGTTGGCGATCGCGACGGTAACGCTCATCGGCCCGCATCCGCGGCGCCTAGCATCCCGTCCATGTCAGGAAAATCATCGCCCCTTAGCGGCCAAGCCTGGCCTGAATGGCGGCGCAGGCGACAGCCGACAGGCTCGTAAGGATAACGGTCGAGCATGCAAACAAAGTCCCACCCGGTTCGGCGGGACACTACGTGCAGCCTAGCCCAAATGCCAGCGCGGAAATGCTCACACCCGCGCGACCAAAAGCTTATCTTTTGTTCTCGCTGACCGGGCGGCGCGACGGCCCGTCATCGAAGCGCCAAGGGCTATTCTTGCGCGCACGCTCCGCCGCAGCTTCCTTGTCGAACTTGGGCCGCTTGTTGGATTGCGCGGCTTCAGAGATCTCACCGCCGGCGCGGGCTGCGCGCTTGCTCATCCAACCAAGAATGCCCATCGGATCTATCCACAAATGAGAATCACGAGACTGCGACGCGTGGAGTCTGGGATCCGATTGCGCGCATCGTGTGACCGCCGCGGTCCAGCCTGCGAAGACCACAAAATATGACGTAAGAATTCGCACGAGGCCCAATCAATGGGCCCTCGTCGGTTCACCAACTCTGCAGCAAAATAAAATTAGGATTGGCTGCCTTCTTCGCTGGACTATCGATGTCCTCGCGCTCACTATTGGCCTCGCGCCCCACGGGCCGTAGGAGCTCTGACGACGCTGCGCCTATCTGGTTGAGCCGATTAAACGGCGTGAAAATACGCCATTTGAATTCGTTCGAAACCGCAAGGCATACGGCGCAGTAGTAGAGACGACGAGGTAATGTTCGTCGGCTATCCAGGTAGCTGACCGCAGCGACAAGGCTCTCACGTAGTGAACTGCGCAATTCGAGTAGCGACCGCGATTTTTCTCCTGACCTCGGCGGAAGTTCGTGCGGACCCGGCATCAGACTGTAACGACGGTTCGAACCTGACCCGCCAGATACGCGGGTGCACGCAGGTCATTCAGAAGACCTTGCGGAGCGATGCCGTCTCAACCGCGTACATGAACAGGGCGATCGCCTATGCCCAGCGCGGGCAATATAATAAGGCGTTGGCGGACTTTACCGCGGCGATCCACGCCGACGGCTCGAACAACTTCGCCTATTACAATCGCGGCAACATCTACCTCGACATGCGGAAGCCGCGCCAGGCGATCGCCGATTACACCAAAGCCGTCGAAATCGCCTCCGATATGTCGCCCGCCCTGCTCAACCGCGCGCTCGCGCACGAAATGCTGGGCGAACGCGAGGAAAGCATCGCCGATTTCCGGGCCGCAGTAGAACTCGAGCCCACCCTCACCGCAGCATACGACGGCTTGAAGCGTCTCGGCGCCACGCCGCGCGCTGAAGAAGGCAACGCCGCAGCACACTGATCAAATACGACAGGCGATCGCGCGCGCCGGCTTACGTGCGCGCGTGCCTAAACATCAGACATTGCTGGAAATCTGAAGGTCGATGAGACCTTGAAGGGCTATGGTGCCCAGGGCCGGAATTGAACCAGCGACACTGCGATTTTCAGTCGCATGCTCTACCAACTGAGCTACCTGGGCCTGCCTCCGCGGCGCTAAGCCCGAGCGAAGTAGAGGCGTCTTATACGGGCGCGATCCGGAGGATGCAAGCACCTCAAGCGAAAGAAAATTCAGTCTTCTTCATCTTCGCCATTTGGTCGCTGCCGCGGGGCCTGGGCTTCAGGGTCATCACCCTCGTCTTCCTCGCGCCCGGCAATGGCGTACGTGCCGCCAAGCCACTTGGCGAGGTCGATGTCGGCGCAGCGCTTGGAGCAGAACGGGCGGTAGGCTTCGACGGCGTCCTTCCCACAGATAGGACAACGCAAAGGCTTGCTTGAAGAACCGGACGCAGACATTGGCGAACTCAATCGCGATCGACTTCAGCGTACTTGAGCCAATTGTACTGGATGGGGAATCGTTCCGAGTTGAGCAGGCTGACCACCTCCGTCAGCGGCAAGCCCACCACATTCGTGTAGGAGCCGATGAGCCGCTGCACGAAACATCCGGCAAGCCCCTGGATCGCATAGCCGCCAGCTTTGCCGCGCCACTCGCGCGATGCAATGTAGGATTCGAGCTCCGAGCGGTTGATGTAGCGGAAGCGCACCCGCGTATCCACGATCTTGGTGCGAATACGGTCGTCCGGCGTGATGAGACAGACACACGTCTGAACCTTATGCGTCCGCCCCGACAGAAGTTGTAGCGACGCCATCGCTTCCTCGATGTGCGCCGGCTTCATCAGCACCTTCCGCCCCATCGCGACGACGGTGTCGGCCGCCAGAATGTAGGCTCCAGCAAGATCCGGATCGTTGGCGATCTGGGATCGCGCCACTTCGGCCTTTGCCCGCGCCAGCCTCGATACGAGCGCGCGCGGCATCTCCCCCCGCTTTGGTGTTTCATCGATGGAGGCCGGCCGCAGGGCGTCCGGAGTGATTCCCACCTGCGACAGAAGCGTGACGCGGCGCGGGCTGGCGCTCGCCAGCACCAACTGCGGCCGCTCGATTTCGTTCTTGGTCTGGGCCGCTTCGCGCGCCAGCGTGCGCCGCAAAGTCTCGCGGCCGGGCGCTTCCGAGCGCGCGAAGGAAGGAAGAAGGCTGCTCATAAGTGTCGATATCATAATCGTGACCAGGGGACCATTAACGCCAAGCCGAACAGGCCGCCGGCGGACAATGACCGAAGCTTTGCGGCCTTAGCAAGGGCCGCCCGCGTTGCAGCAGGCCGCAAAACAGGGCATGAATACCGCATTCTTTAACAAAATCGATGGCGGCAATGGCTCTGAGACCGGATCCTGCGGACATCCTTGCGCGAACGCCTCTTTTCGCCACCCTCGATGAAGCGAGCCGCAGGGCCGTCGCCCTCGAATTGCGGGAATCCGCCTACGAGCCCGGCCAGACCATCTTCTCGCGCGGCGAACCGGGGTCTGAGCTGCACATCGTGATCAAGGGGCGTGTCCGGCTTTCCGTTCTGACCTCCGACGGCCGCGAACTCTCGTTTGCCCATGTCGAGCCGCCGTCGATCTTTGGAGAACTGGCAGTCTTCGACGGGCGGCCCCGCTCGGCTGATGCGACGGCCGTGAACAAAGTCGAGACGCTAATGCTCTCGAAGCCCGCCTTCCTGCGTCTGCTTGCATCCCAGCCCGCGGTCGGCGAAACCGCCGTGCGCTTTCTCGCCGGACGGCTGCGCGATGCGGATGAACAGCTCGAAGCCATCGCCCTCCATCCGATCGAGGCGCGCCTCGCCCGCTTCTTTCTCGCCGCCGCCCGCCAGAAAGACCCGGCAGGAAAGGCCGAGAAGATTTCGCTGCCGCTCCCCATTTCTCAAAGCGAGCTGGCGCTCCTCGTCGGCGCCAGCCGTCCGAAGGTCAACGCGGCGTTGGGGCTCCTTGAATCCGAAGGCGCGATCGAACGGCGCGGCCAGCAGGTTGTTTGCGACATCGCGGCCTTGAGCGGCATCGGCCGTCTCGACGAAAAGGAATAGCCGCTTTTGAAGCGCGTGGCCGGGCGACGCACATGACGATCATCGACCGGCAACACCAGCAGCCACGAACACGCCTTCTGCCGGCGCCGATCATGGCTGCCTTACGGGCAGTCCGCTCGTTCGTCCGTAGCGTCGCAAGCCTCGGCATTGCCGGTTATCCACCTGACATCCAGCGGCGCTTGAAAATCGTCAACGTATTCTCGTCCCTCGTCGTCGTGACGACGTTCATCTACGCCGTGCAGCTTTGGGCCTCGGGCAACAAGGACATGATGCCCGTCGTCTACATCAATCTCGCGCTCGCGTTCATCGTTTCGCTCGTCCCCTTCATGCATCGGTTCAACGAACTCGCGGGCGGCCTACTTCTGGTGTTCGCTGAGTTCGTGGCGCTGATCGGCTTCACATCTTTTTTTGGACGGTTGGGCGGCGCACCGTTGCAATACGTCGTTGCGGCCGCCGCGCCGTTCGTCATTTTCGAAGCGCGCCGCTTTTGGCTTATCGTCGCCATCGTCTTCGCTGCCCTCGTGCTGCACCTGATTGCATGGTTCCAGTTTCCCATGGAGGCCGCACAGGTGCAGGCCGAAGAGCAGATCATCAGCTCGCTCTACGTTCAGGGCGCCGTCACCACGTTCGGTCTCATCGCGGCGTGCGTGTACTACGCCTTCAGCCTTTTCGAACGCGCCAAAGCCGAAACGGAATCGGTCCTCCGCAACGTCCTGCCCGACAGCGTGGTCGAGCGCCTGAAAGCCGCGCCCGGCGAAACCATCGCCGACGGCTTTTCTGACGCCTCAGTTCTTTTTGCTGACATCACGGGCTTCGTGGGCATGGCGCGCGGACTGGGCCCGGAAAAAACAGTCGCCCTGTTGAACAAGCTCGTCCGCGCTTTCGATGAACTGGCCGAGCATCACGGCGTCGAGAAGATCAAGACCATTGGCGATGCCTACATGGTGGCCTCCGGCGTTCCGATCCCTCGCCCCGACCATGCCCACGCGTTAGCAGCAATGGCGCTCGATCTCGTAGAAGCCGTCAAAGCGGTGAGCGCGGCTGAAAAAGTGCCGCTCAATGTCCGCGTCGGCATGGCGAGCGGACCGATGATGGCCGGCATCATCGGCAAGAATAAATTTAGCTACGATGTCTGGGGCGATCCGGTGAATCTCGCGAGCCGCCTGGAGCAATCGAGCGTTCCCGGACGGGTCACGATCTGCCCGTCGTGCTACGCGGCTCTCAGCGACGCGTTTCTGATCGAGCCGCGGGGGCTCATCGAAATAAAAGGTGTGGGTGCGCAGGAATCCTGGTTCCTGATCAGCCGGAAAGCTTGAGAGTAAGGGCGTCAGCCCTTCCAGTGCAGCGAGCACACGAGTGTGAAAAGGCGCCGCGCCGTGTCGTCGTCAACGATGACCTTGGGCAGCAGCTTTTCCTTGAGCAGCACGCTGCCTTCATCGTGCAGTGCGCGCCGGCTCACGTCGATCGCCTGAATGCGAGCCGGAGGCGCCGTACGCACGGCCTCGTAGTAGGACTCGCAGATCATGAAGTAGTCTTTGACGATGCGCTTCAGCGGCGTCAGCGCGATCGCGTGTTCGACAACGTCTCCATCGTTTGCCGGAGAGACGGCGAACAACAGCCGGTCGTCCGCGAGCGAGAGATTGAGCTTGTATGGACCAAGATCAACGCCATCGACGCGGAACGAATTGCCATCGAGAATATCGAAGATGGCAACTTCCCGCTCATGCTCGATATTAGAGTTGCTGCGCCCGAGCGATTTCGTATCGAGCACAATGTCGATGAGACGATCCCGGCTTTTTTCTTGAGCGGCGACCGTTTGATCCATCGGAATTCAACCTGCCTTTTGAAGCCGGATTTCAACGGAGCGGCGATGGCCTTCCAGGCCTTCCGCGCGTGCGAGCGTCATGGCAGCGGGTCCGATCTTTTCCAGAGCGCCACGATCGAGCTTGAGGATCGATGTCCGCTTCATGAAGTCGAGAACTCCAAGCCCCGACGAGAAACGCGCACTGCGCGCTGTCGGAAGGACGTGATTTGAACCGGAAACGTAATCCCCGATAACCTCGGGCGTCACGCTGCCAATGAAAATCGCACCGGCATTGCGAATGCGCAGCGCGAGATCTTCCGCATTGGCCGTGGCGATTTCGAGATGTTCGGCCGCGACGCGATCCGCCAGCGGCACTGCTTCTTCGAGCGAACGTAAAATGATTGTGGCGCCGAATGCGTTCCAGCTTTCGCCCGCGATATTTCCGCGCGGCAAAGTTTCAAGCTGCCGCCGGACGGCCTTCTCGACGGCATCTGCGAAGCCTTCGTCGTCCGTCATCAAAATCGATTGCGCCGCCGTATCGTGCTCGGCCTGCGCCAGAAGATCAGACGCGATCCAATCAGGATCGTTGTGCTTGTCGGCAATGACGAGAACTTCCGAGGGACCGGCAATCGAATCGATGCCGACCTGACCGAACACCTGCCGCTTCGCCGCCGCGACGTAGGCATTGCCCGGCCCGACGATTTTCACGACCGGCGCAATCGTCTCCGTGCCGTAAGCGAGCGCTGCCACAGCCTGCGCGCCGCCGATGCGATAGATCTCCGACACGCCCGCGATCTTCGCAGCCGCGAGCACCAGCGGATTGAGTTCGCCGCTCGGGCACGGCACGACCATGACGATGCGCGGCACGCCCGCGACCTGCGCCGGAACGGCATTCATTAAAACAGAGCTTGGATAAGACGCGAGCCCACCCGGAACATAGAGCCCGACGGATTCAACCGCCGTCCAGCGATGACCAAGTTCGACGCCCGCCGCATCGGTATAGCGATCGTCCGACGGCAACTGGCGCTTGTGGTGATCGGCAATGCGATCGCGCGCGAGGACCAGCGCATCGAGCGTCTCCTGCGAGCACGCGGCATAAGCGGCTTCGATCTCAGCCTCGGTCACAGCGAGCCCGGTCTTGCGAAGATCGATCCGGTCGAACTTGAGTGAAAGATCGATAAGCGCCGCGTCTCCGCGCGCCCGCACGTCGTCAACGATGGCGCGAACGGCATTGTCGACATCGGCCGACACTTCGCGCTTCAGTCCGAGAAGCTCGACGAAGCCCTTCTCGAAATCCTTGTCAGTGCTGTTGAGCCGCACAGGCATCGGCATCATTCCTCAAGGCATGCAGTCGAAGACAGTCGGTTTCAATCTTCCGGGTGCTGCGGCGAGTGCTTGGTCGCCCAGGCGGCCCCCAGGTCTTTCAGTTCGACCTCGATACATTCGACGCCCAGCCGAATGGCCGCGCCGCCGGCAAATGTCAACGTGACATCGCCTTCGGGCGATTCCGCTCCTGAAGTGGGCTCATAGGTGAGCGCCAGCAGTTCCAGCGCGGCGCGCTCGTCTTTGAGATCAATCTGATGGACTTTGACGCTGTTGACGCGCTCGAAGCGAAAACCGCAGCGGCGGCGCTCCAGATCGCCCGTTTGCGCAGCCTGCGGATTCTCCGCCAGTTTTTGCCAGTCGAACCGGTTTGCAATACCGGCGAAACGCTTCTCTTTCGGCAGATAAGTCATGTCGCCGACGCGCAGAACCGCGTCTTGCAGGTGAGCCGAGATGACGCCGAGATCTTCCGCATCGAAGGCAATGAGTTTGAGGTCCGGCATCCGTATCGAATGTCTCCGCTAAACGGCCTGAAAGGCTTTCTAGCGCAGAGTGTTACAAACACATACCGAAAGCTGCAACGCGGACTGGAAACCCGCGCACCCGTTCAGCTGCTGGCGACGCGCTCAATTTCGGCGCCACATGCGCCGAGCTTGCTTTCGAGCTGCTCGAAACCTCTGTCGAGATGGTAAACCCGGTTGATCACCGTCTCGCCTTCGCCCGCAAGGCCCGCGATGACGAGCGACACCGACGCTCGAAGGTCTGTCGCCATGACGGGCGCGCCTTTCAGCGTTTTCACGCCCCTGATCGTCGCCGTATCGCCGTGGAGCTGAATATCGGCGCCGAGGCGCGCCAGCTCTTGCACATGCATGAAACGGTTCTCAAAAATCGTTTCGCGAATGACGCTCGTGCCGGACGCGCGCGTGAGCAGTGCCATGAGTTGCGCCTGCAGGTCCGTCGGAAAACCGGGGAATGGCTCGGTCTCGACCGAGACCGGCGCAATGCCGCCGCCGTTGCGCATGACGCGGACGCCCGTTTCCGTCTCCGAGATCGACGTGCCCGTGTTCGCGAGAACCTCGAGCGCAGCCTTGAGGTCGCGCAGCCGCGCACCCTCGAGCATCACATCGCCGCCCGTCGCGGCAACCGCCATTGCGAACGTGCCGGTCTCGATCCGATCCGGCAGCACAGTATGCACCGCGCCTTCGAGACGATCGCGGCCCTGAATGCGCAGCGTCGACGTGCCGATGCCTTCGACCTTCGCGCCCATCTTGCTGAGGCAGAGCGCGACGTCGCCGATTTCCGGCTCGCGCGCCGCGTTCTCGATAACGGTTTCGCCCTTGGCGAGCGATGCTGCCAACAGCACGTTGTGCGTGGCGCCGACCGACACCTTCGGGAACACCACACGCGCGCCGTGCAATCCTTTCGGAGCACGCGCGATGACGTACCCTCCTTCGATGTCGATCTCGGCGCCGAGCGCCTTGAGGCCCGTCAAATGCAAATCGACCGGCCGCGTGCCGATCGCGCAACCGCCGGGCAGCGAAACCCGCGCCTCGCCCATGCGCGCGATCAACGGCCCAAGCACCCAGAAGCTGGCCCGCATCCGCGAAACCATCTCATAAGGCGCCGTAGTATCGACGATATCGCGCGCCGTCAGATGGATCGTATCGCCGAGATGGCTCGCTGGACCCGGCCGCTTGCCGTCCACGGCGAGATCGACGCCGTGATTGCGCAGAATGCGAACGAGAAGATTGACGTCGGCGAGGTTGGGAACGTTCTTCAGCGTCAGGCGGTCTTCGGTCAGAAGGCTCGCGATCAGCAGCGGCAATGCCGCGTTCTTGGCTCCTGAAATCGGAATTGTACCGCGTAGCGGCTTGCCGCCGACGATTTTGATCCGATCCATGTAAGCCTATTGTCTCCGGGGTGATGAAAACGGCGGCCCGAATCTCGGGCCCCGCCACAAACTCTGAGCGTGATTAAAGGTTGCGGCCTGCGGTGAGCAAGCGGCTTTTACGACAGAGGAGGCTAGGTCTCATTCGTGTCGGGAGGAGGATCGCCGCCTTCCCCACCCTGCCGCTTGCCCGCGGCCTTGCGCCGCTTCAGGTTGGCCCGAAGCTCTTGAGCGAGCCGATCCTGGCGCGTGAGCTTTCCTGTGCCCTTCCCCGCACCCGCGTTTCCTGGCCGCTTTGGCTGGGAATTGCTCGTCATATCCGCTCATCGCCTTCCGCAACTTCTCGCCGGCTTCGATTTTTTGGCGCCTGCGCAATCTGTTGGCAGCTTGGCTTTCCGGCTTGCTCGCCGTCAAGCCTTGTGGCAGTGTCCGCCCGCCCGAAGCAGGAGCGTACCAACGCGACGCCCCTGAAATCTCCGATTCTTCGAGGCGCACGCCTTCAGCTGCCGTAGCTCAGTGGTAGAGCACTCCCTTGGTAAGGGAGAGGTCGAGAGTTCAATCCCCTCCGGCAGCACCATCGAACCTAAGTAAATTCACAGTGCCGCAACAGCCCCCGCGATCGGGTCGATGAGCCATCGCAGAAGCGGATGGCGGCAGCCGATCGTCAGGTCCTCAGGCGGGTCAACCAACTCCGCCAAGCCGGCATCGTGGAGACCGCAGGCGCGGCATTGGCTACGTCTGCCGCGGCCGCCGCAAAAAAACCAGACAATGTAACCCTCCTCGGACGAGCTGCCCGCTGTTGCTGCCGCTTTCATTCAAGCGGGTCCTCTCAAAGGCGGACACGGCGAATTCGCCGCTAGGTCCGGCCGTATACTTCACTCGGCCATTGCGGCTGGGCCGATCAATTCGGGCTCAGAAGCGTATCCTTGACGCGCAATCGGGCCGCCGCGCTTCGCTCGCTTTCGTAGACTCTCTTGATGCCATCGCCGAGTGCGAGTTCGATGGCTCTGAGGTCTTTGATCAAGCGGCTCATGCCAACCGGCTCGACGGAGGCAGCTTGATCGCTTCCCCACATGGCACGGTCGAGAGTGATGTGGCGCTCGATAAAGCTCGCCCCAAGCGCCACTGCCGCGACCGACGTAGCAACGCCCACTTCGTGGCCGGAATAGCCGACCGGGCAGGCATAGAGGTCGCGGAGCTTTGGGATCATCCGCAGGTTGAGCTCCTTATCTGCGCACGGATAGGCGCTCGTGCAGTGCGCGAGGAGCAGGCGTTCCGTCCCGAGAATGGACACGGCAGCATCGATCTGGTCCAGCGTGGACATTCCCGTCGAAAGGATGAGCGGAACGCCCGCACGCCGGCAACTCTCGAGTAGCTCTCTATCGGTGAGGCACGCGGACGGGATCTTGATACAGGGCACATTGAACGGCTTGATAAAGTCGACCGAATCCGCGTCCCAGCATGAAACGAACCACGCGATTTCGTGCTCTTTGCAATATTGATCGATCTGTTGAAATTCAGCTTCCCCGAACTCAATCCTGTTCCGGTAGTCCATGTAGTTGATATAGCCCCAGGGCGTCTCCCGCATCCGATCGCGCTGATCGGCAGGAACGCACTTTTCCGGATTGCGCTTCTGAAATTTGACCGCGTCGCACCCGATGGCTTTAGCAACGGCAATCAGGCGCTTTGCAATATCTATGTTGCCATTGTGATTGATTCCGATCTCGGCAATCACGTACGTAGGAAACCCATCCCCTATTGTACGCCCTTCAATATCCTGCAACACGGCCATTATAATCCCTCCTATAAAAATGCTTTCAAAATAACGTCGCAAAACTCTCTGATGGCGCCGCGCCCCCCGGGCCGCGTTAGTATGAGATGTGCATGAGGAAGCACCGCTGCGTGCGCATCAGCGGGCACGACAGCACATCCAACAGACTTCAAACACGGAAGATCGTTGATGTCGTTTCCGACGAAGACGGTGTTGGAGATCGAGAGACTTCGATCAGCACACAACGTACGCAGCGCCGCCAGCTTGTCAGCCAGACCCTGCAGATACTCTAACCCGAGTTTCCGGCAGCGCGCCGCGACAACCGGGTTTTCTTCGGTCGACAACACGATCAGCGGGATTCCAAGACGACGCAGCTGGGAAATGCCGAGACCATCTGCACGATCGCAGAACACGCTTTCCTTCCCATCCGCAAACACCAAGACGCGATTGTCCGTAAACACCCCGTCAAAATCAAACACGATGAGGTCAATGGCGGCAGGCAGCCTGAATTCTGATGCCAGTCGCCCCGTTCTTGACGGCATATTGACATCGAGCGCTTCAACGGTCATCGCGCGGGCAGCAGCATTGAAATCCGCGATTGTATCGATATCGATGCAATAGGCGGGGTCCACCATGATCGGACGCACGCGCCGGCCGGTCAGCGAGTGCTGCTCGAGAACTGTCCGCGTCCACATGACGTCGATATGCCCGGTTTGCCAAAGCACCTCGGGCAGTTTTTGCCGTGGCTGGTTGTAAGGCTCTTGCAGATTTGTATCCAGCAACTGCTGCATATATCCGCCTTCCGCCGGCTGCCACATCTTGTAAGGGGTCTGCTTGGGGACCGTGACGCCGCGAACGGAGTCTGCTTTTTGATCGGATTCCAACAGCGATATTGCGCGGTCGATCAGCCCCCGTGGACGTAACGGAGTCGTGGGCCGCAATTGCACGATGACCTCCGGCCGATAGCCTTCGCGTTTCCAAAGCCAGTCGAGCGCGTGCTCGAATAGCGGAAAATCCGGTGTGTCGTCGTCGGCTATCGACGCAGGCCTGCGAAAGGGCGCCTCGGCGCCATAAGCCCGGGCGGCTTCAGCGATCGCTTCACTGTCCGTTGAAATAATTGTTCGCGTAACGCGCGAGGCGACAATGGCGCTGGCCACACTGTAGGCGATGAGAGGATGCCCCTTGAGAGGCAAGATATTTTTGTTCGGCAATCCCTTCGAGCCGCCGCGCGCCTGAATGATCGCCAGCACTTCGGTTTGTTTCACCACACCGTCCAACCCCCGTCGACCACGAGATTGGCGCCAGTCATGTAGGACGATGCGTCCGAGACAAGAAAGAGCAGCGGTCCGTTCATCTCATTTGGCCGCGCCATGCGGCCAAGGGGCGTGCGGCTGTTGAAGCGCCGGGTAAACTGTTCGTCGTGGCCGTCAAAAATCCCGTGGGGCGTCAGCGTATTCACGCGAATGCCAGCCTGGCCCCAGTACGACGCCAAATATCGCGTTAGGTGGGCGACGGCAGCCTTCGTAACCGCATAGCTTGCGGGCTTGAATGCGCGCTGCTGCTCTTCGCCGTCCCGCTGATACAAGCGCTGGTCGGGAGCGACGAGGCCATAGGTAGAGGAAATGTTCACAATGACGCCGCGTCCTGCGAGCGTCATGGCTCGGCCGGCGGCCTGCGCGCAGATGAACGCCCCTGTGAGATTGACGTCGATTGACTGCTGCCACGATGAAAGCGGAAAATCCTCGAAACCGCCCGCAAGCGCATTCCCCGTTTCTCCGTTGGCTTTCGGATCGATCGCTGCGTTGTTGATCAAGATGTCGAGCCTTCCCCAACGGGAGATCGTGGCATCCATCATCGCAGCTACGTCTTCCTGGCTCCGGACGTCAACCTCCCACGCCATTGCCTCCCCGCCGGCCGCATCGACAGCCGCAGCCGCTTCGGTTGCAGCCGCTGCTCCATCGATATCGGCAATAACCACGCGCGCCCCTGCGAGGAGCAGCGTCCGGGCAAACTGCCGGCCGAGCAATCCGGCGCCGCCTGTCAGTACGGCGACACGTCCCAACAAGTCGAAGAGCGGTGAAACCGGCTCAAGCATCAAGCTTTTCTGAAGCAACGCACCGCGCCTCCAACGCCATTTTGAGCACTGCAACGCCATCCGCTAACGGTATCTGCGGCTCGCTCCGTTCTTTCACACAAGCTAGGAAGTGACGCACCGCATCCCGGAACATCGTGTTGCGGTCAAAGCCATCCGGCGTGCGGCGCACGATTGTTTCGCCCTCGCCCACCCAGCATCGCAATTCACCCGCGTTGAAGTCGCAGATCGCGCGACCGCGGTCGCCCACCACGCTCAATTGGTGAATGGGCGGCCGTTGAACGTAATCTACGTGAGCATGAGCCACGACGCCGTTCGCGAATTCCACGTTGATGTCGCTCCAATCTTCGCCGGCCGGCGTATCAAGGAAGGACACGCGCCTCACCAACGCCTGAATCCGCCGCCACTCGCCAAAAAGAGCATAGAGATAATCCAGTGGATGACTGAGCGTCAGGATCGCGCCGCCACCCAATTCGCGCCGCGCGCTATAGCTCTTTCGATGGTCCTCCCATGGGTGCCAATCCGGCAGGTACTCCCCGTACGCCGCCGAAGCACCCGCAATGGAGCCGAGCTGGCCACGCGCGATCATCGCGCGGAGTTCGGTCAACATCGGATGAAACCGAAACTGGCAGCCGATCATCGCGATGAGCTTGCGTTCGCGAACTGCCGCGAGCAGCCGCCCGGCGTTCTCCAGCTCATGCCCGAGCGGCTTCTCGATGTAGAGGTCGCAGCCTGCCTCGGCAGCCGCCAAGGCAATATCCAAATGCTGAGAGCTCGGCGTCGCGACCACGACGATCTGCGGCCCAAAGCGGAGAGCCGCCTCCAGGCTACGAGTGGACGGAAAATCCGCAATTTCGCAATCATCCAAGACGCCAGCGCCGCTTCGAAGAAAAACGAAATTGCTATGGCCGAGCGCCCTCAAATTCCTGAAATGCCGCCGGCCCGCCGATCCGTATCCGGCGATCAAGATCGGCGAGGTGAGGTGCACGTCGGGCATCGATTGCAGCATCCCAGCAAAAAACTGAACGTCGCGGCGGCTTAATCCCGCTCACCCAGAATTAGCTTTTTGAAAATGTTCTTGCGCCGCCGTCCAGCCGGAACGGACGCTTGGCACGAACCTCAATATGGATCGAACAGCGCTCTTCGCCTGCGGCGCCTTGAAGGCGAGCGTGATACCCGCATGTGTTAGCCACGACTAAAGTATTGGCCCGACACACGACGACAGTTGGTTTTGGAAGCGAAGCGCTTTCGCGCGCATTAACCCGCCGCGATGGATCGTCGTCGGACTTCATCGTCGCGCTATGCTCATACACGCGGTAGAGCCGATCGGGAGTGAGCAAGTGGGTGCGCTCGACATATGTGAGCGGTCCACTCGCCATTGTGACATCGGTCAAGTACAGCCACGCCTTGTGGCTCGTGAAGTAGATGTCACTGTGAAGCTCAGTTTGCGGATCCCTCTTTTCCGCTTTCGCACCCTGCGTGAGATGCTCGATCTTCGCATATTGACCGAGATCGCCGAGCCGTCGCCGCTCCGCAGCTTCAAGAAGCGCTCTGAGGTGGGAATCCGCAAGAAACCGCACGAGCGCCGGAACGCGGCTTAGGTCCAGATCGGACACGCGAACACGCGCATCGCGATTCGGACCGCTATTGCGGACATAGGATCCCGGCGTCGAACTGACCGGGAGGTTCATGCACTCGGCTCGAAGTGAATTGAAGTGATCGCTTGCGAGAAAATCGTGCCAGAGGACAATGCCGTTCTGCTCCACCTGACGCACCTTGTCCGCTACGCTGGCATCGACCTTCATGTGCCGGCAATGATGAACCAGACGAGCGCCAACCGATCTGAATACCTGGAGTCCCATCAAATTAAGAGGCTTACTCGCGACGATCTTTTTGTCAGAGAACATCCTGAATCCTCATCGTCCAAAATAAATTGTCCCGGCACGCACGCCGGGTAAATCAATTCCTCTGCGCTGTGTGTGCTGCGCTCAATCTTGTTTTAAGATCAGCCCACCGGCGGGCCATTCCGCGCGCGTGACCGTTGAAGCGTTTCGGCAAGCCGCGGATTTCTTTTGCAGCTCGAGGAGGCGGTAGCAAAAAGTCCTCAGCTTCGGACCACGTTGCCCAGTCTGCAAATGCGTTGAGGTCTGAAGCTTCGAGCCAGTCTGCCAGCGTGCGATTGCGAATACGCACGCCGCTGTAGAAGGCGTCGACCCCGTATTTTTTATCGTACTCCAAGGTAACGGTGGACAATGGAAGGGGACGCAACCGGAACAACGCAAATGCGTAGCGGTTGGCAAGTTCCGTTTGGTCTGCCGACAAAGGCGCAATCTCATGCAGCCTCGCCACCTTGGCCAAATAGTCTTCTCGCGTATCCGAGTCGATCGTGAACCCTCTTCTATCGTAGCGGCCGGTTCCGCCTGTGAGCACCGGAATGCCCGAACGGGCAGCCTCGAGCCCCGCTGTCCCGCGGACGGTCAATGCCCAGTCCATCAGAGGAAAGATCGAGTAGGTGCTAACTTTGAAGTCCGCCGGTATGAGCTTCACGTGTTCGGGCAGCGTGCCGATGCGCTCGCGCAGAATGCGCACCTCGCTCGGCTCGACAGCCTCAAAATCGATTGCGTTTTTGCCGACGTGGGCCGGATGAATTTTGATCAGCCATTGCAGCTGCGTGTTGGCGCAGGCAGCCCGCACTGTTTCGACAAGCCACTCTTCATAATCGTTGAACAAGTCACGGCCACGGCCAAACGATGCATCCCAAGCGATGTGCGCAAAGATGACGGCAACCTTCTTGGAGCCGTCAATTCCGAGCGCAGAACGCACACGCGCGGCGTCTACGACGGGCCTTTCAAATTGCGTCGCCGTTTCGCCGTACCAGTCTCCGGCGGAATAGGAGGCAAAGAGTTCGTCATCGACCTCCTGCGCATAAGCATCCTTCCAAGCCATCGCCTTCACGAACTGCCAGGATGGCTCGGATAAAGAATTCAAATCGGAATCCCGATTGGCGGCCGTGTACCGCTTCAACATGAGCGTGTTGTTCCTGTGTCCTGGGAACCAGCGGATGAACGGAATGCCGAACGCAAGTGCCGTGTCCAAAATCTCACCTTTAGGCGTGTAGACCGTGTCTACGGCCAGCACCAGTTTGGGAGACGTGGCAGCGATGACGCATGCGGCGGCTTGCGCCGCGGCCATGGAGTTTGCGAGGTGGATCGCAAGACGCGCTCTGATTTCATGTGATCCAAAATCGATCCCGCCAATGCGCAGGTGCCTCCGCGCGCTCGAGATGGCGTGACCGCCGACGCGAACGCCGCCGATTTGCAGCGCCTGCAGGTCTTCGAGGGTGTAGCAGGAAGCAACGGCAGCGCCGGCTCGCTCGGTAAACATCGCCGAGTCTGGCAGATAGTCAGACCATTCGTAGATGGCACTCGGACCGAGGAGCTTGTAGTACGCCTTCAAAACATCGGGCTGCATCATGATAATGGGGATCGGATTCCACCCGGCCACCGAGAGCGCTTTCATCAAGCACAGTTCTATCTCGGTGCGTGGGGGAGCGCCGCTGATGAACAATGCGCGGGGTGCTGACCCATCGGGCGGCGGCAGCGGGACCTCGAGTGCACGCCGGTAAGTCGCGCCAAATTCATGGGCCCGCCGCTTCAACGCCTGCAACCGGCGCTCCCACGCAACATTATCCTGCATTCACATTGGTCCTCGGCTCTGGATATCCTGCGGAGGCAGTCGGGATCGACGTCTGGGATCAGTGAGCGCTCAGCGGCAGATGCCAGTGTTTACGTCAGAGGTTTACTTGCCTTCCGGCGAGGTAAAAAAATTCGCAGTATTTCATCGCTTCAAAAAGCAAAAATGAGAATTTGAACAACGCGTCCGAAAACCGAAGTTCCCACCAACTTAGGGGGCAACCATTTTTGCGACAAGCGCAATAGGAATTAACGAAGTTATTTGTAAGTGGAAAAATCAGCCATTCAAAACGGTGTTCTCACCCGAACGATATAATTGTCGAATGGTATCGGAATAATTCCGGCGGAATTCTGTTGTCCTCTTCCGGAGAGCTGCCAAGTTTTAGGGCCTCTCGATATCGGGCGCGGCGGTGTGAGCCTTGCCGAAAAAAAGCACGTCGCCATCGGAGCGGCCATAGCTGCCCGCTTCCCCAGCCAGCGCCGGGTTATCGGATCTCAAGAGTGACGCGTGATCCGGCTCGGAGCGACCGCCGCACTTAGCCCCATAATTTTGAGGACATGGGGACGTCGCCGGATTTCGTAGCCGAGTTTCCAGGCAAAATAGGCCAGCATGCTCCGCATCTCAGATGAAGAAGGGTTTTCTATCCGGCCTTGATCAATTCGAGAGCCGGCAAGATCTTCTTGTGCAACCAGCGTAGGAACGACCTCAAACGCCTTCGCACCATGCACATGCGTGTCTCTGAGGTAGATGTCATAGGGAAACCGGATCGGCAGAATATTGCGCAAGAGCTGCGAAGCACCCTGCCGCGAGACGACATAGGCGTGCGCGCAAACTGTCGTTGCATGCGTTCTTACGATTTTTCCCACGGCGGTCTCTAGCAGTAACCGCCCCCTGACACCCCCGATGCCGCCGACTTTAAGAAGACCCCAATCCCCCGGCAGGTGTACAAGGAGAGAAGCAATCGCTTGGCGAAGGTTTGCGGGAACCACGGCATCGTCCTCAAGGATCAGCGCCGTGGACTCTTCACTTGCGAGAAACGTCTCCAGCGCAAGCTTGTGAGACAAAGTGCAGCCGATCTCGGCAGCAAGAATCGGGCGACGAAAACGCGCCATAAAGCGCGAGGGAGCAAAAGACTTGATCTCTGATGCGGAAAGCTCGCGCCCGTCGACCCCCATCAGCATAACAAATGCGATTTCGGCCGCTTGCAGCCGAACCGAAATCTTCTCCTGGCGCCGCGTTGAAGTAGGCAAGCTGATGACGAGTGTAAGCATCGATGCACCCCAGCCGCCGGCCCCACCGGCTCAACTAGTATGCATACGGACGACTTTGCACGCCAATAGAGTGAGGCGCTTCGACACGCTTTTTCCATAGAGCGTGACCTCATTGACCGGTCGAGCCTTCGCCTGCTTGCCGGAAAAAGCGGCTTCCCTTGCCCTTGACTATTATGGCCAATCGGATCATGTGGCTGTGTGGCTGCCAGCAGTTTCGGCGCCGCGTTTTCGAAGGAAACCAATCCCTTGTCTGGCGACAGTAGTCGAATGCTTCGGCTGTTGCGGCACGTGGCCTGACCCTGGGTCGGCTCGCCACGATCCGTTGCAACGGCGGATCGAAAGGTGAGCCATGGAAGACATCCGCAGCGCCTCGGGTGAAACGCTCGACCCCATTGCCCTGGTCGAGCTGCTCGAAGAGCACGACGCCGACATCGTCGCCCGCCTCAACGATCTCGATCTCGAGACGGCAGGCGCGATCCTCTCCGAACTGCCACTCGATCGCGTCATCGAAATCTTCGACCGCCCCGAACTCGCGCGCGCCGGCGACTTGATCCTCGAACTTCCCGACGAATTCGCGGCCCAAGTTCTGAAGGGCATGTCCGCGGACCGCGCCGCCGACACCCTGCGCCTCCTCGACTCCCCCGACCGGACCAAACTCTTGGGGCTGCTCGATTTCGAGACCGCGGCCTCGCTGAAACTGCTGCTCGCCTATCCCGAAGGAACCGCGGGCAGCATGATGACGACCGAGTTCGTCAGCGTCCCCTCGACCTTCACCGTCGGCGAAACTTTAAAGCACATCCGCGAGGTGGAGCACACGCGCGAGACGATCTACGCGATCTACGTTCTCGATCCGCGTTCGCGCGCACTGGTGCAGACCGTGACGCTGCGGCAGCTGATCATGGGAGAACCGGGCCAATCGATCCTCGATGTCGCGCCTGACCGCGATCCCGTTTGGGTTAGCCCCGATACCGACCGAGAGGAAGTCGCGCGCCTGATCTCGATCCACGACCTTCTGGCCGTACCCGTCCTCAATGCCCGCCAGCGCGTGCTGGGCATCGTGACGGTTGACGACGTTGTCGATGCGATTCTTGCGGAAAGTACGGAAGACGTGCAGAAGTTCGGCGGCGTCGAAGGCATCGCCGAGCCCTATCTGCAGATTGGCTTCATGGAGATGATCCGCAAGCGCGCCGGCTGGCTCTGCGTTCTTTTCCTCGGCGAAATGCTCACCGCCAGCGCCATGCAGCATTTCGCCGATGAGCTGGAAAAGGCGGTCGTTCTGACCCTCTTCATTCCGCTCATCATGAGTTCGGGCGGCAACTCCGGGTCGCAGGCCACCTCCCTTCTCATTCGCGCGCTCGCACTTGGCCAGCTGCGGCTGCGAGACTGGTGGCGCGTAGCGGTGAGAGAACTCCCGACCGGGGTCATGCTGGGCGGCATTCTGGCCCTCATCGGCATGCTCCGGATCGCGCTCTGGCAGAAGCTTGGAATTTTCGACTACGGCGAGCACTGGCAGCTCGTTGCGCTGACGGTGGGCCTCGGCCTCATCGGCATCGTGACCTTTGGCTCGGTGGCGGGCTCCATGTTGCCGTTCGTACTCAAACGCTTAGGTTTCGACCCGGCGAGCGCCTCGGCCCCGTTCGTGGCCACCCTCGTCGATGTCACCGGCCTCATGATCTATTTCAGCGTGGCCCTCCTCGTCCTGCGGGGAACCCTGCTGTGAGGTCAGAAGACCTAACCGGCGCCCGGCGGCCGGCTCCTCGCCAGAGGAGTCGCCGGGCGCACGCAACAGAGGGCAGTTAACTGCGACAAGTCTCCGGTATCGACAAAAGGGAGCCCCACCCCCATCTAGCGGCGGCAAGGTGACGTTTGCCGTGCCGATTCCGATGGGTCTATAAGGCATCAACCGGCGGCCGTTGCCGTGACCGCTCCTTCCAACATCAACCAGTGTTAAGCAATGAATTCGAACGATAAGCCGACGCGCGCCGATGTTGAAGCGGCAGTCAAGACGATCATCCGCTGGACGGGAGACGATCCCTCGCGCGATGGCCTGCATGAAACGCCTGCCCGCGTGGTGAAGGCGCTTGAAGAATATTTCCGCGGCTACGCCGAGGATCCGGAAGAGATCCTGCAGAAGACCTTCGAGGAAATCGAAGGCTACGACGAGATGATCGTGCTGCGCGGCATTCGTTTCGAAAGCCACTGCGAGCATCACATGGCGCCCATTATCGGCCGCGCCTGGATCGGCTATATCCCGAACGGCCGCGTCGTCGGCATTTCCAAGCTCGCCCGCGTTGTCGATGCTTACGCCAAGCGCCTCCAGATCCAGGAGAAGATGACCGCGCAGATCGCCAATGCCATCCAGGACGTGCTGAGCCCGCAGGGTGTCGCCGTGGTCATCAAGGCCGAGCACCACTGCATGACGACGCGCGGCGTCCATAAGCCCGGCACTGACATGGTGACGAGCCGCATGCTCGGCGTCTTCCGCGACAACCCGATCACGCGTCAGGAATTCCTGGCGATCGTAACGGAAGATTCTAAGTCGTAACGGCGTCGTCCGGATAATCGACGCCGACGAGATAGAGGCCTGATGCGGGCGAAACCGGCCCGCATGCCTCGCGATCGCGCGCGGCCAGCGCCGCCGCAAGATCGGCTGGCGTCCACTTCCCCTCGCCGACCAGCTTCAAGCTCCCGACCATCGACCGCACCTGATGGTGCAGGAACGAGCGCGCCGAAACCTCGCACACGATTTCATCGCCTGAGCGCTTGATATCGAAAACGTCCAGCGTCTTTACGGGCGATTGCGCCTGGCACTGCGCCGCGCGGAATGTCGTGAAGTCGTGCTTGCCGATGAGCGCCGAGGCCGCTTCCGCCATCGCGTCGGCATCGAGATCGCCCATCGTCCACCACACCCGGTTCTTGTCGAGGATCGGCGGCGCGCGGCGCGTCAACAGGCGATAGCGATAGTGCCGCTTCACCGCGCTGAAGCGGGCATGGAAGTCGGGCCCGGCCGCCTCCGCCGCGACGATGCCGATGGGGTGCGGGCGCAGATGGAAATTCATGGCATCGCGGACGCGCGACGGCGCCCAGTCTTTCGTCAATTCGATGTGCGCGACCTGCCCCAGCGCGTGCACACCCGCATCCGTCCGCCCAGCACCGTGCACAGTCACGACCTCGCCGGTGAACTTGCGGATGGCATCTTCGAGCAAGCCTTGGATCGACAGGCCCTCGGCCTGCCGCTGCCAGCCAACGAAAGGCGTGCCGTCATATTCGATGGTAATTCGGAAGCGGGGCATCGGGCTCAAATGGAAAAGCGGGTCCGGCCATCCCTAGCCTTTGCCGGGCGGAGCCTCAACGGTCCAGTGCTGGGAAGCGGGCGGAAGGGCGTGCGGCGCGTTCGTTCCCTATAGCTGCTAGTGGCGCTCGCCACGCGCCAGAATGCGGTAGAAGCCCGGCCGCCACTCGTACGCGCGATCCGCCGCGGGCGCCGCGTAGCGCCCGTTGCTCGTGAAGAGGACAGCGCCATAGCCGTAATCGTCGCTCACATCCGGTGGCAGCGGCCTGTAGACACGAACGCCATGCTCGAGCGTGACAACGGCGCCATAGTAGAAGCGCGCCTCCTCCCGGGCCGCGAAGCCGTCAGCATGTGCAGAGGCCGGGAGCAGGCTCAACGCGGAGCCACCAAGGGAAACAACAAGCGCAAGCATGCGAAGCACGGGATTGGCTCTCCAGACAGACGAATCGCACTGCGAGATTAACCGCGCACAGCGAAAGTCTCAGTCCCTTTAGCGCCTATGATTAACAGCTGAGAGCCCTCAGAGAGGAAGACGCGTGCCAGCAGGCACCCGCGTGCCGCGCAGGAAGTCCGCGGCGGCCATTGGCTGCTTGCCCGCGCGCTGCAATCTCACAATGCGAATGGCGCCAGCGCCGCAGGCAATCGCGAGCTCATCGTCGATGATCGTGCCGGGCTCGGCGCCCGAATTGCCCTTCGTCTCGACTGCCGAGAGAACCTTGATCCGCTCCGCCTTGCCGCCGATCGAGATTTCGAACCACGCGCCGGGAAAAGGCGACAGCCCGCGGATATGATTGATGACCTCGCCCGCCGGACGCGAGAAATCGATGCGCGTCTCACCCTTGGAGATCTTCGTCGCGTACGTTGCCCCCTCGTCCGGCTGCGGCACGCACACGATGTCTCCGGCCTCGATTCTGAGGAGCGCTTCCGCCATCAGCTTTGCGCCGAGCTGAGACAGCTCGTCGTGCAACTCGCCGGCCGTCATATCGGGCGCAATGGGAACGTCGCGGCCAAGGCACACCGGGCCCGTGTCGAGCCCCTGCTCCATGCGCATGATGTTGACGGCCGTCACCGTGTCGCCCGCCATGATCGCGCGCTGGATCGGAGCCGCACCGCGCCACCGCGGCAGCTTCGAGGCGTGCACGTTGAAACACCCGAGTCGCGGCGCATCGAGCACGGCTTTGGGCAGCAGCAGCCCGTAAGCAACGACTACCGCCGCATCGGCGCCCAGCGCAGCAAACGCCTCGCGGTCGGCCTCGTTCTTGAAATTGAGCGGCGTGCGGACGGCGAGCCCCAATTCCTCGGCGCGACGATGCACGGCCGATTTGACCTCCGCCATGCCCCGCCCCGCCGGCCGCGGCGGCTGGCTGTAGACGGCAACCACCCGATGCCCGGCCGACACAATCGCGTCGAGCACCGGCACGGAGAAGTCAGGCGTCCCCATGAAGATGATGTTGAGCGGCATGTCGCCCGTCTGAGTTGGCGCGGAACCGGGATCAGGGCCCGCTCGTCCGGACCTGCTTCTTGAATTTACGGATGATGATGTCGCGCTTCAGCCGCGACAGGAAGTCGATGATCAGCTGCCCGTCGAGATGATCGAGCTCGTGCTGGATAGCGGTTGCCAGCAGACCGTCGGCCGCCAGCTCCTGCTCTTTGCCATGCCGGTCGATATAGCGCACGGTGACGGTCGAAGGACGCTCGATGTCGACGCGCACGTCGGGGATCGAAAGGCAGCCTTCCTCATGCACGCGTGTCGACTGGCCGATGGCGACCAGCTCCGGGTTCGCCATGGCGATCGGGTTCGGCGGCTCATCGCCCTCCGCAGCGTCGATGACAATGACACGCTTCGGAATGCCGACCTGCACTGCGGCAAGCCCAACGCCGGGCGCGTCGTACATGGTCTCCAGCATGTCGTCCATGAGCTTGACGACGGCATCGTCCACGCGCTCGACGGGATCTGAGATCTTGCGCAGCACGGGATCGGGAATTGTGATGATCGGAAGAATGGCCATAGGCGTGACATATGAAAGCCAGCCACCACGGTCAATGGCGTGCGGCTCTATACCGTTGAGGTTTTGAACGCTCGGGGCTCGGGCCCAGCAGCGCCGACGCCGCCAGGGCGGCCGCTGTGGCCTCCGGAGGCGCCCAGCCGATGCGCCGCAGCCGCACTGGATCGACAACGAGATCGCCGGTCAGCCGGTCGGCAAAATGCGGCTTACCGAGCAGCCGCAGCACGGCCGCCAGCGAGGCCTCCGGAACGGGCAAAAGCATCTCCGGCCGGCCCGCCCCCCGGCGCAGCGCCCGGATGATGTCGGCAATCGTTAACGGCTCCAGGTCGGCAACGTTGAAGGTCGTGTTCTCCGCTGTCTGCGTCTGCAGCACGTATTGGATCGCGCTGAGCAGATTGCCGATGCTGAGCAGGGACCGGCGCGCATGGAGCGACCCGAACGGCAGGGGCACCGGCAGAGCGGCAAGCCGCATCAAGGCCGCCATGTTCCCGCGCACGCCACCGCCATAGACGAGCACCGGCCGCAGCACCGTCCAGTGCGTCCCCGAGTCCTCCAGCATCTTGGCGAGGATCGCCTCGGCCGCGAGCTTCGACCGGCCGTAGGCATCGGTGGGTGCGGCCATCGTCGCTTCCGTCACGATACCGGGATGGGTCGCCCCGACTTGCGCCCGGATCGAGGACATCAGCACGAACCGTTTGACCCGCGCAGCGCGCGCCGCCCGGGCGAGCTGACGGGTTGCATCCACATTGATCGCCGTATACGCCGCCTCCGGCAAATCCGCGCGCGCATGGGACAGACCCGCGGCATGCACGACCGCATCGACGCCACGCACCAGAAATTCGGCCGCGAACGATCGCGACATGTCGCCGACGGCTACGCCTTCGACCCGCGGGCTGTCGAACACAATAGGCTGCCGCGATGCCGCGCGCACGCTGTAGCCCCGTTCTGCCAGCGTACGGACGACGTGCTGGCCGATGAAGCCCGACGCGCCGGTGACTAGAATGCGCTGCGCAATGGCCAAGCGTATCCCCCCAAATGGCATCCAGGAGCCCTCGGGCCCGATAGGACGTCACCGGACGATGTAGAACTGCGTCGCGGAAAAGTGCAACGGCCACGCCCTAGAGCGTCAGCGTTTTCCCAACCCGCGCGATCAATCGATAGCCCGCGATTATGGCAATGAGACCGAAGGCGACGCCGCCGACCATATATCCACTGAGAACGCCGTAAGCTCCGAAGAAATGCCCGCCCAGAACCACGAAGGGAATTGTGCCGAGCGTTGCCCGGCCCCAGTTCAAAACGGTTGAGAAGTGCGCCCGGCCCAGCGTGTTGAAAACCGCGCTCGTGATGAAAAGCGTCCCGAAGAAGACGAACAGCGGTGACAGCCAGCGGCAGAAGAAGACGATGAGCTCGCGCGTCTCCGGTCCCGCCTTGAAGACGTTGGCGAGCGGATGCGCGACAAGCGCGAGGATGAGCCACGCCAGCGCCGTGAAGCCCGCCGCCGTCAGCAGCGACAGCGTGAAAACGTCCCGCATGCGAGTCAGCGATCGCGCGCCGAAGTTCTGCCCGAGGATCGGCCCGACCGTCCCCGACAGCGCGTAAATGGCGCCGAACGCCACCGGATTGATGCGCGCGATGATCGCCCACGCCGCGACCGCCGCGTCGCCGTAATGCGACATCGCGAGGGTGACGTAGCCATTGCCGACCGCAGGCGCGATGTTCGTCAGCACTGCCGGCGCCGCGATCCGGCAATAGGCGGGCGCATCCTGCTTCAGCGTTGCGACCTTGGGCCGTCCCAGCAGTTCGTGCACGGCGACGACCCCATAGAGCCCGACGCCCATGATGACCAGCCGGGCAATGATCGAAGACACGACCGCGCCTTCGAGGCCCAATCCGAAATGCACGATGAAGAGGAGATCGAGCAGCGTGTTGACGATGGCGCCCGATAGCGTGACGAACATTGCGCGCCGCGCGTCGCCAACCGACCGCAGCACGGCAGCGGACGTCATGCCGAGCGATAGAACTGGCAGCGTCGGCACCAGGAACTCGAGATAGAAATGCGCAAGTTCGAACGTCCGTCCGCTGGCGCCCAGAAACGTCAGCAGTGGCCCGATCGCGAGCCAGGTCGCAACAGCCGCAACAGCCGAGATCGCAAAGGCGAGCACGTGCGCGTTGGCCGATAACCGGCGCGCGCGAACGCGCCGGTCCGCCCCGAGCGCGGGCGCCACCAGCGTGGTTGCTGCGATCGACAAGCCGATGCCGATCGAGGTCGCGAAGAACAGGATTGAACTCGCATATCCGATCGCCGCGACGATGGCCTCGTCGCCGAGACGCGACAGGAAATAGATGTTTGCGAGATCGCCGACGAAGATCGCCATCAGGCCGACGGCGCCGGCAGCGGTCATGGCCAGGATATGGTTGAGCAGCGGACCGGTGACGAACCGGGGCCCCGGGTTTCGGCGGCGAACACTATCGACTTCCGCCATTCGCGTGGCTCTCTCAACCATTTTCGTCATCCCCGCGTAGGCGGGGATCCGTCCAAGCAAGAGTTCATGACGGCTGGCCTAGACGGATCCCGGCCTTCGCCGGGATGACGGGAAGCATTTATAGTTTGCGTCGCGCCTTGAATGCGGCGGCGAGCGTGCCGTCGTCGAGATAATCGAGTTCGCCGCCGATGGGAACGCCCTGCGCCAAGCGCGATACCGTAACGCCGGCGGCAGCGAGTTGATCCGAGATGAAATGCGCCGTCGACTGTCCTTCGACGGTGGCATTGAGCGCGAGCAGAATTTCTTTGACGTCAGGCGACTGCGCGCGGGCGACGAGAGTTGCGATATTGAGCTTGTCAGGTCCGATGCCATCGAGTGGCGACAAATGTCCGCCGAGCACGTGATATTGCGCAGAGACCACGCTCGCGCGCTCCAGCGCCCAGAGATCGCCGACCTCTTCGACGACCACGATCAAGCTCTTGTCGCGGCGCGGATCGGCGCAAACGCTGCACGGCGAAACCGTATCGAGGTTTCCGCACACCGGACATTCAGCAATCTTCTCGATGGCCTGCTGCAAAGCAGACGACAGCGGAACGAGCAGCTCGTTCCGCCGCTTGAGCAACGACAGCACCGCCTTGCGCGCGGAACGCGGACCAAGGCCCGGCAGCCGCGCCAGCAGCTGCACCAGGCGCTCGATTTCGGGACCTGCCGTTTTGCGTGACATTCTTCAGTTTACGATGATGTTTGCCGAGAGCGCGATAAACTTCGTCATCCTCGAACGGCGAGCCTGCGAGCCGTTCGGGGATCCAGCATAAAACTGCCGAAGGCTCGATATGATCTTGGCGCCTCCGGCGAGCCTTGTGCTGGATCCCCGCCCATCATTCGCTTCGCTCATTCGGTCGAGGATGACGGGAATGACTTAGAAGAGCTTCATTCCTGGCGGCAACGGCAGCCCACCGGTGATCTCGGCCATCTTCGTCTGCATGACGTTGTCGACCTTGGCGCGCGCATCGGCGGCAGCAGCCACGATCAGGTCTTCGAGAATTTCGACTTCGTCAGGCTTCATCAGGCTCGGATCGATGCGCACACGCTTCACTTCGCCCTTCCCATCGACAGTGAGATGCACGAGCCCGCCGCCCGACTGGCCCTCGATCTCAGCTTTTGCCAGATCGTCCTGCATCTCCTTGAGGCGAGCCTGCATCTGGCCCACCTGCTTCATCATTCCCATTATGTCTTTCATAGCGTCCTCGCGGCATCATGCCGAAAATCTGGAAAATCGGGAGCGAGGTTTAAACCGCTTCGCTCTCGCTGTCCGTATCTGTGTCACGTCCAGCGATTCGCCGCACGTCAGCGATCTTCGCATCGGGAAAAGCCTCAAGTACGGCACGCACAGCCGGATGTGCTTTGAGAGACTCGAGTTCCGCCGCTTCACGCTGCCGGCGCACGACGCCGATCGGGAGAGCGCCCGCTTCCTTCGACAGAACGACGACCCAACGCCGGCCGGTCCACGCGTTGAGTTTCTCCCGCAGTTCGTTGGGAAGTTCCGGCGGCGCTTCTGGATAGAGGAAAAGATCGATCGATCCGGCAGTCGCATCGAATTTGACGAGGCTGACGTGATCTTCGAGATGGATCGTCAGCTTCACGTCGCGCTTGGCGCTTGTGAGCGCCACGACTTCGCTGAACGAACGCGGATTGGCGAGCGGGGCAGCGACGCGGCCCTCGCCTTCGTCTTCGTCATCGCCGATCGGCTCGCCGTCATCGAAGCCGAACTCGTCGGCGAGTTCCTCGCCATCCGCGATTTCAGCGACGGGTGCAGTAGCACGGGAATTGAGAGGACCACGCTGATCGGCGCCACCGCCATCGCCTTGAGGCAGAGCCGGACGCCGCGCCGGCGCCGCGCCACCGCCGATCATCCGGATCAATTCATCGGGTGTCGGCAGATCGGATGTGTAGGCGAGACGGATCAGCACCATCTCGGCCGCAACGCGCGGATTGGGCGCGCGCGCCGTCTCTTCGAAACCCTTCATCAGCATCTGCCAGGCGCGGGAGAGATACGGCATCGACAGCCGCCCCGCGAGGTCCTTGAGACGCGCTTTTTCTTCCGCCGTCAGACCTTCGCCCGCGGGCTCTTCGCCAACGGCTTTGACGCGCGAAATGGCGTGCACGGCTTCGGCAAGATCGGACACGACTTCGGGCGCTTCCGCGCCGTCGCGATGGAGCGACGCGAGCTGCTTGAGCGCACCGGCGACATCGCCACGGAAAATGCTTTCGGCGAGATCGAATATGCGCGCGCGGTCGGCAAGACCCAGCATGTCGCGCACCTTGGCGGCGGTGACATGCCCCTCGCCCATCGCGATCGCCTGATCGAGAATGGAAAGACCGTCGCGCACCGACCCTTCCGCGGCGCGCGCAATGAGTTGCAGCGCATCCGCATCGGCGCTGGCGCCTTCCAATCCGACGATTCTCTGGAAGTGCTGGGTCAAGACCGGCTGCTCGACGCGCCGGAGATCGAAGCGCTGGCAGCGCGACAGCACGGTGACCGGGACCTTACGGATCTCCGTCGTCGCGAAAATGAAGCGGACGTGCGCAGGCGGCTCTTCAAGCGTCTTCAGGAGCGCGTTGAACGCGCCCTTCGACAGCATGTGAACCTCGTCGATGAGGAAGACTTTAGTGCGCGCAACGAGTGGCGTGTACTGCGAGCTTTCGATGATCTCGCGAATGTTGTCGACGCCGGTGTTCGATGCAGCGTCCATCTCGAGCACGTCGGGATGGCGGCCTTCCATGATGTCCTTGCAGTGGACACCAAGGCCCGGCATGTCGATCGTCGGCTTGCCGAAGCCCGGCGCTTCGTAGTTGAGCGCTCGCGCAAGAATACGCGCCGTCGTCGTCTTGCCGACGCCGCGCACGCCGGTCAGCATGTAGCCCTGGGCGATGCGGCCGGACGCAAACGCGTTCCGGAGCGTCGTCACCATGGCCGACTGGCCGATCAGATCTTCGAAGGTCGCAGGACGATATTTGCGGGCAAGCACGACATAGGGCTTCGCGGGCTCTGAGCCGCCAGAAACCTCCACGCCGTCCGACGCATCTGAATTTTTCTTTGCCATGATCCCTGGATCGAACCTTTCGCCCGGAGGGCGAGGGAGCAAGGCGACCGCTCGATGGCCGCGCCCCCGCGGAGGGCCATGAGGCCCGCGAGCGCTGAAGAGGAGGCTGGCGAACGACCCGACTTCTGATCGTTAGGGCTGCTTCCTTCCGGACCTGACCCGGTTGGCGACGAATTCGTCCGTCACCAACCTCCCGTCCTTATAATGGGCCGGACAGCGGAAAAGTACAACCCTTTGCCGGAGCGGCATTTATCAAGCGAGGCCGCCCCGGTTCTACCTAATTTTTCGAGCGTCTTCAACCAGGACGCTTGATGGGCACAAGCCCGTTGGCAGCAAGCTCCCGCGCCTCCTTGCGGAAAGGGCTCGCCGGGTAGGTGCCGAAAATCTTGGTCTGGGTCGAGAAGAAGGACAGCTCTTCAAGTGCAAGTTGCACCGGCCGGTCGACGGGATGCCCCTCGATGTCCGCGATGAACATCGTGGCGTTGAAGGTGCCCTCTTCCTGATAGCTTTCGAGCTTCGTCATGTTGACGCCGTTCGTCGCAAAGCCGCCGAGCGCCTTGTAAAGCGCGGCGGGCACGTTGCGCACTCGGAAGAGGAACGTCGTCATCACCGGGCCATTGCCGGGCTCGGCATCGTCGGGATCCTTCGCGAAGATCACGAAGCGCGTCGTGTTGTGCTCCTGATCCTCGATGTCGCTCTTCAGGATCTTCAAGCCGTAGATCTCGGCAGCAAGCCGCGAGGCGATGGCCGCCGTCGAGAGATCGTTGCTTTCGGACACGAGCCGCGCCGAGCCAGCCGTGTCGGCCTCGGGAACCGGCGTGAGGCCCAGCTGCCGCAGCGTGTTGCGGCACTGGCCGAGCGCCTGCGTGTGGCTCATGACCCGCTTGATCGAGGACATCGTTGCATCGGGCTTCGCCATCAGCTGATGGCGAACGCGCAGGAAGTGCTCGCCCACGATGTAGAGACCCGAATCGGGCATCAGGTGGTGGATGTCGGCGACGCGCCCCGCGACCGAGTTCTCGACCGGGATCATCGCATAGCGCGCTTCCCCGCTGCTGACCGCGGCCAACGCGTCCTCGAACGTCGGATAGGCGACGCTCTCGAAACCGGGATAGGCCTCGCGCGCTGCCAGATGCGAATTTGCGCCAGGCTCACCCTGGTACGAGATTTTTGCGGCTCCGGCGTCGGAACCCGTCTGTTTTGTCATAGCCGTTCGATTGTCCGGGAAGGAGGCTTAAGGCGCGATGAGGCGGCGGGCGCGCTCAAGGTCGGCGGGAGTATCGACACCGAGGGGAACCGTGTCAACGATGGCGACGTCGATGCGCATTTGCGCTTCAAGTGCCCGTAACTGCTCGAGTTTTTCGCGTTTCTCGAGCGTCGCCTGGGGCAGCGCCACGAAGCGCTCCAGACTGTCGCGGCGATAGCCGTAAATGCCGATGTGATGAAAGAGCGGCCCCTCGCCGTGCGGCGCGGTCGCGCGCGTGAAGTAAAGCGCCCTGAGCCGGTTCTCGCCGATCGGCGTGCCGACGACCTTCACGACGTTGGGATTGCCGCGCTCCTCCTCGTCCGTGATGACGGCGGCGAGCGTCGCGATATCGGTTTCGCCAGACGCGAGCGGCGCGATGCAATCGCGGACGAGCGCCGGATCGAGCGTCGGCAGATCGCCCTGCAGGTTGACGATCGTGCCAACCTTCCGCGCCGGGTCGATGAGCGTCAGCGCCTCGTGAATGCGGTCGGAGCCCGAGGCATGATCGGCGCGCGTCATCACCGCTTCGCCGCCCGCAGCCTTCACGGCTTGCAAAATTTCTGTGCTGTCGGTTGCAACGACCGCTCGGCCGGCGTTCGCCTCCATCGCCCGCTGCCAGACGTGGACGATCATCGGCTTGCCATGAATGTCGGCCAGCGGCTTGCCGGGAAGCCGCGTCGCCTGCATCCGCGCCGGTATGAGGATCAGAGTTTCTTCAGCCACTGCGCTTTGTCTTTTGTTCGGTGACAAATTGCCACGATATCGCTATCGACATTTGAAAAACGTCGGCGCGCTCGCGGGGTCGCCGAACTTATATACGGCAATTCGATCCCGTCACGTTCAATTGCGCGTCCTGGGGAAGACCGTACAGGGAGCGGATTATGGATACGTTCGAATTCACGAAGACTGCGGCCGCCGTGTTGTCGGCGCTGCTGTTGATTGTCGGCGCGAAGACGGCCATCGACATGAACGTCGGCCACACGCCCGAAAAGCCGGGCTACGTGCTGCCCGCACCGGCGCCCGCCGAAACGGCCAACGCGCCGCAGGGCGAAGGTGCCGCCGCTCCCGCCGCTGCCGCAGGCAGTGAAGAAGTTGTCGCGCTCCTGGCACAAGCGAACGCCGAGAACGGCAAGGCGATCTTTAAGAAGTGCCAGGGCTGCCACGTCGCAGAGAACGGTAAATCGTCAACCGTCGGCCCCAACCTATGGGGCGTCGTGAACCGCCCGAAAGCGAGCTTCCCGGGCTACAACTATTCGGACGCGATGAAAAAGAAGGGCGGCGATTGGTCCTTCGAGGAGCTGGCCCATTTTCTTCACGGCCCCAAGACCTATATCCCCGGCACGAAGATGGTCTTCAACGGACTGGCTTCTCCCTCGGATGAAGCCGATGTGATCGCCTATTTGGCGACGCTTGCAGATACCCCTGTAGCGCTGCCAAAATGACGGCGTTTTAACTCGCTAAGGGCGGAAAACTTTGCGACCCTGCCGGGACTTGGCGGGGTCGTTTCACGTCCCGCCCCGCGGACTTATCCCCGGCCGCGCGCCCCATGTTAAACTGCCGCCGTGGTTGAGATTTGGAAGGACGAATTCGACGATGCAGATGCGACGCCTGACGCCGTTTACTGTTGCCGCGCTGGCGTTCTTGAGTTTCCTACCGGTGCCGAACCGGGCCATGGCCGATGAAAGCCAGTGCCACCACGCCATGTCGCTCGTGGAGGAGCCCAAATACGCACCGGATTTCAAGAATTTCGATTGGGTCAATCCCGATGCGCCGAAGGGCGGCACGGTGCGCCAGTGGGCGAACGGCACCTTCGACACGCTGAACCCGTTTTCCGACAAGGGCGTCAAGGCTGCGGGCCTTGGGCTGATCTATGACAGCCTGTTCACGCCGAGCTTTGATGAGCCTTCCACGCAGTACGCGCTGATCGCCGAGTGCGCGTTCTACCCGGATGATTATTCATCCGTGACGTTCAAGCTGCGCCCGGAAGCAAAATTCCACGACGGCCAGCCGATTACTCCTGAGGATGTCGTCTTTTCGTTCGACGCCTTGAAGAAGGCGAACCCGTTCTACGCATTCTACTACAAGAACGTCGAAAAGGCGGAAAAGACCGGCGACCACGAGGTGAAGTTCACGTTCGACACGAAGGGCAATCGCGAGTTGCCGATGATTGTCGGTGAGCTGAACATCGTGCCCAAGCATTATTGGGAAGGCAAGGACGCCAACGGCAATCAGCGCGACATCGGCAAGACGACGGTCGAGCCCCCGCTCGGCAACGGCGCCTACAAAATCAAGTCGGTCGATACCAGCCGCAAGATCAGCTACGAGCGCGTGCCCGACTACTGGGCGAAAGATCTGCCCGTGATGCGCGGTCAGCAGAATTTCGACAATCTCGAATTCACTTACTATCGCGATCGCACGCCCGCATTCGAAGACTTCAAGACAGGCCGGATCGATGTCTGGCCTGAGAACCAGGCCGGCGCCTGGGCGACGCAGTACAATTTCGATGCCCTGAAGAACGGCCTCGTGAAGAAGGAGGCGATCCCGGTCAAGCGCGTCGCCCCGATGCAGGCGTTCGTCTTCAACCTGCGGCGCCCGCAGTTCCAGGATCCGCGCGTCCGCCAGGCGTTCAACCTGCTCTTCAACTTCGAGGAAGCTAACAAGAAGCTGTTCTATAACCTCTATGAGCGCGTCGACAGCTACTTCGCGAACTCGGATCTCGCGGCGAAAGGCCTGCCCCAAGGCCGCGAACTCGAGATCCTGAATGAGATCAAGGACGAGGTTCCCCCGGAAGTCTTCACGACCGAGTGGAAGAACCCGGTCAACGCCCAGGAAGGCGACTACCGCAAGCATCAGCAGGAAGCGCTGAAGCTTCTGGAAGCCGCCGGCTGGAAAATCCGCAGCGAGGACGTCGAAGATCCCAACTGCGGCGCGTGGTGCAAATTCAAGAAGACGATCGGCCTCTCGTCAGGCTCGACCGCGCGTGTGCTGCGCAACGACAAGGGCGAGCAGATGACGGTGGAGTTCCTGATTCAGGGCGACACCTTCGAACGCATCATTCTGCCCTACGTGCAGAACCTCGCCGCGCTCGGCATCAAGGCCACCGTTCGCAACGTCGATGACGCACAGTACAAGCAGCGCGAAGACAACCGCGACTTCGACATCATCGTCGATAGCTTCCCCCAGTCGAATTCGCCCGGCAACGAGCAGCGCGATTTCTGGGGATCGGCAGCAGCCGACAAGCCCGCCAGCCGCAATACGGCCGGCATCAAGAACCCGGCCATCGACAAGCTCATCGACAAGATCGTCTTCGCCAAGGACCGCGCCGACCTCGTCGCTGCAGTCCATGCACTCGATCGCGTCCTGCTGTGGAACAACTACGTTGTGCCGCACTGGCATTATCCCTACGAGCGCCTGGCCTACTGGGACAAGTTCGGCCGGCCGGAGAAATTGCCGTCGCAGACCTCAGGCTTTACCCAGGTCTGGTGGTACGATGACGCCAAGGCGAAAGCAGTCGAAGCGGCCAAGGGGAAGTGACCCTCGTGCAAGGATCAGGGCGCCAGCGAATGTCCACGATGGCCGCCGCCAAGCTGACGCTTGCGGCGGTGCTCGGGCTGTTGATTTCGGCAGCGTGCGGATCAATCGCGTCCGCCGAGCCGCGTCACGGACTTTCGGTGTTCGGCGAGCTCAAGTATCCGGCTGACTTCCAGCACTTCGCCTACGTCAATCCGGACGCGCCCAAGGGCGGCCGGATGGTGACGATGGGAACGGGCGGCGCCAGCACGTTCGACACCCTGAACCAGTACATCCTGAAGGGCGACGCCGCGCAGGGCCTCGACTTCCTGTTCGACAGCCTGATGGTGCGCGCCATGGATGAGCCCGATGCCGTCTACGGCCTCGTAGCCCAGTCGGCCGACGTTGCACCCGATGGCATGTCGGTGACGTTCAAGCTGCGCCCGGAGGCCAAGTTCTCCGATGGCTCGCACCTGACGGCAGAAGACGTCGTCTTCTCCTTTAATATTTTGAAGGAAAAAGGTCACCCGTCGATCGCAATGACCTTGCGCGATGTCGCCTCGGCAGAAGCGCTCGATCCCGAAACGGTGCGCTACACGTTCAAGGGCACGCTTGTTCGCGACCTGCCGATGGTCGTCGCCCAATTGCCCGTTCTCTCGAAGGCCTATTACACGACGCAGCCCTTCGACGAGTCGTCGCTGAAGCCGCCGCTCGGCTCGGGTCCCTACAAGATCAAGGGCTTCAATCCGGGCACCGACATCACCTACACACGCCGCGAGGATTATTGGGCGAAGGATCTGCCCGTGAACAAGGGCCGGTATAACTTCGACGAGATCCGCTACGATTATTATCGCGACCGCAACGTCGAGCTTGAAGCGATCAAGTCCGGCAACTTCGACCTGCGCGAAGAATTCTCGAGCATCTCGTGGGCCACGGGCTACAACATTCCAGCTGTCGCCGAAGGCCGCCTCGTCAGGGTATCCCTGCCCGACGAACGCCCCTCGGGCGCGCAAGGCTATTTCCTCAACACGCGACGCGACAAATTCAAGGACGTGCGCGTGCGCCAAGCATTGGGCCTCGTGTTCGATTTCGAATGGTCGAACAAGAAGCTGTTTTACGGCCTCTACAAGCGCACATCGAGCTACTTCGAAAATTCCGACATGAAGGCGACCGGCAAGCCGAGCCCCGAAGAGCTGGCGCTGCTCGAGCCCTACAAGGACAAGCTTGCCCCTGAAGTGTTCGCCGAGCCCTATACGCCGCCCGTGACCGACGGCAGCGGCAACAATCGCGACAATTTGAAGAAGGCGCGCAACCTTCTCATCGCCGCCGGCTGGAAGCCCGGACCGGACAATTATCTGCACAATGACAAAGGCGAGCGGCTCACCATCGAATTCCTCGACTTCGAGGCCATGTTCGAGCGCATCAGCCTGCCCTACATCGAAAACCTGAAGAAGATCGGCGTCGATGCCTCGTGGCGTCTCGTTGATCCCGCCCAATACCAGCGGCGCGTGAAGTCCTTCGATTTCGATGTGACAACCCAGCGCTACTCTTTGCGCCTGACGCCCGGCATCGAGCTGCGCAGCTTCTGGGGCAGCGAAGCCGCCAAAACGGACGGCTCGTACAATCTTGCGGGCATTTCCGAGCCAGCCGTCGACGCGCTCGTTGACAAAGTTGTCGCGGCAAAGTCCCGGGCCGAGCTCGTCACAGCGACGCGCGCCATTGATCGCGTGCTCCGTGCAGGCCATTATTGGGTTCCGCATTGGTATAAGGCGTCCTACTCGGTCGTCTATTGGAACAAGTATTCGCGCCCGGCCGTGCAGCCCAAATATGATGCGGGCATTCTGGACACGTGGTGGTACGATCAGGCTAAAGCTGAGGCGCTGGCCTCGGGCAAGCCCATGGCGCAATCTCAGGAACCGGCAAAGCCCTGATGGCTGTTTATCTACTCAAGCGATTGCTGCTGATGATCCCGACGCTGTTCGGGATCATGCTCTTCTCGTTCATCATCATTCAGTTCGCGCCGGGTGGTCCGGTCGAGCGCATGATCTCGGAACTGACCGGCCAATCGTCCTCGATCGTCAGCCGCATGGGCGGCGGCGGTGGCGACACGCTGGGCGGCGGCGCGATGAGCAATCAGCTGGGCGTTGGCGGTGGCGACTCGATCACGTCCAAGTATCGCGGCGCCCAGGGCCTCGACCCCGCCTTCATCAAAAGTCTCGAGAAGCAGTTCGGCTTCGATAAGCCCGCCTACGAACGCTTCTACATCATGATGAAGAACTTCCTGACGTTCGACTTCGGAAAAAGCTATTTCCGCGACGTCTCGGTGCTCGACCTCATCAAGGAAAAGCTGCCGGTCTCGATCTCGCTCGGAATCTGGATGACGCTGCTGACGTATCTGATCTCGATCCCGCTCGGCATTCGTAAGGCCGTGAAGGATGGCGAGCATTTCGATACGTGGTCGAGCGCCGTCCTCGTAATCGGCTACGCGATCCCGGGCTTCCTGTTCGCGGTGCTGCTGCTCATACTTTTCGCCGGATCCTCGTTCTTCCAGTGGTTCCCCTCGCGCGGATTGTTCTCCGACAACTGGGATCAGCTCTCCACGTTCGGAAAGGCCAAGGACTATCTCTGGCATCTCGTGCTGCCGATGATCGCGATGGCGATCGGCTCGTTCACGACGATGACCTTCCTGACGAAGAACTCGTTCCTGGATGAAATCCGCAAGCAATACGTCGTCGCCGCGCGCGCCAAGGGCCTGACCGAAAACCAGGTGCTCTACGGCCACGTCTTCCGCAACGCCATGCTGCTCGTCATCTCCGGCTTCCCGGCGGCCTTCATCAGCGCGTTCTTCTCTGGTGCCTTGCTGATCGAGACGATCTTCTCGCTCGATGGCCTGGGTCTGCTCTCGTTCGAGAGCATTGAGAAGCGCGATTATCCCGTGGTCTTCGCCTCGCTCTACATCTTCTCGCTCGTCGGCCTCTTCGTCGGCATCCTGTCCGACTTCGTCTACACGCTCGTCGATCCGCGCATCGACTTCGAGACGCGCGAGGTTTGATGATGGACCAGAAGACCGAGCGCGCCGCGCCCACGACAATCGCTCCTACAGAGAAGCCCGCGAAGTCGCGGTGGCAGCGCCTGCGCCAGCGCTTCCGCCTGTCGCCGGTCAATCGCCGCCGTCTGGAACGCTTCAAGTCTCATAAGATCGGCTACCGCTCGTTCATCATCTTCACGGCGCTGTTCGTGGGCTCGCTCTTTGCCGAGTTCATCGCCAACGATCGCCCCTTGATGGTGAGCTACAAGGGCGAAATCCTCTTCCCCGTGCTCGTTGACTATCCGGAAGAGAAGTTCGGCGGCTTCCTCGCCGTCACCGACTACCGGACGCCCGACATCGCCAACGAGATCAACGCCAACGGCTGGATGCTTTGGCCGCCGATCCGCTATTCCTATTCGACGATCAACAAGGATTACCCCGGCCGCGTCGGCGACAACGGCGTGTGCCTGGGCTATCCGGCGCCCCCGCCATGGGCAACGAAGCTCCCGCTCTGCGAGGCGCCGCCCGATCAGATCGCGCGCTATAACGAACTTGGAAACACCAACTGGCTGGGCCTCGATGACCAGGGGCGCGATGTGCTCGCGCGCGTCATCTACGGCTTCCGCGTTTCCGTGCTCTTTGGCCTCATCCTGACGATCGTCTCGTCCGCCGTCGGCATCCTTGCCGGCGCCGTGCAAGGCTACTTCGGCGGCCGCGTCGATCTCATCTTCCAGCGGCTGCTCGAAATCTGGAACTCGATACCGGAACTCTTCGTGTTGCTGATCCTGTCGTCCCTCTTCGTCCCGGGATTTTGGACGCTGCTCGGCATTCTGATGATCTTCAGCTGGACCTCCCTCGTCGGCCTCGTCCGTGCCGAATTTCTGCGCGGCCGCAACCTCGAATACGTCCGCGCCGCCCGTGCGCTCGGGCTCTCCGACTGGCAGATCATGTTCAAGCATCTGCTGCCGAACGCCATGGTCGCGACGCTCACCTTCCTGCCGTTCAAGCTCTCCGGCGGCATCGCCGCGCTGACCGCGCTGGACTTCCTTGGTCTCGGCATGCCCCCCGGCTCGCCGTCGCTCGGTGAACTGCTGCTGCAGGGCAAGAAACACCTGGAAGCGCCGTGGCTCGGCATATCGGGCTTCGTCGCGGTGTCGATCATCCTGTCGCTCGCGATCTTCATGGGTGAAGCGGTGCGCGACGCGCTCGATCCCAGAAAGACATTCAGAGGCAAGAGTTGATGGCAGCCGGAACGCCCCTCGTCGACGTTCGCAATCTTTCCGTCGCCTTCGGAGGTGACGGCACGGAAGCCGTGCGTGTCGTCAAAGGCGTGTCGTTCACGGTCGGCAAGGGCGAGACGGTGGCGCTCGTGGGCGAGTCGGGCTCGGGCAAAACCGTCTCCGCGATGTCGATCCTGCGCCTGCTGCCGAACTCCGCTTCCCATCCCACAGGCGAAATCCTGTTCGAGGGCAAAGACATCCTGAAGATGAACCCGGCAGAGCTGCGCGCCATCCGCGGCCGCCGCATCTCGATCATCTTCCAGGAGCCGATGACGACGCTGAACCCGCTCCACACGATCGAGAAGCAGGTCGGCGAAATCATCAAGCTGCACCAGTCGGTGTCGAACGAGAAAGCACGCGAGCTCGTCATCGAGCTGCTGACGAAGGTCGGCATTCGCGACCCCGAAAAGCGGCTCGGCGCCTATCCGCACCAGCTGTCGGGCGGCCAGCGCCAGCGCGTGATGATCGCCATAGCGCTCGCCAACAAGCCCGATCTGCTGATCGCCGATGAGCCGACGACCGCGCTCGACGTGACGATCCAGGCGCAAATTCTCGAACTCTTGAAGTCGCTGCAGAAAGAGATGGGCATGGCGATGCTGCTCATCACGCACGACCTCGGCATCGTGCGCCGCATGGCCGAACGCGTTTACGTGATGCGCCACGGCGAGATCGTCGAAACGGGACCCGCCGAAGAGGTCTTCACCGAGCCCAAGCACGCCTACACGCGCCATCTGCTCGAAGCCGAGCCGAAAGGGGCGCCGCCCACAACCGACACGACGCGCCCTGTCGTCGTCGAGACCGACAATCTTAAGGTCTGGTTTCCGATCAAGCAGGGCCTGCTGCAGCGAACCGTCGACTACGTCAAAGCCGTCGATGGCCTGTCGATGAAGCTCCGAGCTGGTGAAACCCTCGGCGTCGTCGGCGAATCCGGCTCCGGCAAGACGACCCTTGGCCTCGCGATTCTGCGGCTTCTCTCATCCGAAGGCCCGATCGCCTACGTGGGCCAGCGCATAGACGGCTTGACGAACAAGCAGATGCGGCCGCTGCGCAAGGAAATGCAGATCGTCTTCCAGGATCCCTACGGCTCGCTGTCGCCCCGGCTCACCGTCGGCCAGATCATCGAAGAAGGCCTCGTCATCCAAAATCCGGAGCTCGATGCCGAGCAGCGCCGCGAACGCGTGAGCGCCGCGCTGAGCGAGGTCAACCTCGATCCCACGTCGCAGGATCGCTATCCGCACGAATTCTCCGGCGGCCAACGCCAGCGCATTGCCATCGCACGCGCCATGGTTCTTCAGCCGAAGTTCGTCATGCTGGATGAGCCGACGAGCGCGCTCGACATGAGCGTGCAGGCGCAGATCGTCGACCTGCTGCGCGACCTGCAGACGAGACACGATCTGGCTTACCTCTTCATCAGCCACGACCTGAAAGTCGTCCGCGCGCTGTGCAACTACGTCATCGTGATGAAGAACGGCAAAGTCGTCGAGGAAGGCCCCTCGCGCGACATCTTCGAAAACCCGAAGGACGAGTATACGAAGGCCCTGCTCGCGGCCGCCTTCGACATCAAAGTCGCCCACCGGGGCGCACTCGCTTCCTGACGGCGGCTCCCTGCGCGAACGGCCAGTTTCGGAGCCTTGCGGATCGGCTATCCTTCAGGCTCCGAATCGCTGCTTGCGAGATGCCCCGATGCTTTCCGACGATGTCTTCCGTGACCGCCTCGAGCAGACGCTCCTCGAGGTCGAGACATGGGCTGCAGGCATACGCGACTGCGCCGACGTCGGAATCGCCGCTTCTGACCGCTACTGGCGAATGGCCGTCGTCCCGAGCGAAAACCTGGCCTGCGCCTTCGAGCTCATCATGCACGCCAATCAGACGTTCGGCCTGCGGCTCGGCGCCGAAACCTATGAGGACCGGCCCATCGAGCAGATGGAGCTGTTTCCCGCTCTCGTCCGGGCGATCGAGGCGGGACACGTCGACCGGATTGAAATGTACAATGCAATGACGGCGGCGCTCACGGGTGTCGCGACGCGCGTCGAACTTGAACCGGGCTGGGACTGGGTCGGCCACCGCCGCATCTCGCCGGCGGGACCGGGCGAAGAATGGCGCACCCGCCGCTTCCTGCCCTATCGCCGTTGAGTGGCGCCAATGTCTAAAGCGCCGGCGCGTTGCCTGTGAGGCGCTTCACCGCCGTGATTTTGCCCCCGCCCGTCTTCTCGATCCGCCGCGCCGCTTCCGGCAACGGCTCGACCGCGACGAGCATGTGATAGGCGTTGGCGTGAATGAGCATCACGCCGTCGAGCATGATGCCGACGTGCCCCTTCCAGAACACGAGATCACCGCGCGCAAAGCCTTCGAGATCTTCCGAGACGAGCACGGTGTCACCAAGCTCCGCCTGCTGCATGTCGCTGTCGCGCGGCGCGGGAATGCCTGCCGCACCAAGCGCCGTCTGCACGAGTCCCGAGCAGTCGATCCCGACCCGCGTGCAGCCGCCCCAGAGATACGGCGTGCCGATGAAGCGCTCGGCAATTTCGGCATAGTCGCGCGCGAAGCGATCCCTCGGTGCCGCGTGCCGTGTGAAGACGAAGCCGCCGCCCTCGAGTTCCAGAAACCGCTCGTCGCCGCCACGCGCGGCCAGCGGAGCGTTCATGGGCAGATGCATGATCGGCGCCGACTTGATGTCGGGCGCGCCGTAGCGAAACGTACCGAGCGTCTGCACGCGATGCGTGGGACTGATGACACCGCGCGCGATCGTATCGGAGCGGAGATAGCCGACATACCCGTCACGCGCGAGCTGGACCCATGACCAGCCGTTGTTCTCATCGAAGACCGTCAGGTTCTCGCCGAACAGAACTTCGGTCTCGAAACCGCGCGCCGGATCGGGCTGCTTGCGAAGCGGCACGGTCGCCCGCACGATGAAACCCGGTTCGCCCGCAACGTAACGCTCGGCGGCCACCCGGCCCTCGAGCGATTTCGCGGCAAGGTCGGGACGGTAGGCGTTGCGGCGCGGATCGAGTGCGCCTTGGGGCCGTGGCGTGACTTGAGTATTCACGAGGTCAGCTCTCGCCTCAGTTGTTCCATCACTGCGCGCGCTGTCTGCGGCTCTCCGCCTTTGGGACCTAACGGCCGCGGCGCCGGACGCCAGCCATAGAGGTCGAAGTGGGCAAAACGGCGAGCCCTGCTGACAAAGCGCTTCAAGAATAGTGCCGCGGTAATCGCCCCTGCAAAGGGAGATTCCCAGACGTTGTTGATGTCGGCAACGTCGCTGTCGAGGTTGCGGCGATAACCCTCCCAAAGCGGCATGTGCCACAACGGATCGCCGATGGAGGCGGCGAGCGGCGGCAAGCTGCGGGCGAGATCATCGTCATTGGTGAAGAATGCCGGAAGATCGGGGCCAAGGGCAGAGCGCGCCGCGCCGGTCAGAGTTGCAAATACGAAGATGCTGTCGGGCTCGTCGGCATCGGCAAGCGCCAGCGCATCGGCGAGCACGAGGCGGCCTTCCGCGTCCGTGTTGCCGACCTCGACGCTGAGGCCCAGACGGCTCGCGAGCACGTCACCCGGCCGGAAGGCATCGCCGCCGACCGAATTCTCGGCCGTCGGGATGATGACGCGCAGACGGCATTTGAGCCCCTGCCCCATGATCATGTGGGCGAGCGATAGCGCCGTGGCAGCCCCGCCCATGTCTTTCTTCATGAGAAGCATGGCGCTCGCGGGCTTCAGGTCGAGGCCGCCGGTGTCGAACGTGATGCCCTTGCCGACGAGCGTAATCTTGGGCGCGTTCGCCGGTCCCCAAGTGATGTCGATGAGGCGCGGCGGACGCGGGCTCGCCCGGCCGACTGCGTGAATGAGCGGAAAGTTCGCCGCCAGCAGATCATCACCAGCCGTCACGGAAATCTTCGCACCATGACGCTCCGCGAGCACCCGCGCGAAGGCTTCGATGTCGGACGGCGCCAGATCGGATGCTGGCGTGTTGATCATATCGCGGCCAAGCCACACGGCTTCCGCGGTGTTAATGATGCGCTCCGCAGAGGGGTCTGAAAACCGCAGCTTGGCGCGATCGCCGTTCGTTTTGCCGTTCTTCTTGTAGCGCGAGAACGAGTAGGCCCCGAGCGACCACGCCAGGGCCGCGAGATCGGCCTGCGCCAGCTCGGACGCGATCCGGTACGTGCCGGCAGGCAGCGACGCGCTCAGGAGCCCGGTCAGCAATTCCGACGGCCCACTGGGCTCACCGTGGTCGCCATTGCCGGCCCCGAACGCAACGGACGCGATTTTCCCGTCGCTGCCCGGAATGAGGACGCTGCGCTTGGCGTTGCCTGAAAACTTTTGCGCCTTCAGCCAGGCACGCTGGGCGTCATCGAGCCAGGGAACGGCATCCGTACCGTCGGTGGGAACGAAATGGATCGGGATGTCGTCCGCGGCTTCAGCGCCAAGTGCAAAGGTTTCCGCTGCTGCCCAGGCTGTCGTCTCGACCATCCGTCTCACACTCCGCTCAACGTTGCATTCATATCTAGAAATCGCGCGCTGGCTGCAACAAGGCGCGCGTCCAGGGCACAGGGTTTCAGAGATGCATCTGCTTATACGGGTCTGCCGCAAAACTTAAGCGTTTGTTGACCCCTGCCCCAGAAACTGACGGCCGATCAAGATTCGCGAGCACAACCGCGATTCGCTTCCCGGACGGAGATCTTCATGACGCGTGTTGAGGGCCAAACCCCGCTTAGAGTACTGCGGCCCGCCCGCATGGGCAGCATCGCTGCCCTGACTGCGTGCCTGCTGTTGGGGGCCTGCTCCGCGACGACGGACCTCCTGCCGGGCATCGCGATGAAGCCGGACAGCGGCAAAGAGACGGCCGACGCGACGCCCTCCTCGCCGCAGAACGAGTTGCAGAAGGCAACGTTCTATTGGGGTAACGAATATTCCAAGAAGCCGTCGGAGCTCCGCCCCGGCCTCAACTACGCGAAAAATCTGAAAGCCCTCGGCGAGAAGGAGAAGGCGCTCGCCGTGCTCCAGCAGTTGAGCCTCGTCCACGGCAACAATCCCGAGCTTGCCAGCGAATACGGGCGCCTCGCACTCGACATGGGTCAGGTGGGCATCGCCAACCAGATGCTGACGATGGCCGACGACCCGGCGAAACCCGATTGGCGCGTTGTGTCCGCGCGCGGCACCGTCATGGCGAAGCAGGGCAAGTATTCCGAGGCGATCCCCTACTATCAGCGTGCCCTCGCACTGTCGCCGAACAATCCGGCCGTCACGAACAACCTTGCGATGGCCTACGCCATGGGTGGCGATCCGAAGAAGGCGGAAGATCTGTTGCGCCAAGCGTTGGCCTCTCCCGGCGCGACGCCGAAAGTGCGCGAGAATCTCGCGCTCGTGCTCGGCCTGCAGGGCCGCTACGATGAATCAAAGTCGGTCGCAGCGAGTGTGCTCAACACCGATACGGCGACTGCCAACGCGGCCTACCTGAAGCAGATGGTGAAGCTCGAGCCAAAGAGCGAAATGCCCGACGCGCAGAGCTTTGCCGCCAACACGTCGATCACGTCCGCCTCGCCGGCCCAAAGCGCCGTGCAGAAGGCATCCGCAAAGCCGGAGCCTTTGCCTCTGCACCAGGGCGTATGGCACACGAGCCCCGACGAAGGCCTGCCGATAGCGCGATAGGAAACGCAGCTTCTTTCTTGAAATAAGTGCAGCAGCCCGGCGCGCGAGCACCGGGCTGTTGTGTTTGGCAAAAGCGCCAAACGAAAAAGCCCTGATCACCATGGAGGCGATCAGGGCTAACGCGACACGAAACGAAGTCCTGCAGCGGCTCGGCGGCCTACTTGCCCATCTGCATGTACGAGATGCCGGCCGGTCCAAGAATGACGACGAAAAGCACCGGCAGGAAGAACACGATCATCGGCACGGTGAGCTTCGGAGGCAGGGCGGCGGCTTTACGCTCAGCCTCCGATTGGCGGATCTCGCGGTTCTCTTTCGCCATTGTTCTCAGCGCTTGACCAACAGGCGTGCCGTAACGTTCTGCCTGGACCAGCGCTGTCATCACGGCCTTGACGCCTGGAAGCCCCGTGCGCTTGGCGAGGTTCTCATAGGCTTGGCGCCGATCGTGCAGATAGGAAAGCTCAGCGGTCGTCAGCATCATTTCTTCCGCAAGCTCGACCGACTGGCCGATGATTTCCTTGCCGACCTTCGCAAAGCCGGCTTCCACCGACATACCCGATTGGACGCAGATCAACAGCATGTCGAGCGCATCAGGCCAGGCTTGCTTGATGGCCATCTGCCGCTTCTGCACGCGGTTGGTGATGAACATGTTTGGCACGTAGAAGCCGAGAAAACCAACCGCGAGCGCCATGAGGAAATTGATGGCCGCTGGATATCCGGAGTCGTAGACGACGAAGAAATAGAAGAGCGCGACGAAGAAGAGAACGACCGGAGCGACGACGCGGAAGAACATGAAGGTGACGATGTTCGCCTGGCCGCGAAGACCCGCGCGCTTGAGATTCTCGCGCAACTCCTCATTGTCGAAGCGCTCGCGAAGCTTCAGCTGATCGACGACCTGCTGCATGAAGCCCTTGGGCGTGGCACGAAGGCGGCCGCCCTGCTGGCGCTCCTTCGTCGCCATCTCGGCAAGACGGACTGAACGCATTTTGCTGCGCTCGATTGCCATCTCCTTCATGCGCCGGTTCATCTGGTCGCGCTGGAGCATCGGCACCGCGACCGTCAAAACGGTGGCGAAGACGCAAAACGCCGCGAGAATGGTCGCGAGCAATTGCGGGTCCATGACCGTTTCGACGAATTCCATCATCGCTTTGCTGCCGTCCTTCCGTACCTGCGCAACAACATCTCAGAACTTGAAGTTGATCATCTTCTTCATGACGAGCACGCCCATCGTCATCCAAACTGCGGCTCCGAGGATCATGAAGTGCCCGATGGTCGTCGTGAAAAGCGGCATGATGTATTCGGGCGATGACAGATAAACCATTGTCATGACACCGGGCGGCAGCGAGCCCAGAACGATTGCCGAAGCCTTGGCTTCCGCCGAAAGCGCCTTCACCTTGAGCGCCAGCATTTGCCGGTCGCGAAGCACACCGGCAAGGTTCGACAGCGCCTCCGACAGGTTACCACCCGCCTGCTGCTGGATCGAAATAACGATCGTCATGAAGCGCATTTCCGGCACGGGCATGCGCGCGCACATGCGCTCAAGACCGTCGGACAATGACAGCCCCAGCTTCTGCTGCTCGACCACTTCGCGAAATTCGCTGGCAAGAGGTTCAGGGCTTTCGCTCGCAATGACCTGAATACAATCGTTGAGTGGCAAACCGGATTTGATGCCGCGCACGACCACGTCGATGGCGTTGGCCAGTTGCGCCACGAACTTCTGCTGCCGGCGCGCGATCATCTTGTTCAGGATCCACCGCGGCAATCCGAGACCGCCGACGAATGCGACGACGACAGTGCCAGCTATGGGCAGCCCGGCGAGAAAGATCGAGGCCGACACCAGGACACCACCGGTCACGGCACTCGCGAGATAAAACTCCCGCGGTGACATTTTCGTGCCGGCCCGCATAAGCTTCAACCCCATCGTGACTTTCTTGTCGGCATTGTTACGCTCTTCAGCTTCCTTAAGCGTATCGGCGACCGATTTTCTGCGGCTGCTCTGCACGTCGCCTGTGGCAGCGGCGAGCCGGGCGCCGCGTACGCCAGAAACGCTCTCCAAGCGCTTGGCCTGGCGGTCATCGGCGAAATAGGGATAAGCAAACGCAAACACCGCCCCGGCAAACGCCAGCGCTACGAACAGCGGAACCAATACGGAAAAAAGATCGGCGTCAGCCATTGCGATCTCCGAGCGGGCTGCCATGCCGGTCTTCGACTTCGGATGCAACAAGCGCAGCCACGAGCCGCTCCGCCTCGCCGTAATATTCCGCGCGCTCGATGAAGCGCGGCCGCGTGATGCCGGTGGAGCGATGTCTGCCGATCAGCCGCCCGTGGGCATCTTCGCCTGTGATCTCATAGACGATGAGATTCTGGAGCGTGATCATGTCCTCTTCCATGCCCAGCACCTCCGTGATGTGCGTGATCTTGCGCGAGCCGTCGCGCAGGCGCGAGGCCTGAACGATCACATCGATGGAGCCGCAAATCATCTCGCGAATGGTCTTGATCGGCAGGGCATAGCCGCCCTGCATGATCATCGATTCAAGACGGCTCAAAGCCTCGCGCGGACTGTTGGCATGCAAGGTTCCCATCGAGCCGTCGTGGCCCGTGTTCATGGCCTGAAGCAAATCGAACGCCTCGGCTCCGCGGACCTCGCCGACGATGATGCGTTCCGGCCGCATACGGAGGCAGTTCTTGATGAGATCGCGCATCTTGATCTCACCCTCGCCCTCGAGGTTGGGCGGACGCGTTTCGAGCCGCACCACATGTGGCTGCTGCAGCTGAAGCTCTGCCGAGTCCTCACACGTGATGATGCGCTCGTCGTTATCGATCGACCCGGTGAGACAGTTCAGAAGCGTCGTCTTGCCCGAACCCGTGCCGCCGGAAATGAGCACGTTGCAGCGGACGCGGCCGATGATCTCGAGGATCGTCTTAGCGTCGGGCGTGATCGAGCCGTATTTCACGAGCTGCTCGAGACGCAGGCGATCCTTGCGGAACTTACGGATCGTGAGTGCCGGCCCATCGATCGCCAGCGGCGGCGCAATCACGTTGACGCGCGAGCCGTCGGGAAGGCGCGCGTCGCAAATGGGGCTTGATTCATCGACGCGCCGGCCAACTTGGCTCACGATGCGCTGGCAGATATTCATGAGCTGCTGATTGTCGGCGAAGCGGACGTTCGTCTTCTGAACCTTGCCCGCGACTTCGATGAAGGTCGTGCCCGCACCATTGACCATGATGTCGGCGATATCGTCGCGTGCGAGAAGCGGCTCCAGCGGCCCATAGCCCAGCACGTCGTTGCAGATGTCTTCGAGCAGCTCTTCCTGCTCGGCAATCGACATCACGACGTTCTTGATTTGAATGATTTCGCTGACGATGTCGCGGATTTCTTCGCGCGCAGCAATGCTGTCGAGCTTCGACAGCTGCGTCAGGTCGATCGTATCGATCAGCGCATTGAACACGGTCGTTTTGACGTCGTAGTACTCTTCCGAATGCCGCCGCTGCGATTCGACGACCGGCTCCGGCGCACGCTGCGGCGGTGGGCTTGCCGGCACAGTCGTGCGCGACGGCGCAGGCGCCGCGCGCTGCTCCATTGCGCCTGCAGCCGGCGACGGCTCGGGCGACTGCGGGCTGATGCGTCTCTCCGGCGATGGATCGTTCGAACGCCTACCGAACATACGATCTAGGTCCTCAACGCTTGAGCTTCAATTTCTCCAGGATCGGCGCGATGGCCGACAACGGCGAACTCGGCTTCTCCACCTTTGCGTCTTTGCGGCGCGTAAGCCTGTATGCCAAATCGTTGAACTGCTCGATGGCGCGCGCCTTCGAGCTGAACTCGCCAATCATCTGGCCGTTGTTGGCCGCCTGGCTGAACGTTTCCGAATCGTAGTCGATGACCGACATGACCTTGAGACCCAGCGCCTGCTCGAATTCCTTGACGCTGATTTCCTGACGCTTCGGCACATTCGCCATGTTGAGCACGAGATGCGGCTTCTCATCGTTCCGCCGTGCCGTTTTCAGAAGATCGACGATGTTCTTCGCGTTCCGCAGGTTCGCGAGATCGGGAACCGCGGTGATGACGACTTCGTCGGCCTGCAGCAGAACGCGCTTCGACCACGGCGACCAGCCGTGCGGAAGATCGACGGCTACGAACGGAACGTTCTGGCGCGCCACGTCGATCACGATGGAGCAGGCTTCAGGAGATATCTCGTAGTCACGGTCGAGCACGACGGGCGCCGCAAAGATCGAAAGGTGCTGCGAGCATTTCGTGAGCAGACGATCGAGCAATTGATCGTCGAGCCGTTCCGGTGCGGCCAAAGCCTCCGCAATGCCTTGCACCGGGTCCTGGTTGAAATCGAGACCCGTGGTTCCGAACGCCAGATCAAGATCGGCAATCGTCACGTCCGACTTCAAGATCTCCGACATCGTCCACGCCACGTTGTGGCAGATGGTGGAAGAACCAACACCGCCTTTTGCGCCGATGAACGCGAAGACGTGACCGACAGGATCGGTCTCAGGATTGTTGTAGAGGTTGGAAATGCTCTCGAGCAGCGCCATCGGATCGACCGGTGCAACAAGATATTCGGCAACGCCGCGCCGCAAAAGCTCGCGGTAAAGAACGACGTCGTTATGCCGCCCGACGACGATGACCTTCGTCCCCGGATCGCAGCTCTCTGCCAGCCGGTCGAGGTCGGCAAGCAGCTGGCTCGCTTTCAGCGCGCTGTCGAGCATGATGAGATTGGGCGTCGGGCTATCGAGATAATGCGCGATGGCAGCGCCGATGCCACCCATGTGAACACTGACATGCGCCTTTGATAAACGGCGATCTTCGGCAGCAGACTGGATGGCTTCGGCCACCTGAGCGTCGTCACAGAATGCCTGCACTGAAATGCGCGGAATGGGTCGGGCGCGATCTGCCGGGTGAAGATCGGGCGACTGAGCATCCTCGAAGAACGGCTCTTCGCTTGAACTCACTGAAGCGTTTCTCGACATGTCGTCTCCGCGAGATTAATTGCCGCCGGTGGCGGCTTTGATGGCCGCTTTTTCAGCCTCAGCGCCGAGCGCCGCACCCGAAACGTATTTCTTGTACATGTCATCCCGGCGGTTCGCATCGCGGCCCGTCATCGTTCGCGGTCCCAGGAGATCGGAGGGATTGGACACCATGACCGCGAGATTGCGCTGCGACGAGCAGCCGAAGTTTGGATAGGGCGTGTTCTGATAGTTCCGGGCGAGATTCTCCGACCAGTCGCGGCCGCACTCCGGCGCCTCGGCGACATAGCGCATGTAGGATAGCCGCAGAGGCGCCTCGCGGCTGTCGGCGTGATAGGCCTCAACCGCAATCGCCGTTTCCGAATAACCGCTCTCGATCATCAGCTGGCGCGTCTCGTCGGCAGCTTGCATCGCAGCGCTCTCGTTCATCGATCCGCCGGGGGCCGAAATGACGATGCGGCTGTTGCCGGCATCGGCTGCCTTGCTCCGTCCGGCGAACTCAAGGACGCGCGCCCGCTGCATCGGCGTCAAACCTTCAGCACTCGCCGCAACCTTCAAGTTGAGCGATGCAGGCTGCTGCGACACCAGGATCGGATGCCGCTGCTCGGGATCGATGAGCGTCCAGCCGGCGACGCGCGGCCCAGGCGCATCTTGCCGGCACCCCGCGACCATCATCGGAATGAGCGCGGCGACAAGGAGTTTAACGGTACCCGATCGCATCGTTCGCGCCAGGCGTTCGGTCGTGCACTTAATCTGCATGATGCGTCTGCGCCCCAGCTATTCGACGATGAAACCGTAGTCACCTTTGAGACCGCCCGACGGCATCATTTCGCTCTTGCCGTAGATGCGGTTGAGGTGACCGAGAAAATCCGCCTTGAGGTCAGTCGCTGGCGCCAAGCCGTCCGTCGGCGCTGCGAGTTGCTGACGAGACGTCGGCTGCACGAGGTAAGGCGTGACGATAACGACGAGTTCCGACTCCTGATTCTGGAAGTCGCGGCTGCGGAAGAGCGTGCCCAGGATTGGAATGTCCTTAGCGCCCGGAAACCCGTCGATGTTCTGCTGCGTCTTGGTGTTGATGAGACCCGCAAGCGCGAGCGATCCGCCGGACGGCAGTTCCACCACCGTCTTCGCTTGCCGCGTGTCGAACACCGGGTTGTTGCCGACGAACCGCGAGATATCGCTGACGCTCGTATCGATCTTGAGGCTGATGCGGCCCTCTGACAGGACGACCGGCGTAAAAGCAAGCTGCACGCCGAACTTCTTGAAATCGACGGAGCTGACGCCCGTTTGCGTGTCGACACCCGTAACGTAGGGCACTTCACCGCCCGCGAGGAATTCCGCCGACTCGCCCGAGATGGCGGTGAGGTTCGGCTCGGCGAGCGTCCGGATCAGCCCATCCCGTTCCAGCGCGCGAATGGCAGACTGGATCCGGTTCGCGCCCGTGCCCCAACCGGAAATCAGACCGCTATTGCCGACAGAGCCGGCTCCGGGACCGGGGTTGAACGGGCAGATCGGCGCACCAGCGGCGCACGCCGCTCCCGCGGCGGCGGGGATGCCGAAGGTCGGCAGCGATCCGAGACCCTGCGCAGCCGAGATGGGAAGCGCATTGTCGGTGAGCAGCGTGGTCGAGAAACTTCCCGACTGCAGGACGCCGCCGAGATTGACGCCGAGTTGCTTGAGAGCCGTACGCTGAACCTCGGCGACCGTCACCTTCAGCATCACCTGCTCTTCGGCTTCGACGGTCAGCATGTTGATCACAGGCTGCTTGAGCTCGTTATTATCGCTTTCCGCAGTCGAAACACCCTCCTTGACGTTGATGGAGGTGCTCACGAGCTTCTGGGAAACGAACTGCGCGGCAATGTTGCCGGCGCGCGTAGAATCGAGAGGGCTCTTGACGCTTCCCGTCAGAATGACGGTCTGGTTGAGCATCTCGACCTTGATCGACCCGCCCTTGATAACCCGGTTGAGGAGCGCCTGCAGTCCAGCCGATTCCCGCTCGATGTAGAGTTCCATCGTCGCGAATTGCTCGCCGGCCGTATCGAAGAAGAACGCATTGGCTTCGCCGGGGCCCTTGGCAAGCAGGAAGACCCTGTTGGCGCTGAGCACCACGGCGTCGATGACCGCGGGGTTCGAGACCATCACGTCTCGAACGTCACGTGGGAATTCGAGCAAGACCGATTTGCCCATGCCGATCTTGAGGCTCTTTCGGATCGGGCCGCCGGTATCCTGAATACGGATGAAGGACTGATGCTGCCCCGTGCCAGCGATGTCGCGAAAGGACCCCTCGTATTCCTGCGGTTGCGCCGCTGTCCCCGAAAGGATGAGCGCGCCGCTGACAAGCATCGCGATGGCGCGCAATCGCGCGCGCCATGAAAACCCGGAATTCCTGCGCATGAGGCCCTGCACCTTAAGACGACCACTGACTTGGACTCTTACTCAGTTAACGCCATACACACGCGACTTCGATCCGTAGCGCACGATGCGCACGGAGCTGTTTTTAGGCTTATCCAGATTGAGGCTGCCGGCACGTGCCGGATCAGTGCTCAAATCGGCAACGCTGCGAAGCGATAGAGTGATTTCGCCCATCGAATTGGCGAGCGCCATCATCTCGGCTTGCCGCGGCGTCAGCTCGAGCGTCGCCGTCGACGCTGAGCTGTCGGCTGCCTTCTTGCCTTCCTTCGTCTCGATCTGCTGGCCGATGGCCATCACCCGGACGTTACGGAAAAGAGTATCGGATACGCTCTCTTCCTGATTGTTACGGTTGCGCACCTGACGGATCAGGATGACGTCGACATGATCGTTGGGAAGGATCAGGCTGCCGGCAGCCGTCTCGGCTTTGATCCTCGTCGAGATGGCGCGCATGCCCTGCGGCAGGATCGCGGCCAAAACGCCGCCCTGGCCAGCCTTGATCAGCTTCTGCGTGGTGATGGGCTCGCCCGCGAGCAGCGGCGAACGCGCCACCGAACCGGAGAGATCGCGCATCATCGCAACGCCGCCCGTCTGCTTAGTGATGTAGCTTGGCGTGACGGCCTCAGAGGGCCAAGCGACCCAGCGAAAGCTTCCCTCGTTGACGATCTGCCCGACGGGAATGTCCGATCCGGCGACAAGAACCTCAGTGCTGTTGACGGTCTTCTCGACGGTGACCGGAGCTGGCGGCGGCCGAACGAACGAACTCGCGACGTAATAGGCGAGCACGGCAGCACCGAGAGCTACCGAAAATCCAATGAGCTGAGCCCGTTTCATCCGCCCCTTAGTCCCTCGAGATCACAAAGAGATCTGCTCAGAACGATGACGGCCAATTGTCAATTTGAGGTTAATTGTCGTGCCGAAGCGAGGCTAAGCCGCAAGAAGGTTGTAGGGACAGTTATCAAAGCGTAACGCTCCGTCCCGCTCACGAACCCAATCAGTTAAGCCTCACACGAGCGAGAGAAAAATGTCCGTCCTCGGAAAGACGACGAGCGCACCGGCCGCGATCGCGATGCCATAGGGAATGGGCCCCTTGTGCGAATGAAGCCGCTGCGCCCAGCCGGGAAGAGCAAACGCCTGCGCCGGAAACCAATTTCTGTAAACAAGGATCGCGAGCGCAAGAATTCCGCCGAACACAGCAATGAACGCCAAGTATTCGAAAATGTGATTGGATCCGATCCAGATGCTTCCTGCTGCAATCAGCTTTGCGTCGCCGCCCCCGAGCAGATTGAGAGCAAAGAGCGAAAACGTCAGCGCCAGGACAGCAAAGCCGATCCCCAAGTTCATGCCGAACGTCTCGAGCGGCATGGGCGTTAGCGCGGCCACGGCGAGAAAGCCGCCAACCAGCGCCAATGAGACCTTGTTCGGTATTTTCATCGTGAAAAGATCGTTCGCTGCGGCAAAGGCCATCGCGACGGGAAACGTCATGAGGAAAAGCGAGGCGAGCGACGTCATGTAGGCGACCTGAATAAAATTCACACAGACGCTGGAGGATGCAGCGTTTGAGTAAAAGTGGCGCTAATGGCCAAGAGGGCCTGTGCCCGCCTCAGTCTGACGGGGAGAAATAGGAGGAGACGTTGATGAGCTTTTCCTGCAAGTCCGTCGATATTTGCGTGAGGCCGCCAATGATAGAGATGCTGACGATGCTGCCGATCAGTGCATATTCGATCGCCGTGGCGCCGTTTTGGTCCTGGAGAAAGCCCCGGATAAGGTTGTCGCGCATGCCTGAAGACATCCTTCTGCTGTCGTTCTCATCAACGTACTGAACGATGCTAACTCAGAGGTCTTAATCTTCGGTGGTAGACTAGAAAAGCCGCGAAAATTGCTGAAGTAAAATCAAACAAGCTGGCCTGGCGGCTAAAACAAAATGCGCCCGGAGCTTGTTTCTCCGAGCGCAAGCGCTTCTCGCAAAGTCTGCTGCTTATCAGCCGCCGCCGGCCGGAGCGGCGCCCGTCGTCAGAGACGTTCCAACGTCGGTGAAGGTGTCAACCAGCGCGTTCTTAAGAGGGGTAAGCCCGGCGATGATGCCGACGCCGACGATAGCGGCGATCAAGCCGTATTCGATAGCCGTTGCACCCGACTCGTCCGACACGAAACGCGAAAACACATTCATATGTACTCTCCCAAACTGGTCTTGATTGTATGTCCGATCCTGGCTCACCGGCGGTTTCCGTCCATCCGCTGAGCTGAAACTGACCGTAAGCTTCAAAGATTAAAGCCAGGTAAAACTGGACAAAGTTCTCGGATGATCAACATAAAAATCAAATGATAACGGCTCATCGCTCCAAAACTATAAGTATATATCGGTAAATAATCTTGTAATATTACTTACCATGTTCTGTTTTACTAGTAAAAACGAGGAGCAAGAGAGAAAGTGGTAATTAATACTGCTTAATTGTTAGATCTTCCGGGATCACAGTAGGCTTTGATCAGGTATTCCATCTTGCTGGAGTACCTTGGCGGTGAGCGCAGAAACTCTGCTGAGCTTGGATGATCACGCTTGGATTTCTGAGGGGCACATCCAACCCAAGTAACCTTTTAACGCCATTGAGCCTTGTGAACGCCGAGACGGAAGGCGGAGCTGCATGCTGTGGGACGGCTGTTTGCAGTTCATTCACCAATTCGTGCGGTAATTATCTCGTTCTTCGACACATCGGATGCCGCATGCCCATGAACTTCACCTCACCCGCGACGATGGTTGGCTCTATCCGGGCCATTGCCTGCGCGAGCCTCATGGGATTGCTTGCGACGCCAGGCGCCGCCGCGGACCTCATCGTTCGCTACGACCAATCGCAATTGCTGCGGCTGCCGAGGCCCGCATCCGAAATCATTGTCGGCAATCCCTCGATCGCAGACGTGACGCTTCAGGACGGCAACCTGCTTGTCGTGACGGGCAAGACTTTCGGCATAACGAACATTATCGCCCTCGATAACGACCACAACGTCATCCAGGATCAGCGGGTGATGGTGGAACGCGACGACCGCCGCGTCGTGAATCTTCATAAAGGCACGCAGCGCTTCACGTACGCCTGCACGCCAAACTGCGAGCCCACCCTGACTATCGGGGACGAGAAAGACTTCTTCGATACGGTCAAGAAGGCCAATACTGACAAGACGGCATTTTCAGCCGGCGTATCCGATCAAAGCACTGGAGCCAATCAGCAGTAGGCATGTGCCTTCTCGCGGCAGCCTTCGAGGGCCGCCGTGTTTCGTTTAACGCTTTGTGAACCGCGCGAAACAAAAGACCTTTCGATAAATACGCTTTTAATGTTCCAGGACTACCTCTCATCAGTATGAGTTTAATGAGGGGCGGATGCTTCTGCGCGGACCAATCGCTGGCTTTGTGAAGGCTAAACTGGCGAGCAGCCTCGGCCGCTTGAAACGCGACGACCGCGGCGCCACGGCCGTCGAGTTTGCAATCGTCGTCACGCCCTTCTTCATGTTCATTTTTTGCCTCGTGGGCTGCGCCTTCTACTTCTTCATGACGAACTCGATCGAGAAGGGGCTGGATCAAGCCGCGCGGCTCGTGCGGACAGGCCAAGCCGTCACCGCAAAGATGACCGTCGAACAATTCAGAAAAACCATTTGCTCGGGCGCAGGCAGTTGGGTCGACTGCAACAAACTGAAAGTGTACGCGGCGGCGTCAACAGGCTGGAACGATAAGCCTACGCTTATCAACTGCCTGAACGACAACAGCAATCAAGATAAGCTCATGGTGCCGACTGACCTGATTGCTAAGCACACCGGCACCGCAAGCCAGGTCGTGTTTGTGACCACCTGCTACAAATGGAATTTCACGAAGATTCTTCCCTTTTTCAAATTCGGAAATGCGCCGGATGGATCAACGATGCTGCAGGCGGCGACCGCGTTCCGCAGCGAACCCTATGCGAACAATTGAACCATGCATCATAGCAGCCGCTGCCGATTGTCGAATTTGCTTCGCCGCTTCCGCCGGAACACTGCGGGAGTCGCTGCCGTCGAATTCGCCTTCATTGCCCCGCTGCTCATGCTCATGACCTTCGGCACCTTCGAAGTCACACGCGCGCTGATCATGCATCAGCGCTTTCAGAAGGCGACCGCGATCATCGGCGACCTCGTGGCGCGCGAACAGCAGCTCGGCACGAACACCGCGGAAGCGAAAGCTCAGCTGACATCTCTCATGACAGCTGCCCAGCAAGCGATGGCGCCCTACTCGTCTTCGTCGCTGCAGATGGGCATCTACCAGTTCCGGGCAAAAAGCGACGACGCAAACAAGTCGCGAGTTGAATGGTCTTACGCGTACAACAACATGACCGTTCAGCCCTGCACGCTCACCTACGCTTCAAACAGTATCGTCCCTCCAAACCTTCTCTCGAAGGGGGATGCAGCAATCATCATCGATGCGAAGTATCAATATACTCCGCTCCTCGCGAACCTTCTGCCGAAATTCATGAGTCGGATGACCTGGACGGATAGAATCACGTTCGCCCCGCGCTACGGCTCCGTTTTGTACGGCCAGGCCACGCAAAACACGACTTGCCCGGCCTAAAAGAGCCATTCCCGCAAATTTCGCGGCGATGTGCGCTTCGCGCACCATCAATCCCCCATTATTTATACATTTTTTGATTAATCAGGGTACTGAGGAAATTGTTCCTCCGGCGCTCTGACGAAGAGCATTCCATTATCCGCGCCCCCACGAACCGCGAAGCGCCAAGGAATTTTATTCCTTCGCCCGGCGCTTACAAATGGGTAATGCGCACTATCGGTGTACGGACCCTCCCTTGTCCAGGTTACGTCCATTCAGTACAGATTGTTTAAAAGCTTTCCGGGGATCGTGAACGTATGGGACGAAGATCCGTACACTCGCCAGAGGAATTGCGGCAGCTCATTCTCGACGCGTCACAAACAATCGTAGAGCGGAACGGTATCACGGGCCTGTCTGCCCGAGAAATCGCGCGCATGATCGGCTACTCCCCGGGCACCCTTTATAATATCTTCGAAAACCTGGACGACGTTCTGTTGACCCTGCAAGTTCAGCTGATGGGTCGCACGCTTGATCATATGAAGCGCGTTCCGCTCGGACCCGACAGCGACAAGAATGTCGAAGCCCTCGCACATGGCTACGTCGATTTCGCACTCGTCAATCGGCGCATGTGGAATTTGTTCCTCGCCCACAGCTTGCCGCCAGGAACGAGCGTTCCCGCGCTACTTCACGACTATACGAACAGCCTGATCGACATCGTCAGAACCGCGCTGGAGCCGATTGCCCCGAATGCGCCGCGGGCATCTCTGGAAGCAATGGCGCGCGCCCTGTGGGCAGGCCTTAACGGCATCACGGCGATCGCCGCGACCGAAAAGGGCGTCTACCTCACACCGGCCACCGCGCAATCCTATGCCCGGGAATTGACGACGCTCTTTCTGAAAGGTCTGCGCAGCGACACCGCGCGCGTCAGCGATGTGGCTTCCACGCGAAGCTAGCGCTGCATCACTTCTTCCGGTGCCGCTTTGGTCTCCTGACCATCACCACCGATTGAGCCCGTTGTAATGCCGCGCGGTTCGTCCGCCTTCCGGCTGGCCACGTGCGGTCCATTGACGAGCCCAAACCACTTGCCGGCCGGAAGAATGCGCTGTTGCAGGCCCGTCCACATACTCCGCGAGCTGAGCCCATCGACGAACGTGCTGGTCTGTGGCGACAGCATAATCGCGACGGCGGTCGCGCACGCCATAGCTGCGGACGCCATGACGTTCCTGCGGTCGATGAATTTCAGCGCCGTGCCGAACGACGCCTTGATGCGCGTATCCATCACGTCGACGGAGTAGATCTCGTCCAGCGTCAGGTGGGTGATGTAGCCGACGAACATGAACACGGCAGCAAGCCAGGCAACGCCATCGGGTTTTCCGAGCAGATGCCGGAATACGATCGCTGTCGCAATCGATGAGAAGACCGCGGCGAGGATCGAGTGCCAGATCCCCCGATGAACGGAAATGCGATGGAAGACCGAATGCAAGCCGTATCGCACGAGGAGCAGCGTTCCGAGCCACAGCACCCAAAGCTCCGCAATCGAGTATTCCGTTGCCGCGTTGAACAGCACCGCAAATGAAAAGAAGATGGCGAGCCCCGCGAACATGGCTCGGCTTGGCCGCGAGTCTTTCAGGTCGATGTCAGGCAGCACGGAACCCAGCACGCCAGCCAAGGTTACTGCGACGAGATTCTGCGGGGCGACGACGTCTGCGGCCAATGTCAGGGTTGCAAGCGCACCCGTGACGACGGTACCAATCGCAATGTGAGTGGTGAAATTCGCCATGGCTGCCCCAAACCCAATGCCCGCGTGGAAGCCCAGACGTTAGGACTGGCTGGCGGACCTCTCCTGGGGTAATGGAGCATCAGATTCGCTCCGCGCGGACGAGGGCCCAGCGCGGCACAAATGTGGATAAGCCGGGTCAGCACATTATGACTGCCGCGGCAGTCAAGACGCTCTCTCCCCATGTGGCGCAGCGATTCGAAATATGAGACCAAATGCGCTGCCATTGACGGAAAACCGCTCTTAATGTCCTCCGCCACCAGAACGAAGCACGACCTCATCGCACGCATTGCTGCGATCAACATCGCCGTCTCGCTGACGGTCGTGACGTTGAAGTATGTCGCGTACGCGGTTTCGGGATCCGTGGCGCTCTTCTCCGATGCTCTCGAGAGCATCGTCAACGTCATGACCGCGCTCGCAGCCTACGGTGCCATCCGCTGGAGTTCGAAACCGCCGGATTCCGATCACCCCTTCGGTCATTATAAGGCAGAGTTCATCGCGGCCATGTTCGAAGGCGCGATGATCGCCATTGCCGCGCTGCTCATCCTGTACAAAGCCTACTCAGGCCTCGTGCACGGCGTCGTGTTCGAGCAGCCAGGTCTCGGCCTCGCGATCAGCGTTCTATCGACGGTCATAAACGGCGGCTGGGCATGGGCTCTCATCCGTTGGGGTACAACGCACCGTTCGCCCGCGCTGGTCGCCGACGGCCAGCACCTCTTTACCGATGTCATCACCTCGGTCGGCGTCGTCGCAGGGCTCGCCATCGCCGTGGCGACGGGCTGGTACATCCTCGATCCGCTGCTTGCAGGTGCCGTGGCGCTACACATTCTCTACATGGGGTACCGGATCGCGACCGACTCCATGTCGCGATTGATGGATCAGGCGGCGAGCCCGGAAATCGAAGGCCGCATCCGCGGCGTGATCGAGGCGAACGGCCACGGCGCACTCGAGGCCCATGATATCCGCACCCGGCAAGCGGGCCGCGCGCTCTTCATCGAATTTCACCTCGTGGTGCCGGGTTCGATGAGCGTGGACGAAGCGCACGATATTTGCGATCGCATCGAGCATTCGATCGAACGCAGCATCGAAGGCTCGGAAGTCGTGATCCACGTCGAGCCGGATCACAAGGCGAAGCCGGAGGCCTCAGGGGCCGTACCGCTTTAAGCGCGTACCGCCCACAAATCGTATTCATCGGCTTCGATGACTTTGCCGCGGATCACATCACCCGGCTTCAGTCCGTCTTCGCCGTTCAAGAACACGTTGCCGTCGATTTCGGGCGCATCCCACTTCGAGCGTCCGATGGCGCCGTCTTCATCGACTTCATCGATGATGATGTCGATCTCGGAGCCGACGCGCGCGCGCAGGAGTTCGCTGCTGACGTCCTTCTGCGCCGCCATGAAGCGATGCCAGCGCTCTTCCTTCACCTCTTCGGGAACCGCACCCTCGATCGCATTGGCCGGTGCGCCATCGACGGCTTCATATTTGAAGCAACCCGCGCGGTTGATCTTGGCTTCCTTGAGCCAGGTGAGCAGAAACTCGAAATCCTCGTCCGTCTCGCCCGGGAAGCCGACAATGAACGTCGAGCGGATGGCGAGATCCGGGCAGACATCGCGCCAGCGGCGAATCCGTTCCGCCGTCTTCTCCTGCGAGGCCGGACGGCGCATCGCCTTCAGCACGGACGGAGACGCATGCTGAAACGGAATGTCGAGATAAGGCAGGATTTTTCCGTCCGCCATCAGCGGAATGACCTCATCGACGTGCGGATAGGGATACACATAATGCATCCGCACCCACGCGCCGAGATCGCCCAGCGCCCGCGACAGGTCGAGGAAGCGTGCTTTGAGCGGGCCGCCCTTCCATGGGCTTTCCGCGTACTTCAGATCGAGACCGTAGGCGCTCGTATCCTGGCTGATGACGAGCAGCTCCTTGACGCCGGCGTTCACGAGGCGCTCGGCCTCAGTCATCACGTGGTTGGCCGGCCGGCTGGCAAGATCGCCGCGCAAAGACGGAATGATGCAGAAGGTGCAGCGATTGTTGCAGCCTTCCGAAATCTTGAGATACGCGTAATGGCGGGGCGTGAGCCGCAGTCCTTCCGGCGGCACGAGATCGAGGAATGGATCGTGCAGCGGCGGCACGGCATCGTGCACCGCTTCGACGACCTGCTCGTATTGATGCGGACCGGTCACGGCTAGAACGCCCGGATGCGCCTCGCGAATACGGCCCTCCTCGACGCCGAGGCAGCCCGTGACGATGACGCGGCCATTGCCGTTCATCGCTTCGCCAATGGCGTCGAGGCTTTCCTGCTTGGCGGAATCGAGAAACCCGCACGTGTTCACCACGACGACGTCGGCACCCGAATAATCCCGCGCGATCGAATAGCCTTCCGACCGCAGCTTGGTGATGATGCGTTCGCTGTCGACCAGCGCCTTCGGACAGCCGAGCGAAACGAACCCGACTTTGGGCGCGCGCGGCTGCGGCGCACCGGAGCCATGCGCCAGCCGCCGGACCTTTGCGCTTGCCTTTGCCTTGATCTTTACAGAGGGTCTCGCCATGTTCGCGCTTCTAGCCTCCGGGCTTCACAAGCGCAATCGCGACACTGTAGCAGCCCCTCAGAGATGCCCCGTGACCGACCTGCAAACTGATCAAGTTGCCGCCAAAACCAATGCTCCGATCACCGATCCGCGGGCGGCAGCAAAGGCTTGGCTCGAAGCCGGCCGGCCTGTCGCCATCGCCACGGTCATTGATACCTGGGGCTCAGCGCCCGTCCGCACAGGCGGTCAGATGGCAATCGCCGGTATCGACGAATTCCAGGGCTCGGTATCCGGAGGGTGCATCGAAGCGGATGTGATCGCGGCCAGCCTCGACGTCATCGAAACCGGCAAACCCGAAACCTTGAGTTTCGGAATTGCCGATGAAATCGCCTGGCGCGCCGGCCTCGCCTGCGGCGGCAAGCTGCGTGTTTACGTTTCGCGCCTCGATCCGGCAGCCGACCTTGATTTCATCGAGCGATTGGATGAAGCCGCAGCCCACCGCACGCCGATCGTGGTGGCGACGCGCCTCGCCGACGGCAGCCGCGAAATCCGCAATGGTTCGGCAGCAGCGGAGACAGCAATCGCCGACGTTGTCCGGCGCGGCCGCAGCGGCGTCGATGACAGCGGCGAGTATTTCCTGCATGCGCTGACGCCGCCACCGCGCATCGTCATCATCGGCGCAACGCATATCGCTCAACATCTGGCAACGATGGCGACAGCGTCGGGCTATGACGTCAAGGTGCTGGACCCGAGAACGGCATTTGCGAGCACCGCGCGTTTCGAGGCATCACAGATCATCGCCGGATGGCCCGAAGGCCGCTTCCGCGAAATGGCGGCCGATCCGTTCTCCGCCGTCGTGACGCTGACCCACGTCGACCACATCGATGATGAAGCGCTCGCCATCGCTTTGAAGTCGCCGTGCCGGTACATCGGCGCTCTGGGCTCGCGGCGCACGCACGCCAAGCGCGTGGAACGGCTGAAGGCTTTGGGCTTCACTGATGACGACATCGCCCGCATCAACGCCCCCGTCGGACTCAATATCGATGCCGAGACGCCGGGCGAAATTGCGACATCCATCCTCGCGCAGATCATTCAGGCTTTCCGGAAAGCGCCCGCGTGAAGCTCGCCGCGATCATCCTCGCTGCCGGACGCTCATCGCGCTTCGAAGATGGTCATAAGCTGCTCGTCGAAATTGGCGGCGTGCCGATCATTGCCCACGTCTGCGCCGCCCTCGCCCAATCCAAGATCGATGACATCGTTCTGGTAACAGCTGGGCGAGACGACGCGGTGGCGCGTGCCGCGGGATCAGGCCGCTGGCGGCAAGTCGAAATTCCGGACTTCACCGGAGGGCTCTCGACCTCGCTGCGCGCCGGGCTCGCCAGCGTCAGTCAAACCGCGGACGGGGTGCTCGTTGCCCTCGGTGACATGCCGGGAATAACGAGCGGCCTTGTCGATACGCTGATAGCGGCCTTTGAGACCGACCCCGGCGCAATCGTCTTTCCAGCGATGAGCGACGGCCGCCGCGGTCATCCGATCATCTGGCCAAAAGCCCTATTCCCGGCGCTGCAAGCGGTATCGGGAGATTCCGGCGGCAGGACGATCCTCGCTGAACACCGGAACCTTTGGCACCCCGTCACGTGGGATGAACCGGGCGCCTTCACCGACATCGACACGCGCGCCGACCTTCAGACCTATATCGGCGAAGTTCAGCCGACCCGGCGCAAGTGATTGTCGAACGCGACGTCTTGCAGCTCGCGCTCTGTGATGGTCGAAGCCCGCGGCGTCTCATAGCGAATGACGCCGAAGCCCGAGGACGCCGCGAAATTCTCCGCGCCCTCAGGCGCGATTCCGCACACGTCTTTGAGATCGCTCTGGCCGACGACTTTGGCCGTCCGCGTATCGACATAGAGCACGTGCCCCGCTTTGGGCGCGCTCGCCGCGATCGTCAGCCCATCCGAGCTGACGGCCATTGAGCCGATATAGCCCTTGAGATCGCTGCCGCCCTTGCCCTGCGGTTCGATCAGCTTCAGCGCCCGGTCCGGCCCCGCGCTGCCGACGAGCTGCGGCGTCTCACTCGGGCTGCCCTCCCACTGCGCGCCGAACCATACAAGACCCGCAGCGTCCTGAGTGACATGCCGGATGGAAAGCGACTGCAGCTCGCCCGTCATGTCGTGCTTGGCGATGAGCTTGCCGGTCACGGCATCAACGAACGCCAACGACGGCTCCATCTCATCGACGTTGAGATTGACGCGGCCAGCGTCCGGCACCGTATCGAGACCGCCGTTCCCGACCGCAATCGTCCGTCCATCCGCCAGCAGCATGATCTCGTGCGGCCCGGTGCCATAGCTTGAATGCTCGCCGATCTTCTTGAAGCCGGACGCAACATCGTAGATGCCGATCACGCCCATGCCGGTCTCGATGTCGTTTTCCGAAGCATAGAGCAGCCGCCCGTCCTGCGAGAAACTGCCGTGGCCGAAGTAATGCCGCCCATCGCCGGGCGTGAAGATATGTGGCGGACTGTTCTTATCCAACTCGAAAGCAACGGCGAACGAGCCCGGCCGCCGCGCGAACGCGGCAACCCGGTTTGAAGGACGATGAATGGCAATGTCGTGGCCCCGGCCCGACAGCGGAACCTCGCGAACGACGGACCCATCGGCGCGAAGGAGCAGCACGCCGTAGCTCCCTTGCGCATGCCGCATGGCGCTCACATAGGCAATGTCGTCAGCGCTCGCGCCGGCGGCGGCAAAAGCCCCCTGCAGGCGCGCCGTGCCGACGAACGCCAGCGTGCCGAGAAGCAATGATCTGCGATCAATCGCCATCGAGTTCATTGAACCCCACTGTGAGCTTGGCCGTCACCGCCAGCCGGTTGGCAACCATGTTGCGGAGCGCGTTCGCGCGGTCGAAAACTTCTCGTGGCGTTGGCGCATCGTCGCGTTCCGCATGCGCCGCGCGCCCGCCAGCACCGTCGCTCGATTCGAGCGTGCGCCACGTTCCGTTGGCCCAATCCTTCATCCAACGCCGGTTAGCGGGCAGCCAGCTTTCCAGCTGCAGCGCATTGTAAAGGTGGCGCAGCGAAGTGACGGTGGCGGTGTAGTACGGCTTTTGCAGCCCCGATTTGTCGTAGGGCGGCTTCAACCGGATCTTGGGATCGATCTGCGGCTTCATTTGTACGTCAGCCGTCAGCGATATGCCGACGATCAGCGCTTTGACGACTTCGACGGCCGCTTCGTCGGCGCTCTTGTACGTATCGTTCTCGGGCCCGGGCTTGAGCATCTTCTCCGCCCAGCCGCCGGGCTTCTCCCACTCTTCCGCCAGCTCGCTCGTGAGCCGCACGATGTTGCCGGCAATGGCCTCAGCGAGAAGGCAGCGATAACGCGCAGACGCGTCCGGACCGAGCGGCGCCTCCTCATCGCGGATCAAGTATTCGAGCGCGGTGAGCCCCTGGACAGCCGCACTCTGCTTGCCGATGGCGCCGGGCTGCGCGAGAGCCTCATCCTGCTTAGTCAGAATGAGGCGCATCTGCCGCGACACATATCCACGCGGATCGGGCCAGAACGAAAGCTGCTCGCGGCGGCCTTTCTCGAGCATCGGCCCGAAGCGCAGGAAATCGACACCCGCATAGGCCACCACCGTTTTCGCCAACTGGTCAGAAAGCGCACGGTTGACTTCCGGCGAACCCGTTTTGCAGACGTTGGCGACGGCGGCAGGCAGCGGCTCGGCCGCGGCTTTCAAGGCATTGAAGTGGGGAACGATGTGCTGCTCGATCGCGGCCTTGACCATCCCCTCGTGACTGAGGGGTTCGCTGACCGCGATACCAGCAGTTTGAAGGGCCAATGCGAAAGTGAAGAGCCCGGCGAGCGTCGCTTTTCTTATCATCATAACCCGTTCACATAATCGACGAGACGCTTCTTGTCGTCCGGCGAGAGCGCCACGAAGAGATCGCGGCTGCGCTCAGCCTCTCCGCCATGTTTCCCTATCGCTTCTTCCACGGTCGCTGCCGACCCGTCATGGAGGAAGCGCCGCTGCTCGGCAGGCACGCGATGACCGATGAGCGGTGCGGTACGCCATTCCGATGATTTGACGCCCGGCTCGCCCGCGCCGTCATCGAGCCCCGGACCCATATCGTGAAGAAGGAGATCGGTGAAGGCTGGAATTTGCCGCCCATCGCGCGTGGTGAGCGCCGGAACGTGGCATTGCGCGCACCCCGTGGCGGCAAAGAGGCTGGCACCGGCAGAATCCGCGGCTTCGTCCGGTGCGCGCAGCGTCCGGATATAACTTTTGACATAGCCCAGCATCGCAGTGGAAATCTCACGTCCGTCGAACGCCGCGCTCTCGCCGTTCGGCAGCGCCGCACATTCCGTTTCGAGCTTCGTGCAGTCGCCGTTCGGGAACGGCATTTTCGGACTGGATAAGCCGATGTCGATGGCGAAGGCATGCGCGATCTGATCGTCGAGCGTCACATGCGCCGCTTTCCACCCGTAACGGCCGATGCCGCGCGGGGTGATGTTCGCGCGTCCTTTGATACCGTCGCCGTTTCGATCATCCGGATCGGCACGTTTCAAAATTTCTTCGTCTGCGACGTCATCGAACGCGCCCCTCCCAAAAAGCGGCGGCGCCAGCCGCGCACTGGTGTGCACGCCATCGGCGAGCGGCGGCCCCGTCAGCTTATACTGAAGGCTGGGCAGGAACCGCGCCTCGCCTTCGGGCATCAGCTTCGGCACCGCATTCGTTTGCAATTGCAGCCCATAATAGGGATCCGTCGTGCCATCCGCTTTGCCGAAACGCACAACAGCGCCGGCGATATCGGCCTGCCCGTCCTCACGCGTCACAACCCGCGCTCCCTCGCCGCGCGCATGGCAGCCGGTGCACGAACGCGAAGAAAAGAGCGGCCCGAGCCCGTCGGTTGCTTTCGTCGAGGCGGGCGCGGGAATCCATAGCCTATCGAACAGCGCCTTGCCGACCGGCACGTCCAGTTGATCCGCATGCGCCGCATTTGCGGGCGCGATGGCCGCGCACAGGAGGGCAATCGAGACGCGCAGCACGACGTTCACACGACCTCGATGTAACCCATCATGCCCGTCTCTTGATGTTCGAGAATATGGCAATGGAACATCCACTTTCCGGGATCCCCGGCGACGATGCCGACCTCGATCCGTTCCTTGGGCAGGAGCAGCACCGTATCGCAGTGGACGCGCGGTAGCTGACGAAGGCTCGAACTCAAGACTTCGAACATGTGCCCGTGGATATGGATCGGATGCGCGCGCGGCGTCGTGTTCTTCAGCTCGAAGATATAGCTGCTGCCGGATTTGAGAACCGCAAGCGGCGGCCCGAGTTCTTTGTGATCGGCGCCGGGCCACGCCTGCTTGTTGATGGCCCAAAACGTTCGCTTCGTCAGGCAGAGCGGCCCGATCTGAATGTCCGATACCGCGCCGGCCGCTGCGATCGACGCGCCAGTCGGCGTCGCGGAAAACTCGACGGGAATGCGCTGCGCCGAAGCCTCGTCGAGCTTTTCGAACGGCATCATTTTGAGCGGCGTGGCCTTGAACGGCGCGGTGCGCTTGGGGGCTCCCTCCGACTTGAACTCGGCGAGCAGGTACGGCTCTTTTGAGAAGTAATCGAAGAGCTTTACCGAATGTCCCGGCGGCGCAGAACGAAGGAGAAGGTCAACCCGCATGGCGCTGCCCATCCGCCAGGATTCGAGCGGAATGGGCGTCACGCCGTTGCCGTCGACCGCGATGATCGCGGCTTCCGCATTCTCAAAGCCGATGTCGGAAACGCGCATCGGGTCGAGATGATAGAAGCGGATGCGCACGTCGGCCGACGAGGGAACTGTGATGACGGGAGATGCCTCGCCGTTGACGGAGCGGACCGTGCCGGGCGTGCCGCCGCGAGCCGCGCCCTCATCCGTGCTGAACGGCAGGAACTTGCCATCGGGCCCGATGTGCCAGTCCTTCATCAGAAGCACGGCTTCGGCGTCCGGTGGCTCGATCTCGTCGCCCTCGACGATCAGCGCACCAATCAAACCCCGGCCGAAATGCTCGACCGAGTTGCAGTGGGTATGGAAGAAGAACGAACCCGTGTCCGGCGGCACGAAGGAATAGTGGCCTTCAGCGCCGGGCGCGATCGGCTGCTGGGTCATGTACGGCACGCCGTCCTGATCATTCGGAATCCGAAGGCCGTGCCAGTGGATTGTCGCGACTTCGCCCGCGACCGGCAGGTTGTTCTTGAACACCGTATCGAGGCGCTCGCCGAGCTTCATGCGCACGATCGGAAACGTCGTTCCGGCCTCGAACGTCCACAACGGCAGCGTGCGGCCGTTGAAGCACGGAAGCGCCGTCGGCCGCTCGGCAAGATCGAACGTGACGGCCTTAACGCCCTCGGCTTCAGGCTGCGCGATGACTTTTTGCAAGCCACCCGCGTGGGCTTCGAACCGACGCCCGACCGCAAAAATCCCTGCGGCGGCGACGGAGAAGCCTGCAGCCCCAGCCATGAGGTCCCTGCGTGTCACCATGCCAAGACCTCATCGAACGCGAGAGTACTCGTAGCGGGATGGATCAACTATTTCGCCCCGGCGACCTTGCTCGGATCATCCAAGCTGTCGGAACCTTCGATCTTTACTTTGAGGCCCAGAGCAGCAACGACGGCTTCGATGGCGCGGGCCTGGGCGACCAGAGCATCAACGCCGTCAAGAATGAGCTTGTTGCCCTCGTCGTTGCCGGCTTCGAGCATCTGATCGTAGAGCATTCCGCCAGATTCGGCCTTGGTCTTGATCGCCTGCATCTTCTCGAGCGTCAGCGCCATCGCTTCATCGACGCGCTTTGCGGCTTCCGGCGCCTTCTCGCGCGCGAGTTCGGCAATGCTTGGACCGCTCTTCGCGCTCGGCCCTTCGTATTTGCCGTTCCACAGCGCGATCATGCCGACCTGATCGTAATAATGGCTGTTATGCGTATTGTTCGAGAAGCAGTCATGCGCCTCTTCCGGATCGTGCAGCAGCACGCCGAGCTTCATGCGCTCACCGGCGAGTTCACCGTAAGAGAGGGAGCCAATTCCGGTCAGAATGATGGAAAGCTGCGCGTTCTCGTTCTGCTGCGCGATGGCCTTGCGCGCCTCCCCGTCCGGCTTCCACTTGCCAACCATGTCCGAGAGATCATCGACGAGCAGATCGGACGCAGCCTTCAGATAATCGCGGCGGCGATCGCAGTTGGCGTTCGTGCAGTTTTTGAGATCGAAGTCGCTGGCCGGCCGCTCGCCTGCCTTGACGCCGGGTTTGTGAAGGTTCTGGCCCCACAACAAGAACTCGATTGCGTGATAACCCGTGCCGACGTTGGCTTCGACGTCGAGAGCGCTGTTCAACTTGGCGATGACGTCCTTGTCGATCTTGGAAGCGTCAAGAATCTTGGGTCCAAGACGAATCTTCTTATTGGCGATGATATTGGCCGTGTAGAGAGGATTTTCTTCCTTGGTGTCGCCGTAGCTCGCCTGATCGACGTAATCGATCAAGCCTTCATCAAGCGGCCACGAGTTTACGTTGCCTTCCCAATCGTCGACGATCTTGTTGCCGAATCGGAAGCCTTCCGTCTGCATGTAGGGAATGCGCGACGCCTTCCATGCCTCGCGAGCTGCTTCCAAGGTTTGAGCGTTTGGCGCCGCGAGAAAGGCATCGATCGCCTTGTCGAGATCCCGGGCCTTGGCCAGCGCATCGGAGTACATCGCTTCCGCGACGTCCCCGTAATTCTTGATGATTTCCGAAGTCGTAGGCGCCGCCCCGGCAGGTGTCCCGGCTATGAAGAGAGCCGCCAGCGCCAATTGAGTTGCGCAGGCCCATGCAAACGCCTTTTTCGACATTTCGGTCTCCATGCAGGGTGGTTTGAGGGCGGCCCCAAAAAGAGGGTGCGAGGGATCCTGGATCCGATTATTTACCGGGCTTGTATAGAATGCGGGAGAGGCCATCTGTCAAGTGAACTCGCAGCCGCCCTGCCCCTTGCCACAGCGATAAGATTTGTGAAACAAGCAAGTCGAACGAATTTTGCGCCGCGGCCGCGCGGACCGGGTAATCACAGATGCGCTTGACGAAGCAAACAGGCCACGCCATCCGCATTCTGATCGATTGCGCGCTTGCCGGAAATCAGCTCGTGAAGGTCGCCGACATTTCCGAGCGGCTGGGCGTGACCAAGCAGAACGTCTTTAAAATCGTTCACATCCTTTCGCACGCCGGGTTCTTAACGGCTGTCAGAGGACCGAACGGCGGCGTACGCCTGGCGAAACCCGCACCGTCAATCAAAATTGGCGACGTGGTGCGCGCCATAGAGGTGACGAGAGTACAAGTCGAAGGCGGAACCGATCCGACGTCGAACGATGCGGACCCAGGCAATATCAACGCGATGTTCGACGATGCGTTGGCGGCCTTCATCACGGTCCTTGATCAGCATTCACTCGCCGAACTTGCGGTCCGCTCGCCCATTGGCCTCACCCAGGCCAGGGACCCCGGCGAAGATGCTCGCGCCAGCAAGGCGCGCAGCAAAAAGCCCGCGGCTCGAACATCTCGGCGCAGTTGACCCCGTTGGCCGCTGGCTTCTCCCGCCTATCGGAGTTACTTCCACGGAACATGACCCGTGAGAGCGTTCAATTCCGTTTCGCAGCCCTCGCAGCAGGTGCAATTCTCGCACTCGTTCCGGCATGTGTCTGGGTGGGCGAGCCTCTGCGCACGCTCGTTTTCTTTGTCTGCGGCCTGATAGCCGGAGTGTCCGCGCTGCTGGCTTGGCCGCGCGCCGTCGGCGATCAAAAAACCAATGAAACGGCCGGCCTGATTGCCAGTTCTGACAAGATTCTGACGTGGACGGATATTGCCGCCGCAATGCCGGACCCCGCAATCATCCTCGATCAGGCCTCCGTCATCCTCAATTACAATGAAGCGGCCTTGAGCCTGTTCGACCGATTGCGGCAGGGCGTGCCGCTCGAGCACGTCAATCGTGACCCGGAACTCATTGCAGCCGTCCGCGGAGCGTTCGAAGATGTTGGCAAGCATACCGCAAGCCTCGTTCCGCGCGGCGGCTTGGGGGGAAAGCGCCTCAGCGCAACCGTGACCCCGCTCGGCGGCGACAAGCAGCATCAGCCCATCGCCGTATTGATTACGATCCACGACGAGTCCGAGCAGCACCGCCTGCTCGAGATGCGCGCCGATTTCATCGCCAACGCCAGTCATGAATTGCGCACGCCCTTAGCATCCGTGCGCGGCTTCATCGAGACGCTTCAAGGGCCGGCAAAAAACGATGAAGCCGCCCGCGAGCGGTTTCTCGCCATCATGGCAGATCAGGCCGAGCGCATGACGCGCCTGATCGACGACCTGCTCTTGCTCAGCCGCGTGGAAGAGAAAGCCAACCTCAAGCCCACGGGCAGTGTCGAGCTGAATGCATTGATCGCAGATGTTGTCCGCTCGCTGGCACCCTTCGCTGCGGAACGCAGCATTTCGATCAGCGTCGAACCGGCTAGCGGCGAATTGCTGGCGACCGGCGATCGAGATGAGCTGTTTCAGGTCTTTCACAATCTCATCGAAAACGCCGTCAAATATGGCCGGGATGGCGGCCACGTGCAGATCACCCTGAAAAAGCAGGCGGGCGTTCGCGACGGCGCCCGCGCGCGTGCGATCGTCAAGATTGCCGACGACGGGCCAGGCATCGCTCCAGAGCATCTGCCCCGGCTCACCGAGCGCTTTTACCGGGTCAGCGCCGAACATTCCCGGCGCATAGGCGGCACGGGCTTGGGCCTTGCCATCGTCAAGCACGTCCTCAGCCGCCACGAAGGGGAACTTTCGGTCGAGTCGGTTGTCGGAAAGGGCACGACGTTCGACGTTGCCCTCCCGGCTCGCCAATAAAAGGTTGTCAATTCAATATCTTAAACTGTCACAAATTCATTACGTCGCGGCGCTACAAGGGCCGCGCGAAAGGACGACGGTTTTTTGAAAGCACGCCGCAGTGCCGACAGCCCGCTTTTGGAAAGAAATCGGCCAGCGCGAGGCGAGAACGGTAGGAAAATCAGGGCGTTAACGTTTCATATAGCCGTGATCTAACTGGAATAGAGAGTGCGGGCCGGAGCCTTGAGGCCCGGATGGAGCGGTGAGGCTCCAAGCCCCGTTAAACGAGGAGACCACAGTGAAACAGTCTATTTTGGCGCTGTTTGCGGCTTTTGCGGCGGCAGCCGCGGTGTCCGCTCCTGCCAAGGCGGCCGACCTTTCCGGCGCGGGCGCGACGTTCCCCTATCCGATTTATGCGAAGTGGGCCGACATCTATAAGAAGGAGACCGGCATCGGCCTCAACTATCAGTCGATCGGTTCGGGCGGCGGCATCAAGCAGATCATCGCTGGCACGGTCACCTTCGGCGCAACCGACAAGCCGCTCTCGGGCGAAGACCTTGAGAAGAACGGCCTCATCCAGTTCCCGACCGTCATGGGCGGCATCGTCCCGGTCGTGAACCTCGAGGGCATCAAGCCCGGCGAGCTCGTATTCGACGGCCCGACGCTCGCCAAAATCTACCTCGGCGAAATCACTGCGTGGGACGATCCGGCTATCCAGAAGCTGAACCCCGGCCTGAAGCTGCCCTCTGACGCCATCGCTACGGTCTATCGCTCGGACGGCTCGGGCACCACGTTCGTCTGGACCAACTACCTGTCCAAGGTCAGCCCTGACTTCAAGTCGAAGATCGGCTCCAACACGTCCGTCCAGTTCCCCGTCGGCCTTGGCGCCAAGGGCAACGAAGGCGTCGCCAACAACGTGATGCAGACGCAGGGTTCGATCGGCTACGTCGAATACGCCTACGCCAAGCAGAACAAGATCTCCTTCGCGAAAATGGTCAATAAGGACGGCAAGACGGTTGCCCCACTCATCTCGACGTTCCAGGCTGCCGCCGCCAACGCCGACTGGGCCAAGGTTCCCGGCATGGGCGTAATCCTGACGGACGAGCCCGGCGCCGACTCCTGGCCGATCACCAATCCGACGTTCATCCTTATCCACAAGAAGCCGAAGGACGTGACGGCGGTGAAGCAAGCGCTGCAGTTCTTCGATTGGGCCTATGCCAACGGTGGCAAGACGGCCGAAGAACTTGACTACGTGCCGCTTCCCGAGAACGTCGTCGCCATGGTCAAAAAGAGCTGGGCCGAAGTTGTGGGCGAAGACAACAAGCCGGTTTTCTCGAACTAATGACTGGATAATGAGAAGCGCCCCGAGGCGGGCGCTTCTCGACTTGGCTTATAAGGCTGACGGCTTTTCCTGAGTCTGGAGCAAAATTTGACCTTCATGGCAGACGCTAACTCTCAAGCGGCAGCGGCGGCAGCAGCCCGGCGCAAAGTTCTCGAAGGTCTACGCCTGACAGACGGGTTCTTCCGCGGCCTCACGATGTCGTCCGCGTATTTCGTCCTCATCCTTCTAGGAGCGATCTTCGCGTCGCTGGTTGTCGGCGGCTATCTCGCGTTCGAAACGTTCGGCTTCAGCTTTCTCACGACCGAAGTCTGGAACCCGGTGACCGAGCAGTTCGGCGCCCTGGCGCCGATCTACGGAACGATCATCACCTCCTTCATCGCGATGCTCGTCGCGGTGCCCGTCAGCATCGGCATTGCCGTGTTTCTGACCGAACTCTGCCCCATCCCGCTGCGCCGGCCGATCGGCATCGCCATCGAGCTATTGGCCGGCGTGCCGAGCATCATCTACGGCATTTGGGGCCTCTTCTTCTTCGCACCCGCCATTCAGCGCTACGTTCAGCCCGAGTTGATTGCCACGTTCAAGAACGTGCCCATCCTCAATCAGGTGTTCGCGGGCCCAGCCTACGGCATCGGCATCCTGACGGCGTCCTTGATCCTCGCGATCATGATCCTGCCCTTCATCACCGCGGTCTGCCGCGATGTCTTCGAGACCGTCCCGCCCGTCCTGAAGGAAGCGGCGTACGGCATGGGGTGGACGACGCGTGAAGTCGTCCGCCACGTCGTCATTCCCTACACCCGAGTGGGCATCATCGGAGGCGTCATGCTGGGGCTCGGCCGGGCGCTCGGCGAAACGATGGCTGTTACCTTCGTCATCGGCAACGCGCACCGGATCTCGGGCTCCATCCTGGCGCCCGGAACGACCATCTCGGCGACCATCGCCAACGAATTCACCGAGGCTGTCGGCGACGTTTACACGTCGTCATTGATCGCGCTCGGCCTCATCCTCTTCTTCATCACCTTTATTGTCTTGGCCCTCGCCCGCCTCATGTTGATGCGCATCGAGAAAAGGGCGGGAGCATAGCCATGGCCCTCGACAAAGCGAAATACCGCCGGCGCCGGATCAGAAGCACGATCACCGTCGTGCTGAGCTGGTTTGCAGCGGCCCTCGGCCTGACCATTCTGGGCGTTATCCTGGCGACGCTGCTCTACAAGGGCCTCGCCGGCCTCGGCCCGCAGGTCTTCACGCAAATGACGCCCCCGCCCGGCAGCGACGGCGGCCTGTTGAACGCCATCGCCGGCAGTCTCATCATGACATTCGCGGGCGTCATCGTCGGCACGCCGATCGGCATTCTGGCCGGCACCTACCTCGCCGAATATGGCCGCTACAGCAAAGTCTCGTCGGTGATCCGCTTCATCAACGATATCCTGCTCAGCGCGCCATCGATCGTTACCGGCCTTTTTGTCTACGAGCTGATGGTACGCCCGATGGGGCACTTCTCGGCCTTCGCAGGCGCCGCTGCGCTCGCCATTCTCGTCATTCCGACGGTCGTTCGGACCACCGAGAACATGCTGTTGCTGGTGCCCAACCAGCTCCGCGAGGCATCCGCCGCCTTGGGGCTTCCGCAGTCGCTCGTCATCCGCAAGGTCGCCTACAGGGCAGCCCGCGCCGGCATGATCACGGGCGTCCTGCTGGCAATCGCCCGCGTCAGCGGAGAAACCGCGCCGCTACTCTTCACCTCACTGAACAATCAGTTCTGGAGCACCAATCTCAATGCTCCAATGGCGAGTTTGCCCGTGGTCATTTTCCAGTATGCTCTCAGCCCCTATGAGGACTGGCAGCGTCTCGCCTGGGCAGGCGCACTACTCATTACCGCAGCCGTGCTGACGTTGAGCATCGCCGCGCGTTGGTTAAGTTCTTCGAGGACGCAGCAATGAACTTGATGTCGAAAGATGTGGACGCAGGGCTGACCGAAAAAATTTCGATCAAAGATCTGAAATTCTACTACGGCCAGACGCTTGCACTGAAGAACATCTCGCTTCCGCTTTATGAGCGTCAGGTGACGGCGTTCATCGGGCCGTCCGGTTGCGGCAAGTCCACGCTCCTTCGTGTGTTGAACCGCATGTACGACCTCTATCCCAATCAGCGGGCCGAGGGCGAAGTGATGTTCGACGGCGAGAACATCCTCGAGATGAAGGATCTCAATCTCCTGCGCTCGCGCATCGGCATGGTGTTCCAGAAGCCGACGCCATTTCCGATGACGATTTACGAAAACATCGCGTTCGGCATTCGCCTTTACGAGCGGCTGTCGAAGTCTGAAGTCGATGCACGCGTGCAATCGGCGCTGGAGAAAGCCGCGCTCTGGAAGGAAGTGAAGGACAAGCTGCACTCGAGCGGTCTCAGCCTTTCAGGCGGTCAGCAGCAGCGCCTCTGCATCGCGCGCACCGTCGCCATTCGCCCGGAAGTCATCCTCTTCGACGAGCCCTGCTCGGCGCTCGACCCGATCTCCACCGCCAAGATCGAAGAGCTGATCGACGAATTGAAGAACGAGTTCACGATCACGATCGTCACGCACAACATGCAGCAGGCGGCCCGCGTCTCTCAGCGCACGGCGTTTATGTACTTAGGCGAGCTTGTCGAGTTCGGCGTCACCCAGAAGCTCTTCACGAACCCGACAGACAAGCGCACGCAGGACTACATCACCGGCCGCTTCGGATAACATCGCATCGAGCCGGACTCGATTTTCAGGGAATGAGATCATGAACGAACATACCGTGAAATCGTACGAAGACGAGCTGAGGCTGCTCGATCGCCGTATCGCGCAGATGGGCGGCTACGCGGAGAAGCTTCTCGTTCAAGCCATGGACGCACTCGAGCGCCGCGATCCGAAGCTGGCGGACAAGGCCGTATCGGACGACGTCATGATCGATCAGCTCGAACGTGAGGTGCAGGAGCAGGTCATCATCATGATCGCGCGGCGCCAACCGCTTGCCAACGATCTGCGCCACATCATGACGGTCGTCAAAATTGCAGCCGATCTCGAACGCATCGGCGACTTGGCCAAGAATATCGCCAAGCGCGCGCTCGCCATCGCCAACGAGCCCTATCCCAAGCCCCTGATGACCGGCATGCGCCACATGACCGAGATGGTGCAGACTCAGCTCCACGATGTGCTCGACGCCTTGGCGGCGCTCGACGCCGAAAAGGCAATGCAGGTCTGGCGCGACGACCAGCAGGTCGACGCAATGTACAATTCGCTCTTCCGCGAACTGCTGACGTACATGATGGAAGATCCGCGCAACATCGGCATCTGCACGCACTTCCTGTTCGGCGCCAAGAACATCGAGCGCATTGGCGATCACACGACCAACATTGCCGAGAACGTCTATTACCTCGTTCACGGCGTCCCGATCGCTGACGACCGGCCGAAGGGCGACAAGACGTCATCGACGCTCATCACGCCGAGGCAATCGTGAAGGCACTCTGGACGAAGGCACCCGCAACGAACGCTGACGGAAAGCCATGCCAGCCAAGATCATCGTCGTCGAAGACGAAGCGTCTCTCGCAGAACTTCTGAAATACAATCTCCAGTCCGAGGGCTATGAGGTCGTCCATGCGGCGGATGGAGAGGAAGCCGAGCTTCTTCTTTCGGAGCAGAATTTCGACCTGGTGATCCTCGACTGGATGATCCCGAAGATCTCCGGCATCGAGTTGTGCCGGCGGCTCCGCAATCGCTCTGAAACGCAAAGCCTGCCCATCATTTTATTGACCGCACGCGGTGAAGAATCCGATCGCGTGCGCGGCCTGACGACCGGCGCCGACGATTACGTCACGAAGCCTTTCTCGGTTCAGGAACTGATGGCACGGGTGAAGGCGCTTCTCCGCCGCGCGGCGCCCGAGCGGATGAGCGACATCCTCGTCTCAGGCGAGATCACGATGGATCGCGCCGCCCACAAGGTGACCCGTGGTCCCCGTGAGGTTCGGCTCGGCCCGACCGAATACCGGATGCTCGAAGTCTTCATGGAAAGCCCGCGCCGCGTGCTGTCGCGCAGTCAGCTGCTCGATCGCGTTTGGGGCCAGTCTTCCGAAGTGGATGAGCGGACGGTCGACGTTCACATCGGCCGCCTCAGGAAATCGCTGATCCGCGGCAATGAAAGCGATCCCATCCGCACGGTCCGCGGCGCCGGCTACGTGTTCGACGGCCGCGAGGCGGAAGCCCAGGCGCAGTAGCACCTAAGGCCCGCGCTCAGGTTTGCCCGTTCAAACAATCGGCCATGCTGTGCGCGATGTTGCGCATGAGATCGAAGTAGAGCCCAGGTCCCGGCGACAGCAACTGCCCCTCGGCATCGATCGTCCCGGAGCGCGCCCGCGTCCCCTCCATCACGGCAGCGATGAGATTGGGCTGAAAGTTCGGCTCGCTGAAGATGCAAACCGCGCCGAGTGATGCGAGCTTGCGGCGAACTTCCGTCAAGCGCTTCGCACTTGGCGGCACGTCCGGGCTGACAGTAATCGAGCCGGCAGCGTGCTGGCCGAAATGATTTTCGAAGTACTGCGTTGAGTCGTGGAAGACGATGAACGGCTTCCCGGTCGAATCTTTGAGTTCCTCCGCCAGCTGTCGATCGAGCGCGTCGAGATCAGCAATGAGCCGCACCGTGTTCGCCTTGATCTTTTCGGCGTGCGCGGGAAAGCGAGCCTCGAGCTCCTTCGCCACGGCATTGACGATGGCCTTGGCGTTCTGCGGATCGAGCCAGATGTGCCCATCCTTGCCGGCCTCATGATGATGGTCGTGGGCATCGGCCGCATCTGCCGCTCCGGCATGCTCATCTTCGTGCTCTTCGAAGGTGCCGCCGTGACGCTGATCGAGGAGCTTCACGCCATCGGCGTCCACAAGGGTGATCACGGCGACCTTCGACGGCAGCGACGACACGAGCTTCCGCGTGAACGGCTCGAGCTGATCGGAGACCCGAACGAAGATGTCCGCATCGTTGATGGCGCGCGCCGTCGATGGCTTCAGCGTGAACGTATGGGGCGATGCCGCGCCATCCACGACGAGCTGCGGCGTGCCCACGCCCTCCATGATGCGGCTGACGAGCGAATGGATGGGCTTTATGGTGACGGCGACTTTCGGCGCCGCCGTCTCAGCCATGGCAGGGCTTGTCGCGAATATGAGAAAAGCCCCCAGACACAGAAAAAATCTGCCGGCCATGGTAATTCCTTGAATTTGCAGCGGACACTCCGGCGACCGTTCTAGAGATTGCCGGCATCCCGGCAAGTCATGAAACGGTGAAGCCGAGCCGTTTCAGCTGGGGACACGCATTAACTACTGGTTTAGATTTGCGGACAGTTACTGCGCTTTTGATGCAAAATTGATGGAGCGCTTGCTTCCGCGAGATCCATCATGCCGACGATCCTCCGAGTCCTCATCTCAGCGTTGCTGATGCTGGCCCCAGGGGCAGCCTCGCGCGCCGGCCTCGACGTGGAAGCACCCGCGGGCCCCGAGAGAATCTATGAGCTGATCGTCGTCGAAGCCGATGGCTGCATATACTGCCAGATCTTCCGGCGCGATGTGCTTCCTGCCTACAGGGTCTCCGAGCAGGGCAGAAAGATGCCGGTCCGGTTTGTCGACATCAATGAGCTCGGACCCGGATTGGATTTCAACACTGCTGTCGACATCGTGCCGACGTTCGTCGTCGTCAAATCGCAGCACGAAGTCGGCCGCATCTCAGGCTACGTGGGCCCGGAAAACTTCTTTCACACGATCAATTATCTGCTTGGCTCGGCGCCTTGAACTGGGGCCGCAAGCGCGCCTGATCCCGGCCTGCCGGACAGCAGCTCGCCAAAACCGTGGCTTACTCACGCATTTCTCGATGAGCGACACCGGAAACCCTTGTAAACTGGGGCTTGCTCCTGTACCGACGCGGTTTCCGTTTTCGGGGCTTTGGACGCCATTATGAGCCGGATCAGGCCGCACGTCGGCATTATCATGGGAAGCCAGTCCGACTGGCCGACAATGCAGCTTGCCGCCGACATTCTGGCGGAACTTGGCGTCGCCTTCGAAACCAAGATCGTATCGGCGCATCGCACGCCCGAACGCCTCTATTCCTATGCCAAGGGCGCAAAGGCCGCAGGCCTCAAGGTCATCATCGCAGGTGCGGGCGGGGCTGCGCATCTGCCGGGTATGACCGCCTCCATGACGACGCTGCCCGTCCTCGGCGTGCCCATCGAATCCAAAGCGCTCAAAGGCCAGGACAGCCTTCTGTCGATCGTGCAGATGCCGGCCGGCGTGCCCGTAGGCACGCTTGCGATCGGTGAAGCCGGCGCGAAGAATGCCGGACTTCTGGCCGCAGAAATCCTGGCTCTTTCCGACGCCGCGCTGGCCGACAGGCTTGAGGCCTGGCGCAAGAAGCACTCGGCCGACGTCGCCGAAACGCCCGTAAAGGCTTGATGACGACCACGATGACTGCCCTTCCGCCCGGTTCGACCATAGGCATTCTCGGCGGCGGCCAGCTTGGCCGCATGCTTGCGATGGCGGCTGCCCGCCTCGGCCTCAAATCTCACGTCTACGCCCCGGAAAGCGACAGTCCGGCGTTCGACGTCGCGACCCACTACACGGTCGCGGCTTACGAGGACGAAGCACGCCTCAAGGCCTTCGCGGAATCCGTCGACGTCGCGACGTATGAATTCGAGAACATTCCGGTCGCGACAGTTGAGTTCCTCTCCGCGCGCGTTCCCGTCCGCCCCGGCGCCAAGGCGTTGGGCTGCGCCCAGGACCGCATGAACGAGAAGACGCTGGCGCGCGAGCTCGGCGCCATGACGGCGGAATTCGCCGCCATCGGCAGCTATAACGATCTCGCGAAGGCTCTTGATGGCGGCTTCCCGATCCCAGCCGTTCTGAAGACGCGCCGCTTCGGCTACGACGGCAAGGGCCAGGCGAAAATCCTGAAGCGCGAAGACGCGGAAGATGCCTGGGCCGAAATGCGCGGCCAGCCCTCGATCCTCGAAAGCTTCGTGAACTTCCGCGCCGAAGTCTCCGTCATCGCCGCGCGCGGCATCGACGGCGCGTTCGCGGCCTTCGACGTGACCGAGAACGAACACCGCAATCACATCCTCCATCGCTCCGTCGCGCCGGCCGCACTCGATGCAGGCACGGCCCAGGAAGCGATCGAGATCGCCCATCGCATCGCCGAGAAGCTCGAATACATCGGCGTCTTCGCGATCGAATTCTTCGTCGTGACGGAAGGCGGCCGCGATCGCCTCTTCGTCAACGAAATGGCGCCGCGCGTCCACAACTCCGGACATTGGACGCAGGACGGCGCGCTGACCTCGCAGTTCGAGCAGCACATTCGCGCCGTCGCCGGATGGCCGCTCGGCGCAACAGCACTGATCGCGCCCGCCGCCGAGATGATCAACCTGATCGGCGACGACATCCTGACCTGGGAGAAGATTGCTGCCGAGCCCGGCGCGTTCTTCCATCATTACGGCAAGCGCGAAGCCCGCCCCGGCCGCAAGATGGGCCACGTCAATCGCCTGCTCGCGAAAAAGCCCGGCGCCTGATCTCCGGCTGCGCGCCTAAGCGCTGTTAAATTCACCCGCGCAATCACCATATCTGCTTCGCCAAAGCCCGCATGCTGCGGGCCGGTGAGCTAGAGCACGCCGCACGATTAGGGATGCTCTGAGCGCAGATTAATGGCATGATGAAGCATCAACGGAGGTGGGGAACATGGACACAAGATCAATCATCATCGGCGTGCTCGCCGGCGCCGTCATCGTGCTCGGCTATATCGTTTGGGATCAGCAGCAGTCCAAAGTGAAAGTCGACCTTCCCGGCATCAAGATTGAGGGACGATGAGCCCCCACCCGTCATCCTCGAACGGACGCGCGCAGCAAGACCGTTCGGGGATCCAGCGTAAAAAGCGCGAAGCTCCCTATGGCGTCTGCGACGCGCCTAACGCTGGATCCCCGGCATTCGCTCGCGCCGCTCGCTCTGCCGAGGATGACGTTCGCATCACCCCAACCCCCTTGCCTCTTCCTTCACGCGCACGTCCGCGATGATGCGATCGAGAAGCAAGCACGTGCGCTTGAATAAATCCGAACCCTTGCGGTAGTCGGCTGTCGCGTAGAAATCGCAGCGGCCGGCCTTGAAGAGCTCGATGCATTTCTCTTTGCTCTCGCCTGGATCGTGCACGGCAATGGCGTGCCCGCCGTTCTTTTTGAGCAGCGCCATCGACGGCACGTCCGTATCTCCGTCGCCGAAATAGATGAAATTGGAAAACGGGATCGGCCGCTCATCCTCGGGCATATGCGCGTTGATGCTCTCGCCCAAGTCCTCGATGCCCTTGTTGATGCGGAACAGAAACTGCGTCTTGCCGGTGTCGGAGATGACGCGTTTCGGAAACGGCACCTCGTAAGCGTCGAACCAGTATTCGCTGGCGAACACGTTGGCGAAATGCGGATAGATCTTCGTCCCCTCGATGATCTCGGTCAGGCCCGACGACACGAGGTAGTGCTTGACCGTAATGCCCGCTTCTCCGCCGCGCTTTTTCACGTAGGCGTGCATCTGGTCGAACCAGGCGGCGACACCGGGATAAAGCTCAACCTTCTTGCCTTGAGCGACGAGATCGGCGCGATCGATGCGAACGTTCTTCTCCTTCGCCTTCTTGTAGAGAAGATGCATGTAGGTGATGAGCGCGTCGGCGCGCTCGGCCTTCGACACGCGCGTGCACTCGGCCCAAAACTCGCGCGGCTCGATGCCGAGCTTCGGCAGAAACGCATATTCCTGCATCGGCCGCGGCGACAGCGTGCCGTCGAAATCGTAGACGAGCGCAATCACCTTTTTGTCGGCGGATTTGGAACTGCCCCGCGAAGACGCCGCGCTTGCGCCAGAAGCCCGCGGACGCGCGGGCGTACCCGAAGCCGCTCCCTCGCCCAGCTGTGCCTTCGCACCCCGTCCGCCCGCTCGCTCGACCATGAGCTGTCTCCGCTCTCGACTTGTAGGGCGGAGAGAAGCGTGATTCGGGTGGCGCAAGAAAGTCAGGCGTCAGCGGTCTGAACGCTCGGCGAAAATTTCTTCGCGCACCTGCGCGTAGCTCAAGAGTGAAAAGAGCACCGTGCCGCCGAAAACGTTGCCGGCAAGCGTTGGCAGGAAAAAGACGAGGAAGGCTTTGTCGAAGCTGACAAGGCCCTTGAGCACCCCGTAGGCCGCCTCGACCGAACCGGCAACGATGTGCGTAAAGCCGAAAAAGGCGATGAGATACGTGAGCAGCAGGATGATCAGGAACTCGACCCCTTCGGTGGCCGCGATGATCCAGACGAGCGCGGCGATCATCCAGCCCGCACCGATGCCCTTAGCGAACATCTCCGCCGGCGTGTTGCCCATCACGTTGTTGACGATGTTCGCCAGATGAGGCTCGAGATCGGGCGTGATGATCGGCAGCCAGGCAATGGCCGAAGCAAAGACAATGCTACCGGCGACGTTCGCCGCAAGCACGATGCCCCACAGGCGAAGCATCTTGATGAGCCAATGGAAGCTCCGCCGCGCCATGACGGGCAGCACGGCCGTCAGAACGTTCTCGGTGAAGAGCTGCTGGTGGCCGAGAATGACGATGAGAAAACCGACCGCATAGCCGAGCTTGGAGACGATAGGCGTCCACTCGGATGCGGGAAGATGCGCCGCCAGCGCCGCTTCGGTGAGAAAGGAAAAGCCGATGGAAATGCCGGCGGCCATGCCGGACCACCACAGCGCGGAAACGGGCCGACGCAATTCCGCCTCGCCCTGCACGCGCACGATTTCGTGGATGACGGCGGCGCGCGGTTTGACCGAGTCATGAACCTGCGCGCGCTCCTTGCGGCTGAGCCCAGACCCAGGCAGAGAGCCTTTTTGGCCCTCCGGCTTGGCGCCTTGCCCGGTCCGCTCGTCAGCCATCAGTGTTTGCAGCCAGGACCGTGAATGTGCCCCGGCTCGCCGTGGGCGGCATGCTCGTGATCGTGCGAATGATCGTGGCCGTGGTGGTGATGATCATGACCGTGATCGTGCCCATGGTCATGACTGTGATCGTGCCCGCAGCCGCAAGAGTCGCCGTGGCCGTGATGGTGCGCCTCGGGATCAACGAGCGCCGCGGCAAGCTTACGCTCGAGCGCGATCGACATTTCGCGCGGGCTGTTCTTGTCCTCGATGAGCAACGCCATCACTTCCGCACCGAGACGGAAATCATCGACCGCGCCGAGATAGTGCCGCCGCAGACGTCCCTGCCGGTCGAAGATCAACAGCGCCGGCGTGCCTTGCAGCTCGTAAGCCTTCATCGTCTCGGGAAGGCCCTCAGCGCTCGGCTTGTCGAGCGCAACGGGAATGGTGATGCCGTTCTCGGCCAGATAGGCTTCGACCTTCTCGGGCGTCTGCTCGTCGAACTTCTCAAATGCCATGTGCAGGCCGAACACCGCGACCTCGTCCTCGGTGAAGCTGCCGCGCAGACGCATGGCCTGCGGCAGGCCGAACTTCTGCGACCCCGGGCACGCGAGCTGCCAGATCGCTATGACGACGACCTTGCCCTTCTCTGCCTTCAGCGTGCGCTTCGTATCGGAGTTGAGCCAGCGCTGCGCGATGATCTCGGGTGGGCGTTCTGGGTTGAACATCAAAGCAATCCTTGCGCTATGTCTCAGTCATATAGCATCGCCGGCCCGCAATCGGCAGGGGGCGGCCTCGTCAATCGCAATCGCCTGACTTTTCTGGACCCGCCGCTGGAACATTCTCACGGCAAGCAAAAGCCGCTGGCACCATGCAGGGTTCCGCCGGGTTCGCCGAATAGATCCGGAAGTGCAAGGGGCAGCCACGCATCGTGTTGTATGCGGAGATGCAGCCCACCGGAGCCGGAAGCGGCACTTGCGAGTTCGATTGCAGCGCCCAATTCGTCCGCTTCCGCCAACGGTCTTCGACGACAAAGAGGTCCGGCCCCTTCTCCCGAATGGCCTGCGCCACGGCTTCCGGGACCTGGTGCTCGGGCGGGATGCCAAGCACGAAGCGTCCGGACGGTTCGCGGAAGCCGATGAGCGCCTTGCTGTGAGCCGGGCAATTCGCAATCGCCTTGGCGATCTCCTGCGCGGGCCAGATCTTCTCGATGCCGGGCAGCACAACGCCCAGCAACGTGACGGCGAAGAGCGCGAGCCCGGCTATGCCGATCGCGGCCCAGCGGCGAAGCTGACCCTCCCAGCCAAGCCGCCCGCTCCAGATGAAAAGGGCCGCCACGAGGAAGATGAGCACGGAGGTGAGAATGCCCGGAACCTCGCCGGTGAAAAGATAGATGGCCGCGAAAATCGCCAGCGGCAGCGCCGCGAAATATGTCGGCCAGATAGCAAAGAGGCTCCAGGCCGGACGCTTGCCGAGCCCGCTCTCGCCCGTCACCACCATGGCGACGCCAAGCGCGAGCGCCGGAAACATCGTCTGCACCATGTAGGTGCCAGGCTTCGACGAGATCAGTTCGAGATAGGCGAGGTAGCCCAAGACCCACGCGAGCAGAAACCGCGAGAGCGCCAGCTTGCGGCTGTCCCATGTCTGCTTGAAGGCCGTGCCAAGCAGCACCGTGCCAGGGATGAAGCCCAAAATGAGCGCGAGGGTGAACGTGCCGGGGAAGGCGCGGAGCTTCATGTCCTGCGCGCCGCCGAGTGCGCCGAGGAACGGCCACCAGTCCATACCCGCAAATGGCGTACCGTCCTGATGCGCACGAACGAACAGCCAGATCGAGCCGATGGCCAGCGCGATGGGAAGGCCGGCGAGCGGCCGCAAGCGCTTCAGCCAAGACAGATCGCGGTCCATCACATAGAGCGCAATCAGAGTCGCGAGAACGAGGATCGGCACCAGCAGCGCATTGATCACAACGCCAACGCCCACCGCCGTCCAGAACAGGAGCGCCATCGGATAGCGTTCATCGGGCTTCGTATAGAGCCGCGCCAATGCCAGCATCGCGACAGTCGCTGGCAACAGCGACAATCCTTCCGCGATGGCGAGCTGTGACACGAGCACCGTCAGCGGTGAGACGGCGAACAGCGCAGCCGCGATCAGCGCCGTCTCTCGCCCGACAAGCCCGCGTCCCAGCCAAAACACCGCGAGCACGGCGAGCGTCACCGCCAGAAATGACGGGATGCGATAGATCCGAATGTCGCGCGCGTGGGCCTCGCCGGCGAGCCACCGCACCGCGCCCTGCGCCCAAAACGTGCCGATAGGCCGGTATTGGTGAACGACGCTGCCATAGCGCGGGTCGGTCCAGTCCCCGCGTTCCACCATGTCGCGCGTCGTCTCCGCATAGATGATCTCGGTCCGATCGACCGCGGGAAGGCGAACGAGGCCTGGCAAATAGACGGCGAAGCAGAGCGCCAGGAGGCCAAGCGATGGGGCCCAGCGCCGCGCTGCAAGCGTCGCCCACCAGTTCCACATTGCGCGTTGGCGCTCCACTACAATAAGCCTTTCGAAACTTGACATGCCCTCGGAACTCGGCTGTTTGCGCATCGAACGCAGAAAACGCAAGGGCTCAACTACCGCATGCCAGGAAAATCGGCTGATCCCACAGCGCGCCGCGCGCGGCTGATCGAGATCATCAAGCAGCGATCTTTTCAGGAAGGGCCCGAGTTCAAGCTCGCGTCGGGTAAAACGTCGACCTTCTACTTCAATATGAAGCCGACGATGCTGGACAGCGAAGGCGCCTATCTCATCGCCGCGCTCATCCTCGACCAGCTTAAAAATGTCGAAGCCGATTTGATCGGCGGCCTTGAAATGGGCGCGGTGCCGATTGCATCGGGCGTCGCAGCCGTCTCCTATACCGAAGGCCGCAATCTCTCGGCCTTCTTCGTCCGCAAGCAGGCCAAAGAACACGGCACGCAAGCGCTCGTCGAAGGACTGGCGAAGGGCGACAGCATGGCCGGTAAAAAGGTCGTGGTCGTGGAAGACGTAACGACGACGGGCGGCTCAGCTTTGAAGGCTGCCGAAGCGCTCCGCGCTGCCGGTGCCGAGATCGTCAGCGTCATCACGGTCGTCGACCGCCTCGACGGAGCCGCCGAAACCTTCGCCGCCGCCGGCCTCAAGTTCGAACCGCTTCTGACGCTGGCTGACTTCAGAAGCTAAAGCCACCACCTGTCATCCCGGCCGAAGCGTAGCGCAGAGCCGGGACCCAGGCGGCAAGCCGAAACCGTGACAGGATGGGTCCCGGGCTCGCCAGGTGGCTCGCCCGGGATGACAATCGGGTACGCGCTAGCCGATGTGCTTCTTCAGGAATTCGCTCGTGCGTTCCCAGGCGAGTTCGGCGCAATGCCGGTCATGCACGGAGCGCTGCTCGTTCATGAAGGCGTGGCTGGCGTCATAGCGAAAGAACTCACCGGGCTTGCCCGCGGCCTTCATGCCGGCCTCGAACGCATCGACCATCTCCGGCGTGATGAAATCATCGCTATTGGCAAAATGGCCCTGCAGCGGCACCTTCACGTCCGCGGGTTTCGCGACGCTCTCCGGCGGCAGTCCGTAGAAGGGAACGGCGGCCGAAAATTCCGGCGCGCGCGACGCGGCGATCACGGCGACCGCACCGCCCATGCAGAAGCCTGAGACGGCAACCTTGGGGCTGGAGCGCAAAAGAAACTGCGCGGCACCACGCACGTGCTGATCGGCTGCCTCGACGAAGTTGAGCGAGTTCATCTCGCGGCCCGCCGCTTCCGCGTCGTGATAGGGAACGACGACGCCATTGAAGAGGTCGGGCGCCAGCGCATCGTAACCGAGCAGCGCGAAGCGATCGCAAAGCCCTTTGATCTGGTCCTGCAGACCCCACCATTCCTGTATGACAACGACGCCCGGAGCATTCGCCTTGCCGGCGAGCGCCAGATAGCCTTCGGCAGTCTTCCCGTCAGGGCGGGTGAATGGAATGCGGGTACCCATGTGACGAAGCCTCGTGAGTTCAGCTGATTTCGTAGGCTTCTCTTTAGGCGCGGCGACGTAGGCGGGCAATGGCCTCTTGGCCTAGCCACGCTGCCGGTCGTCGCCAGAAAAGTGCAGCCGCTCGTTCACTCACTCTGCAGCGATAACGGAACCTGTGAGCGGGCCCGCGCTCAGCACGGCCGCATCCACATACGGCGCGAACTTCGCGAAATTGGCGTGAAACATCTGCGCGAGCTTCGCCGTCGTCGCGTCGTAGGTCTTGGGATCGGCCCAGGTGTCACGAGGGCGCAGAAGCTTCGCATCGACGCCCGGAACAGCAACCGGCACGGCGAAACCGAAAACAGGATCCTCACGCATCGGCTGATCCTTCAGTCCACCCGAAAGCGCCGCATCGAGAAGCGCTCGTGTGACGGCGATCGGAATGCGCGTGCCTTCGCCGTACTTACCGCCTGTCCACCCTGTGTTGACCAGCCAGCAATCGACGCCATGCTCGGCAATCAGCGCGCGCAAGAGGTTGCCGTAGATACGCGGATGGCGAGGCATGAATGGCGCGCCGAAGCACGTCGAAAATGTCGGCTGCGGTTCGGGTCCCATGCCCTTCTCGGTGCCCGCGACCTTAGCCGTGAAACCGGAAAGGAAGTGATACATCGCCTGGCTCGGCGTGAGCTTCGCGATCGGTGGCAACACGCCGAAAGCATCAGCCGTCAGCATAATAATGTTTTTGGGATGCCCCGCCGTGCCGGTGGGGCTCGCATTGGCGATCGCCTGGAGCGGATAGGCAGAGCGCGCATTTTCAGCGAGCCGGTTGTCATCGAAGTTCGGCACCCGTGTCGCAGGGTCAATAACGACATTCTCGAGCACCGTCCCGAAACGGTTGGATGCAGCCCAGATCTGCGGCTCGGCCTCCTGCGAAAGACGGATCGTCTTCGCATAGCACCCGCCTTCGAAATTGAAGATGCCCTGCTCCGACCAGCCGTGCTCGTCATCGCCCAGAAGAACCCGCTGCGGATCAGCCGAAAGTGTCGTCTTGCCTGTTCCCGAAAGACCGAAGAACACGGCAGAACTTCCGTCCCTGCCCGCGTTCGCCGAGCAATGCATGGGCATGACGTTCTTGCCCGGCAGGATGTAGTTCAAGAACGAGAACACGCTCTTCTTGATCTCACCGGCGTAGCTCGTGCCGCCGATGAGGACGATGCGCTTCGTGAAATTACACGCAATGACCGTCTCGGATCGCGTCCCGTGATAGAGCGGCGCGGCTCGGAAGCTCGGCAACGCGACGACGGTGAAATCCGGAACGAATGAGGCGAGTTCGCCTGGCTCCGGGCGGCGGAGCAAATTGCGAATGAAGAGCGACTGCCACGCGTGCTCGGTCACGATGCGCGTGTTGAGGCGGTGCTCTTTCTGAGCGCCGGCAAACAGATCTTGTACGAAAAGCTCCTTGTGCCGCGCAAAGCTGATGAAGTCGGCGAGGAGCCTGTCGAACTCCTCCTCCTCCATCGCCTTCGCGTTGTCCCACCAGATCGCGCCTTCGGTCTCGGCGTCGCGAACGATGTATTTGTCATCCACCGACCTGCCGGTGTGCTGTCCTGTCTCGACTGCGACAGCTCCGCTCGCTGCGAGCCTTCCTTCGCCCCGGCGAACCACATACTCGACGAGATCCGCCTCGAGCAGGTTATGACGCACCCTCTGCGAAGATAACGCTGGAAACAGCTCAGCCATCGTATCTGCCTCATGAGAAAGGAGCGTCGCGGCGCACGAAAATACGCCGCACCTGCTAACAACGTCTGACTGGGCGGTTTTGTGCCGCAGACCCCCGCGGGCAATGATGCGCGAAAGGTTCGGTAACATTATGTTACCGTTCGAGCGGCCTGGAGACTCGTCCCTGCGCTGAGGATGCGTGCAGTATACCCGCCAAACAAGCGGAAATTTGCAGTTGTGACCGCAGAACTCATCCGCTCTGCCTTGCCGTTGAAAGCGGGGTCGCCTATTCAGGGGCCATTCAGCCTCCGGCGCCCATTTGGACGGGGCGCCACAATTGGTACACCATGCAGCCATAAGCGCTTGTACTAGCGCGGTGCATATCCGCTGCGGCCGAGGGGCATAAGAGGAACAGATGAAGGAAAAGAGCACAATAGCTCTCGTCGACGACGAGCGGAACATCCTCACATCGTTGCGAATGGCCCTCGAGGCCGAAGGCTACAAGGTTCGCACCTACGGGGATGGCGTCTCGGCGCTGGAAGCGCTGACCGAAGAGCCGGCTGATCTTGGCATCTTCGACATCAAGATGCCGCGCATGGACGGCATGGAGCTTCTCCGCCGCGTGCGCCAACAGTCGACGATGCCGGTCATTTTCCTCACCTCCAAGGATGAGGAAATCGATGAACTGTTCGGCCTCAAGATGGGTGCGGACGATTACATCGCGAAACCCTTCTCCCAGCGCCTCATCGTCGAACGTGTGAAAGCGGTCTTGCGCCGCGTTGCGCCCAAGGACGGCGTGCAGACCGAAGACGAAGCCAAGCGCGTGCTCGAGCGCGGCAAGCTGAAGCTCGATCCGGAGCGCCATACCTGCCACTGGGACAACAAGGGCGTAACGCTGACGGTGACGGAATTCCTGATCTTGCAGGCACTCGCCACGCGGCCGGGTGTGGTCAAGACACGCGATGCCTTGATGGACGCAGCGTACGATGATCAGGTCTATGTTGACGACCGCACCATCGACAGCCACATCAAGCGGCTCCGCAAGAAGTTCAAGCAGGTCGATGACGACTTCGACGTGATCGAAACACTTTATGGCGTCGGCTACCGCTTTAAGGAATAGGCGGCCGATCAGCCACCGGGGACGGGATGGCGCTCGACAGCAATGACATGACGGCTGCCGCATCGTTGAGTGGTGCGGACGGTGTTCCGGCGGCCGCCGAAAGCGACAGGAAGCCTAAAGTCGACTTTCGGGCCGCGGCCGCGCGCGCGAGCGCCGCGACCAGCCGCTGGCTCTCGCATAGCCTTATCGGCCGCATCATCGGCAAGAACCTCAGGCGGCGCATTCTTCTCGCGAACGTCTTGGGCCTCGCCGGCCTCCTGTTCGCGATGCTCTACCTCAGTCTGCATCACGGCTGGCTGCTCGACGCCAAAGTCGACGTCGTGCGGACCGTGTCCCGCATCACGGCCGAGGCGATCGCCTATCGCGCCGTCAATGAACGCGCGATCTTCGATCCCAACCGGATCCCGGAGAAGACGCTTTCGCGGGCCCAGCGCGATGACGCGTTCGCAGCCCTTGAATTACCCATCGACCCGCATCAGGCGGCGATCGTCCTGAAAAAAGTGGTCGGCCCGGCAGACCTCAAGGCGCGCATCTACTCGGCCAAGGGAACGCTGATTCTCAATGGCGATACGCTCTTCTCCAATGATGAGCCCTCGAGCGAGCAGCCGAGCCTGACGGCGGACGAGCCGGCTCCGCGCCTCAAGAACTTTTGGACCCGGCTCCATTATTGGGTGATCAACAAGGAGCTGAAGGTCTATCGCGAATTGGGAACGGCCAACGGGTTCCTCTATCCGGAAGTTCAGCGCGCGGCGCAGAACGGCGTCGAAACACCAATTCTGCTGCTGAACCGGAATGGCCAGCAAATTGTCTCGATGGCCGAGCCCATCAAACGAGGTAACAAGATCCTAGGCGTCCTACTGCTTTCGACGAACCCCGGCGATATCGACGACGTTCTGTGGGACGAGCGTTGGCTAATCTTGCAGATCGCGGCGATGGCGCTTCTGGTCGCGATCGGCAGCTCGCTGGTTTTGGAGCGAACCGTCGCAGGCCCCATGCGCCGGCTCTCGGAAGCCGCCAACCGCGTAACGCAGAATATCTCCGCGCGCGAGCAGCTGCCCGATCTGACCGGCCGCAGCGATGAAGTCGGCCAAACCGGCCGCGCCTTCGTTGCGATGACGAACGCTCTCTATCGCCGTATCGAAGCCAGCGAGAAATTCGCAGCCGACGTTGCGCACGAATTGAAAAATCCGCTCGCGGCGGCCCGCTCCACCGCCGAGGCGCTCGCTTACGCGAGATCGGACGCCGACCGGACGGAACTCGTCCAAGAGATCCAGACAGAGCTGAAGCGGCTCAACCGCCTCATCAACGACATCTCGAGCGCCTCCCGCCTCGACGCCGAACTCGCCCGCCAGGAAATGCAGCAGGTGGACGTCCGCACTGTGCTCGAAAGCGTCAACAGCCTCTTCTCGGAGATGCTGGCCGACGACAACCGCAGCATCCGCTTGATCGTAGAGCCGGCATCTGCCGCCGCCTACACGGTGCGCGGCAACGACGGCCGCCTCGCTCAGGTGTTCACGAACCTGATCGACAACGCCTTGTCGTTCTCGCCCGAAGGCGGAACGGTGACGGTTCGCGCCAGGCCCGTCGGCGAAACAGTCGAAATCGCCGTCGAGGACGAGGGGCCGGGCATTCCGCCCAACAAGCTCGCTCAGATCTTCGATCGGTTTTACAGCGACCGCCCGCAGACCGATGCGAAGCGCGGCAAGAACTCAGGGCTCGGCCTCTCGATCTCGCGCGAGATCGTGGTCAGCCACAGCGGCGAAATCTTTGCGGAAAACCGCGGCTCGAACGCAGGACAGCAACCAAAGGGCGCGCGCTTCACGGTCCGCCTGCCGCTATCCCCGTTAGGACCTGGCCTTGCCTGGAGAGCTTGATCGCGTTCATGCGACAGCCATTGCCGTCGGCGGTCGCGCGGCCCTGATCCGTGGAGCTTCCGGATCAGGTAAATCCGATCTCGCCTTCAGGTGCCTGGGCCTCGGCCTCTCCGCCATTGTCCCTGACAGGGTTATGCTGGTGTCCGACGATCAAGTTCTCCTGAGACGCGAGGGATCGAGTCTCCGTGCGAGCGCCCCGCCCCAACTGCGTGGAAAAATTGAGGTACGGGGGATCGGCATCCTCGACGTTGACGCGGTAACCGAAGCGAACGTCGTTCTCGTTGCCGACCTCGTCCACGAGGGAGCCATTGAGAGATTTCCCGATCCCTGGCCCTGTGCCCAAATTATGGGCGTTGCGATACCTCAACTTCGGCTGCGGCCGTTCGAGAGCTCAAGCGCGCTGAAACTTGTAGCAGCCATTCAAAGTGCCGCCCAGCCACGTAGCGAGCCAAAGGCCTGAATGAGGTCCAGAAACTGCTTGCGCCAGCTGCAAACACTTGCCAATTTCCGCGCCAACACGGCGGCAAAAAACCAATCGCCCCACGTAAATGAAATGGCCCGTCGCTCATGATCGGACTTGTCATCGTCACGCATGGCGGGCTTGCGCAAGAGTTTCGCAATGCCCTCGAGCACGTTGTGGGCAAGCAGCAGGCGCTTGAGACGATAGCAATCGGCCCCGACGACGACATGGAAGCGCGCCGGGTGGAAATCTTGAGCGCAGTACAGCGCGTCGACAACGGCAAGGGCGTGATCGTGCTGACCGACATGTTCGGAGGCACGCCGTCCAACCTTGCCATCTCAGTCATGGACGAGACGAAGGCTGAAGTGATTGCCGGCATCAGTCTCCCCGTTCTGGTGAAGCTGGCCAGCATCCGCAGCGAGACGCCGCTGGAACAAGCTGTCATCATGGCGCGCGACGCCGGCAAGAAATACATCAAGGTCGCAAGTCAAGAACTGTCCGGCGGCTGAGAAGGAACAATGCCCGAGTTGGTCAATAGCTTTAAACCGGAAGCGGTCGTCATCATCCGGAACGTCAAAGGCCTGCATGCGCGGGCATCGGCAAAGTTCGTCAAGTGTGCCGAAAGCTATGAAGCCACCATCACTGTTACCCATCACGGCAATTCCGTGGGCGGCACTTCGATCATGGGTCTGATGATGCTCGCGGCGGGCCCCGGCTCCGAACTCCATATCAAGGCCGAAGGCCCGCAAGGCCCCGAAGCCCTACAGGCGCTCGTCCGCCTCGTCGAAGCGGGTTTCGATGAGGAATGCGTCGGCGACGCCTGATCTCGGCTACCGCACTCGGCGGCCGGCTCCCCGCCAGGGGAGTCGCCGAGTGCAATCAAATCACTGCGAGAGATAAAGCGTCGAGATCTTCAGCGCGATGTCACGGAACGCTGCCTTCAGCGCGTCGCCCGTCGACGAGTTGTAGAAATGGTCGGCATCCGTCGCGCACTTCTTGAGCGTGTCGATGGCCGTGGAATTGGTGAGCTGGAAGCCGACCGTGTAGACCTCGATGCCCTTGGCCTTCATCGCCGTGCACTGGGACAGGGCTTGGACGCTGGAGCAGCCATTGGCGGCTTTCGAACACTTCGTTGAGTCCTGATCAACGAGAACGCCATTGGCGTCGTACTGGACGTTATATTCGCCGTCCGTCATCAGAACCGCTATCTTCTTCACATCCTTCGTGTTGTAAGCAGCTGGCTTGCTCGAGGACGCCCACAACGAGGCCCAGTTAGGAGCTAGCATGTACCAGGCCCAGGCCGTACCGATGTGCCCGGCAGTGTAGTAACCGACTGATAGACCGTTAATCTTTGAGAGCAGCGTATTCTTATCGCTCGTTAACGGAAGCACCTCAGCGTTCGCGGCGACATCGCATTCAGGGTTGTAAGTCGTCTTGCCGTTCTGCTTCACCTCGACCTTATGCGCCATGACGTATTGTCCGGACTTTGGCGCCGCATCGGTATATTTCTGCGAGCCCGTGCGCTCCACGACGCAAGGGTTCGTGGTCGACGTCGCTCCTGTCGCCGTTTTGAAAGCAGCACCCGGAAGACGAACGTCCTCGGCGAATGGAACGATTGCGACTCTGGACGTAAACTTGCTTTGATCCTTCCAGACGACGATGTTGACGAGGTCGCTCGCAGCAGCCTTCAGGTCAGTCAGCTTCTGGCCCTGCATCGACCGCGTGACGTCGAGCATCAGGCTGACTTCAAGGTTGAGTTCGGCGTTGCCGCCCACGGCCAGCACAGCCTTGGCATAGTCCATGCCATTGGCGCGGAGCAGCGGCAGCGTTTTGACGCCTGCCACGCTCATGAACGGGGTGGCAATCGAAGCATTGCCCTTCGCGACGACCGCCGTCCCGCTGTCGGTGACGGCGAAGTTGATCGTGTCGGACTTGGAGACGACCGGGATCCGGCTCTGGACCGCCTGCTTGTAGTAGGCCTGAGCGACCTTGATCGCACCCGCCTGGTCCCCGCCGTTGGTCTGAAGCGCCCGCGCCCCTGCCAACACCGCTGCGTCGGTTGCTTCCAGCGTCTGATGGCGAGCGTTGAGGAGACGCCCATAATCGACGGCAAGACCGATCAGCATGACGATGACGAGCGTCATGAGGCCGAAGAGAATAGCCACATCGCCGCGTGTATCAGCGGCAAAGCGGCGAAGCCGGCTTTCAGCTGTCCTGCCGCAGCTGCCCAGCACATGCCGCAAGGAATGTGACGCGAACTTCATCGACCGCCTCCGGTGAATACGTTGGATGCACACTGAAGGGTTGATGATTTAAGACGAATTAATCCGATATACCGAATTCCGGATGAGATTAACCGCTGCTCTATTTAGAAAATCCAATTTTATTCAAATTTTATGCATTGGATTTACCTACAGTTTACCTGAAGTTCTTCGTGCCTGGGGCCACTCCGGCCGCGCTCCCGCCGGTCGGGAGACATAAAGACTTGTTTATATGTTGTTGCCTGCAGGCCTCGAGTTCGCTATAGCACCGGCTGAGACGACCGTTGGGGCCGCCAACGTTTGAGACGGCTGAGCGCGCCCTCCTGGGCTAAGCACGGGGTCAGGCCAGCAGCGCTTCGGCATTGCAGGCGCATCCATGAGGAAAGAACCCACATGAGCACGAAATTCACGGACTACATCGTCAAGGACTTGAGCCTTGCCGAATGGGGCCGCAAGGAAATCTCCATCGCCGAGACCGAAATGCCGGGCCTCATGGCCACGCGTGAGGAATACGGCGCGTCGAAGCCCCTGAAGGGCGCGCGCATCGCCGGCTCGTTGCATATGACGATCCAGACGGCGGTTTTGATCGAGACCCTCGCAGCTCTCGGCGCCGACATCCGCTGGGTGTCGTGCAACATCTACTCGACTCAGGACCACGCCGCCGCCGCGATCGCTGCCGCTGGCATCCCCGTGTTCGCCTGGAAGGGCGAGTCGCTGACCGACTATTGGGATTACACCCGCAAGCTCTTCGAATGGGGTGACGGCGGCGTTCCGAACATGATCCTCGACGACGGCGGCGACGCCACCATGTTCGTTCACCTCGGCCTGCGCGCAGAGAACGGCGACACCGCGTTCCTCGAAAGCCCCGGCTCAGAGGAGGAGACGGTTTTCTTCGCCCTCATCAAGAAGACGCTTGCCGAGAAGCCCAAGGGCTGGTTCGCAACCGTCGCCAAGTCCATCAAGGGCGTGTCGGAAGAAACGACGACAGGCGTGCATCGCCTCTATGAGATGCAGAAGGCAGGCAAGCTCCTCTTCCCGGCCATCAACGTCAACGACTCGGTCACGAAGTCGAAGTTCGACAACCTCTACGGCTGCCGCGAAAGCCTCGTCGACGGTATCCGCCGCGGCACGGACGTGATGATGGCCGGTAAGATCGCGATGGTTGCTGGTTTCGGCGACGTCGGCAAAGGCTCGGCCGCTTCGCTCCGCAACGCCGGCTGCCGCGTGCTTGTATCGGAAATCGACCCGATCTGCGCGCTCCAGGCGGCGATGGAAGGCTACGAAGTCGTGACGATGGAAGACGCGGCACCGCGCGCCGACATCTTCGTGACGGCGACCGGCAACAAGGACATCATCACGCTCGACCACATGCGGGCGATGAAGGACCGGGCGATCGTCTGCAACATCGGCCACTTCGATAACGAGATCCAGGTCGCCGGCCTCAAGAACTTCAAGTGGAACAACATCAAGCCGCAAGTCGACGAGATCGAGTTCTCGGATGGCAAGCGCATCATCCTTCTCTCGGAAGGCCGCTTGGTGAACCTTGGCAACGCCATGGGCCATCCCTCGTTCGTCATGTCGGCGTCGTTTACGAACCAGACGCTGGCCCAGATCGAGCTCTTCACCAACCAGGGCAAGTACAAGAACGAAGTCTATACGTTGCCCAAGCACCTCGACGAGAAGGTCGCGATGCTGCACTTGGCGAAGATCGGCGCGAAGCTTTCGAAGCTCCGGCCCGATCAGGCCGCCTACATCGGCGTCAAGCCGGAAGGCCCCTTCAAGCCGGAACATTACCGGTATTAATGGCCAAGCTTCGCTTGGATTGACCAGATGCGCGGCGCCAGGGGAACACTCTGGTGCCGTTTCATTTTGTGGCACCCCAGCACTGTGGCAACCGCGCCTCGGGCACCGCATACTCCGGTTGATTCGTGCCGCAAGGCCCGGAATCTATTGGCGTGCCCGCACACGGTGTGCAGTGCCGCTTTGCACCACAACGGAATTCAATGCGCACGACGCCTGCCCAGAACCGACGGTTGACCGCCCGGCTTCAGCTGGCACTTCTACTTCTTGCGGCTATGGCATCGGTCGCAGCGATGGTGGCCGTGTTCGTTGGTGGACATCAGATCGAGCCGACCAACCTCACCGAACGACAGATGGCAGTCGTCGGAGTCGTAGCAGCCGCCGTGTTCGTAGCCGGGCTGATCATCTGGAATATGGGCAGCGCCGCCCGCAAGGAAGCGGGCAAGGCGAAGGCAGAGAGCCAGCATCTCCGTCGCAATCTCGCAGCAGCTGACGCCATCATCCGTGCCGAGCCGCAGGTTCTCGTCTTCTGGGAGCAAGGCCAAGCCGTCCGCATCGCCTCGCACACGCTGACCGGAATCCCTGGCCTGCCGGACCAGCACGCCGAAATCCTGCGCTTCGGCCAATGGCTGCAGCCGGCCTCGGCCGACATGCTGAAAACATCGCTCGACGCCCTCTTCGCCAACGGCCGGGCTTTCAGCATCATCGTGAGAACGGGCGCGGGTGCCGCGCTCGAAGCAGAAGGCCGCGCCGCCGGCGGACGCGCCGTCCTTCGCTTCAAGGATGTATCGACCTACAAAGCCGAAATCGCGCGCATCGACGAACGGCACGCGATGCTTGCACGCGACATCCGCTCAAGCCGCGCGCTTCTCGACACGCTGCCGATGCCCGTCTGGCTGCGTGATCAATCGAACCGCCTCATCTGGGTCAACAAGGCCTACGTCAAAGCCGTCGATGCCGAAAGCGAGCTTGAGGTTCTGCAGGGCCAGATCGAATTGCTCGAAATGCGTCAGCGCAAGCACGTGCTGAAGACGATCGCCAGCGGCGAAAGCTATAAAGCGCGCGTGCACCTAATTGCAGGCGGCGAGCGCAAGCCGCACGACATCGTCGTCATACCCGTGGACGGCATGCTCGCCGGCGCCGCCATCGACGTGACCGACATCGAAACGGCGCAAGGCGAGCTCGATCGCCAGGTCGCCGCCTACGATCGCACGCTCGACCGTGTCGAAACCGCTGTTGCGCTCTTCAGCCGTGATCAGAAGCTGGTCTTCTACAATGCAGCGTTCGCGAAGCTCTGGTCGCTCGACCCTGCTTGGCTCGCAACACGGCCGACGGACGCGGCGATCCTCGACCGGCTGCGCGAGATCGGCCTTCTGCCGCCCGTCGTCAGCCATCGCGATTGGAAAGCGCAGGTTCTCGCCTGCTATACCTCCGGCACGCCGCTGGAAGACATCTGGAACCTGACCGACGGCCGCATCATCAACGTCATCGCCGAGCAGCGGCCCGACGGCGGCGTCACGTACCTCTTCGCCGACGAGACCGATCGCTTAGCGCTCGAAGCCCGTTACAACGCGCTCATCGACGTGCAGCGCGAAACACTCGACAGCCTCAAGGAAGGCGTCGCGGTGTTCGGCACGGACGGACGCCTCAAGCTATTCAACCGGGCGTTCTGCGGCATCTGGAAGATTCAGGCAGGCCGGCTCAAAGAGTTGCCTCACATCGGCGAAATCATCGCCGCGGTGCAAGACCTCTATCCGGATGCCGGTACTTGGATGCGCATCGGCCGCGCTGTCACGGCCTTCCAGGATGAGCGCGAGACGCTCTCGGGCCAAATGCTCCGCACTGACAATGTCGTCGTCGATTTCGCGCTAATGCCGCTGCCCGATGGCGCAACGCTGCTGACGTTTGCCGACGTCACCGATGCGAAGCTTGCTGAACGCGCCCTCGTCGAACGCAACGAAGCGCTCATCGCCGCCGACCGCCTGAAGACGAACTTCATCGGCCACATCTCCTACGAGCTGAGAACGCCGCTGCAAACCATCAACGGCTTCTCGGAAATGCTCGCCAATCCGATGTTCGGCCCGCTGAACGATAAGCAGAGAGAATACCTGGCCGACATCAGGTCGTCTTCGAACACGCTGCTCGCGATCATCGACGACATCCTGGATTTGACGACGATCGAAGCGGGCGGCCTCGAACTGAAGCTGTCGCCAGTCGGCGTCCGCGCTATCATCGACGCCGCGATCCTCGGCATTCGCGAGCGCGCAGTACGCGCGCGCCTGACGATCGACATCGCGATTGCCGACGACGTGTCAGAGATTCTGGTGGACGAAGCCCGCATGCGGCAGGTTCTCTATAACCTCCTGTCCAATGCCGTCGGCTTCTCCAAGACCAACGGAACGGTGTACCTCGCCTGCTGGCGCCAGGACGGAAACATCTATTTCCGGGTGGAAGATGCCGGCATCGGCATCCCGAAGGACCAGATCAGCCGTGTGTTCCAGCGTTTCGAAAGCCGCAGCCGCGGCTCGGAACACCGCGGCGCAGGCCTTGGCCTTTCAATTGCCAAAAGCCTCGTCGAACTACACGGCGGCAATATCGAAATCACCTCCGAAGAAGGCCGGGGGACACGCGTGGTCGTCCGCATCCCGGAACGGCCCGTGAGCCGGTCTTCCAACGGCGGCAGCAAGCACAGGCTGGCGGGCGGCGAGCGCGCAGCATAAAACCGAGCGCGATGACAAACCCGGCATCCTCATTCAAAGACCTGACAGAAGACGAGGTCGCGCGCTTAGCGCAGGAGGTCGCTTTCCTCCTCCAGCCCGGCGATACGTTGGCGCTGGAAGGCGATCTCGGCGCCGGCAAGTCGACCTTCGCGCGCGCCCTCATTCGCGCCATTGCGGGCAACCCGGATCTCGAAATCCCAAGCCCAACCTTCACGCTCGTGCAGGCCTATGAAACCCCGCGTTTCGAAATCGCGCATTTCGATCTTTACCGCCTGTCGGATGCGAGCGAGATCGATGAACTGGGCCTGGATGCCGCCTTAACGCGGGGCATCGCCATCATCGAATGGCCCTCGCGTGGCGAGGATCGCATTCCGCGCGACCGCTTCGCGATGCACTTTGAGGAAACGGCAGACCCTGACCGCAGAAACGTCAACGTCATCGCGGCAACGCCCGATCTGCAGGTCCGTCTCGAACGTTTCATCGCGATCCGTGATTTCCTCGCCCGTTCCGGCTGGGGCGATGCATCGACCGCGTTTAGTTACCTGCAGGGCGACGCCTCTCCACGCCGCTATGCCAGGCTGAAAAAGGCCAACGGCACGCGCGCGATCCTGATGGATTCCCCGCAGCGGCCCGACGGTCCGCCCATTCGCGACGGCAAATCCTACAGCGCCATTGCGCATCTCGCCGAAAGTGTGAAAGCCTTCGTCGCCATCGACAGCGCGCTGCTCGCCACCGGATTGTCCGTCCCGCGCATCTTGGCCCAAGACCTTGCCGCGGGCCTGCTGATCATCGAAGATTTTGGCGATAAAGTCTTCGGCGCTGAACTGGCGCGCGGACGCGATCAAGCCGAGCTTTGGAAACGCGGCGTCGAAGCGTTGGTCGCCGTGCAAAGCACAAAGCCGCCAACCAGCATCGCACTTTCCGACGGCACCGAATTCGGTCTTCCCGAAGCTGACGAGGGCGTTCTCGAAATCGAAACGCAGCTGCTGCTCGATTGGTACTGGCCCGCCCTCCACGGCAAACCACCGCCGCAGTCGGCGCGCGATGCCTTCGCTGCGCTCTGGAGAGGCACGTTCAAGCGGGTGCTGCGCCAGCCGAAGACATGGCTGCTCCGCGACTTCCATTCGCCCAATCTGATCGCACTCGATGACCGGGCGAGCCCGCGGGACGTCGGCATCATCGATTTCCAAGACGCCATGATCGGCCCCGCCGCCTACGACCTCGTATCGCTGCTGCAGGATGCGCGCGTGAACGTGCCCGAGAACCTGGAAACTAAACTGCTCGATCAATACGTTGCGGCCATCGCTGCCCGCGACCCGCAGTTCGATTTGCCCGAATTCCGCTTCAGCTACGCCGCACTCGGGGCGCAACGAAACACCAAGATCCTCGGCATCTTCGCAAGGCTGGCCATGCGCGATGGCAAGCGGCAATATCTCGCGCACGTGCCAAGGATCTGGGGGTATCTCGAACGGGATCTGCAGCATGAGGATCTCACCGCGCTCAAGGCATGGTATGACGAGAACCTACCTGGGAGCCTGCGCGCAGAAGCCCTGAAGATCTAACGCGATTTCGGAGAAGCTTCAAATGACGTCCGCCAAGCGCCCATCGAGCGCGTTCGTTCTGGCTGCCGGCAAGGGCGAACGCATGCGCCCGCTGACGAACACAATCCCCAAACCCCTCGTGCCCCTTGGCGGCAAGCCGTTGATCGACCATGTGCTCGACCGGCTGACAGCAGCGGGCATTAAGCGCGCCGTAGTCAACGTCCATTACCTCGCCGACAAAATCGAAAAGCATCTGGCACACCGGTCCGCGCCGCAAATCACCTTCTCCGACGAGCGCGACCAGTTGCTCGATACCGGGGGTGGCGCGCTCCGTGCGCTGCCCAAGCTCGGCGGCGGCCCTTTTCTCATTCACAACTCCGATTCCGTTTGGATCGAAGGATTGGGTTCCAACCTCGATCGCCTTCTCAACGGCTTCGATGAAAACCTGATGGACAGCTTGATGCTCGTTGCGCCTCTGGCTGCCAGCATCGGCTATGAAGGCCTGGGCGATTTCCATATGGATCCGACGGGCCACCTGACGCGGCAGACCGGACCGCGCCTCGCGCCGTTCGTATTCGCCGGCGTCTCCATCGCTCATCCGCGTCTCTTTGAGAACGCGCCTGAGGGTCCATTCTCGCTGAACAAACTCTGGGATCGCGCTATCGACAAGGGTCGCCTCTACGGCGTGCGTCTCGAGGGCGTCTGGATGCACGTCGGCACGCCCGAAGCGCTCACCCAAGCTGAAGCCGCACTCACCGAACCGTTATTGACGAGCTCCGACTGAACCCGGGAAACTGATGCAAGCCAACGTCTTCACGTTACCGCTCGGAGTGCCATTCCTCGAAGCACTCGCCCGGGCGATTCTGAATGGCGATCTTCCAACGGCTGGCCGGCCCCCGCCTGACATCCTGACGCTTCCAAAAATCACGCTTCTTCTGCCGACGCGCCGGGCCGCACGCGTCGCGCGCGAAGCCTTCCTCCGCGTGGCAAACACGCGTGCGCTGATCATGCCGCGCATCCAGCCGATCTCCGAAGGCGAAGGCGATCTCTCCCTCATTGAAAGCATCGCGGAACTCGGCCCCTCAGGCGCCGAAGCTCTGGAACAGCCACCCGCGATCGCGTCGCTCGACCGTACGCTGACGCTGATGCAGCTTGTCGGCAAATGGCGCCAGTCGATGGCCGAGAATGCTTCGCAAGCGGGCAAGACCAAACTCGGATCGACCCCGGCGCAGGCCGCTCAGCTCGCCGCCGAACTCGGCAAGCTCATGGACGACATCGAGCGCGAGAACGTCTCGCTCTCAGGCATCGAAAATCTCGTTCCGGAAACCTATTCCGAGCATTGGAAAGCGACGGTCGACTTCCTGAAGATCGTCACCGAGATGTGGCCGAACTATTTGGCCTTGAGCGGCCTCTCCTCTCCCGAAGCCCGCCGCAATGCGCTGATCCATGCCGAAGCCGAGCGCATCTCGCGGTTGAAGCCCGACGAGATCGTGATCGTCGCGGGCGTGACGGGCTCCATTCCGGCGACGGTGACGCTGATGCGCGCGGTCGCTGAGCACCCGTCAGGCGCCATCGTCCTTCCCGCACTAGACCACTCTCTGGACGATGAAAGCTGGAACCAGATCCCCGGTCACCCTGAGCATCCGCAGTTCGGGTTGCGTAAGCTGCTCGATGGTCTCGGCATCTCGCGCGATGACGTTGCGACATTGCCCGGCGCCCATGCCGATGCCGCGCGCACGGCTCGTGCAGCATTCTTTAGCGAGGCGATGCGCCCTTCAGCGACGACGGCGCGCTGGCACGAATTCGCAGCAAACGCCGACCGCGAAGAACTCGAGCAAGCGCTTGCCGGCGTCTCGCTGATCGAAGCGCCATCCGCGCAAGACGAAGCCGAAACCGTCGCCCTCATTCTGCGTGAAGCCATCGAAACGCCCGGACGCACCGCAGCGCTCGTCTCGCCGGACCGGTTGCTCGCGCGCCGCGTCGCCATCCGCCTCGAAGCCTGGGGCATCCGCGTTGACGACAGCGCCGGCCGTCCGTTTGCCAAAACCGTGCCCGGCGCGTTTCTCGCCCTCGTACTGAATGCGGTCGTCAGCGACTTCGCACCGGCCGAAACAATGGCGCTGCTGCGCCATCCGCTCTGCCGGGCCGGTTTCAAGTCGTTCGACATTCGCCGCTTTGCGCGCGCGCTCGAAATCACCGCCTTCCGCACGGCCTACCTTGGCCGCGGCCTCGAAGGCATCCTCGCCGCGCTCGATACGGCCGAACGCGACGATGGCGGCGACCGGAAGTTCCAGCACGTCGCCGCGCGCCGGCTTTGGGCGGAAGATCGCGACGGCGCCCGCCAGGTCGTGCTGAAGATCGCCGAAGCCTTCAAGCCGTTGACCGATCTCTACGCGGACAACAGCGAACACACGCTGGCGGACTTCGCCCGCGCCCATGCCGCCAGCGCCGAAGCGCTTGCCACGCTTCCCGACGAGGAAGCGACCGCACTGAATGGCCAGAACCCGCTCTGGCAAGGCGAAGCCGGAGAAGTCGCCAGCTGCTTCTTCACCGAACTGCTGAAACCCGATACGCCGGACGTCGCAATCCGCGCCTCCGATTACGCTGATCTCTACGCGACGCTGCTCGCCAAGGAAAACGTCCGTGAGCGCACGGCTGTCCATCCCCGCATTTCCATCTGGGGACCGTTCGAAGCGCGCCTGCAGCAGCCCGATGTGCTGATCATCGGCTCGCTCAACGAAGGCACGTGGCCCGAGGCCGCCGAGCCCGGCGCATGGCTTAACCGCCCAATGCGCGCGGAACTCGGACTGCCCTCCCCGGAAGAAGAAACCGGCCGCGCCGCGCATGACTTCGTGTCCCTTCTCGGCGCAGAAACCGTTTACCTCACGCGGGCCGAAAAGGTCGGCGGCGTACCGACCGTACCCTCGCGCTGGCTGATGCGCACGACGGCGTTGCTCAAAGGCATGAAGCTCGAAAGCGCGCTTGAAGCAGACAAGCCGTGGCTCGCTTGGGCGCGCGCGCGCGATTGGACAGACCCAGCAAATCAAGTGCGCATTGCGCCGCCCGAGCCGAGGCCGCCCGTCGAAATCCGCCCACGCAAGATGAGCGTGACCGAGATCGAGCGCTGGACCAGCAATCCCTACGCGATCTTCGCGCGCCACGTGTTGAAGCTCGATCAGCTTCCGGAGCTTGGCGCTGCGCCCGACGCGAGCCTTCGCGGCGGTCTCGTTCACGACGTCATGAAGCAGTTCGCCAAGGAGTTCCCCGGCGGCCTGCCGCCTGATCCGCTCCCCGAACTCGAACGCATTGCGATCACTGTGCTCGAAGTTTTCACCGGTCATCCGCGCGTCGCCGCTTTTTGGCTGCCGCGTCTGAAACGCTTCCTCGCCTGGTTCGCAATGACGGAAGAAGCCAGGCGTGACGGCGTGAAGGCGATCATTCCCGAAACATCGGGCAGGCTCGTGCTCGACGCGAACGGCCAGCCCTTTACGCTGACAGCCCGCGCCGATCGCATCGACGACAAGGGCGGCGCCATCGTCATTACCGATTACAAGACAGGCGCCGCGCCCAGCGACACCGCCGTCAAATCCGGACGCTCGCCGCAGCTGCCGCTTGAAGCCGCAATCGCGCTTGGCGAAGCCGGTTTCCCGAACCTCGGCGGCCGCACGGTCGAAGCGCTACGCTACATTCGCGCCTCAGGCGGCGAGCCGCCCGGTGAAGAGCGCACCGTCAAATGCGATGACGTCGCCGCACTCGCAGCCGAAGCGCGCACTGGTCTCGAGTTGCTGATCGCCGCGTTCGATCGTGTCGAGACGCCCTATCGCGCCATTCGCCGCCCCGGCTATCGCTACGATTTCGATGCCTACGCGCATTTGGCGCGCGTCGCCGAATGGTCGGCCCACGTCGATGAAGAGGCGGCGTCATGAACCTCGAAACAAAAAGGATCTCTCCGGAAGAGCTTCTGCGACTCACTGGCGAAGCGCAAAGCGCCGCCTCCGATCCGCAAAACTCCGCGTGGGTGAACGCCAACGCCGGCACCGGCAAGACGCACGTTCTGACACTGCGCGTATTGCGCCTGCTGCTCGCCGGGACGCGGCCCGAACGCATCCTCTGCCTGACCTTCACGAAGGCGGCAGCGGCCGAGATGTCGAAACGCGTTTTCGACCGGCTCGCCGGATGGGTGACAGCGAGCGACGACGAACTGCAAAAAGATCTGACGAAGATCCTAGGGCGACCGCCCACGGCCGATCTGATGCAGCGCGCGCGAACACTCTTCGCGCTCGCAATCGAGACTCCGGGTGGCCTCAAGGTGCAGACGATCCACGCTTTCTCTGAACGCCTCCTGCAGCGCTTTCCGCTCGAAGCAGGCGTGCCGCCCGATTTCAAGATCCTCGATGACCAAGCCGCGCGGGAGCTGAAAGCCGACGCCATCGAAGCCATCTTGACCGAGGCAACCGGCGCGCCGGACACTCAGCTCGGCAAAGCACTCGACTTCGTCATCCGCTACGCCGCGGATGCGCACTTCGATCAGCTGATTTCAAAAGCGGTCGAAGAGCGCAAATGGCTTGAGGCCTCTGCTCATGTCGAGCCGGGCCAAATCGAAGACGAGCTTGCGGCAATGGACGCCGCGCTCCGCAAGCAGCTGAGCGTGCGCGCCGCCATTGCCTCCGCCGACCTGCATAGCGAATGTGCGAACGTTCTCTCGAAAGAAGAACTGAAGGAACTCTGCGAACTCCTCGCCACGGGCACCAAGACCGACAACGGCCACCTGGAAGCCCTTTCCGCAACGCTGCAGAATGATAATCACCAGCACGTGACCGAACTGCTGGCGAAGTACTTCCTCGTCGAAAATGGCGAGAAGCTGCGCGCCAGTCTGATGACGAAAAACTTGACCAAAGCTCGGCCGGGCTTGCACTCCCGTTGCCAGGAAGCGCAGCAGAATTTCTTCAAGCTCGCGCAGGAAGCTCGAGCCCTGACGCTGATCGACGCGTCGCTCGCCCTCTATCAGATTGCCGGCGCCGTTCTGCGCCGCTACGCCGCCGCGCGCAATTCCGCCGGCGCCCTCGATTTCGATGACCTCATTCTGAAAACCCGCGCACTGCTGACGAGCGAAGAAGGCCAAGCGCAATGGGTGCTCTTCAAGCTCGACGGCGGCCTCGATCACATCCTCGTCGACGAAGCCCAGGACACGAGCCCCGAGCAGTGGGAGATCATCTCCGCACTCGCCCGCGAGTTCTTCGGCGATACCGGCGCCGGCACATTAACGCGCACCGTTTTCGCGGTCGGCGACGAGAAGCAGTCGATCTATTCGTTCCAAGGCGCGGCCCCAAAAATGTTCGCCGAGATGGGCCATCGCTTCGCGACGCTTGCGACCGAGGCAAACCTCGCCTGGAAAACCGTTCCGCTTACACTGTCCTTCCGCACCGTCGCGCCCGTTCTCAACGCCGTCGACCGCGCGTTCTCCGATCCGGTGCGCACGCCGGGATTGACCGCTGCCAACGGCCACATCTCGCACGCCGCCCACCGCACCGGACATGCAGGCCTCGTCGAAATCTGGCAGACCGAGGTTCCCGACGATACGACCCCGGCCAATCCGTGGACGCCGCTCTCCGACACGAGCGAGCAGTCGCCCGCGAACCGCCTCGCCGATCGCATCGCCGATACGATCAAGTCATGGATCGCGCCGGATAGCAGCGAACGTCTGCTGTCGGAAAACCGTCCGATCCGCGCTGGCGATATCCTGATCCTCGTCCGCAAGCGCAATCCGTTCGCCGTGCCGATGGTGGCCGCACTCAAACGGCGCGGCATTCCCGTGGCTGGCTCCGATCGCGTACGGCTCACCGAACAGATCGCCGTGCAGGACCTGATGGTGCTCGGCGATTTCCTGACGCTGCCCGAAGACGATCTCGCGCTCGCGACCGTCCTCAAAAGCCCGCTCTTCAATCTCACCGACGATGATCTGCTGACAATCGCGCACGGCCGCAAACGCACGCTGTGGTCGGCTCTGCTCGATAACGCCGACTCCCATCCTGCATTGAAAGACGCCGCCGAAACGCTGAAGCGCTGGCGCGCCAAAGCCGACTTCACGCCACCGTTCGAGTTCTACTCGGGCATTCTCGACCGCGACGGCGGCCGCGAGAAAATGCTGAACCGCCTCGGCCCGGAAGCCGCCGACGTCATCGACGAATTCCTCGACCTCGCGCTGTCCTACGATGAAAGTGATCCGCCATCGCTGACGCAGTTTCTGACCCAGCTTCGTGCCGCCAACCCGGAAGTGAAGCGCGACATGGAGCACGGGCGCAACGAAGTCCGCGTCATGACGGTGCACGGCGCCAAGGGCCTGGAAGCGCCGATCGTCTTTCTACCCGACACCTGCACCACCTCGTCCGGCGAAGACGCATCGTCCCGCCTCGTGAAGCTTGCAACAAAGGATGATGGCAAAGCGCCCGAGCTTGTCGTTTGGAGCGTCAAGGGCACATCCCGCGTTCCCGCGATTGAGACCGCGCGCGCCGAGCGCGAAGCCGCGGACCGCGAAGAGCGCAACCGCCTCCTCTACGTCGCGATGACCCGCGCGCGCGACCGGCTCTACATCGCCGGTTTCGAAACGAAGCGCGGGCGCGTTCAAGGCTGCTGGTACGACGTCGCACTCGAAGCCCTGCGTGACTCGATGCGCGAAATCGATCTCGGCGATTGCAAGAAGATCTGGCGCATGGAAGCGCCGCAGATTGCAACGCCGGTAGAACCCAAAAACAATCAGCGCACCGAGCAGAATGCTCAGACGCGTCCGGACTTCGCAACGCGCCGCGCGCCGGCCGAGCCCAAACTTTCGGTGCCCCTCGCGCCGTCGCGCCTCGAGCCGTACGCGCCCGATGCCGAGGGCGAACCTATCGTCCCCGTCAAACGCGACGCCGCAGCGACGAACGATAGTCCCTCGCCGCTCACCGTCGGCGGCGCCAATCGCTTCCTGCGCGGAACGATCACGCACGCGCTTCTCCAGCATTTGCCCTCGATCGCAAATGATAAGCGCGAGATGATCGCAACCGCATTCGTTGAAAGACGTGGCGCACCGTTGCCGTCAGCCGTCCGCGCCAGCATCGTCAAAGAAACGCTCGCGGTGCTGGCCGACGAGCGTTTCGCGCCGATCTTCGGATCAGACAGCGTCGCCGAAGCTCCGATCGCCGCCGTCATCCCGCGGCCGAACGGCAAAGGTCCCGCGCTCGACCTCTCCGGGCAAATCGATCGCCTGGCGCTGACCGGCAGCGAAGTACTGATCGTCGATTACAAAACCAACCGTCCGCCGCCCGCCGAAGTGCGCCATGTTGCAGACGCCTATCTCTACCAGCTTGCGGCATATCGGCTGGCGCTGGCGGAAATCTATCCGGGCCGCCCCGTGCGGGCCGCACTCCTCTGGACGGATGGCCCCCGACTCATGGAGATTCCAAAGGACGTTCTCGATCTCTACACAGCACGCCTTTGGGACCTGGAACTAGGGAGCCTTGACGCTTCCTGACCTAATCCCTACTTGATGGATCAGCTTTTCTTTGCGTGCCTGAAGGGCCCGCAAATCGGGATTCGGCCGGTAACGCGGGCCCGGAAATGGAGAATTATCAATGTCTAACGCAGTGACAGACGCAAGCTTCGAGGAAGAGGTTTTGAAGTCAAGCGAACCCGTTCTGGTCGACTTCCACGCGACCTGGTGCGGCCCGTGCAAGGCCATGGCACCGGCGCTCGATCAGGTCGCCAAGGAAATGACCGGCAAGGTTAAGGTCGTGAAAGTCGACGTCGACGCCAACCCGCAGGTCACCGGCCATTATGGCATTCGTGCTATGCCGACGTTGCTGATCTTCAAGGGCGGCAAGGTTGCAGCCCAGCACACCGGCGCGATCGTGCAGAAGAAGAAGCTCGAAGACTGGATCAACTCCAGCGTCGCCGCAGCCGTCTAAGCTCCGCGCACACCGGATTTGAAAAGCCCCGCGAAAGCGGGGCTTTTTTGTTTCTGGGGTTTCGCGAGCACGCGATCAGTCGGCGATCTTTTCCGCTCCCGGTACGACGACTGCGAACATGTCGTTGAGGGCAACGAGGCTCGCCTCCTGAAGCTCCTTCGCGGAAACCACACCGCCCGTAGGACTGGCGAGCGACCGCGTTGCCGTCGCATTGCCGACGACCGTCGGACGGTAGCCATGATTGAAAGCAGCGCGCGCGGTCGAATTCACGCACATGTGCGTCATGAAACCCGCGAGCGTCAGTTCCTCAACACGTAAGTTCTTGAGCAGCTCATCGAGGTTCGTCTTCTCAAACGAACTTGGATAGTTCTTCACAACTGCAGGCTCGCCCGCTTGCGGTGCAACCGGCTCCGCGATGGCTCCAATCCGATCCTTGACGTCATAAGGCGAACCAGCGCCTGCATCGTGCTGGATGTGAATGATCGGCCGCCCGGCATCGCGATAGCGCTGCAAAAGCTTCTGGCATTCGGCAAGCGCCGGCTCCACGCCTTCGAGCTGCATGATACCTTCCCGATACGTGTTCTGACAGTCGATCAGCACCAGCGCCGAATTGGCGATGCGCGCAGGCGTATAGCCAAGCCCCGCAATGTCGCGCAGCGTCCGTGAAACGGTCATCGATAACTCTCCCGAGCGGATTGATTGTTTTTACTTAGAGCGGCGGATGCTCGACGCCTGTCGGCGGCGGCCCCATCGCATCGAGCGCCTCGGTTTCCGCATCCGAATAGATGCGCGACCGCGTCAGGAAGCGAACGCCTTCCGGACTTTCGACCGAAAATCCGGAACCGCGCCCTGGCACGACGTCGATGATGAGATGGGTGTGCTGCCAGTATTCGAACTGCGACCGGCCCATGTAGAACGGCTGTCCGCCGATCTCGCCCATGTACACATCCTGCGCGCCGACCTTGAACTCGCCGCGGGGGTAGCACATCGGCGCGCTGCCATCGCAGCAACCGCCCGATTGATGAAAGAGCAGCGGCCCGTGAATGCCTTGAAGCTTCTCGATCAGCTTCAAGCTCTCGGGCGTCGCCGTAACGCGACTGACCATCTGGCCCTCCGTTTGAAAAATGAAAGGGCACGCACCGGGTCGCGGCGCATGCCCTTCGATTTGCGGTTCAGCCTGCTGGCATCAGAAGAAGCCGAGCGCCTTCGGGCTGTAGCTGACGAGCATGTTCTTCGTCTGCTGATAATGATCGAGCATCATCTTGTGCGTCTCGCGGCCGATGCCCGACTGCTTGTAGCCACCGAACGCAGCGTGCGCCGGATAAGCGTGATAGCAGTTGGTCCAGACGCGGCCCGCCTTGATGCCACGGCCCATCCGATAGGCGCGCGTGCCGTTACGCGTCCACACGCCGGCGCCAAGGCCATAGAGCGTGTCGTTGGCGATGGCGAGCGCTTCCTCGTCATCCTCGAAGGTCGTGACGGAGACGACGGGTCCGAAGATCTCTTCCTGGAAGACGCGCATCTTGTTGTGGCCTTCGAGAACCGTCGGCTCGACGTAGAAGCCGCTGGCGATCTCGCCGCCGAGGTTCGCCCGCTGGCCGCCCGTCAGCACGCGGGCACCTTCGCTCTTGCCGATCTCGATGTAGCTCAGGATCTTTTCGAGCTGATCGTTGGACGCCTGCGCGCCGATCATCGTCGTGGCATCCATCGGATGACCCTGCTTGATCTTTACGACGCGCTCCAAGGCCCGCTCCATGAACTTCTCATAGATCGAACGCTGGATGAGCGCGCGGCTCGGACACGTGCAAACCTCGCCCTGGTTCAGCGCGAACATCGTGAAGCCTTCGAGGCACTTGTCGAAGTACTCATCATCGGCCTGCATCACGTCGGCGAAGAAGATGTTGGGCGACTTACCGCCGAGCTCCAGCGTGCACGGAATGATGTTCTCCGATGCGTACTGCATGATGAGACGGCCCGTCGTCGTCTCACCCGTGAACGCGATCTTGGCGATACGCTTGTTCTGGGCGAGCGGCTTGCCGGCTTCGATGCCGAACCCGTTGACGACGTTCAATACGCCTTCCGGAAGGAGGTCGGCGATCAGGTCCATCAGAACCATGATCGACATCGGCGTCTGCTCGGCGGGCTTCAGAACCACGCAGTTGCCGGCAGCGAGCGCAGGCGCGAGCTTCCACACCGCCATGAGGAGCGGGAAGTTCCACGGAATGATCTGGCCGACGACGCCGAGCGGCTCGTGGAAGTGATAGGCGACCGTGTCGTGATCGATTTCCGCGATCGAGCCTTCCTGCGCGCGCACGCAGCCGGCGAAGTAGCGGAAGTGATCAATGGCGAGCGGAAGATCGGCATGGGTCGTCTCGCGGATCGGCTTGCCGTTATCGATCGTCTCGACGAGAGCGAGAATGTCGAGGTTCTCTTCCATGCGGTCGGCAATCTTCGACAGCACGCGGGCGCGCGTCGCCGGAGAAGAATTGCCCCAGGCGTCCTTGGCCTTGTGCGCAGCATCGAGTGCGAGTTCGATGTCTTCAGCCGTCGAGCGGGCAACTTCGCAAACCTGCTGGCCCGTGATCGGCGTGACGTTGGAGAAGTACTGGCCGCGGACGGGAGCCACCCACTTGCCGCCGATGAAATTGTCATAGCGCGGCTTGATGACTTGCCGGCCTTTGAGCTTGTCCATAGCTACGTGCTGCATCGTGCATCTCCTCCGAAATGACGCCTGTACCGGCGTCTTTAATCGCTCAGTTTTAGCGCATTTAAGTGCCCTTGAAAGCTCACCTTGCCTGACTTCGCGGCTTTATTTGGTAGGGGCAGCCATGCAAGGCCGCAGCCGCGCGGCGCCGTCTCCGGTCGAGCGAAGCTTTCTGAAATCTCCGTGTCGGCAAGTTAATGAACAGCCGGCGCATTTGGCTGCGCCGCTGAACAGCAGCTTTTGCGAAGCCTACTGGAGGTCCTGCTGCAATGTCAGGACGTGCCCGGCGAGATAAAGCGAGCCGCAAATCAAAACGCGCTTAGGCCCTTTCGAAAGCCCGGCAATCGTTTGCAGCGCGTCGATCACGTTTTTGCGATCAATCGCCTGCATGCCGGCTCCCCGCGCGACCTCGGCGAGATTTTCTTCGCTATGCGGGGCCTCGTGCGCACCGGGGATCGGCACCGTGTAGATCGCCCGCACAAGACCGCGGAACGGCGCAAGGAAGCCCAGCGCATCCTTCTGGCCCATCATCCCGACGATCAGATAGACGGGCTTGGGCGACTTCTCATCGAGCGTTGCGAGCGTATCGGCGACCATATCGCCGGCCGCCGGATTATGCCCGCCGTCGAGCCACAGCTCGGCCTCCTCGCCCAAAAGAGCAGGTAGCGGCCCGGTTGTCAGGTGCTGCATCCGCGCCGGCCATTCGACGGTGCGAAGCCCTTCTTCAAGAGCCCGCTCGTCGATCGCGAGCGACGGAATGCGCTCACCCAGCGTCAGCGCCGCAGCAACCGCTGTCCCGGCATTGACGATCTGATGCCGTCCGATGAGCGCGGGCAGCGGCAGGTCCAGCAACCGATCGTTGCTCTGAACGATCAGACGGCCTGCCTGTTCGTAGGCGTCGAAGTCCCGGCCCCAAACCGTCAGCGGTGCCCCGAGCTGTCGCGCCCGCGATTCCAGCACGGACAAAACATCGTCCGACTGCTGCGAGACCACGCCCGGAACGCCACGCTTCAGAATGCCGGCCTTCTCGAACGCGATCTTGGCAAGCGTCGGACCGAGCTTTTCGGCGTGGTCCATCGAGATCGGCATGATGATGGTGAGTGCAGGATCCTCGATGACGTTCGTCGCATCGAGTCGGCCGCCAAGGCCAACCTCGAGCAGAAGAACGTCGGCTGGCCGTTCCGAGAAGGCAAGAAACGCCGCTGCTGTCGTGATCTCGAATTGCGTGATGTCATCGCCATCGTTGACGGCGTGAACCCGCGTCAGAACATCGACGAGCGTGTCTTCGTCAATCGGGTGCGCCTTGCCGTCATCGCCCGCGAGCGCAATGCGCTCATGAAAGCGGACGAGATGCGGCGACGTATAAACGTGCACGCGCTTTCCAGCAGCTTCCGCGAAGGCTTTGAGATAAGCCGTCACCGAGCCCTTGCCGTTGGTCCCGGCGATATGCACGACAGGGGGAAGCTTCTTTTCGGGATGGCCGAGCTTCGCCAGCAAACGTTCCACGCGGCCGAGCGACAGGTCGATCAGCTTGGGATGCAAAAGCATCATGTCCGCCAGAATGGCGTCGCTTGTGCGTCGTGTCGTCGACGAGGTCATGCCGCCCCGCACTACCTTTTGAGAATTGTTAGGTGCCCTGGGGCGCGTCCTTGGGGGCTGCCGAAGCCGAACCGGCTTCATCGCGGCGAGGCTTCTCGCCCTTGCCCGGCTCGAACCTCTGGCTGTTCGGAACCACTTCCGGTTCAACGACGCCGCTTTCCCGCGCGGCCGTCTCGATCACCTTGCCGTCGACAGGCGCGCCGTTGACGTAGGGCTTGCCGTTCATCTTGCGGGTATCTTTGGCTTTCGTCGCCTGTACGCCGCTCATCAAGAGCCGCGAGATGCGCGCAAGCGTTTCACGCATTTCATGGCGATGTACGACCATGTCGATCATGCCGTGCGAAAGCAGATATTCGGCACGCTGGAAGCCGTCGGGAAGCTGCTCGCGGATCGTCTGCTGAATGACGCGCGGACCGGCAAAGCAGATGAGTGCGCCAGGTTCCGCGATGTGGATGTCACCGAGCATCGCGTAGGAAGCGGTCACGCCGCCGGTCGTCGGGTCCGTCAGAACGACAATGTAGGGAAGCCGCGCGTCGCGCAGACGCTGCACCGCGATCGTCGTGCGCGGCATCTGCATGAGAGAGAGAATGCCCTCCTGCATGCGCGCACCGCCCGATGCTGCAAAAAGAATAAAAGGCGTTTTGAGTTCGTACGCGCGCTGCATGCCCGCAATGATCGCTTCGCCGGCGGCCATGCCGAGCGAACCCGCCATGAAGCGGAAATCCTGCGCCGCGGCGACGACCCGCATGCCGTCGAGTTCGCCCTCGCCAACGAGGATGGCGTCTTCGAGCTTCGTTGCAGCCTTCGCGTCCTTCAGACGATCCGTATACTTGCGGCCGTCGCGAAACTTCAGCGGGTCCTGCTGCACGGACGGCACCGCCACAGTGCGATATTCGCCGCCGTCGAACAGGTGCTGCAGGCGCTGCTGCGAACCCATCCGCATGTGATAGTTCGAGCCGGGCACAACGAATTGATTGGCCTCGAGGTCCTTGTAGAAGACCATCTGGCCCGACTCCGGGCATTTCACCCAGAGGTTATCCGGTACATCCCGCTTCGCCGTCGAAAGTAGCCCACTGATCTTGGGGCGGACGACGTTGTTAATCCAGTTCACGTGCTCTTGGCTCCTTGTAAGCCGCTCCCAGCGCCTATCGCATCAACGTGCGGGCACGATGGCAAGCTCTTCGCAGACCGACCGCCATTTAGCGCCTCTCGGGGGGCTGGCGCTAGGACAACGCCAAAAATGGGGGTGCAGAAGGCTGTCTCCAATAGAACTTCTCTAGGAAAAGCGCTAGTCGGCCGATAGCGCCGCGCTCAATTCGCCCACCAGTTCCCGCACGCCCTTGCGGGTCTCTTCCGTCGCCTCACCGTTCGCCCCGAGCGACTTTTCTATAAGAGAAACAATGGCTGAGCCGACGACGACCCCGTCGGCGCCCTTGGAGATGGCCCGGGCCTGCTCCCCCGAACGTACGCCGAAGCCGACGACCACGGGAAGCGGCGTTTCGGCTTTAATGGCCGCAACTTGGGCGTGAACGTCGTTAACGACCGGCGCCGCGGCGCCCGTGATGCCCGTAATGGAAACATAGTAAACGAAACCCGACGTATTCTTCAAAACGGCGGGCAAACGGTGCTTGTCGGTCGTGGGCGTGGCGAGCCGGATGAAGTTGAGCCCGGCGCTGAGCGCGGGAAGGCACAGCTCGTCGTCGGCCTCTGGCGGCACATCGACGACGATGAGGCCATCGACGCCGGCCGCTTTCGCATCCTTGATGAAGCGCTCGTTGCCGTAGACGTAGATCGGATTGTAGTAGCCCATCAGGACGATCGGCGTGGTCGCATCTTTGGCGCGGAAATCGCGGACGAGCTGCAGCGTCTTGACCATGTCCTGACCGGCCTTCAACGCCCGCTGCGAGGAAGCCTGGATCGCCGGGCCGTCCGCCATCGGGTCCGAGAACGGCATGCCGAGTTCGATGATATCCGCGCCGGCCTTGGCGAGGTCCTCCAGGATCAGCGCGCTCGTCTCGGGATCGGGATCGCCCGCAGTCACGAACGTGATGAGCGCCGGACGATTTTCCTTTTTCAATGCCGCGAAGCGGGCATCGATGCGTGTGACGTGCTTGGTCATCCTAGATCTTTATGCCCAGATGCTTCGCGACCGTGGCGAGATCCTTGTCGCCTCGGCCGGAAATATTGACGACGAGAAGGTTGTCCTTCGGCAAAGTCGGCGCGAGCTTCTTCACGAGTGCCAGTGCGTGGCTCGACTCGAGCGCCGGAATGATGCCTTCAAGGCGCGTGCAGAACTGAAGTGCATCGAGCGCTTCTTTGTCGGTCGCCGGGACGTAGGTCACGCGCCCGATATCCTTCAGCCACGAATGCTCAGGCCCGACGCCCGGATAATCGAGGCCCGCGGAAATCGAGTGGCCTTCGAGAATTTGTCCGTCGCGATCCTGCAAGAGATACGTGCGATTGCCGTGCAGCACACCGGGCGACCCGCCGGTCATCGACGCCGCGTGGCCGTTCTCAACCTCGACGCCATGGCCACCCGCTTCGACGCCGTAGATCGCCACGCTTGGGTCGTCCAGGAACGGATGGAAAATGCCAATCGCATTCGAGCCGCCGCCGATGCAGGCGACGATCGTATCGGGCAACCGTCCTTCGGCTTCCAGCATCTGCGAACGCGTTTCACGGCCGATCACCGACTGGAAGTCACGCACCATCGCCGGATAAGGATGCGGCCCCGCTGCCGTGCCGATGAGATAGTACGTATCGCGCACGTTGGTGACCCAATCGCGCAGCGCCTCATTCATTGCGTCTTTCAACGTGCCCGCACCCGACGTCACCGGATTGAGCTTTGCGCCGAGCAGCGTCATGCGCGCAACGTTGGGTGCCTGACGTTCAACGTCGGTGGCGCCCATGTAGATTTCGCATTCCATGCCGTACTTCGCACACACCGTGGCAACGGCGACGCCGTGCTGGCCTGCACCCGTCTCGGCGATGATCCGCTTCTTGCCCATGCGGCGCGCCAGCAGGATTTGCCCGAGGCAGTTGTTGATCTTGTGCGAGCCTGTGTGATTGAGCTCTTCGCGCTTGAAGTAGATCTTCGCGCCGCCGAGTTCAGCCGTCATGCGCTCGGCGTAATAGAGCGGGCTCGGCCGGCCCGCGTAATTCAGGCTCAAGGAATCGAGCTCGCGCTGGAATTCCGGATCAGCCTTCGCGGCCTCATAGGCGCGCTCGAGTTCCAGGATCAGCGGCATCAGCGTTTCAGCCACGAAGCGGCCGCCGAAGATGCCGAAAAATCCCCTGTCATCGGGACCGGTCGCATAGCTGTTGAGAGCGGCTTCCGGTGCCTTTTGAGATTTCGTTGCCATGAAAGCCTCGCTTATCTCCGCAGCCTGTGGCGGGGAGATGAAAAGATCAGGTCTGCTTAGCGGTCTTTATCGCCAGAAGAAAGCGGTGGATCAGCGACGGGTCCTTGATCCCCGGCGCACTTTCGACGCCCGACGATACATCGACCGCCATCGGCTGGGTCAACGCGATCGCCTCTGCGACGTTGTCAGGCCCGAGCCCGCCGGAAAGCATGAACGGATGGGCTCCTGCCACGCCCTCGAGCGCGCGCCAGTCGAACGTCATGCCGTTGCCGCCGGGGAGTGCCGAGCCGGGAGGCGCCTTCGCATCGAACAGGATCAGGTCGGCCGCGCCGGTAAAGCCTTGGGCGCTTGCCGCATCGTCTGCTGAGGCGACGGGAATGGCTTTGATGATCGCGCGGCCGAACTGCTTTTTGATGAGCGCCACGCGCTCGGGCACTTCGCGGCCGTGCAGCTGCAGAATGTCCGGCGCCACCTCGTCGACGATCTCTTGCAGGGTCGCATCGTTCGCGTCGACGGTCAGGGCCACGATCTGCGCCTTCCCGCGCGCTTGGGCCGCCAGCGCCTTGGCTTGCGCGATTGCGAGGTGACGCGGGCTTTTCGGAAAGAAGACAAGGCCGATGTAATCGGCGCCGCCGGAAATGGCGGCCTCCAAGGCGTCAGGCGTCGTGATCCCGCAAATTTTGGCGCGTGTGGTCATCGAATTTCATGCGTTAAGCCGCAGGCGTACCAGTCAGACGGCGCCGCTGCCAGCGCCTCAGGGCGATGAATGTCCAAACGCCTTCGACAAGGCCGAATGGCCATGCGCCCTGCAGAAAGCCATAAACCGAACCCATCGCGCAGGCGATGGAAAAGCCGAGAATACACCAGGGGCTGCTGTCCTCGAACGTATAGAACAGAAGCATCAGGCTGACGGCCAAGAGGCCGAAGAGCGTCAAGGCATCAAACGACATCGAGGACCGGGCTCATCTCAACGCCCGGAGATCGCCAAGCGCTGCTCTACGGCATCAGCGGCGGCTTCACGTTCGCGCGCAAGGCGATCGGCCTCTGCCTGCCAGCGCGCGGCGCGCTTGCCTTGCGAACGCGCCGTCTGACGCCAACGGCTCTGCCCCATCCACGTTGCGATACCACCGAGGACGACGCCGAGAACGAGAGCGGCCAGAAGATAGATATAGAAGGGCAGTTCAATAGAGAGCGCCGGCGTTTCCGGACGAAACGGATCGAGGATCAGATTGACCGGCTGCCGGTTCGAAACCGCAATGGCAACGAGGATAATGCCGAGCGGAAACCCGATAAGTAGCGCGAGAATTCGCCGGAACATGATCTACCTCACTTTGCGCACACGCGAATTCCGCAGCCGCCGCCACCGCTTCAGTGCTTGTTCGTTAGTGCTGCTTCGCGCCGTTGAGCTTGTTCAGCCTGTCGCGAAGTTCTTTGCCCGTCTTGAAGAACGGCACGAATTTCTCAGCGACCGCGACCGTCGTTCCGGTTCGGGGATTTCTTCCCTGCCGCGATGCGCGATGCTTCACCGTGAACGCCCCGAAACCGCGAAGCTCCACGCGATCACCTCGCGACAAAGCATCGACAATTTCATCGAAAATTACGTTGACGATGCGTTCGACGTCGCGATGGTAAAGATGCGGATTGGCAGTGGCAATCCGTTGCACAAGCTCCGATTTGATCACGTTTCGCTCCCAGCTTCGGCGACCATTTCTTCTTATTTTTCAGAAGGGTGCCAAACTGAGAGAAGACCGTCAAGCCCGAGCGTCGAAATCATCCGATCACGAAGCAAAAAATTTGCAGCATCCCCCGCGGTTTGGCCGAAGAGCCACCCCACGATGCCCGCCGACATGGCGCCAAATCCGTAGGCGTTGCTGTTTCCAGGCTTCCAATCGACGACTTTCGCACCTTGCGGAACGCTTTTCACGTCCTTGAGCCATTTGACGGCTTCGTCCTCGCCGCCGAGTTGATCAACCAACTTCGCTTCCAAAGCCTCGCGGCCCGAGTAAATCCGGCCTTCCAGCAGGCCTGGAACGTCCGTGGCCTTGACCCCGCGCCGGGTCTCGACCAGCCCCACGAACCACTTGAAGCCGTCGGCAACCATATTCTCGGCGACCTTCCGGCCGGGTTCCTCGAGCGGCTCGAAGGGCGAAGGCGAGGCCTTCAGCGGACCACTCTTAACCTCGTTCATTTTGACGCCGATCTTGTCGAGCAGCTGCACGACCTCGGGCCATTGTACGATGACGCCCACAGAGCCCGTAATCGTGTTTCCACGGGCAACGATGTGGTCGGTTGCTATCCCTGCGATATAGGCCGCCGAGGCCGCTACGGTGCCAAACTGGGCCACCACGGGCTTCTTCTTGGTCAGCGCCCGGATACCCTCAAAAAGCGCCTCGCCACCCGTCGTCGTGCCGCCCGGGCTGTTAATGAATAACAGGACGCCCGAAACGCTATCGTCGTCGCCGATGTCCTTCAGCAATTTGAGCTGGTCGCGGTCTTCGGTGATCGTCCCGTCAATCGTCACCCGGGCGATCTGCTTTTCGCCAAGTGTCGCCAGCTTGTTGCCGCCGAGCGCCAGCGCTCCGATCGCGACCAGAGCGCCGATGAGCCCGGCCGCCCGCCAGAGCGACACCGAGCGGCGCAGCCGCCGGCGGTCCAGAACCGTTTCCGTTTCAAGCATGGGGGGTGTGCCCTTTCCGTGCGCGCAGCCTCCGGGCGGGAGGCCCGTGAGGCGCGGCTTGTTCTCGCGCGAACGTAGGCAAGGTTGCGGCCGCGAGCAACGGGAAAGCCCGCGACCTCTCGCCCAAAAGTTAAGGCGCGCGACAGGGGGCTGCCGCGCGCCTCAGGATTTCTCAGGCTAAGCCTTGATCCGATTACTCGGAGTCTTCTGCGCCTTCGCGCTTCTTGATGGCAGCCTTGAAGATGTCGCCGAGCGAAGCGCCCGAGTCGGTCGAGCCGTACTGAGCGACCGCCTGCTTCTCTTCGGCAAGCTCCAGCGCCTTGATCGAGAGAGCGATGCGGCGCGCAGCCTTGTCGACCGAGATCACGCCGGCGTCGACCTTGTCGCCGACGTTGAAGCGCTCAGGACGCTGCTCGGAGCGATCGCGCGAAAGATCGGCGCGCTTGATGAACGAGGACAGCTCGCTGTCTGCGATCTTGACCTCGATGCCAGCGTCGCTGACCGCCGTGACCGTACCGGTGACGGCATCGCCCTTCTTGTACTTCGCCATGGCGTCTGCCGGGTCGCCCGACAGCTGCTTGACGCCGAGCGAGATGCGCTCCTTCGAGCCGTCAACATCGAGCACCATGGCTTTGACGTTGTCGCCCTTCTTGTAGTCCTTGATGACTTCGTCGCCCGGCTTCTGCCAGTCGAGGTCGGACAGGTGGACCATGCCGTCGATGCCGTTGTCGAGGCCGATGAAAAGACCGAATTCCGTGATGTTGCGGATCGGGCCTTCGACGATCGAGCCCTTCGGGTGCTGCGTCAGGAACGCATCCCACGGGTTCTCCTGCGTCTGCTTCAGGCCGAGCGAGATACGGCGCTTCTGCGGATCGACTTCGAGAACCTGAACTTCGACCTGCTGGCTCGTCGAGACGATCTTGCCAGGGTGCGTGTTCTTCTTCGTCCAGCTCATTTCCGAGACGTGGATGAGGCCTTCGACGCCCGGCTCCAGCTCAACGAACGCGCCGTAGTCGGCAATGTTCGTCACGGTGCCCTTGACGCGAGCGCCGACCGGATACTTGGCTTCGATCGCCGACCACGGGTCAGACTGAAGCTGCTTCATGCCGAGCGAAATACGCTGCGTTTCCGGGTTGATGCGGATGATCTGCACCTTCACCGTATCGCCGACGTTGAGGATTTCGGACGGATGGTTGACGCGGCGCCACGCCATATCGGTGACGTGAAGCAGACCGTCGATGCCGCCGAGATCGATGAACGCACCGTAGTCGGTGATGTTCTTGACGAGACCGTCGATGATCTGGCCTTCGGCGAGACGAGCGACGATTTCCGTTCTCTGCTCGGCGCGGCTCTCTTCGAGAACCGAGCGGCGCGAAACAACGATGTTGCCGCGACGGCGATCCATCTTAAGGATCTGGAACGGCTGCGGCTGATGCATCAAAGGTCCGATATCGCGAACGGGGCGGATATCGACCTGGCTGCCCGGAAGGAACGCTACGGCGCCGTCGAGGTCGACGGTGAAACCGCCCTTGACCTTGTTGAAGATCACGCCCGTAACCTTCTCGCCCTTCTCATAGAGGCGCTCGAGGCGGGTCCAGCTTTCTTCGCGGCGAGCCTTGTCGCGCGATAGAACCGCTTCACCGAGCGCGTTCTCGACGCGCTCCAGGTAGACTTCAACGGTGTCGCCGACTTTGAGGTCGCCCGGCTTGCCGCCGACGCCGAACTCCTTCATCGCGACGCGGCCTTCCATCTTCAAGCCGACGTCGATGATCGCCATGTCCTTTTCGATGCCGACGATCTTGCCCTTGACGACGGACCCTTCGAACAGGTCGTCCTTGGCAAGGCTCTCGGCCAGCAGCGCAGCGAAATCTTCGCGCGATGGGTTGAAATCTGTGTTGGTAACGTCAGCGGACATTCGCTCTCCTCAGGTATCGCGTGGTGCCCGGCACGGCGGCCGGACGAGTTGGGGTTGATGTCTGAAACGCCGATGAGCAGACCCGCGCGAACGCGATGCCTGACTTTAGGGCGCTGATGTTCTGGATGTGATGTCGCCGTGATGGGCCGCAGCCCTGCCGGTCAGAATTCGGGGCCCCTTTGGGGCGCCCAACCGGCTGATCTTCCTCTTGACCATCCGACAGCGACGTCGAATGGGCGCTGGTATAGCCAACAGCCCCCTCGAACGCAAGGCCCCCAGCGCAGGCTTTTAAGCCTTAACCCGGGGCTGTTTTGGGGGCATCAGGTCCGTGCAGACGCCTTCAGCCACCTCGGCTGCCATGCCGACCGATTCCGACAGCGTCGGGTGCGGGTGGATGGTCTTGCCGATGTCGATCGCGTCCGCCCCCATTTCGATGGCAAGGCATATCTCGGAAATGAGATTTCCGGCTTCCGTGCCGACGATCGCCCCGCCGATGATCCGCTCGGTGCTCTCGTCGAAAAGGAGCTTGGTGAAGCCCTCGTCCCGGCCGTTGGCGATGGCCCGCCCCGACGCCGCCCACGGGAACACGGCCTTCTTGTAGGCGATCCCTTGGGCCTTGGCCTCAGTCTCGGTCAAACCGGCCCAGGCGATCTCAGGGTCCGTGTAGGCGACGGACGGGATCTGGCGCGCATCGAAGAAGCTTTTGCCCCCCGCTGCATTCTCGGCCGCCACGTGCCCCTGGTGCACGGCCTTGTGCGCCAGCATCGGCTCATCCGCGATGTCGCCGATGGCGAAAATGTTGGGAACATTCGTTCGCATCTGGCGATCGACCGGAATGAAGCCCCGGTCCGACACGGCGACGCCGGCGTTATCCGCGCCGATGACCTTTCCGTTGGGCCTGCGCCCGACCGCCACGAGCACCATACCGTAACGCTGCGCCTCATCTGGCGCGTCCGCACCCTCGAACGTGACGTGAATACCGTCCGGCTTCGCTTCCGCCGCGACGACCTTGGTCTTCAGCATCACCTTATCAAAACGGCGCGCGTTGACCTTCTGCCAGACATTGACGAGATCGCGGTCGGCGCCCGGCATCAAGCCATCGAGCAACTCGACAACGTCTATCCGCGCGCCAAGCGTCGAATAAACGGTCGCCATCTCGAGACCGATGATGCCGCCGCCGATGACGAGCATCCTGTCCGGAACCTGCGGAAGTTCGAGCGCGCCGGTGGAATCGACGATGCGCGGATCGGACGGCATGAACGGCAGCTGCACCGCCTCCGATCCCGCCGCAATGATCGCCTTCTCGAAGCGCACCGTCTCTTCCCGGCCGTCTTCGAACGCGACTTTCAGATGATGATCGTCGATGAACGTACCGGTCCCGCGCAGCGTCGTAACCTTGCGCGCCTTCGCCATCGACGCGAGCCCGCCCGTCAGCTTGCCGACGACCGCATTCTTGTATGCTGCGAGCTTTTTCAGATCGATCTTCGGCGCGCCGAACGTAATGCCGTGCTTGGCGAGTGCCGCCGCTTCGTCGATGACGAACGCCGTATGCAAAAGCGCCTTCGATGGAATGCACCCGACATTCAGGCAAACACCGCCGAGCGTCGGCGAGCGATCAACGAGGATCGTCTTCGCGCCGAGATCGGCCGCGCGAAACGCTGCGGAATAGCCGCCGGGCCCGGCCCCCAATACCAAGACTTCGCATGTGTGATCGGGCTCGCCCGAGAACGTCCCCGCCGTAGCGGGTGGCGGCGAGGCCTCTTCCTTCTTCGGCGGCGCTGGCTTGGATTCCGCAGGCGGCTCCTCGCTCGCTCCCGATTGCGTCTCCAGCATCAGGATCGCGCTGCCTTCGCTCACCTTGTCGCCGACTTTAACGAGGACCTCGACGACCTTGCCGCCTTCCGGCGCCGGCACGTCAAACGAAGCCTTATCGCTTTCCAGCGTGACGAGCGCATCTTCGGCAGCAATCGTCGCGCCCGGCTTCACGTGCACTTCGATGACGGGCACGTTCTCGAAATCGCCGAGAACGGGAACGCGGATTTCCTTTTTGCTCATCACAAAGTCCTACAGGACAAGCTGGCGGACATCGGCCAGCCCATCGCAAAGCTTTCTCAAGAACCGTGCAGCCAACGCCCCATCGACCACCCGATGATCATATGATAGGCACAGCGGCAGCATCAGCCGTGGCTGAAACGCGGAACCATCCCACTGCGGCTTCATCTGTGCGCGCACTGCTCCAAGAATGGCGACTTCCGGCGCATTGACGATCGGCGTGAAGTTCGTGCCGCCGATACCGCCGAGGCTCGAAATGGAGAACGTCGCGCCTGAAATATCCGTCGGCGTGATCTTACCCTCGCGCATGCGCGCCGAAACCGTCGTCAGTTCTTGGCTCAGCTCGAGAATGCCCTTGCGATCGACGTCCTTGATGACCGGAACGACGAGCCCATCGGGCGTGTCCACCGCGACGCCGATGTTGTAGTAGCGCTTGAGAATGAGCGCGTCCTTGCTCGGCGCGAGCGATGAATTGACGTCCGGATATTCTTTCAACGCCGACACCGACGCCTTCAGCAGAAACGCGACGAGCGTCACCCGATAGCCTTTGTCCTTCGCCGTGGCGTCGAGCTCGCGGCGATAGGCTTCGAGATCGGTGATGTCGGCTTCGTCCGAGTTGGTGACGTGCGGAACGTTCAGCCACGCGCGATGCAGGTTAGGACCCGTCAATCGCTTCAGCCGCGACATCGGCTTCGTTTCGACCGGGCCGAACTTCGAAAAGTCCTGCGCTGGAATTTCCGGAATACCGCTCGTCTGAGCCGCCGCCCCGCCCGGTGCCGCAGCAGGCTGGCTGCTCTTCGCGATAAAGGCCTTCACGTCATCCTTCGTGATGCGGCCCTTGTCGCCCGTCCCTTTGACCTTGGTCAGATCGACATCAAGATCGCGCGCGATGCGGCGCACCGACGGGCTCGCATAGACAGAGCCGAAGTCCCCGGGCGTCGGTAACGACGGAGCTTCTTTAGCTTCCCGCTGCGGAGCTTTCTCCGGCGCGCTCGCAGGCTTTGCAGCAGGAGGCTCAGGCTTCGCAGGAGCCTCAGCTTTTGCGTGATCCTTCCCGTTCGCTGCCGAAGCTTCGGCCTCGCCCGCCGTATCCAGCTTGATGATGACGCTGCCTTCGCTGACCTTGTCGCCGATCGCGACGAGGATCTCCGCGACTTTGCCCTCAACGGGCGCGGGCACATCCATCGCGGCCTTGTCGCTTTCGAGCGTGATCAGCGGATCGTCCGCCTTCACCGCATCGCCCGGCTTCACCTGAATTTCGACAACTGGGACATTTTCGAAATCTCCGATATTCGGCACCTTGATGTCGACGAGCGGCATGTATTCGAACCTGTCCTGTCAGCTGCGAGCCGGATTGGCTTTGTCGGGATTGATCCCGTATTTCTTGATCGCTTCAGCGACCTTGATCGAGGGAATCTTGTTCTCGTCGGCAAGCGCCTTGAGAGCTGCAACCGTCACGAAGTGCCGGTCGACCTCGAAGAAGTAGCGCAGCGTCCGCCGGTAATCGGAACGGCCGAAACCATCAGTGCCTAGAACCGAGTACTTGTTGGGAACCGACGGCCGGACCTGATCGGCATAGAGCTTCATGTAGTCGGTCGACGCGATGACTGGCCCCTCACCGCGCTCGGAAATCTTCTGCGTCACGTAAGGCACGCGCGGGGGCTCTTCCGGATGCAAGAGGTTCCAGCGCTCCGCATCGTGGGCTTCGCGGGCAAGCTCCGTAAAGCTCGTCACACTCCAGATGTCGGCGTGAATGCCCCAATCGTCGCGCAACAAATCGGCGGCCGCGATGACCTCGCGCAGGATGGCGCCCGAGCCCATCAGCTGCACTTTGTGGCCCGTGGCATCTTCAGGTGCCGCGCGGAACAGGTACATGCCCTTGATGATGCCCTCTTCCACGCCCGCCGGCATCGGCGGATGCTCGTAGTTCTCGTTGAGCAGCGTCAGATAGTAGAAAACATCTTCCTGATCCGTCAGCATGCGTCTCATGCCGTCCTGGATGATGACCGCGACTTCGTAGTTGAACGTCGGATCATACGAGATGCAGTTCGGCACCGTCGCGGCGATGAGGTGGCTGTGACCGTCCTCATGCTGCAAGCCTTCGCCATTGAGCGTCGTGCGGCCCGACGTTCCGCCGAGAAGAAAACCGCGGCAACGTTCGTCGCCCGCCGCCCACGCGAGATCGCCGATGCGCTGGAATCCGAACATCGAATAGAAGATGTAGAACGGCACCATCGGCACGTCCGACGTCGAATAGCTCGTCGCCGCTGCGATCCACGACGCCATCGCGCCCGCTTCGTTGATGCCTTCCTGCAGCATCTGGCCGGACTTGTCTTCCTTGTAGAACATCAGCTGATCGGCATCTTCCGGCCGGTAGAGCTGGCCCACCTGGCTGAAAATGCCGAACTGCCGGAACATGCCTTCCATGCCGAACGTCCGGCTCTCGTCCGGCACGATCGGAACGATGTGGCGGCCGAGCGTCTTGTCGCGCATGAGCGCGGTCAGAATGCGCACGAACGCCATCGTCGTCGAGATTTCCCGGCCGTCGGAACCTTTGAGCTGCGATTCAAACAGCGACAGCGGCGGCGCTTCGAGCGTCAGCGATGACTTGCGCCGGCGCGACGGCAGATAGCCGCCGAGATTGCGCCGCATCTTGTGCAGGTATTCGTACTCGGGCGAGCCCTTCTCGAAACGGATGAACGGCAGCTCGGCGAGCTGCTCATCCGAAACCGGCACCTTGAAGCGGTCGCGGAACTGGCGCAGCGCCTGCACGTCCATCTTCTTCGACTGATGCGCAAGCATCTGGCCTTCGCCCGCCGGCCCCATGCCGTAACCTTTGACGGTCTTGGCGAGGATGCAGATCGGCTGGTCCTTGTGTTGGGTCGCGGCCGAATAGGCCGCATAGACCTTCGAAGGATCATGCCCGCCGCGCGTCAGCCGCCAGATTTTCTCGTCCGACCAGTCTTCCACGAGCGCCGCCGTCTCTGGATAACGGCCAAAGAAGTGCTTGCGGATGAAAGCGCCGTCGCGCGACTTGAAGACTTGGTACTCGCCGTCGACGCACTCTTCCATCAGCTGCCGCAACTTACCCGTCGTGTCGCGCGCCAGAAGCTCATCCCACTGCGAGCCCCAGATGACCTTCAGAACGTTCCAACCGGCACCGCGGAAGTTGCGCTCGAGTTCCTGGATGATTTTGCCGTTGCCGCGCACCGGCCCATCGAGCCGCTGCAGGTTGCAATTGACGACGAAGATGAGGTTGTCGAGCTTCTCGCGGCCCGCCAGCGAAATCGCGCCGAGACTTTCCGGCTCGTCCATTTCGCCATCACCGCAGAACACCCAGACCTTGCGGTCTTCCGTATTCGCCAATCCGCGCGCGTGGAGATATTTGAGAAACCGCGCCTGATAAATCGCCATCAACGGCCCAAGACCCATCGAGACGGTCGGAAACTGCCAGAAGTCGGGCATCAGCCACGGATGCGGATAGGACGGCAGTCCCTTACCGCCGACTTCCTGGCGGAAATGCAGAAGCCGATCCTCATCAAGCCGGCCTTCCAGGAACGCGCGGGCGTAAATGCCGGGCGACGAATGACCCTGAATGAGAATGAGATCGCCGCCGTGCATTTCTGAGGCTGCATGCCAGAAGTGCATGAAGCCGGTCTCATAGAGTGTCGCCGCCGACTGGTAGCTGGCGATATGGCCGCCGAGCTCGGTCGACTCTTTATTCGCGCGCAAAACCATCGCCGCCGCGTTCCAGCGGATCGCCGACGAAATGCGGTGTTCGAGTTCGCGATTGCCGGGAAGCTTGGGCTCATCATCCGGGCTGATCGAGTTGATGTAGGCCGTGCTCGAAGCGAACGGGATCGAGGCGCCGCTGACCCGCGCCCGCTCGACGACTTCTTCCAGAATGTCGTCGGCGCGTTCCGTGCCCCCATATGCGATGACGGACGATATCGACTCCGTCCAATCGCGAATTTCGGGATCTTCCGGCTTCAGAACCTTTTGGTCGTCCTTGCCCATGGTGTCCTTTGGTCCTCGTCCGCGAGCAATAAGCAAAACCCCGAGACGGGCGTCCCGGTTCGAACTCGCGCATACCAAAACTGTTTAGCACAGGCGCGCGGCAGCGATGCGCGATCTAGAAATCAAAAATCGTTTATGATCTCTATATTTAGCTGGGTGGCCGCCGCTTCGGGCCAACCGTCGTCGTGCATCGCCTCTGGCGCGGCGAATGCGGGTCATGGAGGATCGTCAGGAAGTCTTCCGCTTGCCTTCGATCATGTCCAGAGCCGCCGCAAAGGTCTGCTCTGCGTCGAGCGCAGTCGTGTCGAGATGCAGCGCATCGGCAGCGGCAAGCATGGGCGCAGCGGACCGGCCACTGTCCCGCGCATCCCGCTGGCGGATATCGGCCAAAAGGTCGTCATAAGTGACGCTGTCGCCACGGGACTCGTGCTCCAGGAAACGCCGCTTCGCCCGGGCCTCGGCGGAAGCGGTGACGAAAATCTTCACATCGGCATCCGGGCACACGACGGTGCCGATATCGCGCCCATCAAGCACGGCGCCCTTCTCCTGGTGCGCGAATGCCCGTTGATAGTCGAGCAACGCGGCGCGCACCTCGGGGATCTTAGCGACGATCGAAGCCGCGTCCCCGGCTTTGGGGCCCCGCAGCGCGGGATCGTCCAGCGTCTCGGCATTGATCGACTGGGCAGCCGTCTTCGCCGCCTCGATATCTTCCAAATCGTGCCCCGCCGCGAGCACATCCCTAGCAACCGCGCGATAAAGCAGCCCCGTATCGAGCCAACCCATGCCGAAATGGGCCGCGATCCGCTTCGCCAAAGTGCCCTTGCCTGACGCGGCCGGGCCATCGATCGCGATGATCAACTGCGTTCTCCCAGGCGAGCGGGCTCTTCATAGGAGGCCCCGAGCGTTTCCATCAACTGCCGGAACTCGGGGAAACTCGTCGCGATCATGGTCGAGTCGTCCACGACGATCGGCTGCTCGCTGGCGAGGCCGGCCGTCAGGAAGGCCATTGCGATGCGGTGATCGAGGTGAGTTGTAACCACGCCGCCGCCCTTGAGGCCCCCGCTGCCGGTCACAATAAGACTGTCGCCGTCGACCCGCACGTTGGCGCCGTTGGCCGCCAAGCCAGCGGCGGTCGCCTGCAGCCGGTCGCTCTCCTTGACCTTAAGTTCGGCGAGGCCATCCATTCGCGTTTCGCCCTCGGCAAAGGCCGAGATCGCCGCAAGCACGGGATACTCGTCGATCATCGACGGCGCGCGTTCCGCCGGCACCCGCACGCCCTTGAGACGGGAATAGCGAACGCGAATATCGGCGACGGGCTCGCCGCCCTCCTCGCGCTCGTTGAGGAAGGTGACGTCGCCGCCCATCTCCTGCAGTGTAATATAGAGCCCAATACGCGTCGGGTTGATGAGGATGCCCTCGATCGTCACATCGGAACCGGGCACGAGCAGCGCCGCCGCAGCCAGAAACGCAGCGGACGAGGGATCGCCTGGGACGTGGACGTCCTTGCCCGTGAGTTCCGCGTGGCCCTTAACAGTAATGTGGGTATCCGCGCCTTTCGCCTCGGTCCGGACGCTCGCGCCGAAATGGCGCAGCATGCGCTCGGTGTGATCGCGTGTCGGCTCGCGCTCGACGACCGTCGTCTCGCCCGCCGCATGAAGACCGGCGATCAGAACGGCGCTCTTCACCTGCGCCGACGGAACAGGAAGCGTGTACACGATCGGGATCAACTCGCTCGTGCCCTTGAGCGTCAGCGGCAGCATCTCCCGGCCGGGCTCCAGAACCTCAAGGCCCATTTCCACGAGCGGAGCCAGAACGCGCCGCATCGGCCGCCGCGACAGCGAAGCATCGCCAACCATCGTGACCGTCATCGGATGACCGGCGACGACGCCCATCATCAGCCGCGTACCGGTACCGGAGTTGCCGAAATCGAGCGGCGCGGCCGGCGCCTTCAGCCCGCCGACTCCGCGACCCTTTACTTCCCAAACGTCGCCCTGCTTCTCGGCCTTGGCGCCCATCGCAGTCACCGCGCGCGCCGTATTGATGACGTCCTCGGCTTCCAGAAGCCCGGTGATGCGCGTCGTGCCGGTGGCCAGCGCCCCGAAAATCAGTGCCCGGTGGGAAATGGATTTGTCCCCCGGCACCCGGACCCGGCCATGAAGCGGCCCCGCGCGGCGAGACGACAGCGGTTTCGGTATGGATGTAGTGTTCAAGATCGACCTTCCGAACCGTTGAAAATCGGGCGTATCAGGAGCATTTCGCTCATCTGTGGCCCGGATAGACACTGGACCGCGACGCCATGTCAACGGCGGCCCTGAGCGCTGGTCAAAACGCCCTTTCCAGGGGACCTTGACGCAGGCCTGCCAGCTCCCACTTTTTCGTTTTGACAGGGGGCACCGCCTATGGCAGAGGGGCTCCCTCGATTTCCGAACCCCGAGGCACGATCAATGGCGACCAAGCAAGCGCGAGGGACGAAGCGCACCTGTCAGAACTGCGACGAGCGCTTCTATGATCTCGGCAAAGACCCGATCATCTGCCCGTTCTGCGACGCGAAGTACGTGATCGCTTCCTCGCCGGCCGCTCTGGCGGCCCTTCAGGCCGAGCAGCGGGACCTCGCAGGCAAGAAGGCCAAGAAGTCCGCTGGCGACGAAGTGGATGGTGATCTGCCGGTGGTCGAGGGCGAAGAGGCTCTCGTCGACGTCGAAGCCGACGACACGGGCGCCGAAGACGACGAGACCTTCCTCGAAGAAGAGGAAGAGGAAGGCGGCGACATGTCGAACATCATCGGCGGTCCTGCTGGCGAGGGCGACGAAGAGCCCTAATAAATCTCGGAAACGTCCTTGCAGTTTTCGCCAAGACGAACTATCAGGCGGGACTTCAGAATTTCGGCGGGATCCAGCCCCGCCGATGAATTGGTTCGGGGCTATAGCTCAGCTGGGAGAGCGCTTGCATGGCATGCAAGAGGTCACCGGTTCGATCCCGGTTAGCTCCACCAATCCTCCTTTCAACCAAATTGGTTGCACCTGCGGCTCAGTCGCCGAGATGGCTGACCTGCCTAAGCGTTTTATGTAGTCTCCCCGGCGCTAAAACGATTTGCGAAGCATAATCGCGAACGATGGGGACGGAACTATGCAGAACTGGCGCTTGAACCTCATTTGGGTCGCCGTAGCCGCGCTCGGCGCCTTCTCGCTTGGCACAGTCGCGCTGGCGCGCGGCGAAACCATCAACGCCATCTGGCTCGTGTCCGCCGCGATCTGCTCGTATCTGCTGGCCTATCGCTATTATAGCCGCTTCATTGCCGACCGCGTCCTGCAACTGGACAAGCGGCGCCTGACGCCCGCCCAGCGATTCAACGACGGCCTCGACTACTGCCCGACGGACAAGACGGTCCTCTTCGGACACCACTTTGCGGCGATCGCCGGCGCCGGTCCCCTCGTCGGCCCTGTGCTCGCAGCACAGATGGGCTACCTGCCCGGAACGCTCTGGCTGATTTTCGGCGTCATCTTTGCCGGCGCCGTGCAGGACTTCATCATGCTGTGGGCCTCGACCCGCCGCGACGGCCGCTCCCTCGGCGAAATGATCCGCTCTGAGCTTGGTCCGGTAGCGGGCACCATCGCGATGATCGGCGTCCTCCTCATCATGGTCATCCTGCTCGCGGTGCTGGCGCTCGTCGTCGTCAAAGCGCTGAAGCAAAGCCCGTGGGCGACCTTCACGGTCATGATGACGATTCCGATCGCCGTGCTCATGGGCTTTTACGGCCGCTACATCCGGCCCGGCCGCATCGCCGAAATGTCGCTGATCGGCTTTGCGCTGTTGATGCTGTCTCTGATTTTCGGCCGCTACGTTGCCGAGCACCCCGTGCTCGGGCCGATGTTTGACTATTCCGGCGAACAGCTCTCGGTCATGCTGATCGTCTACGGCTTCGTTGCCTCCGTGCTGCCCGTATGGACGCTGCTCGCGCCGCGCGACTACCTGTCGACCTTCCTGAAAATCGGCACCATCGCCGGCCTCGCGATCGGCATCTTCGTCGTGCTGCCCGAACTCAAGATGCCGGCCGTTACGAAATTCATCGACGGCACAGGCCCAGTCTTTGCCGGAAGCCTCTTCCCGTTCCTGTTCATCACGATTGCCTGCGGCGCGATCTCGGGCTTCCACTCGCTGGTCGCCTCCGGCACGACGCCGAAGATGCTCGATAACGAGGTCAACGCCCGCTTCATCGGCTACGGCGCGATGCTGATGGAAAGCTTCGTTGCCATCATGGCATTGGTCGCAGCATCGACGCTCGACCCCGCCCTCTACTTCGCATTGAACAGCCCGGCGGGGCTCATCGGCACCACTCCGGAGACCGCCGCAGCCGCGATATCGGGCTGGGGCTTCGCCATCACGCCCGAGGCGCTGAAGGAAGCCGCGACCCACGTCGGCGAGTCGACGATCCTCTCGCGAACCGGCGGCGCCCCGACGCTGGCCGTCGGCATGGCTGAAATTCTCTCCAGCGCCATCGGCGGCAAAGCCATGATGGCGTTCTGGTACCACTTCGCCATTCTCTTCGAGGCGCTCTTCATCCTGACCACAATCGACGCCGGAACGCGCGTCGCGCGCTTCATGATCCAGGACCTGATGGGCACCTTTCGGCCATCGCTCCGCGAGACGCGATCCTGGACCGCTAACATCGTCGCGACATCCATCGCCGTCGGGGGCTGGGGCTACTTCCTCTACCAGGGCGTCGTCGATCCCTTGGGTGGCATCAACACGCTGTGGCCGCTCTTCGGCATCGCCAACCAGATGCTCGCCTGCATCGCGCTGACGCTCTGCACCGTCATTCTCTTCAAGATGAAACGGCAGCGCTACGCTTGGGTGACGCTCGCGCCCGCAGCCTGGGTCGCGATCTGCACCCTCACCGCCGGCTGGCAGAAAATCTTCAGCGATAATCCGGCGATCGGTTTTCTCGCTCACGCCGAGAAATTCTCAAGCTCGCTTGCTTCGGGCCAAGTTATCGCGCCGGCCAAATCGATCGCTGACATGCAGCGCATTGTTTTCAATGACTACCTGAACGCCACCCTGACGGGGCTCTTGATCGGCCTCGTCGTCGGCATGATCGGCTTCGGCCTCGCGGCCGTCTTCAAGGCTCTTGCCAATCCGCAAGTCTCAGCCCGCGAGACCGCAATGGTTGCGGCGGAGTGATGCATGATAAAATCCGGCACCAAGCTTATCTCTGAATTCACAACCGGCATCGCGAAGACGGCGCGGTTGATGATCGGCGTGCCCGACTATGAGGCTTACGTCGCGCATCGCCGCAGCAAGCATCCGGACGAGCCGGTGATGAGCTACGAAGATTTCTTCCGCGAACGCCAAGCCAGCCGGTACGGCGAAGGCGGCGGCAAAATCAGCCGCTGCTGCTAAGGGGCTTCCCCGCGTCAAAACGGACGGCCTCATCCTTGCGCGTGCTCGCCGCTTCGCCGCGACGGGCGTGCACGAGGATTGATCCGGCGCGCATCCACAGCTACGAGGCCCTATGGCACCTCCTCTGATTACGCTCAAAGACATCAACCTGACCTTCGGCGGGACCCCGCTCTTGGAAAGCGCCGAGCTGACCGTCGCGCCGGGCGACCGGGTCTGCCTTGTTGGCCGCAATGGCTCGGGTAAATCGACCCTTCTGAAAATCGCAGCGGGCCTCGTCGAACCCGATCGCGGCGAGCGCTTCGCCCATCCCAACGCCAGCATCCGCTACCTCCGCCAGGAAGCTGACTTCACGGGCTTCGACACCGTTCGCGCCTTCGTCCAAGCGGGTCTTGGGCCGGCCGATGATCCCTACGAGGCGGAATACCTTCTGGCCGAACTCGGCCTTTCGCCGGACGCCGATCCAAAAACCTTGTCCGGCGGCGAGGCCCGCCGCGCCGGTCTCGCCCAGGTCATTGTCGCCAAGCCTGACGTCCTGCTGCTCGACGAGCCGACGAACCATCTCGACCTCACCGCCATCGAATGGCTGGAAACGACGCTGCTGGCCTCGCGCTCGGCGCTGCTCCTCATCAGCCACGATAGGCGCTTCCTCGAAACGCTCTCGCGCGCCACCGTCTGGCTCGATCGCGGTAAGACTCGCCGCCTCGAACAGGGCTTCGCCGCCTTCGAAGATTGGCGCGACAAGGTCCTCGAAGAGGAAGAAATCGAGCGCCATAAGCTCGACCGCAAGATCGTCCGCGAGAACCAGTGGATGCACGGCGGCGTCACGGGCCGCCGCAAGCGCAACGTCCGCCGCGTGCGCGAACTGAAAGCCATGCGCCAGGAAGTGCGCGAACAGCGCCATTCCGTGGGGCAGGTTCGCCTGGAAGCCTCTGAAGGCAGCATCTCCGGCAAGCTTGTCGTCGAGACGACCGCGATCTCGAAAGGTTATGGCGAAACCGACATCGTTCGCGGCCTCGACCTGCGCGTCATGCGCGGCGACCGCCTCGGCATCGTCGGCCCGAACGGCGCCGGCAAAACCACGCTCATCAAGCTGCTGACGGGAGAGATAGCGCCTGACAGCGGCAACATCCGCCACGGCGCCAACCTCGAGATCGTGACGCTCGATCAGAAGCGCGATGAACTCAATCCCAATTGGACCGTGTCGGACGCGCTGACGGGCGGACGCGGCGACCAGGTCATCATCAACGGCAAGCCCCGCCACGTCGCGAGCTACATGCAGGACTTCCTGTTCCTGCCCGAGCAGCGGCTCTCGCCGATCCGCGTGCTGTCGGGCGGAGAACGCGCCCGGCTCATGCTGGCCCGTGCGCTTGCCAAACCGTCGAACGTGCTCATCCTCGACGAGCCGACCAACGATCTCGATCTCGAGACGCTCGACCTCCTGCAGGAGCTTCTGTCCGACTACGCCGGCACGATTTTGCTCGTCAGCCACGATCGTGATTTTCTCGATCGCATCGTGACGAGCGTATTGGCGCCTGACGGAGACGGCTATTGGACCGAATACGCCGGCGGCTATTCGGATATGCTGGCCCAGCGCAAAGGCAAGGCCCTCAAAAAGAAATCGCGGCCGGAGGCTGGAAACGGATCTCACAAGGCGGATGCGGCCCAGAGCACGCCATCAACGGCAGCCTCGAAGCAGAAGCTGTCCTTCAAGGACAAGCACGCACTCGAGTCACTTCCGCTCGAAATGGAAAAGCTCGAAGCCGAGATCCAGAAGCTCGCCGAGCAGCTCGCCGATGCCGATCTCTTCACGCGCGACCGGGCAGCCTTCGATAAAGCCAACGACAGGTTGGGGCAGGCACAGAGCCAGCTTGAAGCACTCGAAACGCGCTGGCTGGAGCTCGAGGAAAAACGCGAGGCCGTCGAAAAACAGGCCTAGGAAAAACCGGGCGCAGGCAATTCAAAATAAAAGCGACGACCGAAAGGCTCGGCCGCCGCTTGAAAGTCCGACCCTAAGGCCGACCACATCTAAATTAGATGAGGTCGATCTCAGCCGGCAGATAGCTGGTCACTTCGAGACCAACTTCCTGCTCACGAACTTCGGGCTTCGACCACGTCTTCATGGTTTCCTCCAAGAGTGGCTTGTCCACGCTTAACGAGCGCTTTCGTATGCTGATGAAGTAATAAGCGCCAATCGTATTTACAATGGGCACTCATAAGCCCGCCTAATAACAATATAACACTTCGCATTTGCGAAACGTTATTTGATTGCTCATTGCTTCGCAGCCCACTTGTCTTTCACCTCGTCGCAACGCTTCGAGACGAACTCGTTCACTTCCTCGACAATCGAACCCGACAGGATGTTCACGGTATTGTCAGCGGCCGTGGCGGTCCAAAGCGCGCTTTTGATCAGAGTTGGCGCTTCAATCTTGCCCCAATGAGCCTGCGCCTTGGTGGCCTTGCCGTTCTCGAAAGTGACGGTGGGCGTCAGTTCGAATGAGAAATCCGTCGCGCCCTTCTTCTCGCTCGCAATGGAACAAGCGACGGTGTGTTTATCCAGAACGAGTTCGGCCTTGGGCTCCGACATGGCCTTCACCAGATCCGAACGCTTGACGCTTAGGTCGGTCGAGCAGTGAGCACCATCGTATGGCCATTTCACCTTCAATTTGCCGACGAGCTTCACCAGCTGCTCTTTCCGCCAGCTCTTGATCACGTGGCATGCCACGTCCTTGCCTGAAGTGTCTTTCGAGTGGAATGCCCGGCATAGATCGACCTTGCAGGCCTGACGGGCTTCTTTCTCGGCGTTCTCGGCGGGCGTCAGCGGGCCGGCCGGATCGCCCAATACCTTTCCGGAATCATCCCTGGCAGTCGCAGGCTCGTCTGCGCCCGCCGGTGGAATGGCAAATGCAACGATCGAAAAGGCCACGGCTGCCGAGAACACCGAGAACGCGAACCTCATGAAACCCCCATGCTGATAAAAGCCCGAAGAGCGGTTTCCTTGGGCATCCAGGCGGGCGGCACTAAGGCAGCAGCCCTGGCTTTTTCGCGTTTTGAGCGCACCTGAGGCGTCCGCGACACTCCCCCCGCGCCCGCCACATCCTTCATGCTTGAACACTGGGGAAGACCACCCATATCTTCATCATATCGCTGGGCAGAGATGCCACGATCCGGACGGCTCGAAAGAGGGTTCGGGAATTTGGGAAAGATGGTCGCTTCACTAAGGGCCTTCAAATGACACGCCTAACCGCACTGTCGAACCCGCTGCTTTTGGGCTTCGAGGAAATCGAGCGGCTGGTCGATCGAGCCACCAAAGGTGGCGACGGCTACCCGCCATACAATATCGAGAGGATCGCCCGGGATGGAAATACCGGGGAGCTTCTTCGGATCACCTTGGCCGTAGCCGGCTTCACGCAAGACGAACTCGAAATCACGCTCGAAGACAAGCAATTGACCGTTCGCGGCAAGCAGCGTGACGACAAAGAGAGAGATTATCTCTATCGCGGCATCGCTTCGCGGCAGTTCTCGCGGACGTTCGTGTTGGCCGACGGTATCGAGGTAAAAAGCGCGGAGCTGTCGAATGGGCTCCTGGCCGTCGATCTACAGCGCCTAGAACCAGAGCGCCTTGTCAGGCGTATTGAGATAGGTACCGCGAAAAAACTCAAAAGCTCGACCTGAGCTGAGTCTTTCGCGTCACAGCGCCGGCGGCCGAATCGTCGGAGGATCGGAGCACACCCGCACGCTGGAGGGAGATGTCCTCAAAGCTGCGATGAGAGCCCGGCCTCGACACAAGGAGGAAGAGCGTCATGAATAACAAGACCACCGCAAAAGCCACAGAAGTCCACGATGCCGTAGGGCCGGTCATGAGCGAGTTCGAACTTGCACGGCTTGGCGGCGGTGAGGTCGCCTACATCAAGACGCTCACCTCGGACGAAGCCATCGAGATGTTTCCGCAGATCGAAGGATTGCCGAAGGGCATCCCGCTGTTCTCGCTCCATGCTGCCGACGGTACGCCGATCGCGCTGACCGACACGCTGCAGGCGGCCATTGGGCACGCTCAGGAAGACGAGCTGTCCATTGCACCGCTCCACTGAGCGAGCGGCCTGAAGCTTCAGAGTTTTGCGAGGAGTCGCCCGGTTATCGGGCGGCTCTAATTTTTTGGCCCTTCAGTCAGGCGCCGCTTCAGGGGTGATAATGGGCGTATTGGCCCTTGGGCTTGAAGCGCTCCAGGTACTCCGGAACGATGCCATCGATTGAAGCAGGGCTTTCAACCCCCAGCGCAGCGATCGTCCGCCCTTCCTTCTTCGCCGCTTCCGAAACAACGTTATCAGACTGCAGCAACCGAACCTGATCGAGCGTTAGCGGACGCAGAGAATTCGGCAGCGGCGAGCTCAGCACCGCCATCAGCTTCGCCATTCCGAACGGCAGCGGCAACAGCATGCGCCGGCGATCCGAGTAATGCAGCGTCGCCTTCAGGAGATCGCGGAAGCTCAGGACTTCCGGACCGCCGAGCTCATAAATGGTGCCGGGCTTGCCTGTCCCCGTCGCTGCATTGGCCGCCGCCTGGCCGACGTCGCCGACGAAGACCGGCTGGAACTTCGTCGCGCCACCGCCAACGAGCGGAAGAAATGGGCTCATGCGCGCCATGGCGGCGAAGCGGTTGAAGAACTCGTCCTCGGGGCCGAACACGAGAGACGGCCTCAGCACATACGCCGAGGAAAACTCGGCAAACGTCGCCCGCTCGCCCTCAGCCTTAGTGCGCGCATAGAGCGACGGCGAATCCTTGTCGGCCCCGATCGCGGAAATATGGATGAGGCGGGCTGCACCGGCTTCCCTCGCCGCCTTCGCGACGCGCTCGGCGCCCTTGGCATGCAGAGCCTCGAAACTCTGCGCGCCGGCCGGTGACAGAATGCCGACGGCATTGACGACGATCTCTGCACCCTCCACGGCCCGCGCCACGGAATCGGCAAAGCGCAGATTGGCTTGGACTGCATGGATCTGCCCGACGACGCCCATGGGTTGCAGATAACCCGCGAGATCCGGCCTGCGAACGGCCGCCCGCACCCGGTAGCCCTTCCGAGCCAATTCCCGAACGATGTAGCGTCCGACGAATCCAGAGCCCCCGAACACCGTCGCCAGCTTGCCGTTTTGCGCCATTTCGAAACCTCGATGCTGCAGCCCGTGTGGGCGCGAATGCCGGCCTCTGCTCTAGCGGCCTCGGATGCCGCTGTGAAGCCTCAACGGCGCAAGAGCATTGCAGACGACCTGTGAGCCCGGCCGATGAACGCTACGCCAAAGCCGCGCTCCGCTCCTGTCCTTCATTTCGGATCGCCCGGTGGCAATTGGTGCACCAATGATCGCTCGAGCAAAGGTTGCTGGGGCTTCTGCCCGTGCAAGCCTCCTGGCGAGCACTTAAACTGCCTGTGCGCCTTTTCCGCCTCGCATCACCGTGAGAGCAATCCGCCGAGCGCAGGCGCCGCGAACAAGCACCATAGGATCAACACGATGACCGATTTGGCGACAGCCGACAGCGGTGTCTACACCGATCTCGATCGCCTGAGCATCAACGGCGAATGGCTCCTCGGCCATTCCACGCACAACAATATCGATCGCGATCCCTACAATGGCGATACGCTGGCCGAAATTCGCATGGCGAGCGCGGAAGACCTCGACGCCGCCTATGCAGCGGCAAAAGCCGCGCAGAAGCCCTGGGCACAAAAACCGCATCAGGAGCGCGCGCAGGTCCTCTTTGATGCGGCAGAGATACTGGAGCGCCGGCGGCAGGAAGTTTTGAGCTGGCTTGTCCGCGAGTCGGGCAGTACGCGCATCAAAGCCAACCTCGAAATCGATGTCGCGCGCAACATCATGATCGAGTCCGCGAGCTTTCCAGACCGCATCGAAGGCCGCATCTTGCCGTCCTCAATTCCCGGCCAGGAAAGTCGCGTCTACCGTGAGCCGCTGGGAGTCGTCGGCATCATCAGCCCGTGGAATTTTCCGCTGCATCTCACCATGCGATCCGTCGCCCCAGCGCTGGCATTGGGCAACGCCTGCGTCGTCAAACCGGCAAGCGACACGCCAGTCACCGGCGGTTTACTGATCGCACGCCTTTTCGAGGAAGCGGGCCTTCCGCCAGGGCTTCTCAATGTCGTCGTCGGCGCCGGAAGCGAAATCGGCGATTACTTCGTCGAACATCCCACGCCACGCCTGATTTCCTTCACCGGATCAACCGTCGTCGGCCGAGGCATCGGCAAGCTTGCCCATGGCGGCAAGTACATCAAGCGCGTCGCCCTCGAACTCGGCGGTAACGCGCCCCTCGTCGTACTTGGCGACGCCGACGTTGAACAGGCCGCGCACGCAGCAATCGTCGGCCGCTTTTTGCATCAGGGGCAGATCTGCATCAGCACCAATCGGGTGATCGTCGATTCAGAAATTCACGACCAGTTCGTCGAAGCCGTCGTCGAGCGTGCGCGAAAGCTCCAAGTTGGCAACCCCGACGATCCCCGGACGGCGATCGGTCCGATCATCAACAAATCGCAGCTCAATGGATTGGAGGAGAAGATCGAGAATGCGCGGCGAGATGGCGGCCGGCAGCTCGTCGGTGGGGACGCCCAGGGTCAAGTGCTGCCGCCGCATGTCTTCGACGGCATCAAGCCGAACTGGGACATCGCGGCTGAGGAAAGCTTCGGGCCGGTTCTGCCGATCCTCAAGGCGGAAGGTGAGCAGCAAGCGCTCGAACTCGCCAACGCCACCGGCTACGGGCTGACGAGTGCCGTCTTCACGCGCGACTACGAGCGCGGCCTGCACTTCGCGCGCAATATCGTCGCCGGCATGACGCACATCAACGATATGACGGTGGATGATCAGGCCAACGCGCCGTTCGGCGGCGAAAAAAACTCAGGCATAGGGCGGTTCAACGGCCGGTGGGCGATGGAAGAATTCACCAGCGCGCATTGGATTACGCTGCAATACAGAGGCCACCCATATCCGTTCTGATGATGCCCGATCAGAACTGGACCTGCGCCCCGAGAATGAAGCGGTTGACGTCGCCGTGGCCGTCCTCATCGAGGTTCTCGTGCGAGAACAGCGCCGAAAGAAGCGCGTCGTGCCCATCGATGATGAAGTTGGTGCCGACGGAATATTCAGCGATGTCCGGCCCGAAGTCATGATCGAATTCCTGGTAGCGGAACACGGGCTGGAATCTGCCGACACATACCTTCTTGTTGATCAGGTAGCTCGTCAGGATGAAGTAGGCATTGCCATCCGCGATCCCGTTTCCGCCGAATGCCGTCCGCGTATCGAGGCCTGAGCTATCGTAGATGTAGTACGCGCCTTCGATCGTGAAGACATCGTCGTTCCAAACCTTCTTCTGCATCAGCACGTCGACGTTGAAACCCGACCAGTCGGCAGACCGCGTGCCGTTCGACGCCGCATCGTTCTGGAATTGCCCGACGATGCCGACCGAGAGAACCTCCTTCTTGCCGTAGTAGTCGCTGGAGAAGGTATAATAGCCGGCCTCCTTGTCCCAGAAGTCATATTGGATGCGCCCTGCGAAGAGCGGTCCGTTCGCGTCTCGATTGAAGCAGGAGTTCTCGTCCGCCGTGCAGCCGAGGAAGCCGCCGAGCATGTACTTGAAATGGCCGATGTCCCCCCACACCGAGCCGCCGGTATCGCGCCCATCGAAGATGTTCGGATAGGCGCTGACAAACGGAAACTGCCAGGTGCCGAGATTGAAAGGCCCGTCGAGGTTCACGCGGTCGCTCGGCGGCAGCATGCGCCCGCCATAGAGGTTGAACTCGTCCATGAACTCGATGCGGCCCAGGGCATCGAGCGTTTGAATGCCCGTCGGGTTGCCGTGGCTGTCCTGGTCGATGTCAGTGTTGTACGTGAAGCCCACGTGCTTATTGGCCTGGCCCTGTATGTAAAGCCGGGCGCTGTTCAACTCCCAGCCTTCTTGCGTCGGATCCGCGAGGCCGACGTCCGAGATGTATTGGCCGCGAAGCCCGGCACCGATGCTGATCCAGGACTGCTGGTCCCACAGATTGAACCGCGCAAATTCCTGCGCGCCAGCGGGTGAACTGCCAAGGCACGCCACCGTACCGATGGCGGCAGCCACCCGTCGCGAATTGCCGAACATGAAGTCACCCTTAGCAAGGCTCCGCCGATCGCTCCGCGGCCAATATGAATTGAAAAATATCAATAAAATACAGAGACTTAACACTCAGGTGAACTGGCCGAAACTCGCAGGCGCCGGCACGAATATTGAGATCCGAAGAAGCAGGATTTGGCGGCCTGCTCTTAGGAATTCATTGATTTGAACAGTTCCCAAAAGCTCTGAAACGATTCGGCGCGCCCGAGAACTGGCCGTCCCAGATGCCCTGAAAAATACGTGCCTAGAATAACGTGCGCGCCTCACCTGCGAGGCCGCCAACCCTCCTGCCCAAAGTAGAGAGCCGCGACGCTTTGACGATGACGTGCGTTGTTCCGCCCCGATGTGCGTCTCGCAATTGACTTCCGCCTCGGCACAATTTACCTGACACCCCAATGCCCAGATGGCGGAATTGGTAGACGCACTGCTTTCAGGTAGCAGCGCTCACAAGGCGTGGAGGTTCGAGTCCTCTTCTGGGCACCATTTTCCCGTTCGCTGCAGTCCGCACGCGTTCATCGATTTCCAAAAATCCCTGAGAAAGCCCCCAAATACGGGATTTTTGCGCCTGTTGGCGCCTTTCGTTGTCCGTGGACGTCCGCCGCAATCCGCGCTAAAAGCGTGGGGAAATTGTGGGGACAGATGAATGTCTAACTCAAAGCGGCTGACCGCCCTTGAAGTCGCCCGGTTGACCAAGCCCGGCGCGTATGGCGACGGCCGCGGGCTCATGCTTCTCGTGAAGTCCTCCGGCACGCGGTCGTGGATTCTTCGTATCAGCTATAACGGCAAGCGCCGTGACTTTGGACTTGGTGGATACCCGGCCATTCCACTCAGCAAGGCGCGTGAGATCGCCGAGGAATATCGCCAAGCCATCCGCGAGGGTCGTGACCCGCTGGCACACAAGTTCAAGAAGCCTGAGCGTCAGACGTTCCGCGACGCGGCTGAAGCGACACTGACCGGCCTCGCCGGCGACAAGCTGGGTGAAAAGACCATCTCCCGGATGCGCGCGCGACTCGAGATGCACGCCTACCCCAAGCTCGGCCGCTTGGAGGTTCAGAGCATCGATGCCGATGTGCTCGCCGAAGCCCTGCGTCCCATCTGGACGGCGAAGCCCGAGACAGCCCGGCGGGTTCGCCAATACATAATCCGCGTCCTGCGCTTCGCTCGGCCCGATGGGCATTTGCTGGAAGGCGCGCTTGCCAAGGCCGTTACTGACCGACTCCCCGCGCAGAAAGATGGCGAGCATCACGCCGCGATGCCATATGCGGAACTACCTGCGTTCATGGCAAAGCTGTCGGCCAAAGAAAGCAAAGGCTCCCTCGCGCTCCGCTTCACCATCCTGAACGCGGCGCGCTCGGGCGAAACGCGAGGCGCGACTTGGAGCGAGATCGACCGAGAAAAGGCGGTCTGGGAAATTCCAGCCTCACGCATGAAGATGCGCAAAGCCCATCGAGTACCGCTTTCACCAGAAGCGCTCGCAGTCGTCGAAATGGCCGCCAAGTTCAGGCGCCCCGACAGCGACCTTCTGTTTCCATCGGATGCTGGCACGCCGCTCTCGGACATGACGCTGACGAAAATTTTGCGAGACATGAACCTGCCCTATCGCGTGCACGGAATGCGCTCGACCTTTGCAGACTGGCGAGCCGATGAGACCGACTACCCCGAGGAGATAGCCGAAGCCGCATTGGCGCATGAAGTTCCTGACGATGTGAAACGGGCGTATCGCCGAACGGACTTCTTTGATCGCCGGCGTGAGCTAATGCGCGATTGGGCCGCCTTCTGCATGAGCGAGACCGCGCCAGAGGCAACACAAGCCCATGCCGATCATCCGGAATTGCAGCCAATTCCTTTCAAGAGGGAAAAGGCCGCGCCCAAGCGCAAGAAAGGCATCGCCGTGAGCGTGCCCGGCCAAGCGGCAATCGATTTTTCCGAGTAGCGCAAGCGCGACGCACTATGCGGCGCCCCCAAGATCACGCATGATCGAAGCCGCGACTGTTGCCATCTCCGACGCATGCCAATCATTTTCGACTGCGCGCGCGAGGCGCTGAACCTTCCATGCGAGCGCATCCGGCGTCTCGGCACGCGCCGAGAGAAGATGTGTTTTCAGTGAGCGAAGCACGTCCTTCACTTCTTCCAACGGTGCACCAATGCGTTCACCATGTACTTCTTCCAGTGCGTCGAATGATGCGATGAGTGCTGCCGTCATGATTGCCTCCGGTTCGAAATGACCCGCGCGTCATGCCATGCGGGTCGCCGTTCGGCCGGAAATGATCAGTCTTTGGCTAAGAATCCGTGGCCGGAAAAATCCGTTGGCGTGACGGATTCTTCCGTCGCGAAAAGGGGGAAAACTATACGAGCTAAGCGTTGAGAATTCGCTGCGCCATTTCCTCGATTTCGCACGCAGCCGTGCGAGCGGCCGGCCGATCGGAATTGACAATGCGGCGCGCCACGGCGTCGGGATCACGACTGTCGAGAATTTCGATGGCGTATTCGTCCGGCGACGTACCAGCCGCAATAGCACGGGCAAGGTGGGCCTCGTCGGCGTCCATGGTCTTTGCCAGCCGTTGCAGACGTTCCTCGCGTGTGCCGCTGATGCCAGGAGCGGGGTTGCTGCGACGGGCCGGAGTCGAGCCCGCCGCAGCGTCGACGCGGGGCACGTCGAGAAAGGAAATGGGTAAGCCTAGGTCGGCTTCGAGCCGCGCGACGCGAGCCCGTTGCGTCGCCACGTTGGTCGCCGCGTATGGATTGAAACCTGCGAGCACCTGGGCCTCGGCATCGGCCAGCGCTTCGCGCGCCCGGTGAAGTTCAAGCATTCACCATCTCCTGCCGACGCGCTTCGATAATGGCAGCGCGGTCGTTTTGCGTGAGGCGCGCCACCTGATCCAGCGAGAGGCCGGTGCAGCGGGCCATGATCGTGTCAGAATCGGCGTTCTGAAGCTCGATCAGTTCCTCTGTTCGGAAGTTGCGCACGGAAACGAATTGTGTGGCGCCAACGCCCTTGAGACCGGAGTCGATCGGCCATTCGAGGCGGACTTGCACGCTCATGCGGATGCGCCTTCCCGCCAGTATGGGGTGCCACGCAGGTAACGCGGGCCGCCCGCCGTCTCCTGCGGCTTGCTGGTCGCGAGATGGACCGCCGCAGCCAGCGCCTCGTCATCAGAGAAGAAGTGCTGACCGACTTCCTCCAACTGCTCGCGGACGCGATCGGGCAGGCCGTCCAGCGGTGGACACGGAAGAAGGCGATAGCCGAAAACCCCCAGCGCGGCCTCGATGGCGCGGATGCTCGGGTATTTCTCATTTCGCCATGACTTGATCGTTTGGCGAAGTACAGACGAACGAAATTCCGTCTCTTCGTACGTCATTCCATTATCGCGCATTAGCTGGAAGAGTAGTCGCGCGAGAGGATGCGCATTCCGGGGAATCGTTATTCGTGACGGACGCACATATTCGGAAGGATTCGACATGCCGTCATAGTGGCCTATTCAGTCGCTACTGGCGGGACGGTTTCGGTGGCGTGTTTGAGACTGGCTTTCTATCGAAACAACCTGCACTTTCAGATTTTATATTTTTTTTGCGTCTCTTACCGCAATATTATTTCTCCGGTGGAAACAATGTTGAAATTTTTGGTCTTGGCTAGCGGGGTGTCGGGCTGGCGCGTTAACCCGCACCGGGTGGGGGCCGTGGGAGGACCCGCAGTATGGGCGGGGGTATGGCTTACCAGGCCACACGGGTCGCACGCGCAGTGCACGGCAGGCTGATTGATCCCGCTGGCACAACAGTTCCTGCGTCTGGCCGTGCCTGCATGTGCTAGCCCGACAAGCCTGTCGCTCAGTGAGTTGTGGGCGGAACCTCCGTCACTCATGGCAACGCTTGCGACTTTCGCGCCTAGTCTTATTAGAATCCAGCCATGACACCTACAGCAACCCGCCTGCAAATGCGTCTGGACGAGAGATACCTCTGGTTTCACAACCAGTGGTTTTTCAAGTGGCATTACATCGGGGGGTCATCGGTCGACATCGATACGTTTGACGGCCGACAAGCACACTACGGCGGAATCAAGTTCTCGGGATCACCGCGCGATGTCTATTGGTGGGCAATCGTTCGCGGCGCGAAAAAAGAGGTCATCGAGCAGTTCACTTGGGTCGAAGAAGCCGTGAGGAATTATTCTCCTGCAGTCGCGATTCAGGCGATCGACGAATGTGCGGGCGCGTTGATGAGCTTCGTTGGCAAGCTGCGTCGGACGGCAATCGAAAAGGACCGTATCCTGCGCGGTGACGGAATCAATTTCCCTCCAGAGCACGACTCCGGAAACTGGGAGGATGTGAGCAATCAGGCGATCGTCAAGCAGGCCGAAGCGCTGAAGGCCGCCCTATTTCCACCCGCCCCCGAAGCAATGCCACCCGCAGTGAAGGCGGACGTAACCGCATCTGCTGCACCGCGTGCCTACCAAGTGGCGCTCTCATTCGCCGGGGAGCAACGAGCCTATGTTCGAGAAGTTGCACGCCATCTCGTCGCTAGAGGCGTGGCCGTCTTCTACGACGAATTCGAAGCCACAAATTTGTGGGGCAAGGACGGCGTAGAATACTTCCACAAGGTTTTCACGGAAGATGCGCGGCATGCCGTCATGTTCATTTCGGAGGCCTATGTCGCCAAGAAGTGGACGAGGCATGAGCGCCGCTCGGCACTCAGCAGAGCCATCAACGCAGACGATGAATATCTCCTGCCCGTTCGTTTTGACGACACCCCGGTCGCTGGCGTTCCCGACACGCTGCAATATCTGCGAGCGGCAGACTTCAGCCCTGCCGCCCTGGCCGTGAAAATATGCGAGAAGCTTGGAATCGGCTCCGGGTCGGCGAAGGCATCGGATATTGCTCCGCCCGCCGCACATGCCACTGTCGGCGAGGTGACGTTCGACTACAGCGCTTATAATGGTCGTTTCTTGATCGGCTCAGGACCGTCCACGTTTGAGACGAAGTGGTCCAAGGCCAGCGACCAACGCATCCACCTCTACAATGATCCGCCATCCATTGAGGGTGTCGCGATTGCCAAGGGAGCGGTTGAAATTGCCGCCGTATCCAATGCATCGGCATTCGATTTTACCTCGAGCTCGCGATCACCTGCTGTTGGCGAAATCGCTATCCTGCGAAACTCGAATGGCTTTTATGCTGCGGTTCAAATCGTCGATATTCAGGACGACACTAGGGGCGCCTCCCAAGATTCCCTCACGTTTCGGTATGTCATTCAAACAGATGGCACTGCAGATTTCGGGCGACTTGAAGGCACTAAGTCGGCCAATCCGAGCGACACTGTGTCGGCTTAAGCGGGGGCCCCGCGCTCTGGCCATCGTTGGAATGCCGCTCATCGCCGCGCAGTAGATCGTACCATATCTCCCCCTCTATCACGATAGCGGGCCAGCTCCTCGCGGCCGCGCATTGCACTCATCGACTGAATATTGGCATGGCCCGAGCATGTGGTGGATCAACAGTTTGATGGCGAAAGCGGAAAGCGCCAGCTAAGCGGAGCACTTTTCCGCTTGGATTTCCCCATGGAATTCAACAGCGTATACTTGAAAAATCGTGTGTAAGCGGAAAATGGAAGGCCTAACCTTCTCCGATAAAAATGGCACCTGCTTATTGTGATGGATTCGCAATAAATCGGGAAAATATGTGTCTCTCCGCTTTCCGCTTAGATCATCATTTTTACCAAAAAAACTAAGTTTCTTGCGGGTTTCCGTAAGCGGAAAACTTCTCCGCTTAGTTCCGCCTTCTCCGCTTGGGACACGAGCCCTGCGAGTTGAGGTGCGCGTGCAAGCTGGCCACGGCAATAGCTTTCCACTTGGCGCCCCGCCCCCTATCCTTTTAGGAGGAGCCAAATCCTGCTAGAATCATGCATCGCTGGCTGCAACCAGCATGCGCCGGGGAGAGCCGTGGGCTACGATCGATCGACATTATCTGCGCTGACGCGTTTCTTTTCCTCCGCAGTGTTCCGGGAAATGGCAAAGAAGGGGCGTTCGCCGCTCTTCGGCCGTCTCATCAACCAAACGGATTTGTCACAAAAGTGCGGCCGGCACGCCAAGGTGGCAGACGCGTTCGACATGGCGTTTTCCATTCTGAAAAAATCCGGTCATCGGGACGAATACGTCTATCGGGTCGCGCTTGCACACAAAGTCCTGATGGGTAAGCACTCGCTCAAAACGGCGTCCATGCTCAATGAATTCCGAGCCGGTTCGTCCAGGGCGGATATTGTCATCCTGAACGGCACCGCTACGGTTTATGAAATCAAGTCTGAGAGGGACTCTCTCGCTCGGCTCGCAAACCAAGTCAGAAACTATCAGCGGGTGTTTGCGTCCGTAAACGTCATCGCTAGCGAGGGCCATGTGAAAGGCGTTCTCGACGTTGTTCCTGATGATGTCGGGGTGATGTGCCTGACGAGCCGATACAGAATTTCGACGATCCGCGATGCGATCGATGATCCTGAACGCGTCTGCCCTAGTGCGATATTTGAATCGCTTCGCGCAGCGGAAGCAGAGTCTGTTCTGAAAGCGCTAGGTGTCGCGATTCCGTCAGTGCCGAATACGCGCCGTCATGCAATGCTGCGCGAGTTCTTCTTGCAGCAGGACCCCGCCGGGGTACATGCCCAGATGGTGCGCACGTTGAAGCGGACGCGAAGCCTGTCGCTGCTAAGCGATTTAATTGACCAGCTTCCACGTTCGCTTCACGCTGCTGCTCTTTCGATTCCTCTAAGGCGCGCCGAGCATGACAGGCTAGCAGCAGCGGTGGGCACCCGGCTCGACGCAGCCATGGCGTGGGCATAGCGCCATATGTATCACCCATATTTTCGCGGAAAGCAGTTCGAACTCATTACGATTCGAGAGACGGCACCGATGCTTGCGGGGTCGGAGTTTGTCCCGATCATCGAGCCTGTCCGTGAGTCATTGGGCGGTCTTGAACGGACGCTTCAGGCCATCTGTGATGCCAATGCGAAGGCCATCGTTGTGGTGAACCCCTACCATGGGGATCACCAAGAAGACGGCGCCAGCATCACCAATCTTTTGCAGGCCGGTTATGTCGGAAATGAAGCGATCTCCGCCGGCATTCTCCTGCGTAACGACATGACGCTTGAAGACGCCACGTCGAAGTACGATGCCCATCATGACCATAATCCCACATTCATACATGCGGGCTTCACGGCGCAGAAGGCGCTAGCAGCTCACCTTGGCGACCACCTACCTACCTCTAGGCATGTCTTCATCGAAAGACATGCGGATATTCTTTATCGAAAGCACTTCGAAGCAGGCACCCGGATCTTGGTGCGCGACGGTTTCGAGCGCCGCAAAAATTCAGAATATCAGAAAAACTCGCCTGAAAAATTCTCCGAACTTCACGTCACGTTCGGCGACATGGGCATGGATGGGTTCGGAGATTTTCTGACGGTCGGTGACAGCTATTCGGAGACTGGTGGCCCGGCATATGCAGTGGCGATCCACCTCACTTACATCGACCCTGATCAAGATAATGTCATGTTCGTCTATCATTTCGTCTCGACGACAAATGACACTCCAGCTGACCCTGCCGGCAAGTTCGCACAAGCGCTCAAAAAGCTCATAGCCAAGCTCGATTCTGGCACGTCAAAGCTCGATAATACGCAAGCGATTCAGGAGCTGAGGGAGTTACATGCGAAGGGCCATTTCCCCGGCTTGGGCTATGTAAAAAAGCTTTCGATGAAACACCACATTGAAACGCTTGCCAACTATTTGGGCTGACGAATGGCCAGAAAGCGTTGCTGCCCTGAGTGCTTCGGAGACCGCGGGCTGACCAAGCAAATATTTCCCTTCCTCGGTCCGTCTCGGGGTAAATGCGATTATTGCGGGTCAACCGATGTCGATCTACTCAATCCGCAAGCGTTAGCCCCCTATTTTGGGCTCGTCGTCAATGTTTACGAACCTGACGAAGATGGTAAGCCGCTTGCGGAGTGGTTGAAGGATGATTGGGAACTATTTTCGCATCCCAAGATGGACCTAGCGAATGCCGCCTATTTGCTTGGCGATATACTCGATGATGGGCAGATTGTGCGCAAGAATTTCATCCCGTCACCCAGCTACAAAAGTGAAGGTTTAATTCAATGGGAAACGTTGCGCGATGAGATGATGTACCGAAACCGCTGGTTTCTGGATATGACCCTCGATACCGACCGTCTCAAGCAGCTTCTGCCGCATCTACCCGCTGACGATCTACCGCGCACATGGTTTCGCGCCCGCATCAGATCAGGCGACGAAATTTTTCCTATCGAGAAGATGAGCGCACCGCCCAAAAGGCTCGCTGCTCATGGTAGGGCAAATCCTGCCGGCATTCCATATCTTTACCTCGGCTCTCAACCGGACACCGCAGCAGCGGAGGTGAGGCCACACACCGGTGAAATAGCATGCGTTGCAGATTTCGCCATTCCCGAAATACAGGCTGTCGACTTGCGCGCACCGCGCAAGCTTGTTTCACCCTTCATTCTTGAGGACGCGAGCGATATCGGTCAGCTTCGGGCTGATCTTCCGTTTCTGGAACGGCTTGGCGATGAACTGACCAGGCCAGTGCTGCCCTCCGGGGCCGCGATCGATTACATCCCAAGCCAGTACCTCTGCGAGTTCATCAAGAAGAGCGGGTATGACGGCGTCGTCTATCGAAGCTCGGTGAGCAAAGGCTTCAACCTAGCGCTCTTCGATCCGGAGAAGGCGGAGGGCGGCACGGTATCCCTATACAATATCGAGCGCGTGACCGTGGAGGTAGCACAGTGCTGAACCATCGCTTGTGCGCGTCTATCAATACTCACCGCGCTCATCCGGCCGACGACAACGCACACGTCGCCCACCCCGCCCCCCAATAATCACCCAGACCTTCTCGACCGCCTCTAGCCGCTTGACCGCTGCCTCAACCGCACGATCGTCGCGCTTGCTAACGCCCTTTGCGCGCAGCAGGTCGCTCCATTTGATGCCTTCATCGCCAGCAGCGATAACGGCCCGTTCCACGTCTTTGACGATCTCTTCAAATTCACTGCCCGCCATCATCTCGCGGGCACCGGCCTCGATGGTTGCAATGGACGTGCGGACGACTTCAAACGCCCACTGGATATCGGTCGCCGTCACAGCAGGATCAGCCGGATTGCGGGAAAGAGCGCGAAGCGTCGCGATCTTTTGGGTTTGTTCGGCTGCACGTCCGGCAACACCACGGCGACCGGCATCAGCAGCATCATCCTCCCACGCTTCGACGGTCTCGATGGCCGCAATAGCCGCGTCATCAGCCCAACGGGCGAATTGCATGGGCGGCGCAGCGTTTGCCATGCGCGAGGCCGCGCCACTGAGATTTCCCGCCGCCGTAGCTGCCTCAGAGACAGCCCGCAACGCCTCCACTAGTGCCGGGGGAGGTGAGAGACGGGCGGGGTCGCGTTGGCGTGCACCTGCAATGCCAGCCCGGACGACCGTAAGGCGGTTCAGAAAGCCGTCGTCGAGGGTCTGTTGCGACATACCCTCGAAAAATCCTTCAGGAGTTGAAACGGCAAGCAGCGAGAGGGTCGGCGAGTGGATCGGTTCGGAAGCATTGTCGCGCTCGTCGCTCGCGCGTTGCTTGCCCGTCCATTCCGAGCCAGGCTGGGAACGAGGATAGACCTCAAGAAGGGCTTTCGCCGCCAGTCGGGCGAACGATGGTGCATTTCTGCCCATCATGGCTTGCGCTAGCTTTCCGAATTCGTCGAGCGGCATAAGTTGCGATGGTCGCGCGCGAAGCGACAACTCGATGGCCGCGTCCGACGAAAAGTCGCCCGGCCCAAGCAAATGCCGGAAGCCCGCGTCTGCTAGTAACTTTTTTGGAGCACCAAGCAGCGCATCCTTCCCCCCACCTGTTTCGCCGATTGCGACGATATAGAGATTAAGACCGAGGCCCGTGGGCGTTGCCCATCGACGTCCGAAAACGGCCGCGAGCGTCGCAAGGGCCGCTGGCTGAGCAAATTCTTTCACTGGCCGAAAAGCGAAGCGCTGCGACCAGCGTGCGATGTCTCCAAGCAAGCCTGGTTCGGCCGCAATGTCGAAAGCTTTCACCTCAACGGCGACAGACCGCTCAAGATTGGTCGAGCGGTTGAACCTCTCAATCTCCGCCTGAATCCCTGCCAACGCCGTTGCGTCGCCCCTCTTATCGGCGACTTCGGCCATGGCGCGGAGGCAGCGCATCGCCGCCTCATCGGCCGCTCTGCGGAAAGCAGCCTCGCGGGCTGGCTCGACAGGCGGATGAACGGGCCGTTGTGCCGCATCGAACGGATCGGAGCGGCGGGCATGCTCAGCTAGCCAAAGGTCTATTCCGGCTTCGGCCTCAACAGCTTCTGCGGCCTCTTCCGGCGTGGGCTCGCGCCACCCGGTATGATGGTCGCGAAGGGCCTGCTCTGCCTCAAACAGTGCCTCTTCGCGATCATCGATCGGGACGAACTCGGCAACAAGGTCCACAAGATCATCGGGCGTGATCCGTGTGGACTCTTCGCTTTTGTGTTCTGCGGTATCGCGCGCCGCCCGCTCGATGAGGTGCGTAAGCAGTCGCTCGCGGTTGTAAAAATCTGAAAGGTCGCGATCATCGTCGGCTTCAAACTGATCGCGCATGGCAGCGCGTGCGATATCGCGCTGACGTTCGCGCGCCGCTGCATCCATCGCCGCATCGAGCACGCGAGCCGCACGCACTGCAGCTGGACGTGCAGCGGCGCCAGACACACCGGGCGCGGGCCAGCACGGTAAATTGTCCGCCGCCTCCATCGCCAGCGCAAGCGGCCCGGTCCGGGCGAGATGGACAACTTGCCTAAATTGACGAGGGCCACGAAATGCGGCTCCCCTTACGTCTTGAAAAAGCATATTTGAAAAGTCCCGTGTATTTACCCGGCGTTGCCGCGCTGGGGTTGAGATTACAGGCCGCCGGGTTCGCGCTCGGCGGCCTTTTCACAAATGGCGAATATCCGCGCTGCAAAGCTTTCGTGCTGCGGCACCGGCTCACTTGAGGGCCAAGGCAACCGCAATGCGCGTCCATCGCGATGGCTGGCCACAACGTAGCTGCCGGAGCGGCGCAGGCGATGCTGGCGCCTCCCTCGGTCGAGGAACCACGTAACGTCCGGCTCGGCGTCTGGCGGGCATGGCGGGGTAAGCAAGCTGGCTAGGGCAATCACAGTGGGCAGCCTTCTAGATCGACCAGCTTGATGGCATCGAAGAAACGGGTCGGCATGCTGGGCGGGTCTTGCGACTCCTCACGGATAACATCGACCACCTGACGCGCCACACGGTCAGTCGCCTCAATGACGCGTCCGCCGATGTCGGTTGTCATGTTTGTCGCAAACCGGCGGCCATTTCCGTCGAACCATACCGTCTTGGGATCGTCCATGATCGCGGGACGGATGCGGCCGGGCTTGCTTCTCACAAGAAACTCCGCATCCGGAACGCCGGCCGCAGCGGCGCGCTCTCGATGCGCCTCCAGCTTATCAATTTTGGCTTTCAACTTCGTCGCATCGTTCGCGATCTCGTCGACCAGCGTCCGGAGCGATCTTGCCTCCTTTGTGGCGGCGGCGCGTTCGGCGGCCTTCTCTTTTTCATCGGCCTCGCGTTGCAGCCGGCCGATCTCCGCTCCCAGCCGCGACTCCCGCCCATCGAGCGTGGAGAGTTGGGCAGCGATCTCGATTTTTCTTTTCTCGGCCGCGAGCGCCCGAGTGGGTTCATCGAGCAGAAGCTCCGGCATTGCGGTGTCGATGTCAGAAAGCTCGCGCGAGAGTGCGGCGCGCTCGCCGGGGATCGCTGCAAGGTCGCGGTTCAATTCATCGAGCGTTCGTGCCCTCGCGGCGCGCGTTGGCTTCCAGCCCCTCATCGCGCGACTCCCATGCGGAAGTCGTCGATCTCATCGCGACGATATAGAAGGGAAGGCCCGTCCCGAACGGGGCGCGGGCCAAAGTCGGCGGATTTCCAGTTTCGCAGCGTGCGCGTAGTGACGCCGAGAAGTTCAGCGGCGCGCCGCTGGTTGACGTAGGCGGATGGAATGCCCATCTGAGTCTCCCGCCAGCGGGATGCCGGCATGGGCAGTAGTTTCCGCCACTAGCGGAAATTTGCAGGGTTGTTTCGGTGGACCTATTCCCGCGCCGATATAGCGTTGATGAAATAATCGGCGGATTTCCTACAGTTTTTACACGAAGGCGCGAACAGTTCATGCGCCGCGGGGCCAAATCTGGCGCAGCAGTCCATTGTATCCAAGCCGCCATCCTGGCATCAGACGTGGCACAAGAGCATTTGCACCATCAATCGAAGCTTCGGATGCCGAGTCGCCGCCGTCATTCGCGATGCGTCCTGCTAGAACATTGATGGGAATCGGCGGCCCCTGCATAATGATTAAATGGCGAACGCAACCGACAGCGCATGCAGCTTCTTAGAAAGCCTACAACGCTTCGATCTGGCAATGCTGTTGCGGCATTGCCGGGCGTCGGTCGAACAATTCGAAACCGCGCTAGATTGGTCTTTCGATTTGGAGGACGAAGCAATCATCATCCGCGCCCCGGTCCCAATCGGCGAAGCGTTGCAATCATTGCCGCAACAGGATCGCAAGCGGATTGCCGAAGCGATTTTGAGCGTTAGGCAAGGCGGTCGGCAGCATGAAGATTTCCGGGTCGAAACGACGGACGAAGCCAATGCAACTGGCGCGGTCGCATTGTTGTCGGAACTGTTGATCCACCGCGCGATGATGGTTTCGGTCGCAACCGGCGGATCGCGCATTCAGGACGTTGACGACTACTATCGCGCTCGCGAAGTCCGTATCCGTCAAGCCATCCCGGCGGGCGTCGCATATGCCAATCCTCACGCCGACCTGTGGGCATGGTTTCATCACTGGAAAGAACATTTCGGCACTTACGCCGAACGACGGCAATACGTTCGCCGGCTATTTGCTCCGGCGATCGAAGCCGTCGCAAAGCGATCGTCGTTGCCGTCGGAACCGCGTGAAGCAACAGGATGGGGGCGTGTTGACCGCGCGTTGTCGAAGGCACGGTCGCAGCTTGAAAGCGCATCTGCCGAAGAAGACTGCCAGGCTATCGGCCTGCTATGTCGCGAAGTCATCATATCGCTGGCGCAGGCGGTCTATGACCCTGCGATCCACCAATCGTTAGACGGCGTTCCGCCAAGCGAAACCGATGCAAACCGGATGCTTGAAGCGTATATCGGGCACGTATTCCCCGGCGCGAGCAACAAAGAAGTCCGGGCGCACCATCGCGCATCTCTGGCGTTGGCGCTGAACCTTCAGCATCGCCGAACCGCGACGCGGCAACTCGCCGCCCTTTGCGTCGAAGCAACCGCATCAACGACCGCCGTTGTGTCGATCATCGCGCGCAAGGGGAGCGCAGGAGCGTGATCTGGTACCGAGCATCCAACACCCGAAATTTGTCCGCCCGTAACGTTCATGTTGGGAAATTGTGGGGATAGAAAACAGAACATCGACAAAATTCGATAATTATTGTTGTATTGCAATGCCATATTTCGGAACCGTTCGAGTCCTCTTCTGGCACCATCCCCTCATTGATACCGCAGCAAAAATCACGCCTTCGGCCCGATTTCGCTGAAAATCGGCCGAACCGCCCCGCTGCCCTTGATGGACACAGACCCTTTCCAAGAAAGCGTGACAGGTAACGCTTTCCCAATATCGATCGGCACAACCGTGCCGGCCGCTTTGATACGTCGCTCGAAGAGCGACGCGCGCACCGCATATCCGCCGCCGGCGCAGATGCCGAGCGCACCTATACACTCCTTATCGACATACGTGAGCGTCGTCAGGAAATCGACGGTCGAACGGATATCCTCCACGCGTGCGGCCGGGTCTTCGACGCACCGCGGATCGCCACCGCTATCGCCTTGGTATGATGCGTCGCCAATCTATCCGGGATTATCAGGCGCTAGAACGTCGTGCTGGAAGCCGTGTTCTACGGCAACGCCTCAGGCTGCTCTCACCCGCGGCGTGAGGGGTAGTGTCTGCGGATCAGTCCTCGTCATGCCACAACTCATTGTGGCGCGCGTGGGACTCGAGATACGCGCCTTCCTTGTAGAACTTGTCGTAGAAGTCTGTGTCTATGTGCTGGGCTTGCGTGTAGAGGCCTGCACCCACCGGCGGGATCGTCGTCGGGAAGCGGCCGAAGCGCCCGAAGATATCCTGCACGAGCCCGATGAAGTACTTCACGACCTCTGGCGAAGGCGACGCGAGCGCTTTCTTTATTCTCGCATCGCGCGTAAAGGGTGACGGCCGGTCTGCACCGAACACACCGTCTTCACCGAATTTGCGCTCGAGGAACCGCTCGGCTGCATCCGCCATGCTTTTGGTGTATGGCGGGATCAACGGCTCAAAGAAGCCATCGAGACCCACCGGAATGGAGTCTTCGGGAACTTTGCTGTTGCGCTGATAGCGGAAGCCGAAGCCCGGCGTGCCTTGCTCCGCGTAGGCGCCGAGCAGGCTTGCCGAGTTGATGCCGGTATATAGCCAGCCGCCGAGCCCGATGGCCTGCAGCGCGAGCTGGATATTGTAGGCGGCGATGGTGATTTCGGATGTCGTATGCTTGAGGGCAACCGCTTCGATAACAGTGAGTGGAATAGCGCGCTTCTTATGGAGCACACCCTCCTTCAGGAGCGGCTTCGGCTTGCCGAAGGGCTTGCCCTCGGCATCCAACACGGGCGAACCCTCTCCGGTGTAAATCCAAAGGAGGTTGAGAAGTGTTTCGACCTGGTCGCTGATCGGCACAAAAAGGGTTGAGCCAGGTTTGTTGGCGACCCAGTGGTTGTGCGTGCCTATGTGCGGAAATTCCGCGGAAAGCTGCACGCGCTTGTCGCTGATCCGCACGATGTGCGGCTCAAGCCGCGCGACAAGCTCCTTGGGAGAGCTTACTTCGCGGATCGCAGTCGGGTCGAGATCACGGAATTTCGTAATGTATGAGCCGCTCTCGTCGGTGATCAGCAGCTCGGAACCGTACACTGCCGCGCCGCTCGGATAAGTCCTGCCGACGGGGCGAACGGGATAGTCGCAACCGTTGTCCTCGGCTCCGTGGGCCGCGTGCGGAATGCCGAGATTCCAGCCACTCACGCCTGCGCCGATGGCGATCAGAAGCGTGCGCTCGAAATCGCTGATCGTCTCGGGCGCGTGCTTGGAGCGGTAGGCGAATGGGCCGTCGGGTATTTCCATGCCGACGCCAAAGCGGCGCGACCGGCGCCCGAATAGCGCGTCCAACAGAGAGAACTTCTGAAATTCCCGCAACGCTGCGGCCTTCGGTGCACCAGTCTGCTTCTTAACGGGTCGCGGCTTACGAGACATCCGCTTCCTCAGCTACTGCACCCTGTGGAAGATACGGCGTCAGGATGTCATCGACATCAACCTGGACGAGATTGTTGAACAGGTTGGTCGCCACCATCAGCCCCGCGAACGCAACGAGATTGACGAGATCCCTCTCGGAGAAGCGCGCCTTCAGCGTCTTCCAAAGCGCAGGATCAATCGGTTGCGCGTGGCGCGCGGCAGCGTAGCCAAGCTGTACGATCGGTTCTTCCTCGGGCGTGATCTCGAACTTGTCCGGCGTCAGGCCAAGATCGGTGAGCGCTTTGCGGAAGTACGTGGTGCACAGCAGGCAATTGTTCGTGCTTGAAATCGCGTGGGCGTAAAGCACCGCCCCGCGCAAGCCGAGCAAGCTCTTCACCTCATTCCACAGCGGGTACCACTCCATGTAGGCGCGGTGGGCCGGAACAGAATGCAGCAAGGTGGCCTTCATGTTCGAAGGCTTGCCGCGCACTTCCTCTTCATGACGAAACGCTTCCTGGTTCTCAGGAAGCGCCTCGTCGTAGTTCAGTTTCGTGATGTAGCTCATATCGTCCTGTTCACTCCGCAGCCTGAAGCGCTTCTGCGTCCTGGCTCACAGCTCTAAACGTCTTCGTTACGGAAGCCAGCTCTTCCTTGGAATGGCGCCCGAGCCCGCACTCAGTCGAGATGCCGAACGACGGGAGTACCTTCGAGACGATCGCGATGCGCTTGCGAGCGGCTTCAACGCCATCGCTTGCATGCACGAGGCCGAGATAGAACTGCGTCTCTTTGCCGATGCGGAGGTTGGACAGAGCTTCCCAGTGCTTCGGCTCGTCCCAGATGCGCATCGTTGCGGCCTGGATGAAGTTGATCGGGCGATTGATCGCGCGCGCCAGCTCGTTCGAAACTTCGACGACCGTGCTGACATCCGGCGGTAGGATGTGACGGCCGTGATCCTTGTGGTTGTGGATCGGGCACTGGTCCTCATCGCCCATAAACGGTGAGGCGCCGAACTTCGAGTCGCCGTAGCAGAGATGATACCCGACGTCGACGTCAGCCGGCACCCAAGAGCTCACCTCAGCGATGGTGCTGTAAACAGCAGCTTTGTCCGGCAGTGGGTTCGGGAACCAGCCCTGGATGGTGACGAGTTCCGTCGGCAGATCCCACTGGATCGAGGCCTTCAGCCTTAGCCTTCTTGAAGAGCGGATAGGAGTCCGTCGCGAATTCCGCATACTCGAACTTCGGGAACGAGATGTCTTCTGGGCGCACGCCATCCTTGATCTTCACAAGCTTGCGGCCCACCGTGGCGGTGGCGTCGACGATGTCGAACGCGGGGTTCTCGAAGAAGTGACGCGACTGCGTCAGCACCCAGTTCTTGCGCTCGCCCGTCTCCCCATCCGGTACGCGCGTGACCCATGGCTGCAACTCGGATCCGATGAAGTCGAACACCTCATCGGCGTTGGCGAACGGCAGGCTGCCTGTCAGGTGGATGCCTTGGTAGCCGGTTCTGTTCGACATCTGATTGTTCCATCCCTTTTTTGGACATGCGTGGTCGCAGAGCGCGAGCGCACACGTGCGCTGCCCGGCTGGGACACTGCATGGTTCGATAAATGACAAGATCTGACCGGCTACGCTGCGTTACGAGCCGCAATTATCATTTGCTAATGAATGTTCAATAAGCGCCGATACGCGACGTGCTAAATAAGGAGTTCTCATTTGCTTATTCGCCAGCGATGACTTCGCGAACGTGATCATTCAACTTCTTATAAATGATCGTGGCGCTCTCGGCCTCCCCAATCGCCTCCGTATTTCTCCGGAGGTGATCGCCCGTTCGTTGTTCCGCCGAGGCATCCGAGCGGAATTACGCTGATCTTTGACCCTCACTAAATCCAAGCCTAGCGAGTGCACGCGATCGCAGTGACGCGGTCCGGCAGCATCCAAATGAGCACCTCTCTAGGGATTTTGAGCGATGCATAAAGCTTCAGCTGCAGTGGCCTTCTCCATCCTCACTCTCGCCTTCGCGACCACCGCGGAGGCTGCAGTGAGATGCGATGGGGATTTCGAGAACGTCAACGGAAGTTGGGTGGCAACGCGCACTTGCCAGCGCGCGGCGGCAGAACGCGTCGCAAACTCGGAGCACGAGCACATCACGCACCACACTGTTCGTGCGAACGACGAAACGCCCGATGAGTTCTGCCGCAAGCACGTGAACGACATCGAAACGGACACGTACTGCTCCAGCTATAACAATTGATGCCAAGACCGATGTGGTGGTGACGTGGAACATCGACCGAAGAGAATTGTCCTCGCCTGTCTGTTGTCCGTGGGGCTTGCGACATCAGCGCAAGCGAGGGCGCTCTGCGATGGCGATTTCGAGCTTACGCGTGAAGGTTGGATCGCGACCAGCCTCTGCCAATGGCGCGAAGCGGCCCGAGTTGCACACGAGCAGCATCGCCGTCTTACCGACAGCATTTCGTCCGACCGAGATGAGACGCCGGACGAATTCTGCCGCGGGAACAACGATATTCGCGTCTCGACGTTCTGCTCAGCTTACAAGGATTAAGTCGGCTCCCTGCCTGCACCACCCTGTAAGTGCCCCTGTTCGGCGCCGGAGGAAACGTGCCTTCCTTCGAGCCGGACGGCAATTCGGACGAGATCGACGATGTTGCGGGCCCCGGTCTTTTCCATCACCCACGCGCGGTAGGTTTCGACCGTGCGTGGACTGATCTTAAGCGCCAGCGCGATCTCCTTGTTGGAAAGCCCTTTGACGGCCAGATCCATGACCTGCTTCTGGCGATCGGAGAGCTCATTGATGCGGGCGGCGAGGCGCAAGGTCTCCTGCTCCTCATCGCGCTGGCTTTGCGTTTCTCCGATTGCGGCCGTAATGCTTGCGATCAACCGGTCAGGCGAGAACGGCTTTTCAATGAAGTCCCGCGCGCCCGCTTTGAGAGCCTCGACAGCCATCGCGATATCGCCGTGCCCCGTAATGAGGACCAGCGGAATCATCGGGCACATCTTTGCGAGTTCCTTCTGGAGCTCCAGGCCAGAAAGCCCCGGCATGCGGACGTCGCAAACGATGCACGACGGAAGCTCTTCGCCGTGCAACGTTGAAAGGAACTGCGTCGCAGAGAAGAAGGGGCTAACCCGAAACCCGTAATTTCTGAGTACGAGTGAGACGGAATCCCGAACCGGTTCATCGTCGTCTATGATGGCAACCGCTGCGGCTAGCGTCATTTCACGGCTTCCCTGTGGAATGAATCCAATCGTATACGGACGACAGCACCCTCGCTATCGTTTTCCAAAACGAGTTCGCCGCCGTGCCCTTCGACAATTGTCTGACTAAGCGACAGGCCGACGCCTAAGCCATCTCTTTTGCTCGATGAGCGAATGCCTGACTTGCGGAGGTCAAAGCCTGCCGGAAATCCGGGCCCGCGGTCCTTGATGACGATTTCGACCCGGTCAGAACCGGTATTGCTGGCGCTGATATGGATCACCCGCGCTCTTGCCGGCTCGTTTTCGCTCATCGCATCGGCGGCATTGGAAATGATGTTCATGAGCACCTGCTCGATCTGCAGGCGATCGACCGCAACGGTGCGAATGTCACGCGGAATCGCGACCTTCACCGCCGCGCCTGCCCTTGCAAGATTTGGCGCGAGAAGATCGAGCGCTTCCGTGACGAGAAGAGCGGGATGTTGTTCAGCGACTTGTCTGCGTCCCAGCCTGATGAGGTCGCGAAGGCTGCGGACCACCGCGGCGGTGCGATCGACTTGGCTCGCAACCTTGGTCGCGGCCTCGATGGCGAGTGAGCGATCGCCCTCCCCTTTCACCAGATAATCCTGCACCACACGCGAGTAGTTCGATATCGCTGTCAGAGGTTGATTGAGCTCGTGCGCGATGGCCGTCGTGACCTCGCCGGCGCTGCCGAGCCTGAAGATCTCGGAAACCGAGCCCTGATTGAGACGTAGCGTTTGTTCGATGCGGCGCCGTTCCGTGACAAGCCCGCCGATCGCAAGCCCCGTAAACGCGAGGACGAGCATCAATGACTGGTAGGTCGTCAGGCTTGCGGGTGGCGGGCCGGTCATCAGAAGCGCAATCAGGAGACCGATCTCAGTTCCAAGAAGCCCGTAAGTCGCGCCCTTGAGACCGTGGCGGAGAGAGATCCAGATGATCGGGAAGAACAAGACGTTGAACAGCCGGAAGTGGGGAAGATTGGCGAAACCGAACGCCAGAACGAGCGCTGCGACGATTGCAATTCCTTGAAACGCCGCTTCGAGCGTGAGCTTCGGCAGTTCCCTCTCGTTCGCCATGACCAGAGCGAAAGGTGCGATGATCGAGATGCCAATCAAGTCGCCGATGCCGTACCGGAAGATATTGTAGGCGATTTCTGAGGGCGGCAGGACGTCTGAGGCACGAAGCAGCAGTATCGAGGCGATGGCGACGAGCGCCGAACTCACAATCGCCGTTGCTTCGAGTGTAAGGATATCTTGCAGGCTTGTGAGCTTCACGTCGATGCGCCATCGCGATTGCTGCAACCAGCTGATCGCCAGCGCATATCCACCGCCGATGATGAGCGGCGACAGGAGCTGGGCGGCGAACGGAAGCTCTCTCAGGACGACATTCGACGCCGCAACAGCCAGAACCGGCCACGGCCAGAACTGTGCGCCAAACACCAGCAAGGCCGCAAATGCCAAGCCGATCTCCGGGCTCCACGACACGATGCCGAAGGATGGCGCGGAGGAGATAATGCTCAACCAGGCCAGGAGGACGTAGGCAGCGACGAAGGCAGGGCCGGTCAGCCAGATCGGAGCTGATTGTATACGGGCCATGCGATCGGCATACGCTGGTTCTGATACGACCTCTTGCGACATCGTTTCTCTCCTACGCCGCCGATCGGCCCGCCACTCCGTACGTCACCGGAGGCTCACCTACGGATGGTCCCTGAGATAAGCGCAACTGCCTGATTTTGGCGAAGGCACAATCCCTATACGCGCCGACGTCCTCGGCCCAATTCCAGATAAACATCCTTTAATAAATGCTCAGCTCTCGAAACATACCGAGATTAAAGAGGTTTGGATAAGTGAAAGACCACCGGGCGCGCGACAGCGAACCCTTCTTTCCCGGACCGAGGCAAGCTCAAGTCTTGCCCCGAGGCCGGGTCGCTTCAAAATCTGATCCCAATTTGGGCTCCGGCCCACCCGGGCACGAGCAGATATCGGCGCGGGTTCATTCTGCCCAGAGGACGGCCAGGATGTAACGGCGTGCGAACGGCCTCACGCCGCCAATGATGCTTGCCAAATCTTTATGATTTTTTGCCGAACACGGCGGATCCGTCCCAGAAAGCTTGTCTCATCTACTTTCTCAATATCCTCATCCGTCCGCCGAGGGGCAGGTTCAGAGATTGTGACAGGCTCCGGCGGCGCTATTGCAGCTGCGGGCTTAGGTGCCGGGGCAGAGGGAACGGCACCGTAGAAAGTCCGATCGAGATCGATCAGACCGGCTTTGCAAATGTCTGCGAGTTCAAAAAGAGGGCCGCCGGATAATTTCAAATCTAAACCGGTCATCTGCAGCACATGAGACGACGCGAGGTCCGAGTCATTGTGGGTTACAAAGTACCGTCTTGCACTATCCGACTTCGCGGCAAGCGCAGGTGCATCCATCCGGCTTACTTGCAGAAGAAGATCCTCCGACGAATTCCAAGTCCATTGATCGGGATCGGTGAAATCTATCGCTTGCGGGAGCAACGGCATCTCAGCGTTGTGATTCATGCTCGGGATGCCGCAGGACATCACCTCAATCGCAATTCTCGCCGAGCAAACTGGGAAAGGCGCCAGAAACAGATCAATCCCATTTTCCAAAAACGAGCCGCCAAGATCATCCGCCCAGGGAATGTGAATGAAGCGAGCCGGATCAATCCCGTTGCGGCTTAGCTCACTTTTGATCAAGGCCATGTATTCTTCGTTGAGCGGCCCGTAATGATAGTGCACACCGCCTGTCGTCGCGAGAACGTCAGAGATGATCCGGAAATAGGAAAATCGGTAGTCGTTCTCCACCTTGTATGGACGGGCTGCAGCCGACGCGGTCGTCAACCTGCCATTACGCAGCGGAACGTATGGATTTCGCTTGTACTTGTCGACAATGAAGGGGGGAACAAAGACGAACTTATCTGGGTCTATGCGACTGGCCAGAGCCTCGGCTTGGCTTCGCGTCTTGACGATTATCTTGTCGATGGAAGTGTTGTGAACGGCAAATGAGAGACCGTGATCATACACAAAATCCAAAATGATTTGGCCGCCGAGACCTCTTTGAAGCGAGGCGCTCAGAACCGCATCGTGATGCGTCACGAACGGATATATGCGGCCTGGAGCGGAGTGCCAAAGCTTATCGATCAGAGACTCGAGTTGCTTCGACGGCGGCGCCTTGGGATCAGCGGACCAATATTCGATTCGAGGGTCATTGAAATGCTCATCGATAATCGAGCGATCTGTGGCGATTCTTGAAGACGAAAAAATACTGATGTTGAAGCCAGCCTTCAGAAGTATCGCAATGAGCTCTTTGATTTCCTTGAAAATGCCTCCGCCGTCCGGAACGAGGCCGGAGACGAGGAACACCGCCCGCTTCTCGTCAAAACTGCGATGCGCGAGCCGGTAATCCTTACCGTACATCGTAAGCCGGCCCGCCAACTCACAAAGCTGATCGATAGCTTGAAATGAATACATGCCTTTGAAGGCCGCCGAGCGGACCTCCGGGACAAACACGCGCGATGCAGTCTTGCCGCAGAAGCTCAGCAATTGATCGAGCGACGCAGTCTTTCTACCCGCTATGCCGGCGGGTGAGGCCTGCCTGACGAAGTCAATTCGCTTTTGCAGTGCTCCATGCTCTTCCGACTCGGGGTCGGCCACAACATCATCGCGCAAGCACTCAAGACAGCCAATATTTATCTCGCTTCTCTCGTCGTGCTCCAAGCTGGACCAAAGACCGTTGCCATGGAAATTATAGAGGCTTGAGACGTCCGGTACATATCGGACCTTTAATTTGCTTTTGAATGCATGATAAAAGAAAAGCGCCGTATCGCCCCGCATAAACTTCTTAGCGAAATAATTTGGCAGCTCGGAGCCAATCTTCCTAAACAGATAAGAAGACGTGTGGCAGTAAATGCGGTTTGCTACGCAGTCTTTGTACGAGACGTCTCGCGGAACGATGTGAGGACTAACGAAAGCCAGTTTTTCCTCAGGATGCAAAATCGCAGAATTGTGCCCAATTGCGAAAAATTCGTCGTTGCCTTCCAGAAAGTCGACCTGTTTTTGAAGCTTGTCCCAAGAAACAAAGATATCGTCCCCATCAAGAACGTGAAAATACTTGCCGAGCGCAGCAGCGTACGCCCGCATCACCGAAACGCCCTTCCCGCAATTTTGCTCGTTGTTCAGAACTCGCAAATTTGAAAAGGAACGGTGATACGTTTCGACGATCGCGGACGTCTCGTCCGTCGAGCAGTCGTTTACAACAATGACCTCGAACTCAAAATTCGTACGTTGGAAGAGCGCTGACTCGAGCGCCTGGGCGACCGTCTTCTCCTCGTTGAACACTGGCATTAAAATCGAAACAAGAGGCCGACTAGCCTCTCCACGTGAAGTATCCACAACGTTGATCGCGTCGAAGTGCAAACTACTTTCCCCCAATGAGCCAGTCGACGATGGCTTAGGCCATATGTCATACTTGACCAACTCAGGGAAGCAAGCCTGCGAGGAGTACCCTTGCAGCAGCTTTGCGACATCGACGGGATGACCCACGAAGCCATTGAGCTGTGCGGACCCAAGCCGCGGGCGTCGGCTACCACTTAACGGACCCTGACGCGCCTTCAAAGCGGGCAGGCATCAACGCCAAATGAAGCTCACGAAAGCAAACTGTCGGCCGTTAGTTCAGGCGCCTTGACGAGCGGATGAGCGCGACCGCCAGCCAACCGACTTCGCCGCTTCATAGGTCGCAGACTGTTCCGAGATTTAGAAGTTGACTCAAATAGTACGCTTTTCTACTCGTACACATAAGATCGCGTCAGCTTTTCACGTAGCCAGCAGCACGCCAGCCAAGATTTCTGGGCGATCCCAGGGGATCGAATAGATTTGGGGGGCTTCTTAGAATGTTGGGGCATGAATCGGCGCAGGGCTGGAGCAGCGCGCTCGTAAAGTCAAAGACCGGAAAAGCAGAGCAGGCCGGCCTTGGCGCGTTGTCGCTGGGGATCGCATCCGCACTTCTTGCCGGTGGCGCGAGCGCGCAGACGGCGGAGCCGGCGGAAACCTCATTGCCCCCCGTCGAAGTCCTGTCAAAATCGCAAAAGCCGAAAAAGAAAAAGGTTGCTCAAAAGAAAGCACCTCCCTCTGAGACAGAGGGTCTGGTTGAGCCTTCAACGCCGCTACCGGCAACCAGCGCCGAGGGATCGGGCTCCAGCGTGACGCCGGCGAGCGGCAACACGCTCCAGTCCGGCACCGGCCTCAGCCGTCTTCCCGGCACCTATCAAGACACGCCGCAGATTGTGAATGTCGTGTCGCAACAGCAGATCCAAGAGCAAAACCTGACGACCATCGATCAGGCACTGCGGACCGTACCGGGCGTCACCGTATCGATTGGAGAAGGCAACGGCGGCTTTAACGGCGACCAATTCCGCATCCGCGGTTTCGACGCCAAGGGGGATCTCTATGTCGACGGCCTCCGCGACTTCGGCGTCTACGTGCGCGACAGCTTCGCCTTCGAGCAGGTCGACGTGCTGAAAGGGCCCTCATCCGAAAGCTTCGGCATGGGCACCACCGGCGGTGCGATCAACCTCCGCCAGAAGAACGCTCATCTGGGCGACGCGAGCAGCGCGGAAATCACGGTCGGTTCGGATTCGCTCTTCCGCTCTGTCGTCGATGTGAACAAGCAAATTAACGCGACGACAGCCGCGCGTGCCGTTGGCATGTACCACGATCAGGACGTTGCCGATCGCGACCACGTCTATTCCGATCGTTGGGGCTTCCTCGGCTCGATCGGCTTTGGCCTTGGGACGGACACGGAGTTGCACGTCAACTATCTCCACCAGGAAAACGATCGCCGGCCGGACTTCGGCGTGCCATTCCTGCGCGCGCCTGGGAGCACGGTTGGACTTCCCGCGACCGAATTCGGCGTCCCGAGATCCAACTACTATGGCAAGGACACCGATCGCGACGAGACCACGGTCGACATGCTGACGGCACGTTTGACGAAAAGGATCAATCCGTGGCTGACGATCAGCAACGATACGCGCCTGGAATTCTTCGATCGCGATATCACCACAACGCCCGCGACGTGCGCCGAGGCAACGTGCAATGATCCGTTCTTCTCAACGGGTGACGCACCATATGCATTCGGTGCCGGCGGCGGCGCCTCCTACAATCAGGAAAGCTGGGGCATTCAGAACATCACGACGGCAACCGCTAAGCTGAACTTGGGCGGCTTCCGCCACGAGGCTGTGGCGGGCATCGACGTGTTCTATCAGGCAGACGACCGCATAGCGAAGCGTTACGTTGATCCTGTTACGGGCCTGCCCGCGACGAAGATCCCCGGGACCATCCAGAATCCCAACTACGACAGCGACAACTACGTCATCGTGCCCAATCCGCTCAACAAGAAGTCGGCAGATGCCACGAACTACGCCTTCTTCGCGAGCGACCGCATGTGGCTGACGCCCGAGTTCTCGCTGCTCGGCGGTATTCGTTGGGACAGCTATCACGCCAACTACACCAATACGGATACGACGACGGGCGCCTGGAACCCGGAGCTGAGTTCAGACACCAACTTCTGGAGCCCGAAGCTGAGCGCGATCTGGGAACCGACCAAAGAGCAGACCTACTACGTGTCCTGGGCGACATCTGCTTCACCCGCTGGCCAGTTCATCACTCAGGGCGTCAACCCCATTGGTACGAACCCCGGTCAGGATACCCTCGAGCCGGAAGAGAACGAATCATATGAGGTCGGCGCCAAGTGGTCGCTTTTGAACGGCAGACTGGGCCTCACGGCCGCCGCGTTCCGCGTCGACAAAGCCAATGCCTACTACTCCGAGCCCGACGGCAGCATCGTTCAATCGGGCGAAGAGCAGCGCGTTCAGGGCGTCGAGATCGGCATGAACGGCATGATCACCGACAAGTGGATGGTTGCGGCGGCCTACACGCACATGGCATCCGAGATAAGATCCGCGGCAGATTCAACTATCGTCGGCAATGAAGTTCCGGGCGTTCCGGCGAACGCCGCATCCTTCTGGACAACGTATGACGTGGCTTCGCTGATAAACGTGCCAGGCAAGCTCCTTGTCGGCGGTGGCGTCACCTACGCGCAAGACATGTTCATCCGCAATGACGAGACGAACAAGATCCCGCAAACACTGGTCTTCGACGGCCTGATCTCCTACGAGATCGACCGCTATCGCTTTGCGCTCAACGGCTACAATCTGACGGATGAGCTCTATTACGACAGCTTCTTCCAGGGCTCGAACGCGTCCTCATCACGCGCAACGCCAGGCGCCGGCAGATCAGTCACGTTCACCGCAGGCGTGAAGTTCTGATCGTCGATTGACCATCCAAGTCACATGGAGGGCGCACCTTGCGCCCTCCATGTGGTGTTACGGAGTAAGAAGGAATGCTCGTCCGCATCTCGGGAGTGCTTACGCCCGAAGAAATTTCTCAAAGTCGCAAAATTCTCGAAGAGGCCAGTTGGGTCGACGGCAAGGTAACTGCCGGAGAGCAGGCAGGAAAAGCCAAGCATAACCTTCAAATTCCGGAGGACTCGCCGGCTGCCCGCGAAGTAGGGGAAATCGTGCTCCGCGCCCTGGCAAGGAACCCGACGTTCACGGCCGCCGCGCTGCCGTTTCGTGTCTTGCCGCCTATGTTCAATCGCTACGACACCGGCATGTCTTTCGACGCTCATGTCGATGGCGCCATTCGCGGTATTCCCGGAACCGGTGCGAGAATGCGCGCCGACGTGTCCTCGACACTCTTTCTGTCGCAACCCGAAGAGTATGACGGCGGCGAACTATTGATCGAAGACACCTACGGCCGCCATTCGATCAAGCTGCCCGCCGGAGACATGGTCGTCTATCCATCGACCAGCCTCCACAGCGTTACGAAAATCACGCGCGGCAGCCGCTGGGCCTCGTTCTTCTGGACCCAGTCGATGGTCAAAGACGACGGCAAGCGCACGATGCTTTTCGAACTCGACAAAGCCATCATGGAAATTCGCCAATCGCTGCCGGACAACAATCGGGCCGTCGTCGCGCTTACCAGTCATTATCACAATCTTTTGCGACGCTGGGGCGAGCTTTGAGTTTCGACGAATATCTCGACGAAGCCGACTTCGAGCAGGCGCCCGAAACGTGGCGAACGTCGCGTAGCGTCCCCGTACACGTAAGTGCCGAATATTACCTCCGCCAACGGGTGAAGAACCCGCTCGAAGCTGCACGCCTCGCGCGCGAAGGAGCCCTCAAAGGGTCAGTCGAAAGCCAATGCGCCTGGGGCCATATGCTGCTCACCGGCCACGGCACGGAGCGCGATCCCGAAGCCGCATTCCGCTGGTTCCAGATCGCGGCGCGAGAAGGCGACGCGGCTGCGCTCAACATGCTCGGCCGCTGCTACGAGCGCGGCTGGGGCGTCACTCTGGACTTCGTAGAAGCAGCACGTTGCTATCAACGCGCGGCCGATAAATCGGATCATTGGGCGCAGTTCAATCTCGCGTGCCTGCTCGTAAGCGGAGCAGGTGTGGCCCGCGACTACAGCGCCGCTCTCACGCTGCTGCTGAATTCCGCGCGGGCGGGCAATGCAAAAGCCATGAACATGCTGGGCCGCTTTCGTGAAGAAGGTTGGGGCGGCGTCGAAGCAAAACCTCACTCAGCAATGCAGTGGTATTACCGCGCTGCGAATCGCGGCTGCTTCCGCGGGCAATTTCACTTTAGCCGCTATCTCTGCCGCGAAGGCCGTATCGGTGAGGCCGTCCTATGGCTGACTAAATCTCTCGCCGCCGCGCCGGACGATTTCGTTCGTGAAGCGGTGGAGATGCTTCGCAACTCAACAATCACCGAGATCCGGCAAGCGGCGCTCACTTTCGAAAAAGGTAGAACGTAATGGCCGCGAGCGACAAGCTGACGCCAGCCCAACGGATCGCGCGCTCCAACAGACGCGCCGAATGGATGCGGCAGATCAAGCAGTGGCACTGGATCAGCGGCGCCATCAGCCTGACCGGAATGCTGTTGTTCGCATTGACGGGCCTCACGCTCAATCACGCGGCGTTGATTTCCTCGAAGGCGGCTGTCACGCGTAATGAGGGAACGGTTCCTCCCAGCATTCTCGAATATCTGAAGGCCGATCCAGCCGACAAGAAAGCGCCGCTACCCGCGGAAGTTAGCGTTTGGGCAAAGGCAAACATGGGCATTGCTCTCGCCGGTCGGAGCGCCGAGTGGTCGAGCGATGAAGTCTACGTTTCGCTCCCGCGCCCAGGCCGCGACGGGTGGCTCAGCATCGACCGCACGACCGGCGCCGCGAGCTCCGAACTGACCGATCGCGGCTGGATCTCGTACTTCAACGATCTCCACAAGGGCCGCACCGCCGGCGCGATGTGGAGCCTTTTCATCGACGTATTCGCCGTCGCCTGCATCGTGTTTTCGATCACAGGCCTCATTCTCTTGCAGCTCTTCGCAAAGAGCCGGCCGTCGACATGGCCATTGGTCGGCTTCGGCATCGCCGTACCGCTGGCCATCGCAATCTTCCTGATCCACTGAAGAGGAACGCCATGAGAATTTGGGTTACATTGGGAGCGACGGGGCTTCTTGCGGGTCCGGCACTCGGCGCAGATCTGCAAGTGCAGGTCGAAATCCCGAAGCTCGACGTGGCTGAATACCATCGCCCCTACGTCGCGGTCTGGATCGAACGGCCTGATCACTCGGTCGCGGCAAATCTCGCTGTCTGGTACGAAATCAACAACAACAAGAACGAAGGCGAGAAGTGGCTCGCCGATTTGCGTCAATGGTGGCGGCGCGCAGGCCGCGATCTGACGGTTCCAATCGACGGCGTCACGGGCGCGACGCGCCCTGTGGGGACGCACACGCTAGAATTCGCGAGCGATAATGCGTTGCTCAAGGACTTGGCCCCCGGCCAATACGAACTCGTGGTGGAAGCCGCACGCGAGGTCGGCGGGCGCGAGGTTCTCCGCATTCCCTTCCAGTGGCCGCTAGATCAATCCACCAAGCTCGAGGCAAAAGGCGAGAGCGAACTCGGTGCGGTCTCAGTCGCGATCAAAGACTAGTTTCACCTCAAAAATTACGGAGTATCTCCATGAAGCCGCTGCTCAAGTGGTCCACGCTTGCCCTCGCGCTCGCGCTACCTGTCTCCGCGCATGCCCATCGCGCATGGCTTCTGCCGTCTGCCACCGTGTTGTCCGGCAACGATGCGTGGGTGTCCGTTGACGCCGCAGTCTCGAACGGCCTCTTCAATTTCGAGCACCAGCCGCTGCGTCTCGACAATCTTGTCGTGACGGCACCGGACGGCAGCACGGTCAATCCCCAGAACCCATCTACGGGAAAATACCGCAGCACGTTCGATGTCCATCTCGCTAACCCCGGCACCTATAAGCTGGCAGTCGTGTCTGACGGCGTCTCCGCCAGCTACAAGGACAAGGGTGAAAGGAAGCGCTGGCGCGGCAAGGCCGAAAACCTCGCAAGCGAAATTCCAGCGGGAGCCGAAGACCTGAAGGTCACGCAAAACCTTCGCCGCCTCGAGACGTTTGTGACGGCTGGTAAGCCCAACGACGTTGCGCTGAAGCCTTCAGGCCAGGGCCTTGAACTTATCCCGGTCACGCATCCCAACGATCTCTTCGCAAAATCGACGGCCACCTTCATCCTTCATATCGATGGTACACCGGCCGCTGATCTGAAGGTCGCCATCGCGCGCGGCGGCGAGCGCTATCGGACGAAGCCCGAAGAACAGACGGCCACCACGGACAAGGACGGCAAATTCGCGGTGACGTGGGCTGAACCCGGCATGTACTGGATCGAAGCCGAGGCGACAGACGGCAAGGCGACCGTCAAGGAAGCAAAAGAACGCCGCCTCACCTACGCGGCGACGTTTGAAGTTCTTCCAGAATAACATCGGCAGCGCCGTCAACGAGATGCGTACGGTTCTCGTACCTCACCAAATCACTGTGCCGCCGGATGACGACAGGCGGCACAGTGGAACCATGACGGTCCTCCATGGCAAGACCATGGGAACGACATGGACCGCGAAGCTCGTGCTGCCTGATGGCGCAATTGCCGATGAAATAGAGCAGCGCATTCTGACCAGCCTCGACTCGGTGAATGCCGAAATGAGTACCTGGCTGCCTTCATCTGACATCAGTGTTTTCAACCGGGCGCCTGCGGGACACTGGCAGAACCTTCCCGATGACTTCTTTTATGTTCTGCAGAACGCAATCGAAATTGCGACCGACACCGGCGGCGCATTCGACCCGACCGTTGGCCATCTGATCAACGCATGGGGCTTCGGTCCCGTGACAAATGCCTATCAGGTTCCTCCCGCCAAGGTCGTGGCCGAGGCCCGATCCGCGATCGGTTGGCGGCGCGTGCTACTCGATCTCGGAAACCGCCGCGTGCACCAGCCCGGTGGCACCTATCTGGATTTTTCGGCGATTGCGAAAGGATTTGCGGTCGATAAAATCGCCGAAGATTTACTGAGCCAAGGCATCCGCAATTTTCTTATCGAGATCGGCGGCGAACTGCGCGGCGAAGGCTTCAAAGAAGGCGTCCAGCCTTGGTGGGTTGCGCTGGAATCGCCTGATGCCGATGGCCGGCCGGGACCTCAATCATCCGATGAGTTCATGATCGCTTTGCACGGCCTCTCCGTTGCAACTTCGGGAGACTATCGCCGCTGGATCGAGGCCGACGGCAAGATCTTCGCTCACACATTTGATCCGCGCACCGGACTGCCGCTTACCAACCGCCTCGCATCAGTCAGCGTCGTAACGCAGTCCTGTATGCAGGCGGACGCACTCGCCACCGCACTGATGGTGCTCGGTCCCGTCGACGGCCTTGCATATGCGGAACGCAGCGAAATTGCAGCTTTGTTCGTCATTCGCGACGGCGTGCAATTGCGCCGGATCATGTCGCCCGCCATGGCGGCCATGGCCTGACCTTGCACTCTCGGGCTTCATCGCTCCGCGATTGACCACAGCAATTCCGCGCATCATCGCAGCGCAACAAGTGCACAAATAGCTGGCCGAAGCGGCACCCGGAACTTATCATCCGGCAAGGATGTTCATTCTGATCCTTTTGTGTCCCCGGAGACCGACCCCATGAAAAGAACAATATCTCTCATTTTGGCAGCATTTCTCGCAACGGGCGGCATCGCCTTGGCTGGCGACGACGTTCCGGGTGCGGATTGGATGCCCAAAGAAGAGGTCATCAAGAAAGTTGAAGCGGCCGGCTATAGCAACGTGACTGGCGTCCACGCCGATGACGGCTACTGGGAAGGCAAAGGCGTGAAGAATGGGAAGATCATGGAATTCCATGTCGACCCGCGGAGCGGCGCCATCACCAAGGAAGAAATCGAGGACTAAAAATCTTTGGTGGGAGGATCGAGGAGATCAGTCTCGCCATTGAAAGCTTCGAATAAGTCGGCGAATGGCTCACTGTCATCAAGAAGTGGGCCATTTCTACGTTAAGCTGACGTCTCAGCCCGAGAGCCTTAGCGCAGCTGCGCGAACCCGCAATCCATCTGAACTTTGCTAGCGTTCCACCCACCGGCTTTGACCCCTTCATCAGCAGAGCACTCGCAACCCCTCCCTCTCTATGCGGTTACCCAACCAAACCTACCGCAACGGAGGAAGATAGAGATGCGAAAGCTGAGCGCCGAAATGCAGGAATGTGCCGAGCGTTGCCAGACGTGCGCCACGACATGTTTCAACATGGCCATGAACCATTGCCTCGAGGCAGGCGGGAAGCACACGGAGCCCGATCATTTCCGCCTGATGATGGCGTGCGCGGAAATCTGCAAAGCGTCCGCCGCCGTGCTTCTGACGGGCATCCGAGAACACGTCTACGTCTGCCGGGCATGTGCTGAAATTTGCCGGGCCTGCGCCACGAGCTGCGAAAAAGTCGGCGATATGCAGGAGTGCGTAGACGCCTGCCGTGCCTGCGCTGAAACTTGCGACAAGATGAGCGCAAACTTGCAAAAAGCGGCCTAGCCCGCAGCGAAGGAATAGGAACTTAACGCCATCGAAATTCGTTACGACGCCGACTTTGGCGAGGGTGAGCGAATGAAATCGTTAGTGGCAGGGCTTTCGTTACTGATCTTTTCCTTCATGGCGTTGAGCGCCTATTCACTGACAGAGCTGGAATTGGCGGCGCGCAATCCGATTACCGCTTCGGTAACCGCCGACGCGGCCATGACACCGGACTCTGGCACATCCGGCGTTGGCTACGCGCCCTGAGCCTCAGCCTTGCGCCATCGGATGATTTAGATCACCGGCGGTAGACTGGCGTCATCGCTGGCTACCGCCGGAACCAATCCCTTCCCGTCCGCGTCTGCAGTATCAAGCCGGTGGAGGCAGTGATGAGTGAGAGTACCAGTCGTCCGACGCGCGGCGACATCGCGTGGCTTGAGTATTGCTGCGAAGAAGCGCTCGACGCCTATACCCTTGAAGATGCGTTAATGTGGCAGAACGAAATCGTGCGCGAGCTGACACGCCGCGTAACGTTTGTCGCTGAATCGGATTGGCCCACGGATATCAAAACACGGACGATGTTCGATTTGATGCACCGCCGCGCGATACACAACGCCTGCATTCATCATGCAAAAGCTGCCATTCGCCGGAATGAAAGCGTCGTGTGGAAGGCTTGAAGCCATCCCGCGTCAAGCGTTGAATTGCGGTCTAAGCGATACCTGCGCATAGCCGACGGTATTCCCCGCCCGCATCTTGCGAACCCCAAGGGTCGCCGCCGCATCGTCGAACTTCTCCAGGAAATCCTCGACCGGAAGCGGCGTCACTTCCCTGCGCCGGCACCACAGCGAATAGTCGGCCCAGAGCACATTGGGCGTAAGCCAACTTTGAGGATCAGGGCGAAGCCGCTCGAGAGCGAAGATTCCCACCCGCCACGATATGTCGTCCGTATCGCCATCCGTCTCTGATCGGGTTGTGCGCGCGGTTACCCGCTGCAGTGCTTGCCGGAGCATCTAGGGCCCTCCTTCTTTTCCGGTACTCTGCTTCCTGCAGGAACCGGTCTGCAAAAGGGCACGATGCCGTTCCGCCGGTTTTTGACGTGGATCACACGTTAATAACGGCCACCCCGCAGCTCCCCTTGTGGATAAACAGCCCTCGATTTGCGGCGTCGAGTCCGCCCGGCCGCATGCAACCCGTTCCACTGTCTTAAAAAAAATATGGAACCGGGATTCAGCATCTACGTTCTTCAACAGGGGCTCTGGGGGCAGGAGCTCACCGCTGAGGGACGCCGATGAAAACACATGGATACACGGCTGAGGAACTTGCCGGCTTTTACGCCGTGCTGGACCGCGCAGTTTGCGAAGCCGCCGAGTGTGAGTTGAAGATCTCTATCCCCACAATGGTCCGCCGGCTGTTTGCTGCCGTCGATACCGGCGAACGCGATCCGGACCGGCTTGCCGACATCCTGATAGGCCGCACGCCCCGGCAAGCACAGGCGGCTTAACAAAAAAGAATAGGTGCTGAGATGGCCGATAACAAAGCAAAGAAAGGCAAACAGGACCGTACGCGTATTGCCATGAACGAACCCTACGAAGTTCAGTACTGGAAGAAAAAGTTCGGCGTGACCGGGCAAGGTTTGGCAGGAGCAATCCGCGCCGTTGGATCCAATAACGTCGAGAAGGTTGGAGCCTACCTCAAGGCAAAGCGGAAGTAGCGCAAGGCCAACAGCTTCTTCGCCACCTCTCAGCCGCCGCCTGACCAAGATCCTGGCGGCCAGCGGACCAAAAATTAAGAGCCCCGGATGGATCCGAGGCTCCTCACACGCGGGGTCTCCTCCGGTGCGATACGGCGTTTCGCCCAGAGGGCTCCGCCGTTTATTTGTCCTCGCGCGGCATTGAGGACATTGCGTGATGTTGCTCTTCTCTCACGTACGCATGCATTACGCCGCGCCGAAGCAAGCGTTCCCGAGGGCCGCAGAACTAGCCGTGCAGTGCAGCACGCACCAAAAAAGAGAGCCCCGGCCGAAAACGGGCGGGGCTCCGCTGAATTTCTTCAGCTCGCCGGTCCCGTCTGCAAGCTCTACGAGACCGCTGGCTAAGATACCGGAAAGCAGGGCGCAGGTTTCAATTCTTAACGACGTTATTTGTCGCTAAAACTTTTTCTCAATTTGAATGGAACGATATCGCCCTGCCGCGCATTAACACATCTCGGCGAGCGGCGGGGCTCGCCGGCCCTGTGCCGGCCTTCGCAACCTGACGCTGCTCAGATTACCGTCGTTATGCGGCGGTATCTGGCAGGCGCCGCATCCGTTGGCAATTCTCCAACGGTTTCGCCCTATGCTCGGTAACCAAACTCTCGGCACGCTGGGTCCTGCCCGATGTGCCGACTGCGCAGAAATGCTAATTTGCTGCGCTTACGACTAATCAGGCGAATAGCCTCCCGGGGGTTCAATGGCGTTGGTTAAAACTTCGGCTCTCTCTTCGAAGCAGGCTGCTCCCGCAGCCAAACCGGAAGAGCCGGCTTCGGGTTCCACCTATCGGCAGCGCATGGAAACCGCCGACCGGCGTGCGCGTGCCAGGACGCGCGCGCGGCATGAGCAAGCGGCCGAACGCATAGGAACCGCGACGGAGGAACTTGCAGCCGGGATCACCGAAGCGGCCGCCGCAGCTGAAGAACTCCGGCGCTCGCTCGAGCAGATTGCCGCCGCGGCGGAGCAGGCCGCGGGCGCATCGCAGGAATCGAACGCTGCGGTGAACAGTCTGAGTGCGATTTTTACGCAAGCGCGGGCCCGCGCCGACAAATCGAGCAGCAAGGCCGAAGCGCTGCAAGCTCTGCTGACGGAATCTGGCGCCCAGATCGAGCAGCTGGTTGAGGCGGTGCAGGAGAATTCCGATCGCCAGCTCCGCTCGGTCGACGTCGTCGCCACACTTGAAACGCAGGCGGCAAACATTGGAGAGATCACCCGCACGGTCGCGGACGTCTCCGATCAGACCAACCTTCTGGCACTGAACGCAGCAATCGAAGCAGCACGAGCCGGTGATCACGGCCGCGGCTTTTCGGTAGTTGCCGACGAAGTCCGCGCTTTCGCCGAATCCTCCGAGAAACATGCCCGCGACGTGCAGGAACTGGCCGAATCCATTTCCTCACAAGTGCGAACCGTCGTCGCCCGCATCAAAGCCGGAGCGGAAAAAGCGCAGCTGGATTCCCAGGCCGGCCGCGACGTCATTGGCGCGCTTAACGTCATTCGCCAGGATATCCAGGCTTTCGTTGACGGCAGCCGCTCGATCTTGGGCGCAACCGAACTGGCGGAGGCCGCCGCGATAGAAGCTCAGCGCGGCGCCGAATCCGTCTCGAGCGCTGCTGAGGAGCAGGCTGCCGCAACTGCCCAGGCACAGCGTGCGATCGAACAGCAGACCAAGGCGCTGGACCAAAGTCAGGCGACGGCGCACGACCTGGCCCGCCTCGCGGATGGTCTGCGCAATGCAACGGGGGGAGCCGCAACAAGCGCCGAACAGCTCGCAGCGGCCGCCGAGGAATTGTCCGCAACCGTGCAGGAGCTGTCCGCGGCCGCCGGCGAAATTCTCGTGGCGACCGATCAGATCAGCCTTGGCGCGCAAGCTCAGGCCGCTGCTGCTCAGCAATCGAGCGCCGCGATGAACCAGATCGAAAGCAGCGCCGCGGCGCTCCGGAAATCGGCGTCCGACGCGTCTGACCAGGCCGCGGCCTTGGCGCCAATCGTCAAGGCCAATCGCGAAGCCGTCGTTGCGCTGAGCCAGGGAATATCGGCAGCTCTCGATGAAACGCTCGAAGTCGGCAAGGTACTGAGCGCGCTCGAGGTCTCCGGCCGCCGGATCGAGAAGATCGTCGATGCCATCACGCTCGTTGCCGTCCAAACGAACATGCTGGCGGTCAGCGGCTCGGTGGAAGCTGCAAGAGCCAAGGAATATGGCCGCGGCTTCGCCGTCGTCTCATCCGATATCCGCAACTTGTCGCGTCAATCAGCCGACAGCGCCGCCCGCGCGAAGGACGTTGCCGTCGCCATCCAAAGCCAGATATCGGCCGTTCGCCGCGATCTGGAACAGATGTCGGCCGCATCGCAAGCCGCGATCCGGAAGAACAGGACCGTGCTGGACCGGCTTGCGCTCGTCGAGTCCGACCTCGCAGATCTCGGCGAGGGATCGCTCGAACTCCTCACCGCGTCGGAAGCCATCCTCAATTCGGCAAAGCAGGTATCGGCCGGTACGCAACAGATCGCGGCCGCCAGTGAGGAAGCAGGCAATTCCGCTACCCAATCCGCTGCTGCTGCGCGCCAGCAAGCCAAGGGCGCGGAGGAACTTGCCGCCGCCATCGAAGAGATCGCTGCACTCGCGGACGAGCTCGAAGGCGTGAAATCCTGATCGATGAGCGAGACATCCGACCACGAGCACGGCGATGCAAACGTCCTTGTTTTCGAAGCAGCGGGCGAACGCTTCGCCTTGCCCCTTAACAGCATCGTCGAAATCGTCCGCCCAGGTGCCATAACCCGCGTTCCGCACAGCCCTCCTGAGTTGCTGGGCGTTGCAAACTTTCGCGGCACCGTCGCGCCTGTGGTGTCCGCCAACGTTTTGCTCGGCAAGGAGCGGTCAGCAACGTCTGCCGCCTCCAGGATCATCATGATCCGGCGCAAGTCCATGGTCGGACTGCTGGTCGACAAAGTTGCAACGGCATCGAGGTCGTCAGACGTCAGCTTGCTGGATGTCGATGCCCTGCTCGCCGCAAATTTCCAGCTTCACGCGCCGCGCGACCGCCAGTTCGTGGCGCGGGGCACGTCTCCCGCCCAGGCCGAAGATGAGGCTCAGAACGAACTGGTGTTCGTTTCCTTCACGATCGCCCGGCAGGAATTTGCCCTCGGCATCGACCGGATAGCAGGAGTGACTCTGCTACCCTCAGCCATCGCGCGCTTGCCGCGTACGGATCAGGCCATGCTGGGCGCCGCCGAAGTCGATGGCGCCCTCGTGCCACTCGTGTCACTGCACTTTCTTCTTGGCTTTCCACCGTCCGAACTCGATCAGAAGACGTCCCGCGTCATCCTAGTTCAGTTGGGCGAAGCGCTCGTAGGCGTCGTCGTTGATGGCGTGAGAGAGATCGTGCGCATTGCGCCCGATGCGCTCGACCCCGTGCCTCCTGTCCTCACGCGTGCTAAGGGCGAGGCGCAAATCGAGGCGATCTGCCGATTGGGTAGAGGACGCAGGCTGATTTCCATTCTAAATCCGGCAAAGCTTTTTGATTCTGAGACCGTAGACCGGGTACTGGCCGCCGCCGAACGAGGATCCACGCCCATGAAGAGCGGCGAAGAGAAACTGGCTGTAGGCGAACAGTTCGTCGTTTTTCAGCTTAGCGACGAGTACTACGGGTTGCCCATCGAAGCGGTAGACGAGGTCGTCCGCTGCCCGGAGAATCTGACACGCGTTCCCGTCGCGCCGCCCTTTGTCAAAGGGCTGATGAACTTGCGCGGCAAAGCCGTACCGGTGATTGACCAACGCCAACGCTTCGCAGTGGAAACGTCTTCCCAAAACGGAAGCTACCGCCGCGTCATTGTGGTGACTGTCGATGGTCTGAAAGCCGGATTCCTCGTCGACAAGGTCTCGGAAGTGCTGACGGTACCCGCCGATGAACTGGAACCGGCCCCGGAGCTTGCGACGCAGACCGGCAACGCCATCGACCGGGTGGCGATGATCGAGCGCGAAGGACACATGATCCTTCTCGTTGATCCCAAAGCGTTGCTCGACCGGGCGGAGCGCGAGTTCTTGGAAAGCATCACCAATGTTTCCGAGGCCGCGCCCAACCAGTGATCAAAGTTCTGGTCGTCGACGACTCGGCGCTCATGCGCCGCCTGCTCGGCAATATTTTCGAAGCAGAAGAAGGTTTTCAAGTTGCCTTCGCGCGTGACGGCGTCGAGGGCCTCGCGATGGTGCACGAATTTCGCCCTGACGTGGTGACGCTCGATGTGCACATGCCCAACATGGATGGCCTGACGTGCCTCGACCGCATCATGTTGGAACGGCCCACACGCGTTATCATGGTCTCTTCGCTGACGGGCAACGGCGCAGACAAAACCTTCGAAGCCATGAATTTGGGCGCCGTGGACTTTGTCACCAAACCGGAAGGCGCGATTTCGCTCGCGATCGGCGAATTGCGAGACGTTCTGCTCGAAAAGGTGCGCTCAGCAGTCAAAACACGCCTTCGCGCGAGCCACCGTTTGACAGAGCGCGTTCGTCTCCGGGCCGCAGCTCTCGCTGCGAAACAGCCGGCCCCGCCCGTACCCTCCATCGAAAGGCCGCAGCCCAAGCCCGCTAAGCCATTCAAGACCGCTGGTCCTCAAACGGAATGCGTCGTCGTCGTCGGAGCTTCAACGGGAGGCCCTCCCGCGCTCGACGTACTGCTATCGGCGCTTCCCGCAAACTTTCCCTGGCCGGTCCTTATCGCGCAGCATATGCCGGCAACTTTCACCGGCCCACTTGCCCGCCGCCTTGATCGTCTGTGTGCGTTACATGTGCAGGAGGTGGCGAGCGCGCTGCCGCTTGAACCGGGCAATGTGTATATCGGACGAGGCGACGCTGATATCGTGATGATGGCGCGCGGAGAGTCCCTGTACGTAACCTCCGCACCGCCCCTTCCGGAACACCGCTGGCACCCGAGCGTTGATCGCCTTGTGGAGACGACTGTCCACCTCATCGGGGCAGAACGAACGATAGGCGTTTTGATGACGGGTATGGGGGATGACGGCGCAGCGGCCATGGCGCAACTCCGAGCCGAAGGCGGCCGCACGATTGCTGAATCCGAAGAAACCGCAGTCGTCTGGGGAATGCCCGGCGAATTGGTCAAGCGCGGCGGCGCGGCCGTCGTGACCCCGCTCGACAAGATCGCAGCCCATTTGAAGGAATGGGCGGCATGAGCGGAGCTTCCATTCCGGCGCTGAGCCCGGACGACCTCAACAGGCTATGCCAGTTCGTCTATAAGCGCAGCGGCCTCATATATGGCGAAAGCAAGCGATTTTACATCGAACGCAGGTTGGCCGACCGCATGAGCAGCGTCGGCCTGAAAACGTTTGGCGAATACTTCAACCTGCTCCTCAATGGAGGCGCCGAGGCCGAACAGCTCATCAATTCTTTCACGGTCAATGAGACCTATTTCTATAGGGAAGAAAACCAGCTTCGCTGTCTCAGCAAAGCCCTGCTTCCCGAAATCGTTCAAACGCGCGGACCCGGTGACCTCGTTCGCATCTGGTCGATGCCCTGCTCAACCGGTGAAGAACCCTATTCGATCGCCATTTGGCTCCTTGAGAACTGGCGCCTCGTCGATGCTTACAATATCGAAATCGTCGGCTCCGATATCGATACCCGAGCGCTGGCGGAAGCGGCAGTCGGGATCTACAGCGAGCGCGCCCTGGCACGTTTGCCGAAAGAGTTGGTTCAGCGTTATTTCCAGGCCATCGCACCCGGAACGGACCAGATCATCCAGGACCTGCGCGAGTCGGTGAAATTTACAGAGACGAACCTCGTCGACGCCGGATCGATGCGAATGCAGGGAAAATTCGACGTTATCTTCTGTCGCAACGTGCTCATCTATTTCGATGATGCCGCGCGCCGCGCCGCTGTCGAAAACATCTATGAAGCCACCAATCCCGGCGGTTTCATATGCCTCGGGCACAGCGAATCGATGGCCCGTATTTCCGATCGCTTCCGAACTCGGCGATTTGAAGACGCCATCGTTTATCAGCGGGCGCCCAAATGATGGATGAGGAGCTACTCGAACAATTTTTGATCGAAGGGCGCGAACTCGTTGCGCAAGCGTCCGATGATTTGCTGGCGCTCGAGCGGTCGCCTTCCGACGCGGCACGCCTGGACAGCCTCTTTCGCGCCGTCCACACCCTTAAAGGTTCGGTCGCGCTTTTTGACCTCGAGCCCATGAGCGCCGTCCTTCACGCCGCTGAGGATCTTCTGGGGTCCTTCAGATCAAAACAAACGCAGATCGACCGCGCCGCCATCGACGCGTTGCTGGGATGCATCGATGCAAGCGGACGCTGGATCGAAGCAATCGCGCAAACCGGACAGCTTCCACCCAGTGCAGAGCGCGAGGGACGCAGTCTGAGCCGCATGTTGTCGGCCGATTTTGCGGGCGCCGGCGAGCCGGATGAAGGAGCGCCAACGGCTCCTGATGAAGCGCCGGTAGCCGCCAGCGCGAGCGCTGAGAGCGGCGCTAGAACCGTCAGAGTGGATGCCGCCCGCATCGATGCCCTGGTTGACCTTGTCGGCGAACTCATCGTTGCCAAAAACAGCTTGGCGCACCTGGCCGCCCAAGCCAGCGATGCAGAATCCCCGTTCGCGGGCGCGCTTGCGGCGAACGCCTCGGGCGTCGAGCGCCTGGCAAATGACATCAACAGGGCAGTCATGGCGCTTCGCATGACACCCCTTTCGCGCATTTTCGGGCGCTTTCCCCGGTGGATGCGGGACACTGCTTCGAAGCTCGACAAGCCGATCGATTTTCAAATTCGTGACGGCGGCGTCGAAGCCGACAAGTCGATTGTCGACGGCCTTTTCGAACCGCTGCTGCATATCCTGCGCAACGCTGTGGACCACGGTATCGAGCCCGCTCAAATCCGCAGGCAATCGGGGAAGCCGCTGAGCGGGCGCATTACGCTGGAAGCGCGCCCGGAGGGCGATCAGATCGTGATTTCCGTTTCCGACGATGGGGCGGGCCTCGATCCCTCGCGCTTGCGCGCGGCAGCGAAGCGTAAAAACCTCCTGAGCCCCGCAATCATTGACAGCCTCGATGACGCTGCAGCGGCTGAACTCATCTTCCTCCCCGGCTTCTCGTCGTCAGAGACCGTGACGGACATGTCCGGCCGCGGCGTCGGAATGGATGCGGTGAGGACGGCCATTGCCGGCCTCGGCGGGCGCGTCTCGGTTACGAGCACCTTGGGCGCGGGCACGACCGTTCAGATGCTGCTGCCGCAGGCGGTACTTTCCACCACCGTCATCCTCACCCAAGCAGGAGAGGAGCTTTTTGGTGTGCCGATCGGTGTCATTGCCGAGACGGCCCGCATTGCCCGTGAGGGGATCGTGCCGATTAGGGATGGGCAGGCATTCGTGCTCCGCGACCGCACCTTGCCTCTTCTCGCGCTCTCGGACCTGTTGCGGCTGCCCCAATCCGGCCGAACAGGGGCCGAAGCACGGATCCTCGTAGTGAGTGCAGGAGACCAGCGCGTCGGCATCGAAGTCGATGCATTTGGCGAACGCCTGGACATTGTGCTCCGCCCTCTGACGGGCTTGCTATCGGGTACGCCCGGGATCATGGGCACTGCGCTGCTTGGCGACGGCAGGGTACTCCTCGTCCTCGACCTTCCAGCGCTCATTGGATAGGCAATCACTCTATGGACCCCCAATAACGAGATGCCTTAGCCCTGAAAAATGGATAGATCTGCGGCAGTTACCTTGCTTCAGAAGATGATCTCTAGACCGCCCTCTCACGCGTGACACGGTCGTGAAGACGTGGTTGATACTTACAATAGACACACGAATTCAAGGAAACGGGCCCATATGCAGCATTCGAGCGGCAGCCCCAAGTTGGAGTTCCAATGACGACCACAGTCTTGATTGTAGATGACAGTAAACTGGCGCGGATTGTGGCCGCGAAAGCGGTTACTGCGCTAAAGCCTTCTTGGCAGCGCATCGAAGCAAGCAATGCCGATGAAGCGCTGGAGATGATCGCGAAACATCCTGTCGATGTCGCGCTGATCGATTTCAATATGCCGGGAAAAAACGGCGTGGAACTTGCCGAAGAAATGCGGAAAGTAAGACCGGCGATGCCTATTGCCCTTATCACCGCCAATATCCAGCACGAAGTTGTCGCCGCAGCAAAGGCGATCAACGCCGTATTCGTCGCCAAGCCCCTGACTCAGGAAGGCCTGCAGGATTTTCTCGAAGCCGCTGCCGTTTCCTTACCCGCTGAAGACAATAGCTAATGGTGTCCACACTCCCCAATCAGGACCACGCGCAATTGACCTTGAACGACCTCGAGCGCGATGCGTTGGCCGAGCTTGCCAACATCGGCGTCAGCCGCGCCGCATCGAGCCTGCGCAAAATGATCGGCCAGCAAGTTCTGCTGTCTGTCCCCTCGGTTGAGGTTATGGACGGGAAAGCTGCCGCAGCTCTGGTCGGAGAGCGCGAAGGCGACAACCTCGTCGCGGTCCAGCAGGCCTTCTCGGGACCGTTTTCGGGCAGAGCGCTGCTTATTTTTCCGCAGGCAAAGAGCTTGGAGCTGATCAAGGCGATCGTCGGCCCCGATGTGGCAGCTGCCGAAGCGACAGACATTGAGGAAGAAGCGCTGGCCGAGACCGGCAACATCATTCTCAACGGCTGCCTTGCGACGATGGCCAACATCCTCAAACAATCGCTGACGGTTTCACTTCCCGTAGTTATGCGCGGAACGGGCCCTACGCTTTTCAATGCGAACGAACCCGCGCCAGTAGGCGACGACGGACTGGTCCTCTTTCTCTACATTAATTTCTCGATCCTGGACCTCGACATCAGAGGCTACATCGCCATGCTGATGGACCTGCCGTCGCTGTCAAACCTCAGGATCCTTCTCGATGAATTCATTAGTTCGGTCATGAACGACAGCGCCGAGGGCGCCGCGCGTATCTAGGAGCCCGTCTCGGTTACAAGCGATGCAAAACGATACGACTGAAGCCAGCGCCGAGGCTTTGCAAGCCTTGGCACGGCGCGATTTCAGAACCATCGCCGGCCCCATGTTCGAGGTGCTGGAGCGATCGCGCATACCCGTTGCTGTGACCGATCCGAAACTTCCCGACAATCCCGTGATCTTGGCCAACGAGGCCTTCACACGTCTGAGCGGCTACAGCACACAAGATATTCTCGGCCGCAATCTACGCATTCTTCAGGGCACCGAAACGGACAAAAAGACGATCGCGGAAATTTCCCAGGCGATCAAATCCGCCCGCCCGATCGATGTGCAGATTCTCAACTATCGCAAAGACCGTTCGCTTTTCCTGAACGGCATGTCCATCGTACCGATCATCATTGATGACGATGTCCGATTTTTTGTATCGACGCACGCCGACGTCGCCTCCAGACGCGAAGTCGAACGCGTCGATGCTGAGCTGAAAGAGAGCCAAAGGCAGCTCGACCATGCAAATGAGCGCCTGCGGATGACATTGTCGCTGACGGGAGCAGCGGCGGCATGGGAATGGCAGATCGACAAGAACAAGATCCTTGGCGATCCGCGTTTTGCCGCGCTTTATGGCCTGAAGCCCGAGGATGCCGCAAACGGTGTTAGCCCAGGCCTGTTCTTCTCCATCATCCATCCCGAAGATCAAACGCGCATTCGCCTTGCGATCGGCGGCATTCTCCGCGGAGCGGAAGTCTTCTCGAAAGAATATCGCATCCTGCTTCCCAATCGCCGGATGCGGTGGGTTCATGCTCGCGGACGCTGCCACTATGACGAGAACGACCGGCCGGTCCGCTTCAACGGCGTGCTCGTCGATATCACCGAACGCAAGATTGCCGAAGAACGTCTTCGCATTGCTCAGTCTGCAGGGGGCATCGGCACATACGAGCATATTCAGGGCTTCGGAACGGCCAGCGTCTCGGATCAATTCTGCAGGCTCCTCGGGCTGCAATCCGCCCAGGATCTCCCCGTTCGGACGATCAACGGCGTCGTTCATCCGGACGATCCGCCCCTGGTTGACGAAAGCGATCGATTGAGGGCTGCCGGCCCCGCGAGCTGCGAGTTGCGCGTCATCAGAGCCGACACCGGCGAAATCCGCTGGCTCGCCAAGCGCGGCGAATACGTGCGCGACGCCGAGACCGCGGGACCTCGCTTCAGCGGCGTCATCTACGATATCACGCAGTCGAAGCTCGCAGAACAGCAGCTCCTGACGCTCAATGAAACGCTGGAGACACGCGTCCAAGAGCGCACGCGCGAGCGCGATGGCATTTGGCAACTCTCGCAGGATTTGCTGGGCGTCGCGGACGCAAACGGCGTTTGGCAGAGCGTTAACCCCGCATGGACTCGCGTGCTCGGTTGGTCGGCCAACGAAATCATCGGCCGGACATCTGACTGGCTGGAGCACCCCGACGACCAAGCTGGCAAGCGCTCGCCATTCGGCACCGACGCGAGCTTCGCATTGAACTTCAAGAATCGCTTGCGCACGAAGCAAGGCGACTACCGCTCGTTCGCGTGGACGGCCGCTCGCCAGGCAGGCCTCTTCTACTGCGTCGCCCGCGACATGACCGAACAGCTGCAGCGCGAAGAAACGCTTGCCCGCGCCGAAGAACAGTTGCGTCAGGCTCACAAAATGGAAGCCGTCGGCCAGCTCACAGGCGGCATCGCGCACGACTTCAACAACATGCTGACGGGGGTCATCGCATCCCTCGGCCTCATTCAGCGGCGATTGAAGGCTGGCCGCACAGACGGGTTGACGAACTACATCGAAGCGGGCCTCGACTCGGCAAATCGCGCGGCGACCTTGACGCATAGTCTCCTCGCCTTCGCGCGCCGCCAGTCGCTCGATATCAAAGCGCAAGACGTCAACGCGCGCATTCTCGGCATTCAGGAAATTTTGCGCCGCCCATTGGGCGAAGACATCAAGCTCCAATTCAATCTGGCAGCTGAACTCTGGCCGGCAATGACGGACTCCAACCAGTTCGAAAGCGCGCTGCTCAATCTGATCTTGAATTCGCGCGACGCCATGCCCGAGGGCGGCCGCATCACCATCGAGACGGCGAACGCAGAAATTCCAGCGGCTCCCGGCGAGGGTGACAACGATGTCCCCGGCGGCGACTTCGTCGTTGTGTCGGTCTCCGATACCGGGTCGGGAATGGCGCCCGACGTAATCGCCAAAGTCTTCGAGCCATTTTTTACGACGAAGCCTATTGGCCAAGGCACAGGCCTTGGCCTGTCGATGATCTATGGCTTCGTGAAGCAGTCTGGGGGACACGTCCGCATCACGAGCGAGGTTGGTCGCGGAACTACCGTGACCATCTATCTGCGTCGCGCAAAGTCCCTCGAAGAGGAGGCGAGCCAAGGCACCGATGTCCAGCCGCCACGCGGACGAGGCGAAACAATCCTCGTCGTCGAAGACGATCAAGCGGTGCGTTTCACAGTGACCGAACTTCTGAAGGAACTCGGCTATTCCTACATCGAGGCGGAAGACGCCTCTGCCGCCATCCCGCACCTTCAGGGCAAGCAGCAGATTGATCTCCTCGTGACTGATGTCGGCCTGCCCAATATGAACGGCCGCCAGCTTGCCGAAATAGGACGGCAGCATCGCCCTGACCTGAAAGTCCTGTTCATCACTGGGTATGCAGAGAAGGCAGCAGTCCGTGGCGAGTTCTTGGGTCCTGACATGCAGATGCTGGGCAAGCCGTTCACGGTTGAGGCACTAGGCGCCAAGATCCGCCAAATGATCCAGGGTCACTAGACGCACGCAGATCCCCGGCCTAATGGCGGCGTAACTCCTCAGCGAGCTCCTTAGCGATCAGCCTTGCTTCTTCCAGGGGAATATCGCCGCCTGAGATCCGCAGCATCACCCGTTCAACGCGCGTGTCGTTGAACCATTCAAGCCCGACGAAATCGAAGCCGAAGCTACCGGCATGGCGAACGGATAAACCGCGCTCCCGAAGTTGCGCTGCGATTTCTCGCGCTGTTTCCTCAACTCCCTGCTGCGTCCCGTCTCCGACGGCCACCGTTGTGAACAGCCCGTGCTGGTAATAGGCCGGTGCATATCCTGCAGCCGACAGCTCTGAACGAAGGGTTCGCGTAACGCGGATCATCTGATGGACGCGCTGGCGGCAGAGGCGCTGAAACTCCTGCTTATCCGCGTACTCGGGGAACTGAACAGGCGCGGGCGCAGCACCCAAAAGCCGGACCGCATCGTCCAGTGCCGTAAGCAGACCATCGATTTCAGAATGGATCACCACAATCGACCCGAGCCGGCCGTATTCGACGCCAAGATTGTCGAGCTTCGTATGGCTTCGAACGAGAACAAGGCTCTGCCTGCCTTCTCGCGCAAGCCTGATCCATTCGCGCAAGCGCCCCGACGAGGAAACGTAGCACGACGTGTCGACGACCAGAACTTTCGCTCTCGCCGCCTTCTGCTCCCAGCCGGCTAGTGACGGAGCGGCGGAATCGACCACGCAGACTTCCTCCGATGCCCCGCCGTTCTGCAGCCCCGTAAGCCGGAGAAATTCCAGCAGCTCGGGCGTCTCCGAATAGCATCCCGGTGGTAGCGAGACCTTGGTCAATCCGAGTGAGTTGAGGGCGGTGAAAGTCGCGGCCAGCCCGGCCATGCCACCATTCGTGAAGTACGTAACCAGAGCAGGCCCGGCGACGTCGGCCGGATAAACCTCCGTGCCTTCGACCTTGAGCCCTGCCCGCTGATAATCGAAGTTGAAGGTGAGCTTGTCAGACCCTTGAGGCTCGTCGTCCCAATTCGTCTCCGTCAAATCTTGATTGTGAGCGAAGAACTGAGCTTTTCGGTCAGCCGCCGCCTTGAGCTTCAGGTGCAACGCCGATTGCGCCGAGGCCGGGCGCGCGCACGGCTTCCCTGAAATGGCAGCGAGCTCCCTCTGCTTTCGAGTGAGATAGGCCTCATCGCAAGAGACCCTGATTTTCATGCCCATGGCAGGTAATGATCGTCAGAGCTGAAAATTCCTCGAAGCGAAATCTGCAGCGCACTAACGGCGCGGCGAGTAGCGCCTGACGTGGGCTTCAAGGGGAATGACCCGCGCGCGTTCAGGCCGCCGCCGGTACCAGCGCTGCAATCGGTAGATCGCGTCGAGGATAATGCCATGTGTGACGAGCGCGACGAGTAGAAAGAGGCCGATGATCGAGGCTGGGATCAAGAACAGCCAATTGTAGACAGTAAGGTTTCGCATGGGTTCACCGCCTCATAGTTGTCAGCGAATGAACGCGACAACACGAGAAGCAGTTCCAGCTGTTCACTTTGAAGAAAAAACGGCAACTCGCAGGAGCGCAATAAGAAACCGGCTATCCAGGACCGCTCGCGCCCGTCAGGCCTTGGCCGCTCCCGTGGTGATCTTCAGCGCCTGCAATTCCTCGGATCTGAAAATATAAAGCCGTTCCTTCGGCGTCTGCATGGCCTTGACCCAGCTCGCCGGATCGACGCCCATGCTGACGAGATATTCGACGCATCGTGCCGAAATCTGCTGCGCTGCCGAAATGCCATCGCCCCAGGTTTCCGTCCCCTTCGCCACTGCCGATACCTGATGCACCCCGATCAATGCGTTCTTACCTGCGGAACGTTGAACGCCTCCGGCAAACACCAGAGGGCAGGAAGATGCGCAGTATCCGCTGCTAGGAACCATCGTATTGAGCCCACGCCGGCGCACGGACCGGCCCATACTGATGGCATCGGGAACAGACCCGCCCGGCGACAAGAGCCAGACCGCCTTTGCTCCTCGTCCCTCGCCTTCAAGGAATTTTTCAAAGTCGGCGGCACTGCCGGGCTCAATCCGCCCGATCGCAGAAACCTCACCGTTCGATCCGGCGTAGAACGACATGCGGCTAGCGAGCATCTCGGGCTTCGGCCTATCCGTCACGCCCGGCATCCGCGGACTCTCCGAGCCCGGAAGGACCGGCATGGCCTTAGGATAATACGGGCGCTCTTGATCGGTACGCGTCGGCGGCTGAAAGACGACGCGCGTCACCTCCTCACTGCTCTCCGCTAAGGCCCGGGTTACTTCCTCGCGAAGATCGTAGGCAAGGATGCATCCGCTGAGTCCCACGAGCAGCAAAAAAATGGTGCGGACCAGCGCACCCTCGATGCCGCCGCCTTCCCCTTTGCCGGACGAAAAAAGTTTCAAAGCCATGGGCGTCAGCGGGTGAACCCCACAACGGGATTTATAGAGGCGACATTACCGGGAGATGCCTCGGGAGGCCCGCCCGCTGGCTTCTCGGCTGCGGCGGGTTTCTCACCGGCGGCAGGAGGCACAACGGGCTGCGTCTCCAACATCTGCATGTTGTTGTAGATCTTGAGCGCGCGCATGATTTCGCCCGCGGTCATCCCGTCTTCGTCGCGCGCCTCGCCTTCTTCTCTGCGAATCGCCTCGAACACGATGGAATGGATGAAGATCAAGACGGCAGGCATGAGGTCGAGCGAGATGGCTCCTGCCCAGCTCGGCAAAAAGTCAGTCGCGTACTGAATCACGGCCTCCGCCGTCGACAGCGGCACGAACTTGATGGGCTTCGCCGGCGGCCGCGCGAGGATCTCGTCCGCCGCATTGGATAGCGCCTTCGACTGCGATTTGATGGCCTGCTCGACCTTGCTCACGACCTGGTTCTGCCGGTCGACAAGGTCTGCCGTTCGCCCGTCTGCCGCCGGCGCGATAAAGCTTTTCGAAAGATCATCAGCCGTACGCTTTACGGCAGGAGCGATCGAGGTCTGCTGCAAATCGGCAATGATGCCGGTCAACGTCACGGTTTGAGCAGCAAAGTCGTTTGTGCGCTCCTCGATTGGGCCGGTCCCCGATGTGAGCTGCCGCATCTTCTCGAGCGTCTTGCTGCCGGCCTCGAACAGCGTCTTGATCCGGTCCCGAGCGGCATCGATCTCACCGGCGAGCGCATTGAGCTGGGACGACATCTGCGCCGTCAATTGCACGACCGTGCCGCTGCCGGACGTGCCGGTGAGAGCACCCGATTGCCGCTCCTGATCCGAGAGAAGAGAAAAGCGCTGCGATGCGAGCTGAATGTCGGGCAAAAGGCCCTGCGCCGCCAGCGCGTTTCCGTGCGCCGTATCGAGGCTTTGCTGATATTGATCGGTGGCACCCGCCATATGCTGCTCGAGCGCGGCGGAACCGGCGAGCGCGGCAGCATTGAGCCAAGCCGACATGGCGATAATCATCGCGCAGCCGATGAACATGGCGATGTACATCAGCCGCCGCGCGGAGGGCTGCCGCACGTGCGGTAGAAACCGCATCAAATAGGTCCAAAACGCGAATATCCCCACGGATACGGCGGCCGAGTAGACGACCGCCGCGAGGAACACCGCAATAGGCGAACCCTCAAGCAGACTTCGAACGCCGATGTAGGTATAGATACCGCTGGCGAGCGCGAGCGTCGCGAGGGTGAACTTCGTCATCACTTCGAGACGCGCAATGCCGCCTCTAAGCACCTGGGACATCAAACCATCCTTGGACGGCAAATACGCAACTTCGCACTATGTAAGCTACAGGAGACGTTTTTAAAGCTGCCTCATGATTTCACCCAAAAATTACTGCAATTCCGACGCTTTTCGCGGGGCCCCAGCGACGCTCCCGTCAGGATCGAAAGCCGCACTGCAGGCGTTTAAGCCTGAAAGTGAATTCGCTTTTCAAATAGCGGATTGAGCTACTTGTTCTGTTTTGAGGACGAATACCGTGTCAGAGCCCGTCGTAATCACAATTCACCACCGTTTGGGCAAGGACGAGGCCATCCGCCGCCTCAAGAGCGGATTGGCATCTGCAAATATTCCCTTCGTGAAAGTCGAGCGCGAGCACTGGAATGGTGATCAGCTGGAATTCGGCTTGACGGGAATGGGTCAGAAGGCGAGCGGAACCGCGCTGGTGAGCGATGACGCCGTTAGGCTCGAACTCATCCTTCCTTGGCTTCTACAGCGCTTCGCCGAATTGGCGACCAGCGCACTCGCAACACGGGCCAAGGTTCTTCTGGAAAAGAAATAACGCCATTCAGCTTGGCAAGAAGCCACCCAGCCGGTCCATTTCCTCCGTATACTGTTGAAAACCTCAGACCTGCCCTTGCGCCGAATCCGTGCCCGCGCGAGGTTCAGGGCCTCTCGCCCTCATTGGCAAATCTGGGAGAGACCCCGCACCCCGACAGCAACCCTCGCTCGTCGGGGTGTTCCCTTTTCACGGACCGAGCTCATCGCCGAAGCGTACGGAATTTTCATAGACCACGTGCACACGGTTTGCTGCGGCCTCGCCACTCCCGCCGGCGGGTTCCACCGCGTCGGAAGCCAGAACTTCCTTACATAGATCCAGCGCGTCGGATATCTTTGTCACGACCTTGTCTGCGCCCGCAGCCTCCCGCCATTCCTCAGCAAGCTTGCTATTCCCGCTCAAGGACCAAAAGCCCGCGACCATCACCGCGCCGGGCATGGCACTACGCGCGCGGCGCAGAAGTATGCCCAAGAACGCCGGGACCTTATCTGATCCGAGATATCCGAAGATGACGATCTTGGCCTTGCCGCGCCGCGCATCGAGCGTGCGCAGCCGAAGCGATGCATTGTAGGGCAGCGTCGACGTCGGGATGCCGCCGTCATCAAGAACTTGCTCCAGCATGAGCAGCGGGCCCTCGTCGAGCTCACTGCGAACCGGGAGGCAAAGCACGACGCCCTCTGGCTCGACTTCCTCGGAGTTCTCGCTCGGGCGCGGCGCTCCTCCCTTGGAAGTGTGCTCGGACAAACCATCGATGACATCTTCGATGGCGTCTTTCACTTCGGTGATTTCATCTCGGCTGAGCCGCCCGCTCGCAGCGTCGTCGTAGGCCATCGATAGCGCCTTCATGGCGACGTCGTCGTAATACTTGATGAGCGGCATTTCCTTCATGCTCTGCTCAGCCACCTCGATCGCCTCGACACCATCGCCAGCCAGAACGCGCTGATAAAACCGCTCGTGCGGCTCCAGAGCAGGCTCATCGCCAAACAAGACTTCGAGGAAGCTCAGCGCCTCGACATGCCGGCCCAGGACCATGAGGCATACCGTGAGCGGCGTTGCAAGAATGAGCCCGATCGGCCCCCAGATCAGAGTCCAGAAAAGCGCCGCCACGACGACCGCGACGGGCGACAGTCCCGTGTTACGGCCATAGACCATCGGCTCGATAACTTCGCCTGCCATAACCTCCGATACGAGAAACAGGATCGCTACCTTGATCACCAGAGCCCAGCCCGGATCGATCGCGGCAGCCAGAATGATCGGGAAGGCACTGGCGATCACCGATCCGATGAACGGCACGAAGCGCATCAGTCCCGCAAGGACGCCCCACAGAATAGGATTGGGCAACCCCAACAGCCAAAGCGCCACGCCAATGAAGACGCCGAAGCTCGTATTGAGCAGGCCCTGCATGAGGAAAAATCGGCTGAGCCGCTCGCCTGCATCGTCAAGCGCAACGGTCGTGCGCTGCAGGTCGCCGGTGCCCGCGAGCCTCAAGAAGCGATCGCGGAGATCCTCGCGCTGCGCCAGGATAAAAAACAGAAACAGGATGATCAGGCCCGTCGTCGCAAGCGGCGAAATCAGCGGGCGAATGAGCGCGACCGTTCTGTCTAAAACCGGCTCCGGCGGCTGATGAATTTCGACAGGGATTGGCTTGCTGGCGCCGGCACCGTCTTTGGTAGGGGCAGCGGGCTGCGACTTCCCGGCTTCAGATCGTGACAGCTCCGCCTGCAGATCCTCCAGCGTCATCCGCGCGCGTTCAAGCGCGCTTGATTCGACCGAAGCCGAGCGAACGGACGAAACCTTCTTGAGAAGGTTGTATTCATAATTCGGAATTTGCGAGACCAGATCGGAGATCTGCCCACCGACCAGGAAGCCAACCGAGCCGATGGCAGCAATCGACATGACGACGACTGCAATCACCGACGGCATCTTCGGAAGGCCGGCTTTCTTCAACAGCCGGATTGCCGGCGTCAGCACGAAGCTTAAAAGCCCGGCCAGAGCGAGTGGCATCAGCACGCTGGCGCCGTAGTAGAGAAGAAGAATGGCGCCAATGAAAATGAGGACGTAGCAAGCCGTATCGACCGCCGTTAAACGCTTGGGCATTTCTCCTTTTGCGAAGGCTGCCTTACGCTGCCTCAGCCGGCGAAGAGAAGTAGAACCGCTTGTGATATCGACGGGGCGCATCGTGAGCTCCAGCTGAAAGAGCCGGTCATTGGGACCGGCTCTTGAGGATCGACTAGAGCTTACGGTCGGCTTCCTCGGTGATCTCGTCGGCAGCCTCGGCAATGGCCGCTTTGGTTTTTCCGATTCCGACCTGGGCTTTCCCATTCAACTCCTGAACGCCGCCTTCCACTTCCATTTTCTCCGAGCCGATAATCCGGCCGGCCGTTTTCTTGATCTTGCCTGCGGCTTCGTTCGCGTATCCCGAAACCTTGTCAGCTGTGCTGCCCATAACGTTTGGTCTCCTCATGATTAGCGCCTGTAAACGCCCCCTCGGACAAGTATGTTCCGTACACGTGGAGAGGTGAGCAGGATCCCTTCAAACGCCTAATTAAAAAAAACGGCACCGCCGCGATGCGCGACGATGCCGTTCTCTGAAACGATTATTTGTCTTGCAGTGGTCAGTGAGCCCGGCGCTGCACGGCATCGATGAAGCGGCTGAGGTGCTTCTTCGCGGCACCCTCGATATCCGCCGCCGAATAGCCCTCGTCACGCAGCTTCTGCCCAAGGCGGTGCATCGTATCGCTTGCGCCAGAACGGGCTCTCGACATCGCGTGCTCCAGTGAGCCGAAAGCCGAGGTGTTCGATTTCCGGTACCGCCAGATAACTGCGCCGACTGCGAAACCGACGGCGCCCGCTGCGAGCAACGCCACGGTCGGGTCGCTGAGAAGCGATCCATTGCCTTCGCGTTGCGAAGTGTCCCTCGTCTCGTCTTCCGAACGGTTCATACCTGCGGATGCCATTGATTACTCCTTGTCAAACTTGCGGGGGCGAGGATTGCGCAGCGCTTCCCGCGTTATCGGAACGGCTGAAAACATAAAGTCCGGCCGCCGCCGCCAGGATGAGCGGCCAGTTCTTGGTCGCCGTCCTGAGCATCGCCGGAAGAACGATTGGTGCAGCAGCAGAAACGATGCTCATCACCTTATCGTCTTCTAGAAAAGACGGGCCGGTGTGCAGAGGTTCCTCAGGAACTGCTTCTTCTTCCATTGATGGCGAGGCGGTCGATCGCTTTCTCTTCACGATGACCGCAACCACAAAGCCCAGCAGCACGAACGCTGCCGCGACGATGAGATTGCCGATCTCAGGACCGTAGGTCCGGTTCGCGAACGACGAGAAACTCGCCGCCGCGAACCCGATCGCCACGATAAACGGAATGGCGATCAATACCCTGTTTCCGAGTTCGCCAAGCGCGCTATCAACGCTTGCTTCGGCTCTCTTGAATAAGCTTGCGAACACCGGACAACTCCGAGATTAGGCTTTCCAAATTGCGCCAAGAATGAAGCCGGCTGCTACGGCTACTCCCAACGTCGTCATCGGCTGCTCGGCGACAGACTTGTCGACAGCATGCGAAAAATTCTTCGCGACTTTCTGCAAATTCTGTCCAATCTCGGACGTTTGCTCGACAAGCCTTTGTCCGGTGTCTTGGGCACTCGTGACCGCACGATCCAAGGAATCGACGGCTCTAAGTCCTGCATCCATGGCCCGGTCGGCCAAATCATTGGATGCGGATTTAATGTTTTCCGCTGTGTCAGTTCTAGCCATGGAAACCTCCCGGTATCCTATTTAGTTCGCCAAGAACGCAGCGGATCGGTTGATTGTTCCGGAATACCTGGCGAATGCCGGGACGCGCCGGGCTGTGCGAGTTAACAGTCAGACAAACCCAAAGCTGAGCGCTGTTAGCGAGCCGGTGCCGAGTTATGCACCTGCTCCCCGGGAGTTGCGTGGCGGTTTTTTTCCTCGGCCGCGGCGAACAAAACCATCGCTGCCAGGGCGGCTTCCCGATATGCAGTCGGCATGACCACAAATGCCGAATTCGAAATCTTTCTCGCGACCTCTCCAGGCTTCGAACCCGTTCTTCTGAAAGAGGCCAGCTCTCACGCGTTCAACGACGCAAAAGCCACCACAGGCGGCGTGACCGTCAGGGGCGGCTGGCCGGAAGTCTGGCGCGCCAACCTCGAGCTTCGAGGCGCAGGCCGGGTCCTTGCGCGCATCGGCGAGTTCCGGGCCATGCACCTTGCTCAGCTGGACAAGCGCGCGCGCCGCCTCGTCTGGGGGGATATCCTGCGCCCGGACGTGCCCTTCCGCGTCCAAGTCACCTGCCGGGGCTCTCGCATTTATCATTCGGGCGCCGCCGCGCAACGGATCGAACGAGCCATCCGTGAAGAACTGGGTGCCCCCGTCTCCGCCGAGGCCGAAGTTATCATCAAGGCCCGCATCGAGGACGATCTCTGCACCATAGCGGTCGATACGTCGGGCGAATCCCTGCACAAGCGCGGCCATAAGGAAGCGGTCAACAAAGCGCCAATGCGCGAAACGCTGGCCTCTCTGTTCCTGCGGCAGTGCGGGTACAGCGGAACCGAACCCGTGGTCGACCCGATGTGCGGGTCCGGCACCTTCATCATCGAAGCTGCGGAAATAGCCGCTGGTCTGAAACCCGGCCGCTCGCGCCACTTCGCCTTCGAACAATTGGCGACTTTCGACAAGTCCGCTTGGCAGCGAATGCGTGCTGCCGCCGGCGAAATGAAGCCAACGACGCTGAAGTTTTTCGGCAGCGACCTTGACCCAGGGGCCATCCGCATGAGCCGGGAAAATGCCGAACGCGCCGGTGTCTCGGAATTGACCGCCTTTGAGGAGTTCGCCGTCTCGGAAGTAACCGCACCGCCGGGCCCGCCCGGCTTGGTCATCATCAATCCGCCCTATGGCGACCGGATCGGTGACAGGGACAATCTGCGGCCCCTATACCGTTCGCTAGGGCAAACAATTTTGAGCCGGTTCCCCGGCTGGAGAGTTGGTCTGATCACGACCGAGCCCTCGCTCGCCAAGGCAACCGGACTTCCGTTCGCTCCCCCCGGCGGACCAGTATCGCACGGAGGCCTGCGCGTGACTTTGTACCAAACCGAGCCGCTCAAGTGACGCCGTTCGCGATGCGCGGCCGCATGTAAAATAAGAACAACAAGGAGACGAGCGATGACCGATTACACCCCGCCCAAAGTCTGGACGTGGAACAAGCCGAGCGGAGGTCAATTCGCCAGCATCAATCGCCCCATATCGGGCCCGACGCACGAAAAGGATTTGCCGGTTGGCCGCCACCCGCTCCAGCTTTATTCCCAAGGCACGCCCAACGGCGTCAAAGTCACGATCATGCTCGAAGAGTTGCTGGCGCTCGGACACGCTGGCGCCGAATACGATGCCTGGCTGATTGAAATCTCGAAGGGCGACCAATTCGGCAGCGGCTTCGTCGAAGTCAACCCGAATTCCAAAATTCCGGCATTGATGGACCGTAGTGGCCCATCTCCCATCCGCGTCTTCGAATCCGGCGCTATTCTGGTTTATCTCGCCGAAAAGTTCCGCGCCTTCCTGCCCGTCGAACCTGCGCCGCGCGCCGAATGTCTGTCGTGGCTCTTTTGGCAAGTCGGCAGCGCACCTTACCTCGGCGGCGGCTTCGGACATTTCTTCGCCTACGCGCCAACGAAAATTGAATACGCAATCGACCGCTTCGCGATGGAGACGAAGCGGCAGCTCGATGTGCTCGACCGCCGGTTGGCAAACAATGCTTTCATCGCAGGCAACGCGTATTCCATCGCGGATATGGCGATTTGGCCCTGGTACGGTCAGCTGGTCCAAGGCTCGCTTTATGGAGCTGCCGAGTTCCTCTCCGTGCAGGACTACACGAACGTCCGCCGCTGGGCTGATGCTGTCGGCAGTCGCCCTGCCGTGCGCCGCGGCTTGATGGTGAACCGCACCTCTGGAAATCCTGCCAGCCAATTGCGCGAACGTCATGACGCAGCCGATTTCGATACGAAGACAGAGGACAAGATGAACAGCGGCAGCTAGCTCTCTCACGCGATCGCTGTAGGGACCAACGTCATGCGCCACTTCCCCGCCCGGCGGCTCGTCTGCCTGACTGAAGAGACGGTCGAGACGCTCTACCTTCTTGGCGAGCAGGATCGGATCGTCGGCGTCTCGGGCTACGCCGTCCGTCCACCGCAAGTCCGGCGCGAGAAACCGCGCATATCGGCTTTTACGTCAGCAGACATTCCGAAAATCGCAGCGCTGAAGCCCGATCTCGTTCTCGCATTCTCCGATATCCAAGCCTCCATTGCGGCAGACTTGGTCCGAGCGGGCTTGGCGGTCCACGTATTCAATCATCGCGATCTAGCAGGAATTTTCGCGATGATCCGTACGCTGGGCGCTCTCGTGGGCTGCCACGAGAAAGCAGATAGCCTTGCGAGCGCGCTGGAAAAGCGCGTTGAAGAAGTCCGCAGCGAAACGCGTAAAGCTTCCCATCGCCCGCGCGTCTACTTCGAGGAATGGGATGAACCGTTGATCACCGGAATATGTTGGGTTTCCGAGCTGATCGAAGTCGCAGGCGGGGAAGATGTCTTCCCCGAAAAGCGACGCGAGCACGCCGCCAAAGATCGCATCGTAACGCCCGACGATGTCGCGCGCCGGTCACCGGAAATCATTCTCGCGTCGTGGTGCGGCAAGAAAGTACGCGCAGAAAAAATACGTGCACGCGAAGGATGGCAGGAAATACCCGCTGTGATCGCGAACAGGATCCACGAAATTAAGTCGCCGCTCATTCTTCAGCCAGGTCCCGCCGCCTTGACGGATGGTCTTGACGCGATCCGCACAGCCATCAGCTCAGCGCGCAAGCTTTGACAGCCGACACAAACAACTGCGCTATGTTCGATAAGACGTTTTTTATCACGAGCGGGGAACAGCCGTAGCCGCGGAGAGTATTCTGCTAGGCTGCCGTTCGGGGGCACGGAGCCAGAGGTAACCCCGGCTGTGCCATGTCAGATCGAGTTTATGCGTCGCTTTTCTATATCGTTTTGATCGTCGCGAGCGCGTGGACCGTCGTGACAATCGGCGAGGCGCTTGCTCGTGAAGCGCTCACGCAGCTGGCCCTGTCACCGGCAAAGAAAAGCCGGCCCACGCGCGTGAATATGGTACTTGCGTCGCAGAAAGAGGTCCCACCGTCTCGCAGGCCCGGCGACGTCATCGTGCCCAAGGCGCCATCGATCTCAGCCGGCGAGTTGGCGAAGGCGCTCGATGAAGCTGAGCATAACGGCAAGCAGCCATATAAGCCCGTGAACCCTGTCGTGCGTGCGCGGGTTGCCGGCTGGGAAAAGCGTGTACCGAAGCGCGAGCTACCCGAATACCAAGTGCGACGTACCGTGGACGAATCCTCGGGCCGCCTTATCATGCGGGCATTGCGCGCAGAGATGTAGGCTAAGCCCTGCAAAGTGGTGGTGGGCACCCGGCGGGGGGAAGAGGGGTGGCCGAGTGCCCACGCTTAACCTCAATCCGGGGGGAGGATATGAGGTATACGTACTATATCAGATACTCGGCAGCGATAGGTTAACATCGCAGGCTCCCGCCGAGATTTTCCGTTTCAACCCCCTAAAGGGGGCCGAGTTCGCTGGCTTCAAAGTTGCTGAACACTGTGTCCGAAGTAAGCGCGCACCGCGATTGCTGCGCGCGCCATCCTCTCCAGCTCAGGTCTCCTCATGTCGCCCTCGTGAAACACCTCAATTCGATTGGCCGGCGTGACTGGGCCTCTGCCATCAATAGGCGCAACAATTGAAAAAGGCGCGATATCCCTTTTCGCTGAATCGGGCATCCTTTAGCTGGAATGCCGAAACGAGCGGCATATCCGGCTCTATTCTGTCTAAATTGTCGTCAAGCGTTTGCAGAGCGCTGATGTAAAATATCCGAAATGCATCACCGATTCGCGGTTCCTAAGGGACGGCTGGCGTGACCCTGGTCATCGTCTTCATCGGCGCTATCTGTCACTACTATTTCGGCGCTATTGGCGCCGTTCTCGGCGCTCTGGTCGTCACCGCGTCCCTGTCGAAATCGAAAGCCAACGCCGTTCTGCCGTCACTTGCATTCATCGGCCTCTCATGGACCGCAGGCGGCATTATCGCTGGCAATGCCGGAGCCCTAGCAGGCGTCACCATTGCAACCGGACTTGCGCACTGGGTCCAGGCGGGTAGGAAAATCCGCCCGCATCATCCTGCCACCGGCAAACACTGACCCTGCAGCGCTGCCCACTTGCGCGGGAACCTGCTATCCAAAATCATACTTTGAACGGCGCGCCCCGATCACCACATCAGGCGTCCGCCCAAAGCGCTCTTTTCCTCGCGAGGTTTCGATGGAATACGTCAAGCTCGGTCGCACCGGCCTGGAAGTTTCCCGCATTTGCCTAGGCTGCATGAGCTACGGCCAATCAGATGGCGGGGTGATGAAGTGGCCGTGGACACTGAGCGAGGAAGATAGCCGCCCGTACATCAAGTCGGCGCTGGAAAACGGCATCAACTTTTTTGACACCGCTAACGTTTACTCGCATGGCGAAAGTGAGCGCGTCGTCGGCCGGGCCTTGCGCGATTTCGCCAAACGCGACGAAGTCGTCATTGCAACAAAACTCAATTTTCCAATGCGGCTTGGACCAAATGGCAAGGGCCTCTCTCGTAAAGCGATCTTTTACGCCATCGACGAGAGCTTGAAACGCCTCGGCACCGACTACGTCGATCTCTACATTATCCATCGCTACGATTATGAAACGCCGCTCGAGGAAACGCTCGAAGCGCTGGACGAAGTGGTCCGCTCCGGTAAGGCGCTCTATCTCGGCGCATCCTCGATGCATTCCTGGCAGTTCATGAAGGCCTTGGGATTGCAGCGTGCCAACGGCTGGTCGCCTTTCATATCGATGCAGAACTATTACAACCTGCTCTATCGCGAAGAAGAGCGCGAGATGCTGCCGCTGTGCAAATCGGAGGGCATCGGCGTCACGCCCTGGTCGCCGCTGGCGCGCGGACGGCTCGCACGGCCCTGGCAAGAAGAACCGCAGACCGAACGCGCCAAGAACGATCCCTTCGCCCAGACCCTCTACGAGAAGTCGAAGCAGGCCGACAAGCCGATCGTCGACCGCGTCATCGAAATCGCCAAAGCGCACGGCGTGTCACCCGCCCAAGTCGCCCTGGCCTGGATGCTGAGCAAGCCCGTCGTCACTGCTCCCATCATTGGCGCGACCAAGCCCCACCAGCTCGATGACGCGTTGAAGGCCGTGTCGCTCAAGCTTTCCGATGAACAAATCACCTATCTCGAAGAACTCTACGTTCCCCACCATGCGCCGGAAGGCTTTGTATGAAGGTAGGAAATCAGGAACACTGAACCGCTGCACGGCTCGCGCGTTTCCGCTTGAGGCACGAGCGAGTCCTGCAGTTCATGCAAAAGCCGGTTGCAAGTTCAAAAGTTGAAAGCGGGACTGTCGTCGAAACGACGATACCCTCGCGCCTCGACCGTTTGCCGTTCGGACGCTTCCACGTTCTCGTCATCGCAGCTCTCGGCATCACGTGGATCCTCGACGGGCTTGAGGTCACGCTGGTCGGCGCCATCGCGGGGGCCTTGAAGGAAAGCCCGACGCTTCAGTTTACCAACGTCGAAGTCGGGATTACCAACAGCGCCTACCTCGCGGGCGCGGTGTCCGGAGCCTTGTTCTTCGGCTGGCTAACCGACCGCCTCGGCCGGAAAAAGCTTTTCTTCATCACGCTCGCGACCTACATGGTCGCGACGATTGCGACGGCCTTCTCATGGAATCTCGTCAGCTTCTCGGTGTTCCGCTTTTTCACCGGCGCTGGCATCGGCGGCGAGTACACGGCCGTCAATTCGACCATCCAGGAACTGGTGCCCGCGCGTTATCGCGGCTGGACGGATCTCACGATCAACGGCAGCTTCTGGCTTGGTGCGGCGCTCGGCGCGTTGGGCGCGGTTTATCTGCTGGATACGAACCTCCTCCCCGCGGACATGGGCTGGCGGCTCACCTTCCTTATCGGTGGAGGCCTCAGCGCATTCATCTTTCTGCTGCGATTCTGGATCCCGGAAAGCCCGCGCTGGCTCATCACACATGGCCATCCAGAGAAGGCCGAAGAAATCGTCGCCGGTATTGAAGAAGGCTTACGCCGCGAGAACCACATCTTCGATGATGGAGAACTCGCAACCACCCGCCTAAAGACGCGGAGCCATACGCCGCTGCTGGAAGTCGCGACATCCATCCTCAAAACGAACCGCGACCGCGCCATCGTCGGCTTCGCGCTGATGACCGCGCAGGCCTATTTCTACAACGCCATCTTCTTCACCTATGCGCTCGTCCTATCGTCGTTCTATGGCGTCGCGACCGACAAGATCGGCTGGTATCTGCTCCCCTTCGCGCTCGGAAATTTTCTCGGGCCGCTGCTGTTGGGACGGCTCTTCGACATCTGGGGCCGCCGGCCGATGCTGGTTCTCACGTACAGCGTCTCCGGCTTACTGCTCGCACTAACGGGGTATTTGTTTGCAGCGAACCTCGTTTCCGATTCCACGCTCACCATCGCCTGGGTGATCGTCTTCTTCTTCGGATCGGCAGCAGCAAGTGCCGCCTATCTGACGGTCAGCGAGTCCTTCCCGCTTGAGGTCCGCGCGCTCACCATCTCTCTCTTCTACGCGATCGGCACAGGCATCGGCGGCGTCATTGGCCCGACGTTCCTCGGCTATCTCATCGATACCGGATCACGCGACAGCGTGTTCATGGGCTATCTCATCGGCACAGCGTTGATGCTCACAGCCGCTGTCATCGCCTGGTTCAAAGCAGTAGCAGCCGAGCGCAAGCCGCTCGAGCACGTTGCCCGCCCGCTGTCCCACGTCGATGAATGACGCTGATCAAACTTCCTTGAGAATGCGCGCCTGCAATGCCGCGAGTTCCGGATCCGTGCGATCGCGCGGCCTCTCGGCGCTGACATCGACGTCGAACGCCAGGCGACCATTCTTGATCACGACGACACGATCCGCCAGCGCCACAGCTTCGGCGACGTCGTGGGTGATGAGAAGCGTCGTAAATCGCCGCTCGAGCCACAGCGATTCAAGAAGCTCGTGCATTTCAACACGCGTCAGCGCATCGAGCGCGCCGAAGGGTTCGTCCAGAAGCAGGACGCTCGGCCGGCCGACGAGCACGCGCGCCAATGCAACGCGCTGGCGCTGCCCGCCCGAAAGCACCGCCGGCCAATCGTTGGCACGATCTGCGAGTCCGACTTCTCTCAAAGCTTCCAGCGCCGTCTCGCGCCAGCCCGGAGCCCGCGCAATGCCGACGTTGCTGAGAACGCTCTGCCAAGGCAGAAGACGCGCATCCTGGAAAAGCAGACGCACGGAATCCTGCAGTCCGCGAACCGGCTTTCCGTCAATGACGACCTGCCCCGCTTCCGGCTGATCGAGACCGACGATCAAACGCATCAGCGTCGACTTGCCGACGCCGGACCGGCCAACGATGGCAACGAACTGACCCGCAGGCACATCGAGGCTTAGTCCGTCGAGAACGACGCGCTGCCCGAACGCCCGCTTCAGCGCTTCAAGCTTCAGCGACTTGCCTAAGCCCTTCAGCTTTGCCTCGCCCTCCGCGCCGAAGCCGGCGTCCTGGCGGTTATCGAGTCTCTTCAACATTGCTGCATGATCCAATGTGTTCTGCTCTTAGGCTGATACGGAGCCGGCGCTGTGATAGGCGGGATGCCACGCCAGCACCCGGTGCTCGATCAGCTTCGTCGCGAAGTCGGCTGCCTTACCCAGCAGCGCATAAACGAGGATGCCGAGCACGACCACGTCGGTCTGCAGGAATTCGCGCGCGTTCATCGTCATGTATCCGATACCCGATGACGCGGAAATCGTTTCCGCCACGATGAGCGTCAGCCACATGATACCCAGCGCATAGCGCAATCCAACGAGAACGGACGGCAACGCGCCCGGCAGAATCACGCGCCAGAAGATTGCGAAGGGCCCAAGCCCGTTCACCTTCGCCATCTCGATCAGGCCGCGATCGATGGTGCGAATTCCGTGGAAAGTGTTGAGGTAGATTGGGAACATCGTTCCCACGGCGACCAGAAAGATCTTCGCCGTCTCGTCGATGCCGAACCACAAGATAACCATCGGGATGATGGCGAGATGCGGCACGTTGCGAAGCATCTGCAGCCCGGAATCCAGCAGCCGTTCCGCAGGACGCGATACGCCATTGAGAACGCCGAGGACAAAGCCCAAGCTGCCGCCCACCGCAAGCCCGATAATGGCGCGATTGAAGCTGATGAAAACGTGATGCGCGAGCGTGCCGTCCTTGGCCGTTTCCCAGAAAGCCAATGCGACATGGCTCGGCGCGGGAAGCACACGCTCCTCGATCAAGCCCACGCGTGTGGCGATTTCCCAGAGAACCAGAACGGAAACGGGCAACAGCCAGGGCACCAGGCGGTCGGCGATGCCTTCCGCGCGCGAAGTCCGGCTCATGATTGCCCCCGTTGGCGTTCTTCAGGAAGAAAGGAGTTGGCGATCGTCTCGCCGACCGGACCGCCTGGACGTCTCCGTCCCTGCTCGCGAGAGCCGTGCGCCAGAGGCAACAGCGGGAACACGAGTTCCGAGAAACGGTAGGCCTCTTCCAGGTGCGGATAGCCTGAGAAGATGAAAGTGTCGATGCCAACGCGCATGTACTCTTTGATGCGCTCCGCAACGGTCTGCGCATCGCCGACGAGAGCCGTACCAGCCCCACCGCGAACGAGCCCGACGCCCGCCCAGAGGTTGGGGCTCACTTCCAGCTTGTCTCTGCTGCCGGTGTGGAGCGCGAGCATGCGCTTCTGGCCGACCGAATCCATGCGCTCGAACGTCTTCTGCGCGGCAGCGATGGTCTTCTCATCGAGATGCTTCAAGAGATCGTTGGCTGCACGCCATGCGAGTTCGTTCGTCTCGCGAACGATGACGTGAAGCCGGATGCCAAACGACAGCTTGCGCCCGCGCGCCGCCGCCGCAGCCTGCGCCACCTGAACCTTCTTTGCGACCTCGGCCGGGGGCTCGCCCCACGTCAGGTACTTGTCGACCTGCTCTGCCGCGACCGCAATGCCAGCTTCCGATGATCCGCCGAAATAAAGCGGCGGGTGCGGCGTTTGCACGGGTTGGAAGAGCAACCGCCCATCTTCAATCTTGATGTGCTTCCCATTGTAATCCACGCGGTTGCCGGCGAGCAGCCCGCGGTAGACCTCGAGAAATTCTTTCGTCACCTCGTAGCGCTCGTCGTGCGCGAGGAAGACGCCGTCCCCCTTGTTCTCGACAGGATCGCCGCCCGTCACCACGTTGATCAGCAACCGCCCATCGGAAATACGGTCGAGCGTTGCCGTCATACGAGCAGCAACCGCAGGAGAAAGCAGACCGGGTCTCACAGCGACGAGAAAGCGCAGATCGCGCGTCTGCGGCAACAACGCCGATGCGATCACCCAGGAGTCTTCGCAGCTTCTCCCCGTCGGCAACAGCACGCCGAAATAGCCGAGCCGGTCGGACGCTTCCGCGATCTGCTTTAGATAGCTGAGATCGACGTGTCGGCCGCCAATCGATGACCCCAAATAATGCCCGTCGCCATGCGTCGGCAGAAACCACAGGACATTCGCGCGCTCAGCCGCTTCAATTGTCACAACCAACTTCCTCGGTGTTTTGAACCCTCGATGCGAGGCGCAGCCTGCCCATAGGGCATCAGGGGAAGCCCTCATCGCGGCCTCCGTCAGTCCCACGCAACGTTCTGTTTTATTGGACGAGGCAGACACCGATCACAAACAACAAAAAACGATTTGCATTTCGAATTTTCATATTGGCGTTCCGCGAGATGCCTTCGCTTTACTCGGGCCATGCAGAACGCGGCAGCGGCACACCGCAGCAGCACAACTTTGGATATATCGAAATGGATAGACGCCACTTCTCTAGCGGCCTGGCCCTTCTTGCGCTGACGCTGTCCTCGAACTTCAGCGGCTCTGCCATCGCGGCAGACCAGCCGACCACCGTGCGGATCGGCTTCCAAAAATCATCGACGCTCATCAACGTGCTCAAGGCGAACGGCGAGCTTGAAAAGGCGCTGTCCGAAATCGGCGTGAAGATCGCGTGGTCCGAATTCCCGAGCGGTCTTCCTTTGCTTGAAGCGCTGAACGTCGGCGCCGTCGACGTCTCTGGCGACGTTGCAGATACCGTTCCGATTTTCGCGCAGGCCGCGGGCGCCAAGCTGACCTATCTCGCGACCGAGGCACCCTCGCCGACCGCGCAGGCATTGCTGGTGAAGTCCGACTCGCCGCTGAAATCCGTTGCTGACCTCAAAGGCAAGAAGATCGCCGTTGCGAAGGCATCGGGCAGCCACTACCTGCTCCTCGCCGCGCTTGCGCAGGCAGGCCTGAAGTTCAGCGACATCGAACCGGCCTACCTGACACCCGCCGACGGCCGCGCCGCATTCGAACGTGGCTCCGTCGATGCCTGGGCGACGTGGGACCCATTCGTCGCTGCAGTTCAAAAGCAATCGGACGTTCGCGTTCTCGCTGACGGCACAGGCATCGCTGACTACCGCCGCTACTATCTCGCATCATCAGCCTTCGCTGCAGCGCGTCCTGACGTGCTGAAGATCGTGTTCGCCAAACTGAAGGAAGCTGGCGAGTGGGCGAAGAAGGATCCGGAAGCCGCCGCTAAGCTGCTGGCGCCAGTTTGGGGCCTGGACGCTGAAATCGTCGCTGCCGCGAACGCCCGTCGCAGCTACGTCGTTGAAACGGTAACTGCCGACAACCTCGCCGACGAACAGAAAATTGCCGACGCGTTCTTCGCCGAAAAGCTTCTGCCGAAGGAAATCAAGGCGAGCGAAGCTGCCATCTGGTCGCCCGAAAAGAAAGCCGCTGCGAACTGAAATAAATTCCCGTCTCCTGCGCTCACTCCAGGGCGCCACCGTCCGGTGGCGCCTTTTTTATTGTGGACGCGCCTGAAGCTTGCCCGCTGCCGGGCCCCTCCGTCTGCATCAGGTGCAGCGTCCAAACCGCCGTGAAAAGAGGAAAAGCAATCTCAAAAGCTACGCTTTCTTTGTGCAATGGCTCCGCACATGCGCGCTGCTTGAACTGAAAAGTCCCGTCGAATGGATTAGGCAACCTCGCAGATCCAGCGGCGGCACTCCAATCACTATGTCTCCTCGGCACGGCAAACGATACGTATGCGGAACTTATGCTTTTGCCGAGAGTAGCACGGTTCCGATTCACTCGCGTCGCCTACGGCGCGGCGATGGCCCCGGAACTGGGCGCCCGCTGCCCCGTGACGCCGGCAGGTAGCAAGGTTTCTTCCTGAAGCCTGGAGAAAAGCCCTATGAGCGATGACACAGCCGGGGCGGAAAAGACCGATAGCGCTGAGGTTCAGCCACCTGCGCCTCTCCGAAGTGCTTTTTCATATCTGAGGACGCTCGGCATTCTCGCCATTACGTCCGCAGGAGTCCTGTCCTGGCACTTGAGCGGCAGCGACGACCGCTGGACGCGGCCCGCCCACAGCGAACCGGCCAAACCGGCCATCGAAACCACCGACAACGCCTTCATCGCAGGCGATGTCACCCCACTCGCCGCCAAGGTCTCAGGCTACATCAAGTCCGTGCCGGTCACCGATTTCCAAACCGTAAAAAAGGGCGATGTCCTCGCCGAAATCGATAAATCCGACTACGAGGCGGCGCTAACGCAAGCTCAAGCCAACGTCGCCGCGGCGCAGGCGAATATCGATAATATCGCCTACCGAAAAGAAGCGCAGCAAAGCCTTATCCGCCAGGCGGAAGCGGCGATAGATGCAGCCCAAGCTGACGTCGATGGCTCGAATTTGGAAGTGAAGCGCCAGCAGGACCTGCTCAATCGCAACACCATCGGCACGGCACAACGGGTCGAGCAAGCGCAGAGCGCTGCAAAGCGCGCGGCCGCTCAACTCCTTCTCAGCAAAGCCCAGCGCGATCAGCAAAAGACGATGACGCCCAGCATCAATCTCGCTCAGCAGCAGTTCGATGCCCAGCTTCGGGCGGCCAAAGCCGCGGCTGATGTTGCGCGCGACAACCTCGCGAGCACCCGGATTCTGGCGCCCACCGATGGCATGGTTGGTCTGCGTCAAGTCCGTCCGGGCCAGTTCGTCGCCGCGGGATCTCCCATCATCACCGTCGTTTCGCTTCCGAAAGTTTGGGTCATCGCGAACCTCAAGGAAACGCAGATGACGAAGGTGCGTGCCGGACAGACGGCCCGCGTCAAGATAGATGCCTTCCCCGATCTGAAGGTCACGGGGCGTGTCTCCGGATGGGCGCCTGAAACGGGCAGCCCTTTCGCGTCCCAGGCTCCCGATGGGTCGTCGGGCAATTTCGCGAAGGTCGTCCAGCGCGTGCCCGTAAAGATCCTCCTCGATCAAAATCCGGATCTCGGCACGCTCGTCCGGCCAGGGATGTCCGTGGAGGTTGCGATCGAGACAGGGCCGGGACAGCCTAAAAGCGAGCCCAACACGGTCAAGAGAAGTCCCGATCCGGCATCAGCCTCGGCGAACTGATCAGGATCACCCGGAACGCTCATCCCCCGTCGCGTGCCCCGCCAAAGGCCGGCCTTCTTGCTCTGGACCTTCGCCGAATGCTACAGACCTAAATCGCTTTGAGTCCTAGAGCGTAGCCACATCAATCATTTAGTCTCCGGCAAATACCTTCGGCCAAGCTCGTGGCGTTAGCCGCGAGTTGCCTCGACCGCCGCGGCGACGACGACGGAATTGAAAATAATGACCGCGCCCAACATCAAGCTTCACAAAGGCGATTTGCCCGCGGGCCTCACCTTCCCAAACGGCGTTGCGATCGACACCGAGACTCTGGGACTGAAACCCCACCGCGACCGGCTCTGTCTGGTGCAACTCTCCGGCGGCGACGGCACCGCTCATCTCGTGAAATTCGACGCCAGGACTTACGAGGCCCCGAACCTCAAGGCGCTCCTGGCAGACCAGAACACACTGAAGATCTTTCACTTCGCGCGTTTCGACGTCGCCGTCCTTGAACAGTACCTTGGAGTTGTAACGACGCCAGTTTACTGCACCAAGATTGCATCTAAGCTATCTCGCACCTACACCGACCGGCACGGGCTGAAGGACCTTGTGGGCGAACTGCTCGGCATCGAGATTTCCAAGCAGCAGCAAAGCAGCGACTGGGCAGCGGCAGAACTATCAGACAGCCAGAAATCCTATGCGGCGCATGATGTTCTGCACCTTCACGCACTCAAGTCGAAGCTCGATATGATGCTCGCGAGAGAAGGCCGCGAAGAACTCGCCGACAAGGCGTTCAAGTTCTTACCGACGCGCGCCCGCCTCGACCTCGTGGGCTTCGAAGAAGACGATATTTTTGCGCACTGACCCCGGCCGGCGCCGGAGGCCGAGCATAAGGTCCCAAAGTCTCCGTATTTTCCAGAGAGATTGAAGGCCTTAGGGGGAACTGCATGGCCAGCGGGGCTATCACTTCAGATAATTTGGCTGTTGCTGCGGCCCCGGCGCGCGGCAGCAGCATCGTCATTGCTGGCGACCGCAGCAAAAGCCGGAAGGCCGCCCACCGCCACTCAAAGCGCGTCCGGATTCTGAAGTTTGCGCTCCCGCTCACAGCCATAGCGACAACCGCGATCACGACGGTCAACATCCTCGGCAACGCCGGTCTCGCGCCCTCGCTTCCCAAGCTCGAAGTGCCCCAGATCGTCGCTGACAATCTCAAGATGCATAACCCGCATTACGAAGGGTTCAACGACGACGGCGGGCGCTACTGGGTAAAGGCGGAGACGGCGCAGCAGGATTTGAAAACGCTGACCGCCATTCACCTGCAAGGCATCACCGGCGAGCTGACCGATCCCAAGAAGCAGAAGACAAATCTCGTCGCGGCTCGCGGCCTATTCGACAATAAATCGAACGTTCTCGAACTTTACGATTCGATCGAGGTCACGGGCGACGGCGGCCTGACAGCCAAGCTGACGCGCGCGACGATCAAAACGAAAGAAAACATCATCACGTCCGATCAGCCCTCGGTTATCACCATGGGTGCGGGGCAGATCTCGTCCAATCAGCTGACGATCAGGCAGAAGGCCAAGGAATATACGTTCCTCGAAAACGTTCGCACGCACATGAAGCCTAAGGACGCTCCAGCCCCCGCTCCTGAGGATCAATCTGCACAGCAATCGCTGCCGTTCGGAAAGCCCGGAGAGCCTGTCGAAGTCCTGGCCAATCGCCTCGACATCGACGACGTGAAGAAAACCGCATTCTACACGGGTAAAGTCATCGCTACGCAGGGCGGCGCCACAATGACTGCGCCTGAAATGACCGTGACCTATGAGGGTTCAGTCGCCCCCGAAGGTGGCGATACCACGAAGGCCGCTGCGCAGGACGCCAGCAGTCAGGGCACCAAGGTCAAGCAAATCGTCGCGACCGAATCCGTTGTGCTGACGCAGCCCAATGGCCAGACGGCAACGAGCCACACCGCGCTTTTCGATACGGTTTCGAACACGGCCGTTCTCGAAGGCGACGTTGTGCTGAGCCAGGGCGAAGACAAGAAAGCCGTGGGCGACCGCCTCGATTACGACCAGACCGCGCAGACCATGGTTTTGACGGGTCCCGTCGTCGTCACGCAGGGCTCGAACGTGCTGAGAGGCCGCCGGCTGACCTATCACCGCGCCACGAGCAAAATGCAGCTGACCGCCCCCGGCGATGCAAGCAACGGCATAAGCCCCGGCCGCATCACGGCGCATTTCGTGCGCCCGTCAGCTAAACCCGGCGCGCCGGCCGAAGAAGAGGAAGAGGAGAGCGGCGGCGGCATCTCGTTCGGCGCTGCGTTCAAAACGGACGCGAATTCGCCCTACGATGTCGTCGCAGAAAAGCTCGAAGTCGATGACGTCGCCAAGACCGCCGTGTTCACCGGCAACGTCTCAGCCGTGCAGGGCAGCATTTCGATGCGATCGCAGGAGTTGACTGCTTTTTATACCGGCAATGCCGGCATCGCCGCCGACGGCGACGCGGCAGCCAGCGCAACGCCCGCATCATTGACCCATCTGACCGCGCGCAAGAAGGTCGTCGTGACCGCCAAGGACGGGCAAACCGCAACCGGCGACTGGGCCGAAGTGGACGTCAAGAAAAACACGACGACGCTCGGCGGCGCCGTTGTTCTGACCCAGGGCAAGAATATTGTGAATGGAACGCGGCTGGTCATCGACATGAATACGGGCGAGGCCACGATCAAGACCGAGCCCACGGCAACGAGCGGAACGGTCATGTCGAGCCAGGACGGAGCCAGTAAAGGCGAGATCTTCAAGGCGGAACGTCCGAGCGCGGTCTTTTATCCTGGCCAATTGAAGAAATCGAAAATCCAGGCGGACAGCTGGCAGGTCCGTACGTCGCCTTGACCTGGCTCAAGGCTTGGCGACATTGAGACCGCGGCAACAGTGCGCATAAGGGCTGCTAGAGGTACCGGTGTTTAAGGCATTACCAATTCGCCTCAGATCGAATTCGCGTTCGGATGGCGCCGCCAACAATGGCGCGGGCGCGCATTCGAACGGCGCGGCAGTCAGGGCTGCACCCTCTGCCGACGATCCGCATGCAATTGGCGCCGACGGATGGCTGACCGCATTCGACGTCAAGAAATCCTACCGCAAGCGGATGGTGGTCAAGGGCGTGAACCTTGCCGTCGGCCGCGGTGAATCGGTCGGCCTTCTGGGCCCGAACGGAGCCGGAAAAACCACCGTCTTCTACATGATCACCGGCCTCGTCGCTGCCGACGAAGGCCGCATCACCATCGACGGCGAAGACGTCACCAAGCTGCCGATGTATCAGCGAGCCCGCCTCGGCGTCGGCTATCTACCTCAGGAAGCCTCGATCTTTCGTGGACTGACGGTCGAGCAGAACATCATGGCTGTGCTCGAGCTGATCGAGCCCAACCGCAAGGCGCGCAAAGAGCAGCTCGATAGTCTGCTCGAGGAATTTTCCATCACACGGCTGAGGAAGTCGGCAGCAATGGCGCTCTCGGGCGGTGAACGGCGGCGCTGCGAAATCGCGCGCGCGCTCGCCTCCCGGCCCTCGTTCATGTTGCTGGACGAACCGTTCGCCGGTATCGACCCGATCGCGGTCGGTGACATTCAGCAACTGGTACGGCACTTGACCGAACGCGGTATTGGTGTGTTGATCACGGACCATAACGTTCGGGAAACATTAAGCCTGATCGACCGCGCCTATATCATCTACGATGGTCAAGTTCTGACGCAGGGCAAACCTTCTGAAATCATATCGAATGAAGATGTGCGGCGGGTCTACCTTGGCGATATGTTCGTTAATGCGCGTTGAGTATAAGTGCCTCCGGACGTTGGTAACCGGAGCAGCGGATTAGCGCATGGCGCTTTCAGCAAAATTAGAGCTGAGACAAGGCCAGCAGCTGGTAATGACACCTCAGCTGCAGCAGGCGATCCGGCTTCTGCAACTGTCCAACCTCGAACTCACAGAATTCGTCGACTCCGAGCTGGAGCGCAATCCGCTCCTCGAGCGCGATGACACCGCGCACACTAAGCCTGTCGAAGATGAGCCCGTTGAACGCGCTGACGAAAGTGCCAGCGACGAGCGTTGGCTCGACCTGCGCGAACCGGTCAACGACCACACGGGCGGCTTGGACGTCGACTTTGGCAACGTCTTCCAGGAACCCGGAACGGGAGAGCCAGGATCCGCACCCGGAGCAGCCTCCGGAATGAGCTGGGCGAACGTCGCCCAGCGCACCCATAACGGGGGCGATGGCGATAGCGATCTGGAGGACTTCATCGCCAACCAGGTCTCCCTTCGGGATCACTTGAGCAGCCAACTGCCGTTAACCGTAAGTGACCCAGTCGAGCGGATGATCGGCCAATATTTGATCGATCTGGTCGACGAGGCCGGCTACATCCCCTCCGACCTTGAGGCCCTGGCCCAGCGCCTCGGCGCGCCGCTCGAACTCGTCGAAAGCGTCCTCGCCAAACTCCAGACGTTCGACCCCCCGGGCATTTTCGCCCGGTCGCTCGCCGAGTGCCTCGCGCTGCAGCTCAAGGATCAGAACCGCTATGATCCCCTGATGGCTGAGCTTCTGGCGAACCTCGATCTGCTCGCCAGCCGCAACATCCCGGCGCTCAAACGCGCGATTGGCATCGATATGGACGAGCTCGCGGACATGATCCGCGAGATCAAGCGGCTCAATCCCAAGCCCGGCCTGAAATTCGGCAGCGTTCAGCTGCAGCCCGTGGTGCCCGACGTCATCGTCCGTGCCGCGTCCGACGGCGGCTGGCACGTCGAGCTGAATAGCGACACTCTGCCGCGAGTTCTCGTCAACCGCACCTACTACGCGCGCATTGCCAAGTCAGCCGCCAACGAGCGCGACAAGGGCTACATCTTCGATTGCCTGCAGACCGCGAATTGGCTGGTGAAGAGCCTGGACCAGCGGGCGCGTACCATCCTGAAGGTCGCCGAACAGATCGTCCGCCAGCAGGACAGCTTCTTCATGTACGGCGTGCAGTACCTGCGCCCGCTGAACCTGAAGGTGATCGCAGACGCCATCTCGATGCATGAATCGACGGTCTCCCGCGTCACGTCGAACAAGTACATCGCGACGCCCAGAGGCATCTTCGAGCTCAAGTACTTCTTCACCTCCGCCATCGCCTCGGCCGCCGACGGGGAAGCGCATTCCTCCGAAGCCGTCCGCCATCGCATCCGCCAGCTGATCGATGCCGAAAGTGCCGCCGACGTGCTCTCCGATGATCAGCTCGTTGAGCGCCTGAGAGGCGAGGGCATCGAGATTGCCCGCCGCACAGTGGCCAAGTACCGCGAGGCCATGCGCATCCCCTCCTCCGTTCAGCGCCGGCGCGATAAGAAATTGGTTGAACGTCTAGGCGACTTCGCGTGAAGCACAACGCGTAAGCTCCTGAGCCTGCGAGGACTTTGGTTACATTCTAAATTTAAAGCGTGATTTGACAGGTTGACGCGGGCAACCTACCGATTGATGTAGAAGAAGACTGGTTAAGTCTCAGGTGCGCGCGCCCCTCGCGCCACAATGCAGCCCGGAGCCCAGGAGCACATTGCGCTCGATAACGGCAGACGCACCCCCGGCAAGAACAGGCATCTCCATGACAATTCAGATCACTGGTAAGAACGTCGACGTTGGCAACGCCTTCCAAAACTACGCTGGCGAAAAGATCCGGGGCATCCTCCAGAAATTCCTCTCCCGCGAAGTGAATGGCCACATCCGGCTTGAACGCGAGCGTGAACTCTTCAAAACCTCATGCACGGTCCAGGTCGCAGGCGGCCTCCTGCTAGAAGCGCATGGTGAAGGCACCGATGCGTACAGTTCGGTCGATTCTGCCGCGCAACGGCTGGAAACCCGTGTCCGCCGCTATAAAAGCCGCATTAAGCATCACACGTCGCCGGCTGCTGCCGCGCGTCGCAAGGTCGACATCGCAGCGCGCGACTATGTAGTGAGCCTGAGTGACGATGATGAGCCCGATCAGGACGGGGCGAATCCGCTTATTATCGCCGAAGGCCATCGCAACGTCGGGCATATGACGGTAAGCGAAGCCGTAATGAAGCTCGACCTTTCGGAAGCATCGTTCATGATCTTCAGGAACGCGGGCCACGGCGGCTTGAACGTCGTTTATCGCCGCGATGATGGTCACATCGGGTGGATTGACGCCGAGCTGCCCGTGGCGGCGAAGGCAAACGGCGCCTCCGCGCCGAAACATACGGGTTGAGGGCAGTTTATTTATTTTGATCGGGTAATGTGGCCGCCGTCCAAGTTACTGGCTCGGTAGTCACATTGGCGACCATATCATGGTGGATGGAGCCGGAATGAATATTGAAGATATACTCGCGCCCGATGCAATTATTCCGCATCTCGACGCCGACGATAAAAAGCGCGCTCTTCAGGCCCTTGCCGAGAAGGCCGAAGGCCTGACGGGCGCAACAGCTGCCGAGATCTATGCAGCCCTGCTTCAGCGGGAAAGACTGAGCTCCACGAGCCTCGGCCGCGGCATCGCGATCCCACACGTCAAGCTCCCCGGCGTGAAGAAAATCACGTGCCTCTTCGCGCGCCTCGGCCGGCCGATCGCGTTCGAAAGCCACGATGGCGAACCTGTCGATCTGCTGTTCTTCCTCTTGGCCCCCGAACACGCCGGCGCCGACCACCTGAAGGCCCTGGCGCGCATCTCCCGCCTTGTCCGCGATCCAGCCACCCTTGAAGGGCTGCGCAGCGCCAAGGACGTCGAAGCCCTTCGTGACGTGCTCACTAAGCCCGTGACGTCTCACGCGGCCTGACCCGCTCGACCGCGCTCGGCGGCCGGCTCGCGAAACGCGAGTCGTCGAGCGCCATTACGAATTGCGTCAATGCAGAACAGCGAGAGCGCCGAGCCCAACACCGCCGACGAGTAGGCGCCACCAGCCGAAGAACGATAGACCACGCTTCCCGATGAAATCGAGCGCGTAGCGGACCACGATGACGCCCGTGACGAACGCCGCGATGAACCCCAGCACGATGTTGCCGACGTCGTCCGGGCTCAGGATCGCCCAGTTCTTGTAAAGGTCGTAGGCGAACGCCCCCGTCATCGTGGGGATCGCGAGAAAGAACGAAAACTCCGCAGCCGTGCGCTTGTCAGCTCCAAGCAGTACGGCGGACACGATCGTCGAACCCGACCGCGATACCCCCGGGATCATCGCCAAACATTGGGCGAAACCGATCGCGAGCGCCGTCGTCGGCGGGATATCCATAACGTCGCTGTAGCGCGGTTTGTGCTTCATCCGGTCGACTGCGAGCAGAATAATGCCGCCCACAATCAGCGCCACGCAAATGACGAACGGTGACTCGAAGAGAATTTCCTTGATGATCCGGTGCGCCAAGACCCCGATAACAACTGCCGGCAAAAATGCGAGCAGCACCGCGAAGACAAACCGGCGCGTTCGCGCATTGGTGGGGAAATCGAGAGCCAGGTGCCACAGCTTCCCCGCATAGATGCTCAGAAGTGCGAAGATCGCACCGAGCTGGATCAGGACCTCGAAGGTGCGGCCCGGAGACGTCACACCCAAAAGCTCTTCCGCGAGTAGAAGGTGCCCCGTCGAGGAAACCGGTAGATACTCCGTCAGTCCCTCGATGAGGCCCAACAGTACGACTTGCCAAGTTTCCATCAATGCCGACCTCGCACTTCGAAAGCGGGCGAGCGTTAACAGAAAACCGGGCAATGCCAAAGAGGTCGTTTAGCCGGGTTGCCATCGAATCGGCGACAGCGGGTGTATAGTGCGGCTGCCAGCAAAATTAGGAATCCTATGCCTCCGCGACTTACGCAGTATCGCCTATGCCCGCGTTCCCGGTCCATTCGACTGGCGCTCGCCGAATACGGTGTTGAAGTTCAGCTCGTCGATGAAAACCCCTGGGAATGGCGCCAGAGCTTCCTCGCGAAGAACCCGGCGGGCGAGATGCCGGTGCTGGAATTCGACAACGGTCTTATCCTTTGCGGCGCATATTCGATTTCAGAATTCATCGCGGAAGAAGTGCTGCCGGTCGCCACGATGGTCGCACCCGGACCGCCGCCGCTCATTCCCGGCAACCGCGAGGACCGCGCCGAAATCCGCCGTCTCATCGACTGGTACCACGGCAAGTTCGACCGTGAAGTAACGCGCGAGTTGCTCGTCGAGAAAGTCTATAGTTCGATGCTGCCCACAGGCCCGGTGGCGCCTGATCCGGGCATCCTGCGCGCGGTGCGTGCGAACCTCAAATACCACCTGTCCTACACAGGCTACCTCGCGGATAGCCGGCGCTGGCTGGCTGGCGACGAACTGAGCTTTGCCGACATCGCCGCCGCAGCCCAGATTTCGACGGCGGACTACCTGGGAGAAATCCCGTGGAACGACTACCCAACGGTCAAGGTCTGGTATCAGCGGATGAAATCGCGCCCCTCGTTCCGCCCGCTCCTGAGCGACCGCGTGCCCGGGACAGCGCCGCCCCTTGCCTATTCCGATCTCGATTTCTAAATCGCTCATATGCTCGCGGCGCTAAAAACCAGTTCCGATCTCGCGGACATGATCCGCACCGAAGCGTCGACCCTTGGGCTCGACGCTGTCGGCATCGCGCGGTTAGCGGACGATCCCGAACTCAGCGCGCGCTTGGCCCACTTCCTGAGTGAAAAGCGTCACGGCGACATGGACTGGATGGAAACCCATGCCGACCGGCGGAGCGGTCCCTTGAAGCTTTGGCCCGAGGCGCGCAGCGCTATTATTTTCGGACAGTCCTACGCGCCGCCAGACAATCCGCTCGACGCTCTCGCCCATCGTTCCAACGCGGCGATTTCCGTCTACGCCAAAGGGCGCGATTATCACGACGTCCTGAAGAAGAAGATCAAATCCTTTGCGCGTTCGTTTGCCGAACGCTCGGGCGCGGACGTGAAAGTCTTCGTCGATACCGCGCCGCTGATGGAGAAGCCGCTGGCCGCCAAAGCCGGCCTCGGCTGGCAGGGCAAGCACACGATCCTCGTTTCGCGCGACCATGGCAACTGGCTCTTTCTCGGCATCGTGTTGACGACAGCGGAGTTGGAGTCGGATTCTAACGGCGCCCTCACGGATCATTGCGGCTCATGCCGCCGCTGCCTTGATGTCTGTCCGACGAATGCTTTCCCCGCGCCCTATCAGCTCGACGCACGCCGCTGCATCGCCTACCTGACGATCGAGCACAAAGGTCATATCGCGCCGGAATTCCGTGCGCCGATCGGCAATCGCGTTTTCGGCTGCGATGACTGCGCCGCGGTCTGTCCGTGGAATAAGTTCGCAAGCACCGCCACGGAAATGCGCTATGCCGCACGGCCCGAAACGGATAATCCGCCGCTCGCCGAACTTCTCGCGCTCAACGATGCTGCATTCCGCGCGCGGTTCGCAGGCACGCCGATCAAACGCACCGGACGCGACCGCGTCGTGCGCAACGCGCTGATCGCCGCCGGAAACTCCGGCGACAGATCGCTGCTTGGTCAAATCGAAAACTTGATCGGAGACAACTCCGCGCTTGTCCGTGCGATGGCGATCTGGGCCTCGCGCCGCCTCGCAAATCCGGCTGAAGCCGAAGCTCTTCGCGAGCGCTATCAAGCTCAAGAGCGCGATGCGGAAGTTGCCGCCGAATGGACCTTGCCAATGGAAGGATTTCAACCAGCATGAGCCGGCTCTTCTGTTTCGGGTTAGGCTACTGCGCCGGCGCGTTGAGCCGCCGGCTCATTCCGCAGGGTTGGACCGTAGCCGGAACAACAGCACACGCCGATAAGGTCGAGCGTCTCGCCAGCGAGGGCGTCGAGCCGTTCTTCTTCGACGGCACCGGCGCACTGCATGACGTGGCCGAAGCGATGCAAGGCGCAACGCACGTGCTGCTATCCATTCCGCCGGACGCGCAAGGCGACCCCGCCTTACGGCACTACGGTGACGCAATCGCCGCCACGCCTTCTATTCGCTGGATCGGCTACTTCTCGACTGTCGGCGTCTACGGCGATGCGGCTGGCAACTGGGTCGACGAGACGAGCGCAACACAACCCGGCACCGAGCGCGGCCAGCGCCGCTTGCAAGCGGAGAACGGCTGGAGCGATTTCGCCCGCAAGGCCGGAAAAACGCTCGTGATCTATCGGCTCCCTGGCATCTACGGGCCGGGCCGCAGCGCCATCGATCAGCTGAAGGCCGGCACCGCGCGGCGCATCTTCAAACCCGGCCAACTGACCAACCGCGTCCACGTCGAAGACATCGCGACCGCCGTCGAAGCGAGCCTCGATCATCCGGCCGGTGTCCACATCTTCAACGTGACGGACGACCTCCCCGCGCCTCCGCAGGACGTCATCGCCTACGGCGCGGAACTGCTCGGCGTCCCGTGCCCGCCCGCGACCGACCCCTCTGACGCTGATCTGTCACCCACCGCGCGAAGTTTCTATATCGAAAACAAGAAGGTCTCGAACGCGCGCATGAAGTCCGAACTCGGCGTCAAGCTTGCGTATCCAACGTACATCGAAGGCCTGAAGTCGATCGCCGGACTTTAGCCAACAGATTTAGTCCGCCATCGCATCTTTTTCCCGCAATTCCGCCAGAAAGGAGGATAAAGACAATCGCAGCTGCGCTCCCGAACGGGAACGCCGATGCGAGCGGGACCGAAGAGCTTCCCATGGCGATGAAAGCGATTTTTGCAGCGGCGCTGGCGGTCGTAATGCCCGCGCTTGCAACGCACGCTGATCCTATAGATCCGGCTCAGGTCATCGCGCAAAAATTCTCGGACGCGAGCGAAGAGCCCGCGCCAAAGCCAAAGCCCCCCGCACCATCACCAAAGCCGCCCTCAGCTGCGGCAAAGCCAGACGCGGACTACGAGGCAGATATGCTGAGCAGGGCCCGCAGGGAAGCAGCCGAGCGCATCGCGCAACCGGAAAAAATTATCGTCCAACCGCCAGCCGCTGCTGCACCATCGGCTCAGCCTCCGCAAGCTTCGCCACCCGCGCCGCAGCCGACTGCACCTTCCGTTGCGGCCCTCCCGCCGAAACCCGAAATCGAGCGCCCTGCCGATTCGCCAAAAGTATCCGCTTCCCAGGCAACGGTGCTGCTCGTGTTGGATACCGATGGCGACACGTCCGGCATTAGGCCCGATCCAATCATCTGCATCGACGATCGCTGCTGGATCTCGCGCGGCATCGAAGCTCCCGCCGCCGCGATGCCACGCACGAAGGCGCAAGCATTGAAGACGACCGAGGAGGCATCGCCCGACTCTTGCGCCGGAAAATCCGCGTGCGTTTATCGCGGCATCACCATTGAAGACGGCGCACGCGTCGAAGTGATCCAAGCGGGTGAAAGTCGCGGCGCCTCGTCTGGTGCTTTCACCATTACTCCCGATAAGAGCTGCCGCAAGGACGCGGGCGGTCTCGTTTGCGACAACGGCCTCGCAACACACGATTTTCGAATTTGGGTCGTGCCCGAAGCTCTCGCTGCATCCATAGGCGCGAACGGCCTTGAAGATGCCGTCGCCGAAGGCCTTCCCGAGTCAGACGTCACGGCAGGCAGCGACAAATAAGGCTAAAGCAGCCTGCTGATTTCCGCGAAGAGCAGCTCGATATCCTGCGGGCGCGATAGCCGGTGCTCGGCATCAGGCACCTCGATGAGCTTGACGTGCACGCCGGTCAAAAACGCCGTCAGTTCTCGCGTGTGAGACGCTGGCACATCGGTATCGAGCAAGCCCTGCACGATCACGACGGGCCGTCCTGGATCGAACGGCGCGCGCGCCAGAAGATGCTGTCGCCCGTCCTCGATGAGGTCGCGCGTGATCGTATAAGGTCCGGCATAAGCCGAAGGCTGCTGGTACGAACCACGCTCCATGATTTCGCGGCGGGTCTCTTCAGGAAACCTCTTCCACATCAGTTCTTCCGTCATGTCCCAGGCCGGAGCGATGAGAACGACGGCCTTGATCCGCGCCGCCTCATCGGGCCGTTCGCGCAGAAGCTTCCGCAAGAGCAAAAGCGCGATATGCCCGCCCATGCTCGAGCCGATGATGATCTGCGGCCCTTCAGTTACCCGGGTGAAAACCGCCTCGGCTTCTTCGAGCCATCGCCCGATCGTGCCTGTCTCGATGGGAACGGCCGATAGGCCATGACCCGAGTAATCGAACCGCGTGGAAGAGAGGCCGTGCTCCGCCGCCCATTGGGCAAGCGCCGTCGCTTTCGTCGAAGCCATGTCCGACATGAAGCCCGAAAGCCAGAAAAGACCGGCACCGCCGGGTTTTGCCGGACGCTGCGCAATGAACGGGATTTCCCGCGCCTCGCTGCCGTGCCCGACAGGAAGGAATTGCGGTTCGGCTGGTGCAATCTTATAGGGACTGTCCATTGTTGGTCCTGGCGTCTCCGCTTGATGAGTTCAGATGAAAAATAATTTGACGGTGCTGCAAGTCATTCCCCGGATGCGAGCCGGAGGCGCTGAACTCGGCTGCCTGCAGGTCGCAACCGCACTCGTCAAGAACGGACACCGCGCACTCGTTGCATCGCAAGGCGGCCCGCTTGTTGATCAGCTCGTGGCTGCCGGCGCCGAGCATATCACGATGCCGCTTGCCACCAAGAATCCGCTTGTTCTTGCGAAAAACGCCGCCGAGCTCGCCCGCATTATTCGCCGTGAAAACGTCTCTATCATCCACGCCCGCAGCCGCGCGCCGGCCTGGAGCGCCCTTTTCGCAGCCCGCCGCACCGGCACGCCCTTTGTGACAACCTACCACTCCGAATATTCCGAAAAATCGCGGCTGAAAAACTTCTACAACAGCGTCATGGCGCGCAGCGATACGGTGATCGCCGTCTCGGACTACATGGCGCACCTCATTCGCACCCGCTATCACACGCCCGAGAAGCGCATCGCCGTCATTCATCGCGCCTTCGACGACAACGTATTCAACCCGGCTCTGCTGACGCCGGAAAGACTGGCCGCCGTCCGAGCCCAGCTGGATGCCGATGGCTCCAAACCCGTGCTCATGCTGGCCGGCCGCATTACGCCGCGCAAAGCGCAGCACCATCTCGTCTCAGCGCTCGGCATTCTGAAGGCGCGCGGCGCGCCCGACCTCGTCTGCGTTCTGGCAGGCGAAATTGAAAAGCCCGCATTCAAAGCGCAGCTGGAGGCCCAAGCCGGCAAACTCGGCGTGGCACATCAGCTGCGTTTTCCGGGCCATGTGCGCGATGTTGCCGCCGCATACGCCATCAGCGACATTGCGCTCAACATTTCCGAGCAGGAGGGGCTGCCTCGCGTGGCCATCGAGGCTCAGGCGATGGGCGTGCCGATGATCGTGTCGGACACTGGCCCCGGCCGCGAAGTTGCGCTGACGGAGCCCGATGTAGGTCCTGAAGAAGCATCGGGCCTGCGCGTGCCCTACGCCGATCCGGAAGCCGTCGCCAACGCCATAGAGACGATGCTCGGCTGGCCGGCCGAGAAGCGTAAAGCGTACGGTCAAAGAGGCGCGGCAAACGTCCGCAGACGCTTTACCCTTGGCCAGCTGACCTCAAAAACGCTCGCGGTTTATCAGCGCCTGCTGACCGCGTAGTGGGGCTGGCCCAAGGTCGGCCCAAGTAACCATTAAGCGTCTTTTCGCGCGCCGACAGCGGTTGTCCCCTCAAATTTGGTCCGAACGCCACGTTTGCTGTGGTGCAATGAGATGGGTTACGTGAAAAGCGGACAGGCGCCGCGCATGCAAACGCCACAAATTTGTCAGCAATGACGATAAGCGCCTTGGATAGCCATGCGTTTTGGCGTTTGCTAGCTATCGGGGTGAGAGACCTCCGGCGGGGTTGGCCGGATCCGGGGACACGAGAACGACTTTCGGGGCAATGCAAACAGTCATCTGTATTAAGTGGGGCAGTCGATACGGCGTCGACTATGTCAATCGGCTGGCCTCCATGGTCCGCCGCAACACCCGGCGCGAGACGCGTCTCATCTGCTTCACCGATGACGCACAAGGCGTCGACCCATGGGTGCAGACCGCGCCTCTGCCGCCGATCAACTTGCCCGCGCGTGAATCCACGACCCCCTGGCGGAAGCTCTCTCTGTGGCAATATCCGCTTCTCGATCTTGAAGGGGACGTCCTCTTCTTCGATCTCGACGTCGTCATCACCGGGCCGATCGATGACTTATTCGACTACGAACCCGGCCGCTTCTGCGTCGCCCAGAACTGGACGCAGCCCAACGAGCGCATCGGCAATACGTCGATCTATCGCTTTCCCGCGGGGAAGATGTCCCACATCTTCGACACCTTCAATGCCGACCCCGAAGCCATTCTCAGCCGTTACAGGATTGAACAGCAATACATATCGGCTGAGAGCGAGGATGTCGTTTTCTTCCCGCCCGAGTGGTGCCTGAGCTTCAAGCATTCGCTGGTGCCGATCTGGCCCCTGAACTTCTTCGTGACCCCCAGATTGCCGCCCGAAGCGCGCGTGGTCGCCTTCCACGGCAAGCCCGATCCCGATGAGGCACGGGACGGCGTCTGGCCCGTGAACGCCACCTGGAAAAAATTCTACAAGTTCGTCCTGCCAACCCCCTGGATCTCTGAGCACTGGCGCTGAGGGCCGCGTTCGCCCTGCCTCGATGCCCTTCCGGCGAGGCGCTCTGTTCGGAAAATGGGCGAAATCATGCCTTTTGGCAATTTTGCTCATGGCCCCCGCTTGACTTGCGAGCCCGTTCTTTCCCATGTTCGCGGCTGACCGGGCGGAATCCGTCGACGGTCTTGATTGGAACCACAAGAGGAGTTGAACCATCCGTAGACCAATGCGACCCGAGCCTCAGAGCCGGGAAAACCAAGGGCCCCGCATCAACGACCAAATTCGGGCCCGGGAAGTCCGTCTAATTGACGAGACTGGCCAGAACGTTGGCGTCATATCAAAATTCGATGCTCTTGCCCGCGCCGAAGAGGCCGGACTGGATCTCGTTGAGATCTCGCCCGACGCGGAGCCGCCGGTCTGCAAGATCCTCGATTTCGGCAAGTTCAAGTTCCAAGAACAAAAGAAGGCCGCCGAGGCCCGCAAAAACCAGAAAATCGTCGAGTTGAAAGAGATCAAGATGCGTCCGGGCATCGACGATCACGACTACGACGTGAAGATGCGGGCGATTAAGCGCTTCTTTGAAGACGGCGACAAGGTCAAGATAACGCTGCGCTTCCGCGGCCGTGAGATGGCCCATTCCCAGCTGGGCATGGCGGTACTCCAGCGCGTGAAAGCCGACACCGAAGCCATTTCGAAGGTCGAGAGCGAACCGCGCTTCGAAGGCCGCCAGATGGTTATGGTGCTCGCCCCCAAATGATGTGACGGTTTCAGACGGCGGCGGGGTCCTTGCCCCGCCCTTGTCTGCCCGGATGCGCGCTCTCGGAAAGCATGACGCGGCCGGACCCTTGCTCTCCTATTGAGACGGTTTTAGCGTTCCCCGGAACGAGTTTCCGGGGGGACGGCCGCATGAGCAATGACCCGCCATTTGATTTCTCGATACTTGACCGCATCGGCGCGCCCTTCCGCCATTTCGACGCCGGCGAAAAGATCTTCCTCGAAGAGGACCTTGGCGACGCCATGTACATGGTGCGGTCAGGCCGGGTTGACATCATCACCTACGGCACCGTTCTCGAGAACGTCCGCTCGGGCGGCATCTTCGGCGAAATGGCGCTCATCGACGATGGTCCGCGGAGCGCGGCAGCCATGGCGGCCGAGCGGACCGAAGTCGTCGCCATCGACAAGGCGGCCTTCCTCGCGGTCCTGCGGGATCATCCTGAGTTCGCGCTGCGCGTCATGAGCCTCCTGGCGACGCGGCTCCGGCGCATGAACAAGCAGTTATGAATGGATTAGGACAGCAGCTTGCGCTCGGGCGCCGGCGGCGGATCGAATTCGGTCAAACGCTGATGCGCCTCGGCCAGAAGCTCAAGAAGAATGTCCTGGCGATTGTAGAGCTTCGGATAGACTTGGCGCAGGTCGTCCAGCTGCCTCAGCGCTTCGCTATTCAGCGGGATATGAACAATATGCAACATGGCGATACTCCGCAGTGTGCCACTCATGCACCCACACCACCACGGCGGCATGCTGCACGCTGTTCCCCGCGTTACACTGAACGGTTTGCGCTTTAATCGAGCTCGATGAGCCCGAACGAAGCGAGCGTTATGAACGTGACGATCATCACGATGCCGACGAGCAGAACCAGCGCCGGATAAAACGCCACGAAAACCACACCTGCGCGCCAGCCGGTTGCCGAACGCAAACTGATGGCGGCGGTCGGCAGCGCGGCCACGAGCAGGATTGCCACCATGAACGGGTCGAGTTTCATGATCGAACTCTCAAAAACAGCATTCCAGCCCGATTGTAACCTGACAGAATTCAGCGCTTTTGCCAGTCAACGGCAGCCAAAGAAACGCAACGGGCGGCAAATCGAATTTGCTGGTTCATTCCCACGCGCGCGTTCGGACGAACGGTCGATTTGGCGCATGCTGAAAGCCGGCCGAACCGCCTAGAACGCGCGGCAGAGGGCCGGTCCGATTGATTGCTCCCGGGAAAGATCCCGATGTTCCCAGACTTGGCACGGCTCGCCTGCCCGTGCGCGTTATCCTACCGTTCGAAGCCAACCGCGAGAGAACCATCGAGATGCACCCGAAGGTCCGGCACGCACTGCTCTACACGGGCGTCAACCTGGCTTCGACCGTTGTCGACTACACCATCTTTCTCAGCTTCACCCACTTCTTCGGTTTGCCAATACTCCAAAGCGTCATCGCCTATTGCGCGGGGATGCTCGTCAATTACGCACTGACGAGAGGCTTCGTCTTCGTCCACGACATGTCGCACAAGTCCCAGCACCGGCTTTTCATGGAGTTCGTCGGCTCATCTCTACTCGGCCTACTTCTGACGGCCTGCGTCATCTGGCTGACGGTGCACAAATTCAACCTGCCGCCGGTGGACGGCAAAACGATCGCCGTGCTGATCTGCTTCGTCTCGCTCTACTACGTCCGCACCCGCTTCGTGTTCAGCAAGAACACAAACGCCAATGCTTCCGATGCCGCGGAAGCGAGGTCGCCCGGCTGACCCTGCGAAGCGAGATCATTGGCTAGATGTTCACGTGCTGGATGACGTAGCTGCCGCCCGCAGCAATAAGACCTGCGATCAGCACGTATGGCAGAATGGAAACGAGCACCATCAGCAGCTCGACAAATGCTTTGAAGATCTGCTCCGCCGCTGCCCACAGCTGGAAGAACCCGCGATAGAGCACGTAAACGATGGCGATGACGACAACCGCCAGAACCGCCATTTTCCAGATCGGCAGCGACTGCCAGTCCGACTGGAAGATTGCCACCATCTGCCCGAATGACCACTGCCAGACGAGTTCGACAAATCTGAAAATGGCCGTGATGCCTTGCTGCAGCAAACTGACGATCTGATCGATAATCTGCCTCACGGCCCGCCTCCTCGCGCATGTGCCCCGTTAACAACACCTTAACCTTGTACTTGGTTCTAGGCTGAGCACTGTGTTTTTCGCGCTTCCCCCACGAAATCCTGCGACGCGTGGCATTTTTCGCAACGTGCGGACCCGAAAATGTTGCGAAGTTTCGATGCCTCCCCTATAAACCGGCTCAGAGCCGCCCGGCGAGGCATGCCGTGGCGGTTCTTATGCTTTTGAAAAACAAGCGGAAACCGCAAAAAGCACCCTTCGCAGGACCAGCCGTTTCGCAGCGGCTGAGAGTGCTGGAGCAGCAATGCCCCGGCACTTCGGCTCAGAAATGAGCCGTGGGCGTATACGCCCCGTCGCGTCAAGCGGCGCCCCCGCGGAGGGCCAGGATGTGAAGCGCGCTGGCGCAAACGTCCGATGCGGCCCGTGAGCGAGAACTAAGGACAAGCAAAATGCCTAAAATGAAGACCAAGAGCGGCGCCAAAAAGCGCTTCAAGATGACCGGCACGGGCAAGGTCGTTGCAGCCCAGGCCGGTAAGCGTCACGGCATGATCAAGCGCACGGCGAAATTCATTCAGAAGGCGCGCGGCACGGGTGTGCTGAACGACTCTGACGCGAAGATCGTCAAGAAGTACATGCCCTACAATCGCTGAGACGTCCCCGCGCCCGAGTTCGGCTTCCTCAGGAAGCACCGGGCGCCAGACAATCTCCATTCTATCTTGAAGCACTAATTCCAGGAGTTTTCTCCAATGGCCCGCGTCAAACGTGGCGTTACCGCCCACGCCAAGCACAAAAAAGTCATCAAAGCCGCTAAGGGCTTTTATGGCCGCCGCAAGAATACGATCCGCGTTGCCAAGCAGGCGGTCGAGAAGTCGCAGCAGTACGCCTATCGCGACCGCAAGCGTCGCAAGCGCAACTTCCGCGCCCTCTGGATCCAGCGCATCAACGCTGCCGTTCGCGAGCACGGCCTGACGTACGGCCGCTTCATCAACGGCCTGACGAACCTCGGCATCGAAGTCGATCGTAAGGTTCTCTCCGACATCGCGATCAATGATCCGGCAGGCTTCAAGGCCCTTGTCGACAAGGCTGCCGCAGCTGCCTCTTCGCCCGTCGCGAAGGCGGCCTAAGGCCTAGCGCTGCCGCGGCCACCTCGGCCTAAGCGTATTACCCGGCGGAGCGGCCGCGCCTTAAGGCGCGGTCGCAAAGCCGGGCCCCCTCCGCATGAAATCGGTCCGGGGCCGCGGGATACGGATCGTCGCGCGGAGTTGATCGTGCGCACCAAGCCTGCCAAACAAAGGCCGCGCGTCGTCCAGGACGACAACAAGGGCCCGCGCCCGGACGAGGTTTTTGCATGAGCACTTCTGACGTTCTCTCCAAACTGGAAAACGATCTCCTCGCTGAGATTGCAGGCGCCGGCGACTTGGCCGCGCTCGACGCCGTTCGCGTCTCAGCTCTCGGCAAGAAGGGCCGCGTCTCCGAGCTCATGAGCAAGCTCGGCTCGCTGCCGCCGGAAGAGCGCAAGAGCTTCGGCCAGACCGTCAATACGTTGAAGGGAAAAGTTGCAGACGCCCTCGACGCCCGCAAATCGGATCTCGAAACAGCAGCTCTGAACGAGCGTCTCCAGACCGAGCGCGCTGACGTCACGCTGCCGGTCCGCCTCGGCCCCGTTGCCGAAGGCCGCATTCATCCCGTCAGCCAGGTTCTCGACGAGGTCGTCGAAATCTTCGCCGACATGGGCTTCTCCGTCGCCGAAGGTCCAGACATCGAGACCGACGAGATGAACTTCGACAAGCTCAACATCCCGGCCGAGCATCCCGCGCGCCAGGATCACGACACGTTCTATTTCCAGCCGAAGGCCGACGGCTCACGGCTGCTGCTCCGCACGCATACGAGCCCAGTGCAGATCCGCACGATGGTCGGCCAGAAGCCGCCGATCCGCATCATCGCGCCCGGCCGCGTCTACCGTATGGACAGCGACCAGACGCACACGCCGATGTTCCATCAGGTCGAAGGCCTCGTCATCGACGAGTCGACCCACATGGGGCACCTGAAATGGGTGCTGCAGGAATTCTGCAAAGCCTTCTTCGAGGTCGATGAAGTGAAGATGCGCTTCCGCGCCTCGCACTTCCCATTCACCGAGCCGTCGATGGAAGTCGACATTGGCGCCGAAGCCATCGGCAAACCCGGCCAGTGGCTGGAAATTCTGGGCTGCGGAATGGTGCACCCGAACGTGCTGCGCAATTGCTGCCTCGATCCGGAGAAGTACCAAGGCTTCGCATTCGGCGTCGGCCTCGACCGGCTGACGATGCTGAAGTACGGCATTCCCGATCTGCGCTCGTTCTTCGCCGGCGATCTGAAGTGGCTCAGCCACTACGGCTTCTCAATGCTCGACGTCCCGACCCTCGGCGGCGGCCTGTCATCGTGAATTGGAGCAAGATACCCCTCCCCTCAGGGGAGGGGCTGGGGTGGGTGAGGCTGCAGGCGAATGGTCAACGAGATCGCGCGCAAGCTCCGCAAAACACCCACCTCCTCAGAAAAGAGGCTTTGGAACGAACTCCGTAAACTTCGCGCCTCCGGCTATCACTTCCGCAGGCAACATCCGATCGACGGTTTTATCGTTGATTTTGCGTGCCTCTCCCAGAAACTGATCATCGAGGTCGACGGAGCGCAGCATCAATTGCCGGAAAACAGCCGATCGGATGCAGCGCGCGACGCACGGCTTCAATGGCTCGGATACCGCGTGTTGCGGATCGGAAATGGCGATATTCGCGACCGACTTGACGGTGTCGTTTTGGAAATTCTGGCCGCACTGGGAGCGGTGGTGAAACAGGAATGAAACCGCTATGACCGTCCGGTTGCTTCGCCCCACCCCTACCCCCTCCCCGCTGGGGAGGGGAATCCTCTGTACGAGACCTAGTTCATGAAATTCACGTTCTCTTGGCTGAAGGATCACCTCGACACGGACAAGTCCGTGGACGAGATCGCAACGACGCTGTCGGCGATCGGGCTCGAAGTCGAAGGCATCGAGGATCCGGCGAAATCGCTCGGCGCCTTCAAAATCGCGCGCATTGTGGAAGCCAAGAAGCACCCGAACGCCGACAAGTTGCAGATCGTCCAGGTCGAGGTCGCCAAGGGCGAGCCGCTCATGGAAGTCGTCTGCGGTGCGCCGAACGCCCGCGCGGGCATGGTTTCGGTGTTTGCTCCACTCGGAACCTACATTCCGGGCTCCAAAATCACGCTCGAGAAGAAGCCCGTTCGCGGCGTCGTCTCCAATGGCATGATGTGCTCGGCCGCCGAACTTGAACTCTCCGAGGAGAGCGACGGCATTCTCGATCTGCCGGAAGCATGGGCCGAAAACGTCGGCACGCCCTATATCGACGTTGCGGGCCTTAATGATCCCGTCATCGAAGTAAAGCTCACGCCGAACCGGCCCGACTGCACAGGCGTTCGCGGCATCGCCCGCGATCTGGCAGCCGCCGGCATGGGCAAGCTGAAGCCGGAGCCCAAACTCGGCGCCGTCGAAGGCAAAACCGAATGCCCGATCGACATCAAACTCGAATTCACCAGCGAAACCGCGAACGCCTGCCCCGTATTCGCCGGACGTCTCGTGCACGGCGTCAAGAACGGCCCCTCGCCCGCCTGGATGCAGGCACGCCTGAACGCAGCCGGTTTGCGCCCGATCAACGCCCTCGTCGACGTAACCAACTATATCTCGCTCGACCGCGGCCGGCCGCTGCACGTCTATGACGCAGCTAAGCTCAAAGGCGCCATTCGCGCCCGCCTCGGCAAAGCCGGCGAGAATTTCCTAGGCCTCGACGGCAAAGAGCACGCAATCGACGAAACGATGTGCGTCATCGCCGACGACACGGGGCCCCTGGGCCTCGGCGGCATCATGGGCGGCGAAGCCTCCGGCTCGACTGAGGCGACGACCGACGTCTTCATCGAAAGCGCCTATTTCGATCCAGTCCGCACGGCCGCGACCGGCCGCAAGGTCGGCCTGCAAACGGATGCACGCTATCGTTTCGAGCGCGGCGTCGATCCGGCGTCCGAACGCCCAGGCCTCGATCTCGCGACCGATATGATCATCCGCTTCTGCGGCGGCGAGCCGACGAAAGCGAAGATCGCCGGCAAGGAGCCGATCGAAAAACGTGTCATTTCATTCGACTTCGCACGCATCGAAAAGCTCTCGGGCGTGAAGCTCTCGAATGAAGAGATCTCCGATACGCTGAAAGCCTTGGGCTTCACCATCGAAGGCCAGCCGAACACCGCGAAGGTGACGGTGCCGACGTGGCGTCCCGACGTCCACGGCCCCGCCGACCTCGTCGAAGAAGTCGTCCGCATCGCCGGCCTCGACCGCATTCCCGCGACGCCCTTGCCGCGCAAGGATGGCATCGCGCGCGCCGTGCTGACGGAGAAGCAGAAGCGCGCCCGCCGCGCTCGCCGTCTGCTGGCCGCCCGCGGCTTCGTCGAAGCCGTGACGTGGAGCTTCATTCCGAAAGAACAGGCGATCCACTTCGGTGGCGGTTCGCCCGCGCTCGACCTAGCCAATCCGATCTCCGTCGAAATGTCCTCGATGCGGCCGGGCTTGCTTGCGGGCCTGCTGACGGCGGTCACGCGCAACCGCAATCGCGCCATCGCCGACGTCGCCCTGTTCGAACTCGGCCAGGCCTACCGCGGCGAGCAGCCCAATGATCAGTACACGAGCGCCGCCGGCGTTCGCGCGGGAACGGCACGGCTGACGGGCTCTGGCCGGCACTGGGACGGCAATGCCGCACCCATCACTGCGTTCGACGTCAAAGCCGACGTCTTCGCGGCGCTTGCAGCTCTCGGCCTCGATCCTTCGAAAGCACAGATCACCCGCGACGCTCCCGCCTGGTATCACCCCGGACGTTCCGGAGCGCTCAAGCTCGGCCCGAAAACGGTGCTCGCCTATTTCGGCGAAATCCATCCGGCGACGCTGAAGGCGCTCGACGTTGAAGCCCCCGTTTCCGCCTTCGAGATTTTCCTCGACGCCTTGCCACCCGAGAAGAAGAAGTCGCGTGCCAAACCGCCGCTTGCGGCATCCGACCTATTGCCGGTGACGCGAGACCTCTCATTTATCGTATCGAGAGACGTTTCAGCGGGCGATGTCGTGAAGGCCGCCGCAAATGCGGATAAGAACCTGATCCGCTCCGTCAACGTTTTCGACGTCTTCGAGGGCGGAAATCTGGCAGCTGAAGGCAAGAAATCCGTCGCGATTGAAATAACGATTCAACCTGCGACCGAAACCCTCACAGACCAAGCGATCGAGACGATAACCAAAAAAATAGTCTCGGATGTTACTAAGGCGACGGGCGGCGAACTGCGTTCCTAATGCCGCCGTCATGACTTTGCGCATGAGGCCAATATGAACACCCAAGTTGCCGCTACGATACCCGCCGCAGAAGCCGGAAAGAAGCACCTCCACCGAATTGTTATCGTCGGCGGAGGCGCGGCTGGCTTGGAACTCGCGACCCAATTGGGCCGAAAGCTCGGCCGCTCAGGCAAGGCTGAGATCACCCTTGTCGATCGGGCGCGCACGCACATCTGGAAGCCGCTCCTCCATGAGATCGCCGCCGGCAGCATGGACACCGGGCGGCACGAGCTCCCCTACCAGGCACAGGGCCACTGGAACGGTTTCCGCTATCGCTACGGCGAGATGATCGGCCTCGACCGCGCCAACAAGCGCGTCCACCTCGGCGCGACCTACGACGAAGACGGCCGCGAAATTACTCCGGACCGCTGGTTCGAATACGACACGCTCGTGATCGCGATCGGCAGCGTATCGCATGACTTCGGGACGCCGGGCGTTATGGAGCATGCGATCATGCTCGATACGCCGGAACAGGCTGAACGCTTCAACAGACGCCTGTTGAACGCCTGCGTTCGCGCCTACGCGCAGCCGGGCCCCATTCGGCCAGGACAGCTCCATGTCGCCATCATTGGCGCGGGCGCTACGGGATCGGAGCTTTCAGCCGAGCTGCATCATGCGGCTCGCGGCTTGATCGCGTTCGGCCTGGACAAGATCGACCCTGAGAAAGACTTCAAAATCACGCTGATCGAAGCCGCGCCACGAATCCTTCCGGCACTTCCCGAGCGCCTCTCCGAGGCGACGGCGAATATCCTGCGCGGCATTGGTGTCGACATCCGTGTCGGCAGCCCCGTGACAAAGGTCACGGCCGAAGGCGTCACGCTTGCCAATGGCGAGTTCATTCCCTCCGAACTCGTCGTCTGGGCAGCGGGCGTCAAGGGACCGGACGTTCTCTCGAAGCTCGACGGCCTGGAAGTGAGCCGCATGAACACGCTCGTGGTCAAACCGACGCTGCAGACGACGCGTGACGACAACATCTTCGTCATCGGCGATGCCGCCTATCTGCTGCCCGACGGCGAAACGGCGCCCATCCCGCCGCGCGCCCAGGCCGCGCATCAGGAGGCATCCCACCTCGTGAAGCAGCTCACGCGCCGTGTGAACGGCGAGACGGATCTGGCGCCGTTCAAGTATCGCGATTTCGGATCGCTCGTTTCGCTCGGCAAATATTCGACCGTCGGCAATCTGATGGGCTTCATCGAAGGCAAATCGCTGCGGATCGAAGGCTGGTTCGCGAAGCTGATGTACCGCTCGCTGTATAAGATGCACGAGGTCGCGCTGCACGGCTATCTCAAGGTCGCGCTAGATTCCCTCTCGCGCTTGCTGAACCGCCGCACCGAGCCACAGGTCAAGCTGCACTAAACGAAAAATCCCGAGGCCCAGCGCAACAGCGGGCCTCGGGACCATGCAATCTGCAAAAATCGAGCACGACAATCCCGGCCACCACGCCGGGATTTTTTATGTCCGGCGCTAGCTGCGTCCGCGCAGTGCCGTCAGCAGCTCGGCCGTCGGATAGCTGTCGGCCGGCAAGCCAAACTTGATCTGCATTTCTTTGACGGCCTTGCGCGTGCCGGCGCCAATCTTGCCGTCGATCTCGCCAACGTCGAAGCCGCGGCGCTTCAAAAGGCTCTGCAGCTCTTTGACCTGTTCGTAGCTGAGCGACGCCACATTGCCGCTCTCGCGCTTGAGGCCGGGCGCACCCGCCATGCGCGCCGCCAGATGCGCGGCCGTCATCGCGTAGGTCAGTGACTGGTTCCAATCCGTGTAAACGTGGAAGTTCTGGTAGGCGAGAAACGCCGGGCCATTGCGGCCCATCGGCAGCAGCAGCGAAGCCGGAAGTTCGTCAGCGGGAAGCTGCTTGCTGCCGGCGGCTTGGACGCCCCAGGCAGCCCATTGCGAGCGCGGCAGCTGGATTGCGAGATCCGCCTTATCCCACGGCAGCTCTTTCGTCACACGGACTTCTTCGATCCAAGGCTCGCCGCGCCGCCAGCCCATCTCCGAAAGGTATTTCGCCGTCGAGCCGATGACGTCGGCATTGCTGCGAATGAGATCGACGCGTCCGTCGCCATCGTAGTCGATACCGAGGTTGAGATAGTGGCGCGGCAGGAACTGCGTCTGGCCGAGCTCACCCGCCCACGAGCCGATCATCTGGTCAGGCGTAAGGTCCCCGCGCTGGACGATCTTCATCGCCGCTTTCAGCTCTTCGCGGAACATGTCGCCGCGACGGCAGTCCCACGCCAACGTCAGAAGCGAGTTCAGAACGGACAGCTTACCCATTCCGGCGCCGAAGTCGCTTTCGAGCGCCCAGAAGCCGGTGATGACCGCGCCCGGCACGCCGAACTCCTTCTCCGCACGGTCGAAGATGTCCTTATAGCGTTGCAGATAGGCGCGGCCCGTCTGCTCGCGGTTCTTCGTTGCGAGCTTGAAGTAGAATTCGGTGAAGGTCTGCGAAAAGAAACCCTGCTTCCGGTCCCGGCTGATCGTGCCCTGGTCGGGCGTCATCCCACCGATGGTTTCTTCGATGATCTCGGGACGAATGCCCTCCGCAATCGCCTCGCGCTTGAAATCGGCCAGCCAAGTGTTGAACGGCACCGTGTTCTGGCAATTGCGCTTGTTGGGCGGCGTGGGCGGCGCGGCCTCCGCATTGGCGGTCGTGGAAATACCCGCCAGCATGAGAGATGCCACCGTGAAAACGAGAAAACCTGCGCGCATGAGATGCCTTCGGCCATTGATGGTCGCCGGCACTTTTGCCAGCCGCCTGGAGAGCGTCAAGAGACTATGGCCTGAGTGAGGCCTAAGGCCCCGGTTCTCTAAGCACTTCCGATGAGAATACCTACCGCAAAGACGATAAGGCCGCCCACGACGACTTCGAAAGACGCGCGTAGAAACCGCGTTTCGCTAAATCGCGAGCGAATTCCGGCAATAATCCAAAGCTCGACGAACACGACGCACACGGCAATCGTCGTCGCTGTCCAGAAATCCGGAATGAGATAGGGAAGTGTATGACCAAGGCCGCCGAGCGCCGTCATCACGCCCGTGACCGAGCCGCGCAGCCACGGATTGCCACGCCCTGAGATCTGCCCGTCGTCCGACAATGCTTCCGCGAATGCCATCGATATGCCGGCACCAACAGAGGCGGCGAGGCCGACGAGAAACGTCTGCCAAGTGTTATGCGTGGCAAAGGCGGCGGCGAAGATAGGTGCGAGCGTGGAGATCGATCCATCGATCAGGCCCGTCAATCCGGGCTGTACGTATTGCAGCACGAATGAGCGGCGCGAGGCTTGATCTTCACGCTCCCGTTCTGCGTCGGTCAGTTCAAGGGCGGCGATTTCCTGCGCAATGCCGATGTGATTGTCTTCTGCCGCGATGAGATCGCCGAGCAGCTTGCGAATTTCAGCGTCGGACGCGCGCGCCAATGCGGACTGGTAGAAATTGCGCGTTTCGCGCTCGATCTGCTCGGCCTGACGGCGCACCTTGTCGATGCCGAGCGGTCGAATCATCCAGATAGGATCGTGGCGAACGAAACCCGCTACGTCCTGGCGGCGGATGAGCGGGATATGATCCCCGAACTTGCGGCGGAAGAGATCGATCAGCCAGCGGCGGTGCTCGTTCTCCTCTTCTCCGAGCTCCCGGAAGATCTTCGCCGACGCTGGATAGTCGGCGGCCAAGCCCGCCGCATAGTCCGAGTAGATCCGCCCGTGTTCTTCCTCCAGCGAAATCGCGAGCGCAAGAATTCCGCGTTGGTCGAGATCTGAAAACCTCATGCCCCCACCATAGAATTAGAATAATTCCAATCTATAGTGCGAGTGCACACGGATCAAGCCTTGTTTCGTGTCCGACTCTCTCAGCAAAAAGCGCCATCCCGCAAAGGACGGCGCTTGAAAATCTGGCTGTTCGGCGGGGGCAGGTTACCGCGAGCTGCCTTTGCCGCCGGAGGACTTGCCTCCCGTCCCCTGCTGTCCATCCGTCCACGTGGACATGGCCTGCTGCCAACCCTTCTGCCACATCTCTGCGGCCTGCATCCAGAACTGCACCGGATTGACGGCGCCGCTGCCGAAATCCGGAAAGCCACCGCCATTGCTGCTGGAGAACGGTGAAAAGCCGGAGCCCGGCCCGAATCCCGGAACGTTCGGGATGTTTGGGAATGACGGGAAGGAAGAGAACTGGCTGGGATTGCCCAGCGCTTTCAGCTGCTGCTCCCAGACCTCCATGACTTGATCGACCGCCTGGAGCTGCAGCTTCGACGCGCTCTGCATCTGCTTGCGGCTAAGTTCGACAAAATCGGTCGGCCAACCGAGCGATTTGGCGGCTTCCGCCATTTTGTCGAAGACAGCATTGCTGTTCTTCTCGCCGAGTTCGGCAAGTTCCGCCCGCCAACTGGCCATGGCATCGAAAGCCTGGGTGACGGCCTTCTTCGTATCATCCCCAAGCTTGGTAAAAGCGGGGTTCGACTCGAACGATGAATTCGCCATATCGGTTCTCCAGGGCGCCGGGAGCACAAGCGTGTGAGAAGATTTCTTGCACACTCCCGCCCCATACCGCCACTTATATCGACGTGCGGCGATCAAGCAGGCCTGACCCACCCCTAAGTCGCGTAACGCCCCTTTTGCCGGTCAGTTCCGGGTGCTATGAGCCCGCACCATGACAGCCATTTCACATATTCGAAATTTCTCGATCATCGCCCACATCGATCACGGCAAGTCGACCCTATCCGACCGCCTGATCCAGCTTTGCGGCAATGTCACAAATCGTGAAATGAAGGAGCAGATCCTCGACTCGATGGACATCGAGCGGGAACGCGGCATCACGATCAAGGCTCAGACCGTCCGCCTCGACTACCGGGCGAAAAACGGCGAGCTTTATCAATTGAATCTGATGGACACGCCCGGCCACGTGGACTTCGCCTACGAGGTGTCGCGGTCGCTCGCCGCCTGCGAAGGCGCAATCCTTGTCGTCGACGCGAGCCAAGGTGTCGAAGCCCAGACGCTCGCCAACGTCTATCAGGCCCTCGACAACAACCTCGAGATTCTACCCGTACTGAACAAAATCGACCTGCCGGCCGCCGACGAAGATCGGGTGAAGAAGCAGATCGAGGACGTGATCGGCATCGACGCCTCGGGCGCCATCGGCGTCTCGGCAAAAAGCGGCCTCAACGTCGAAGCCGTCCTTGAAGCCATCGTCGAGCGTCTTCCCGCCCCTCAGGGCGATCCGAACAAGCCGTTGAAGGCCATGCTGATCGACAGCTGGTACGATGCCTACCTCGGCGTCATCGTGCTTGCGCGCGTCATCGATGGCACCCTGAAGAAGGGTCAGCGCGTCAAGCTGATGGCGACCGACGGCACCTACCAGATCGAACGCGTCGGCATATTCCGCCCGAAGCAGGAAATGCTGGAGAAGCTCGGCCCCGGCGAAGTCGGTTTCTTCACCGCTGCCATCAAGGAAGTCGCCGATACCCGCGTTGGCGATACCATCACCGACGAAAAGAACCCGACCGCTGAACCCCTTCCGGGCTTCAAGCCGGCGCAGCCCGTCGTGTTCTGCGGTCTCTTCCCGGTCGATGCAGCGGATTTCGAAGATCTCCGCGAAGCGATGGGCCGCCTTCGTCTGAACGACGCCAGCTTCTCGTTCGAAACCGAAAGCTCGGCGGCCCTGGGCTTCGGCTTCCGTTGCGGCTTCCTCGGCCTGTTGCATCTCGAAATCATCACGGAGCGTCTCGAGCGCGAGTTCAACCTCGACCTCATCACGACCGCGCCGAGCGTCATCTATCACCTGCACATGAACGACGGCAGCGTGATCGACATGCACAATCCGGCCGATATGCCGGAAGTCTCCAAGATCGATCACATCGAGGAACCGTGGATCGAGGCCACCATCCTCGTGCCTGACGATTACCTCGGCGCCGTGCTGAAGCTCTGCCAGGACCGCCGTGGCCGCCAGAAGCAGCTCACCTACGCCGGTTCGCGCGCAATGGTGGTCTACGAACTCCCGCTCAACGAAGTCGTCTTCGACTTCTACGACCGCCTGAAGAGCGTCTCGCGCGGTTACGCGTCCTTCGATTATCACATCAAAAATTACGAAGAAGGCGACCTCGTCAAACTCTCCATTCTCGTGAATGGCGAGCCAGTTGATGCGCTCTCCATCATCGTCCATCGTTCTCGTGCGGAAAGCCGCGGCCGCTCGATGTGCGAGAAGCTGAAGGAACTCATTCCTCCGCACCTCTTCCAGATCCCGATCCAGGCCGCCATCGGCGCCAAGGTCATCGCCCGCGAAACGATCAAAGCGCTGCGTAAGGACGTGCTTGCCAAGTGCTACGGCGGCGACATCTCGCGAAAGCGCAAGCTGCTCGACAAGCAGAAGGCCGGTAAGAAGAAGATGCGCGAATTCGGCAAGGTCGAAATTCCGCAGGAGGCGTTCATCAACGCCCTCAAGATGGACGACAACTGACGGCTTGAATGTGCGGGAGCCAACAGGCTCCCGCTTACTGGAAGCCGCCGAGGCTCTTCATCACCTCGTCTGACGAGGTCCGCCGCGGCTGCTGTTTCTGCACCGTCGAGCGTGATGGCCGCACGGCCGGCTCGGGCTTCGGAACTGGCAGCCCCGTTTCAGGATCGACCAGAACGCTGCCCGTCGCGCCTGTCGTGTCTGCACCCGCCGCGCTGTCCGGCGTCGCGGGATCGACTGAAATCTTCGGCGTCAACGCGCCGGTGCTCGGAGCTTCAGCTGGCTTTGCCGCATCCTGAGGTTCTGCCTTTTGCGGCGCGGGAGTCGTCGCGCCATTGCCTCCAGCCGGAGGCACAGGTGGCGTCACAGCCGAAACGCCGGGACGCGGCTCGCCCTGGGGCGTCACAGTCCCGCTGGCGTCCGCTCCGCCACCAGGTGCCAAGCGTTCCGCTTCCTTCTTCTTCGCCGCAGCGATAGCGGCCGCGCGATCGGCCGCGACTTTCTTCCGGCGTTCCTTCTCGATCCGGGCACGTTCCTCGTCGACCCGCCGCGCCTGCTCGAGCTCTTCGACGTTGCGCTCCATCTGCCGGACGACGAGTTCGCGCTGGAGCGTGGCGACATCCGCCTTGATCGTCAGCCCGCCGAGATTGTCGAGCGGACCATCATAAAGCACCAGCACCGGGGGCAGCGGCCCCTTAGGTGCGGGCGGCGTCCAGTTCGCAAGCGGAATGGGCGGCGGCGGCAATGGCCGCGCATTGGATGTCAGCTGGAAGGCTGCATCCATGTCGAGCATGGCAAGATCCGCAGTGACGTTACCCTCGAGCCGCCCGTCCGGGCCAGCCAGTTGGAACTTCTCGAGCTTGATCGAGCCATCGGCGATCGAAACCGCAAAATCGCGGCTGCCGATCTTCAGCTTCGACGCATTGAGAGCGCCAGCGAGGCCCGCCGCTAGCGACTTCTGATCGTTCGCCAACTCTCCGGCAAGCACGTCGTCCACGATATCGGCGACCAGCGACGGCGATGGACCGGGAAGCTCCGCATCGACAAACCTTGCCGTGCCCGCGCCGGTCATGACCGCGACGAGACCGGCCGGGCTTTGCGCCCGCGCCTCCGCTTTGAGATCGATGGTCGCCGTGCCTTTGCCTGCCGCGCTCACGGCAGACAATTTCGCCTGTTCGAGCTTCAGCGTCGAATTGAAGGCAACACCGTTCGACGCCTTCTCAAAACGAACATCGCCGGTAAGCTGCCCACCGGCGGCGACTGCCTTGAGATCGCTGACCACGAGCTTGCCCGGCGCGAGCGTCAGCGTCAGCCCGCCATCGTGACTTGCGATACCCCCGCTCAAGTCGAGCGTTTTGAAAGCGACTTTGAGCGTCGCGTTCGTGTTGCCAAGCGCCGCGAAATTGAAGAGCCCCTCAGGCCAGATGGGTTGCGTATCCGCAGCAGCATCCTCGGCAGCATCCGATCCAGGCTTAGCTGGAACTTCGGGCCGCGCATCGGTGACCGCCGCCAGCAAACTCTGGAAAGCAACGCGATCGGCATCGACAGTGCCCGTGACTTCAAACGTCTCGGGCTTCGGCATCACAACGAGGTTGCCCGCAAGGCTAGACGTTCCGAGCTGAATATCGCGCGCAGCAACCGTCCAAGCTGTCCCCTCGCGGCCGATTTGCAGTGAACCGTGGGCCGCAACATCTTCGGCCCCACTCGGCAGCGAAATCCCGGCAGAGGCGAGCGCATCGCTGAATTGCGACGCCTTGAAATCGAGCTTGCCGTTGAGTGCCAGCACGGCATCAGCAGGCCACGCGGTATGCCCGGCAAAGCTCATAGTGAAGTCGGGCGAGGTGATGTCGACGCGCGCTTCCGCGTCCGACCCGATAACGCCGGATGTCACGAGCGACGCGCGCGCCGGTTCGTCATCCTCAGCGCTCATCTGGCGGGCAGCCACTTGGGGACGCCCGAGCGTCGCGAGCAGTGAGGGCAGAGACGGCGCATTGAACGAGGCGCGGATGCGGCTCGGACGGGACCGCCAGCCCTGCAGTCCGCCATCGAATTCCGCCGCGCCGTTGAGACTGCCGCCGTTCACAATGCCATCGAAGGTCACGTCGGTCGCGGTGGGCGATCTCAGACCCAGCCGAATCAGGCCCCCGATCTTTCCGTCCTTCAGTCCCGTGAAGCGATCATCCCCAAACACGCTCGAAAGACCGGCCTGGCTGACGAGATCTTGCATGGCCTCTGGCGTCGCGCCCACGAGATCGAAAGCGAACGTGCCCGACGGCCCGCTATCCCGTCTCAGAACGCGGCCCTCGAGTTCGATTGACAGCCCGTTCTGAGTTGTGAGCTTCGCCACCGGCAATTTGATCTCGCGGCCCTCGATCGCGAACGAGACATCCACGTCCCGATAGGTCATGTCGCCGTCGGTCAGCCGATTGGCGATGACGCGCAGCCGGACGTCCCCAGGTAGAACATCGTGCGGCTCCTCCGCGCCTTCCACCTTTTCCAGGCCGAGCGACCGGCGGAACTCGCTGTTGAGAGCGGCGGCAATCTTCGGGAAAACCTCACGCGTATCGAGATCGGCCGCCTGCAACGTCAAATCCGTCTGCTGCCGCTCGCCGCGCAGGATTTTCAGTTCCCCAGCAAGCGCCCGTCCCGAAAGATCGCCTGAAGCATCCGTCAAAGCGAAATGCGTATCGTCGGCTTCAAGCCTGCCCGCGGCCGAATAAGGGCCATCAGCATCGAAATCGATTGGCACGCCGGATTTCTCCGCCCACGTCTTGAGCCGTCCGAAACTGCTGCCGCCAATGAACGCATTGCCCGAGAAGCTGAACTTGCCGCCGTTGCTCTTGAGATCCCCCGCGAGGTCAAGCCGCGATCCGCCAGGCAAACTCACCTTGAAGGTATTGAGATGCGTGACGTTGCCCTTGCGAACCGCATCCACCGACAAGCCGCCCGCGTTCTCGCCGCCGACTTTCACCTGCTCGAGATTGATCTTCGCCGTTGCCGTGCTGTCGCCCGCAACCGATTGCATCAAGCCACCGGTGAGTTGCTTCAGCTTCTCGAACGACGCGCTTCCCTGCCCCGCGCCGGCCAGCCGATCGATGTCGAGCCACTTCGACTGAAGCGCAATGTCGAGCCGCGGCGATGCCGTCCAAGCAGCGACCGCCGATCCGGTAATCGTTTGTGCGGCCGCAGCGTCGTCGAGGGTCAGTGCCAGATTGTCGAACTTTGCGCGCAGCGGATCGGCGGTGACATCCGCTTTGAGATCGAGCAGCGGCGGCGCCTTCGCTCCTTGAGCTGCTTGTCCGCTGCCCGGAATGGCGAGCTTCCCCGTCCACCGTCCCTTGAACGTCGGCTTGTTGCTCAAGTCCGAAACCCGGCCATCGAGCATATAGGATGTCGGCGATTTATCCCCACGGGCCGAAAGCTTCAGTGCAAACGCACCGTCAGGCCCGGGAACGTCGGTCGCGAATTTCACGTCATGTTGGGCACCCGCCCAGGAGACCGCGCCCTTGAAACGAAAGGGGCCCCTGAGACCATCGGCTGAGAGCTCGCCGTCGATCCCCTCCAGCAATGCGATGCGCTCGGCAGCGGCGTTGTAAATCGAAATCGCGCCTTCCGTCAGCCGCACCGAGCGCAGTGCCACATCGCGCGGCACGAACGGCAAATCGCCGGGCTTTAGCTCGATATTGGTCCAATTCCCGCTGCCTTTGTCATCGACGGCGAGCGTCAAAACCGGCTTTTCCAGCTCGACTTGTGTGGCCTCCAGCACGCCGCGAAGCAGCGCCGGGCCCGAAAGCCACATCGTGAAGCTCTCCGCGCGGACGAACGGCTCGCCCGTCTGGCCCGTCAGGTTGGCGATGCGAACTTTCTCGAAGCGGACGTAGGGAACGGGAAGCAGTTTCAGGTTGACTGAACCGCCGACGCGGACGTCACGGCCCAAAACCTTGGAGGCCTCTTCCTCGAAGACGCCGCGAAATCCATTCCAGTCGACAAAATTGGGTACGGCAAAAAGCGCCGAGAGAACAACGACCAGAAGGCCGCCAAAATATAATAGCCCGTTGTTCATGAACGTCTCTTTGAGCCGCGCCTGAAACGCAAAGCACCATGGCGGACATCATCGGAATAACGTCCCTGCCTTGTACACCTGTATGGCACGGCAGAAGTTCACTCTGAACTTGAAATTTGGCTCAATTCGAACGGGCGCGTGCCCAATTGAAGCCGCGCGCCAACCAACCGGCTTCCTGATCTTAGATCATAAGCTTAGTTGATTTGTAAATGTGCATGACGGCAAGCCGAGTATCGTCGGCAAAGCAAACTTGCGATGGTCCTGATGTGATGCTTCCACGCAATTTGCCAGTCGCGGCTCATCAAGCCCCCGACGCCGCGCGAGGGTCCATGCGTCTCGCATTTCCAGTGAACGCGGCGCACGCACAATCTTCAGGCAGCAACGATCCACAAGCCGCGACCGATGGCGTTTTCGGCCCCGCCGGATTCCAAAAACGCCGCGTCCCCCAATCGAGGAATGTTCGCGTTTTCAAACGCTTGAATACCTGTGGATCGATTTGCCATTAGCCGTCCCAAAGGCCGCGGCCGGGCGCCGCGCCAGTTGTACGTTCAGCCTCGGTGGTTTACCTGACAGGGATGACCTCATTTCCGAAACCGAACGCCGCCGGCAGCGGAGATTTGCCGCACGATGACGACCCGCCGTTCGATCTGCCAGAAGCGCCCCGCGCGGCGCGTCCTGATGACACGAACCGCCAGTCGATCTCCGCGCGCGCCGTCGCCGCGTCTTACGGGCAGCCGCGATATCTCGAAGGCCTGAACCCTGAGCAGCGCGACGCCGTCGAAACGACCGAAGGCCCGCTGCTGGTACTCGCAGGCGCAGGCACCGGCAAAACGCGCGTTCTGACGACCCGCATCGCGCACATTCTCGCAACCGGCCGCGCGTACCCGTCGCAAATTCTCGCCGTCACCTTCACGAACAAAGCCGCGCGCGAAATGCGTGAACGCATCGGCACGCTCATCGGCGGCACGCTCGAAGGCATGCAGTGGCTCGGCACGTTCCACTCCATCGGCGTCAAAATTCTACGCCGCCACGTCGAGCTCGTCGGCCTGAAACCCGGTTTCACGATTCTCGACGATGACGACCAGGTGCGCCTGCTGAAGCAGGTCATCGAAGCCCACGGCATCGACAAGGATCGCTGGCCGGCGCGCCAGCTCGCGAGCCTCATCGACAGCTGGAAGAATCGCGGGCTGACGCCCGACAAGGTCCCCGAAGGCGAAGCCTATAACTTCGCGGGCGGCAACGGCGCCAAGCTTTACGCGGCCTATCAGGCCCGCCTGAAGGATCTCAACGCCTGCGACTTCGGCGATTTGCTTCTCGAATGCATCAGGCTCTTCCGGGAACACCCGGACGTGCTTGCCGATTATCATCGGCGCTTCCGCTACATCCTGGTGGACGAGTATCAGGACACCAACGTCGCTCAATACCTGTGGCTGCGCCTCTTGGCGCAAGGATCGCCCAACGTCTGCTGCGTGGGCGACGACGATCAGTCGATCTACGGTTGGCGCGGCGCCGAGGTCGATAACATCCTGCGCTTCGAGAAGGACTTTCCAGGCGCCAAGGTCATCCGGCTCGAACGCAATTATCGCTCGACCGCAAACATCCTCGCCGCCGCATCCGGGCTCATCGCCAAGAACGATGGCCGTCTCGGCAAGACGCTCTTCACCGACGGTGCGGCCGGCGCCAAGGTCACGGTCGCGAACTTCTGGGACGACGAAGCCGAAGCCCGCGCTATCGGCGAATCGATCGAGCAGTTCCAGCGCAAGCAGGAACGCCTGAACGATATGGCCGTTCTGGTACGCGCCTCATCGCAGATGCGCGCCATCGAAGACCGCTTCATCACGCTCGGGCTGCCCTATCGCGTCATCGGCGGCCCGCGCTTCTACGAGCGCCAGGAAATCAAGGACGCCATCGCCTACCTCGACGTCGTCGCGAACCCCGCGAACGACCTGAAATTCGAGCGCATCGTCAACGTGCCGAAGCGCAGCTTGGGCGACACGACCGTCAAGCGCATTCACGAGCTGGCGCGCGCACGCTCGATCCCGCTCTATCAGGCAGCCCGTGAGATCGTCGAAACCGACGAGCTGACGCCACGCGCGCGCAAATCTCTCTTCGACCTGACGCAAATGTTCGAGCGCTGGCGCGCGAACCTCGAGCACATGCGCCATACCGATCTCGCCGAGCTGATCCTCGACGAGTCCGGTTACACGGCGATGTGGCAGGCCGACAAAAGTCCGCAGTCGCAGACGCGTCTCGAAAACCTGAAAGAACTCGTGCGCTTCATGCACGATTTCGACTCGTTGCAAGGCTTCCTCGAACACGTCTCGCTCGTCATGGACGCCGAGCAGGGAAGCGACGGCGACCGCGTCTCTTTGATGACGCTGCACGGCGCCAAAGGCTTGGAGTTCGGCATCGTCTTCCTTCCCGGCTGGGAGGAAGGCCTGTTCCCGCATCAGCGCTCGCTCGATGAAAGCGGCAAGGCGGGCCTGGAGGAAGAGCGCCGGCTGGCCTACGTCGGCATCACGCGCGCAAGGCGGATCGCCAAGATTTCGTTCGCACAGAACCGCCGGACCCACGGCCTTTATCAATCTGCCCTGCCGTCGCGCTTCGTCGATGAGCTGCCGCTCGCGGCTGTCGAAGTGGAGCAAAGCGAAATGCCGTACGGCGGCAGGCCGGATCCGTTTGGCTATGGAGGCGGCTTCGGCACTCAAAGCCGCTTTGATCGCCCGGGTGCCTCGGAGCCCTTCCGCTCAACCTACAACACGCCCGGATGGCAGCGCGCCCAGCAATCCTGGAGCAGCAGCAAAAAGGATCCGAAGAAGCGATCCCGCGGTCCGCTCACGCTTGAAGGCGAGCTGGTCGCCGCATCGACCGCGAACGCGCCATCATTCAAAACCGGCACGCGCGTACGCCATGAGAAATTCGGCGAAGGAACGGTCACGACAGTCGATGGCAATAAGCTGACCATCGAATTCGACGACGGTTCAATCAAGCGCGTGGTGGCGAGCTTCGTCGATCTCGTCTGACGATCGGGCAGGGTTAATGCTCAAGCCCTGTCTAATTGTTGCCGCCAAGTTCTTCGTATCGCCTTATTTGTGAGGCACCTTATCCCCAGCTCGTTGAGCGTGGGGGTTCATCAGCTAAATCAAAACTTTGAAAGCGCCGGGTTCAACCGGTGCAGGTCGGGTGCGTTCGCGTAAGTCCCTGACTAAAAAGAAGTTTGCGAGGACATGAAACCGAAACGAGGGACCTTTGTTTGGGAGGGTAGAGTCCTTGAAAGGAGCTATCCATGAGCACTTACCGCTTTCCGTTAAGGGGTAAGGTCGGCGTCGTGCGCGGAAAAGACGGGGACGTTCCCGCGCGGCGGATCGGTGTTCAGCGTGATTTGAGCCGGGCAAATCGCAGGAACTACCTGCTGACAGAAACGACTCCGCTGACCGAGGAGGAGATCAGAAATCTCCCGGTCGCCCATCGTTACTCTTCATGAGTTGAAATAAGAAATCCATTCGGACTCGAATGTACGGCGGCACCGCTTCTTAAATGAGTGGTGCCGTTTGTGTTTGGATCAGGCGGCCGCCGCGGGCCGCACCTTCAACAAATCCCACGCAGCATTGATTTGCTTGATTCGCTGCTCCCGGTGCCGCCGATCGGCCTCATCGCGCGCGTGGTCGGGATGCCATGACATCCGCAAGGCATCGACGATCTTTTTGACCGCCGCGTCCGGCGCATCCGGATTGAGCCCAAGAATTCTATAGGCCTCGAACACCGTCGTCGGCGGATCGGATTCAGCTGCCGTTGCGCGATCGTCCGGCCCGAACATGGCTCCTTGGGCGATACGCGCGATTCGGTCGAGGTCCCGCGTGATCGCGCGAACTGCCGCCCGCAGCTTCTCCGGTCCGAGCTGCGCAGCCCGCCGGCCGAGATCTGCCGTCCGGTCGTAGAGAGCGTCGAGTTCAGACGCGAGTACATCCCGCAGCAGAAGATCGCCCGGAAGAGAAGCCACCAAGTGCTCGATTTCGTGCAGGCGGGCATGCACGTGTCCGAGCGGATTGGCCTCGTCGCTTTCATCGCCATCCTGCGCAGTGGCGGCCCGCCAATTTTCATAACTCCGGCTGAAGCCCGAGGCGCCCCGCGAAAAAGCTTCCGTCACAAATTTCCACAGTCCGGCGGCGCGCGAAGTTCCCCTCGCTGCCGAATTCAGAAACTCGAACGATGTCAGTTGCCGCCGCCGTACCAGCAGCAGGCAAGCCGCCATCATCGAGATGAGAAGCATCGAGAGGACGCCTGCCACCTTCCACGCGTTTCCAGAAGCCGGCGTATTCACCAATGCCGCCGCCGGATCGACAACCGTGATCCATGGCGCTTGCTCGGGCTCGCTTTCGCTACGCAAAGCGGCAGGTTCGATGACCGCATCAGCGGAAAGGGTCTGCGAGGCGACTTGCGGCATCGTCGTGGTGCGCCCGAAACCCGGGAAGACGAAACGGCCTCTAAGCTTGCTGACAGGCGCATATCCGGCCGGAAGTTGGCTGGGCAGGTGAACGCCCACCTCGCGAGCCGAGGCAGCAACTTTCGCCCAGGCGACGCGCTGGCCCGCGCACTCGATGGAAAATTTGTAGATCATCATCGTTTCGCAGGTCCACGCTGCCGAACCGGAGCATGAAGGAAACGGCATATCCTGCCGCGGACCGATGATGCGATAGGTCGTCTCTTCAGAGGGCGTCAGGCGCGGCACCCCACCGTCCATCGTGCAACTGTAAGGTAGAACGAGTTCTTCCGCCGCAACGGCACCGCATCCAAGGACAAGGCATACTGCCAAGCCCGAGGCCAAAGAACGCAAAGCCCCCATGATCTCCGCCCCTGAACGAAAATCCCTCTAATACAAGTTGTGCATGATCTTAGTTCAACAAAGTCCCCACTATGGCGAAATCCAAAGTTATGAACTGAAAAATTCAGCGCGCCGCGGAACTTAGTGATGTATCATCAACCAGTCCGCAACTGGCCGATCCGCACCGGTTGGCTCGAAATGCTCGTCATCATTCCGCGACGAGGGGCTGCCAGGCTCGCTTCATCTTACGCGAGTCGCTATGAACTGGGGCGGGTAAGAAGCTGGGTTTGAAACGGAAGTTCGGGGAGTTGTGAATGGCGTCGGCAGATTTTTCGGAAGGCCGATTTCACCATAGGCCAAGCCTTTTTCAGCGGCTTGCGGATCTGGCCGACTTCGAAGCCAAGCCGGCCGAAATCATCGAAGATGCAGAACGCCATCCGATCGATATTCTTGACCCCGATGACACGCGCAAGCGCGAGCGCTTTATTCCCGTCACCCGCTTCGCCCTGCTCGACCGCCTGACGAAGCCCCACTTGTGGCCAGTCGGCCAAGCTGCCGACGCGCGCCGCTTTTTCCGCTATCTCGACTACTGGCGCCAGCAGCAGTATTTCGCACTTCTGCTCGACCTCGAACAGACCTACGAGGCCTTCTCGCCCGACAGCGACCTCCTGATGACGCGCAGCTTCTCCGACGACGAGCGCGAAGCCTTAAAGCATCGCGTCTTCGAAGGCGTCGAAAGCCTGCTCGAGCGCGCCAACTACGAGCGCATCGACCCCAGCAACGTCGAACTCATCCTCACACGCGAGAGCCACTACGGGCTTGATCTCTTCGTCGATATGAAAGCTTTCGAGCGCATTTCGATCTTCTATCGCGGCGCTTCGAACCGGAAATACGAGCGCCGCCGCATCGCCAAGTTCCTGCGCCGCGAAGAATACGACGTGCCGATTTTCCAGCGGCTCTTCATCATGTTCAAGTTGAAGCCCTTCGATGTGCGCGTCGAAGAGATCATGCGCGAGAAGAAGATCACGCGCGAGGCTGCCGAAAAGCAGGTCGCCAAATCGCGCGCCAACCTGCCCAAGAACGTCAACGAGAAGAACATCTATCTGAAGCTCTTCAAGAACATCCCGCGCACCGACATCGAGATGGTGTTTCCGAACACGCAGGTTCGTTTTCGGGCGATGGATAAACTCCGCCTCGGCGTCACCGCGGGTGGAGGCCTCGGCATGGGTGCCGCGGGCGCTGCCGGCAAGGTCGCGCTCCTGATGAGCAACCCGATCGCAGCTCTTGGCGCGCTCGCCGGGCTTGGCGGCATCGCGACCCGGCAGGCAATGGGGTTCTTTAACCAGAAGCAGCGCTACATGGTCATCATGGCGCAGAACCTTTACTTCCACACCATGGCGGACAATCGCGGCGTGATACTGAAAATCGCGGCCCGCGGCGCCGAGGAGGACGTGAAGGAGGAAATGTTGCTCTACAGCGTTCTCGCCAAGGAGAAGTCGTCGCGCGCAGATTTGCCCTCCATCGACCTCGCAATCGAAAATTACCTCACCCGCACCTTCGGCGTGAAAATCGATTTCGACATCGACGATGCGCTCGACCGCTTGATCCGCGACGGCATCGTCGTAGAGAAAGCCGATGGCTCCTTCGTCACGTTGCCACCGGCCGAGGCCGCAAAGCATATCGATGCGAAGTGGGACCTGTTCCTAGATCACCTACCCGATCCTATCAGTACGGAAGGCTACGAGTTCGAAGGCAGAACCGTCTCGAACTGAACATCCAATGGCAGTCAAAAAATTCGCGGCCGCATTCAGCGACCGATCCCTGGCTTATGAAACCGGCAACGCCCTTCAGGATCTGATCGAGCCCCCGCCGGATGCGCTGACCGTGTTCGAAGATGGGCCCAACCGCTGGCGCCTCGAAGCCTATTTCGACGGCGACGCAGGCGATCGCGATCTGGCCGCGGAACTCGAGCCCCTCGTGCAAGGCCCGCTGCCCGAGTTTACGATCGAAACGGTACCGGATCTCAACTGGGTCGCCATCTCGCAGGCCGCCCTGCCGCCCGTCCACGCCGGCCGCTTCACCATCCACGGCAGCCACGACAAGGGCCGCATCGCCGGTGGCCCGAACGCGATCCTGATCGACGCCGGAGAAGCCTTCGGCACGGCCCACCATGCCACCACGCTCGGCTGTCTGTTGGCCATCGACCGGCTGACGCGTGCGAAAACCTTCCATAACGTCTTCGACCTTGGCTGCGGCTCGGGCGTGCTCGCCATCGCCGCGTCCAAAGCCCTGCCCCATGCCGACATCATCGCCGCCGACCTCGACCCGCAGTCGGTCAAGGTCGCCACCGAAAACGTTAGGCTCAACGGTGCCGCAAGCCGTATTGCGCTCTACGTCGCGAGCGGCGTTGGACATCCGAAAGTGCGCAGCCGCGCCCCGTTCGACCTCTTCATCGCCAACATCCTGGCCGGACCGCTGATCCGCCTCGCGCCCTCGATCTCGCGCGCGGTCGTCCCCGGCGGCACGCTGGTCCTATCGGGCATTCTGATCCCGCAGGCGCCCGAGGTCATCGCCACCTACCGCGCCCACGGCTTCACGCTCGCCCGACACGACCGCCTCACCGGCTGGTCCACGCTGACGCTCGAACGCCGCTGAAATCGCCATTGCCGCTTTGAAGGTTGCCGCTTAGAACCTCAACCATGCTGCAGACTTTTGAATCCCTGTCGGAGCCTGAGCGCGTCGCCGAACGCGTGAAGGCCCTTCGCGCACTCATGGCGCGCTCCAAGCTCGACGCCGTCCTTATTCCCCGCGCCGACAGGCACCAGGGCGAATACGTGCCGGCCTCGGCCGAGCGCCTCAAATGGCTGACAGGATTTTCAGGCTCGGCCGGCATCGCCGTCGTCACCAAACGATCCGCCGTCCTCATGGTCGATGGTCGCTATCCCGTTCAAGCCGCCGCCGAGACTGACACGAACATCTTCGAAGTCTCGCTGCTTCCGCGCGGCAAGCTTTCCGATTGGCTGAGCGAGCATCTGGGACGCGGCCAGACGATCGGCTTCGATCCGTGGAACCATACGTCAGGTGAAATCGAGCGGCTGAATAAAGCCCTCGGTCCGAAAGGACTGAAGCTCAAGGCGCTCGCCAGCAACCCGGTCGACATGATCTGGGGTAAGGCCCGCCCGGCCCCGCCGCAAAATCCCGTCATTGCTCAGCCGATCGCGCTCGCCGGCAGGACGCCCGCCGACAAGCTCTCCGAGTTGCAGGCGCGGCTGAAGAGCGAAGGCCAGAGCGCCGTCATCCTGACGCTGCCCGATTCGATCTGCTGGCTCTTCAACATTCGCGGCAGCGACGTTGCGCACAACCCCGTCGTGCTCGCATTCGCCATCGTACCCGCGAGCGGCAAGGCCGAACTCTTCATCGCCCCGGACCGCTTCGACCGTGAGGCTCGCGCCGCCGTCGCGCCGGTGGCAAAGTTGCTTCCGCCTGAGATGCTCGCTGCGCGCTTGCAGGAGCTGAAGGCCAAGGGCAAGCGCGTACGCCTCGATACCGAATCCGCCGCCTACTGGTTCGAGGCGCGGCTCGGATCAAAACTCATCGCGCGCGGACAAGACCCGTGCATCCTCCCGAAGGCGATCAAGACCGACGCCGAAGTGATCGGCGCCCGCGCCGCACACCTCCGTGATGGCCACGCCGTTGTCCGCTTCCTCGCCTGGCTCGACGACTGGGCCGCTGACGGAACGTTGGACGAGATCACGGCCGTCCAGAAGCTTGAAGAGTTCCGCCGCGACACCAACATGCTGCGCGACGTGAGCTTCCCGACCATTTCAGGTTCGGGTCCCAATGGCGCCATCGTCCACTACCGTGTGACGGAAGACACCAACCGGCGCATGCAGCCGGGCGAACTCTTCCTCGTCGACAGCGGTGCCCAATATCACGACGGCACGACCGACATCACGCGCACCGTCGCCATCGGCGAGCCGAGCGAAGACATGAAACGGCATTTCACCGCCGTTCTGAAAGGTCATATCGCCGTCGCGACGGCCCGTTTCCCGAAAGGCACGCGCGGCATCGATCTCGATCCATTCGCCCGCCGCGCCCTCTGGCAGATCGGCGCCGACTTCGATCACGGAACGGGCCACGGCATCGGCAGCTATCTATCGGTGCACGAAGGCCCGCAATCGATCTCGCGCGCCGGCATGGCGACGCTCCACCCCGGCATGCTGATCTCCAACGAGCCCGGCTATTATAAAGTCGGCGAATACGGGATCCGCATCGAGAACGTCGTGCTCGTCACTCTGCCCGAACCCGTCGAAGGCGGTGACCGCGAGATGATGGCCTTCGAAACGCTGACGCTCGCGCCCATCGATCGCCGTCTGATCGTGCCCGGCATGCTCGATGCCAGCGAGCGCGATTGGCTCAATGCCTATCACAAGCACGTATTCGAAACGCTCGCGCCGGGCCTCGATCCATCGACGCGCAATTGGCTGAAGCAGGCAACAAAGCCGGTTTAGCTCGCCGTCATAGCCTGTCTCACTCGTGACAGCGCAACAGCCGGCTATTCCATAAATCTCCCTCATGCATCAGCCCGAGGGAGAACACCGATGTTTCTGATCCACGAATTGACAGCCGCGCCGCATTTTCCCGAAGCCTTGAAAGCCGTAACCGGCTTCGGCCGTCCTGAAAATATCCTGGCGCTCCTGGCGGACGCAGCGTCGGGCGACGGCAGCATCGAAATCACGATGCGCAACGGCGAAATCTTCATTACGCGTGCGCCGGGCTCAAACGCGGCCGCCGATCAGCCCTGACCAACGAGCGCGATCCACTCGTCCTCATCGAGCACGGTCACGCCAAGCGCCCGTGCGTTGGTGAGCTTCGAGCCCGCATCCGCGCCCGCGATTACATAATCGGTCTTCTTCGAGACCGATCCCGACACCTTCGCGCCAAGCCGCTCGGCCTGCGCTTTTGCTTCGTTCCGCGTCAGCTTCGTCAGCGTGCCGGTGAAGACGACCGTCTTGCCGGTCACGGGCGAAGCCTTCGTCTGCAGGCGCTCGTACGGCTTGACCGTTACTTCCGCAAGCAAGGCATCGAGCTGTTCCTTATTGTGCTCTTCGCCAAAGAAATCGACAAGCGCATCGACAACCGTTTCGCCGATGCCTTCGATATTATCGATATCCTCGTAAGCAGGGCTGCCCTTGCCGCCTTCGACAGCAGCCTCAACGGCTTCGCGAACAAGCTTCAGCGAGCCATACGCCTTGGCCAGATCCTTCGCGGTGGTCTCGCCGATGTGCCGGATGCCCAGCGCATAAAGAAAACGATCGAGCGGCACTTCGCGGCGCGCATCGATGGCCGAGAACAGTTTGCGGACTGACGTTTCCTTGAACCCTCTGACTTTGACCAGAGGCTCGTCCGACTCGCTGTCCCGCCGCTCGAGCGTGAAGATATCGGCGGGCGTCTTGATGCGGCCCGTATCGAAGAAGAACTCGATCTTCTCCGCGCCGAGACCATCGATGTCGAAGGCGTTGCGCGACACGAAATGCTTCAAGCGTTCCTTCGCCTGCGCCGGGCAGATGAGACCGCCCGTGCAGCGGCGGACGACATCCGCACGGCCCGTCTCCTCGACCGATTCACGCACGGCGTGACTGCCGCAAACCGGGCAGACAGTCGGAAATTCGAACGGCTTCGAATGCTTTGGCCGCTTGTCGAGAACGACTTCCACCACTTGCGGAATGACGTCGCCCGCGCGCTGCACGACGACCGTATCGCCCTCGCGAATGTCTTTACGCGCGATCTCGTCTTCGTTGTGCAGCGTCGCATTCGACACGACGACGCCGCCGACCGTCACCGGGCGAAGCTTCGCAACGGGCGTCAGCGCACCGGTGCGCCCCACCTGAATATCGATCTTATCGAGCACCGTGGTCGCCTGCTCGGCCGCGAACTTGTGCGCAATCGCCCAGCGCGGCGAACGCGATACAAAACCGAGCCGCTCCTGATAATCGAGCCGGTTGACCTTGTAGACGACGCCGTCGATGTCATAGCCGAGCGTCGCGCGCTTGCGCTCGATATCGCGATAGAATGCAACGAGATCGTCCGTGCTCGTTGCGACGTGCATCAGCGGATTGACCGGCAATCCCCAGTCGTGAAAGGCCTTGATGACGCCCGCTTGCGTATCGGCTGGAACGTCCGAAGCCGCGCCCCAGGTGTAGGCGAAGAACCGCAACGGCCGCCTCGCCGTGATCGATGGATCGAGCTGACGCAGCGAGCCCGCCGCCGCGTTCCGCGGATTGGCGAAGACCTTACCGCCGCTTTTCGCCTGCGCCGCGTTGAGCTTCTCGAAGTCCTTCGTGCCCAGATAGATCTCGCCGCGAATGTCGATAACATCGGGAACATTCCGCCCCTTGAGCTTATGGGGAATCTCTTTGACCGTCTTGATGTTCGCAGTGACGTTCTCGCCTTCGAAGCCATCGCCGCGGGTCGCCGCCTGCACGAGTTCGCCGCCCTCGTAGCGGATCGAGATCGAAAGCCCGTCGATCTTCGGCTCGGCCGTAACCTCCAAAGCATCGTCCGCACTGAGACCTAAGAATCGACGCACGCGCTCGACGAAATCGATGACGTCTTGATCGTCGAACGCATTGCCGAGCGACAGCATCGGAACGTCGTGCCGGATCTTGCCGAACGCAGCGAGCGGCGCCGCGCCCACCGTCTTCGTTGGACTATCCGAACGTTGAAGTTCCGGATGCGCCTTCTCGAGTTCATCGAGGCGGCGGCGCAGCGCATCGTAGGCGGCGTCCGAAATCTCCGGCGCGTCATGCCGGTAGTAGAGATCGTCGTGATGGGCGATTTCGGCCGCCAGCCGCGCCATCTCAGCCGCGGTTGTTTCCGCTTTAGCAGCCGCCGATGCGCCGCCTTTCGACTTCTTTTTCGAACCTTCTGGAGACATGACGATCTCGGATCACGGGAGAAAAGCAAAAGCGCGGCGGGATCTCCGGCCGCGCTCCACTTCTAGCACGAGGCGATTTTCAGATAAAAACCGGCCAATCAGCCGTTACCCGAGCTCAGGCTAGGTACGCTCAGCTTCGGCACGGCGTTCCATGTCTTCGACAGCCAGGAGCCGCCATCCTCGCGCGGCGCCAATCCATCCGAGGCCAGCAGCGTATAGGAATCCTTGTACCACTTGCTGTCGGGGTAGTTGTGACCGAGGACGGCCGCAGCGTTCTGCGCTTCTTTGGTGATCCCCAGCGCCATGTAGGCTTCGACGAGCCGCGCCAGCGCCTCTTCGACATGCGCCGTCGTCTGATAATCGCTGACCACCGTCTTGAACCGGTTGATCGCGCCGACGTAGTTGCGCTTGTTGAGATAGTACCGGCCGACTTCCATTTCGTTGGCCGCTATGTTGTCCTGACAGATGCGGATCTTGTTGTCGGCATCGCGCGCGTATTCGCTATCGGGATACCGCGATTTCAGGATCTTGAACTGCTCAAGCGCCTTACGCGCCGGCGTCTGGTCGCGATTGGCGGTCTTCAAATCATCGAAATAGGCGGACGCGATGACGTGGTGCGCCAGCGGCGCTTCCTTCGTGCCTGGATGCATCGTGATGTAACGCTCGGCCGAGGCGATGGCCTCCGGTGACTTGCCGGCACGGTAGTAAGCGTAGGCCGCCATGACGATGGAGCGACGGGCTTCCTGCGAATAGGGATGCTCGCGATCGACCATCTCGAACTTGGTCGCGGCGTCGTCGAAATTGCCCTTCGACATGAGGGCATCCGCATCAGCGAACATCTTGCTCGGCGGATCGGGATTGAGAGCCGAAGTATCGAGCTTGTTACCGGCGCAGCCGGCTAACGCCAACCCGGCCACGACTGCCGCAGCCTTCAGAACTCTTGTGATGTCTCGCGTCGTTCTCATCATGCGCCGCGTTGCTTCCCACACTGGCTGACGTTGGTGTCAACGCCGGCCAAACTCTGACGACGACCGCATGCGGATAGCACCCCGAAGCTCGCCCCGAAAGATGAATCGTCAGCATATCCCAAGCCAACGGCCCCTCGCCCGAGGCTAAAGCCAGAATGTGGTGCATTCCGGGCCGCTTGAGACGAGAATGGCGCCCAACAGGGGCGCCAATTTCGAGCAGAGAATAAAGCTTTTGGCCTATTCCGCTGCGACAACGGTCTGCGGCACGAGATGCACCGGCGAACGTGAGGTGCGTGCCCGCGGAGCCAGCGCGATTTCCCAGTTCGAAGCATCCGCGAAGAGTGCCTGCAGAACCATGGAATTGAGGCGGTGGCCGCCGCGATAAGAGCGATAGGCGCCGAGCAGCGGCATACCGGCAAGCGCCAGATCGCCAACGGCGTCGAGCATCTTGTGGCGGACGAACTCCTGCGGATAGCGCAGGCCTTCTTTGTTCATCACCTTGCCGTCACCGATGGCGACCGTGTTGGTTAGATCGGCGCCGAGTGCCAAGCCCGCCTTCCAGAGCTTCTCGACATCGCTCATGAAGCCGAAGGTACGGGCGCGAGACAGCTCGTGGCGGAACACGCCAGGGCTCATCTCATATTGAAGACGCTGCCGGCCAATGACGGGAGACTGGAAGTCGATCTCGACGTCCATACGGAACCCGGCATGCGGCTCGAGAGTGCCCCAGCAGCCGTTTTCCTCAACGCGGACCGGCTTCAAGACCTTGATGTATTTGCGCGGCTCCGAAAGTTCACGGATGCCGACCCGATCGATGGCATCGACGAACACCGCCGAGCTGCCGTCCATGATCGGAACTTCTTTGCTGTCGATTTCGATGTAGAGGTTGTCGATCGACAGGCCGCGAAGGGCGGCAAGCAGATGCTCTACTGTTCCAACTGTGGCCCCGGCTTCGTCGCCGATGACCGTGCAAAGCGTAAGATTCTTGACGTTGGCTACGTGCGCCGCGATCTCCGAGATGACCTTTCCTCGTTTCGTAACGAGAAAGCGGAGCCCAGTATCAGCCTCTGCTGGATGCAGTGTGAGTGATACCGGAGCTCCGCTGTGCACCCCCGTGCCTGTCAACTGGATCTCGCGGGCAAGCGTGGTTTGCCGCGCACCGATGAATCGATTCGACATACAGCGCCGTCCCTCATTCTTTGGCGGGCCGCTGCTCCCCAGCATTATGCGGCCAACCAACCCCCTGACCCCGTCTGGACGATCCCTTCGATTTCAAAGCGAGCCGGCCTTATTTTTGGCCGTGTAAGCTCTGCTCAAAGGTGCATCGCAAGTGGTCGATGCACAAAAGCTAACTGCTTCGCCAAACACCGACAAATCACGCTTTCTTACATTCTGTTACGCTTTGGCAACCATGCTTGACGCCGTGACAGTCTTGATGCAGCCCCAATTTCTTCGCGTTTTTGGCGAGAAAAACCATCCCCTCGATGCTCCGCATTTTCGACGAATCAAAATCAAAAATCGAGCGCCTTGCAGATACTTTCTCTCACCTCTTCTCAGCGTCGCCCGCGGCTGGCGAAACGTTCAAGAAGCCCAGGTTTTCTGGCCTCTTCTGCATCTCCATGGCTCGTCCGCTGACCCCGGCCGTGATGCGCGTTCCACTCCTTCTGGGCTTGCGGAGGGAATTCCTCGATAGCGGGCAGCCGGCGCGCGCCACGATGGATTTCGGCGGGCGCCTGCGGCTCGAATCGCGAATCATAATGCTGGCCCGCAGGGGCCGTCGGCAGCGGCGGCGTGCGTAACAAAGCGTTGCCGGAGAGGGGAGGAAAATTTTCCAGCCCGTCTTCGATCATAACGTTTCCGGGAGCAACCCAGCTGTCACGATTCTGTCGTGGTGATTCATTGTGGACAGGATGGGAAATATTCTGCCCCGGAGCACCCGGTGAAGGCTGCAGAGCCGCTGCCAGCCGCCGCTGCAGATCGCCTGGCGGCGGGGGCGGCGGAACGGCTCCCGTCGCCGGGCCATGCGCGGCAGAGCGCGCCGGCTGCGGTTGCTGGGGTTGCGCCTGAGTCGCGGCGGCCCGCGGCGTGTCTTCCGCATCTGCCATGGCGCGGAGCCCGCTCTGCTGGCCGGTGATGGATTCGGCCGCCCGGTTCATGCCCGATGCGACGATCGAGACGCGCAGCCGGTCGCCGAGCTGCTCCTCAAAAGTTGCACCCACAATGATGTTGGCGTCCGGATCGACTTCTTGGCGGATTCGGCTCGCCGCCTCATCGACTTCATAAAGGGTCATCTCGCGGCCGCCAGAAATCGACAGCAACAGCCCCTTGGCGCCGCGCAGCGTCACGTCATCGAGCAGCGGATTGGCGATCGCCTCTTCGGCCGCCAGGATAGCGCGCCGCTCGCCCGTCGCCTCGCCCGTGCCCATCATCGCCGTGCCCATGCCGCTCATGATCGTTTTGACGTCGGCGAAATCGAGATTGATGAGGCCTTCCTTCAGCACCAGTTCCACGATGCAGGCCACGCCCGAATAGAGCACCTGATCGGCCAGCACGAAGGCTTCCGCGAACGTCGTGCGTTCGTTGGCGATGCGGAACAGGTTCTGGTTCGGAATGACGATGAGCGTATCGACGAGATGGCGCAGGCTCTGCACGCCCGCTTCCGCGATGCGCATGCGACGCGCGCCTTCGAACTGGAACGGCTTACAGACAACGCCGACCGTCAGCGCGCCGAGCTCACGCGCAATCCGCGCGATGACCGCCGCAGCGCCTGTTCCCGTGCCGCCGCCCATGCCGGCCGCGATGAACACCATATGCGCACCGGCAATATGGGTGCGCAGTTCTTCGAGCGCCTCTTCGGCCGCCGCCTCGCCGATTTCCGGCCGGGCGCCCGCGCCCAGGCCTTCGGTCAAGTTGACGCCCAGCTGAATGCGGTGCTCGGCGCTCGACGCTTCGAGCGACTGCGCATCCGTGTTCGCAACGACGAATTGCACACCCTGCAATCCGGCTGCGATCATGTTGTTGACGGCGTTGCACCCGGCCCCGCCGACGCCGATCACCGTGATCCGCGGCTTGGCGTCGACCAGCTTCGGCAATTGCAGCTTGATGCTCATGGCTTCCCCGACATTGATGATTTGCCGTTTCGTGCGATTCCGCGAGGCGCCTCGCCCCATGTCTTCGCCGGCTTCGATTGGTTGTTCGACATCGTCTAAAACCCGCCCTTGAGCCAGGTGCCCACGCGGCCGAGATAGCCTTGCGTCACCGTTTTGCGGCTCCGCGCTCCGCTCAATTCGGCCTCGCCCCGTGCCGCGATCAGTGCCAGTCCTGAAAGCGTAGCAAGTTGCGGCCCCGCGAGGCTTGCATTGAGGCCGGGAAGATCAGTCGGCCGCCCAAGGCGCACGGACCGGCCGAATTCGTGCGCGACGAATTCCGGCAATCCCAGAAGCTGGCTGGCTCCGCCCGTCAGAACGACTTTATCTCCCGCGTAGCGGCTCGCCGCGTTGAGCGAGAGACGCTCACGCACGAGTCCCATGATCTGCTGCACGCGCGGCCGGATGATATCGGTCAGCCGCGCCTTGGTGGTTTCGTAGCTCGCGTCGTCCTCTTCGCCCGCAATAGGATAGGAAAACGACTCGTGCTCGTCGGATTGGGCATTGTGAAGTGTGCCATAAAGCGTTTTGATTCGCTCGGCTTCGGCGAGTGGCGTCTGCAACGCCTTGGCGATATCGTACGTGATGTGATGACCGCCGACAGGGATCACGTCCGTCCCAGTGAACGCACCGTCTGCAAACATCGCGATGGACGTCGTTCCAGCCCCGAAATCGATACAGGTAACCCCGAACTGGCGCTCTTCCGGCGTCGTCGCGGCAAGCGCGCTCGCGTAAGGAGCGGCAACGAGGCCGTCGCAGCTCGCGTAGCACCGGTCGACGAGTACGAGCAGGTTTCGCAGCGGCGCCTCATCAGCCGTCACCGCATGAAGGCCTGCCGAAAGCCGGCGCGCCGACAGTCCAAGCGGATCGCGGACCCCGCTCGCGCCATCCACTTCGTAGCCGAGGCGATTGAGATGTATCAGCGTGCGCCCATCGCGCTCCGCGTAGCTCTCGCCGGCCGCCATCAGGCGCGCGAGATCATCCTGCGTCACCAATCCCGACTCGACATCGGTGCGCGCCGTGCAGTGCACGGACGAAAGCCGCCCCGCCGTAATCGACAGCGTGAACCCGCCCACCGAAATGCCGGCTGCCCGTTCCGCGTTGCCGATCACGCCGCGGACAACCGATTCCGCCTCGTCGAGATCCGTCAAGACGCCGGCCTTGATGCCCTTCGAACGCTGCAGGCCAAGCCCGGCCAGCCGCAACGAGGGCTTCGCCGCGCCCGCCACGTATTCAGCCACGACGACAGCGGCCACAGTTTTGCTGGTGCCAATATCGAGAAGACCGAAAGTCCGGTAATTGCGCCGATCCGCCACAAACAATCTCCGTTAAGGCCGTTCTGAAACCAAAGAAACGGTCTGGGCGCTCGCCCCGAATGCGGTTTGTGCAGAGTTGCCTTCCAAAGGCCGCATCGCAATTCGCCCAGGGGTGCGAACATCTACGACCATCGCCGCTCCCGTGAGCGCCTGAGCGGACTCGCGGGTCGTGGCGATTTCTTCAAAACCTTCGATTTCACGATCGGCGCCGAGCTCGAGCATCGTTCCGTTCTTGAGGACGATCCGCCAGCGGCGCTCAGCCACGCGTTCGCCGTAAGCGTACTGCCGTTCGATCGTGGGGTAGTGCTTCAGAGCCGACAGCATCGAAAGCGCTTCGCGGTCCGCGCCCTCGCCGGTGACGCGCGGCAGCTTCCAGCTGGAGCCGCGAGCAGCAGGTCCGAGCGTGCGCCCCGTCGCATCGACGAGGAAGCTCGTCTCGCCCCGCTGGTGAAGGAAAGCCGGTGTCCGTTCGCGGATGACGACATCGAGCGTGCCTGGATAGATGCGCGTGATCTGCGCACTGTCGACCCAGGAAATGCGCTCGATCCGTTTCAGAGCCGCATCGGAATCAAATGCCGCGAATGTTCTGACATTGGGAAGATCGAGCGCGTCGTACACGTCCGAGTCGGATGCGTAGCGCTGCCCGGAAACGTTCACCTGATCGATGCCGAAACCGGCCGCGATCATCACGTCATTGGCCTTCGCCGCGAAATCGATCGAGGGAAGCTTGCTGAACTGCAGCGCGAGCCCGGCGGCCCCCACCGCGATCGTGGCCGCGCCCGCAACAAGCGCCGGCTTCACCCACCCTTGAGCGCGCCGGAAGCGGCGCAAATGCCGTTCGACGCGGGTCGTCTGCACGTCGAGAACCGGGCGCCGGGTTGCGCCACTGGCAACGCGCCGCGTCCCCGTGGCAGCGCTTCGTGCCTCGGTCATCCAGCGAGCAGCATCGGGTTCCGGCGTTGGCGCATCGTGTGCAGCCCGCCACCAGAACCGGTGCTTTCGCTCTACCTGTTGCAACTCGCGTCCTCGACCATCCATCGGACGAGGTCACCGAACGACCAGCCGGCATACCCCGCCAGCTCAGGCACGAGAGAGGTCCCCGTCATGCCCGGCTGAGTGTTGACTTCGAGGCAGATCAGCTCGTTGGTTCCGCCCTCGGTATCGTCGAAGCGGAAGTCGGCCCGCGATACGCCGCGACAGCCTAAAGCCTGATGCGCCCTTAAGGTTAAGGAACGGACCAACTGGTAAATATCTGGTAAAAGTTGTGCAGGCAGCTGATGCTTGGAGCCACCTGGAGCGTACTTGGACTCGTAATCGTAGAAGGATAGTCCCCTTAAAGGCACAATCTCGATCACGTCGGTGACAAAATCCCCGATGACAGCGCAGGTTAACTCGCGTCCCGCAATGTAACGCTCGACCATCACGATCTCGTCCAGCGGACCGCCCACGCTGATCGAATTGGGCGGCCGTTCGCTGTCCGGCGGCACGATGACGACGCCGACGCTCGAGCCCTCCTTGAGAGGCTTGACCACGTAGGGCGCGGGCATCACGTGACCCTCCAGCGCCTCTCCGCGTGTCACGAGCTTCGCCTCCGCCACGGGCACGCCGGCGAGCTTCATGACGTCCTTCGCCCGCTCCTTGTGCATGGCGAGCGCGGACGCCAGCACGCCCGAGTGCGTGTAGGGGATGCCGAGAAGCTCCAGCACGCCCTGTACGCAGCCGTCCTCGCCGAACTTCCCGTGCAGCGCGTTGAAGCACACATCGGGCTTCAGCTCCTGCAGCCGGGCCGCCAGATCCCGGTCGACGTCGATTTCGGTGACCGTGTAGCCTTCCTGCAAAAGCGCCTCGCCGACCGCCAAGCCGGAATTCAAGCTCACTTCGCGTTCAGCGGACAACCCGCCCTTCAAAACCGCTACGTGGTTGCGCGTGCGCGGAGGCACCGGGCCGAGTTCATTCATGGCTGGCTCGCTTGGGTCAAAGAGACATGTGTAGTTTGATCAGTTTTGGTTGGCAGGTATAGCGGCGCTTGTTCCCGCCAACGCTTCGCCCTGAGGACGGCCGGGCTTGGGCACGCCGAGCCGGATGATCTCCCAGTCGAGCGTCACGCCCGATGCTGCAAGCACCCGCGCCCGCACCGTCTCGCCCAGCGTCTCGACGTCTTCGCCGGTCGCCTGATTGTCATTGATCAGAAAGTTGCAGTGCATCTCGGAGACTTTTGCTCCGCCGACGCGCAAACCCCGGCAGCCCGCCTGATCCACGAGCTTCCACGCGCTATGCCCCGGCGGGTTCTTGAATGTCGAGCCGCCCGTGCGCTCCTTGATCGGCTGATTCTTCTCCCGATACTCGGCGACCGCATCCATCTCTTTGAGGATCTCGGCCGGATCGCCAGGCTCGCCTTCGTACGTCGCCTCGGTGAAGATCCAGTCCTTCGGAATCCCAGAGTGCCGGTACGTGAAGCCCATGTCGGCGAGCGACAGCACATGGATGTTGCCATCGGGATCGACAGCCCGCGCACCGACGAGGCAATCCTTCGTTTCCCGCCCGTGCGCGCCCGCATTCATGCGCAACGCGCCGCCGATCGATCCGGGAATGCCGCGATAGAACGCGAGCCCGCGAATGCCCGCATCCGCCGCCGCCCGCGCCACTTTCACGTCCGGAACTGCCGTGCCTGCGCGCAGGCGCTGGCCTTCGACCTCGATCTGTCCGAAGCCGCGGCCGAGCCGGATGACGATGCCGGGCACGCCGCCGTCGCGCACCAGCAGGTTCGAGCCAAGCCCGATGACCTGACAGGGAAGCTCCCGCGGCCGGTGCTTCAGGAAGTACGCGAGATCGGCCTCGTCTGCGGGCATGAACAGCACTTGCGCCGGACCGCCGACGCGAAACCACGTGACGTCGGCGAGCGACGCATTCGCGCTCATACGACCCCGAAGTTCCGGCATCCGCGCGGCAAGCTCGCCGGTGACGTCGGTAAACATCAGCCCTCGCTCCCCGTCCGCTGCGGTTCCTCCGCCAGCCAGCCGGCAAGCGCATTTGCCCATTCCGTCGAATTTCCAGCGCCGAGACAAACGACGATATCGCCTGGACGCGCCACGCGCCGGATCGCGCCGGCCAGCAGGCTCGGATCATCGACCGCTTCCGCAGGCCGCCCGCCGATCGTTCTGATACGCTCCGCCAAACTGCGGTTATCGACGCCCGGGATCGGACTTTCGCCCGCCGTATAGAGCGGCGCCACGATCACGCTATCGGCATCCTTGAAGCACTGCGCAAACTCATCGAACAGATCGCGCACGCGCGTAAACCGGTGCGGCTCGACGACCGCGATCACGCGGCCTTTCGTTCCGGCCCGCGCTGCCCCGAGCACCGCCGAGATTTCCGCCGGATGGTGCCCATAGTCGTCGTAGATGCCGACGCCGTTCCATTCGCCCGCAAACTGAAAACGCCGTTTGACGCCGGAAAATCCTGCCATCGCCGCTTTGATCTTGGCGTCCGGCACGCCGGCATGCATCGCAACCGCAATCGCGGCGAGCGCATTGAGCGCGTTGTGCGAACCCGGGATCGGCACCGTCCAGCCTTCCAGCCGCCGCGCACCGCCCTTCACATGCGCCGCCAGCGTCGCATCGAACGTCGTCGTGTTTCCGGAAATGCTGACGCGGTCGAGCACGAGATCGGCATCCTTGCTCTGGCCATACGTCAGGAGCTTGCGCCCGTCCGCGCGAAGATTGAGCCGCTGGATCATCTCGCGCACGACCGGATGATCAATGCACGCGACAGCGAGCCCGAAGAACGGAATGTTCCGCAGAAACGCTTCGTATTCGCGGTGCATCGCCTCGACCGAGCCGAAATAGTCGAGATGTTCGGGATCGATATTCGTCACGATGCCGATCTCGGTCGGCAGCCGCGTGAATGTGCCGTCGCTTTCATCCGCTTCGACGATCATCCACTTGCCCTGGCCGAGCCGGGCGTTCGAACCCCACGAATTGATGATGCCGCCGGTGATGACGGTGGGCTCTTCGCCCGCTTCCGTGAAGATGTGCGAAAGCAGCGACGTCGTCGTCGTCTTCCCGTGCGTACCCGTCACCGAGATTGTCGAATAAAGCCTCATCAGTTCCGCCAGCATCTCGGCGCGGCGGATGATCGTCAGCCCCTTCTGCCGGGCCGCGACCAGTTCCGGATTGAGCGCCTTCACCGCCGTCGAAATGACGACGTAGCGCGCCCCGATCAGGTTGACCGGATCATGCCCGACGAAAACGCGAATGCCCTTGGACCTGAGCCGCCGGACGTTGGCGCTCTCTTTCTGATCCGAGCCCTGGACCGTGTAGCCCTTGGCGACCAGAATTTCGGCAATGGCGCTCATGCCGATGCCGCCGATTCCGATGATGTGGAAAGGGCCGATGTCGCGGGGCATCTGCATGGATGGAAATTACCTCGGTAATTCGAATGTGGAGTGTTCAGGTCATAACGCTTTAGGGCCTCGATTGCTCTCAGCCCCCGCTAGAATACTTCTTTCCAGCTAAAGCGAGCGTAAAGTCGGCCAAATTCCGGACGGCATCCGGGCGCCCCGCGGTTTTAGCTGCCTTCGCTGCAGTCGCAAGCGCAACTGGCGCTTCCAGCAATTTTTGCAATTCATCGGCGATGCGTTCCGGCGACAGCCCCCGCTGCTCGAAACACCACCCCCCACCCGCTTCGGCCAGGCGGCGAGCATTGTTGAGCTGATCGTTGTCGAGCGCGTGCGGCAGCGGCACCAGGATCGACGGCCGCCCGATGACGGTCAATTCCGCAACCGTCGATGCGCCCGCCCGGCCGATCACGAGGTGCGCCGCCGCCATCCGCGCCGGAAGATCGGCAAAGAACGGCGCGACCTCGGCGCTGATGCTCGCTTCCGAATAGGCTTCGTTCACCCGCTCCAGATCTTCTTCGCGCGCCTGCTGCACGACGCGCAGCCGCTTCCGGATCTGATCGGGAAGCGCGAAAAGCGCGAGCGGTACGGTATCGGAAAAGAAGCGTGCACCCTGACTGCCGCCAAAAACCAAAATGCGAATGACGCCGTCGCTCGTCGGACCTTCATAGCGCCGCGCCGCCGCGTCGATCACGGCCTGCCGCACGGGATTGCCCGTCAGCACGGCCTTTTCAGCGACCTTGCCTTCGAGAAACTTGGTGCGCTCGAACGACGTCGCAATTGCCGTTACGCCTCTTGCGAGCAGCTTGTTGGCGCGCCCGAGCACGGCGTTCTGCTCATGAATGGCAGTCGGAATGCCCCGCAACCGCGCGGCCATCAGCGGCGGATACGTCGGATATCCGCCAAAGCCGATGACGGCCGAGGGCTTCACCGTGCCCAAAATTTTGAACGCTGCCCGCGTTCCACGCGCAAGCGTCGCCGCCGTCTTCATGATGTCGGCGGGCGCGCGCGCGGCCAAAGTTGCCGAGGGCACCTGATAGACGTTGCGCGCCGGAAACCCGCTGCCATAGCGGTCGCCGCGCATGTCCGTCATGAGATCGACTTCAACGCCGCGGCGCTTCAGCTCTTCGGCCAGAGCGAATGCCGGAAAGAGATGGCCCCCCGTTCCGCCTGCGGCAAGCATGATCGATTGCACGCCGGTCATTCAAATCTCGCTCATGTTTTTGGTGTTTGCCCTGCGAGTTGTACTTCCTCGATAGCCGGAATCCATCGCGGCTTTTTGAGGCGCTGCGGATCGGGCCGCCGTCGCGTCAAAGCGAGCAGCATTCCCGCCGTCAGCGACAGCGCCAGCATGGACGATCCGCCAGCCGAAATGAACGGCAGCGTCATGCCTTTGGGCGGCAGCAGGCCGATGTTCACGCCCATATTGATGAGCGATTGCAGGGCGAAGACGAGTGCCAAACCTTGGATCGCCAGCCGGTCGGCGGCATTGGGCTCGCCCGCCGCCCGCCGCAGCGCGCGGATCGTTATGAACGCGAAGACGCCAAGCAGCGCAATGCAGGCAGCGGCGCCGTATTCCTCGCCGATCACTGCGAAGATGTAATCGGTGTGCGCATCCGGCAGGATCGACTTGATCGTACCCTCGCCCGGCCCCCTGCCGAACAGCCCGCCCTCTGCGAATGACTGAATGGCCCGCCCCGCCTGCGAACTCTCGAGCGGCGCGGCGCCGAAGAACTTTTCAAAGCGCGACTGCACGTGTGGAAAGTATTCGTAAGCGAGCCACATGCCCGCGCCGCCCGCGAGTACAAGAAGCCCCGCGCCGATCGTCGGCAGTCCCGCAAGCAGATAGAGCAGCCCCGCCGTCGCGCTGATGAGCACCGTCTGACCGACGTCAGGCTGCGCCACGAGCGTGCCCGCGAAAAACGCCCACAGCCCCAACGCGAACGGCAGCGCCGGCATATCGCTGCGCGCGGATGCTTCGCCGAACAACCACGCGATGATGACGATGAAAGCAGGCTTTGCAAATTCGGACGGCTGCACCGAATAGCTGCCGACGCTCAGCCACCGCTGCGCACCTTTGATCTCGGTCCCTGAGAAAAGCACCGCGATCATGCCCACAACAGCAACGATGAACATCACCGCTGCGAGACGCCTGACGCCGCTGGGCGAGAAAAACGAAACGATCATCATGAGCGCCGTGCCCAGCGCCGCGAAGAACATATGGCGTTCGACGAAGTAGTAGGCGGGCAAACCCTTCTTCAGCGCCACCGCGGGCGATGCCGCCGCCGACAGCACGACGCCGATCACCACGAGCGAAACGAGCGCGATGAGCAGGCCGCGATCGATCGAAAACGACCATTCTGCGAGCAAACTCCGGTCTGCACGCGAAAGCTTCATGGGGACGCTCGCATCACGATGCCGGGAAGCGACGCAACGAGCCCGCGAAAAATTTCGCCGCGAACCTCAAAATTCCGGAATTGGTCGTAGCTCGCGCACGCGGGCGAAAGCATCACGACGGGTTCCGCCGCATCGCTCGCCTGCGCGTCACTGGACGCTGCCCACACCGCTTCATCGAGCGTGCCGCTGCGCAAGAAATCGACCTTGCCTTCGAGCGTCCGCGCGAATTCGTCCGCCGCCTCGCCGATCAGATATGCCTTCGAGATGCGATTGAAATAGGGGGCGAGGCTCTCGATGCCGCCCGCCTTCGGCTTGCCGCCGACGATCCAATAGATGTCGCCCTGAAATGATCCCAGCGCCTTCTCCGTCGAATCCGCATTCGTCGCTTTGCTGTCGTTGACGAAGAGCGCCTTGCCGAGCCGCCCGATTTCTTCCAGCCGGTGCGGCAGACCTGGAAACGACGACAACGCGCCCTGCCAATCGAGGTCTGTCGATCGCCCGAGCGCATTCAAGCACTCGCGCACGGCAGCAACGGCCGCCAGCGCGTTCTGCCCGTTGTGCCGCCCACGCAGCGTCGGAATACCCGTCAACGAGCCAAGCTTGACCGCCAGTCCCTCACGATTGCTGCACACGATGGTGTCTTCGAGCAGACTGTATCCTGGTGCGAGCGACTTCTTCGCGCTGAACGCAACTGCCGGTCCAACGGCAATCCGCCGCCGCAGCATCGCCAAGCCATAGTCATCGTCGATGCAGACCGCCGCGATCTCGGCGCCCTGCACGATGCGCTCCTTCACGGCGGCGTAATTCTCGATCGTCCCGTGCCGGTCGATATGATCGGCCGTGACGTTCAGCATCACGCCGAGCGTCGGCGCCAGCGTCGGCGTCAGGTCGATCTGAAACGACGACATTTCGATAACATGGAAACGTCCGGGCTCCGGCGGATCGAGCGTCAGGATCGGCCGCCCGATATTGCCGCCCATCTGCACATCCAGCCCGGCATGCCGGAGAATGTGCGAGACGAGCGCCGTCGTCGTCGACTTGCCGTTGGTACCCGTGATCGCGATAAACGGCGCACCCGGCGCGTGCTCGGCCCGCTCACGCGTGAAGATCTCGATATCGCCGATGATCTCGACGCCGCTCGCACGGGCCTTCGCAACGGTCCAATGCGGTTCGGGATGCGTCAGCGGCACACCCGGCGCCAGCACGACCGCAGCGAACGCCGACCAATCGGCCACGCGCAGATCGGCAAGCGGAATGTCCCGGGCGATCGCGGCATCCCGGGCCGCGACACCGTCATCCCAGGCGGACACGATCGCGCCGCCGTCGCGCAAGCTCTCGGCAGCCGCCAATCCGGATGCCCCGAGACCGAAAACTGCAACGGATTTGCCTTGAAATGACGTGGCGCGAATCATGACCCGACTCTACCGCATGTCGCGTCGTTTGGATCCTAGCGCAGCTTCAGCGTCGAAAGGCCGACGAGCGCCAGAATGACGGAAATGATCCAGAACCGGATGACGACCGTCGATTCCTTCCACCCCTTCTGTTCGTAATGGTGGTGCAGCGGCGCCATCTTGAACACGCGCTTGCCCGTCCACTTGAACGATAGAACCTGGATGATGACCGACAGCGTCTCGAGCACGAAGAGCCCGCCCACGACCGCCAGCACGATCTCGTGCTTGATCGCGACCGCAATGGCGCCGAGCGTCCCGCCCAAGGCCAGCGAACCCGTATCGCCCATGAAGATCATGGCCGGCGGCGCGTTGAACCAGAGGAAGCCAAGGCCTGCGCCGATCAGCGCCCCGCAAATGACGGACAGTTCGCCCGTACCCGGCACGTGGTGGATCTGCAGGTAGCCTGCGAACTTCGCGTTACCCGACAGATACGCGATGACACCGAACGTCGCTGCCGCGATCATCACCGGCACGATCGCTAGGCCGTCGAGGCCGTCCGTCAGGTTCACGGCGTTGCCGGCGCCCGCGATCACAAGCACGGCCATCAGCACGAAGAACGGCCCGAGGTTGATCACGAAATCCTTGAAAAACGGGAACGTCAGATCGGTGCTGAGGCCTTTCGGCGCCAGCATCATCAGCGCGACGCCGGCAATCGCCGCAACGATCAATTCGAGCAGGAAGCGGATACGCCCGGAAAAGCCCGCCGTCGTGCGCTTCGTCACCTTCAGGAAGTCGTCGTAGAAGCCGATTGCGCCATAGGCCAGCGCAACGCCGAGCACGACCCAGATGTAGCCGTTCGACAGTTGCGCCCACAGCAGCGTCGAAACGAGCACGCCCGCCAGGATCATAAGCCCGCCCATCGTCGGCGTGCCTCGCTTCAGAAGATGCGACTGCGGCCCATCCGTCCGGATCGGCTGCCCCTTGCCCTGCTTGATACGCAAGAGATCGATGATCGCCGGCCCAAACATCAGAACGAAGAGGAGCGCGGTGAAGATCGCCCCACCCGTCCGGAAAGTGATGTACCGGAAGACGTTCAGTGCGCTGATCTGATCGCTGAAGTTGACGAGCTCGTAGAGCATGCGGCGAAAACTTCCCCCTTATGGTCCACGCCGCCTAGGCAGCGGGCTCGTCTTGTTGTCCAAATTGCATTTTGAGCGCCGCGACCACGGAGCCGAGGCGAATTCCGTTGGATGCCTTGACCATCACGACATCACCGGCGCGAAGACTGTCAGCAAGTGCCGTCCCGATTGACTGGGACGTCGAAGCGTAACCGCCTTTCTTGGCCGCCGGTAGGGCGTCGTAAAGGCCTTTCATATGCGGCCCGCAGGCAAAAACCAGATCGACATCCGCCTCGTCAACCGCGCTTTTTAGGCCTGTATGAAGAGCTTGAGCGTCGCTGCCAAGCTCCAGCATGTCGCCCAGGACGGCAATACGCCGCGAATATTTGGCTCTCGGCACCGCAGCAAGCGCCGCCAGCGCGGCCTTCATTGAGGCTGGATTGGCGTTGTAGCTCTCATCAATGAGCAACCCTTCGCCTGCGCCGATACGCAGCACACTGCGCGCGCCCCGTCCGGCAGGCGGCGCCAAACTCGCAAGGGCGTCGAGCCCCTGTCTGACATCGGCGCCGACGGCATGAAGCGCCGCAGCGACGGCCAGCGCGTTTTCGGCAATGTGCCGCCCCGGCATTGCGACGTGAACCGGGATGCTCCCGCCGCCCACCACGACCGTCATATCGCTGCCGCCATCGGAAGCTGTCAGTTGCAATCCTTGCACGTCGGCGGGAACGTCCAATCCGAAGGTGATGGGCTTGGCCCCTAGCCGCTCAGCCGTAGCTCTCAACCGCCCCGCATGCGGGTTTTCGAATTTGATGATCGCCGCGCCGCCCTCAGGCAGCCCTTCGAAAATCTCGGCCTTCGCATCCGCAATCGCCTCGACGGAGGGGAAATGTTCCAGATGCACGGCTTCCACCGTCGTGATGATCGCCGCATGCGGACGAACCATTTTCGTCAGCGGCCGGATCTCGTCCGCATGGTTCATTCCGATCTCGAACACGCCAAACTTCGTCTCGCGCGGCATCCGCGCCAGCGTCAGCGGCACGCCCCAGTGATTGTTGTAGGACTTCTCCGACGCATGCGTTGGACCAAGGCGCGACAGGCAAGCCCGCAGCATTTCCTTGGTGCCGGTCTTGCCCACGCTCCCCGTCACGCCAACGATGCGCGCATCGGGCGATAGCCGCTTGCGCGCCGCCACGCCTAACGCTTCGAGCGCCGCAAGCGTATCCGGCACGCGGAACAAAGCGCCATCACCGGGCTGCCGCGCATAGCTTTCGCGCACGAGTGCAGCGGCGGCTCCCGCCTTGAACGCGGCTGATACGAAATCGTGCCCGTCCCGCTGATCGATGAGCGCCACGAAAAGATCGCCGGGCTCCAGCGAACGCGTATCGATGGAGACCCCGGTTATGGGTGCGCCAGAACCGCCCTCGGCTTCGACGCCGAGCACAGCACTCAATTCTGAAATAGACCAGAGAGGATGCATTTGAAACGTCAACTCGCGAGCGCCCGCCGGATTTCATCGTGATCTGAAAACGGCACGATGCGATTGCCGATGATCTGGCCGGTTTCGTGGCCCTTTCCGGCCACAAGCACGACATCGCCCGGCATCATCATTTTTACAGCTGTCGCAATCGCCACCGCCCGATCGCCGATTTCGCGGGCGCCGGCGGCTCCGGCAAGGATTTCCTTGCGGATTTGCGCCGGCTCTTCGCTGCGCGGATTGTCATCCGTCACGATCGTGACGTCAGCGCGCTCGACGGAAATCTGTCCCATGATCGGCCGCTTGCCCCTATCGCGATCGCCCCCGCAACCAAACACCGATATGAGCCTTCCGGTTGCAAATGGACGGCATGCATCCAGTGCCGCAGCCAGCGCCTCGGGCTTATGGGCGTAATCGACGATCGCCAAACCGCCGTTTCGCTCGCCGATGATTTCCAAGCGCCCCGGAACGCCCTTCAGAGTGCTAAGCGCCGAAAGCACCGCGCCCGTCTCTTCTCCGGCGGCAATGGCGAGCCCCGCGGCAACGAGCGCATTCTCGACCTGATACGCACCAACGAGCGGCAGATCGACGGAGAATGTTTTGCCACCGGCCTCGACGCCGACGATCTGCCGGAAGCCCTTTCGCTCGAGCGACGTGCGCTTCAACGTTTCACCCTGCGCACCGACCGTCAGCCTGCGAAGGCCACGCGCGGCCGCAGCAGCGATCACATCCTTTGCGTAGGCGCCATCGGCGTTGATCACCGCCGGCTGACCCGGCTGCAAAAGCTCCGTGAAAAGCCTGAGTTTGGCACCAAGATACGCTTCGATCGTCGGATGATAATCCATGTGATCGCGGCCGAGATTCGTGAACGCTGCCGCCGCAAGCTGAACGCCGTCGAGCCGATGCTGATCGAGCCCGTGCGACGACGCCTCGAACGCCAGGTGCGTTACGCCTTCGTCCGCCAGCGCCGCAAGCGTCGCATGCAGTGTCACGGGATCGGGCGTCGTGAGCGATCCATAGACCGCGCCATCCGGCTTCACGATGCCGACCGTGCCGATCGACGCCGCATTATGACCGAGCGCTGAAAAAATCTGCCGTGTGAAATCCGCCACCGACGTCTTGCCGCTCGTGCCCGTCACCGCGACCGCGCACTTGGGCTGCTTCCCCGCAAATTTCGCAGCAATTTGCGCCAAGGCTTTGCGCGGATTGTCGGTCTCGATGAGCGCGACGCCGGGCGGAACGGCCACGCCCTTCCCCCTGCCGACGATGACGGCCGCCGCGCCCCGCGCAACAGCGTCCGGAACGAACGACGCGCCATCGGCCTTCGTGCCCGGAAGCCCGGCGAAGATCACGCCCGGCCCGGCAGCGGCACTGGCCGCCGTAATCGCCGTAACGTCGATATCGGCCGCGCCGGGCGGCACTTCGATGCCGGCTGGAAGCACATCGCTAAGCCGCATGCCCCGTTTGTCGCCCCCCTGTTGGTCCGCCCGTCAATCGGCTCGCTGCTTGATACGGGCAGCCATGGAGGCCGTCAAATGCGGCCGAAAGTGGTGAACCGCGCGCGCTATTTTCCTGCAACCGTAATCTGCGGAGCAACGCCCAGTTGGCCTGCGACACGCGCGATCAACTCTCCCGTGACGGGTGCGGCGTTGGTGCCTCCCGTCCGCTGCCCCTTGGTCTCGGGGATGCCCTTCGGCTCGAAGAGCACGATGAAAGTCAGATACTGCGGGTCATCGGTCGGAAACGCCGCCAGAAACGATGATATGACCGCATTGGCTTTATAGCCGCCTTTGCTGGCGATATCGGCTGTGCCCGTCTTGCCGCCCACGCGATAGCCCGGCACATCGGCCTTGCCGCCCGTACCGTCCTTATCGGCGACGTTCGAGCGGAAAAGTTCGGCCATCTGGCGCGATGTCCCGGCCTTGATCACAGCTTCCCCATCCGCCGTGCCAGCATCGAATTTTCGCAAAAACGTCGGATAGACCCGCTTACCGCCATTGAAGAGCGTCGCCACCGCGGCCGCAAACTGCAGGGGCGAGACGGCGATGCCGTGCCCGAACGACGTGGTAATGACCTCCGCCTTGTTCCAGCGAGGCGGGACCTGCGGCGGCGCAACCGCGCCGGTTTCAACGTGCATCTGTTCGAGCAGCCCGAGCTTCTTCAGAAATCCGCGCCACTTCTCCGGACCCGCTTGCAACGCCAGCATGCCGGCGCCAACGTTGGACGAATGCGTGAAGACTTCCTTCGCCGTCAGAGGGCGGCGAGAGGGATGCATGTCGGAAACCGTAAAGCGTCCCACTTGCAACGGCTGACGCACGTCGAGAACCGTATGGGGCGTCGCCAGTCCCTCATCGAAGGCCATTGCCAGCGTCAGCGTCTTGAACACCGAGCCAAGCTCAAAGGTGCCGCCGGTCATGCGGTCGATCCGCTTGTCGTCAAGGGCTTGCGTCGGCCACGCGGGATCGACCCGCGGCAGCGACGTGCTGGCGAGAATTTCGCCGGTCTTGATATTGATAACGACGCCCGCTGCGCCTTCGGTTTGATAACGGCGCATGGCCTCGTCGAGTTCGTCTTCCAGCGCATGCTGCACGCCGATATCGAGCGAAAGGCGCACGGGCGGACGGCTCGACAGCACGGCGGAATGCACGGGATCGGCGCCGCCTTTGTCGTCGATATATTTTTCGATGCCCACAACACCGCGGTTGTCGACGTCGACGTAGCCCAGCGCATGTCCGGCCATCTTGCGGCCGGGATACGCACGCTTCAGCTCGTAGCGAAACGAGACGCCCGGCAATCCGAGATCGTGAATTTTCTGCGCGATCGCCGGCGAGACGCCCCGGCGGACCCACACGAACCGGCGGGATTTATCTGACAGCGCGCGCATCAATTCGGATGAATTGAGATCAGGCAGCACGGTCGAAAGCTTTTCGACCACCTCGTCGCGATCGAGCACGAGCCCGGGATCGGCAAAAATCGACGGCGCTTCGAGATCGGTCGCGAGCAATCGCCCGTTGCGATCGACGATGTCCGGACGGCTGAAACTCGTTGCAGCGACGGGCTCGGAAATGGCGAGCGCGATATCCGTATGCCGCCCCGCCGCGAGCACGAAAAGCTGCGCAACGACGAGGGAGAATGCCGAGAATAAGACGCCATAGACGGCAGCTTCGACACGCCGCTGCGTATGTTGCGTCTGTTTCGAAGAAGCAGGAGCCGCAGACTTTGGTGCCGGCGCATTGCGCACCATGCGCGCTCCCGCACCGCGGATCAGTATCTCGCCTGAATCAAAGCCCATTGGCGCTGCCCTGGCGCTGAGTAAGTTCGGTGACTTCACGTCCTTGCTGGAACTGTTCGGCCTTCGGCGGTCCAAGCCCAAGGCGGCGCGCGAGTTCGTCGATGCGATCCGGGCGCGCGAGCGTGCTGCGCTCTGCCTTCAAAACGGCGATGTCGCTGCGTGCGAGATCTGCCTGCCGCTCTTTCGCCTGAAGCTCAGCCTCGAGGCGGCGCGTGTCATAGTTCAATGCATAAAGAAGCAGCGCGCTCGCGACTGCGAAAAAGAAAGCGGAAACATTCAAGAGACGCATTTTGATACACTTCCCGTTCAGCTTGTCTCCAAGCTCAGCATTATCGGTGTCGAGGGACCCCCATCGCGTCCAAATCCAGCGGCCAAACAGCAGCATCGGTGCGGGTCGCGGCACGCAAACGTGCAGACCGTGCACGAGGGTTCACTTCCAATTCACCTTTAGAAGGTGTTAACGGCCGGGAGTTAACAATAAGGAAACTCGGAAGCCGGGATTTTATCAAATCGGGCGGCAGGTGCCGGGATGCACCGGCGGTCTTTCCGCTGCGTTCCGTTATGAATCTTTTGACGATTCTGTCTTCGAGACTGTGGAAGCTGACGACGACGAGGCGTCCACCCGGCTTTAAAATTTTCTCGGCCGCCGACAATGCGCGGGCAAGTTCGCCAAGCTCGTCGTTGATGAAAATCCGCAAAGCCTGAAACGTTCGCGTCGCCGGATGCCGGCCATCGACCTTCCGGCCATGAAACACATGCAGCACGATGTCGGCGAGCTCACGCGTCCGCGTCAGCTGGGCCTGGTCGCGCTTCTTGACGATGGCGCGGGCGATCGCGCGCGAACGTCGTTCCTCGCCGTACGTGTAGATCACGTTGGCGATCTCTTCTTCTTCGGCCGTGTTCAGGAAATCGGCAGCGCTCATGCCCGACACCGACATGCGCATGTCGAGCGGCCCGTCAGACTGGAACGAGAACCCGCGCTCGGCATCATCGAGTTGCATCGACGAAACGCCGACATCCAGAACGACGCCATCTACCGCCTCGACGTCGAGGTTCTCGCGCAGCGCCTCTTCCATATGGCTGAACGGCGTCTCAACGAGCTTCAGCCGCGAGCCCATTTCTTCGAGCAAGGGATTGGCATTGGCGATCGCGGTCGGATCGCGATCGAGCGCGAGCACGGAGCAATTGGCAGCGTTGAGAATGGCCCGCGTATAGCCGCCCGCGCCGAACGTGCCGTCGATGTAAAGCTCGCCGTCCTTGGGCGCCAGCGTCTCGAGCACTTCCGAGATGAGCACGGGGATGTGGCGCGAAGGCTTTTCAGCCGGCCCCTGCGAGGCTCCCTCTGCCCCGCCGTCGCGCGTCATTCCCGTGCTCCCTCGTCGCCGCCGTCATCCGACAGGCGGCTACCCGCTGCAAAAAGCTTGCGCGTTATCTGAACTTTATTTCGTGCTTCGGCACGGCGCGCTTCGAAGCGCTTGGGTTCCCACATTTGGAATTTGTCACCGAGTCCAACAAATGAGACGGCGGCGTCCAGGTTGGCGTGGGCGCGAAGGCTTTCAGGAAGGACGATGCGGCCGTCGCCATCGATCGAGAGAACCTGGACGTCGCCATAGAGTGCGACAGACAGTTCGTCGCGCTCATCCGAATAGTCCGGCAGGCCCGCGAGAAGCCCGTCGATTTTCTTTGCAAGTCTTTCGCCGCCTGCATCGAGCGCTTGAGCGTCGAGCGCGGGGTAGCAATAGAGGCCGCCCGCGATGCCGCCGGCATATCCATCGCGCTCGAGTACGGCGCGGAATGAGGCTGGAATGGAAACCCTGCCTTTGGCGTCGATCTTGTTTGTGAATGTCGAGACAAAGCGGTCCATCCCTCAGCTAACGAATGTCGTCCTCCACTCAGGTACTGGCTACGCTTTCACTTGATCCGCCCCGGCGGCCGGCTCCCCACAGGGAAGCAGCCAGAGCCAAACCAACTCACCACTTCCATTTCGGGCGGCCGGCGCGCTGAACGCGTGTCGCCCGAAACAATCGCAAGTGAAGATCCGTGGCGGTCGCTCGAATTGGGCCCTCTACCAACCGGCGCCCGGCCACGGTGTCCTGCCCGGTGCGGACGGGCATATATGGGATCGCATGGGATCCCATGGGCGTCAACGGGATATTAAGGATATTTCGTGGCTCCTGATGGAAATCCACCGCCCGGTCCACAGCAACCACACCCCGACTCTTCTCAACGAAGCCGTGCAGGAGCGGGCATAAGTTTATGAAAATTCGAAAATTTTTAGCGCCGCATCGCCAGTAACGCAGACCTGACTTGATGCGCCGCGCTAAGAGCGCATCCTGAGCCTAGGCGAGGCAGGCACCCCGGATTGTCCGGCGTCGCGGGAGAATCGGCCCGCTGGCGCCCCAACATCAGCAGGTGCGCACATGGCCAACACCGCTACACGACATTCAACCGTGCACCACGCCCAAGAGCGCGGCCTCGAAGTCAGATGGCCCGCCTCCATCATCTGGCGCGACACGGATCCGGCAATACGCAGAATAACGACGGCCGACGTTTGGCAGTCTCTCCGCGAAGGCTTCGACGATTTCATCGCGATGCCGACGCACCTCGTCTTCGCAGCGCTCATCTACCCCGTAATCGGTCTGATCCTCGCGCGCGTCCTGTTTGGCTACGGATTGCTGTCGCTCATCTATCCGTTAGCCGCGGGCTTCGCGCTGCTCGGACCGTTTCTGGCGATCGGGCTTTATGAGCTGAGCCGAAGACGTGAAGCAGGGCTCGATGTCGTCCCCACGGACGCCTTAGAAGTCATTCACCGCCCCGGCATGGGCGGCATCTTCGTCCTGGGACTCGGCCTAGCCGCCGTCTTCGTCGCTTGGCTCTACGCCGCGAACCTCATGTACACGCAGATCATGGGCGGCGAGCCGGCCTCTGTCTCCGCTTTCGTCCACGACGTGCTGAAGACGACGAAGGGCCACAACCTCGCAATTGCCGGTAACCTCGTTGGGTTCCTGTTCGCGCTCTTCGTGCTCGTCACGAGCGTCGTATCGTTCCCGATGCTCGTTGACCGCAAGGTCAGCGTCGGCACCGCGGTGAGAACATCCATCCGCGCGTCGGTCGAAAATCCCGGACCCATTGCCCTATGGGGTTTGATCGTCGCGGCCGGGCTCGTGCTCGGCGCCATCCCGCTGCTCGTCGGACTGGCGATCACCTTGCCGATCCTCGGCCACGCGACGTGGCATCTCTATCGCAAGCTCGTGGTTCCGCCCGAACAGCAAGACATCAGCGACGATGAGATACCGGCGGACCTTTGAAGCCGCACGTGCCCGCGCGCGATCTCGATAAGCGCGGGCACCTCGTTCAGAGCAAAAAGAAATCACCAGCCGGCCTATAAGCCGGGTTCTGTCCAGAGTTGCCTCCTGGACGGCCATTCATCTGGGACGCCTGTCGCCAGACGCCTCGTGCAATCAACCCGGGTGGGTAGCGTGAGGACGCGCCTTGCGTCTGCGGTTTCCCGCTCCGCGCGCCCACCCCTATTTGATCTTGCTCCCGGTGGGGTTTGCCCTGCCACTGCTGTTACCAGCAGCGCGGTGCGCTCTTACCGCACCTTTTCACCCTTACCGCCGGATTAGGCCCGAAAGCCGTCCGGCTTGGCGGTATGTTTTCTGTGGCACTTTCCCTAGGGTCGCCCCCGGCGGCCGTTAGCCGCCACCGTAGTCCTCATGGAGCCCGGACTTTCCTCTGCCGGAGTGTTCTGCTCGCGCAGCCTTTAGAGCGCGCTTCGCCTCACAAAAACCGGCAGCGGCCGTCCAGCCGGCTGGTGCCCGAGATAAGCGATGCGCGAACAAAAAGGTCAAGGCCCATACGACGGCGGCACCCGCATTAACTCAACCGGCCACCTTCCAACTCCGCCATCCCAGGCGAACGATGCGCCGGCGGCCGGCGCGCGGAACGCGTGTCGCCGGCGCCAACAGAGAACTCCCCGGGATCCACGACAACGGGCAGCGCACTCTTACTTGCTGACAGCCCCGCTCTCTAAACTGTCATCCTCGGCTTTATGCCGAGGATCCATGCTTCATCTTCCCCTGCTGCCCGATGGATCCTCGGGACAAGCCCGAGGATGACATTGCGTTGATTGAAGCGTCACGGCCGAGCGGAACCGCGGGAATAATGCACCCCCGTCGTCATCGCGGCGGAGCCGTCGCGTGCGGCCGGCTCCCCGAAGGGAGAGTCGCACGCGACCAATATCAATGCCGAAGCTGGTTGGCCCGCGCGGTAACCTCAGCCTGGCTCACCTCGCCCGCCTGCACGAGCGCATTGATGCAGCGGGAAGACAGCTTCTCCCCGGCAGCGCGCATGCACGCGCGAACCTCCGGGCTGTCGGACCGGTACTGGCTGCAAAGAGCATAGTAATCGCGCGAGCAGGCCAACTTCACGCGAAGGCTGACGGCATCAGCCGAGGTCGCCCAGATGAATGGCGCGGTCGCCACCATCGAAAGAGCGAACACAAAAGCACCCGAACGCGGACTGAAGACGCTGGTTCGCATCTGTGATGACATGTCGGCACCCCGGCATCGAGCTAAATGTAATGATCTCAGAAATATGCGCCCATCGTTGATTCATGGCCATCGCATATTTCGCCGCGCGACTCGTAAGGTCAGCTTCGCGTCAGCAAGTGTGCTCTGAACGAGCCAGAACGCGATCAAGCAAGCACGCCATCCGCCAGGCGTTAGTGTGCGAACCGCCGAGCAAACTAGCGCAGCGCGCGATCGAGGTTGATCGCCTGATCGAGACCTTTGACCTGCGTAACGCCGATCGCGCCGATGAAGTTCGCACCATCGAGATCGGCGCCCGTGAAGTCGACGCCAGAAATGTCGGCGCCCGCAAAGTCGGCCCGCGAGAGATCTGCGTCTTTGAAGTTCACGCCCTTCAAATCGGCACCCTTGAATTTCGCGAACCACAACACCGCGCGTTCCATGTTGGCATCAGCCATCCGCGCGCCGGAGAAATCGCAGTACTTGAGAATGTTGCGATAGGCCGTCGCGAGCGTCCCCTCGCCCGGCCGGCCCTCTCGCGGGTAAAAATTCGCCTTCGACAAATCCGCACCGCGAAAATCGGAGCCGGACAATTCCGCCTGGACATGTACGCCCGACATGTTCGCACCCGAGAAGTGCGGTGCATCGAGCGTGTTGTTGGACAGGTCGGCATAAACGGTCGGGCGCAGGATCGTCGCCCCCGCGAGATTGGCGCCCGAGAGATCGGCGCGGATGAGCACGGAGCGGTCGAGCCGCGTATGCGAAAGATCGGCGCCCTTCAGGTCGGCGCCGGTGAAATCCGTACCGTAGAGGTCGGCCCGCGCAAGATTGGCGCCTTTGAAGTTGAGCTCTGAAAGATCGAGATAAACGAGGTACTTGCCCGAAAAATCGGGCCTCGTGCCGGGCTTCGCCTGAAAGAGCAGGCTCGTGATGGTTCGGGCGTTCATCTCCGCCTTGGGCGTCACGGGCCCTGAACGCTCATCCTCGGCGGCGAAGGCACCGCTCGTGCAGAAGACCAGAAACGCGATACCCATCAATCTTCGGATCATACAAGCGTCTTTCAATCGTCAGCTCACAAAGCCGATCATGCATGAGTCCGGAGTGTGCGGGGATATCTTTTCGTCGCGGACCGGCAGGCGAAATCGCCGCGTGTCGGATCCGCCAGCTACGTTATCTCGTATCGCCTCATGATGCAGGCTTACGGCAGGGCGCGAACAGGTCAAGCGCCGGATCGTACACCCGGGTCGCGACGCCCATGACGCCAAGTGTCGAATGAAACAGGTTGTCATGCCCCACGCGCTGCGACGTGCGCTTGACGAGACAGTCCTGCTCGAGGCCGCGCGACTGCTTCATAGCATCTGACAGCCATACGACCATCGGCACATGAACCTGCGCTTCCGGCGCGATGACATAGGGCATCCCGTGAAGATACATGCCGTTCTCACCAAGGCTCTCGCCATGATCGGATACGTAGAACATGCCCGCATCGACGCCATGAGCCGCCCCGCCCTTGAGCACGCCGATAAGGCGCGTCAGAACATGATCGGTATAGCGGATCGAATTGTCGTAGGCGTTGATCACGTCGGCCAATTCGCAGTGGCTGAACTGGGCATCCTGACACGCGGGCTCGAACGACGCGAAACCCTCCGGATAGCGCTTCCAATACGCCGGACCATGGCTGCCCATCATGTGCAGCACGATCACCGTATCGCGATCGAGCTTTGCAATGCGCTCATCAAGTCCATCGACCAGCGCCTCGTCATATACCTTGAGCGGCGTCAGCGTCTCGGTCGTGACGCGCGCGCAAACGCCTTTGCATCCCGATTGATTTTCGCGCCACACGACGTCGAGCCCCGCGCGCTTGAGAATGTCGAGCAGGTTTTCGCGTGACGCTGCTCTCGCGTTTGAAAACCCCGCACGGCCGTATCCCGAAAACATGCATGGCACGGACTGCGCCGTATCCGTTCCGCACGAATAGGCCTGCCCGAAGTTGACGAGATCACCCATCGAAGCAAGGCCCGGGTTCGTCGGCCTCTCATATCCGTTGAGAGAGAAATGATCCGCGCGCGCCGTCTCGCCGATCACAATGACGAAAATGGACTTGCGGCCGCCGTTGAAACCAATCCGCCGTGCGTCCTCTCCATAAGTTGCGACCTCTCCGGCCCGCTTGCGCTTGACTTGTCTGCGATATGCCGAGAGCGCCGAGACGATGTTGACCGGCGCTAGCGTCATTTGAAGTTCGCGATGGTCGCGCGCGAGCGAAATCAAATCGCCCCACACCGGCAGCAGCACGGCCGCGAGAACCGCAAGCGACAGGGTCGCTGCCTTGAGCTTGCCCAACGCCTCCCGCCCGAAGGATTGCTCCGTCCAAGGCACAATCCAGAACAGGATGGCCGGAACGATCCCGAGCAAAACCACATAGGCGACAAAGCTCGGCGTGATGAGATCGCCAGCCTCACCCGCATCCGTCTCGATCACGTTGCGAACCATATGCACGTCGAACACGACGCCATATTCGCTCATAAAATATGAGGCCGCCGCCGTCACAGGCAGTAGCACAAGCACAATGGCACGCAGCAACGGCTTCAGTGATACCGCCAAGAGCATAAGATACGTCACGATGACGATCGCCACCGCAGCCGAGGCGACGAACGGCCAATCGCCAAACCGCGACGGATCGGCGACACCGATGAACTTGTGCCAGAAGGGCAGATTGAGAATGACTGCCACATAAACCGCGACGGCAAACGTCAGCAGTTCGGGGCGCCGCGGTTTGAACACGGTTGCTCCTGGTTCGGTAGCGTTAGAGTATCAAGCCACCCCGCCGGCGCCGCGACGGGCGCCACGCCACCCACATCAACAGCATGCGGAACGATTCCGTCAAGCGGCTGCGCGCTTGCGCGATGCCTCGATCAACCGCTCTAGTGTCACTTCCGTCGACCGGTCCAGGCGGCCATCGACGCGGCGAGGCCGAAAATGCAACTGGAAGGACCTTATGACTCTCTCGGTGCGCGGATCGAGCGTACCCGTGACGTCCACCTCATAACCGTAGGCCGCAAGAAGCTCTTGCGCCCGCCGCACCCGCGGACCGGATTCCCCAGGCCCGAGGCCCGCATCGTCCGCCTTGACGGGCGATGGACGCACCCAGAGCCCAAGTCCCGCCCGTGCAAGAAGCAACCAATTGAACTTTTCTCCAGGATCGATCTTTCGACCGGGTGCGACATCCGAATGGGCAAGAATGTTATCGGGCGCAATCCGATGCCGCCGCACGATATCTTTCGCCAGCGCGATCACGGCCGCCATCTGGTCCGGCGGAAATTCCGGATAGCCGTGCTGATGCCCAGGATTATGAATTTCGATGCCGATCGAATGCGAGTTGATGTCCCGCTCGCCGCGCCAGTAGGAAACGCCCGCATGCCATGCGCGCTCGTCTTCCGGCACGAGCTGCGTAATGCGTCCGGCTTCATCGACCACGTAGTGGCACGACACGCCACTCTCGGAACGGCCGAGCCAATCGATCGCTTTCGATGCCGAACTCATGCCCGTGTAGTGCAGAATGAGCATCGAGGGCTTAACGCCGCCTCGCCGCGCCTCACGGTTCTGCGCGGGGTGCACGTCGTGAGAAAGCTGCGTGTCGGCCTTGAAAGTCACGTCGGTTCCAGCGCTCGCTCGATCCTGAGGCCGCGCTCCTCCAGTATCGCATCGTAAGCGGCCGTGATCGCAACCATGCGGCGTTCGGCGCTCGCCAGAAACTCGGGCGGCACGCCCTTGGAGACGAGCGCGTCCGGATGATGACTTTTGACGAGTTCGCGGTAGCGCGCCTTGATCTCCTTGTCGGATGCGGCAGGAGAAACGTTCAACACCTCGTAGGGGCTGTCGGCATCGCGCACGAAACCACGCCGGACGCAGCGGAACTCGCACTCCGTGAACCCGAAGATCTCGGCGACGCGCGCCAGATAGCGATCCTCGGCGGGATGCAGAATGCCGTCCGCGGTCGCGATATGAAATAGCGACTCCAGCACTGAAACCTTCAATTCCGGCTGCGGCTCCAGAATGCGGGCGATCTGCGCGGCATACGATTCGTACCCGGCCACGTCCTGGCTCGCCAGCTCATAGAGTTTGCGCACGTGCGCGCACTCGCTCTCGGGAACCTTGAACTGCCGCTTGAAGGCTTCCGCCTCGACCGGCAGCGAAACGCCGTCGGCCTTGCTCATCTTGGCCGCGAGCGCCACGACGGCGATCGTAAAACCGACCCGCGACTGGGCGGGTGTCGCCCCGCTCTCCAGGCCGAACGCTCCTTTGATGCTATCAAGCGCGGAGCGCAGTCCTCCACCGTACGCCACAACGGCGTTCTTCAGAAATTGCCAAGGCATCGATGATCCGTGAGTTCTCAACGCGTCAGACAAGCCAGCCCGCCGCGGCCGCCTGCATGAAAGCATAAACGACGCGGCAGGGTAACACCCCTAAATTTCCTGCAACATGGGTGAGAAAGTGGAATCCACCCATTCTCGCGAGGGAAATCTCCCCTCCGCAACCGCTCAGGAAGCGGAGGATCCTCCGTTTCGACGGCTCTGGAGAAAAGCCTGAAAGGCCGAAGCATCTGCAGCCCGGCGCAGTTTGTCGAGGTACGCCCGGAATTCGTCCGCCTCTTTCTCGAGACGTTCAAGTGTCGCGCGGCGGTAATCCTCGAATGCCTTGTTCTGAACGCCGCTGTCGGGAGCATCATGAGCGCGCGTGGCCCCGCACCGGGAGGCCGCCAAAGGCCGGAGCAAAACCGCAGCTCCAATAACCATGAGCGCCACGGCCGCTAAGTGCAAAATCACAAAAGGCAGGTGCAGAAGGTGATGAAACATCGGTCTCGCTCCGCCAGCTGAAAGGTCAGGACGTTCAGATAAAAAAATTGGGGCCGCCCCGGAAGGCAGCCCCATGAAATCTGGTGATTAGGCTGTTGCGCCGCTGTTGGGTTCCGGACGTTCCCGCCGTTCCGCCATGAACTGGTCGAACTCGGATTTGTCCTTCGCCTGCCGCAGGCGCTCAAGGAATGCGCGGAACTCCCGCTCCTCCTCTTCCAGCCGCTTGAGCGTCGCCTCGCGATAATCGTCGAACGCCTTGTTGCCGCTCGATGGCCCGCCTCTGCCGAAGTTGCGAACTTCATCCTCGACGCGGGAACGTGCCCGCTCGAACCGTTCGGCGAACCGGCTTTCCCACCGGCCGCGGCCTCGTCCGCCATGCCATCCGCAATTCATTCGTCCACTCCAAAGCATGTAGGTCAGGATTGCGAGACCAGCCGGCCAGAATACGATGAATCCTAAGACCATCGCAGCGATCCATGCCGGCCTGCCGATATCATCGAGCTTCTGTACTACCGTCACGCCACCCTCTCCTCGTTGGGGATGTAAATGTATTTTACATTCACATAAATGGGAGGGCAAGGGGTCGCTTCAAGGCCCTCCGAGAAGTTTTTTGCCCACCCTCAGCCGAGGCTCGCTTCTGTTCAAAGAGGGCTAACGCCCGCCCCGCATCCGCCTCATGAGCTCCAGCGCAATCTCGTTCTTGAAGGCGAAGGGATCGACGGATACGCCCAAGATCGTCTGGCAGTGCGGACAGTTATAACTAGCTCCGGCAAAAACCTTTCCCATGCCGTTCGCGATATTCATCTGCTCGGCACGCGCGGTGCCGACGATGTTCTGACATTTAGGGCACTTGCCGGGCATTACCACCTCCGACAGATCTTCAAGCCGCTGGCTGCAGGCGGCGGCCATTACCGTCACTGACTGCCGATCGCTGACCGAGTCGCATTTCCCTATCGGTTTGTAGGCAGAATATCATGGAGCGGACAATGTGCTCACTGTGCGGCAAACGACACTGCTAACAGTGTTTCGGTGCCTTCTGCGCCTAGCTGCGCGTGCTGGGGCGCGCGCCAAGCCCATCGAGGTAGATCAGCACCGCTGCATCGAGCAGGTCTTCGGGGCTCATGGGGATCGGCCGGCGGGCCTCATCGCCCCGGCCGAACAATGACGCGATGCCATGCGCCTGCGCCCAGATGTGAAGCGCCATCATCATCGCAGGCGGCCGTCTGCCCTCAGGCATTCGGGCAACGAGCGCCGCGCAGGCATCCTTCAGCACGTTGAACGCGCGCTCACCGGCGATATGCAGGTCCGGGAACGCTTTGAACGAAAGACCGGATTCGAACATCGCCGAATACTGCGCCGGTTCCGTCCGCGCGAAATCGAGATACGCACGGCCGACACGCTCGAACGCCGTATACGGATCGGGCGTCCCATCCGCCCACGCTTGCCGGAGATTCGCCTCGAACGCATCGAATGCACGCCGCGCGACGTCCGCCATCAGCGCGTCACGATCGCGATAATGCCGGTAGGGCGCTGCCGGACTAACGCCAGCTGCGCGCGCGGCTTCAGCAAACGTGAAGCCAGCAGGCCCCTTCGCGGCAATGAGATCGAGCGCAGCCTTCATCAAGGCTTCACGCAAGTTGCCATGATGATAGCCGCGGCGGCTTCCAGGAGGTGGATCGCGATCCCAAGTCATGCGGCGCTTCTAGCGGATTTGAATGCGAACTGCACGCTCAGGGATGCCGCAAACTGCAGGACGCGATCACCTGCGGCGCTAGCGGCTCACCTTGAGAAGCGGCAATTACTTGCAGATACGCTTCAGCCCATCCCGGCCGTGGTGAGCCAGATCGAGATGCAGGTGGTTGGCGTGAAGGCTGTCGTGGTTCGGCCCAAGCACCGTCGTGAAATACTCGCACGCGCCCCCATGCACATCGCGCAAGAACGCCTGCTCTCGGTCCGTGCCGCCAGACCAATCACGCAGCATGCTGATCTTCTGCCCATTCGCCAGCGTGAAACCGCCGACGTCGATGGCATTCGCATAGGCATGCTCGGAAATGGTCGACCCGCTGACGCCGTTCATCGGCCGGCATGAGTACGACGCAAGTAGCGTGATGCCGACGACCTCCTGCCGGAAATGCTGCCGCGCCGCGGGCTCGACGACATCGCGCACCCAGCTATCGATCTGCGGGATCATCGGGCACCTCAGAGATGCCGGAGGCTTGAGTTCGACGCGTCCGTTATTGGCCGCCGACATCTCGAACGGGCTTTCCGCTCCGCACACGCTCGGGCCGCCGAGCGCCGATTTCGGCTGGATGAATGCCGACGCCCGCACGATCCCCGAGGCGAGGCACGCCCGCTCTTCCGGCGAGCGCCAGGGGTCGTCCTTCACGACGAACGTCGGGCCTGTCGCGCAGCCCCATAGCAAGGCCAGTCCCGAAACCATCAGGACGGCGCACGGCACAAGAACGCTGATACGGAAACGCGAGAACATGGGTCGTGAAGTAAAGGCCAGTTAGGGTTAACGGCCGGTTAAGCGGCAGGACGGACGGCCTTTGTTGCTGATTTTTCAGCCGGATTTGGGCCCGCGCCATGGCCAACCGGAGGCGGACTGCGGCGGCCGCAGGGCGTGCGCTGTCTGGCCGTCGAGTTCCCGGGCATCCGGAGCCAAAGTTATCCGCGTCCAAGCGCGGCTTGTCGTACGACTGAAATCATTGCGTCACGTGAGGCAGCTAATTTGGCATCGGCCCCGAAAGGTGCTGGGGCGGGTTCGAACTTGTACCGCGTGCGAGCTGGAATACGCCGCCCTCGCGTCTTCGATCGGGCATGTATTGAGTACCGGTCGCAAGACGCTGGCGGCGCTTGCCCTACGCCCCCTCGTCAAAGAAAGCCAACGCCTCGGCCTTGAAGGTTCGGTCGCCCACCGCGCGGTTGTGGTCTTTGCCCGGAATTGTATAGGCGCGCGCACCGGGAATGAGCTTCGCAAGCTCTTCCGCCGAGCCGCCGATAACATCCGTCTCGCCAACCGCGACGAGCACAGGCGCCGCAATTTCGCTCACCATCTCCGCCGAGATCGGCGCTCGCGACGAGCGAATGCAGGCCGCAAGCGCAAGCAGATCGCTCTTCGTCTGCTCCGCGAAGGCACGGAACGTCCGCGCCGCGGGATTGGTCACTTCGTCGATGCTCTCGGCTTCCAAGGCCCGCGCGATCGGGCCCGTTCCCGCCATGCCCCGCACCATGTTGATGCCAAGCCCGCCGAAGACGACGCGGGCCACGCGATCGGGATGCGTCAGCGTCAGGAAGGCAGCAATCCGCGCGCCCATCGAGTAGCCGATGACATTCACCTTCGCGATGCCGAGATGATCGAGCAGCCGCCGCGCATCCTCCGCCATCAGCGGCGCACCATAGTCGGTGAGCTCATACAGCTTCTGGCTTTCGCCATGGCCGCGGTTGTCGAACGCGATGACGCGGTACCCGGCCTTGGTGAGAAACGTGACCCACCCCGGATTGACCCAGTTCGTCGCCACATTGGAGGCAAAGCCGTGGATCAGCAGAACCGGCAGTTTGCCCTCGCCACCCCCCGTGTCGAGGTAGGCGATTTCAACGCCATCGCTGTCGAAGTGGTCCATGCCGCCCGCCGCCGTTCGATTTCCGGAAAGTTTTTATGTCCCCTACCATCATGGCTGCCACGAGGATATGGTGCGGCCAAACATCTCCCATATTGGAAGGGCGAAGCATGGCCGGGGCCGTTATTCCTCACTTTGCAAACGACGTTGGCGCGGAGCGAATTTTCGTTGGCGTCAAAGAGTTCAATTGCATGGGCGCCCGCCCGCCGTTCGACCATCCTCACGTCTATCTCGACATGGGCCAGGACAATCAGATCCTCTGCCCCTACTGCTCGACGCTCTACATCCATGATGCGCGCCTGAAGGCCGACGAGAGCGATCCCAAGGGCAGCCTCGTAGCGGACGCTGCTTAAGCCCATGGGGGTGAGCCGCAGCATCGGCTCGGACGAAGGCTGATGGCGGCGAAACGCGAAACCGCACTCATTGCCGGCGCTGGCATCGGCGGCTTGGCCGCAGCAATCGCGCTCGCGAAACGCGGCATCGATGTCCGCGTTTGCGAGCGGCGGGACGAGTTCCCCGAAGAAGGCGCCGGCATTCAGATCGGCCCGAACGGCGTCCGCATCCTCCGCGACCTGGGCGTCGCCTCCTACCTCGAAACGAGCGTCGCCACGCCTGACGCCCTCAGTGTCCGCGACGGCGCATCGGCCCGTGAGCTGACGCGCATGCCCCTCGGCCGCTGGATCGCCGAGCGCCACGGCGCCCCCTACTGGACGGCCCACCGCCGCGATCTGCACGTCGCTCTGCGTGCACGCGCCGAAGCCGAACCGCGCATCACACTCATGCGCGGGACACACATCGTATCCGTGGCGAGCGGGACGAGCGGCATCCGCGCGACGTCGGCGAGCGGCGAAGCATTCGATGCGTCCTTTCTCATCGCTGCTGACGGCCTCTGGTCCGCCCTCCGCGATCAGATCAGCGGCAGCAAGGCGGACTTGATCCCGGTCGGCAAAAACGCGTTCCGCAGCGTCGTCCCTGCGCAAAATCTTCCGCCGGAACTATTGCCCAACGCCGTACACATCTGGCTCGCACCCGGCGCGCATGTCGTGCACTACCCGGTGAACGGCGGCCGCGACATCGCCCTCGTCGTCATCGCGGACGACGACGCCCGCTCCGAAGGCTGGGATTCACCCACCGTCGCTGACGTCGTGAAATCGAAGGTGGCCGCATTTGCCCCGCAGCTGCGCGCGCTCCTCGACGGAGCGTCCGATTGGAGAAAGTGGTCGCTCTATCGCTTGGCCCACCTCCCGCGCTGGACCGCCGGACGCGCCGCGCTCCTTGGGGACGCCGCCCATCCGGTATTGCCGTTTCTGGCGCAAGGCGCTGTCCTGGCGCTGGAAGACGCGATCACGTTGGCCGACGTCGTCGCGGCCAGTAACGGCAACATCGAGCGCGCGTTGGCCGGCTACGAAAAAGCGCGTCGCGCCCGCGCTGCCCAAGTCGCGGCAGCCTCCGAACGAAACGGCCGCATCTATCATATGAGCGGCCTCAACGCCTTCGCCCGCAACACCACGATGAAGGTTCTCCCGCCGGCCTACGTCATGAGCGGATTCGACTGGCTCTACGGCTGGAAACCTCACCCATGCTGAGCCGGCTGCGCACGCTTCTCGCCGAACGCAAGAACATCGTGACGCTCGGCGCACAAGGCATCGTCGTCGATGACGCCCAGCGCGTGCTGCTCGTGCGCCATGGCTACCGCCCGGGCTGGCATTTCCCCGGCGGCGGCGTCGAACGTGGCGAGGAAATCGAAACGGCGATCACGCGCGAAGTGCTGGAAGAAACGGGCGTCATCGTCTTAGAGCCGCCGAAGCTTATCGGCATCTATTCGCACTTCGAGGATTATCCAGGCGACCACATCGTGCTTTTCAGGATCGACCGCTGGCGCCGCGACACGATCCCGGCGCCCAACGCCGAAATCGCCGAGCACGGCTTCTTCGCGCTCGATGCATTGCCCGATCCCGTTTCTCCGGGCACGGCGCGGCGCCTGGCGGAAGTCTTCGCCGATGCCGAGCCATCATCCGCCTGGTAATCGCCGCAACGGCCGAGGCTATCGCGCGCCGCTTTTCGACGTTAAGAAGATGCCGCGCATAACACCGCGACCGGCCATCTCAATCGATAAGCACAGCCCATGGAATTCTGGAGCGGCATCACCGCAACCTTTCTGATCGCGTTCCCCGCGCTGTTTTCGATCGTGAACCCGCTCGGCGGCGCGCTGATCTACAGTCAGGTCACGGCCAGCCGGCCCGAGGCGGAACGCAGGTCGCTCGCCTGGCGTGTCGCCTTCTACTCCGCCATCGTCATGCTCGTATCGCTTTTGATCGGGGCCACGCTCATGAGCTTCTTCGGCGTCAGCATCGATGCCTTGCGCGTCGCGGGCGGAGCGGTCGTCGCCGTCAGCGGCTGGCGGATGCTTTACAATCCTCAGGAAACCGAAGACCGCAAGCAGGACCATGCGCAGCAGACGCAGAAAGCGGCCGCATGGGGCAGCGACGTCGCCTTCTTCCCGCTGACGATGCCGTTCACGACGGGCCCCGGAACGATCTCGGTCGCGATCGCCTTGAGCGCCACGCGCCCCTCGTCGGTTGAGATGCTCGTGCCGTTTTACGCCGGCGTTTGCAGCGCGGCACTCGTGCTCGCCCTTCTCATCGGCGTTTGTTACGCCTACGCCGAACGCATCGTCGAGCTGCTCGGCCCCGCGCGCACGCGTATTCTGACGCGGCTGTCAGCGTTCCTGCTGCTCTGCATCGGCGTGCAGGTTCTGATCACCGGCGTGCAAGGCGCGCTCGTGACCGTCCTCGCCAAGCACTAGCTGCCGAGCGTCGCCTTCTCCGCAACGAGCTCGGCGGCTTCACGCAGGCTCGCCCCTTTTAGCAGCAGCCCGAACCAGGCGAAGAGCTCGCGCGATACGGGATTGTCGGCAACGCGCCATTCCGGATGCCATTGCACTGCCAGGATGCGTTCGCCGCCCGAAGGCCGAATGCCTTCAACGACGCCATCAGCGCTCGTTGCCTCCACCGCAAGCTTCTGCCCGAGATCGTCGATACCTTGGAAGTGCGCCGAGTTGACGACGATCGACGGCTGACCCAGCGCACGCGACAGGATTCCGCCGGGCGCCAGATCCACCCGGTGCTCGAGCGCGAACATCTCATCCATCGAGAGCCCGGGCGGCGTGTGGTGAATTTGCGGCCGCTCCGCCTGCCCCAGATCCCGCCTGAGGCTCGCGCCGTAGGCGACTGCGATCTCCTGGAAACCCCGGCAGATGCCAAGAACCGGCCGGTCTTGCTCGACAGATTCCGAAATCAGCCGGAACGCCGTCTCGTCGCGCCGGGGATCGAACGGTCCCTCACCCGCGTCCGCGCTGCGATAAAGATGCGGTGCCACGTTTGAGGGGCTTCCGGTCAAGAGAATACCGTCAAGCCGGCTCAAGATGGAGGCCGCATTCGAAATCTCCGGCATCGAAGGCACGAGCACGAAGTCGGCGCCCATGAAGGGGGCAGCGCGCAGGTAACGCTCGGCCACGCCCTGTACCGGATCTTCCGGAATGCGCGTGCAGCAGATGACACCGACGAGGGGCCGACGGGACATGATCGCCTATCCTTCAACAATCGCAAGACCGCGGGACGCATCGAGAAAGCGTCCCCGCAGGCGCCGCTTACGTCCGGCCCGATACCACTGCCCCGCGGCTCGGGCAACAAAGAGCCTGCCGCGTTGTGCGGCCCCTGCATACATTTGATTCACGTTCTGCATTTCCCAATGCACGTCCGACCCAATATAGAGTGCGGCGACGTTAGCCGGTCCGGGAGTCTAAAGTGCCAGCGAGTTCAAGTTTCATGTGGGATGATCCTCTGCTGCTGGACGATCAGCTGACCGAGGACGAAATGCTGATCCGCGACACGGCCCACGCGTTCGCGCAGCACAAGCTTCAGCCCCACGTCATCGAAGCTTACGCCGAGGAGCGAACCGACCCCGATATCTTCCGGGCCCTGGGCGAACTCGGCCTTCTCGGCTGCACCCTTCCCATAGAGTACGGCGGCTCCGCATCTAGCTACGTGGCCTACGGCCTCATTGCCCGGGAAATAGAACGCGTCGATTCCGGCTACCGCTCGATGATGAGCGTGCAGTCCTCGCTCGTCATGTATCCGATCTTCACCTACGGCAGCGAAGAGCAGCGCCGGAAGTACCTGCCAAAGCTCGCCAGCGGCGAATGGATCGGCTGCTTCGGCCTGACCGAACCCGATGCAGGCTCCGATCCAGGCGGCATGCGGACACGCGCCGAAAAGATCGAAGGCGGTTACCGCCTCACCGGCTCAAAGATGTGGATCACCAATTCACCCATCGCCGACATCTTCATCGTCTGGGCGAAGTCGGCAGAACACGATGATGCCATTCGCGGCTTCGTTCTGGAAAAGGGCATGAGAGGCCTCTCCGCGCCCAAGATTGCTGGTAAGCTGTCACTGCGCACGTCCGTCACCGGCGAGATCGTCATGGACGGCGTCGAAGTACCGGAGAGTGCTCTGCTGCCGAATGCGTCGGGACTTGGCGGACCTTTCGGATGTCTCAATCGCGCCCGCTACGGCATCGCCTGGGGCGCCATGGGCGCGGCGGAATTCTGCTTCCACGCCGCCCGCCAGTACACGCTCGACCGCAAGCAGTTCGGCAAACCGCTCGCCGCCACCCAGCTCGTGCAAAAAAAACTCGCCGACATGGAAACGGAGATCGCGCTCGGTCTCCAGGCGGCTCTCCGCGTCGGCCGCCTTTTGGATGAAGGCGAAAACGCGCCCGAAATGATCTCGCTCATCAAACGCAACAATTGCGGCAAGGCGCTCGACATTGCGCGGACCGCCCGCGACATGCACGGCGGCAACGGCATCTCCGAAGAATTCCAGGTCATGCGCCACATGCTGAACCTCGAAACCGTGAACACCTACGAAGGCACGCACGACATTCACGCCCTCATCCTCGGCCGCGCCATCACAGGTCTGCAGGCCTTCTCATGATCGTTTCGGACGGCAGTAAGCCGCTCACGGGACTGCGCGTCCTCGAACTCGCGCGCGTGCTCGCCGGTCCCTGGGCCGGTCAGACGCTCGCGGACCTCGGTGCCAACGTCATCAAGGTCGAACGGCCCGAAGGCGGCGACGAGACGCGGACGTGGGGCCCGCCGTTCATTCCTGGCGAAAACGGTGAACCCTCCGCCGCCTATTTCCACGCGGCGAACCGCGGCAAGAAATCGGTCGCTATCGGCTTCGAAACGCCCGCCGGCCGCGAAGCCGTCATCGCGCTGGCCAAAAATGCCGATGTCGTCATCGAAAATTTCAAAGTCGGCGGCCTCGCCAAATACGGTCTCGACTACGCCGCGATAAAGGCCATCAACCCGCGCGTCATCTACTGTTCGATCACCGGCTTCGGACAAACCGGGCCCTACGCCTCCCGCGCCGGCTACGACTTCATCGTGCAGGGCATGGGCGGCATCATGGATCTGACCGGCGCGCCCGATGGCGAGCCGCAAAAGACCGGCGTCGCGTTCGCCGATATCTTCGCAGGCCTCTACGCGACTATTGGAATTCTGGCGGCACTCAACGCGCGCAACACGACCGGCCAGGGAGCACACATCGACATGGCGCTGCTCGACGCGCAGGTGTCCGTCCTTGCCAACCAGGCGATGAACTATCTCGCCTCGGGAAAGCCGCCGCGCCGCCTCGGCAACGCGCATCCCAACATCGTGCCCTATCAGGTGTTCGCCTCAGCCGACCGGCCGATCATCATCGCCGCCGGCAACGACGGACAGTTCGCGCGCGTCTGCGAGGTGCTGGGGCTTGCAGGTCTCGAACGCGATGCCCGCTTCGACACCAACGCCCGCCGCGTCGCCAATCGCGCAGAACTCATTCCCATCATCGAAGCGGAGACGGCGAAGAGGCCGTCGGACGAACTGCTCGCGGGACTGGAAGCAGCAGGCGTGCCCGCCGGGCCTGTAAATCGCGTCGATCAGGCATTCGCCGATCCGCAGGTCATCGCGCGCGGGATGTATCAGGAACTGGCGCGCGAAGATGGAACGGCGGTGCCCTCCGTGCGTGGTCCAATCGTCATGAACGGCGAGCCCTGCGTTGCCGCAACACCAAGTCCGGACCTCGGCGCGCACACCGGCGATGTTCTGGATCTTGTGGCTCAGGGACAGGACCCCTGGGCAGCCTTCGAACGCGAAGGCTAGCGGCTTACATATCGCGCAGCTTCGGCAGAGCGCTCGAGAACGTGCGTGGTGATTTCGGCCCCGTCAGATGCGCATAGGCCTCGATCGGCAACGGCTTGCCGAATAGGTATCCTTGCACCTCGTGACAGCGCAGAAGCTTAAGCATCGCCACCTGCTCATCGCATTCGACGCCTTCGGCCACGACGCGCAATCCCATCGCGCGGCCAAGTCCGATGACCGAATTCACGATCGCCGCGGCATCCGAGTTCTTGACCATGTCGGACACGAAACTGCGATCGACTTTGAGACGGTCGAACGGGAAAGCTCTCAGCGTGCTGAGCGAGGAGAAGCCCGTTCCGAAATCGTCGATGGCCACGCTGACGCCGAGATCCTTGATCTCGCGCAAGGTCATCTTCGCCGTCGCCATATCCTGAATGAAGAGGCTTTCCGTCACTTCGACTTCGAGCCGCTCGGCCTCGAGTCCCGTCTCGGACAGAACATCTTTGACGAGCTTCGCAAGGTCGGATTCGACGATCTGCGCCGCCGAAACGTTGACCGCAACCCTGAGCTTGGCCTTCCACTTGGCGGCTTCCCTGCAAGCTTCACGCAGAACGAAGGCACCCATCTTCAAAATGGCGCCGCTGGCTTCAGCGGCCGGAATGAAGTCTGCGGGCGAAACCGGGCCGTGCTCGGGGTGGTTCCAGCGCAGCAAAGCCTCGAACCCGCCGACCGAACCCGTTTTGACGTCGATCTGAGGCTGGAAGACGACGGATAATTCGCCCTTGTCGACGGCGAGACCGACGTCGCGCTGCAGAACACGAAGCCGGTGTTGCTCCAGCTGCATTCCCGACTCGAAGATCGCATAGCCGCAGCCGTTGCGCTTCACGCGCCGGCGCGCGGTCTCGGCGTGCGCCAGCAGCCTGTCTTGATCTTTTCCATCGCCTGGAAACTTGGAGACGCCGACGACGGCATCGATAGTGACGCGTTCGCCGCTCACCATTTCGTAGCGGCCGCTCAACCGGGCGACAATCTCGGCCGCGAACTGCTCGTAGTCAGCGCCCTCCGCCTCGAACGTACGCGCGACCAAGAACTCGTCGCCGCCCATGCGGACGATGAGATCGGCCTCGTCAGCCAGAGAGCGCAGCCTGTCGGAAACCTTCCTGAGCACGATGTCGCCGACGGCATGCCCATGAAGATCATTGACCGCTCTGAAATCGGCGAGATCGATATGGAAGAGGCCGACCGGGCGGCCCCTCTCTTCGGCGTGCTGAAGCAGAAGCGCGAGCCGTTTTCTGAGCGTCGCTCTATTGCCGAGGCCCGTCAGAGGATCGAAGAAGGCAAGCTCGTTGAGCTTCGAGCGGGCATCCGTGCTTTCGATCGCCAGCGCGCAGATGTTGACGCACTTGTCGACGATCAGACGCTCAAGGTCGCTCGCACCCCGCGATTTGCGGAAATAGAACGCGAAGGCGCCCAGCACACGGCCATCAGGCGCCAGGATGGGGCTCGACCAGCAGGCGCGCAGCCCGTGCGGCAAGGCAAGGTTACGGTATTCCTCCCAAAGGGGATCGCTCTCGATGTCCTGAACTTCGACCGCCTGCTTGCGGAATATGGCTGTTCCGCAGGAAGCGGCGTTAGGCCCGATCGGAACTCCGTTAACCCATGCGAACTCTTCGGGAAGGCTCGGCCCCGCGATGAAGCTCAAGCGTCCTTCATCATCGATGCCCATGACGGAGCAGATCACTTCGGAAGCAAGTGCTTCCACTTCTCGGCAAAGCAGAGACATCACGTTAACGAGCGACTCGCCGGATGCGATTCCGACAAGCATTTCCCGCTGCAGAAGTTGCAGCCGCTCTTTTATGAAATCAGCATTTGCGATCGGGGGGCCGCTCAGCATCATAGCCCGACCATCGCTTCTCTGCGCCGCACGGCATTTTTCTCTAAAAAAAACGAAGCTCACACAAACTAGAGTTTCCTATGTAAAGAAAAGGTTGCGGAGAGTTTAATTCGAAATGCACGGTTGATCGCCTGAGGCTTTTTAATGCTCAGTTTGATCGGTTGACTAACCGCACTCCAGCCGTTGGCTCTTATTGATACGAATTTGCCGCCTTTGATATGCCTGCGCGTTGTGTATGCGCCGCGCCGTCGCGGTAGGACGCCGCAGGACACGGCATCGCCAAACTCAAGTCGTGGTGGTGGGGGACAACCGGCCCGTGGCTGGGAGGCCGCGCTTTGACCATCAACCAAGCCGCTAGGGGCTCCGCTCCCACATATTGAATTATCCCCATCCGTATCGGATATAGGCGCCGCCGCCCGTCCTGACCTACCCGCCGCTGTGATCAACTAAAAACAAGATGTCCTTCATGCTTGATCGTCGACACGTCCTGGCCGGTGCGCTGACCAGCACCCTGGTAGGATGGAATAGTAAACCTGCCTTCAGCGCTCCACCCGTCGGAGCCGCCGTTTTAGGACCGCCGCAGCCCTTCTCTTTTGACGACCTGAAACAACGGGCCAAAGCCCTCGCCCAGGCACCCTATGTCCCGCCCTCGCAGCCGGAAGAATCCGATCCGCTCCGGGACATGACTTTCGACACCTTCGCCCAGGCCGTTTACAAGCCCGAGATGGAACTCTGGCGCGGCACGCCGGGCGCCCAGACCGTCCGCCTCTTCCCGCAGGGCCGTTTCTACGCCGAGCCCGTCGGCATCCACGTGTTGGACGACAACGCCGCGCGCGAGGTCATCTACAGCCCCGATTACTTCGACATGCCCGCCGACCATCCGCTGCGGAAGTTGAAGACGGCGGGCTTCGCAGGCTTCAGGCTCATGAGCCGCGGCGGCCAAAGCGATTGGCTCTCCTATCTCGGCGCCTCCTACTTCCGCGCCTCCGACCCCTACGACCAGTACGGCGGATCGGCGCGCGGGCTGGCGATCAACACCGGCGAGCCGGAAGAATTTCCCCGCTTCACCAACTTCTGGCTCGAGCCCAACAGCAGCGGCATGACGATTTATGCGCTGCTCGAAAGCAAAAGCGTCACTGGCGCCTACCGCATGGACAGCCGGCGGATCGAAGGCGGACAGGGCGGCGCCCTGCAGGACGTGGAGTGCCAGCTCTATTTCCGTTCTCCCGTCAAGCTGCTCGGCCTCGCGCCTCTGACCGGCATGTTCTGGTACGGCGAGAACTCGATCCAGTTCCGCGGCGACTGGCGCCCCGAAGTTCATGATTGCGACGGCCTATCGATGTGGACGGGCACCGGCGAACGCATCTGGCGGCCGCTCTCCAATCCCCAGCGCATCGTCACCAACAGCTTCCTGGACGAGGATCCCAAGGGCTATGGCCTGGTCCAGCGCGACCGCAATTTTGAAAACTACCAGGACGACAGCCTCTTCTACGATCGCCGGCCGAGCATGTGGGTCGAACCGCTGTCGGATTGGGGCAAGGGCTCGATCAAGCTCGTCCAGCTGCCGACGACGAACGAAACTGAAGACAACATTGTCGCTTTCTGGAACCCGGAAAAGCCGGTCGAAGCAGGTTCGGAGATCAACGCGCGTTACCGGTTGTACTGGGGCCTCGACTCTCCGCCGGCAGGCGACGTTGCCCGGATCATCGCAACGCGCATCGGCCGCGGCGGGCTCGGCGGCCGCGACCTCGACCTTCTCCATCTGAAGCCCACGTCGCGCAAGTTCATGATCGACGTCGCGGGCAAGGCCCTGGAGAACGAAGTTCGCGGCGGACCGCAGGTGGTCGTGACGTCATCTCACGGCACCCTCAGCGGCATCGAAGCCTTCCCCGTCGTTGGTACCAACCGCTGGCGGATGATGTTCGACCTCGACGATCTCAATGGCCAGGCCGCCGACCTTCGCGCCTATCTCGCCAAGGACGGGCAAGCTCTGAGCGAAACCTGGCTCTATCAGATCTTCCCGTAAAGTCGCTCTAAGCCTTCAGCGCTAGGCTTGTCACAGCTTGGACCGTCCCGCGGGAACGATCATCCTGCGGAACGGTTCATTCTGTGCTTCAAGACGCACTGGGCCTTAAGATCGCTCGCCGGTTGAAGAGGGTGCAGGCCGCTCTTGCAAGCTCGTGCAGGGTTCTCCTCTCAAGATCGGAGGCATCGGCGGTCATGGTCACCACGGACCAATTGCGAGCGCTCTTTCCCGATGACGCGGAGCTGAAAACTCACGCTCCGCCACCGCCCATGCATCAGCGCGATATTCTGGTCGACGGCGAATTGCGGCACTGGGCTGGCGCGAGCGTCCCCGTGCGCTCCGCCATCTGCGCGCGCAAGTCCAATGGCGCGCTCGATCAGATCGAACTCGGAAGCCACCCGACCGCCGGAATTCCAGAAGCGATGGAAGCGCTCGCTGCTGCGGTCGAAGCCTACGACGACGGCCGCGGCGAATGGCCGACGATGGCCGTCGCGCAGCGCATCGCCTGCATGCAGGAATTCACCCGCCGCATGGCCGCCAAGCGCGAAGAGATCGTCAATCTGATCATGTGGGAGATCGGTAAGAGCCGCGCCGACTCGGAGAAGGAATTCGACCGCACGGTCGACTACGTGCAAGCCACCATCGCCGCCCTCAAAGAGCTCGATAACTCCAATTCACGCTTCCTGGTCGTAGAAGGCACCATCGGCCAAATCCGACGTACGCCGCTCGGTGTCGTGCTCTGCATGGGGCCTTACAATTATCCGCTCAACGAGACCTTCGCGACGTTGATCCCTGCGATGATCATGGGCAACACCGTCGTATTCAAGCCGCCGACGTTCGGCGTGCTGCTGTTCCAGCCGCTGCTCGAAGCGTTTCAGAAGTCGTTCCCGCGCGGCGTCATCAACATCGTCTACGGCCGCGGCGCGGAAATCGTGCCGGCGCTGCTCGAGTCCGGAAAGATCAACGTCCTGACGTTGATCGGTTCCAGCAAAGTCGCCGACCATTTGAAGAAGATGCACCCGAAGGTGAACCGCCTCCGCGCCATCCTCGGCCTCGACGCCAAGAACGCCGCCATCGTACTGCGCGACGCCGATATGACGCTCGCGGTCAAGGAATGCGTGACTGGCGCGCTGTCGTTCAACGGCCAGCGGTGCACCGCTCTCAAGATGCTGCTCGTCCATCGCGACATCGTCGATGATTTCGTCGCGCGCCTCGTCGCCGAAGTGGACAAGCTCAAGATCGGCATGCCGTGGGAGAAGGGTGTCGCCATCACGCCGCTACCCGATCTCGGGAAGGTCGAGCACATGACGCGGCTCGTTGAGGATGCGAAAGCGAAGGGCGCGCGCGTCCTCAACAAGGGCGGCGGAGTATGCGGAACGCTCTTTACTCCGGCGGTCGTTTATCCGGTGAAAGAAGACATGCTGCTCTATCGCGAAGAGCAGTTCGGGCCCATCGTCCCCGTCATGGCTTTCGATGATGTAGAAACTGCGCTCGAATACGTCATCACGTCCGAACACGGCCAGCAGGTATCGATCTTCAGCGAAGATCCCGAGACCATCGGCAAACTCGTCGACCCGCTCGTCAATCAAGTCTGCCGCGTGAACGTGAATTGCCAGTGCCAGCGCGGCCCCGACGTCTTCCCATTCACCGGCCGCAAGGACTCCGCCGAAGGCACGCTATCGGTCACCGACGCCCTGCGATCCTTCTCGATCCGCTCGATGGTCGCCGCCAAGCAGACCGACGATTCCAAGCGCATCCTGAACAAGATCGTCCGCGATCACGACAGCAATTTCATTAACACCGGCTTCATATTCTAACCCTTACGCCGATGGTTAATGGCAGGGCCATAGACAGCATCTATGATCCGATAGCATGGGGAGCGTCGTTTTGCGCACCCCTCTCGGCCTGAATGTCACGGCCTAAAACCCTGAAAACTCACATCATATTCCGTTTTCGCATAACGGTTATCCCGCGTGGTGCGTTGCGGAAGGCCTATATTTCGCACATGCCCAAAAAACAGGGCGATATTTGCGGAAGCAGGCGATGGGTAAACCAGAATTTATTGGCAAGAAGTCGAAGGCTGCAGGCGGCTGGGGCGCACTGAAGAGCTGCGGAAAGAAGCTGCTCGCGAGCGGTTCGCCGCTGTCCGGCGCCGTGACGATGCTGAAAGCCAACCAGCCGGATGGATTTGACTGCCCGGGCTGCGCCTGGGGCGACCCTGAGCATGGCTCCTCGTTCGAATTCTGCGAGAACGGCGTCAAAGCCGTCGCCTGGGAATCGACCGACAAGCGCGTCAAGCCCGACTTCTTCAAGAAGCACACCGTCAGCGAGCTTCGCACCTGGACCGACTATGACCTGGAGCGCGAGGGCCGCCTGACCCATCCCCTCCGCTACGATGCCGCGACCGACCGCTACGTCGAAGCCGGCTGGGACGAAGCCTTCGGCGAGATCGCCGGCGTCCTGAACAGCCTCGACAGCCCCGACCGCGCCGAGTTCTACACCTCCGGCCGCGCTTCCAATGAAGCCGCCTACATCTATCAGCTCTTTGTCCGCCTCTACGGCACCAACAATTTCCCCGACTGCTCGAACATGTGCCACGAGGCGAGCGGCGTCGCGCTCGAACAGGCCGTCGGCATCGGCAAGGGCACGGTCCTCCTCGAAGACTTCGAGAAGGCCGACGCCATTTTCGTCATCGGCCAGAACCCGGGCACCAACCATCCGCGCATGCTAGGCGACCTCCGCCGCGCAGCGCTTCGTGGCGCGCGCATCGCGGTCTTCAATCCGGTCCGCGAAAAGGGTCTTGAGCGTTTTGCCGATCCCCAGGACAAGCTGGAGATGATCACCGGCGGCTCGACCCCGATCGCCAGCGAATACTTCCAGGTCCGCGTGGGCGGTGACATGGCCGCGGTTCGCGGCATGGCGAAAGCGGTGTTTGCTGCCGATGATGCAGCGCTCGCTGCAGGCCGCCCGTCGGTCCTCGACCGCAAGTTCCTTGCGCAGCATACCGACGGTTTCGAAGCCTACCGCGCAGCCGTCGACGCCACGACCTGGGAACAGATCGAAGATCAGTCCGGCCTGTCGCGTGCTCAGATCGAGGAACTCGCCCAGATCTACATCGGCGCCAACCGCGCCATCTGCACCTGGGCGATGGGCGTCACGCAACATCGCCATTCGGTGGCGACCATCCGCGAGATTGCAAACTTCCTCTTCCTGCGCGGCAACATTGGCCGTCCCGGCACGGGCCTGTGCCCTGTTCGCGGCCATTCCAACGTCCAGGGCGACCGCACCGTCGGCATCAACGAGAAGCCGCCCGCAGCCTTCCTCGATGCGCTTGAGAATGAGTTCGGCGTCCCGATGCCCCGCCGCCATGGCCACAACGTCCTTGCCGCCATCGGCGCGATGCTGGATGGATCCTCGCAGGCCTTCATCGCTTTGGGCGGCAACTTCGCCCGCGCGACGCCGGACAGCCCCTTGATCGCCAAGGCGCTGATGAACCAGAAGCTGACCGTCAACATCGCGACAAAGCTCAACCACTCGCATCTGCTTCCGGGCAAGGTCAGCTACATCCTCCCCTGCCTCGGCCGCACCGAGATCGATCGCAACGCCGATGGCGCCGCGCAGATCGTGACGGTCGAAGACTCCATGAGCATGGTGCACGGATCGGGCGGCATCAATAAACCGGCCTCCCCCGAGCTTCGCTCCGAAGTCGCCATCATTGCAGGTATCGCCGAAGCGACCGTCGGCTCGAAAGTCGTCGACTGGAAGAGCCTCGCGCACCATTACGATCGCATTCGCGATTTGATCGCGCGCACGATCCCGGGCTTTGAGGACTACAACCAGCGCGTCCGCCGCCCTCGCGGTTTCCGCCTGCCCAACGGCGCGGCCGAGCGCATCTGGAACACGCCAACGCAAAAGGCGAACTTCGCAAGCCCCGCGCTCCCCGAGCAGACCGAGCATCAGCAGGCGGTCGCGCAGAAGGGCACGTTCGTGCTCCAGACTTTCCGCTCGCACGACCAGTATAACACGACCGTTTATGGCCTCGATGATCGCTATCGCGGCGTTTACGGCGAACGCCGCGTCGTGTTCGTAAATCCCGCCGACCTTGAAGAAATCGGCGCTGAGGCGGGAGATCGCGTCGACATCATCGGCCGCTACGAAGACGGCATCGAACGCGTCGCCGAAAGCTTCCGCGTTGTGCCCTACGAACTTCCGCGCGGCTCAGTAGCCGGCTACTATCCCGAACTCAACGTTCTTGTTCCGCTGTCGAGCGCGGGCGAACTCAGCGATACGCCGACGTCGAAATCGGTCCTGGTATCGTTTCGCTTGTCGGAACAAGCCCAGGCGGCATGAACGACGACGCCCGCGACGACATCACCGAAGAAGACTTCCTCAAGGCCGTATCGGCCTTGAGTTCCGAGGAGCCCGCATTTTCGCCCCTCGCTGCAGCGATCCTCGCCGCTCTCCATTTCGGCATCGCCAAAGACAGCCGCACATTCTCCCGCAAGTTCGACATCGCGCACGCCCTCGTCCTGCGTGAGGTCTCCGCGCTCGCTGACGATCTCGCACTCCTCGTCGTCACTGCGCGAAATCAAAAAAACCAGCGCACCGAATTTGCCCCCGCAGAAAAGGCGTTGCAGCTATTCGCGCGCGCTTTGAAGTGACGATCGCGCTACGGTAATAGCCACCATTTCTGCCCAGAAATACGGGCGTTTTTCACACCTCCACCAATCGGCATATGCTTTCAGCAGTGCTTCTGTCCGAGGCCTCCTGTTCTTCGAGCCGGCACCCGCGCGTGCTACAGAAGAAAGCGAGGGGGAAAAAGAAAATCCCGGAGGTGCACGATGGAATTCTCGCAGGTCTATCAGCCCGAAGCGCTGGAGCGCATGACGATCGTTCTCGAGCGCGCAGCACAAGAGCTTCGACTGGACTGCTTGCCGATTTCTGAGAAGGAGCGGCTGGCCAGGTGCATTCTCTCGATCGGCAACTGCTACACCGACGTCAATCGCCTGCTTGAGCGGGCCGTCCGCCTCTACTTGCGCAGCCGGCCGTCAATGTTTGAGCCGCCGCACCGGCGACCCGCCCTCATTGCTCTGGCCCAATGCTCGGGATGACGTCGTTATCGGCATCTGTCGCCGATAGAACACCGTTGCGCTCCGACGAACTGCGATCGGCGTGGAAACTGAAAGCCACGCCCAGCGTTCCGGCAAGGACGACAAGCCCAAGAACCCAAGGGAACTGGTGGCGCGGCGGAGAAGAACGACGCGATCGTCCTTCAACTTTCTCGCGGGTGATAGCCATCCGATCCTACCTCATTGGCGCGTCTGAAGCCCGGGCATATCGGGTTGTAACCAGTGCCCGGCCGCGAGGTTCCAAATCGGCCTGAAGGCCGGACGCAGGCGCAAGAAAGTCTCAAGCTGCATTGCTAATGGGTGCCCCACGGCATGATCGGCACCGTCGAGATGGCGTTGAAAGGCGAGCCTTCGATAACCCTGTCGCTGATCGCGACATAGACGAGCGTATTCCGCTTCTTGTCGATGCTCCGGTAAACATGTGTGTTCTTGAAGAAGAGCGACGTGCTCGCCGAATAAACTTCGTCCTGTTCGGGAAGCTTTGAAATATCCGTCGTAATCGGCCCCACTTGGCGGCACGCGATCGAGAACATCGACGGGTCTTCTGCGACGCCGAAGGTGCCTTTGAGACCACCCGTTCGCGCCTGACTGATGTGGCAGGCAACGCCGGGCACCTTCGGGTCATCAAACGCGCTGACGCAGACCTTGTCGTTGGCCCCGAGAAACCGGAATGTCGTACTGATGCAGCCAATGTCGTCGGCTTGCGCGCTGCTCGCCGAAGCGAGACACGCAATCGAAACGGCAGCGAACAAAGATTTCATTGTCATCTCCCTCACGCCATGATGATGGCGCAAGGAAAGTGGCGATGGCGAGCCGCTATCACAAGAAGCAGGCGATAGCTTATCGAGCCGAGGCCGGCCTGCCCTTTGAGAGCGCGCGGCTACCGGTCCCGCTGATATCGGGCGGGCACTTCGCCAGCTCTGACCAGCGCGTCCACGCAGCCGCGCGAAAGCATGCGGCGCTTGCTTTCGAAACAGCGGCGAAGCTGCGGGCTGTTTTGTTTGTAGCTGCCGCACAGGCCCGCGAAGTCGGCCGAGCAAGCGTTCTTCACCTTCTGCGAGTATGCATCGGCCGATGTGGCGGCAAACGCCAGCACCGCCGCGGAAACCACAATTGTTTGAAGTGTTTTTATCGGGTTCATTTTTTGTTGCCGGGCCAAAAAGCCCATCCCTATGAAGAAACACGCCCCACTCAAATGACGCCAGCCACGGCGCTACGGAATTGAAGCAAGTAACCGCTGAATAACCTCTTACCGCTCGTTCCGTAACTGGCTCTAGTGCAAATAATTACAATTCGTGCAACCACTTTATTGCTAACCATGTTCTAGGCTTGATAGCGGCCCCGTTGCGGTCGTCGCCGCAAACTCTATTGTCGGCGTGTGGCGTGTTTGGGTCAGAATTGGGTTCAGACGATTGCGAAAGCTACTCATTCCGGTAAGCGGCGTTTCATTGTTCAGCAGCCGGCGCTCGGCCCGAAACCGTCTTTTGGCGGTTGCCGCGTTAGTGCCCTCTATACTGGCCAGCACCCATGCCCATGCTGTCGACGCCAACGTCCGGCAGGCCTGCAGAAGCGACTACTATCAGCATTGCAGTCAGTTTTCAGTGGGAACGGAAGAGCTTCGCAAGTGCATGCGAAGGGTCGGCGAAGGCTTGTCCACGCCGTGCCTAGTTGCTCTAGTGAACGCAGGCGAGATCACGCAGGCGGACGTCGAACGGCATAACGCTGCCAAGACTGGCCAGCCTCTGCGCAAAGCGACAGCCGCAGGCACGGCCGTACCCGCAGCCGACGATCCAAAAGACGTCAGCAAGAGAAGTATCCAACAGCGCCAGGCCACCCCAAGAACAGTTGGGTCCGCGTCCCAGGCAAAGGCGGCAAAGGCTTCAAAGAAATCCAAGAAGGCCAAAGCCGCGGCCAGCGCTAAGCCGAAGCCCGGAGCCAAAACCAAGGCAAAAGCTAAGACGAAGAAGGCGGCAAGCGCCAAGGCCCAGCCCAGCGGTGCGGCGCAGAAGCCAACGGCGAAAACAAATAAGAAGACCGCAAAAAAGCAGAGCTCCGCCTCCGCTACCAAGCCGCCTGCTGGGCACAAAAATGCTAAAAAGGTGTCTGCCGCACCTTAAGGCCTGAGGCATGAGCTCCCGGGAATGATTGCGATCTCGGCGCCGGCATGCTGAGATCATCCGCACGGAGATCACAATGCCTGAGCATCATTTCCACGCGGTCGTCTGGATCGACCATCACGAAGCCCGCATCTTCCATTTCAATCGGTCTAATGCCGACGAGGTCGTGCTGAGGCCCAAAGATCCCGTTCGCCATATTCATCATAAGGCGGACACGATTGGCAGCGGCCACGCGCCCGAAGACGCGGATTTTCTTCAACGCGTTGCGGACGCGCTCGCCGATGCCGGAGCCATCCTCGTCATCGGCCCAGCCAATGAAAAGCTCGCTTTGATCAGCCATATCGACCGCCGCGCTCCCGCGCTAAAGGCCAAGATCAAAGGCGTGGAAACGGTGGGGCACCCGACCGACGGTGAGATTCTCGCGCTCGCCCGCAGGTTCTTCAAGGATGACCACATGGAGCCGCCACGCGTGGAGTAACGAATTAGTCACCACATGCGCCGGTTGTGGTCGACGGCCACGAGCCAAACGCAGAAGCCGCGAAAGACCGAACCATCGAACTGCCAGCAGATCCTGCTGGCGACATCAGCAGGTGACCGCATTAGATTTCCTCAGCCGGACGATCTTCACGGATCAATCAGCTAGCGAAAGAGTATTCATGTCGAAAAGAGACCCGATGACTTGGATGATGGCTGAAGCTGTGGAAACGCTGGCGCGCGCTGAGCGCATGCACCGCCAATTGTTTTCACTCCAGCGGTCCGAAGCAAAGAACGAGCCCGCCTGGGAACCTCCAGTCGATGTGCTGGAGACAGAACGCGAGATCCTCGTTTTCGTGGCGCTTCCGGGCGTTGACCCGGAGCTGGTCGAAGCAACGATCGAGAACGGTATTCTCGTCGTCAGCGGCCGACGCGTTGTGCCACCGCAGCTTCGCAACGCCGTGATCCATCACCTCGAGCTTCCTCAGGGACGTTTCGAGCGCAGGATCCAGTTGCCGGCAGGACGATACGCGGTTCGCCAGTTCGTGGCGAACGGTTGCTTGGTGTTCTCGCTGACCAAAGCGGGCTGAATTAGATCGCCGAGGTAAAATACATGGCACTAGGTGACTCGCCGTCCACTGGAACGAACAAGCCTGCAGCAGAAATTGGCAACGGCCCGCAGAACATCGAGCTTCCCTCCGATGCGCTGATCCTTCTGCCTGTCCGCAAGGTCGTGCTGTTTCCCGGCCTCATCATACCGCTCACTATCGGCCGCCCAAAATCCATCGCAGCCGTGCAGCAGGCCGTGCGCGAACAACGCCAGATCGGCATTTTTCTACAGCGCGACGCCGACAACAACGATCCAGGTCCTGATGACATCTATCGCATCGGAACCGTCGCCAATATCGTTCGCTACCTCGCATCTCCCGATGGTACGCACCACATCGTCGTCCAAGGCGTGCAGCGCATCCGCATCGAAGACTTCGTTCCCGATGCGCCCTTCATGGTCGCGCGCGTGGTTCATCTGCCCGAGCCCGACGTACGCTCCCCCGAGATCGAAGCACGCTTCCGAAATCTGCGGACGCAAGCGCTTGAAGCAGTACAGCTGCTGCCGCAAGCACCTCCCGAACTCGTGGCCTCAATTCAAAACGCGGCCTCGCCCGCAGCCCTCGCTGATCTCGCGGCGGGCTACATGGACATCACGCCGGAGGACAAGCAGGCGATCCTCGAAACGGTTGATCTGACGACGCGCATGGAGCGGGTGGCGAACCTGCTTGCCGAGCGCATTGAAGTGATGCGCATCGCGCAGGAGATCGGCCGCCAGACCAAAGCCGCGTTTGACGAACGCCAGCGCGAAGCCGTGCTCCGCGAGCAAATGGCGACGATCCAGCGTCAGCTCGGCGAAGGCGACAGCAAAACCCAGGAAGTCGAAGAGCTGAGCCAGGCCATTGCCAAGGCTGAGATGCCCGACGACGTCGAGCAGCACGCGCGCAAGGAACTAGCCCGCTATCAAAGACTGCCTGAAGCGGCCGCCGAATCCGGCATGATCCGCACCTATCTCGACTGGTTGACGGAACTGCCTTGGGCGCTGCCCGAAGAGAAGACGATCGACATCGCCGCCGCGCGCCGCATCCTCGATGAAGACCATTTCGGTCTCGAGAAGATCAAGAGCCGCATCATCGAATACCTCGCTGTCCGCAAGCTCGCGCCCAATCGCAAAGCGCCGATCATCTGCTTCGTCGGCCCTCCCGGTGTCGGCAAGACGTCCCTCGGACAATCCATCGCGCGCGCGATGCAGCGGCCTTTCGTGCGCGTCAGTCTCGGCGGCGTGCATGATGAATCCGAAATCCGCGGCCACCGCCGCACCTACGTCGGCGCGCTGCCAGGCGTCATCATTCAGGGCATCAAAAGAGCGGGCGCACGTAACTGCGTGATGATGCTCGACGAGATCGACAAAATGGGACGCGGTTTTCACGGCGACCCCTCGGCAGCCATGCTCGAAGTTCTCGATCCAGAGCAGAACAGCACATTCAGGGACAACTACCTCGCCGTTCCTTTCGACCTGAGCCGTGTTGTCTTCATCGCCACTTCGAACATGCTGGATTCCATTCCGGGCCCGTTGCTCGATCGCATGGAGATCATCAGTCTGGCCGGTTACACGGAAAGCGAAAAGCTGCAGATTGCGCGTCGCTATCTCGTCAAACGGCAGCTCGAAGCCAACGGTCTGAAGCCCGAACAGGTCACGATCGACGATGCGGCTTTGACGGCCATCATTCACGGCTACACGCGCGAAGCCGGCGTGCGCTCATTGGAGCGCGAGATTGGCCGGGTCTTCCGCAACGTCGCCGTCAAGATTGCTGAAGACAGCAACGCTCACCTCGACATCACCGCGAAAGACGTGACCGAAATCCTGGGACAGCCGCGCTTCGAAAACGAAGTTGCCATGAGAACCAGCGTGCCCGGCGTCGCAACGGGTCTCGCGTGGACGCCGGTCGGAGGCGACATCCTGTTCATCGAGGCCACGAAGTCTCCAGGCAAATCTGGCTTGATCCTCACGGGGCAGCTCGGCGACGTGATGCGCGAGAGCGCCCAAGCCGCGATGACGCTCGTCAAGAACCGTGCGCAGTCCCTCGGCATCGAGCAGGACGTTTTCGAAAAATGCGAGATTCACGTGCACGTGCCGGCGGGTGCGACACCAAAAGACGGCCCAAGCGCCGGCGTCGCGATGTTCCTCGCGCTCGTGTCTCTGCTCACGGATCGCACCGTCAGGAGCGACACCGCCATGACAGGAGAGATCTCCCTGCGAGGCCTCGTGTTGCCGGTCGGCGGCATCAAGGAGAAGGTCGTCGCCGCGGCGGGCGCAGGCATTACGCGCGTCATGCTGCCGGCACGCAACCGGCGTGACTTCGACGACATCCCGCAAGACGCCCGCGACCGCCTTGAATTCATATGGCTGGAACGCGTGGATGATGCGGTTGCCGCCGCACTCGACAGCAGGTCTGCGGATGCCGAGTCGTCGGCGGGAACGATCACCGCCGCCTGACCCGAGCGCTCTTCGCCACATCATCAGCCGGCACAGCCCGATTTGAGACGCGCATAAGCTCCAGCAGTCGCGTGCCGGCATGAGCGAGACCGCCCTTTCAAAGAAAGTCGTCTTCACCGCGCTGGCCGGCAATATCTTTGTGGCCGTCATCAAATTCGTCGCCGCTGCCGTGACGGGCTCGTCGGCCATGGTGAGCGAAGCCATGCACTCGCTCGTCGACACCGGCAACGAGGGATTGCTCCTCTATGGCTACGTCAGGGCGAGCCGCCACCCCGATCGCACGCATCCACTCGGCTACGGACGCGAAATATACTTCTGGAGCTTCATCGTTGCGGTTCTGCTGTTCACGCTCGGCGCCGGCGCATCGATCTACGAAGGCGTAACCGCAATTCTGAATCCCCATCCGATTACGAACGTCAGCGTCAACTATATCGTCCTCGCCCTATCCGCTCTGTTTGAAGGCTCCTCCTGGATGGTCGGCGTGCGACGCTTCGGCAAATACAAAGGCCGCCGCAGCTATTGGCAAGCCGTGCGCGAAAGCAAGGATCCGCCCGCCTACATGGTCGTGTTCGAGGATTCCGCAGCCCTCATCGGCATCGCGATTGCAGCCCTCGGAAACTTTCTCTCAGTCCACCTCAATATGCCCTTGCTCGACGGCGTGGCATCGATCCTCATCGGCATCGTTCTCGCAACGATCGCAATTTTACTTGCGCATAAGACCAAGGAGCTCCTCATCGGCGAACCCGCCAGCGACGAGATCACCAGCTCCATCATGGCACTTGCGAGAAGCGAGCCGAGCGTCGACGGCGCCAACAACATCTTCGCCATCCACCTGTCACGCGATCAGATTCTGGTCGCGCTGAGCTTGGAGTTCGCAGATGAGCTGCGCACACCTCAGATCGAAGCGGCCGTTGTCCGTCTCGAAAAGCGCATTCGCGAGAAGCATCCGCAGGTCATCGCGCTCTTCATCAAACCGCAGACGCGCCGGTCCTTCGAGCAAATGCTGGCACAGCGCCGCAACGGCTCGGCAGATACGGCTTGAACCACTAGACGGACCTACGGCGCCGGTTGATCGGCGGGCACTGCCTTTGCCTCGGGCTTCCGCTTCCCCATGTAAGCCAGATAGCTGACGAGCCCATCGAGTTCCGCATTGGAGATCGCCTGCTCGCTGAAGCCTTCCATCTGCTGCAACGGCCAAGTGCGGACGGCCTTCGGATCGCGGATCAACGCCCTCAGCCCGGCGTCAGTCATGTACTGCGTTACGTTCATCGGCAGGCCCAGATCCGGGCCCATCTCCGTGTTGCCCGCACCATTGAGGCGGTGACACGCCAGGCAGTTCTTCACGAACACCGCTTGGCCGGTCCGCTCCGGCGCATCGTGGGCAAGGGATCGATCGACCGCCAGTGCCGGCCAGCGCTTAACCGGATCGTCCGCCGCCGAAAGCGCAACAAGAGCGAACGGCCAATACTCCTCGCTGATTGCCGGAAGCTTCGCGTCCTGCCAGACGAGATAGAACGGCCCGGCGTTGACGTCGCGATTAGGGACGAGCGGCCAGGGCTTCGCCGGATCTTCCACCGCGATCCAAGCAACCGCACCACCCTGGGCGCCCCTCTTCACCACTTCGCTTGGAATTTGCGTCACGAAGCCATCGCTCGCGCGCGCTTCGATGGTGTGAAAGTCCTCATCGATCGCACCGCCGAGCACACTGAGCAGCGGCACGGCGCGATAGGTCATGTCACGGCGATACGCGACGTCATCGGGCACCTTGAGGTCTGTCACATCGGGCCGCGCCAGAAGCTCCTCGGCCGTGAGGCGGCGCTCCTCCCCGCCGAACGTCAATGTCAAAACGCGGTCATCCGCGAAGCAATAACCGGAGCTGAAAGCCCACAGGACAGCCAGCACCAACAGCCTTTTCATTCCAATTTCCCTAGAAACAATTGCCCGCCCAAGAAGCCGTTAAGAGCGCGCTTCCGTAAGATCCACCTGCTGCTGCGAAACTTGGCTCTTCTTGAAAGACGCGATCGACGCTTCGACCAGCGCTTCGAGCTCCGGCAGCAGCACGACGCTTTCCTGCTCGTTGGGGTCCGTGCGCGCAATGACGGCAGAAGCCGGCTTGTCACTCAAGTTGATCGGCAGATGCGGCAGCCCCGCGGGAATATAGACGAGGTCACCCGCCCGCGTCGGGATGCAATGCTCGAGCCGGTGCCCGTAAAGCGTCAAGACCTCACCGTCGAGCATGTAAATTGCCGTCTCATGGTTTTCATGCAGATGTACTTTCGCCCGCGCCCCGGCAGGAACGGTCAAAAGATGCATACAGATGCCTTTCGAGCCCACCGTCTCGGACGCAATTCCGCAGAAGTAGGTCAAGCCCTGCTTGCCGTCATACGTACCAGCCGCGCGAATGACCCGGCAGGCCAGTTCAGCTGAAGAACTCATTGAAATCGATCCTTTCTCACGGCCTCTGACCGTGACAAAATCCGCTGCGACGGCCTTGCGGATCCGATCGTTTCCGCTACAGCCAAATCAATAAATCGGCTTTGACCTTAGCCAATCGGACGCGCCAATCAACCGGGCCGATCTACTCCGCAAAGAAACAAAAGATGACCGACAAAAAGCCAGACATCCTTCAGCCCGTTGACGATTCTGCGCGCCGCCTTGGCAAGACGCTTGTCCGGACTGCCCGCTTCGCTTCGCTGGCCACCATTGACCCGCTCGATGGTTCGCCCTCTGTCAGTCGCGTCAGCCTCGCAACTGCAATGGACGGCTCGCCCGTATTCCTCATCTCGCGCCTCTCCGGCCATTTCGCCAATCTGGAAGCTGACAGCAGATGTTCACTGCTCGTCGGCGAGCCCGGCAAGGGCGACCCGCTCGCCCATCCCCGCATGACCTTGATCGGAACGGCGGAAAATCTCTCAGGCACCCCCGCACGCGACCAGGCGAAGAGCCGCTTTCTGCGGCGCAATCCCAAAGCCGCGCTCTACGCTGACTTCCCCGACTTCGCCTTCTGGAAGTTTACGACCACGCGCGCATCGCTCAACGGCGGCTTCGGCCGGGCCTATGCGGTATCGGCAAGCGATCTCGCCTGCCCGGCTGCCGCGCTCGAGTCCTTGTCCGAGATTGAGGAAGGCGCCGTCGCGCACATGAACGCCGATCATGCCGATGCCGTCGGCCGCTATGCCTTAAAGGCGGGCGCTGCCACGGCGGAAGGCTGGCGCCTCGCCACGCTCGACCCCGAGGGGCTCGATATGACGTCGGGCGATGAGGTCGTCCGGCTCTGGTTCGATGCCCCGCTGATGTCGGCGCAGGAACTCCGGCCCGTTCTCGTGGCGCTCGCGAGAAAATCGGAAAGCTGACCGCCGGCCCCCGCGCCTCAAGCCGTCTTGGCAGCGCTGGCGGGCCTGCGCGTCTGGCCCGCGTTCTGGCTGAGAAAGCGCACGAAGCTGCGCACGATCGGCCGGCTGTCGTCGCTCTTGCGATAGGCGGCGAAGTGGCTCGACTGGAATTGATAGGTCTGCGGCTTCAATTCCCGCATGAGACCCTGGCGCACCCACGCGTCCGCGACATGGCGGGGCAGGAAGCCGATGAACCGGCCCGACAGGATCATCATGACCTGCGCCTCCATCTGCACAACCTGTCCCGTCGCGCGGGGGTGGTCAGCGCGATAGAGATCGTCCAAGTGGCGGTAGGCGCGAACCGAGAACAGCGCCTTGCCGATGGCGTCCCGCGTGATCGAAGCAGGCGCCGCATCGAACAGAGGATGCCCCTTGCCGCAATAAAGACCATGCGGTTCCTGATGCAGCGCAACGTACGTGACCCCCGGCACCTTCTGCGACATCGGCCCGATGACGACGTCGCGCCGGCTGTCGGCGATGGCCTGCTCCAGCGCGTGAGGCGTGCCGAGTTCGAGATCGATGTAGACGTTCTCGGCATTCTCCATGAAGCGCGCGATGACGTTCTGCAGCCCCAAAGCCGGATTGGTCACGACGCCGTCGACGATGCCGATGCGCAGCCGCCCCACGAGCTGGCCATTGTGTTGGCTCACCCTCTCCTCGAACGCGTTGATGTCGGCAAATAGCTTCTGCGCCGCGTGGTAGGTGGCCTCGCCGAATGGCGTCAGTTGAAATCCGCGCCGGCCGCGCACGCACAGCGGCGCCCCGAGTTTGCGTTCGAGCGTGGCGAGATGCGTGCTCAGCGTCGGCTGCGAGAGGTTGAGGGCAATCTGCGCGTCGCCGAAGCCGCGGGCTTCGACCAGCGTCATGAACACCCGAAGAAGTCGAATGTCTATGTTATCGAGCCGCCGCATCCGCTCACTCCATCCATCACCGTCGCTCTAAAGTCACATTGACCATTTTCGATGTATCTTTCCAATATTCAATATTGGTCTCGATGTGATTTTCCCCGAGATTTCAGTGTGACGGTGGTGTGTTCATCCAGGATGGTGCCGATGCATAAGACGATGAATTTCCGGCGGGTTGTCGGAGCAGGTTTGGCAATCGCGATGGGGATGAGCGTGTCCCTTGCCGCGACGGCAGCTATGGCTGACGAGAAGATCCGCATCCTCTGCCCGACGTGGAGCGGCTTCGCTCCAGTCTTCGTGGCCCAGGAACTCGGCTACTTCAAAAATCTCGGGATCGAAGTCGACATCAAGTTCGAAGACGAACGCGCCAACGTTATGGCGGCGATGGAGCACGGCGACATCGAGATGGATATGCGCACGGTCGGCGAGTACCAGGGCAAGCCGCGCGATGCCAAAACGCCCGGCATCATCATCGGCGCGATTGACCAGTCGCTCGGCGGCGACGGCGTTATCGCTTCGGGCGACATCACCTCCGTCGAACAGCTGAAGGGCAAGACGGTCGCTTCCGAGCCGAATATCCCCGCCCGCCTGCTCCTGCAGATGGAGTTGAAGAAGAAGGGCCTGACGCTGGCCGATCTCGACCTCAAGCAGATCGCTACCGCCGACACCGTCGCCGTCTTCAACGACCCCTCGATCGCAGCGGTCGTCTCCTATCAGCCGAACCTCTCTCAAGCGATCGACAAGGTCCCCCAGCGCAAGCCGCACATCCTCGTATCGTCGGCGCAGTACCCGGGCATTGTTATCGATGTCATCACCGCCCGCCAGGATGATCTGAAGGCCAATCCCGAGAAGTATAAGAAGTTCATGATCGGCATCTTCAAGGCTGTCGATTACTTCAAGACCAATAAGGCCGACTTCATCAAGCTCGCCGCGCCTCACTTCAATCTGACGCCGGAAGAGTTCGCCGAGTCGATCGAAGGCAGCTTGGAATACACGGGGCTCAAGGAGACGAGTGAATACCTCGGCAAGCCCGGCGCACCCGGCACACTCTTCAAGATCTTCGATGAGGTCATGCAGCTCAACATCGAGAACGGCGCTGCTGACAATACCTTGAAGGCAGACGAGCAGATCGACAATTCGATCGTTGCCAGCATCACCGAAGCCGATCTGAAGTAACGAAACGAAGCGAAGCCGGCAAAGAGATCAGCACGTGACCACCACCAAAGCGATACTATCGGGCGCGTCGCGTGCGCCGGCCGAGAACGCGGCAACGATGCCGCGTTCTCAACCAAGAAAAGATACCCGCAATCAGTTCTTCACTTTCCGCGGAACGTTATCGAAGCGGGCCCAGATTTTGACGGCAGCCTTCACAAGCTTGTTCGTCTTGGGCCTGTGGGAACTCTCGACCCGTCTCGGCTGGATCAACGCCACGTTCCTCCCGCCCCCCAGCGTCACCATCGAGACGCTGTGGAACATGATCCTCCACAAGAACCTGTTGTGGCATGCGGGTGTGTCGACACTCCGCATCTGGGTCGCCTTCTCAATTGCCGTCGTCATGGCAATCCCCATCGGCATCGCCATGTCGAGCTTTCGCGGCGTGGGCGCCGCGCTCGAGCCGATCGTAGACTTCATCCGCTATCTACCGGTACCCGCACTCGTCCCGCTCACCATCATCTGGTTTGGCGTCGGCGAAACGACGAAGATCTTCCTGCTCTGGCTCGGCACGTTCTTCCAGCTCGTGCTGCTCGTCGCCGACGATATGCGCCGCGTCCCGCAGGAATACGTCGAAATCTCCTACACGGTCGGCGCACGTCCCCCGCAGATGCTCTCGGACGTCGCCTTCCGTGCCATGCTTCCAAGCCTCTTCGACAACCTGCGCATCACGCTCGGCTGGTGCTGGACCTACCTGATCATAGCCGAAATCGTCGCCGCCAATAACGGCCTCGGCTTCGTCATCTGGGCGGCACGGCGCTACATGAACACCTCGGAAGTGATGGCAGGCGTCGTGACGATCGGGCTCATCGGCCTGGTGACCGACCAGATCCTGCGCCTCGTGCACAAGCGCTTGTTCCGTTATCTCTGAGAGGCGAACCGTGGCTCCCGCTCCCTATCTCGAATTCGACGGCGTCGCCAAATACTTTGGCGATCTCGAAGTCGTCGCGCCTTTCTTCAACCTGAACATCAAACGCAATGAGTTCGTCGTGTTCCTGGGCCCCTCGGGCTCTGGCAAGACCACGCTGATGCGCATGGTGGGCGGCCTGGAGACGCCGAGCTACGGCGAAATCCGTCTCCACGGCCAGCCGATCGGCGCACCGGATCGCGAACGCGGCATGGTCTTCCAGTCCTATTCCTCGTTCCCGTGGCTGACGGTCGCCGAGAACGTCGCCTACGGCATGAAGTACCGGCTCGACCTGACACCGGAACGCAAGAAGGCGCGGCTCGATCACTATCTCGAACTCGTCGGCCTGACGGACTTTGCCGACTTCTATCCCAACAAGGTCTCGGGCGGCATGCGCCAGCGCATCGCCATCGCCCGCACGCTTGCAGCGGGTTCCGAAGTCCTTCTCATGGACGAGCCCTTCGGCGCGCTCGATGCCCAAAGGCGCGAAGGCTTGCAGATCGAATTGCGCCGCATCCATCGCCAGGACGCCAAGACCATCATTTTCGTGACCCACGACGTCGACGAAGCCGTCTTTCTCGCCGATCGCATCATCGTCTTCTCGAAGCGGCCTGCGCGCATGCTGCAGGACATCGATATCTCCGCGGAGCTCGGCCCCGATCGCACGCTCGAGCTGCGCGACAGCGAGACCTTTTTCAAACTTCGCACGCGCATCCTGAAGTTTGTGCGCGAAGCGACTGGGGCAGAAGAAAAAGTATAGGACCCCGAGGACGAACCGTGATCAACCTTCAGAACAAATCGGTGCTCGTGACGGGTGCCAGCCGGGGCATCGGCTTTGCCATAGCGGAAGGGTTCGCGCTCGCAGGCGCCGACGTTGCCATCCTGGCAAATGACGACCAGGTGCACGACGCAGCGGCGCATCTAACAGAGGCATGCGGGCGGCCGGTCAAATCCTTCCTGACCGACATCACCGACAAGGCCGCGCTCCAGAGCGTATTCGCCGAATTCACCACGCTCGATGTGCTGGTGAACAACGCCGGTCTCGAACTCATCACGCCGGTCACCGATCTGAGCGATGAAGTCGACGCCACCTTCGCCCGCATCATCGATATCAACGTGCGCGGCACCTGGAACGTCACGCGCGCGGCGCTCCCGCTTTTGAAGCCCGGCGCACGCATCATCAATACTGCTTCGGTTTGGGCGAAAAGCGCCGTCGGAGAATTCGCCGGCTACATCGCCTCCAAGCACGCCGTCGTCGGACTGACCCGCACCTTCGCGCGCGAACTCGGGCCCCAAGGCATCAACGTCAACGCGGTCTGCCCCGGCTGGGTGCGCACCGTCGCCTCCGTTCGCTCGGCAAAAACCATGGCCGAACGCACCGGCAGGAGCGAAGCCGACATCTTCGCCGATGTCGTCGCGGCCCAAGCTCTGCCGGGCCTTATGGAGCCGCCCGACGTCGCCGGCCTCTACCTTTTCCTTGCAAGCGACCTTGCAAGCAACATCACCGGTCAGGCGATCGGCGTCGATCGCGGGGAATTTCTCGGATGAGCATCGAAAACAAAAAAGTCATCGTCTCCGGCGCCGCGAGCGGCATCGGCCTCGCCATTGCCGATCTGTTCGAAGCCAAGGGCGCGCGCGTCGCGAGGTTCGACATCAGCCCGATCTCCACCGGCAATGGCCCGGCGTTCAAGGTCGACATCACGGACGAGGCGCAAGTCGTCGAAGCGGTCAAAGCGGCAGACGAAGCGCTCGGCGGCCTCGATGTCATGCTCAACACTGCAGCGATCTTCAACTCTGCGCCTCTTCTCGACACGCCCATCGCCGACGTCCGCAAGCTGTTCGACATCAATCTCGTCGGCAACCTCCTCATGGTGCGCGAGTCCGTGCGCGCGATGAAGAAGTACGGCGACGGCGGCCGCATCATACTCTTCAGCTCTGAACTCGCTCAGCTCGGCCGAGAGCATCACGCCGCCTACTGCGCATCAAAGGCCGGCATCAGCGCCATGGTGCGCTGCTGGGCGAAAGAGTTTGGCCCCGGCATTCTCGTCAACGCGGTGGCACCCGGCCCGACCGACACCCCGCTGCTCGATTTCGACAACATGCCGCCAGACTGGAAAGCGCTTGAAACGGGCAATCCGCTCGGCCGCATCGGCAAGCCGGAAGAAATCGCCGAAGCCGCGCTGTTTCTCGCAGGCCCCGGCTCAAGCTTCATCACGGGACAGGTAATCGGCGTCAACGGCGGCGCCTCCATGGTTTGAAAGAAGGGAAAAAATGACCGACCGCCTTTTCATGAATGAGATGAGCTGGACCACCTATCAAAAGCGGATTGAAGGTGGCGCTCTCGTTCTTCTGCCGGTGGGAGCCACCGAGCAGCACGGACCGCATCTGCCGATGGGCACCGACGTGATGCTGGCAACCGCCGTCGCCGTCGATGTCGCCAAGCAGCTCGATGCGATCGTCGCCCCTGCAGTGGCCTTCGGCTACAAATCGCAGCCGAAAATGGGCGGCGGCAATCATTTCTGCGGAACGACGAGCCTCGACGCCGACACGCTTGCGCATCTCCTCCGCGACGTGATCAAGGAGTTCGCGCGCCACGGCGCCCGCCGCCTCGTTCTCATCAATGGCCATTACGAGAACATGATGTTCACCATCGAAGCCGTTGACCTTGCGCTGCGTGAACTCGCCTACATGGGCATCCATGACATGGAGATCCTGCGGCTCGAATATTGGGATTTCACGCGCCCCGAGACGCTGGAGAAAATCTTCCCCGAGGGCTTCCCCGGCTTCGCGCTCGAACATGCTGCCGTGATGGAAACATCGCTGATGCTTCACCATCACCCCGATCTCGTCGACATGTCAGCGCTGCCGACCGACAAGCCGGCTGAATTCCCGGCCTACGACGTCTATCCGACGCGTACAAAGTGGGTGCCATGCTCCGGCGTGCTCTCGCCGGCCCAAGGTTGTGACGCGGAGAAAGGCAAACTTCTCGCGGCCGACTACGCCGTTGGCGTGACTGAAGCCATCCGCAAAGAATTCCCCAACATCAAGGTGAAGGCATGAGCGAGCTTCAGCAGCTTCCCGCCCGCCAGGGCCGCGCTGTTGCGCTGGCGGCGGGACAGTCTATCCGCATCGTGAATACGCACGGCCACCAGGTTGTCGATACGTGGGCTTTCAACGCCCACGACCTCAACGAATTCCTCTCGATGGAACACATGCGCGCCGCGATCGATCGCATCCGGCCGAAGCCCGGCGACAAGCTCATGACCAACAAGCGCAGGCCGATCCTGACCCTTGTTGAAGATACGTCGCCAGGCGTCCACGACACGTTCATCGCCGCTTGCGACATCTATCGCTATCAGGGATTGGGCTGCACCGAATATCACGAGAACTGCGCCGATAATCTCCGCAACGGCATGGCAGGCATTGGTTTGACGCCGCCTGAAGTGCCCTCGCCGCTCAATCTTTGGATGAACATTCCGATCAAGCCCGACGGCAGCATCGGCTGGGAAGAGCCCGTCTCCAAGCCTGGCGACTACGTCGTGCTGAAGGCGGAGATGGATTGCGTCGTCGCCATGTCCGCATGTCCGCAGGACATCATCCGTATCAATGCCGGCGCGCCGACCGACGCGCATTACGAGGTGCTCTCATGAACTCCATTGATCGATCCATAACCAGTTCCGTTCCGTGGGGCCTTGATTCCGAAACCGGCGTCCTTCGTCACGTTCTGCTCGGCAAGCCCGACTTTTTCGAATGGCGCCCTGTCAGCGCGGTTGCCCGGCACACGCTGTCACTCGGCCTGAAGTTCGACGCACAGGTCGCCATGGCTCAGCACCGCGAGATGGTGGACGCTTACGAAAGCGCGGGCGTTGAATGCCATTGGCTCGATGCGCGCCCCGAATTGAAGTACAGCGTGTTCGCTCGCGACTCGAGCGTCATGACGCCATTCGGCGCCGTCATAACCATGCTGCAGACGCGCTACCGCCGCGGCGACTACGCGCTCACTTTCAAGTTCTACCAAGAAGCCGGCATTCCGATCTGGAACATGGTCAGCGCCGGCCACTTCGAGGGCGGCGACTTCATGGTGGTCCGGCCCGGCTTAGTCTTGTGCGGTTACGGCGGCGAGCGCTCCGATAAGGAAGGCGCTGAGCAGGTCTGCGAATGGTTCCGCGCGGAGGGCTGGGAAGCCTACGCCGTGCCTTTCCCGCCGCACTTCGTACATCTCGACGTGTCGGTCGGCTTCATCAACGACAAGCTCGTGGCCGTTGCGCCCGACGCGCACCAGCCTTGGTTCCTCGATTTGCTGAAATCGAAGGGCTACGAAATTCTGCCCGTCTCGTATCATGACTCCACGCAGCTCGGCACAAACATCGTCGCACTCGGCAACGATCGCGTGCTCTCAACAGCCGCGAACAAAGACTTGAACGCCCGCATGCGCGCACATGGCATCGAAGTCTACGATCCGGATCTCTCCATGTTCACGCTGGGCGGCGGTGGCCCGCATTGCCTCTGCCAGGCACTGAAGCGCGATCCGCTGTGACTTGAAGACCGAGCGAGGTGATCGCGTCGATTGCCTCGCTCATTGCAATGATAACGACGGTCGGCAGCGGTCGTCACGCTGCCGCGGCACGCTCCGCATCGATCTCGATCGCCAGAACCTCGCGTATCGACCGCGCGTCATGGCCGGGTTTGAGATCCAAAACGATGTCGTCCACGCATCCGTGACGGACCATATTGTTCAGAACGAAAAGGCGAGCATCGGCCGCCGATAACCGCCCCGCGTCATCGATCTCAAATACATCGAACAAATTCCAGATCGTCTCGGCAAAGCACAGCGGGCTCCGCCTCGCCGCGAACGCGATCGCAACGGAATTGAACTCCATGAAAATGAGCGGCCGGTCCCTCACAAGCGTCTCGGCCGCTCCGGCGATGACATGGGCCTCATAGCCGCCGACGTTCAATTTCATAAAGTCTACCGGTGAGGCAAGCGCTGCACCCCAGCTATCGATCGTCTCCATGGCAACGCTCGCAACCTCATCATCCGGCGGCCGGCGATCGCGTTCTCTCACAATGGCCGAATTCACGCTGATAAACGGCTGGGTGACGTGCGTCGCAGAACAAACGGCACCCACCGCGCGCTCCACCACCGTCGCGTTTTCCAAAGCGTTCGATGTCAGGTTCCGGCGCAGGTAGACCGCGTTCCTGGGCGAAGGCTCGAACGCGTAAACGTGACCCTTGGGGCAAGCGAGCGCCAATGCTGCCGTCGTGAGGCCGATGCTCGCCCCGATATCCAAAATTGTGCTGGCGGGATGCAGATAGCGCTCTGCAAATCGCAACAAGTGCCGTTCACCGGGACCCTGCGCGAACTGAGAAAGATGCTGGAAGTAGAAGTCCCCTTCATCGCCCTCGAAATGCAACATCCTTCCGGCGATGGCGATGCACTGCTTCATTTGGAAAACTCACAGTGAAATATAAAGCAAAATGCTCGCGCGGGCAAACATGCCTCCTATTGTGCGCCTCATAGGAAGCCATTGCATTAATGCCGAACCACAAACCCGAGGCACTTGCGCTCGGCGCGCAGTAATGACCCGCAAGTACATTTCACCAAGAGAACGATATGATCAGCAAAGACTGGGGAGATCTTCCGCTTCGATATTGCCTCAATAAATCGATGCGTTATTATTGTGATTCAGTACGCGTGATTTCGTTCTCCGATATTCCTTTTATTTGAAAAACAGATTTTTCCATGCCTTTTAAATTCGGGAAAACGACATGCGTTATATTGCAACGCTCATCCTGCTTTTTATAGCTTCAAATTCGGCCTTGGCAGATGCAGCTCGAGACTGCGAGGCGGGCGCAACGCCGGACGCGCATATTACGGGCTGTTCCATCCTGATCGACTCAGCGCCGAACAACCCACGAAACCTCGCCATCTATTATGGGAATAGGGCGCTCGCCTATTTCGCCAAGAATGATTTCACCCGCGCAATATCCGATTTTACCAGCGCAACCAAGATCGTTTCAGACCCATACTATTATGTCGGCCGCGGTCTCGTGTATGCCGCGGTAGGCGATTGCGACAGCGCAATAGCCGACTACAACGAGGCTATCCGGATAGAACCTTATTATCCAAAAGTCTTCAACAACCGCGCCAATTGCTTCCGCAAGAAAGGTGACCTCAACGCCGCCATATCCGACTACGGTCGCGAAATGAAAATCAGTCCCAACGAACCGGTGGTGTATTTCAACCGTGGCGTCGTCCTGAAAATGCAGGGCAGGTACGCCGACGCCATCGACGACTTCAGCAAAGCCGTGGACCTCAATCCGAGATACGCAATGGCGTACTTCGTTCGAGCCGACACCTACGTCGATGAAGGAAACCTCGCCGCAGCTGACCGCGATTTCAAAACCGCTGCGATGTTGGATCCAAGCCTGGATCGAAGAAGCACACAGCTGGAAGTCCCGCCGATCAATTGATGAGTGGCGAACTCCACCCGCATTGAAGTCCGCCTGAAACGCAGCGCTCAGATCCACACTGCAATTTTTACCGTTATGCGGATGTCGTCCGTCAAATTCGGGGAATGAAGGTTGCAGAACGGGAGACGCCACATCGGCTCCAAAGTCAGCGGCCTCAAATCAGCGAGGCCGCCTTATTACGACAGCAGGCGTGGCTAAGTTAAATGCCACATCCGCGGCGGCAACCACCTCCGCAGCTTCCCACCCAGCCAAACACCTGACTGCCGAAGGCCTTTGTCTTGTAGATGGCTGCCTTCGTGGCGCCGACCGCGCCATTGAACACGCCGACAGCTTGTGCCTTGGCCTGGCGCAAGCAGAGGCAGCTCGCCTCTGATGCAGCAGGCGCAGCGATCGTCGAAACAGCAACGATGATTGCAAACATGAGATGCTTTGACATGCAAAAAACTCCTTGGTTATGCGCAATAAAGCGAGACTAAGCCGCACTTTGAAAACGACGAGTGCTGTCTCTGTTCGTGGTTAGTCGCCGCTTAAGCCTGCTGGCACCCATTAAACGTCTTGAAACTTCACATCAGGCGATGCGTTGAGGATCAAAACGCGGAGTAACCGTCATGATCCTTTATTACTCACCTGGAGCCTGCAGCCTTGCCGATCACATCGCTTTGGAAGAATCCGGCATGAAGTTCACACTGGCGAAGGTGGACCTCAAAACACATAAGCTGGAAGACGGCCGGTCATTCTACGACATCAATCCCAAGGGTTATGTTCCGGCGATTCAATTCGATGACGGACAAATCCTCACGGAAAACATAGCCATCCTCTCTTTCATTGCTGACAATTACCCGGCTCTCATGGCTCCGGGCCAGAATGGCCGCTACAGGCAGCTGGAGAAGCTCTCCTTTATCTCGGGCGAAATTCACAAGGCGTTCGCGCCCCTGTTCAAGCCGGGATCGACGGAATCGGAGAAGGCAGCCGCGGCCGACAAAATCCGCAAAAGGCTGAGCGAGATCGCCGCGCAAGTGAAGGGCCCATATCTCTTCGGCGAGCACGCCACGGTGGCCGACTTCTATCTGTTCGTAACGCTGCTATGGGCGGTGAAAAACGGCATCGATCTGCCGCAGCCGTTGAAAACGCTTTCCGAGCATGTCCGCGCACGCCCGACGGTCGATGTCGCATTGAAGCAGGAGGGCCTGGCCTAAGCGCCGCGAGCGTCTCTGGCTATTTCTTCACCTGGCGTAGCGACATGCGAATGCAATTCTCGAGCGGTCCGACGACGATCTCGATATCAAGCCGCGATATTCCCTCGCGCGCGGCGTCCTCCAGGCACTTATCAGTCAGGACGGGAATGTCCTCGGGGCTGGCGACGCGGCCCACGGCATGCCACCGCAGCCAATTCGTCAGAAAATTAGTGACCCCCAACGACATCGCCGTCTTGTCCTGCCTCGCACCGAGGCCGTGGCCACGTTGACATGCGTCTTGCACCGGCGTCCCCGAGTCTCCGAGTCCCAACGCGATGCCCTTCCATGAAATCGATCAGTGTCTTGGGATGATCAGTGGCTGATCATCCAAGGCCTGGCTGCCGGAAAACTTTTGAGCGCAGGGGCTTCTTGACCGGCCGCCTTGGCTGGTTTCGATTTTGATCCCGAGCAGCAGCCGCAGCCCGGTGCATGGCTCTTGGATTGCTTTGGCTCGTGCGACGAACGCTCGTTCGTCTCGGCAGCGATGCGGCGTCCGCGATCCATTCCCGCAATCGCTGGCATCGAGAGAATGGCGCGCGGCGCATCCGCTCCGCAGCTTTCACATTCGTGAGGCAGCTCATACTCCGCCATGGGCCGAAGCGCAGCGAAGGGACCGCAGTTCGGACAATCGTAATCGTAGATGGGCATTCGGCGCTCCTCGAGAAATTCGGCTGGCCGTCTCCGGCCAGCCAAGCATTCGTGAGAAAGATTAGAGATCCGGCGCAATCGGCATCTGCACCGAGCCGTCGATGAACTTCGTCGGGCCGGCCGCAGTCGGATTGATATCGAAGTCAAAGATCTTCGTCGGCAACCACAGCGTGGCGCAGGCATTCGGAATATCGACGACGCCCGAGATGTGTCCCTGTACCGGAGCCGTGCCGAGGATCGAGTAAGCCTGGGCGCCGGAGTAGCCGAACTTCTTCAGATACTCGATCGCGTTGAGGCACGCCTGACGATAGGCAACGTGCACGTCGAGATAATGCTGCTGGCCCTGCTCGTCGACGGAGATGCCTTCGAAGATCAGGTAGTCGTCATACTTCGGCGTGATCACCGACGGCTTGAAGATCGGGTTCTTGATCCCGTACTTGCTCATGCCGTCCTTGATGACTTCGACTTTGAGATGCAGCCAGCCGGCCATCTCGATCGCGCCGCAGAACGTGATCTCGCCGTCGCCCTGGCTGAAGTGAAGGTCGCCCATCGAGAGACCGCCACCCGGCACGTAGACGGGGAAGTAGATCTTCGATCCGCGTGAGAGATCCTTGATATCGCAGTTGCCGCCGTGTTCGCGCGGCGGAACGGTGCGAACGGCCTCCGCCGCAGCTTTCGCCTTCGCATCACCCTTGAGACGGCCCATGTGCGCGGTCGGAGCGAAGGGAACCGTGCCGACCGGCGGCACGCGATCCTTGTTCGCCTCGACGAACGGAATTTCGCGGTCATTCCAGGTCTTCAAGAGCTTGGGATCGGGCAAGCAGCCGATGAGGCCCGGATGGATGAGACCGGGGAAGCGCACGCCCGGAATATGGCGTGACTTCGTGAACATGCCCTCGAAGTCCCAGATCGACTTCTGCGCCGAAGGGAAGTGCTCGGTCAGAAAACCGCCGCCGTTGTTCTTTGAGAAGAAGCCGTTGAAGCCCCACTGGCTGTCGGGCTTCGCGCCGATATCGAGCAAGTCGACGACAAGCAGGTCGCCTGGCTCCGCGCCTTCGACACCGACGGGACCGGAGAGAAAGTGGACGATCGACAGGTCGATGTCGCGAACATCGGATGCATCATCGTTGTTTTTGATGAAGCCGCCGGTCCAATCGTACGTTTCGATGATGAAGTCATCGCCCGGCTTCACCCAGGCTACGATCGGAATATCCGGATGCCAGCGATTGTGCACCATGTCGTTGTCGTACGCAGATTGCGTCAGATCAACTTTTATGAGCGTTTCAGCCATTCCATCTCCCCTTTGGTTTTATCGACAAAGATTCTAACAATCAGACGGAAAGGTACTTCGCGACCTTGGCTTCATCGACGGAAGCCCGCGGTTCGTCGTGCACGATCTGTCCGTTCTCGACGACGAGCACGCGGTCGGCGACATCGAGCGCGAAGCTCAGTACCTGTTCCGAGACGACGATCGAAAGCCCCTTCTCATCGCGGATCTTCTTCAGCGTACGCCCCATTTCTTTAATGATCGATGGCTGGATGCCTTCGGTGGGCTCATCGAGCAGCAGCACTTTCGGCTTCGATGCGAGCGCCCGGGCAATGGCCAACTGCTGCTGCTGGCCACCCGAGAGGTTGCCCGCGCGGCGGCCTTTCATTTCAAGCAGTACCGGAAAGAGCTCGTAGATATCGGCCGGAACCTGGCTCCCCCCCGTGACGGTGAGACCCGTTTCGATGTTCTCCTTCACCGTCATGGTCGAGAAGACCATACGGCCCTGGGGCACATAGGCGACGCCGTCGGCAACGCGCTCATAGCTTTTCAGGTTGGTGATATCGATATCGCCGACCTTCACCGAGCCGCTTTTCGTCGGCACGATGCCCATCAGAGACTTCATCAGCGTGGTCTTGCCCATGCCGTTGCGTCCCATGATGGCGACGATTTCGTTCGGCTTCACGTCGAAGCTGAGACCATGAAGGACCTCGCTCTGACCGTAGGCGACATGCAAGTTCGATACGTTCAGCATAGACGCCTTCTCCTAGTGTCCGAGATAGACTTCCACGACCTTGGGGTCGTTTTTGACGTAGTCCATCGAGCCTTCCGACAGCACCTTGCCCTGATGGAGCACCGTGACACGGTGAGCGATGTCCTCGACAAACTTCATGTCGTGCTCAATCACGATGATCGAGCGGTTGGCGATGATCTTGTTGAGCAGTTCAGCGGTCTTGATCCGCTCCGAGACGCTCATTCCGGCGACCGGCTCGTCGAGCATCAGAAGGTCGGGATCCTGGATCAGCAGCATGCCGATCTCGAGCCACTGCTTCTGGCCGTGGCTGAGAAACTCGGCCCGCTCGTGCAGACGGTCCTGCAGGAAGATCATCTCGGCGACTTCGTGAACGCGGTCGCGTACCGTCGCATCGCGCTTGAACGCAAGCGCGCCGAACACGGAGCGGCCTTTGGGGTAAGAGATCTCCAAGTTCTCGAAGACGGTCAGGTCGTCGTAGATCGAGGGCGTTTGAAATTTCCGGCCGATGCCGGCCTGCACGATCTTCGACTCGCTCATCTTGGTCAGTTCCTGATTGCGGAACTTGATTGAGCCTGACGTCGCCTTGGTCTTCCCGCAGATGAGATCGAGAACCGTCGTCTTGCCAGCGCCATTCGGCCCGACGATGACGCGGATTTCGCGCTCGTCCACGTAGAATGACAGGTCGTTGACCGCCTTGAACCCGTCGAAGGAGACAGTGAGCCCCTCGACCGAGAGGAGGAAGTCGGGAGCCATCTGGTCGGTGATGACGCCGTCTTTGACTGCAGCAGCATTCATGTGGTTCTCTCCTTACTCGGCAGGGGTGCTCTGCGGGATGCTGCCGCCGGAAAGGATGCCGGATGGCTTCGCCTTCTTCGTCTTCATGAGCTTCTTCAGGTAAGGCTCGACATAGTCACCGTAGATGCCGGCCAGACCATTCGGAAAGGCCATCACGACGGCGATGAAGAGGCCGCCGAGGCCGAGGAGCCACAGCTCCGGAAAGCTTTCTGAAAAGGCCGTCTTCGCCCAGTTGACGAGAAGCGAGCCATAAACCGCGCCGAGGATCGACAAGCGTCCGCCGACAGCTGTGTAGATGACCATCTCGATGGACGGGACGATGCCGACGAAGCTCGGCGACATGAAGCCGACCTGCAGCGTGAACAGCGCGCCACCGATGCCTGAGAAGGCAGCCGCGAGGCAGAACACGAAGATCTTGAAGCTCGCCACGTTGTAGCCCGAGAAGCGGACACGATCTTCCTTGTCGCGCATGGCGACGAGGATTCGGCCGAGCTTCGAGTGCTTCACGAAATAGGCAATAAGGATGCAGGCGATGAGGCAGCCGCAGCAGACGAAGTAGAGAATGAACTTCGCATGGTCCGTGCGGATATCCCAGCCGAGCAACGTGCGCAGATCGGTGATGCCATTGATGCCGCCGGTGTAACCTTGCTGACCGATAATCAGGATTGTCAGAATGGCGGCGATCGCCTGGGTGATGATGGCGAAATAGGTGCCGCCGACGCGGCGCGTGAACATCGCAAATCCCAGGATGAAGGCCAGCGCGACCGGCACCAGAACGACCAGGACGAGCGCCAGCGGCAGCGACTTGAATGGCTCCCAGAACCACGGCAGCGAGGTGATCTGGTTCCAGTCCATGAAGTCGGGAATGCCCGGCGTGGACTGGATCTTCGTGTTCTCGACGCTTGAGGCTTCAAGCTTCAGGAACATCGCCATGCAGTAGCCGCCAAGGCCGAAGAAGATGCCTTGGCCGAGGCTGAGAATGCCGCCATAGCCCCAGCACATCACGAGGCCCAGCGCGACAAATGCGTAGGTCAGATATTTGCCGACCATGTTTAAGCGGAAGCCGTCCAGCACCAGCGGAAAGACCACCAGCATCAGAGTCGCGATGATCGCGACTCCGATCAGTTCTGAACGGGAAAGGAAAGTGGTGCTTTTCATGTCAGCCTCCTGCGCTCAGCGACGGACTTTGAGGGTGAACAGGCCCTGAGGACGCAGCATCAGGATGCCCACCACGCCAAGCAGCGTGAGAACCTTGGCCATCGAACCAGAGAGGAAGAACTCCAAGGTCGACTGAGCCTGTGAGATGGTGAAGGCGGAGGCGATCGTACCGAGCAGGCTCGCTGCGCCACCGAACACGACGACAAGGAACGTATCGACGATGTAGAGCTGCCCCGATGTCGGACCGGTCGAACCGATCATCGTGAAGGCCGATCCAGCGACACCGGCGATGCCGCAGCCGAGAGCGAACGTATAGCGATCGACTTTCTCGGTATTGATGCCGACGGCGCCCGCCATGACGCGATTCTGCACGACGGCGCGCACCTGCTTGCCCCAGCGGGACTTGTACATAAGAAAGGCGACGATGACGGTGATGACGGTCGTCAGACCCATCACGAACAGGCCATTGATCTGAACTTCGATCGTGTCCGTCACCGGAATGGATCCCATCATCCATTGCGGAAGCTCAACGCCCACTTCGCGCGGGCCGAATACCGAGCGGTAGATCTGCTGAAGGATGAGGCTGAGGCCCCATGTCGCGAGCAGCGTGTCGAGTGGCCTTTTGTACAGATGCCGGATCATCGCCCATTCGACAAACATGCCGAGGGCCCCGGCTGCCAAGAAGGCGAGCGCCATCGCGATGAAGAAGTAGATGCCGAAGAGGGCCGGCACATAGTGCATGAAGAGCTGAGACGTGAAGTAGGTGACGTACGCACCCAAAATCATGAACTCGCCGTGCGCCATGTTGATCACGCCCATCTGGCCAAAAATGATGGCCAGGCCGAGCGCCATGAGTACGAACACGGAAAACAGGATGAGGCCTGCAAAGCCTTGCATCACAAAGATGGAGCCCAGCTCCGAAAGAGAATATTCAGAAAACATCGAAGACCTCCCGGCGCCGCACGCGCCCCCCAGCCAGAACGAATCCGGAAATCGGCCGGAGAGGGATTTCCCCTCTCCGGCCTAAGGTCATGACCTTATTGATAGCCCTTCGGGAACGGGTTCGGCTCAATGAGATCGGCGGTCTCATAGACCACCTTGAACTGACCGTCCGTCTGCGCCTGGCCGACACGCGTCTTCGACCAGAGGTGATGGTTGGCGTGGACCTTGACGTAGCCTTCCGGTGCCTTGGTGAACTCGATATCGGGCGACGCCGCAGCGATCTTGTCGATATCGAAGCTGCCGGCCTTCTCGACGGCGAACTTCCAGAGCCAAGGACCAAGATAGGCGGCCTGCGTCACGTCGCCGATGACTGTCTTGTCGCCCCACATCTTCTTGAACTCGGCCACGAACTCCTTGTTGTTCGCGTTGTCGAGCGACTGGAAGTACTTCATGCAGGAATAGGCGCCCGCAATGTTCTCGCCGCCGATGCCGTCGATCTCGTCCTCGGTGACCGAGATGGTCAGGAGCGTCTGCTTCGAAAGGTCGACGCCGGCAGCTTTGAGCTGCTTGTAGAATGCAACATTCGAGCCGCCGACGACCGCGGCGTAGATCACGTCGGGCTTGCGCAGCTTGATCTTGTTGATGACCGAGTTGAACTGCGTGTGACCGAGCGGCAGGAATTCCTCGCCGACGACCGACGAATCCTTCAGGTGGCCTTCGATGTGCTTACGCGCGATCTTCATCGACGTACGCGGCCAGATGTAGTCGGAACCGATGAGGTAGAAGGTCTTGGCGCCCTTCTCTTTCTGCACCCAGTCGAGACCAGCGAGAATCTGCTGCGTGGCTTCCTGACCCGTGTAGATGACGTTCTTCGACTGCTCGAGGCCTTCGTAGAAGGTCGGATAGTAGAGCATGCCGTTGTACTGCTCGATGACCGGCAGCACCGCCTTGCGCGAGGCCGAAGTCCAGCAGCCCATGATGGCCGCCACCTTGTCCTGCACCAGCAGCTTCTTTGCCTTCTCGGCGAACGTCGGCCAGTCGGATGCACCATCTTCCTGGATGAACTTGATCTTGCGGCCGAGTACACCGCCTGAGGCGTTGATCTGCTCGATTGCGAGCTTCTCGGCCTGCACCGAACCGGTCTCGGAAATCGCCATTGTGCCGGTGACCGAATGCAGAATGCCGACCGTCACTTCGCTGTCTGTCACCGCAAGATTGGTTGTATTGACAGCCGACGTTGGCGGCGGCGCGTCCGCGAAGACGCTGCGGGGCACGAGCCCTGCAAACGGCAAAGCCGCCATGCCTAGAAGAAGGTTACGCCGTAGCCGCGATTGGATTTCGTCGTCGTTCGCCGCCATCAAATTCCTCCCGTTCAAACTGCCCATCCCCGGACACTGTCTGAACATTGGAGCCGTCTTTCGCGGCGCAGCATATACGTCAGTTAACGTATATGCTGCATTGCGAGCCCCCGCATAACGTGCGCGCGTACATACGCGCGCGGGAGGGGAGCCGAGAGTTGCGCATGCCTGAAAAATCTAGGTCGAAAAAGGGTTTGTCTCTCGCCGGCGCGACGCTAGTCTGTGCGGTAACAATCATATCGCACTGCGGCAATTTGCACCCCAGGCTGAAGGAGGTAAGCAGTCCTTTGAATGACTGACCGGCTCCGGATCGTCCCTGTTCGCCGTAGCTATAACCAGTGGGTGGCCAACGAAACGCTGGAGGATTATGCGCTCCGCTTCACCGCGAAGCGGGCCCGGCGGTGGACAGCTGCACGCGTTGCAAATACCGCCTTTGGAGCCGTTTCCTTCCTCGCCCTAGAAGCAATCGGCGGCGCCATAACGATCAGCTACGGCTTTGCCAACGCCGCGGTTGCCGTGCTGGTGGTCTCTGTACTGATTTTCCTCACGGCTCTTCCGATCGCCTATCACGCCGCCCGCGACGGCCTCGACATTGATCTGCTCACGAGAGGTGCGGGCTTCGGCTACATCGGCTCAACGATAACGTCGCTGATCTACGCTTCGTTCACGTTCATTTTCTTCGCAATCGAAGCCGTGATCATGGCGCTGGCCCTGAAGGTCTGCTTCGGCCTTCCGCTTTGGGCTGGATATATTGTCAGCGCTATCGTCGTGATCCCGATTGTCACCCACGGCATCACCTGGATCAGCAGGTTTCACCTTTGGACCCAGCCGCTCTGGATTCTGCTTCAGCTGACCCCGCTGATTATAATCGCCCTCCAAAGCCGCGAGGATTTTGACGCCTGGATCGCATTCGACGGCAACTTCGTCCCAGGCGCCAGCTTGAACCTCCTCGGCATTGGCGCCGCCGGATCGGTCGTCTTCGCGCTCGTTGCTCAAATCGGTGAGCAGGTCGATATCTTGCGCTTCATGCCTCCGCGCGAGAAAGTCGGCCGCTTACGCTGGTGGACCGCCGTCCTCGTTTCCGGGCCAGGCTGGATTGTGCCGGGCGCCATCAAGATATTGATCGGGTCCTTCCTTGCAGTGCTCTGTCTGAGCCATGGCATCCCGGCCTCGCAAGCTGGCGAACCGATGCAGATGTACTTGGTGGCCTTCGGCTATGTAACGGAATCGCCGCAAGTGGCGCTCGTACTTGCCGGCACGTTCGTCGTGCTGTGTCAGGTGAAGATCAACGTCATCAACGCTTATGCCGGCTCCATCGCTTGGTCGAACTTCTTTTCCCGGCTGACACACGCCCACCCCGGCCGCATCGTCTGGGTGTTCTTCAACGTTGCCATCTCCCTCCTGCTCATGCAGGCCGGAATCTACAAAACCCTTGAACACACGCTGGGGCTTTATTCCGTTGTCGCCGTGGCCTGGCTGGGCGCCATCGTCGCTGATCTTTGCATCAACAAGCCGCTGGGCCTCAGCCCCAAACGGATCGAGTTCAAACGCGCGCATCTCTATGACGTCAATCCCGTCGGCGTCGGCGCGATGCTGGTCGCAACCATCGCCGCGATCCTTTCCTACACAGGAACCTTCGGCGTTTATGCCCAGTCGCTCGCGCCGCTCGTTGCATTGCTCGTCGCGCTCATAACGGCCCCTGCAATCGCCTACGCGACCAACGGTAAATACTATCTCGCGCGCAAACCCAGAGCCGAATGGGGTCATAAATCTTCCATTCGCTGCACCGTTTGCGAAAACGAGTTCGAGCCCGAGGACATGGCGCACTGCCCCGTATACTCGGGCCCCATCTGCTCACTGTGCTGCTCGATTGATGCCCGCTGCCGCGACGGCTGCAAGCCGCACGCTCGCTATCAGGTCCAGCTCGTCATGCTGCTCCGTGCCATCCTCCCCGAACGCTTGGTCGCGGAACTCAACACGCGCACCGGCCACTTCTTCGGCGTCTTCACGCTCTTCTGCGGGATTCTCGGGGTCGTCCTGCTGCTCGTCCACTATCTCGCGACGACCGCCGTGCCCCACGACGCGGGCGCCATCGCCGGAACCTTGTGGGCGACGTTCCTCATCCTCGCGATCATCGCCGGCGTTGCGAGCTGGCTGTTCGTCCTGGCTCAGGAAAGCCGCAAGATCGCGCAAGACGAATCCGCACGCCAGACCACCCTGCTCACGCGTGAAATCGAAGCGCATAAGCGCACCGACATCGCGCTCCACAAGGCCAAGGAAGTCGCGGAAGCCGCCAATCTCGCCAAGAGCCGGTACGTGGTCGCTATCAACCATGAGCTGCGCACACCGCTCAACGCCGTGCTCGGCTATGCCCAGCTTCTCGATGTTGACGACCTTCTCGCTCCCAAGGCCCGCAAGGGCATTCGAGTCATCCGCCGCAGCGCCGAACATTTGTCGGGTCTCATCGATGGCTTGCTCGATATCTCCAAGGTCGAAGCCGGACGACTGGAACTGGCCTCCAACGAAGTGCGGATCCGCGAATTCCTCGAGCAGCTCTCGGATATGTTCCGCCTGCAGTCCCACTCCAAAGGCATAGAATTCGTCTTCGAAGGCGCATCTTCCCTCCCGCCGATGGTGAGAACAGACGAGAAGCGCCTTCGCCAGGTGCTGATCAACATTCTGTCCAACGCTGTGAAGTTCACGGACAAAGGCCGGGTGACACTGCGCGTGTCCTATCGCAGCCAAGTCGCCGAATTCGAAATCGAAGACACCGGCATCGGCATCGATCCCGGCGACCTGCAGCGTGTTTTCGAGCCCTTCGAACGTGGCAATATCGCGAGCGCAGTGCTTCGGCCCGGCATGGGCCTCGGCCTCACCATCACGAAGTTGCTGGTCGAAATCATGGGCGGCGAGATCTCGGTCAAAAGCACACCGGGCCGCGGCAGCTCTTTTCGGATAAAGTTGATGCTGGCGCGTGTTACCGACGTGAAGCCAGCCGCCCCGCCTCAAGAGCGCATCGTCGGCTATGTGGGCGACCGCAAGCTCATCCTCGTCGTCGACGACGATGGAGACCATAGGGAACTCATGCGTGAAGCGCTGGAGCCCGTGGGCTTCTCCGTCATCACTGCGCCGGATGGCGCCTCTGCTCTCGCTATCGCCGACGAATGCACGCCAGATCTATTCATCCTCGACATATCGATGGCCGGGATGTCCGGCTGGGAAGTCGCCAGACGACTGCGAGAGATGGGTCACACAGCGCCGGTCTTGATGATGTCGGCCAACCTCGGCGAGAAACCGGAAAAAACCGACCGCGCACCCGATCACGATGGCGCGCTGTCCAAACCAGTCGATATGCAAACGCTGCTCACGCAGATCCGCTCGATGTTGCGGATCGAGGTTATCACATCAAGCGATGCGCCGGATCGAACAACAAAACAACTCCAGCCCATTCACCCAGGGAAGCCGCCGAGCGCGCGGCACATCGAAGAACTCACGCGTCTCGGCGAGATCGGCTTTATCGCCGCCATCGAGGCAAAACTCGACGAGTTGGAGGCCGCCGGGCTGGGTTCCGATCCATTCGTAATAGCTGCGCGTGAGCGCATCAGAGCCTTTGACCTGCGGGGGTATATGGCGCTCCTCGAAAGAATAACTGAGCGCGAGCATGTCGATGACTGAGGCCGATCCAAAAACCGTCGTGCTCGTCGTCGACGACAGCCCAGAAACGCTCGCAATGCTAAACGCCGCGCTCGAACAAATCGGCGCGATGGTGTTGGTCGCGACCGATGGCGCGGGCGCTTTCAAGTCCGTCGCGAGCATCGTTCCAGACATCATCCTGCTCGATGCGGTAATGCCGAATATGGACGGGTTCGAGACGTGCCGGCGCTTGAAGCGCCTGCCGGAACTCGCCGATGTGCCGATCATTTTCATGACCGGATTGCGCGAGACCGACCGCATTGTCGAAGGCTTGGAAGCCGGAGGCGTCGACTATGTGACGAAGCCGATCGTGATTGAAGAACTTCTTGCGCGCATTCGCGTTCACACTGCAAACGCACGATTATCGCGGAGCGCCCGGGCGGCACTCGACACGACAGGCAGGTTCCTTTTCGCAACCGATCCCGCCGGCCGCCTCCGCTGGTCCACGCCGCAAGCGAGCCGGCTCCTTGCCGCCGCGTTCGAGGACTTCGACGATCGCAGCTTCACGCTGCCCCCAGACATCGCAAAATGGCTCGCTGCACGCAGCGAAGGCCAGCTTGAACAATATCCAGTCGCACTACCGATCGGTCCTGAGCAGAGATCGCTCAACATATCGTTCGTCGGCCGCATGGGCGCTGACGAGTTGCTCTTGCGCGTTGCGGAGGAAAGCGCCTCCGGAGAAGCAAGCTTATTGAAAGCGAAGCTCGGGTTGACGACTCGCGAAGCCGAGGTTCTGCTTTGGATCGCGCGCGCCAAGTCCAACCGCGACATCGCGCAGATCTTGGGCATGAGCCCGCGTACCGTGAACAAGCATCTTGAGCAGATCTACGTGAAGCTTGGCGTTGAAAACCGGGCCGCAGCAGCCACCATCGCCGTCCGGCATTTGCACTGACCGGACCGGCGTGATCAGCTGAGCCCGCCCGCCGCCTGAATGAACTGCGCCACTTCCGGCACGCCTTTGCCTTCCATAATATTGGTGAAGACGAAGGGCCGCGCACCGCGCATGCGTTTCGTGTCTTGCTCCATGACGTCGAGGTTCGCGCCGACGTAAGGCGCAAGATCAATCTTGTTGATCACAAGGAGATCCGAGCGCGTGATGCCCGGACCGCCTTTGCGCGGTATTTTCTCACCCTGCGCGACATCGATGACGTAGATCGTGATGTCTGCAAGCTCCGGCGAGAACGTCGCCGCGAGATTATCTCCGCCGGACTCAATGAGCACGAGATCGGCTTGCGGAAACCTCGCCCGCATTTCGGCGATCGCTGAGAGGTTGAGCGAACAGTCCTCGCGAATAGCCGTGTGCGGACACCCGCCCGTCTCGACCCCCATGATGCGCTCCGGCGGCAACGCTCCGGCGCGCGTCAGAATCAACGCATCTTCCTTGGTGTAGATGTCGTTGGTGATGGCGATGATATCCAAGCTGTCGCGAAAACGCTTGCACAGCGCCTCCATCAGAGCCGTCTTGCCGGCGCCGACCGGGCCTCCGATGCCGACGCGAAGCGGGCCGTTGAGAGAACGTGTCATGAGCGAAATAGCCTCGTGTATTGCGTCTCGTGTTTCAGGGCGGATATGTCCGATTGAAAAGCCGCGCCGCCAACATCGTCAAGCGATGCATGTTCAGTCTCGCGCCCAAGCGCGATTGCGTTCGGCAACAGCGCCGCGATGATGCGCTGTCCATCGGTATGGCCAATGACGCTCAGCCGAATGGCTGCGGAAACGAGGTTCTGAATCGACGCAATGGCGTAGGCGCGAAGCGTGACGTCCAGCGGAATGTTATGGGCCGCCGCCGCAGCGCCGACCGCGACGGAATACGCGACATCTCCGGAAAGCTGCGCGCCCAACCAAGCGAACTTTGAGCACGCCCAAGCTTCGCGGATCATTGTCGCGAAGGCGTTGCCCTGAGCTGTCGTCTCCAGATAGCGCTCGCGCGATCCCGCCATGGCAAGCGCCAGTTCCGCGACCTGCTTCACGGCATCGCTATTCTCATGTGCTGCCGCGCGCCAGGCGCACGCGGCGAAGATCGCATCGTTGCGCAGCGCGCCATGATCGAGAAGACCGCCGATCCAGTCTATCGCCGAGTTCGCATCCTTGATGCTGCCCGCCTCAACGGCCCATTCAAGACCATGGCTGAACGCGAAGCTGCCGACCGGAAATGACGGCGAGAGCCAAACAAGGAGCTTCGGTCCTGCATCCTCAGACAACAGTAGGTCGTCGTCGTGAGGTACCGCGCATGAAAGATCAACGCGCAACCGATCGACGCGCTCAGCCCGTAAGTCCGGCTCGTCATCCATGATCGTGATCGCCGTCATCGTGATGATGGTGGTGATGATGTCCACCGGAACCCGCGTACGCGCCATCTTCCGGATCGAAGGGCGCCTCGATGGTCTCGACCGATGCACCGAGCAAACGCACCATGTCCTCAATCACATGATCGCGCCGGATCAGAATGCGGTCGGGGAAAAGCATGACCGGCAAATGCCGGTTTCCCAAGTGCCACGCGATGCGAATGAGATCCGCCGGAGATGGCGCGTTGATTTGAGCAAGCGACTCCTTGGCCGCAACGATGCGAATGCGGCGGCCGTCCTCCAAAAGCAGCGTATCCCCGTGGCGAAGCCTCAGGGCGCGCGGCAGATCGAGCAGGAACTGAAGTCCATTCTTACCGGTCATCGCCAGACGCCGCCTGTGCCGGTTATCGAAATCGAGCGTCACCTCGTCATCAATAAGTCCATGACGTGCGCCCTGCGGCTGACATTCAACTGCGCGAAGCATCTCTAGGCCTTCAGAATAGGAAATAGCGCTGCGCCATCGGCAGCTCTTTCGCCGGCTCGCAAACGAGCAATTCGCCGTCGGCCGTCACACGGTACGTCTCGGCATCGATCTCGATATGGGGCGTCGCGCCGTTATGTATCATGCTCTTCTTCGAAATCCCACCGCGAACGTTCTCAACCGCCACCAGCTGCTTCTCGACCTTGAGCCGGTCAGCCAAGCCCTTGGCCAGCGACGTCTTGGATACGAAAGTCAACGCGCTCCGCGTCAGCGATTTTCCGAAAGATCCGAACATCGGGCGATAATGCACTGGTTGCGGCGTCGGGATTGAGGCGTTGGGATCACCCATCGCAGCTAAAGCAATTGTGCCCGATTTCAGCACGAGATCTGGCTTCACACCGAAGAATGCCGGCGACCACAGCACGAGATCGGCGAGCTTCCCGGCCTCGACCGAACCGATGTACCGGGATACGCCGTGCGCAATCGCCGGATTGATCGTGTACTTCGCGATGTAGCGCTTCGCGCGCATATTGTCGTTGGCACCGTCGCTGGGCAACGAGCCGCGCTGCTGCTTCATCTTATCGGCCGTCTGCCACGTCCGCAGGATGACCTCGCCGATGCGCCCCATTGCTTGGCTATCCGATGACATCATCGCAAGCGCGCCGATATCGTGCAGGATATCTTCCGCAGCGATGGTTTCTTTGCGGATGCGGCTCTCAGCGAAAGCAAGATCTTCCGGGATCGATGAATCGAGGTGATGGCAAACCATCAACATGTCGAGATGCTCATCGAGCGTGTTGATCGTGAACGGCCGCGTCGGATTCGTCGACGATGGCAGAACGTTCGAAAGCCCTGCGACCTTCATGATGTCCGGCGCATGCCCGCCACCCGCACCTTCGGTATGGAAGGCGTGGATCGTCCGGCCTTTGAATGCCGCGATCGTATCTTCGACGAATCCGCTTTCATTCAAGGTATCGGAGTGGATCATCACCTGCACGTCGTGATCGTCGGCAACCGAAAGGCAGCAGTCGATCGCGGCAGGTGTCGTGCCCCAGTCCTCATGAAGCTTCATCGCGCAGGCGCCAGCTTCGACCTGCTCGACAAGCGCCGCAGGCAGCGAGGCATTGCCCTTGCCCGCAAAGCCGAGGTTCATCGGAAAGGCGTCCGCCGCCTCGATCATGCGCGCGATGTGCCAGGGTCCCGGCGTGCACGTTGTGGCGTTGGTGCCGGTCGCCGGACCCGTTCCGCCGCCGAGCATCGAGGTGATACCGGCAGCGAGCGCCTCATCGATCTGCTGCGGGCAGATGAAATGGATATGCGTGTCGAAGGCGCCTGCGGTGACGATCTTGCCCTCGCCCGCGATGACTTCCGTTCCCGGCCCGACGATGATCGTCACGCCGGGCTGCACGTCAGGATTTCCGGCTTTGCCGATCGCGGCGATCAGCCCGTCCTTGATCCCAATGTCGGCTTTGACGATGCCCCAATGATCGATGATGAGCGCGTTGGTGATGACGGTATCGACCGCACCGTCCCGTCGCGTAATCTGCGATTGCCCCATCCCATCACGGATGACTTTGCCACCACCGAATTTCACCTCTTCGCCGTAGATGGTGAAGTCCTTCTCCACCTCAACGAGGAGCGACGTATCGGCCAGTCGGACTTTGTCGCCGGTCGTTGGACCGAACATATCGGCATAAGCGGCGCGAGAAATTTTTGCGGGCATCAGAGTTTTCCCATCACAGCTTGCCGGAACCCGTAAACTTCGCGCTTGCCTGAGAACGGCACCAATCGCACCTCGCGCGTTTGCCCCGGCTCGAACCGCACTGCCGTTCCGGCTGCAATATCGAGACGCATCCCGCGCGCCTTTTCGCGATCGAACTCCAGCGCCGGATTGGTCTCGAAGAAATGATAGTGGCTGCCGACCTGGATCGGCCGGTCGCCCGTGTTGGCGACCTTGATTTCAATCGGCGTTTGCCCGGCGTTGAGTTCGATCTCGCCCTCTGGCGTGACGATTTCGCCAGCGACGACGGCCGGCGTGCGCTTCACGCCGCGGATCGGCTCGTGAACGGTGACCAGCTTCGTGCCATCCGGAAACGTCGCCTCGACCTGCACGTCATGGATCATCTCGGCGATGCCATCCATCACCTGATCGGGCGTTAGCACTTGCGCACCAAGTTGCATCAACTCAGCGACGGACCTTCCATCGCGCGCGCCTTCGACAACCGCATCGGTGATGAGCGCGACGGCTTCGGGATAATTGAGCTTGACGCCACGTTCCAGGCGCCGCCGAGCGACGTTGGCGGCCATGGCGATGAGAAGTTTGTCTTTCTCGCGCGGCGTAAGATTCATGTCATCCCTCAGTCTAGATCGACCAGATCTTTGGCATCTCGGTTTGAGACAACCTTTGCAATGCGGCTACCACGGCGCGGCGCACATCCAGCGGATCGCGCGCAGCGAACCGCGCGACGAGCAACCCATTCCACGCACTCGCGCCGCAATCGGCTTTTGCTTCTGACAGTGCCGCGCGAAGGGATTCGAGTCGGCCCTCCGCCTCGGGCGACACATAAAGAAGTGTCGCGATCGCGCGGGCACCCGCGCCGGTCACCGGCTTCGTCATAACTGACGAGATATCGCCCGCGAGCCGCACGTCATCGGCGAAAACCAGCCGGCCATCTCGCCGGATGCGCCGGCGGTCGCGAAAGGCACCGGACGTTAAGCGCTCGCCGCGCGCCACGCGGCCGAGCACCGTCATCTCTAGAATGAGCAAAGATGCACTGGCCGGCATCTCGGCGTTGAGCGTGCGCGACAGGCCGCTGCCGTCGAACAGAATCGTTTCTTGCGGCATCCACGTCAGAGACGCGCCATCTTCGAGCGTCAAGTCGGTGGCGACTACGGCCGGTGCATGATCCGCCTTGTAAATCTTCTCCGCAGATTGCGTGGTAATGCGAATACGGGCCTCGGCGCCAACCGAAAAAGCAAAACGATTCTCATCGCCGCCTGTCATCCCGCCTGCCGTATTGAGCAGAACGGCGTCGCACTCGCCCCCCGCATTCGGAATGCGCAGGCGCAGTCCGCCAGTTTCAAAACGATCGACGAGACGAGTCACGTTCCCAGCACGCTCGAAGCGGCCGTGAACGACGCCTTTGGCCCGCACATATGAGGGGATGAGCCGCCTGTCAGACGGAGACGCGCTGTCGAACATCTGGCGATTGCAACTCTGTTTGGCCACCAGACATCACGATAGCGCCTCGCTCCATGACTGCAAAGCGATCTGCAAGCTCCCGCGCGAAATCGAAGTATTGCTCGACGAGCACGATCGCCATCTCGCCCTTGCCACGCAGATAGGAAATCGCCCGGCCGATGTCCTTGATCACCGATGGCTGGATGCCTTCCGTCGGCTCGTCGAGCACAAGAAGCCGCGGCTTCGTCACGAGTGCGCGCCCGATTGCGAGTTGCTGCTGCTGTCCACCCGAAAGGTCGCCGCCGCGGCGATGGAGCATGGTCTTCAAGATAGGAAAGAGCGTGAAGATCTCCTCCGAAATCTTCCGGTCCGCGCCTTTGAGTGGAGCAAAGCCCGTCTCGAGGTTCTCGCGCACGGTCAACAGCGGAAAAATCTCGCGGCCTTGCGGAACGAACGCGATGCCCCGGCGGCAGCGCTCGTAAGGGGCGAGCTTGGCGATATCCTCGCCCTCCCACACGATGCGGCCCGATTGGATTGGATGCCGCCCGACGATCGCCCGCATGAGCGACGTCTTGCCGACGCCGTTGCGGCCGAGCACGCACGTGATCTCTCCCGTATTCGCTGTCAGGCTCACGCCACGCAGCGCCCGCGCGGCGCCGTAAGCGAGATCGATATCTTCAACGCTCAGCATCGAGTGTCTCCGTCAGCGGCCGAGATAGACTTCGATGACACGCTCGTTCGCCGTTACTTGGTCGAGCGGGCCCTCCGCCAAAACCGAGCCTTCGTGCAGCACGGTCACGCGCACGCCAAGAGCGCGAACGAAATCCATGTCGTGCTCGACCACGACGACCGAATGATCCTTCGAGATATCCCGCAGAAGGTCAGCTGTCTGCGCCGTCTCGGCGTCAGTCATTCCTGCGACCGGTTCGTCAACGAGCAGCAGTTTGGGATCCTGGCCAAGCAGCATGCCGATTTCGAGCCATTGCTTCTGACCGTGCGAAAGCGCGCCGGCCTGCCGTCTCCGGTGCGGTCCGAGCTTCGTCACTTCCAAGATCTCGTCGATGCGCGCCATGTTGGCCGCGCTTGTGTGCCAGAATAGCGTAGGCACCACGCCACGGTCCGTCTTCAGCGAGAGCAGCAGGTTGTCCTCGACCGTGTGCTGCTCGAAGACGGTGGGCTTCTGGAATTTGCGTCCTATGCCAAGGTTGGCGATCGCAGCTTCGTCCATTTTTGTGAGATCGACGGTGCCTCCATCGAACAAGACGTCGCCCGTATCGGGCCGCGTCTTGCCCGTGATGATGTCCATCATCGTTGTCTTGCCCGCGCCATTGGGTCCGATGATTGCGCGCATTTCTCCCGGCGCGATCTCGAGTGACAGATTATTGATCGCGCGAAACCCATCGAAGCTGACACTGACGCCATCGAGGTAAAGCAGCGACTGGTTCACTCTATGGTCGGAGGCGAAGCGCATGTCTGACCTACTTTGCGGGCTGCGAGGGCGACTGCGCTTCGAGCGAGGGGTCGAGATCCTCATCCGTCGGGCGTTTGAACTTGAGGCCCGACAGCGAGCCGATCACGCCCTTCGGCAAAAAGACCGTAACCAGAATGAAGATGCCGCCCAGGACGAACAACCAGTAGGAGGCTAGAAATCCCGTGGTGAAGATCGTCTTTAGATAATTGATGAACACGCCGCCGAACGCTGCGCCGATGAGCGTCGAGCGTCCGCCCGCCGCGACCCAGATCACCATCTCAATCGAGTTGGCAGGGTGGAATTCGCTCGGATTGATGATGCCGACTTGCGGCACGTAGAGCGCTCCGGCAACGCCGGCCATCATCGCCGACACCGTGAAAATGAACGTCTTGTAGGCCTCGACGCGGTAGCCGAGGAAGCGTGTGCGGCTTTCCGCATCGCGGATCGAGATCAGGATCTTGCCGAGCTTCGACGTAACGATGGCTTTGGCAATGACGTAACCGAGCATCAGTGCGATTGCCGAGAGCGAGAACAGCACGGCGCGCGTGCCGGGCGCCTGCACGGGATAGCCCGCAATGTCTTTGAAGTCGGTCAACCCGTTATTGCCGCCGAAGCCCATGTCGTTGCGAAAGAACGCCAGCCACAGCGCATAGGTCAGCATCTGCGTGATGATCGACAGATAGACGCCAGTCACGCGGGAGCGAAACGCGAACCAGCCGAAGACAAAGGCCAGAACGCCCGGCACGAGTACGACCATCAACAGCGCGAACGGCAAGCTGCTGAAGCCGTACCAGTACCATGGCAGATCGTGCCAGTTCAGAAACACCATGAAATCCGGCAGATCCGGATTGGCATAGACACCGCGGCTGCCGATCTGGCGCATGAGATACATGCCCATCGCGTAGCCGCCGAGCGCGAAGAACGCGGCGTGGCCGAGCGAAAGGATTCCGCAGTAACCCCAAATGAGGTCGAGCGAGAGCGCCACGAGCGCGAAGCAGAGATACTTGCCGAAAAGCGCAACGCTCGTCGTCGAGAGATGGAAGACGGAAGTCTCCGGCACGGCGAGATGAAGGACCGGCACCATGATGGCGAGAACGGCCAAAATCGCGAGAAAGATCGGGCCGCCCCATCCATCGGAGAAAAGCGTGGTGCGTGTAATCATGCTTCGATGGCCCGGCCCTTCAAGGCAAACAAGCCTCTCGGACGCTTTTGAATGAACAGGATGATCAAGACGATCAGGATGATCTTTCCGAGCACGGCGCCGGCCGTCGGCTCCAAGAACTTGTTAGCGATGCCGAGAGTCAGTGCGCCGACGAGCGTGCCCCAGAGATTGCCGACGCCGCCGAAAATGACGACGAGGAAGCTGTCGACAATGTAGCCCTGACCAAGGTTCGGCGAGACGTTATCGATTTGCGAGAGCGCGACGCCGGCAAGTCCGGCGATGGCAGAGCCCAACCCGAACGTCATCGCATCGACAGCGCCCGTGCGGATGCCCATCGAGCTTGCCATCCTGCGGTTCTGCGTAACGGCGCGCATCTGCAGGCCGAGGCTCGTGTACTTCAGCGCGAGCAGAAGCGCCGTGAAGATCAGCCCCGCAAAAACGATGATCCAGAGCCGGTTCCACGTGATCGCGAGCTGCCCGACGGTGAACGTTCCCGACATGAACGGCGGCGCGCCGACGTCCTGGTTCGTCGGCCCGAAGATCGTCCGCACCAGTTGCTGAAGGATGAGGCTCACGCCCCATGTTGCGAGCAGAGTGTCTAACGGCCGCCCGTACAAGAAGCGAATGACGGTGCGCTCGATCAACACGCCGACCGCGCCCGATACGAGAAAGGCCATGGGAATGGCAAAGGCGAGCGAGTACCCGAAGAGATGAGGCGCCGACGCGCGAATGACTTCTTGCACGACAAACGTCGTGTAGGCCCCGAGCATCACCATCTCGCCATGGGCCATGTTGATGACGCCCATGACGCCGAAGGTGATCGCCAATCCGATCGCGGCGAGCAGCAACACCGAGCTGAGCGAGAGCCCATACCAAAGGTTCTGCGCGACATTCCACAGAGCAACGTTTGTCTCGACGGACTGTATCGCGCTGTTCGCCGCCTTCCGCACATCCTCCGGGGTAGTCTCAGGCAGCGATCGCAGCAGCGCCAGCGCATCCTGATCGCCCCGCGACCGCAGAGCCGCGATGGCGGGCAGCACGAGATTCTTATCATCGGCGGCCGTCGACAGCACGATGGCCGCCTTGGCTTCCTGCAGCGCCTGCTTCACGCGGCCATCACGCTCGTTCGCTAAGGCCGAGTCGATCGCTTCGAGCTTCTTGGGATCGCGGGACTTGAAAATCGAAGCGGCCGCTTCAAGACGTTTCGAAATATCGGGCGATTGCAGCATAAGCGCACCGAGCGCAGTCTCCAGCATACCGCGAAGCTTGTTGTTGAAGCGGACGGCCTTAGCATCGGATGGCGTGGCGTCCAACGGCTGTCCCGATGCCGCATCGAAGGCCTTACCGGCGGCGTCTTTGTAGAAGACGGCCTTCGTCGAAGGGCTATAGAAAAGACGCCGGTCGGAAGCTGCCTGCAGAATTGCCGGCGCCGTGGGAGCGCCTGACGCGGTGATCTCCGCGATCGCAGCCTCGGTTTCCGAAAAGCTATCTGCCGCGAAACGGTTCAAAGACGAAGCGAGCGCAGAGCCGTCTTCCGCCCGAACTGCGGCTGCACCCCAACTGAACGCAATAAAAAATACAAAACAGACTGCAAGTCTGAGGCGCATACCTATTCCCTTGAAAGAGGGAAAGGTGCCGGCGCTTTTGCGAACCGGCACCATCATAATCTAGGCTTCAGGCGTACTTACTGAGCACCACATGTCTTGGTGACTTTATTGTAGTTGCCGCACTTGAGCGTCACCCAATCGGCTTCGAGATCCTTCGATCCGGGAAGAAAATCTGACCACGCGTCGCCCGGGACGAGGTCCTTCGTCTGCCAGACGACATCGAACTGGCCGTCGTCTCGGATCTCGCCGATCATCACGGGCTTCGTGATGTGATGGTTCGGCAGCATCTTCGAAATACCGCCGGTGAGGTTCGGCGCCTCGATACCCGGCAAGGCATCGATCACCTTGTCGGGATCCGTCGTGCCGGCCTTCTCCACTGCCTTCACCCACATGTTGAAGCCAATGTAGTGAGCTTCCATCGGATCGTTGCTCACGCGCTTCGGATTCTTCGTGTACGCCTGCCACTCCTTGATGAAAGCAGCGTTCTCGGGCGTATCGACCGACATGAAGTAGTTCCAGGCCGCCAGATGGCCGACGAGGTTCTTGGTGTCGATACCGGCGAGCTCTTCTTCGCCGACCGAGAAGGCAACGACCGGAATATCCGTCGCCTTGATGCCCTGGTTCGCAAGCTCCTTATAGAAAGGAACGTTCGCGTCGCCGTTGATGGTCGACACCACGGCCGTCTTCTTGCCGGCCGAACCGAACTTCTTGATGTCCGACACGATCGTCTGCCAGTCGGAATGCCCGAACGGCGTGTAGTTGATCATGATGTCTTCCTTCGCGACGCCCTTATCGATGAGGTACGCCTCGAGGATCTTGTTGGTCGTGCGCGGATAGACGTAGTCGGTGCCAGCCAATACCCAGCGCTTCACCTCGCCGCCGTCCTTGCTCATCAGATAATCGACGGCGGGAATAGCCTGCTGGTTGGGAGCAGCGCCCGTGTAGAACACGTTCCGCTCGCTCTCTTCACCCTCGTACTGCACCGGATAGAAGAGGATCGAATCCAATTCCTTGAAAACGGGAAGAACGGATTTGCGCGAAACCGACGTCCAGCATCCGAAAACGGCCGCAACCTTCTTCTGAGCAATCAGCTCGCGTGCCTTTTCGGCAAAGAGCGGCCAGTTCGAAGCCGGATCGACGACGACGGCCTCGAGCTTCTTGCCCAGCAGGCCGCCCTTCTTGTTCTGCTCGTCTATGAGCATCAGCATGGCATCTTTCAGCGTCGTTTCGCTGATTGCCATGGTTCCGGAAAGAGAATGGAGAACACCGATTTTGATGGTGTCTTCCGCATGCGCAGAAACAGCAAAAGCCGATGCAAGAGCACCGGCTGCGAGGAAATTGCAAAAGTTACGGCATAACGAACGAATGCTCATATAGAACTCCGATTTCTAATATGACCCAAAAGCGAGAGGAGACGTGCGAACCACCTGGGGGGAAGCGAGGGGGCGCACACGTCTCCGGCTCGTAATTACGCGTGGCTTCAGAATTGAAGCTGGAGCCCCCCGACGAACCTGTTGATGTCTTCGTTGCCCGCGTTGTCGACGTTCTGTCTCGAATAGAGAGCAGACAGGCGCGCATCGTGGCCTTTGATGATGTAGTTGGTGCCGAGCGAGACTTCGCTGATGTCGGGACCGTACGTCTGATCAAATTCCTGGAACCGGATCACGGGCTGGAACTTGCCGATGCCGATCTTCTGATTGATCAGGTAGCTCGCGAGCACGAAGTAGCTGTGTCCGTCAGCCAATCCGTTGCCGGTGGCGAGCGCCGTGTTGATGCCGCTCGTGTCGTAGACGTAGAACGCGCCTTCGAGCGTCAGCACGTCGCCGCTGAACACGCGCTTCTGCATCAGGACATCGATGTTGAAGCCTTTGAAGTCGCCTGAGTCGAAACCGTTCGTTGCGGCTTCGCTCTGGAACTGTCCGACGAGGCCGACCGACAGCATCTCTTTATCGCCGTAGTAGTCGCTCGACGTGTAGTAGCCGCTTTCCTTGTCCCAGAAGTCATACTGGAAACGGCCGGCGACGAGCGGTCCGGAGGCATCTGGATTGTCGCAGGAATTCCGGTCGGACGTGCAGCCCTGGAAGCCGCCGATTTCGTACTTGAACTTGCCGATGTCACCCCAGACCGCGCCACCGTTGTCACGGCCCTGGAAGATCTGCGGATAGGCGCTGACGAAGGGATATTCCCACGTGCCGAGGTAGTATGGGCCGTTGAGGTTCGAGCGATCGCTCGGCGGCAGCATGCGGCCGCCCCAGACGTTGAAGGCAGGATTGAACTCAAGCCTCAGGATCGCATCCATCGTCCTGATGCGCGAGATATCGCCATCGTGGTCGAAATCGTGCTCGATTTCGGTGTTGTACGTGAATCCGATGATTTTCGTGAATTGGCCGTTGGCGTAGATACGCGCGCTATTCAGCGCGAAATCGTTCTCGTCGATGGCGTCTGGATTGTGAACGTATGAAGCGCGCAGACCAGCGCCGATGCTGATCCAGGAATCCTCATCCCAGAGCTGAAATTTCTGTCCGGCGTAAGCAGCCGAGCCGCTCAGCAGAACCAATACGGAGCCAGCAACAGCCAACCCTTTCTGAACACCTTTCATACGGAACTTCCCCCAGGAATTGAATGAGCGATCAAGTGCGAGCCACAAACGATTTGTCCCCGCCATTGTGAGCACTTGCAGCAATTCAAACTCTAGACAGAACAATCGGAATTACAAAACAAAACCAAGGACTTAGCTGCCAAAAATTTCGACACTGAGCGCACAAATAATCGTCACGAGGCTGGCAATAAGCCGCGAAGATGAGTTTCCCTTGGATTTCAGTTATTTACTGGCGTGGGCTTATAGAAATCATCAATTGATCCGCTATCGCCCCGCGACACGCTGCAAAAATATTGTTCGTTCTGCGAGCACTTGGGTAGCCATCGCCTGAGCAGATCACCGCCCTGTTGTGGCACTTCTGCTGCACCGGCTTATATCGCTGCAGGGCATTGAAAGAATCATTGCCCGGCGAATGCGCCGGTGACGCCGCGGGCAATATCGGGTGCATCGGCACCGCGAAATCGCTCAATTGGTAGGGCCGCAGGAATGAGCGAGCCGCAATCAGGCCGCAAGCTCCCGCAACGCAACACTTTGTTCGCTCACGCACGGCTGCACAGCCTACCGATTACTGCGCCCCAGCATCCCGCGAAACTTAGTTCAAAAGGAACATCGCGGCCTTCAGACCAGTTGCACCGGCACAGCGCGATCATGCGCATCGATGATGGCTCCAAGAGCCGAAACTGGAGAACAGGACAATGAAAACCAGTCAGCATGTAACAGCGGCGGCACTGGCATTTTGTTCAGCCGTTGGTTTCGCCGGTCTTGGTATGGCGGCGGAAAATGCGCCGTCGAGTTCGGGCATGAAGATGAGTCAAAGCGAATGCACCAATCTCTGGCAGCAGGCCAATCCGAGCAATGCGAAAGGACTGACCGAGAGTCAGGTCCAAGGTTATGTCAGTGATTTCAAAAAGGCCAACCCCGATGGCGACGGGACGATCGATCAAACGGAATGGATGAGCGCCTGTAAGATGGGCCTCGTCACCAACACGTCGGCTAGCGGCGCATCGGGCGGCGCGTCAGGCAAAACGTCCGACCGCACGCCGGGTGAAGCAGCTCCAGAGCGCGTTCCGGGTTCTACCTCGGCCGGGGCGCCGGGAACGGAGCGCGGGAAAACCCCCGAGGGTACGTCAGACCGCACACCTGAGAAGTAGCCAACAATCACGAGAGCGGCCAGCCCACCGGCCGCTCTTGTTACAGCCGATAACTATTGAATTCAGATGCTCGCTGTCCTCGCGAAGGCACGGCAGCAGGTGCCCTTGAGCTAGAACTCACCCCTTTTTGACAGTGCGATCGAGATTCTTCTTTCCCCACTCGCAGAGTGGAGCGTTGAGCGACGCCCCCAGTGGCGTCACTGAGTATTCGACGCGTGGCGGCACCTGATGGAACACCTCGCGATGAACGAGGCCATCCGCTTCCATTTCCCGCAACTGCTGGATCAGCATCTTCTCGCTGATCCCGGCAATCCGCCGCTGCAGCGCGCCGAAGCGCACGTGGCCGTCACTCAACTCCCATAGGATAACGCCCTTCCATTTGCCGCCGATGATCTCGAACACCGGCCCAAGGCCGTCATTGTAGGGTTGGTTGCGCGTCGTCACTTTCAACCCTCACCGAAAGGTAAGTACCTGAAGAAATAGTAGGTAGTTGATGGACTGAAAGTATCGCGACAGGTTCGGGCGATCAACGGGGCGCGGCAGCATCCTCATGCCCCGGCACTTGAAAGGAACCGTCGATATGCCCGAAAAGCTCCTTGTCCTGGTAGGAAGCCCACGCCGCAATGGAAACACCGCGACTTTGGCCGAGGCGGTGCAGCGCGGGGCCGAGTCGGTAGGCAATGAGGTCGCGCTGCGCTTTATCGACGATCATATCTCGGAGTTCTTGCGCGACTGCCGGAACTGCCGCGATGCGAACGGCGAATGCACGATCTCTGATCGATACCGCTCGCTGTTCTTCGAGGATTTCCTGACCGCGCGCGCCGTTGTCTTTTGCTCGCCGATCTACTGGTATGGTTTGTCTGCCCAGGCCAAGGCGTTCTTCGACCGGAGCTTCTGCTACTACGTGGCGTCCTATCCTCGCTCGAAGGACGTTCTCAATGCCATGCCGGGCAAGCGGCTCGGACTCGTGCTGGCGTCGGAGGAAACCTATCCGGGCGCGGCGCTCGGCATCGTCCATCAGGTCCAGGAGTATGCGCGCTACACGCATTCCGACCTTGTAGGAGTCGTGCGCGGGGTCGGAAACACTCGTGCGGAAGTGAGTGAAGACCCATCGCGCCCGATAGAACAAGCCGAACGCCTCGGCCGGGAAATCATCACCCGCGCCTATTCCGATTATCGGCTGGAGACACAGCGTAGCCCGCGTGTCTGGCCAGGAGCGTCGCGGATTTGAAACGCACCAACAAGTTTGCTCTTTCAAGCCGTCGCTAACGCAGGGGGGCCGACGGCTCAGTTCACCTACGCAGGCTGCGTCGCTTGCTCGCGCGTGAAAGCGAGCCTGCCCATCGCGCTCAAGAGATCCGTCTGCGAAATTAGCCCCACCACCTTTCGGGCCTCATCCGTCACGATCACAGCGTGCGTCTTTCCATCGGTCAGCAGCGGCAGAAGAGAATAGGCAGGCGCTGCAGACGATGCCGTCTTCGCGGGTGAAATGGCGCCGCTGAGATCGGAGCCAGAGGCGGTAAGCTCGCGCAATCCGACGGTGCCGAGCAGGCGGCCGGCATCGTCGACGACCGGCAAGAGACGGACATTGTGCGCAAAGAGCAGTGCCCGCGCGCGCTCACGCGTTTCGTCGGGCCGAACGGCAATCACATCGCGCGACATGATATCGGCGCATGTGAGTTCGGAATGCGCGCGCATGATCGTCCGAAGCTCGATCTCTCGCAGAATGCGCCCGAGATCCTTGCGGTCGATGTCGAAGCTCTCCTGCAGCGATGACAAAGCCGCATCGATGTCTTCGTCTTGAAACCCGACGCGAATCGGCGCCGGCTTGTCGGCCGTTCCATGCGTATTGGCAGCAGGCGCCAACACCTTGTGCGGATAATTTCGCTTCGCAAGACGGTGAAAAAGCACCCCGAGCATCACCAGGATGCACGAGTTCAACGCGACGGGCACGAGCGGAAACAGCCATCCCCATGCTGCAACCGTTGAGCCGCCGAAGGCGGCCGTTAGCGCCGCGGCTCCGCCGGGCGGATGCAGCGAGCGCGTCAAAGACATGACGGCAATCGCGAGCGCGACAGCGACACCCGCAGCCACGACAGGGTTCGGAATAACCGCCGCGACAAGCAAGCCAACCATCGCGGAAAGCGTGTTCCCGCCGATGATGGACCAAGGCTGCGCCAACGGACTCGCGGGCACCGCAAAGAGCAGCACCGCCGACGCTCCAATAGGCGCGACAAGCAGCGGCACGTGCCAGTCGCCACCGGTAATCAGCGCAGATGATGCCCCGCATAATGCGATGCCGATCAACGCTCCGATGCAGGCGATAATGCGCTCACGTAGCGTGGCCCCTGCGAGGATTGGCCGGAAAAGAGACGGGCGCGGAACTTTACGATCGTGCATGCTTTGCCAATGCGAGGACTGCTATTGCGATTTCGATAGTGCGATGGCGCCTCTTTAAGCACGATTCACCGCGAGCCCTGGCATGCCAAAACATCGCGACAGCCGAGCGTCTCGCATCAACAGCAGTCAGTCGTCAGCTCTCGCGATCGGACAGTGCCGAGCAACTGGCCCGCATCATCGATGACAGGCAAAGCCTGCGTTGTGCGCAAAGAGCAAGGCCAACGCGCGCTCACGCTCCTCTCATCACCCAAGATCTTTTCCCAGAAGCTAGAGGCCGGCAGCGGGGGCGAAGGGACGCGACCCATCCTCGTGAAATTTGCCCAAGCATCTTGGGGCAAAACGCTCTGGCGGCTGCTCCAGCGGTTTCCTACGAATGGCGGTACCAGGAGGGGGAATGCGCAAACTTGGATCGCGTAAGGCAGGCCAGCCATCGGGAAGACTTCGGCAATTCCTGCCGTCATGGTGGGATGTCATCGTCTTCGCATCCGTGGTGCCACCGATGGCAGCCACGGTTGTCTTCTTTGCGCTTTATCTCGTGCGCCCAAGCCACTCCGGACAGCTCGCCGATCTTTCCGGTACGGCGAGAGAGCGCTGCCTCGAGCAGCCGTCGACACCATGAACATCCGACGGCGCGCGACATGAGGCTTCGAAGCTGTGCGCCGGAGACACTCAACAACCCAACCAACAGCTAAGGAGTCCAAAATGAGATTTGGTCTAGTCGCAGCCGCGATGGTCGCTCTGGCGTGTCCTGCCTTCGCGGAAGAGAGTGGCCACGCAGACAATGCAATCTTCCACGCCGATGAGATCGATTTCAAGGACAACCCCGCATTCCCGCCCGGAGCCAAGACTGCGGTGCTTTTGGGCGACGCCTCCAAGCCGGGACTCTTCATCATTCAAGTCAAACTACCGCCGAATTACACGGTACCGGCTCACATGCATCCCAGCCTCGAAACGGTCGTCATGCTGAAAGGCTCAATGGGCCTCGGTGGCGGCAAGACTGTCGAGAAGACAGGCAAACTCCTACAGGCGGGTAGCACGTTCCTCGTGCCGCCCATGCATCCTCACTACTGCTGGACAGGCGACGAAGGCGCGACCTTTCAAGTCACGGTCAACGCGCCTTTCGACCTGATCTACGTCAACCCGGCTGACGATCCTCGCAAGAAGTAAATTCATCCTCAGGCGAACGTAGACTCTCGTGGGGCTGCACCGAGCGAAATGTTCGAGATGACATGCGGTTGCTTGACTAGGGATAGCTCTTTGCCCGCCGCCGAAAAGCGGCGGGCTTAGCATTGCGTAAGCCCCCGCATGCCAAAACATCGCGACAGCTGAGCTTCTCGCATCAAAGATCAGTCGCCGTCCCATCCGTACCAGCATGCCAAGCGACCGAGAGAACCCGTATCTCGCGCCTCCTTCCATCAGCTCCGTCCACCGCGATGGTCTGACCTGGTGCGAGCCCAATGAGCGCGGCGCCAATCGGCGTCAAAATGGAAATGAGACCGCGACTGATGTCCGCCTCATGTGGATACACCAACCGGCCATGGCGCCTGCGGCCGTCGAGTTCGAACTCGACATCCGAATACATGCGGACGACGTCGGCCGGAACCTCGGCATCCTCCACGAGGAGTGCGCGGTCCATTTCTGCCAACAACACCTTGGCGGCACTTGCTGCGCGGCCGGTCAGTTTGGCGGCCGTCGCAAGCTTGCTCAGGCGCAGCTCCTCGATTTTGCTGACTATGATTCGCGGAAGCGCGCCGTCGTGGGGTTGATGGTGTAGCATGACAAACCTCGAAATTGCTCTGCCGCTCCGCATCTTCTGGTGCGCGCGGTCCGGCGGTGAGACCCGCCCAGGATAGAAGTTAGGATATGAAAGAGGCTCCCGGCTTGGGATCAGCGCGCACGCACCCAGCCGGGCGAGACGCCTGAGGATTCACGACTCGCGCGGGGCAATTTCAGGTGATGTACGACGCGGGTGACCATACGTGGATAGTGAGCATTCCGTTCGGCGAAGTCAATGAATGCAGACGACACCCCGCACAACGGGATGCCGATCAATGCACCGATGCAAGCCGAAATCGCGCAGTTGCTCCGGCGACAATCCGTCTGAAAAGCGACGTTGCAATTCGCCATCTGCTGAATCCGACATGGGGCTTTAATGCGAAGCAGGCTTCTCAAGCACGATTCCCCGTGAGCCTGCCAGCCAAACCATCGCGATGGTGGCAAGCAGGACCGTTTGTGCACGGTACGCTATGCCCGCCACCGCAAGTCCGTTATCAATCCATTTAGGAGCTGCCTACAACGGGAAAGCCTCACGCGCGTTCTCGTTCTGAAGGCGGCGATGCTTGGAGGGGCGCTGTGTCGAAAACGGAAACGACGGGAGATATTTTTGAAGCAACGCTGTTTGGCGCCAACGTGGTCCGAAGGCACATTTTGAATGGCGTGCCTCCGATGCTCAATGCGGGTGAAAAAGTTCTCGCTGTGTTTCACGGTGAAGCTCTGACCCGTGAAGATTATGGGCTCGGCGCAGCGCGCAAGGGAGGCTGGTCCTTTCACGACTATCTTATCATCACCGATCAACGCGTGCTCACGTGGGCGCGGGGATTGATCAAGAGCAGCGTGGATTCGTTCGCATTGGAAGACATATCGAGCGTTGAGGCAACCAAGGGCGTGCTGCTCGGTGAGATCACGCTGAATATTCGCGGTGCGAAGGAGCGGTTCAGAAGTATGGTGCGCGCCGATGCCCCCGTAGCGGAAAAGATTATTAGGGAGACGAGACAAAGGGCCAGCACAGCAAAATCACAACAATTCGCGCAGCAATCAAAAGCCGATCCATTGGAAGTCCTTGAACGGCTTGGCGGGCTGCGGGACCGCGGCATAATAAGCAACGAAGAATTCAGCATAAAGAAAGCTGAGCTTCTGAAACAGATCACATGATCGGGAAGCAGCAATATCGAGCCGAGTGAATCAGTCGGCTATCACGAGGTGCTGGCGGAGAGGGAGGGATTCGAACCCCCGGTACCCTTGCGAGTACTCCGCATTTCGAGTGCGGCGCGATCGACCACTCTGCCACCTCTCCGGAAGCCGTGGCGCCAAACGGCGAAGTGGGCTTGTAGCTTCGCTTTTCGCGCCGCGCAAG
>NZ_DASRYS010000004.1:0-2173 GCF_035687085.1 Hyphomicrobium sp. | reverse complement strand
GAAAAGCCGGGCTCCGGGCGATCCTACCTATTCGGGACGATGCACCTCAGCGATCCGCGCATCTCGCAGCTGAGCCCCGCCGCGAAGGCTGCGATCGCGCAATCGAAATCCGTGGCGCTGGAAGTTGCCGATCTTTCTCCTGAGGCCGTGGCGGCCGCGATGGCGAAGGCGGCAAAGCTGACAGTCTATACGGATGGCAAGTCGCTGAAGAGGGCTCTCTCCAACGACGACTACTACAGGGTCGAAGAGATCCTAAAGAGGTCGGGGATGCCGGCGGAGTTTGCCGGGGTCATGAAGCCCTGGCTCGTCAGCATGCTGCTTTCTACCTCCGACTGCGAGCGCAAGCAGATCGCTGCCGGCAAAACGGTGCTCGATCTTCAGGTTGCTGCCGAAGCAAAAAAGAACGGGATTACCGTTACGGGGCTCGAGACGATCGACAGCCAGATCGTGGCGCTCGCGTCCCTCTCCGACGATCAGCAGCTTGCGATTTTGAAAGTGGAGCTCGACTACATCGACCGCGCCGACGACATGATGGAAACGATGGTGCAGATGTATTCAAAGCGCCAGATCGGCGCGGCGCTGCCGTTTCAGCTGGCGCTCGCCGTCGAGAGCGGTGCGCCTCCTTCGACGTTCGATGGTTTCAAGAAGGCCTTGCTGATCGACCGAAACGCCAAGATGCGCGATGCGGCGCTGCCGCTGTTGGAGCGGGGCAACGCGTTCATCGCGATCGGTGCGCTGCATCTTCCGGGGCCGACAGGGCTCGTCACCCTGCTTCGTGAGTCGGGCTACACGGTCACGCCGGTAGAGTAGCGCGTCAGAAGTGGATCGCGCGCTTGGCGACGGCCATTGCAGCTTCCTTCACAGCTTCCGCAAAGGTCGGGTGCGCGTGGCAGGTACGAGCCAGGTCCTCCGCCGACCCTGAGAATTCCATCAGCACGCAAGCTTCCGCGATCAGCTCGCCCGCATTGGCGCCGATGATGTGCACGCCGAGCACGCGATCCGTCTTGGCGTCGGCGAGGATTTTGACGAAGCCGTCTGTCTGCCGAATGGCTTTGGCGCGGCCGTTCGCCGTGAAGGGGAACTTGCCGACCGTGTAGGCGATGCTTGCCGCCTTCAGCTCTTCTTCGGTCTTGCCGACGCTTGCGACTTCGGGGCTCGTGTAGATGACGTTCGGAATGACGTCGTAGTTCACGTGGCCCGCCTGACCGGCGATGATCTCCGCCACCGCGATGCCTTCGTCCTCCGCCTTATGCGCAAGCATGGGGCCGGCAATCACGTCGCCAATGGCGAAGATGCCCGTGACGTTCGTTTGATAATGCCCGTCAACGAGAACGCGCTTTTTCGGGTCGAGCGCGATGCCGGCTTCGGCGAGACCCAAGCCTTCCGTGTAGGGCACGCGGCCAACGGCGACGAGAACGGCATCGGCTTCGATGGTTTCTGCGCCGCCACCTTCCGCTGGTTCCACCGTGGCCTTCACGCCCGTCTCGGTCGTTTCGACGGCTGAGACCTTACTCGACAGGCGGAAGGCCAAGCCCTGCTTTTCGAGAATGCGCTGGAACGAACGACTGGTCTCGGCATCCATGCCGGGGAGGATGCGGTTCAGATATTCGACGACGAGGACTTCCGAGCCGAGCCGCCGCCACACCGATCCGAGTTCCAGCCCGATGACGCCGGCGCCGACGACGATCAGTTTTTTGGGAACGGTCGTGAAGTCGAGCGCGCCGGTCGATGAGACGACGCGCTTCTCGTCAATCTCGATGCCGGGAAGGCGCGTCACGTCGGAGCCCGTGGCGATGATGATCCACTTCGTATCGAGCGTCTGCGTTTCGCCGCTCGGCGACGTCACCGCAACCTGACCGGAGCGGACGATGCGGCCGGTGCCGAAGACCGTGTCGACCTTGTTCTTCTTCAATAGATAGGCGACGCCATCGACGTTGCCTTTGACGCCTTCGCGTTTGAAGGCCTGCATCTTCTCCAGGTCGAGCTTGGGATCGTCGGCGATGCCCATGGCCGCAAAGCCGTGCTTTGCCTCGTCAAACGCATGCGAGGCGTGAAGCAGCGCTTTTGAGGGAATGCAGCCGACGTTCAGACAGGTCCCGCCGAATGTCGATCTCTTTTCGACCACCGCCACCTTCATGCCGAGCTGCGCGGCGCGGATAGCGCAGACGTAGCC
>NZ_DASRYS010000003.1:0-126815 GCF_035687085.1 Hyphomicrobium sp. | reverse complement strand
TGAATTCTACCGCGCATCGCGGCCGGCTCCCGGAACGGGAGTCGTGATGCGCAATCAAAGAAGTCAATCACCTCTATCGATCCAATTCCAAAACGCGCCGCTGTGCCTTGTGCCAGCGGCGCGTTTTTGCGTTTGGTCCCTTTAGTCGGGAATTTTTCCTTTATTCAGGCGCCTTACCGTTGTAGCGAACGGTGTTAACGTCGAGCCGATGCGCCCAACCGTTGGTGCGAGCTCGCCGCCTTCGGGGGCGCCACGCATGCTGGAATATGTCTGGTCGAAACTTTATGCGCGTTGGTTGCGGCGCGAGCTGGTGCGGCCGCGCCCCTCAATCACGCTGAGGCACGGGACAGGCCGGAATCTCATTCTCGGCATCGGTCGCAACTACAGTGCCGCCGATCTACGGCCGTTCGTTCGTTCGGCTCGCAAATTTCATGACTGCCGTATCCTTCTCGTGATCGGCGATGATCCTGATCTCGCGAAAGCGCTCGAGGCCGAAGGCGTCGATTGCATCTCTGATCCGGGATCGTCTGGTCCTGGGCGTCCACACATGAACTTCGCGCGGGTGGCTGATTATATCGCCGTGCTGCAGGGCCTCGCTGGCCAAGTCGATCGGGTGTTCCTGGCGGATACGCGCGACGTCGTTTTTCAGCGCGATGTTTTCGCGGCTCTGCCGGACGTGCCACTGATCTTCGTTGAAGAAAGCCACGGCTTTTCGCTTTCCGCGGCGGGCTGGAATGGGAACGCGATCCGCCGAACGTTCGGGGCGGACGTGTTCCAACGCATTTCCAACCACGAAGTCATTTGCAGCGGCACGGTGCTCGCCCGGCATCAGGACGCTATCGTGTACTGCTGGCAAAAACTTCTTCTCGGACAGATGGTCGGACGCCAGCATCACATGCGGTCCGGCGTCGACCAAGCCACGACGAACGTCGCCGTGCGCTTGAACCTTGTCTCGTCGTCTGTCGTGTTGCCCTACGACGGCGAGGTTGCGACGTTATCGGGTCCCAACAGCAATTTCATCTCGGTGATGGATGGGCTGCTTGTCACGGCGCAAGGCGCCGTTCCGGCCGTCGTGCACCAGTACGACCGCGTGAATGAGGTGCGGGATTTCGTCTATTCACAGTACGGCGGCCCTCAGCGCGGGAAAGCCGGTGAGCGGTCGAAGGGCACGAAGTTCGGCAGAAAGATGCGCGTCGCGTTCGGGCTGCAGGGTCCTTGAAGATCATCCCAAAGGCCTGCTTTTTTTCACTCGATCGAAGGTTTTTTCGCACCTTCGCGTGAGGCGAGTTTGATGCCGCAGCGCTCCATCGGTAGCGCAGTTGTCGACCAGCGATCCTTGGTGACCGTCACAACATAGCGCCGGCAATCGCGCCCGCCGCCCGCCACGAAATGAACGTTGAAAATGGCGCTGCTGTTCTTTTTCGAAACCGGCCATTCGAACTCTTTATCGTCGGGCACAGTCTTCAGAGCTTTGTCGATTGCGAAGGCGGCGTTGCGATAATCCGCAGCCGTCAATCGTGACAGCAGCACGCGCGAGAGATCGGGATGAAGTCCGACCGCTTCCGCACGCTTGGCGTAGGGATCGTTCAGCGCGGCATGCGGAGCTGAATATGCATCAGCGGAGCCTGGCTTTTTGTCTGAGGATGCGGATCTGGAATCGGCGCCCGGTGCGTCTGTTACGACGACCTCAGGAAGCGGCTCTGAGTTATCGGCCACGGCGGGTGGTGGTGGCGCAAGTGCAAGCGTATTTTCGGCCGGGCGAACGGCTTCCTCAGACTCTGACTCGGGCAGCGCGGATTCGTTTCTGAGATCGAGCTGCGAGGCGACCTCTGCGATTTTCGCGGTCCATTGCTCGACTTCGGTGCGGAAATTGAAGGCGCAGGCGCCGGCGGCGATCGTTATGAATAAAAATAGATATGTCGCGCGGACGGGGTTGCCTCGTCTCGTCGGAGGCTCGGTGATCGGCTCGCCCGGGAAGAAGGCTTCCGGTTCGTCGCGATCCCGAAACATGTCGCTGTAATCGTCATCGTCGAGCGGTGCGGACGAATGGGGAACGCGGGCGTACATTGGCTTGATCCTCACTGCCAAATTGTTCCCGCAGCTGCATATGCACCTGATCCTCCTGGCCAAAAAATGGCAGCCGGAAAAGATGCTTCAAAGCTCGTGTCCGCCTCACGGATTTGTCAGATTTGTAAGGGACTTGAGACCCCGAATATTCTTGACTCATATTGGCAACATGGGTCAGGTGGCGCCGTAGCCTGATCTCGGGACCTTGAATCCTGACCTATTGGGAGATGTCATTGACCCCGCCTTTTTACTCGCGCAATGCCGCGCGTTTCCGGACCCTTCTTTCCGCATCGGCTGCCGCTTTACTCGCGCTCAGTGGCGCAGGTATCGGCACCGCGACTGTGCAGGCCTCCGAGGAGCATGAGGTCGAGATCTCCATCAAAAATCACATGTTCGAGCCGGAGGCGCTGAAGCTGCCCGTCGGCAAGCCGATCAAGATCACGGTAAAGAATCTCGATCCCACGCCGGAAGAGTTCGAAAGTGACGACCTGGGATTTGAGAAAATCATTCCCGGTAACACCACCGCCATCGTCAGGCTGAAGCCACTGAAACCCGGTACCTACATGTTCTTCGGCGAATTCAACATGGATACCGCACTAGGCCACATCGTAGCGGAGTAAATCAGAAATGCTCGCCGCTCTTATCATCGTTTTCCGTGAAGTTCTCGAAGCCGGTCTCATCATTGGCGTCGTGCTTGCCGCTTCGCGTGGCGTTCCCGGACGTACCGGAGCCGTGTCGCTCGGCGTCCTCACCGGTATCACGGGCTCGGCCATCGTCGCATTCTTTGCGGCAGGTATTTCCAACGCGTTCGACGGGCGCGGGCAGGAGATTTTCGTCGCCGCCGTTCTGCTCTTTGCCGTCGTGATGCTCGCCTGGCATGTCGTCTGGATGGCTCAGCATGCGCGTGAGATGACGCAGCAGCTGAGGCAACTCGGAACCGACGTCAGCGCGGGCCGGCAATCCCTCTTCGCCCTTGGCGCTGCGGTCGCGGCTGCGGTTGTGCGCGAGGGAAGCGAGGTCGTGCTGTTCATGACGGGCATTGTCATGGGCGGTCAGGAGACGGCGGGTTCGCTCATTCTCGGATCGGCTGCTGGATTGGCGCTCGGCGCTGTCGTGTCGTTGGTGCTCTACTTCGGTCTTGCCTCGCTTCCGGTGAAGCAGATGTTCTCGATCACCGGCGTGTTGATTACGCTGCTGGCGGCCGGTCTTGCGGCGCAGGCGATGGGGCAGCTTTCGCAAGCCGGTCTCATCAACGTTCTCGATACACCGCTCTGGAATTCCTCGTGGCTGCTGTCTGAAAAGAGCTGGATCGGGCAGGTCCTGCACATTCTGATCGGCTACATCGAAAAGCCGACGGGCATGCAGCTGATCGCATACGGCATTACTGCCGGCACGATCTTCCTTCTGAGCTACGCGCAGCGCGCGCCGGCAAGCCGGGCGGCGGTACGAGCCTAGAAATCAGAAAGCATCAGATAAAAGAAACGGCGCCCTTCGCGGCGCCGTTTTTTGTTTCAGAGGCCGAGGTCGGAAAGGCCCGGATGATCGGCAGGGCGTGGCCCCAGCGGCCAGTGATACTTTCGCTCGCTTTCGGAGATGCGCAGGTCGTTGATGCTGGCATAGCGAAAGCGCATCAGGCCGTTCGCATCGAACTCCCAATTCTCATTGCCGTATGAGCGATACCATTGGCCGCTGTCGTCGCGGAACTCGTAGGCGAAGCGGACCGCGATGCGATTGTCGGTAAATGCCCAGAGTTCTTTGATGAGGCGATAGTCGAGTTCGCGGTTCCATTTGCGCGTCAGGAATTCGACGATCTCAGCGCGGCCGACGGGAAACTCGGCGCGATTGCGCCAGCGGCTATCCTCCGTGTAGGCGAGCGACACCTTTTTCGGATCGCGCGAATTCCACCCATCTTCGGCGGCGCGAACTTTCTGGATCGCGGTTTCGCGTGTGAATGGCGGCAGGGGCGGGCGAGCGTCCGACATGCTTGTCTCCTCGGTTTCAGGGTTCGCCTTTGGTAGCTTGACCTTCGATGCAAAATGTCACGAGGCTCGCTCACAAATCGCCAGCTTACGTGACGATGATCGGGAGGGCTCCTAAAATGTATGATATCGCTAATCTATCCAATCTACCGCACCTTCGTAATCTCTCAGCGACGACGATGGCCGCATTCGAGAATTTCGACCGGGCGGCGATGGCGCCGGGCGTCATTCCGCGCCGCTACAAGGAATTGATTGCGCTCGGCGTGGCGCTCGCAACGCAGTGCCCGTACAGCCTCGAAGTCCACCGCACGAACGCGGAGAACGCCGGTGTCACCGAGGCCGAGATTGCCGAAGTCGTCTATATCGCTGCGGCCATGCGGGCGACAGCCGCGATTGCGCATGGCACGCATCTCGTCGGGCCGCGGAAGGCGAAGCGGTGACGAGGAGCGCGATCAGAAGGCGCCCAACATTTTGAGGGCGATGACCGCGAGGCTCAGCGCGCCCACCCAGAGAGCGGCGTTACCGACGCCGCTGCGCTTGCGGGATGCGATGTTTTCCGTCGTCTCGTCGTCGAGATGCAGGCCCGAACGCGCCATGCCGGCAAAACCGGTGACGGCTTGCGCCATGGCCTGGATGAGTTCCGGCGCTTTCAGCAGGACTTCGCCGATTTCCCCGGCGCCGCGGCCGGCCTCGCGAAGGCGGCCGAGGGCCGACAGGTTTGCGTCCACCCATTCCTTGGCGACGGGCTCGGCTGCAACCCAGACGTTGAGCGAAGGATCTAGATCGCGCGCGACGCCTTCGACGATCACCATGCTCTTCTGCAGCAGGATGAGCTCGGGCCGCGTCTCCATGTCGAAGACTTCGGTGTAGGCGAAGAGCTGGCCGAGGAGATCGGCCATGGAGATTTCTTCTGCCGTGCGACCTTGGATGGGCTCGCCGATGGCGCGCATCGCCTGGGCAAATTCCTCCACCGTGTGATGGGGCGGCACGTAGCCCGCCTCGAAGTGGATGGCGGCGGCGCGATAGTAATCGCGCGTGATGAGGCTGTGCAGGATCTCGGCGAGGAAGCGGCGTTCGGGAAGACCGAGGCGGCCCATGATACCGAAATCGACGGCGACGACCTTGCCTTGCTCGTCGACGAACAGATTGCCCTGATGCATGTCGGCGTGGAAGAAGCCGTCGCGCATGGCGTGGCGAAGGAACGATCGCAGCACGGTCGCGCCGAGCGCAGCGGTGTCGAAGCCTTTCTCTTCCAGCTTCTGGCGCTGTGAGATCGGCGTGCCGTCGATCCATTCGATCGTCAGTACGCGCTTGGCCGTGCGCTTCCAATCGATTGCCGGAACGCGGAAGCCTTCGTCGGCGGTGGTGTTGGAGGCCATCTCGGAAATGGCGGCCGCTTCGAGGCGGAGGTCCATTTCGAGTGCGGTCGTGTGCTTGAGGTTATCGACGACGGCGATGGGCTTCAGGCGCCGAGATGGCGGATAGAAGCGCTCGATCATCTGCGCGGCGAAATAGTAGCTGTCGAGGTCACGGTTGAAACGCTTCTCAATGTTCGGCCGCAGGATCTTGACGGCAACGGCTTTGCGCACGCCCCCTTCGAGCACGTAGGCCTTGTGCACTTGCGCGATGGATGCTGCCGCGACGGGCGGGCCGAATTCGACGAAGTGATCTTCGAGCTTGCCGCCGAGCGCGCGCTCTACGGCCTCGCGCGCTTCCTCCATGGAAAAGGGTTCGGCCTTGTCTTGAAGGTGGCGCAGATCGGCGGACAGGTCGGGGCCGATGACGTCGGCACGTGTTGCTAGGAACTGGCCGAGCTTGACGTAGCTCGGTCCCAGTTTGCTGAGCGCCGTCGCGACGCGGATGGAGCGTGGCACGCGCTTCTGAAATGGGCGCGATATGAATTCGACGGGCAGCGTCGCGGCGCGCGCGATCTTGAGCGGCAGCGGAACCGGCACGCCTCTCGGCACGAAGCGGACCCCATATTGTGCAAGCACGAAACCGGCGCGCGCGAGTCTTAGCGTGTTAACAATCGCTCCGGGCATGACTTGGGTATCGAGGTCCTGTTGATGTCTTGGGCGAGCTGGCGAGATCACATTGCCCCGCCGCAGGGCGAGGTCAAGCAAACCCCATGTATCGGGTAAAGACGGTTAAAGATCCTGCGCCATGGAGAAGCGCGGCGATGAGGTGCTGCATACAACATTGAGGTGTTCTGATGCTCGCAAACGAAAAGCGCCCGCGTGAGAGACACGGGCGCTCGGGGGTAGTCCCAATAATTTCAGCGAGCTTATTTCGTGCAGAAGGTCGCGCGGCTGTGGCAGGTGACCATGCCGCCATCGGGCTTGCACTTGGACACCTTGTTGGTGACCTTGTAGCCAGCGACTTGCCCATTGGCGAGAAAGCCCGGCCACAGGCCCCAGCTGACCTGCTGCACCATCGTCTCCATCGCGAACCACTTGGCGGAATCGGCCGACCCCGATGTGGCGACCGCACCCTTCGTCACGCAACCGGCATTCGCAGCACCGGCGCCCAGGGAAATAGCAGCGGCCGCCAGCGCACAGGCAAGTGTCATCGTCTTCATGAGTCCCACCTCTCCTCCAAGGGAAGAATCGATTTCTTCCCTTCCCGATGGGAAAGCTATGAACGGTCGCGCTCCGCGTCAATCGGGTTAAGTTATGACGCGATCGTCAGAACACTGTTTGCCCCCCGGCTCAGATCTTCCAGCCGCCGTGGATGGCGGCGATGCCGCCGGTCAGATCCCGGTGAGTGACGCGGGAGAACCCGGCGTTCCGCACGAGGCCGGCGAACTTCTCCTGGGGCGGGAAGCGGCGAATGCTTTCCGCGAGATAGCGGTAGGAGTCCGCGTCTCCGGCGGCCAGCTGGCCAAGTCGCGGGATCACCTCGAAGGAGTGAAAATCGTAGAGCCGGTCAAGAACCGGGACCCGGCATTCGGAGAATTCCAGGCAAAGGAAGCGGCCGCCGGGCTTCAGCACGCGGTAGGCTTCGGCGAGCGCGCGATCGATGTGGGTCACGTTGCGAATGCCGAAGGCGATCGTGTAGGCGTCGAAGCTGTTGTTCGCGAAGGGCAATTCCTCGGCGTTGCCTTCGATGCACTGGATGCGGCTTTCGAGGCCCGCATCGGCGATGCGGCGGCGGCCGACCTCGAGCATCTCAGGAGAGATGTCGCAGATGACGGCGGTGGCGTTCGGGCCGCTGTCCTTGGCGTAGCGCATGGCGATGTCGCCGGTGCCGCCCGCCACGTCGAGCAGCTTGAACGGTGTGGCGCCGCGCGGCGGGTTCAGCAGCGTGATGAGTTCGCGCTTCCACAACCGGTGCAGGCCACCTGACATCAGGTCGTTCATGAGGTCATAGCGGCCGGCGACCGAGGCAAACACCTTGTTGACTAGGCCCTGGCGCTCGGTCTCGGGGACGGCGCGGAAGCCGAAGGAGGCGGTGTTGCCGCCCGTGCTTGAGCCCGTACTCGCACTGGGGCTGGCGCCCGCGCCATGGGCATTTTGCTGACTTGCAGTTTGGGAATTCTGATCCATATCCGCAGCATAGCCGTTCGCGCGCCAGCGCGCTATCGTCGGCTCGTCTCATCCTCAATGCCAGGTATTTTGCGTCATGCCCGAACTTCCGGAGGTCGAAACCGTTCGACGGGGCCTCGCGCCCGTGCTCGTCGGCAAGCGGGTGGCCTCGCTCGAAGCGCGGCGTCCGGATTTGCGGTTTCCCTTCCCTGATAATTTCGCCAAGCGCGTTGCTGGGCAGTCGGTCGTCGGGCTCGAGAGGCGCGCGAAGTACCTGATCGCGTCGCTATCGGGCGGGGAAGACCTCGTGATGCATCTCGGCATGACCGGGCGCTTCACGATCATGCACGAGGGTCAAGCCGATACGCCGGGGCATTACGCCTACGGCGTGGGGCCGGACCCGACGCACGATCACGTTGTTTTCCATCTCTCGGGGGGCACGCGCGTCGTCTACAACGATCCGCGCCGGTTCGGCTTCATGGTGATGATGGCGCGGGCGGAGCGCTTGCAGCATCCGCTTTTTCGCGAGCTCGGCGCGGAGCCCTTAGGCGAAGAGCTGACGGCTGATTATCTCGCCGCGAAGGCGATGAGCCGGAAGGTGAACTTGAAGGCCTTCCTGATGGACCAGCACGTCATCGCGGGGCTTGGCAACATCTACGTGTCGGAAGCGCTGTTCCAAGCGGGGCTGTCGCCGAACCGGGCGGCGCGGAGCCTGGCTGACCGGCGCGGTGCTCCGACGGACCGGGCGATCCGGCTGGTGCCGGCGATCCGCGACGTGCTCGAGCGCGCGATCGAGGCCGGTGGCTCGACGCTTCGCGACTACCGGCATGCCGACGGCCGTCGCGGCGAATTCCAAGAGCGGTTCGGGGTTTATGATCGCGCTGGGTCGGCCTGCCATACGGCGGGTTGCGGCGGTGAGATCCGGCGCGCCGTCCATTCGGGCCGCGCAACGTTCTATTGTCCGCGCTGTCAGCGCTGAGACACTCGCCTATCGCGCCGGGAGGTCAGTTCGCGGCGTGACGCTCGGCCAGAACGCTGTGCGTTTTGACAATGATGGCGCTGAGGCAGATCACGGCGAAGCCGCCTGCAAGGAACAATTGGTTCGCCGCCCAATCGCCTTTCAGGGTCGCGAGTTTCCCCGATGCGATAAGCCAGACGAGGCCGCCGCCGATGGCGAAAGCCTGATAGGCCGCCAGTTTCACCATGAGGTCGACGGCTCGCGGGCTCGACAGCGGGTCGGCTGGATCGGCGAGCCGTGAGAGATAGTATCCGTGCGCTGATGCGATGAGCAGCATGGCGGTCCCATATTGCCAGCCGTGCTGCCAGCGCGTGTTGGTGCCGAGATAGATCGCGAAGAACGCGATCGCGCACCAGAGATAGGCGAGCATCACAAGCCGGGTCGTTCCGAGCAGCGCCTCGCGCGGCGCTGGTTGAGCGATCCCGGGTTCGCGCCGCCATATCGGAGCGTTCGTGCGGATCGCGGCCGAAATGACGATCACCGCGAACATCGCCGCGGCCATCGCCGCTTCAGCCTTCAACACGGCCCTTGCGGACAGATACATCGCGATGAGAGCGGCTGCGAGCGTTAGCAGCAGCCATGGAAGCGGTGGGCGCAAGGTCATCTCAATCAAAATCCGGTGCAGCGGTTCGTCTATGCTGTCAGGCGTAGGCGGGCGACCTCAACGCATCGAGGCTGATCGCAGCGATGGCGAGGGCGCCGAAGAAGAAGATGTTGCAGCCGGCCCAGTCGGCATAGGTTTCGGGGCGCGGGAATTTGCCGTCGATGAAGAGACTGATGACGCCGGCGGCCATGCCCACCACCTGCACCTTGACGAGGATGCGGCCGAATTTGACGAGGGTGAGGTCGTCATTGCCCGACGCGCGATCGCGGTCGAGCATGAAGCCGAACCCGAGGCTCGCCAATGCTGCGAAGGCGAACCCCAGGAAAAACTGCCACCACTCGGGCCAGCGTTGCTCGATGATGAAGAGGTAGGTGATCAGGATTGCGAGCGCGCCCCATGCCCAGATCAGCGCGAAGTATCGGGCGCTCGAGCTGGCGACGGCGCTTGCGGGCGCGCCGGAATCCTTCAGCTTCTGGTGATCGCGGACAGCCAAGAGGCTAATGGCGATGGCGACGGCAGCTACAGCTGCCATTTGCAGCATCGGCTGGCCGGCGGCCGTGGCCAGGATCGTCGCAATAACTGCTGCCAGCAGGGCAAACAGCCATCCGGTCCAAGTCAACATTTTCTCGTGTTCCCCCAAGGTGCCGAACTTCCGTCATATAGAGGATCGGGCTTCCTGCAAACGATATGGGAAGCGTTAACGGGCGGTGCCACTGGAATTCGCCAGAAATCGGGCGTTTGGGCTGCTCGGCTTCATTGACCGATGCCTTGCGGCCAGCTATACCCCCCGCAAACCGTGTGCCTGGACTGACAATCCCGGGCCGACGAGAGATTTCTTCAACCCGCCGCCTCGCCTAGCTCATCGCTAACGCGCGGGCGTATTCGTAGCAACGTAAGGACAACCTATGGCTAACACGTCGTCGGCGAAAAAAGCCACGCGCCAGATGATCCGCCGGACTGAGATTAACAAGAGCCGCCACTCGCGCGTGAAGACGGAAGTTCGCGCTGTGGAAGAGGCGATCAAGTCGGGCGACGCCGATAAGGCGAAGGCTGCTCTCGCCGCCGCCGAGCCCACGCTCATTCGCAGCGCCCAGAAGGGCATCATGCACAAGCGGACGGCCAGCCGGAAGGTTTCCAGGCTTACGGCACGTGTCAAGGCCATGAGCGCCTAACAGGACATGTGAATAACAGGGGCAATTTTCCTCCCTGTTGCATATTCGCATCGGTAAAGAGCGGGCTCCTTTTCGGACCCGCTCTTTTTTTGCCCCGGTAAGCCTCTGGAATCCGGCCAATCGCAGGATTCATCCGCCCAGACCTGCGACAGCCCCGCTGAGGCGGCAGGGCGGGTTTCAAAAAAAATGACGGTTGCGTGACGGTGCGACGATCGCTGCTTCGGCTGTGAATTGGAGGGAGAAAAACCCGAGAGAGTCAGGCGGTTTATTCACAGGGGTTGCGAAGTGACTCACATTGTCACCAGTACCTGTGGACAACTTTTCTTCTCTCTGGACGGCCAAATTCGGGGTTGGGGGCGCTTGTCGGGGAGAAGGTTAAGCGATAGTAAATTTCCAGTGGATGGCAGCGGGGTAAAAGCGGTCGTTCGCACAGGTAAGTTCGGCGAGCGTAGCATTCGCTGGTCAGTAGATTTGGCCACGTGATGCATCGTCAAAATAGATAAAGACCTGCGTTTGTCTTCGGCGTTGCTTGCGCTTCGCACGGAACAGATGAGGATTCTCTAGGGCGACCCTGGGGAAAACTTGAGTAGGTCTTTATCGGTACTGCGTAAGGCGTGAGGGGATCAGTGGATAAGTTGGAAGCTTCCGGCATCGAGGACGTTCCCGTTCTCGAAACTTGGGAGCGTCTCAAAGCCGATCCGACAGCTGTGCTTGTGGATGTTCGTACACGTGCCGAGTGGGCGTTTGTGGGTATCCCGGATCTTTCCAAGATCCAGCGGGAGGTTCTGCTGATGGAATGGCAGACGTTTCCTGACAGCCGGATCGTTCCTGATTTCGCGCAACGGCTCGACGCAGCGCTGGCTGCCAAAGGTGCCCTTAAGAGCACCGAAATTTTCTTCATTTGCCGCTCAGGCGGCCGCAGCCGGATGGCTGCAGAGCAGATGACAGCGGCGGGGTATAGCCGTTGCCGCAATGTTGAGGAGGGTTTTGAGGGACCATTGGACTCAAGCCAGCATCGGGGCCGAGTTTCCGGTTGGAAGTTTGCCGGGCTCGATTGGGTGCAAGGCTAGAGAGACGGCATAGACGGCATCGCACGGCAGAGGGCTTACGCCGGGCGATGGAGAGGGGGGACGCTTTTAGGCGTCCCGCGTAATTAGCGGGGAGTACACACTATGCAGGCAGCACAAAAAGCAGAGTCGCAGGACGCGGGCAGTGGGCAGGTCACGCAGTCACCTACGGCCGCTGTAGAGGGCCGCGGCCAGAAGGTCCGCGCCATGCTCAAGGTGCAGCTCGGTGAAGAGGTCTATTCGAGCTGGTTCAAGAGCCTCGAGTTCGAAAGCTTCGACGGCCGCATGCTGAAGGTTTCGGTCCCTGTCAAATTCGTGCGCAACTGGATCCAGGAGCATTATTCGGACCATCTGCTGCACTGTTCGCGCGTCGAATTCGCGACGGTCGAGCGCGTTGAAGTGATCTGGCGCCAGCCGGGCGCAATCGCGCAGCGGCCGGGTGAGCCGCGTCCCGCCGAAGCGGTGAACGCTCAGCAGGCGGCGCCGCAGCCTGCACACAATACCGAGCTTCCGCAGCGTCCGGCTGCAGCATTGCGCGCGCCGTCCCTGCCGGTGCAGCGGACGTCGGCCGGCGGCCTCGAAGGCTCGCCGCTCGATCCGCGCTATACGTTTGAAAGCTTCGTCGTCGGCGCTTCGAACCGCATGGCGCATGCGGGTGCCACGCAGGTCGCCGAAACGGTTCTGTCGGGCGCGCCCGGCTACAACCCGCTCTACATCCACTCGCAGGTTGGCCTCGGCAAAAGCCATCTTCTCCACGCCATCGCTTGGGAAGTGAAGAAGCGCGCGCCGAACGCTCAGGTTCTCTATCTGACGGCTGAACGCTTCCGCTATCAATTCGTCGAAGCGCTCCGCTCTTCCGATCCGCTGGCCTTCAAGGAACGCTTCCGCAACATCAACATGCTGCTGATCGACGATCTCGAGTTCCTGCAGGGCGAACGGACGGAGCAGGAGTTCGATCACATCATCAACGCGCTGCTCGATGGCGGCAAGCAGGTGGTCGTGGCGTCGGCCCGCTCGCCGAACCAGATCGAGCGTCTCAACGAGCGCATGCGGTCGCGGCTGCAGCGCGGTCTCGTCACGGAGCTGCAATCACTCGATCACGAGCTTCGCCTCAAGGTGCTCGACAAGCGCCTTGCCGAGAAGCGTGCGGCGGACCCGTCGTTCTCGCTGTCGCGCGATGTCATCGATCTGCTCGCGTCGAAGCTCACCGAGAACGGCCGCGAGCTCGAAGGCGCCGTGACGCGCCTTTATGCGACGTGGCAGTATATGCGCACGCCGATCACGCTCGACATCGCCGAGACGGTCATTCGCGATCTCGTGCAGAACCTCGAGCCGCGGCGGATCAAGATCGAGGACATCCTGCGGATCATTTCGCGCCATTACGGCGTGTCGAAGGGTGATCTGCTGTCGCAGCGCCGTCATCGTTCCGTCGTCTGGCCGCGCCAGATCGGCATGTACCTCGCCAAGCATCTGACGGCGCGGTCGCTGCCGGAAATCGGCCGCCGGTTCGGCGGGCGCGATCACACGACCGTTCTGCATGCGATCCGCAAGATCGAAGGCGAAATCAGCAAGAATCCGAACCTCGGAGACGAGCTTGAGGAGCTGAAGCGGCTTCTCAACCACTGACCGCGACGTCACCCCTCGCGGCCTGATGCGATGTAGGGCCGGCACACCTCCCCCGGAGTGCCGGCCTTGCCGTGTGGGCCCTTTGCGCGCTCACGTTGCGAATTTTGGGCTGTTCTGGCTAGGCGCTGGGCCTGACATTTGCCGGATTGCGCGCCGTTTGCGGCCCGTTCTGGGCTAGCCAATACATCTTGCTTGAAAAGATGCCATGTTTCGGCTCTGATCCGGCTCCGCGGGCGATTCCGTTCGCCTCGGGCCAACCGTTTCTCGCGCGTGATGCCACGGCGTGTTCAGGCCGCCATTCCACGCGCAATTCCATAGTCAATGCTGAGGATAGATATGCGTCTCGAGATCGAACGTGGGGAACTCTTGAAGGCGCTAAGCCACGTTACGAGCGTCGTCGAACGCCGCACGACGATACCGATCCTGTCGAACATCATGCTGAAGGCGACGGGCGACGTCCTGATGTTCAAGGCGACGGACCTTGAACGCGAGGTGAGCGAGAGCGTCGGCGCCAGCGTTTCGACGCCCGGTACGCTGACCGTTCCCGCGCACGTTCTGCACGACATCGTGCGCAAGCTTCCCGATGGCGCTCAGATCGAGATGAAGCGCGACGGCGACAAGGAGCGCCTGACGATCACGTCGGGTCATTCGCGTTTCAGCCTGCAGACGCTCGCTGCCGACGACTTCCCGGATCTCGCGGTCGGCGAGATCGGCCACGAGTTCACGATGGAAGCCGGCGACCTGAAGCGGCTCATCGACAAGACGCGCTTTGCGATCTCGACGGAAGAGACGCGCTACTATCTCAACGGCATCTATCTGCATCCGGCTGAGACGGACGGCGTGAAGACGCTGCGCGCCGTCGCCACCGACGGTCACCGCTTGGCGCAAGTGGAGCTACCGCTGCCCGCCGGTGCAGCAGGGATGCCGGGCGTCATCGTGCCGAGGAAGACCGTGCATGAACTCGCGCGCCTTCTCGAAGACACGAGCGCGAAAGTGAAAGTCGGCGTGTCGCAAACGAAGGTGCGGTTCGAGATCGGGCCTGTCGTGCTGACGTCGAAACTGATCGACGGCACATTCCCCGATTACGGCCGTGTCATTCCGCACAACAACGACAAGGAAATGAAGGTCCCGAACGCGTCGTTCAAGAGCGCGGTCGATCGCGTGTCGACGATTGCGAGCGAGCGCGGTCGTGCCGTGAAGCTCAACGTCGGCAAGGACAAGCTGATCCTGACGGTGAACAATCCTGAAGGCGGCAGCGCGACGGAAGAAATCGACGTCGGCTATACCTCGGGTCCGCTCGAGATCGGCTTTAACGCGCGCTACCTGCTCGACATCGCCGATCAGCTGGAAAGCGAAGACGCGCGGTTTCTGCTGGCCGATCCCGGCTCGCCAACGATGGTGCGCGACGGCTCCGACGGCAGCGCGCTTTATGTCCTCATGCCGATGCGGGTTTGATCCATCGACGAAGAATCTCCCTCCCCTTGGCGGGGAGGGGTTAGGGGTGGGGTGACGATCATCGGAGTTGAAAGCTTAGTTGGCGAACGTGCGCGCCCGCGAACTTCGGAACCACGCTACTGCAGCAGAGCGTAAGCTTTGGTATCGGTTACGATCGTTAAGGCGCTTGGTTGGAAGTTCCGCAGGCAGGTGCCAATCGACCATTTCATTGCGGACTTCGCCTGCCTGTCCCATCGGCTGATTGTCGAAGTCGATGGAGCTACACATGCCACCGATGACCAGATTGAAAGCGATCGGTGCCGGCAAGGCTACCTGGAGAGCCAGGGCTTTATGGTCCTTCGATTTATGAATATGGACGTGGTGACGAACATCGATGGCGTCATGGATGTGATTGCCGGGGTACTCGAGGGGCGCGCTGGTGAGCTTACCCCCACCCCTAACCCCTCCCCGCAAGGGGGAGGGGAATGAGCCTCGCTCTATGGGTCGAGCGGCTGACGCTGACGAATTTTCGGAGTTATGTTTCGGCGAGCGTTTCGACGGACGCGCGGCCGCAGGTGATCGTCGGCGCGAACGGGTCGGGCAAGACCAATCTGCTTGAAGCGCTGTCGTTGCTTTCGCCGGGTACGGGCTTGCGGCGCGTGCCGTTCGTTGATCTGGCGCGCGCTGGGGGCGACGGCAGTTTCGCGGTTGCCGCGCACGCGCATACCCTTGCGGGTCCGGCTGACATCGGCACGGGGTTAGCTGCGGGCGCTGGGTCCGGCGCGCGGGCGGATGGACGTTCGGGCCGTATCGTGCGCATCGACGGCGCGGCACAGTCGGGCTCGGGCGTGCTGGCGGACTATCTCGAAATCGTCTGGGTGACGCCGGCGATGGACGGGCTCTTCACGGGGCCTGCATCCGAGCGGCGGCGCTTTCTCGACCGGCTCATCCTCTGTTTCGACCACAGCTATCGCACGATCGCGGGACGATTCGAGCGGGCGATGACGAGCCGCAACCGTCTGCTGTCCGACGGCGTGCGCGACAACGCGCAGCTTTCGGGCTTCGAGCAGGTGATGGCGGAGACGGGCGTCGCTGTCGCTGCTGCACGTCTCGAAGCCGTGGCGGCGATGGCGGCCATCGTCGAGAAGCGGCGCGCGCGCGATCCCAATTCCGCGTTCCCGTGGTCGTCGTTCCGGCTCGCCGGTACCATCGAGGACGATCTCAAGCGGCTTTCGGCCATCGAAGCGGAAGACGCTTATGCACAGGTGCTGCGGGAAACGCGCGAACGCGACCGCGCGGCGGGACGCACGCTCGATGGGCCGCATCGCTCCGATCTCATCGTCGAGCACGGCCCGAAGGCGCTGGAGGCGCGGCAGTGTTCGACAGGCGAGCAGAAGGCGCTGCTGCTGGGTCTCGTGCTGGCGCATGCGGAGCTCTTGACCGAGCGGCAGGAGGGCGCTGCGCCGATCCTGCTTCTCGATGAGATCACCGCGCATCTCGACGTGCACCGGCGGGCAGCGCTCTTTGCCGAAATCCTGCGGCTCGGCGCGCAGGCGTGGATGACCGGGACGGACGCTGACGCCTTCTCGGCCTTGCGCGAAAATGCGCGATTCTGGGGGGTGGAAGAGGGAAAGATCACACCCCTTCCTTAAGGCCGCGTAACGGGACAAACGGCCACATCCAAAAGACTGAAAACAAAAGGTTTTTTGACCGCTGTTTCTGTCGATTTTTCGGGCTTTCCGGGCCGGTTTGTGGTACAAAAAACCACTTGAATTCCGTCCGCTGAGAAAGCCCCAAAATGAACGCTCAACCGCTCAAGAAAACCCCTGCGCCGGAGGAATACGGCGAAGACAGCATCAAGATGCTGAAGGGCCTCGACGCGGTTCGCAAACGTCCCGGAATGTACATCGGCGACACCGACGACGGGTCGGGTCTCCATCACATGATCTACGAGGTCGTGGACAACGCCATCGACGAGGTTCTGGCGGGCCATGCGCATGCTTGCACGGTGACGCTGAACCCCGATGGATCGTGCACGGTGCGCGACGATGGCCGCGGCATTCCGACGGGCATCAAGCGTGACGACGATCAGGTGCCGAAGCGTTCGGCTGCCGAGATCGTGTTCACGGAACTGCACGCGGGCGGCAAGTTCGACCAGAATTCGTACAAGGTTTCGGGCGGTCTGCACGGCGTCGGCGTGTCCGTCGTCAACGCGCTGTCGACCTGGCTCCGCTGCCGCATCTGGCGCGAAGGCAAAGAACATCTCATCGAGTTCCACAACGGCAACGCGGTGGCGCCGTTGAAAGTCATCGGCGATGCCGGCGAAGAGCGCGGCACGGAAGTGTCGTTCCTGCCGAGCACCGAGACGTTCCACAACGTGACCGAGTTCGATTTCGCGACGCTCGAGCATCGCTTGCGCGAACTCGCGTTCCTGAACTCGGGCGCGAAGATCGTTTTGATCGACGCGCGCCACGCCGATGTGAAGCGTCAGGAATTCAATTACACGGGCGGCACGGCCGCGTTCGTGCGCTTTCTCGATCGCTCGAAATCGTCGGCGCTTCCCGAGCCGATCATGATCCATGGCGAGAAGGACGGCATCACCGTCGAAGCGGCGCTCTGGTGGAACGACAGCTATCACGAGACGGTGCTGACATTCACGAACAACATTCCGCAGCGCGACGGCGGCACGCATTTGGCGGGTTTCCGCAGCGCGCTCACGCGTATCGTCAACAAGTACGCCGACGAGACGGGGCTGGCAAAGAAGGAGAAGGTCACGCTTTCGGGCGATGACGCGCGCGAGGGTTTGACGTGCGTGCTGTCGGTGAAGGTGCCCGATCCGAAGTTCTCCTCGCAGACGAAGGACAAGCTCGTTTCGTCGGAAGTGAAGCCGGTCGTGGAATCGGCGGTTAGCGATCAGCTCGGCGCGTGGTTCGAAGAGCATCCGAAGGAAGCCAAGATCATTGTCGGCAAGATCGTGGAGGCGGCGCTCGCCCGCGAGGCGGCACGCAAGGCGCGCGATCTCACGCGGCGCAAGGGTGCGCTCGATGGTCTGCGTCTGCCGGGCGGCCTCGCCGAGTGCCAGGATCGCGACGCGTCGAAGACGGAAATGTTCATCGTCGAAGGCGACTCGGCAGGCGGTTCGGCGAAGCAGGGCCGCAAGCGCGAGTTCCAGGCCGTGCTGCCGATCCGAGGTAAGATCTTGAACGTCGAGCGTGCGCGCACCGACAAGATGCTGTCGTCGGAGCAGGTGACGAACATCATCGCAGCGCTGGGCACCGGCATCGGACGCGACGAGTTCAAGCTCGACAAGCTGCGCTATCACAAGATCATCATCATGACGGACGCCGACGTCGACGGCGCGCACATTCGCACGCTGCTGTTGACGTTCTTCTACCGGCAGATGCCGGAACTCGTTGAGCAGGGCCACGTCTACATCGCGCAGCCGCCGCTCTACAAAGTGGCGAAGGGCAAGACGCATTCGTATCTGAAGGACGAACGGGCGCTCGAGGATTATTTGATCGACCAAGGTCTCGTCGATGCCGTGCTCGTCACGGGCGATGGGACCGAGCGCGCCGGGCGGGACTTGCGTGAGATCGTCGAACAGGCGCGGCAGGTGGCCGGCGCCATCAATGGTCTTCATTCGCGCTACAACCGGAACGTCGTCGAGCAGGGCGCAATCGGCGGCGTGTTCGATGCTTCGATCCTGTCGACGCCGGATGCGACGCGCGCCGAGGCGATTGCCAACCGCATCGCGCAGCGTCTCGATTCCATTGCGGAAGAGATGGAGACGGGCTGGGAAGGCCGCTACGGCAACGACGGCTACGTTTTCAAGCGCGAGGTTCGCGGCGTTACCGAGGTGCACACGCTCGACCGGGCGCTGCTCGGTTCGCTCGATGCGCGCCGCCTCAACGAGCGGCACGAGCATCTGCAGGAAGTCTACAACACGCCGGCGAAGCTGAAGCGCAAGGACAAGACGGAGATCATCACGGGTCCGCGTTCGCTGCTCAATGCCGTCTATGAGGTCGGCCGCAAGGGACTCGACCTGCAACGCTACAAAGGTTTGGGCGAGATGAACCCCGAGCAGCTGTGGGAGACGACGCTCGATCCGGATGCGCGGACGCTGCTGCAGGTGAAGGTCGGCGATCTCTCGGAAGCCGACGAGATCTTCTCCAAGCTGATGGGCGACGTCGTCGAACCGCGGCGCGAGTTCATTCAGGACAACGCGCTCAACGTCTCGAACCTCGATATCTGATGATATGCCGCCGCGTTTTGCGGCGGCTGTACCTGCTCTTTCCACCTCGTCATTGTCCCTGGGTCCCGGCTCTCCGCTACGCTGCGGCCGGGATGACAGGTGTGGGATCTGGGCCAGTGATCTTACTCGGGCGGCTTCCGCGCACGCGGCGTTCACCCCACTCCTAACCCCTCCCCGTCAAGGGGAGGGGAATCCGCATTGGCTGTTAGCTCATCAGGTGTCATCCCGGGCGAGCCTTCTTGCGAGACCCGGGACCCATTGAGCAGAAGGGTTCGCTGCCCGCTGGATCCTCGGCATAAAGCCGAGGATGACAGTGGGTTGGATGCTGGGCTGGGTCCCGGCTCTCCGCTACGCTGCGGCCGGGATGACAGGTAGTGGATGGGGACCCGCGCGCTTACGGGCGGCGCCAACGCAATGCTGTGTTCACCCCGCCCCTAACCCCTCCCCGTCAAGGGGAGGGGAATCCGACCGCGCGTAGCTCCACACCTTTGGCCTCGGCTCGCCGGTACCCAGAACAAGCATCAGCAAAACGGCAGATGCGGTTGTTCGGAGCGGACAGCACGCGAGAATGCGCTGCCCGTTGTCGTGGATCCCGGCCTCCGCCGGGATGACGTTATGAGAGATATGGGCCGAGGCTGTCGTCCCCGGGCCCGTCAACATGTCATCGTCGGGCTTGTCCCGAGGATCCATCGTTCCGCATCGACGGTGCCCGCTGTGAAATGGATCCTCGGCATGAAGCCGAGGATGACAGTGGGTTGGATGCTGGGCTGGGTCCCGGCTCTCCGCTACGCTGCGGCCGGGATGACGAGTGGCGTTCGTCAGCTGACGGTGTAAGTCGTCTCGATGGTGCGCCGGCCGTAGCGGGCGGCGTTCTTTTCGGCGTGGCGCTTCAGAAGCGAGACGTTCTTCAGGTTCGATTTGTGGGCGACGTCAAACAGGTCACCGAAAACGGGCACGGCGCCGACGACGGTATCGATCGTCGTGTTCATGGCCATGCGGGCGATGAGCCAGCGCGGGGCGCCGAGGCGGCGGGCTTCCCAGATGATATAGCTCGCGATGGCGCCTGAAATGGCATCGCCGATCACCGGCACCAGGCCGAGCACGGCATCCGCGCCCATGACGATGTTGGTGCCGGGAATGCGAATGGCGCTGTCCAGCATCTTCGCCAAGGCTTCGATGCGCGCGAAGCTCGCGTCGAACTCGCCCGGCTGGAGCTTAGGCGATGACGCCTCTCCAAACCGGCGCTCGCCGAAACGTGCCTCATTCATGCGTTCGAACATCGCCGGCATCTGCCTCCGTCACCTCGCTCATTCAGGAACGTGATGTGGGAGCGACTGGTTCCGGCACAAGAGGCGATCGTTCGCGTGCGTCGAAAACAGCGTTTTCCTAGATGCGTTTGCGGCCGGGAAGCGCGCGCGTCTCAGTTCCCGCCTTCTTCGCCGCACCTTGCAGCTCGGTGCGGAATTCGTCGCGCTTCTCGTGAATGGACGCAATGACCGGGCCGGTTGGAACGCCGAGGCCTACGAGGGCTGCTTCGGAGAGCTGAAGGCTCGCCTCGATCGTTTCGGGCACCGCATCGTTGACGCCGATCTCGTAGAGATGGCGGGCGTGGGCAGCATCCTTGGCGCGCGAGACGATGAGGAGGTTTGGATGCCGCGCGCGGATCGTTTTCACGATGGCGTCGATTTCGGCTTCCTTATGGATCGTGATGATGGCGGCCTTGGCGGTGTCGAGACCGCAATGCTCAAGGAATTCGGCATACGTCACGTCACCGAAAAAGACGGGCTTGCCTTCCTGGCGCGCATTGGCAACGAGATTGGGCGCGCGGTCGACGGCGATGTAGGAGATGTTGTGCTCGGCCAGCATGTCACCGATCAGCTGTCCGACGCGGCCGTAGCCGACGACGAGAGCTTTGACGTTGCCATCGGTCACGGGCGTCACCGTCAACGCCGGATCGACTGCAACCGGCGGGACATAGCGCTTGGCGATCATGCGGCCGACCTTGGCGCAGGCGGGGATCAGCGCCATGGTGATCGACACGGTGGTGAGCAGAATGGTCATCACGTCATGCTCAATGAGCTTGGACGCGTAGGCGAGCGTCAGGATCACGAAAGCGAACTCGCCGCACGGAGCAAGCAGCGCCGCCGATTCAATGGAGGCCGATCGCGAGATCCTGAAGAGCCGAGCCAGGCCATAGATGATGGCAGCCTGCACCGTGATTAGTCCGACCGTCGTGGCGAGGATCGCGGCGGGCTCGGATATCAGCGCGTGGATGTCGATCTGAGATCCGACGGAGAAGAAGAACACGCCGAGCAGCAGCGACTTGATGGGCTCGATGGTGGCCTGCACCGCGCGGCGGTATTCGGTCTCTGCGAGCAGGAGGCCGGCGACGAAGGCTCCAAGCGCCATCGACAGGCCGGCGGCGGCAGTCACGAAGGCGGTGCTGACGGCAACGAACAGGGTTGCGGCGATGAAAAGGTCGGCGTTGTGAGTTTGTGCAACAACCCGGAAAAGCGGCTGCAGCAGAAAGCGGCCAACGCCCAGGATAATGATCAGCGCGATAGCCGCCTGGGCCAGCGCCGTCAAAATGCCCAAGACAATCGATGCCTCATGGCCCGGCTGAAGCAGGCTGATGAGAATGAGGATCGGGACGACAGCCAAATCTTGCAGCAGCAGGATTGAGAAAGTCGTTCGTCCGACGGAGGTGGCGAGCCGCTTCTGCGAGGCCAAGAGTTCGATGACGATTGCCGTCGATGACAGGCAGAGAGCGGCGCCGATGACGATCGATACAACCGGCGGCTGGCCGAACGCATAGGCACCCAATGCAATGACCGCGGCGGATACGACGACCTGCAACCCGCCCAGGCCAAAGACGAGCCGCCGCATGGTCGAGAGGCGCTCGAAGGAAAGTTCAAGGCCGATAATGAAGAGAAGGAAAACGATGCCCCATTCCGCAAACTTCGATAATCGCTCTGGATCGGTAATCGTTAGCCAGGAAATCTGAGGGACGTAGGCTGTGAGGGCGCCAAGGCCGCCCGGACTGAGGAACGCTCCGGTGAGAAGGAAGGCGAGGATCGTGCTGACGCCGAAGCGGTGGAGCACCGGCACGACAACGCCTGCCGTGCCTAAGACGAGTAGCACGTCCTTGTAGTTGGCCAGTTCACCCGCGGCAGAAGCAGACATCAGCTTTCCTAAAGAGATTCATTACACTATGGCTGGGCCTGCAGTCGGATACTACGGGGCATATCGTTTCCCTTATCAGGCGGTACTTTTTTGCAGCGATTGCGGCTTTGCGTTGCCTCGAGAGGGGGCCATGCCGCCGGGTTTAACGCGACCTTAGCCAAAGTTTGATAGTCAGTAGCGGGAGAGATCCTCCGCATCTCCTCCCAGGTTTTTGGTCCGGCGGGGCCCCAGGGGCAAAATTCCGCGGTTCGAGGTTTTGACGTGTTGCGCGCTATCGCTGCAGCCTTGCGTTTTGCTCTGTGGCTGCTCCGCGGGATGCTGCTCGGCGGACGGCGCGCGCCCGCGCCCGAACCAGGCCCAACGCTGCCCGGCTCCTTTCAATCGGTCGCCGAACAGGCCTTCCGGCGCGATGAAGAACCGTCCGATTTCGTCAACCTGCATTTGCGCCCCCCGCAGCCGCAGGCATTGGCCGGGCCTGCTCCGCCGCGGCGCGGCCTTTTGGCGAGGCTCAGTCTCAAGCACCGGCTGGCGCTCAGCGCAGCGGTGCTCGGCTCTGGCGTGCTGGCCCTGACCTTCGCGGTCATGATGGTCTACTACACCGTCGTCTTTCCCGATCCGCTTGCCATCCGCAATTCGGCGCATACGCCGCTGGTCCGCATCCTGGCGCGCGATGGCTCGGTGCTGACGGAGCGCGGCGCGCCCCGTGAGTACGTTCCCCTCGAACAACTGGGCAAGCTCGTTCCAGCCGCGGTTGTGGCGACGGAGGATCGCCGGTTCTTCGATCATTACGGCGTCGATCCGGCCGGCATGATCCGCGCGATGTTCGCGAACTTGCGGGCGGGGCGCTTTGCGCAGGGCGGCTCGACGCTGACGCAGCAGCTGGCGAAGAACCTGTTTCTCACGCAGGACCGGACGCTGACGCGAAAGATCGCGGAACTGGGCCTTGCGTTCTGGCTCGAGGTTCGCCTCTCCAAGCCCGAGATCCTCGAGCTCTATCTCAATCAGGTCTACTTCGGCGGCGGCGCTTGGGGCGTGGAAGCCGCGAGCCGGAAGTATTTCGACAAGCCCACGCGCGAGCTGACGTTGCCGGAAGCGGCGCTGATCGCGGGCCTGCTCAAGGCGCCCTCCAAATACTCGCCGGCGGCGAGCCCGGGCGCCGCGCGTGCGCGGGCGCGCGTCGTCATCGGCAAAATGTTTGACGCTGGCTTCATCACTGAGGAGCAGGAGACGCAGGCCTTAGCGCAGACGCTCGTTTTCAACGAGCAGAAGATCGCGAAGGCGGCGACGGACGCCGGCTACGTCGGCGATTACGTTCTCGAGCAGCTGCAGTCGATCACGGGAGCAGACGACATCGACCTCGTCGTCGAGACGACGATCGACAAGACCCTGCAGCATCGCGCGCAGGAGATCGTCGCCGACAGCTTGGCGAAAAAGGGTGCGGCGCTGGGCGCAAGTCAGGCGGCGGTGGCCGTGCTCGATCGCGACGGCGGTATCCGCGCGCTCGTCGGCGGCCGCGATTACGGTGACAGCCAGTTCAATCGCGCGACAAAGGCGAAGCGTCAGCCCGGATCCGCGTTCAAGCCATTCGTCTATCTCGCAGCGCTGCAGCGGGGCATCTCGCCGGACACGATCATCGACGACGCGCCGATCACCATCGGCGGCTGGTCGCCGAAGAACGACAAGAACGAGTATGCCGGGCCGATCACGCTCAGGCGTGCGCTGGCGCAATCGGTCAACACCGTTGCCGTGCGGCTCAATCAGGATATCGGACGTGGCAAGGCGGCTGATCTTGCCGTTCGCCTCGGCATCAAATCGGATTTGCGCGAAGGTCCGGCGCTTGCGCTCGGGACTTCCGAAGTGAGCCTTCTTGAGATCGCGGGTGCCTACACCGCCTTCTCGAACGGCGGCGACGTCGTCGAGCCGCACATCATCGTGAAGGTATCGACGGGCTCTGGCCGCGTGTTGTTCGAGATGCCTGCCCCGGTCAAGGATCACAGGATTGCGGAAGCGGACCGGCTCGGCGCTTTGAACGACATGTTGAATGCCGCGGTCGTCTACGGCACGGGCAAGCGCGCGGCGCTTCCCGATCAGCCGGTGGCGGGTAAGACCGGAACCACGCAGGATTTCCGCGACGCCTGGTTCATCGGCTACACGAGCCATCTGACCGCTGGTGTTTGGGTCGGCAACGATAACGGCAAGCCGATGAACCGCACCACTGGGGGCACGCTTCCGGCCGAAATCTGGAAGCAGATCATGCGCGTCGCGCACGAAGGTCTCCCATCGGAACCGCTGCCCGGAACCGTGATGGCGAGCGCGGGCGAGGACGCGGCCGACTTCGGCATCAATCCGCTCGTGCCTACTGCCAGCGCCGCGCGGCCGCCGCGGGTCGTCGAAGCGAGTGAAACTCTGGCATCGCCTTCAAGGCGCGATGCGAAGGCGGGGCCGGCAGTGTTGAAAGCGATTGCTGAGAATGCGCGCGCGTTACCGGCATCGCAAGATCATGCGCCGGCTCGGATCGACGAGAGCTTCATCGCTCGCGCGGTGGCGACTTTGCCGGGTGAGGTAAAGGCCGCGACGGGCGATGCGCTCAAGGACATCACGCCCGTCGAATAAGCGAATTTAAGGTCAGGCTGCGGACTCGCCGTGCGCGGGTCCATAGCGATGGAGATCGGGGCCCAGAACCTGCAGCCACTGCTTGGCGGTTTCGAATTCCGGGCAGATCTTTTTGACGAGCGCCCAGAAATTCGGACCGTGGTTCATTTCCAAGAGATGAGCGACTTCGTGCGCTGCGACGTAGTCGAGCACGAAGGGCGGTGCGAGAACGAGACGCCATGAAAAGGACAGCGCGCCCGTCGTCGAGCACGAGCCCCAGCGGCTCGTCTGATCGCGGATGGCGATGCGGGTTGCCTTCACGGCTAAGGGACGCGCGTACTTTGCGACGCTGACCGTGAGATCGCGCTTGGCTTCATCGAAGAGAAAACGAGTCAGCCTTTTGGGTGCGCACTCTTCGTCTCCGGGGACGATGATCGTGGGACGGCCAGACTGGCGGGCGTTGATCGAGATCAAGCGCGTGCGCTTGTTGCCCGTGAACGTAATCGCGTGCGGCACGCCACGCAGCGGCATCGCGGCGCCATGTTCGAAGGGCACGTGGTTTGGAAGGCTGTCGAGCCTGGCGCGAACCCAATCGATATGACGATTGAGGAACGTGCCTGCTTCGTCGAGGTCGCACTGAAGTGGAAGCGTGACGATCACCGCGCGGCGCGTGCGGCTGACGCGCAATGTCAAACGGCGTGCTCCGGGATGACGTCTGACTTCGACTTGTGCGCCAATGTCCTCGAGGCGAACCGATCGCGTTTTTGAACTCAGGTCGATGGCGCGATGTCCATTCATGATCCTCATGCGCTCTGCCCCCTCAAGCCGACGCGCATCTGATCGATGCAACGAAGTGCCGATAGCGTGTGCCGGATCAATACAGCACTAACATGACCTAACAAGGTTCGCCCCGTTGCTCCAGCTGCATTCTTTTGAGCGGCGGCTGCAGCATGTGAATGTGTGGCATGCCGGTCTCAGGAACGAATCGCCGCGATTGTTTAATGAATTGCTTTGTCGATCGCGGTTGCGAGTTGATCAACGTCGTTCGTGTGCGGGATCGGTGCGAGCAGCGTTCCGTCCTTGCCCATCAAGTAGAAGATCGCAGAGTGGTCGATGCTGTAGCGCGATGGATCCTTGTCGTCAGGAACTTTCTGATAGAACACGCGATAGGCTTTCGCCGTCGATGCGATATCCGCTTCGCTTCCTGTCAAAGCGACGAGGCGCGGATGGAAGCTCTTTGCGTACTCCGCCATCCGCTCGCGCGTGTCTTGCGCCGGGTCGAGCGTGATGAAGACCGGCGTGACCTCGGAGGCGCGATCGCCAAGCTTGTCGAGCGCAGCCGTCATCACCTGGAGGCCGGCAGGGCAGATATCGGGACAATTCGTAAAGCCGAAGAAAACGAGCATATACCGTCCAAGGAAATCCTTGTCGGTTACTTGCTTCCCATTTTGATCGACGAGGCTGAACGGTCCGCCAACGGCTGGCTTGCCGGTGACCTGGACTTCAGAATTCACTACCGGAGACGGAACTTTAAGCGCAATAAAGCCAAGAGCGGCGCCTGTCAGAAGGCCTGCGAAGACCATTCCAATCGTCGTGCGGTTCATGAGCTTGATGTCTCCGTCGCCCTTTGGGTAAGAATGCAGCTAAGCTGACTAGATGTCGGCTTTCTAATGCAGGCGTGCAAGCGCGAGCGATATGCGGCTTGCGGTCACGACTTCGAACCCGGATTCATCGATCCATGAGTATGCCTACTGAGAGCGCCGCCGCGCCAGTCCTGAAGGGCATCGTAAACGAACGCGAGAGTCAGCTTCGACTCATGACGAGCGTTCGTCTTCGTTGGATGGCCGTGCTCGGCCAGCTCGCCGCCATCGCGGCGGTCACGCTCCTTTACGGCTTCCCGCTCAACATTGGAAGTTGTCTCGTTCTCATCGCCATGTCGGCGTGGCTGAATGTCTTCCTGTCGATCCGCTTCCCGGTGCGCTACCGGCTGAGCACGCGGCTCGCACTCAGCCTTCTCGTCTATGACGTCCTGCAGCTTGCCGGCCTACTCTATTTGACCGGCGGCATTCAAAACCCGTTCTCGGTTCTGCTCGTCGCACCTGTCACGGTCGCGGCCGCGACACTGCCGGCACGCTACACCGTCTTCCTTGGCGCGGCCGTGATCGCGATCGGCATCTTGCTTCTCGATTTTCACTATCCGTTGCCGTGGCGGGAGGGAACGCGTTTCCAACTTCCGACCGATTACAAAATCGGCCTGCTGCTGGCCATGATCGCGTCGATGGTCTTCATGGCCTTTTTTACGTGGCGATTGAATAAGGAGTCGCGGCAGATGTCGGCGGCGCTCGCGGCAACCGACATGGTGCTTGCCAGCGAGCAGCGGCTGCATGCGCTTGACGGACTGGCGGCGGCTGCCGCGCATGAACTCGGCACGCCCCTGTCGACGATCGCCCTCGTCGCGAAGGAACTCGAGCACGAACTCGGCAGCGACAGCCGCTACAAGGAGGATCTGCAGCTTCTTCACAGTCAGGCCCGGCGCTGCCGCGAAATTTTGCAGAAGCTCACACGCAAGCCCGACGAGCAAGACCCGATGCACGCGAGCCTCAGCGTCGTTGAACTCTTGGAGGAGGCTTCGGCGGCGCACAAGAATGCGGGCAAGCGCATCATCATATCCGCCAGTCCGTTGCCCGGCCTCGACGACGAGGTGCGCATCGAGCCCGTCGCGCATCGCCGTCCCGGCGTCATCTACGGTCTTGGCAATCTCATCGAGAACGCGGTGAGCTTTGCGAACTCGGAGGTGCAGATCACGGCCCGCTGGAACGGCTCGCATGTCTTTTTCTCGATCACGGATGACGGTCCGGGCTTTGCGCCAGAGATGATGGACAGCATCGGCGAGCCCTACGTCACGACGCGGCGCTTCGAGGACAAGGGCGATCAGGGCCACTCGGGATTGGGGCTAGGGCTCTTCATCGCCAAGACCCTTTTGGAGCGTTCCGGCGCGACGGTGACCTTTTCCAACCAGACGCCGCCCCGCCACGGCGCCCAAGTCCAGATCTCATGGCCAAGAACCGCTTTCGAGCTGCCGCCGGGCGCTTTCCAATGGCCCGGACGGCGTGCTTCGGCGACGAAAGTGGCATAAGCGCTCTTTTTGGCACGAAGCGCGGGGCTTTTTTTGCTCTGATAGTAACCTTTTGGGAGGCTTTTTGCTTGCTTAAGGGGTTGCAGCCGGGTAGGCCGCGTTGGAATATGACCCGTCCTTAATTAGCGACGGATAAGAAGTGCCCCGGGAGGCTCCTTTGGTTACCGAAGACCTGTCATTCAAACAGGATGAATTGCCGGCCGACCGCTCGTTGGTCATCATCGACGACGACAGGTCATTCTTGCAACGATTGGCGCGCGCCATGGAGCTTCGCGGCTTCGAGGTTCGTTTCGGCCACTCCGTTGCCGAAGGCGTCGATCTCATCCGCGAAAAGGCGCCGGCGTTCGCCGTTGTCGACATGCGTCTCGAAGATGGCTCCGGACTGGATGTCATCGCCGAACTCGCGAAGGCGCGGCCCGATGCGCGCGCGATCGTTCTCACCGGCTACGGCAACATCGCGACCGCCGTTTCGGCCGTGAAGCTCGGCGCGGTCGATTATCTCGCCAAGCCCGCCGATGCCGACGATGTCACGGACGCGCTTCTCGCGCCGACGGATTCGAAGGCGCCGCCGCCCGAGAACCCGATGTCGGCCGACCGCGTGCGGTGGGAACACATCCAGCGCGTCTACGAGCTTTGCAATCGCAACGTCTCGGAAACGGCGCGGCGGCTGAACATGCATCGCCGTACGCTGCAGCGCATTCTCGCCAAGCGCGCGCCGAAATAAAGCGTCGCGCTTAGCCTTCATTCCAATCCGAAACCCGGATCGCGCTCGGCGTGCAGCCGCATCGAGGCCGTGCGTGCGAGCGCAATCGTTACCGCCTTCCGTCGCGCTGCCGTCAACGGATGCTGCGGTGGGGTCCGCACCATTTCTCCCGCATAAGCGTCCGCCAGAATCAACCCGGTATCGACCGGCAGAATCTCGGTTGGGAAGTCGGGCGCGACTGCGAAGAGAAGCGCGTCGCAGTAATCGCGGTACTCGGGCCATTTCTGATCGGCACGGAAGTCGGCAATGCTCGACTTGATTTCAACGATCCAGATCTCGCCGTTGTGGCGGATGCCGAGGATGTCGGCTCGCCGGCCGTTGGCGAGCGAGACCTCGCTCACGCTCTCGAAATCAAGCGCGCGCAGCAGCCGCTGCGTGCCGCGCAGGATCGTCCGGGCGCGCTCGTAGTCCCGTGTCTTTTCGCCAGGAAGATCAGGCGGGCATCGATTCGTTGCGGAAGGCGCGGCCTCGGTCATGGTGCCGCCATTATGCCCGTGCGACAGTCCCTTGCAAGCGGACGGCCGGGGGCGGCCTTCGCTACCCGACACACGTTCAGCCGAGAGCTGTAAGTCTCCAGGGGAGAGATCGTGCGAATGGTTTTCTGGCGCAGCAGATCCGAAAAGAAGGCTGAAACACCGCCTTCCGTCGAGAACGATAGTGCAGCCGTAGAGAAATCCGCGGGCGCCGTGAAGCGTGGCGCCGCGGACGCCGCGACCAATGTCGTGACGCTGGTGACGAGCCGGCTCGCGGATCGTTTAGCCGACGTCTCGTCAAAGCCCGAGGCGGGCGAGACGAAAGAGGCGCAAGCGAAAGACGAGAAGCCCGCAAAGGATCTCGCGCCGATCAAGCCGATCGAGCAGACCCACTTCTTCGGCCAGAAGGCCGCGATTTCGAAAATTCGCACGGCGCTTGAAGCAAGCCGCGGCGAACATTTGCTCATCATGGGTCAGCCTGGAACGGGCCGTCTCGAACTCGCCTTGTCGATCGGCAAGGATGTCGAACGGTCGCCGTCGCCCGATTGGATTTACGTCGTCGATCACGATGCGCCGTCGCGCGCGAAGGGTTTCGTCCTGCCGCCCGGCGAGGGCGCGCGTTTTAGGCGCGAGGTGCGCGGGGCTACGGGCAAGGCGTGGGCTGCCTTTAAACGTTATCTCAAAAGCGAAGAGCACCGCATCAGCCTCGACCTGCTCGAGGAAGAAATGCGCTATCACAGCGAAAAGGCGGTCGAGCCGGTGCGGCGGCGCGCGGAAGCGCAGAACATCGCCGTCGTCAAATCTCTCGATGGCTACGTGCTGGCGCCGATGCACGAGGGCCGCGTCGTCAAATCGGATGTGTTTCGCTCGTTACCCGACGCCTTGAAGCGAAACGTCGAAGCCAAGATTACGGCGTTCGAGGACGAACTGCAGTCGATCGTTGCCATGCTACCCGAGGCGGAATTCGGCGCCAGCGAGAAGCACGATGCGCTTTTGCGGCAGACGGCGCTCAGGGCCGTGCGGCCGAGCCTTGCTGCCATCAAGAAACTCTATCCTGAAAACGCGGCCATCTCCGCGGCGCTCGATGCGATCGAGGAAGCGTTCATCGCGTCGGCCGTTCGCGGCGTCGGCGTGGAAGGTTACATTCCCGCCGTGCTGCTCGATTGCGACGATGGGCATTTCTACGATCCCTCCGTGCGCAGTCACGTTGTTGTGGCGCGGAATGCTTCTGCAGCGGATCTCGTCGGCGAAATCAGCCGCGATGCGCTCGGCGTTCCGGTGCTTCTTCCCGGCGATCTGATGCGGGCGGGATCAGGCATCGTCATCATCGAAGCTTGGAAACTTGCAGCCGATCCGCGCGCGTGGCTGGCGCTCAGCGCCGCCATCCGCAGCAAAGAGATCGTGCCGATCAGCGCGGCCGGTGTCGGCATCAAAGCCGATCCCATTCCGCTGCTCGCAACGATCGTCATCATCGCGGACGCGCAATCGTGGTCGAAGCTCGAGGCGATCGAACCGGGCCTCGCGCGATATTTCCCGCACGTCGCGAAGCTTGCCGACACGGTGCCGATTTCGGAGCTCAGTGAAGCCGATTTCGCCAAGGGCGCAGCACGCATGGCGTTAGACAATGGGCTTAGGCCCCTCAATGCCGCCGTCGCGCCGCTGATCTACAAGGATGCGGTTCGCCGCGGAGGAGGGCGCGTGTCCCTCGCGGGCATTGCGCTTTTGCATCTTCTGCAGGAAGCCGACGCCATTGCTGCCGATCATTCGGCATCGCAGATCCGGGCCAGCGATCTCAACGAAGCGCTGTCGCGTCGCGCCGACGGTGCCGCGCCGTGATCGCGCACGTCGCGGAGGCGTCGGAGCTGTCGGGCCGCGTCGTTCTTTGGCTCGATCCGGAGGCGAACTATCCGCCGTCGCGTCTCGAAGCGCCGGTTCGGCTTGCCGCCGCTTATGGTGCGGAAATCGAAACCGTCGTCGTTTCCGATGGCAGCACCCGTGAGGCCGTCGGCATCCCAGTGCGGATGATCGGTCAAGCCGTGGCGCCTGAGCGGAACGGTTTCGCCGAGCATGAGCGGCGCTTCGAGCTTCTCATGACGCGCTGCCGCCGCGCCGTCGATACGGTCAGTGCGGCGCACGGCGTGAAGGTGCGCCACACCCTTGCCTCCGGCGACGCGGTCGATCGCATTTCGGAGATGTGCGATGAGCGCGGGCCTTGGAACATCGTGGCGCTGGCGCGCATGCCGGCGGCGCGCAGCGACACCGTCATCGGAACCCTCCTTGCCAACGTCGGCGGCGCGACGGGATTTTTGCTCTGTGGCGAGCAGCGCTCGAAGCAGTCGCGCGTCGTCGTCATCGTCGAAGACGCTGAGCGGCTGCAATCGATGCTCAGGGCGGCGGAACGGCTCTCAGCGCCGCAAGCACCCGTGCATATCTTGATCGCCGCCGATACGGCAGAGGACTATGCCGAAATCGAAGGGCACTCCCGGCTGCTCGCGGCGGAAACGAATCTGCCCATCATTTTCGAAGAGGCCGCGCCGACCTTCGGCGTGCCGGGCGCGCTGACGGAGTTCATCGCGCGGTTGAGGCCGAGCCTCGTCATTGGCGTGTTCGGTGGTGCGGCGCTGGCCGACGGGCGCGAACTGGCGCGGGCGTCTGTCGTCGCGCGCACGCCGATCCTGCTCGTGCGCTAGGACGTTCGCCTCACGTCGGTCCGGCTTCCGGCGCATACAGGAATTCAGACCCCGATCCGATGATGAGAGGATCGGCTTTGCCGATCGCGCCGAGGTCACGTCCCTCGTAATCGATCGCCAGCAGCACGTTGCGAATGCTCTCCAGCCGGGCGCGGCGCTGATCGTTGGCGCGGATGATGGTCCAAGGGGCGGTCGCCGTGTGCGTGAAGCGCAGCATGTCGATTTCGGCGCGCGTGTAGTCGTCGTACTTGCCGAGCGAGGCGAGATCGACGGGTGACAGCTTCCATTGCTTCAAGGGATCTTTCGCCCGCTCGTAGAAGCGCTTCAGCTGCATCTCGCGGCCGATCGTCAGATAATGCTTGAAGAGCTTGATGCCGTCGCGAACGAGCAGGCCTTCGAACTGGGGCGTCTCTCGGAGGAAGACGGCGAGCTGCTCGGGCGTGCAAAATCCCATCACGCGTTCGACGCCGGCGCGGTTGTACCAGGAGCGGTCGAAGAGAACGATTTCGCCCGCGCTCGGCAGGTGGCTGGTGTAGCGCTGGAAGTAGAGCTGACCGCGTTCGGTTTCGGTCGGCTTGGGGAGAGCGACGGTGCGCGTGTTGCGCGGGTTCATGTGCTCGTTGAAGGCCTTGATGCACGAGCTTTTGCCTGAGCCGTCGCGGCCTTCGTAAATCGAAAGTATTCTGTTGCCGGTTTTGAGGTTGTGCTTCTGCAGCTTCATCAGCTCGATCTGAAGCGTGTGCAGTGTGGTTTCGTATTCCTCGCGCTTCATGCGCTTGTCGTAGGGATAGCCGCCCGAAGCCATGGCGGCATCATCGATCTCTTTGGGCAGGTTCGGAGGATCGAGCGAATAGCCTTTGGGCAAGGTCGCGGGAGTGGGGCCGCCCTTCGGGTCCTTGGCGCGCCGGTCGTCGTCGTGTCTGGAAACTACGGTCGCGGCCTGATCGGTCAGTGGATCGAAACTCGGGTCGCCGGCTTTTTCGTCACTGCGCTTGTTCTTGGCCATTGGCAATCTCCATTGCCGGATACCCTCGGGGCCAGATTAGCACGGGGCGAGGGCCGGGCAGCCCCAGCCTCGGAGGAATGGTCAATTGCTTTCGAGCGGACACAAGAAAGCCAGCACTCGCCCCCCGCGCGTGCTGGCTTTCTCTCTTCATCCATCGGCCAAGCCCCCCGGCACGCCGACGGGTAAAACCTCAGGCCCGCTGCTTGGTCGGGTCGGTGCCTGCAATGGCCGGAGCCGGAAGGCTGACCGGCGTTTCGATGTCCGTGCGATCGCGGCGGCGCGGTGCGACGGGCTGGAAGGCGCGCCGGGCATGCACTTCGCAATAGGGAAGCAACGGCACTTTGGCGCGGCCGCAGAAGTGGAATTCAGAGGTTTGCGGGTCGCCGATCGGCCAGCGGCAGCTGCACTCGCTGAGCGTTTGAATGGTTTTTCTTTCGGCGACCGGAATTTCGATCTCCTCGGCAGGCGCCACGTAAGCTTCGGCGTCCATATAGAGGGCCCGCACGGCGGGATTTCCGGCCTGCGCGAAGCGCTGCTTCACAGGGCGCTTCGTGTTGTTGGCCAGCCGGGTGCGGGGCCGGTGTGATTTCATGCGTGACGTCGTTGCCCGGCCGGATAGGCCAAGCCGATGCACTTTGCCGATGACGGCATTGCGCGTCACGCTTCCAAGGCGGCCTGCGATCTGGCTCGCGCTCAGTCCTTCCGACCAGAGCCTTTTTAAAAGGTCCACGCGCTCATCAGTCCAAGACATCCGTCGATTGCTCCCTCTCGAGCCGCATTTCGTGCGGCGGTGCACCCCCCGGTGCCCGCGGTTACCCGGCCGCAATCGAGCTCCAGCCAACGCGCGCAAACGAGCACGGCGCAGCGGCGGAGGACGACGGTCCCAACCGGTTACAAACGCAAAAACTTGAGATGACGCAGAACAGAAACGCGCACACGAGACACGGGCAGTCCGCTGACAAGCGACTAGCCCAGGGCGCGGTCAGGGCCGATACACAAGCGACTGCAGACGGCTAAGCCGCCATATGTCGTGGCCTGACAAGCATAAGTTACAACATGCTGAATCCCGTCTACAAGCCAGAGCTGCAAGCTTCAGGGTATTGACAGGGAGAAGTGGCGACTGCGCCACAGACGATTCGCGCCAGGGGATATGTTCAATTTCCGGGCTGCGAAGAGGCCCTTTCAACCATAAGGGCGTAGCATTGGCAATTCCGCCCGGAAACTCTTGGTGCGAAACCGAGCATTTATTGACAGGAATGCTTCGGAGCGTTATCAGGGGTTGTGATTGAGCCGCCGGAATTGGGCGGCTTTTTGATTTTCTGCTCAGGGTTATCCACGAACCATGTCTTCTTCCCCCGCTGCGCTGGGGAAAGCTTCCCGTAGCGCTTCTGCCACTGCCGCACCTTCGACGGCTGTGATGGGCACTTACGCTCGTCAGGACATTGTCTTCGTACGTGGCGAAGGCTGCTGGCTGATCTCGGAAGGCGGAGAGCGTTATCTCGATTTCGGATCGGGCGTCGCAGTCAACGCGCTGGGCCATGCGCATCCCAAGCTTGTCGAAGCCCTGAAGACCCAGGCGGAAAAGCTCTGGCACACCTCTAATCTCTATCGTGTCGAGGGCCAGGAGACGGTCGCGGAGAAGCTGACGCGGCTGACGTTTGCCGACCAGGTCTTCTTCTGTAACTCGGGCGCGGAAGCGGTCGAGGGCGCGATCAAGGTCGCGCGCCGCTATCATTATGTATCGGGCGCGCCGGAGCGGCAGCGCATCATCGCTTTCCGCGGGGCCTTCCACGGGCGGACGCTGGCGACGCTGGCCGCAGCTGGAAATGAAAAGTATCTGGAGGGCTTCGGGCCGACCGCCGAAGGCTTCGATCATGTCGAGCCCGGCGATCTCGAGGCGGTCGAAGCTCTGATCGGACCCACGACGGCTGCGATCCTGCTCGAGCCCATTCAGGGCGAGGGCGGCGTCAGGTCATTTTCGGCTGAATTTCTGAGATCCGTGCGCGAGCTTTGCGACACGCACGGCTTGCTCTTGGTGCTGGACGAAGTTCAGACCGGTGTTGGACGGACGGGCAAGCTCTTCGCGCACGAATGGGCCGGCATCACACCGGACGTCATGGCGATCGCGAAAGGCTTTGGCGGCGGATTTCCCACGGGTGCGGTTCTGGCGACGGCCGAGGCGGCCAAAGGCATGACGCCCGGCACGCACGGCTCGACGTTCGGCGGTAACCCCCTAGCGATGGCTGTCGCCTCGACGGTTCTCGACGTCATCACAGAGCCGGGCTTCCTCGAAGCGGTGCAAACGAAGGCGCTTCACCTCAAGCAGGGTCTTGAAGGCCTCAAGGATCAGCACGCCGGCCTCGTCGAAGAGGTTCGCGGTGCGGGCCTGCTGACGGGACTGAAGCTCAAATCCACCATCACGCCGGCGCAGGTCGTCAAAGCCGCCAACGAGGAGAAGCTTCTCATCGTCGGCGCTGGCGACAATAGCGTGCGCATTATTCCACCCCTCATCGCGACAGAGGAAGAGATTGGCGAGGGGGTGCGAGCCCTGTCGCGTGCTCTCACCCGCGTCGCTCGCGAGATGTCATGATGACCGGCTATTCGAAAGAGCTGGAGAAAGCTCCGCAAGTTATGGATACGAAGCAACCCGTCCGGACCGTCCGGCATTTTCTCGACATCTGCGATCTCGACAGCAAGACCTTGCGCGGGATCATCGACGCAGCGCATGCGATGAAAGTGGCGGGCAAACGCGTGCCCGACAATTTGCGCCCGAAGAACGCCGACGACCTTGTTCTCGTGCTCATCTTCGAGAAGCCGTCGACGCGGACGCGGGTTTCGTTCGACATTGCGATGCGCCAGCTCGGCGGCGGCGCTCTGACGCTCAATCACACGGATTTGCAGCTTGGCCGCGGTGAATCCGTTGCCGACACGGCGCGCGTTCTCTCGCGCTATGCCGACGGCATCATGATCCGCGCCAACGCGCATGCGACGCTGCTTGATCTCGCGAAGTACGCGACGATCCCTGTCATCAACGGTTTGACCGAGAAGAGCCACCCCTGCCAGGTCATGGCCGACATCCAGACGTTCGAAGAGCATCTGGGCCCGATCGAGGGCAAGTCGGTCGCCTGGATCGGCGATGGCAACAACGTCGCCGTCTCGTGGATGCACGCGGCCGTCCGTTTCGGCTTCAAGCTGAAGCTCGCCTGCCCGAAGGAGCTCTTCCCGGAAGAGGAAGCGCTCGCGTGGCTGCGCAAGGAGAAGGGCGACGTCGAAGTCGGCACGGATCCGGCGTGGGCGGTCGAGGGCGTCGATTGCGTCGTCACCGATACGTGGGTTTCGATGGGCCAGTCGGGTGCTGAGCAGCGCAAGAAGATGCTTGCGCCCTATGCGGTCGATGCCAAGCTCATGAGCAAGGCGGCGAAGAACGCGATCTTCATGCACTGCCTGCCCGCATATCGCGGGCACGAGGTCACCGAAGACGTTCTGGAGGGGCCGCAGTCGGTCGTCTTTGACGAAGCCGAAAACCGGCTGCATGCTCAGAAAGCCATTCTTGCGTGGTGCTTCGGCGCCTGAGGAACTGTCTTACCAATGCCGGCTGACACTCCGCCAGTTCCGTCCGCGATCCCGGCTGACGACGTCGTCGTCGCCTTTCGCACGCAGAACTCCAACATCCGGGGCCGGTTGGTGCGGCTCGGGGCGACGCTCGATCAGATCGTCGTTCCGCATGCGATGCCGGACCTTGCGGGCCGGGCTTTGTCGGAAGCCTTGGCGCTCGCGGCGTTGTGCGGATCGGCGTTGCCGCAAGGCGGCAATCTCAATCTGCTGATGCGGTCTGATGGGGCCGTTTCCATTCTCGTTGCCGACTACACCGCAAGCGGCCGCCTCAGGGGCTATGCCCGTTACGATGCTGACAAGGTTGCCGCGTTGGCCCAAAGCGGAGCGCGGCCCGACACGGCTTCGGCGCTGGGCAACGGCCATCTCGCGATCACGCTCGATTCCGGGCCCGGCCAGGAGCGCTATCAGGGCGTGCTCGCATTCGAGAACGCGCCGCTGTCTGCGACGGCTGCGGCTTACTTCCAGCAGCGCGAGAGCCTGCCGACCTTCATTCGCACCGCAGTTGCCGAGCAGTACGTGGCGACGCGCGAGGCATCAGAGCCTGGCACGCGCTGGCACCGCCGCGCGGGCGGACTCATGGTGCAAAGCGTCGGCACTTCGGTCGATGAGGGTGCGAGCGAGCAGGACGACGACTGGAAGCGGGTCGAGATGCTTGCGGCGACTGTCGAAGATATCGAGCTGCTCGATCCGGCGCTTACGGTCGAGCGCCTGCTGCTCCGGCTCTTCCATGAGGAAGCCGTCGCAATCGAGCGTGTCATTCCGCTGTCGTCGTTCTGCCGGTGCAGCCGCGAGAAGGTCGAGAACGTGCTGCTCGCGTTCGGCGCGACGGAGCTTTCCGATATGCTGGATGACAACGGCAAGATCGTCGTCACGTGCGAGTTCTGCACGGCGCGTTACGAGTTCTCGCTTGACGAATTGAGATCAGCGGGCGGCTGAGCTTCGCGTTCGCGGTCAGGTCCGAACTTCGCATTTCCAATAAGCAGAAGCGCAAGTTGGGCGATGGGTCCTCGGCATAAAGCCGAGGATGACATTCGTTGGCGCCGGGTACTCGCGTTCCGCTGGCCGGCCGCCGGCGCATTGTTCGCCGGGATGAGGGTTGTCATAGATGGGCCCAAGCTTGTCATCCCGGGCGAGCCATCTTGCGAGACCCGGGACCCAGTACTTGAAGACTGCGCCCTTCGCCCTGGGTCCCGGCTCTGCGCTTCGCTTCGGCCGGGATGACAATGTGGGCGTTGCCTGGATCCTGGCCCTCGCCGGGATGACGGTGGTGAAGATCGAGTGCAGCGCTTCTATCCAGAGTATGATTGCTTATCTGCCGAGACCGCCGTTTGCGGCCTTGCCGACTTGGCCGTCCGCGTCACGCGGGTCCCCGCTCTGCGGCTTCGCACCGGAGACGTCGTATTCGGTCTTTGAGCGGGCGCTCGCGATCTGCGTTCCGTCGAGCTTGCACGAACCCGCCTTGTCCATCAGCACGAAGGCGGGATTGGGCTTATCGACGAATTCCTGGCGCGTGACCTTGCCGTCGCCGTTCTGATCGAAGTAGCTCAAATCAGCGACCGTAAACATCTTGTCGACGCGGGTGAGGTTGTTCCACTCCGTCGCGTCGAGTGAATCATCGTGGTTGGCATCGGCGCCGTTGAAGAGATCCTCGGCGTAGGACTTCCATTCGTTACACGTCACGACGTTGTCGTGGTTGAGATCCCAGCTGCCGGCAGCCTGCAGGTAGGCGCGGTCAACTTCGGAAATCGAATTCCCGCCGAACGGATTGATCGAGCCGATGGAGGGCACCGAAGCGGTCGAGCATCCGGCCACGGTGAGAGCCGCTGCGATCGTGCAGGCCGAGACGTTGAGCAGTTGAATGCGTTTTTTCATTTTTGCGTCTCTGAAGATTGCGAAAGCTCGACAGGCTCGGATGATTGGTACCCTCAAGAGTGCGCCGGAAGCACGGCGATTTTCTAGAAAAGTGTGGGTTTATTGTATGTTTGCACGGTATGTCGCAGGCGGGTCACACCGTGTGGAGACTTGGTTAGCCTATTGCAGCGCAATGAACTTTGCGCTCCCCGGCATGGGCCGCTTTTTTCAGGTCTCGGCCCAATCGCCTAAGCGATGCAGGAAGCCCATGCATTTTGCGATTTCGCTTTCCGCGATCCATTCGTCGGCGGTGTGAGCTTGAGCAATGTCACCCGGTCCGCAGACGACTGAGGGTGCGCCCGCGTCCTGAAACAGCGCTGCTTCCGTGCCGTAGGAGACGCCGTACGTCTGGTTCTGGCCGGTTAGCTTCAGTGCGAGCGCCACGACCTCGGATGAGGGCTCGGCGCCGAAAGGCGGCACGGCGTTGACGCGTTCGATGTCGATGGCAGCTTCCTGCGCGACGGCGCGCATTTCGGGCAGGCAGTTCGTCTCTGCGAAGCGGCGCAGGCGATCTTCGATTTCGTCGGGGTGCAGTCCCGGCAGACCGCGGATGTCGAACACGAAGCAGCAACTGACGGGGACGATGTTCGTCGCCGTGCCGCCTTCGATCTTCGTCACCTGCAAGGTCGAATAGGGCGGCTCGAAGCGCGTGTCGATGGTGCGCTTCTTGAGTTCGGCTTCCATGCGTTCGAGTTCGCCGATAAGGCGCGTGGCGTAGGTGACGGCGTTGACGCCCAGATGCGCCATGCTCGAATGCGCGGCGCGTCCCTTGACGTTGACGTGCCAGCGCACCGGGCCCTTGTGCGCATCGACCACTTGCATGCTCGTCGGCTCGCCGACAATCACCATGCGCGGTTTCGGCAGCGCTTTGCCAAGCTCGGCAATCATCGGACGAACGCCGATGCAACCCACTTCCTCGTCATACGAGAAGGCGAGGTGGATCGGCTTTTTCAGTTTGCGCTTGTTGAAGTCCGGCACGGCGGCGAGTGAGGCTGCGATGAAGCCCTTCATGTCGGCCGAGCCGCGGCCGTAGAGGCGGCCGTTCGCAGCGCGCAGCGTGAACGGGTCGCTCGTCCAGTCCTGGCCATCGACGGGCACGACATCGGTGTGGCCGGACAGCGCGATGCCGCCTTCGTCACGCGGGCCGATGGTGGCGTAGAGCGAGGCTTTCTGACCGTCGTCGCTGACGATGCGCTGCGAGGCGACGCCATGCGCCTGCAGATAATCCTCGACGAAGGCGATGAGGCCGAGATTGTTTTTATAGCTCGTCGTATCGAACGCCACGAGGCGCGCGAGCAATTCAACGGGCGTGTAGGTTGGGCCTTGCACTTCGCTCATCGGCTGGAGCCGCACTTAGTTCATGCTGCGCCGGGTATAGGGGCTATCGAGCGAGAAGGCCGGGATGGCGACGTCGAAAAGTTGACCGGCCTCGTCCGACATCTGATAGCTGCCGACCATAATACCCTGCGGGGTCTTCAGCGGACAGCCCGAGGTATAGTTGAACGACTTGCCGGGCTCGATGACCGGCGTCTGTCCGACAACGCCGGCGCCGCGCACTTCCTCGGTGCGGCCGAGCGCGTCCGTAATCCGCCACATGCGCGATTTCAGCTGCACGGTCTCGGCACCGTCGTTGCTGATCTCGACGGCATAAGACCAGACGAAATGGCTGTCTTCGGGCGAGGACTGGTCTTCCATGTAGCGGGGCTCGACGCGGATGCGGATACCGCGCGTCGTTGCTTCATAGGCATGAAAGTCCGCGGCGGCGGCCCTTCGTGCTGCGGAAGTCGGCGTGCTTTTACTCATATTGTCCCCGTCATCCCGTGACACTCTTCACCGCGTTGGTGAGATCGTCTGCTAAATCCTCGACTGCTTCAAGTCCGATCGAAAGACGGATCATACCATCACTAATGCCGAGTTCCGAGCGCTGCTCGGGCTTCAGCTTGAAATGGGTGGTCGTCGCCGGATGGGTGACCAAGCTCTTGGCGTCGCCCAGGTTGTTGGAAATGCTGACGAGGCGCAGAGCGTTCAGGCAGCGGAACGCGCCTTCCTTGCCGCCTTCGACCTCGAAAGCGATCATCTGGCCGCCGCCCGGCATCTGCTTGGCCGCCAGCGCTGCCTGGGGGTGGTCTGCCCGGCCGGGGTAGATCACGCGGGTCACGCCTTTGAGGCCCGCCAGAAGATCGGCAATTTTCGCGGCGGTATCGCACTGCGCCTTGACGCGGAGCGGCAGCGTCTCGAGGCCCTTCAGCATGACCCAGGCGTTGAACGGGCTAATGGAGGGGCCGGTCTGGCGGAGCCATTCCTGCACGTATTTCGTGATGAACTCGGTGCTGCCCAGAACGGCGCCGCCGAGGCAGCGGCCCTGGCCATCGATGTGCTTGGTTGCCGAATAGACGACGACATCGGCGCCAAGCTGCAGCGGCCGCTGCAGCATCGGCGTCGCGAAGACGTTGTCGACGATGCTGATGATGCCGTTGTCGCGCGCGATCTTGGTGACGGCTGCGATATCGACGAGTTCCAGCGTCGGGTTCGATGGCGTCTCGAAGAAGAACATCTTCGTGTTCGGGCGGACGGCGGCGCGCCAAGCGTCAAGATCACGGCCGTCAACGAGCGTCGCTTCGATGCCGAAGCGCGGACAGAGCGTCTCGACGATGTAGCGGCAGGAGCCAAAGAGCGCGCGCGCGGCGACGATGTGGTCGCCGGTCTTCATGTAAGACAGCATCGAGGCCGTGACGGCGGCCATGCCGGTCGCGGTGGCGCGGCATTCCTCGGCGCCTTCGAAAATCTTCAGGCGATCTTCGAACATCGAGATCGTGGGATTTCCAAAGCGTGTGTACTGGAAGCCCGGGTCTTCCTGCTTGAAACGCGCTTCGGCCTGCTCGGCGCTTTTGTAGACGAAGCCCTGCGTCAGATGGAGCGCTTCCGACGTCTCGCCCCATTCGGAGCGGGTGATGCCGCCATGAACGAGCGCTGTGGCTGGGCGCCATGCTGGGTTGTTGGACGGGGACTTGTCGTCATTCGCCATCGGAAACGGCCTTTCGCGCAATAAAAAACCCGGTCCACAGACGCCGGCTGACGATGAGGCCGGGCGCGGGATACCGGGAGCGCACACGGCCTCTTTAGCGACTTGTTTAACGTGGCTGCAAGCCGGCCGGCCAAAGGACCACGAGAGTTGCAACGGGGATTACCCCCCGCACCCTGTGGCGTCAAGAGGCGGCATAGATACAGGAATAACGGGTATTGCCGAGAGTGTCGCGCTTGGCGAAGCATCTGCCCTACATTAGACGGAGGCCTTGGGGGTAGATCGGCGCCATGACGAAAACTGAGAAAACTCATCCCGCGCCGAAGCGGCGCGAAACTGCGGTGGGTATTCTTCCCTCGCAAGCCATCTCAAAAATGATTGCGGGCGGCGAGATCCAAACAGCCGAGTCCGTCGTCGAGGGGCAGGTGCAGCCGGCAAGTCTCGATTTGCGGCTCGGTGCTGTCGCCTACCGCGTTCGCGCGAGTTTCCTTCCGCGGCCCGGCGGGCGCGTGCAGACCAACCTCGATGATCTGTCTCTGCATGCGATCAGCCTCAGCCAGGGGGCGGTGCTGGAAACGGGCTGCGTCTATATCGTGCCGCTGTTGGAATCCTTGGAGCTGCCGGAGGACGTCGAAGCGTCTGCGAACCCGAAAAGCTCGACGGGGCGGCTCGACGTCTTCACGCGCGTCATCGCCGACGGCGTCGGCGCATTCGATCAAATTCCGCGGGGCTATAACGGCCCGCTCTTTGCCGAGATTTGTCCGCAGACGTTTCCGATCGTCGTTCGCAAAGGTTCGCGGCTGTCGCAGATCCGTTTCCGCAACGGTCCGGCCGCTGACAGCGATAGCGCGTTGCGCGAGTTGCAGCTTCGTGAGCGGCTCGTATCATCGGACGAGGCTGACATTTCCGGCGGCATCGCGCTGACGGTCGATCTGGCAGGCGATGCTTCCGGGCTCGTCGGCTTCCGGGCGCGACGGCATACGGGCGTCGTCGATGTCGATCGGGTCGGCGCCTATCCGGTCGAGGATTATTGGGATCCGATCTACGTCAAGGACAAGCACCGGCTCATTCTCGATCCCGACCAGTTCTACATTCTGGCTTCGAAGGAAGCCGTGCACGTGCCGCCGACGCATGCTGCCGAAATGGTTCCGTTCAATCCGCTCGTCGGCGAATTCCGCGTGCATTATGCGGGTTTCATGGATCCGGGCTTCGGGCATGCGGCGGCAGGCGGGCGGGGCTCGCGCGTCGTTCTCGAAGTGCGTTCGCACAAGGTGCCGTTCATTCTCGAAGACGGGCAGATCATCGGCCGTCTCATCTATGAGCGCATGACGGAGACGCCTCAAACGCTTTATGGCCAGGGGCTCCGATCGAACTATCAGGGCCAGGGCCTGAAGCTTTCGAAGCATTTCAAATAGTATCGTTTGAGAAGAGGCTCCCTTCGCGAACTTTCGAACTTCTGTCGCATGTACGGCCGCGCTTTTCGCCAAAACACCCCGGAAAACTAGCGATTCGGCGGCTTTTTTTGCGCGGAACCCATACGTGGCGCTTGCTTTCGGGCCACAAATGCTGCTCTTTTCGCCCGCTTCATTCGAAAAAGGCCCAGAAAACGCATGTTTTCGGGTTTCAACGATGTAGTGTTTGGTACCGAACCGATTCGCATAAGAGGGACGACAATGGCAAAGGCAGCTGCGCCGGCTAAGAAGGCTCCGGCTAAGACCGCGGCTAAAGCTACGGCGAAAATCGAAACCGTCACGTTGAAGCACATCGCTGCGACGCTGGCGGAAAGTCACGAGATCCCCAAGAAGCAGTCGGTTGCGCTGCTCGAAGATCTCGTCGCTCAGATCTCCAAGCACCTGAAGAAGGGCGCCCGCATCCGCATCGGCGGCCTCGGCGTTCTGCAGGTTCGCAAGCGTCCGGCTCGCATGGGCCGCAACCCGGCAACGGGCGAAGCCATCAAGATCAAGGCTTCGAAGAAGATCGCTTTCCGCGCCGCCAAGGAACTGAAAGAGTCGGTCTAAGGATCGTTTCTTCAGCGGGGTAAAGAATCGAGAAGGCCGCCTGATGGGCGGCCTTTTTTATTTGGCGCTGGCGACTCCGCTTGCGCGGAGCCGGCCGCCAGCGCCGAAGCCTTTCCGCGTGCCGGCAGCCCGTAACGGAATCCGGGCGCGTAACGCTTCGTCATCCTCAATCGTGTGAGCTTTCTCGCGAGCGCGATTAGGGATCCAGCATGAGAGTCGTCGAAGACCCAAAAATATCTTGTGCCTTCGGCTCGCCTGACGCTGGATCCCCGGCCTTCGACGCGCCATTGCGCGCGCGGCCGAGGATGACGTCCCAATCAGCCGTTGCGGAAGAAGTTCGAGATGAAGCGTCCGTAGATTTCGGTGAGCTTCTCGAGGTCGGCGACGCTCGTGTGCTCATCGACCTGATGGATCGTCTGATTGACGAGGCCGAATTCGACGACGGGACAGATGTCCTTGATGAAGCGCGCGTCCGATGTGCCGCCGCCCGTCGTCAATGCAGGCGTGCGGCCGGTGACCGACTTCACCGCATCCTTCAGCGTCGAGACGAGCGGGCCGGGTTTCGTCAGGAACACGTCGCCCGTGCCTGAGAATTTCAGATCGTATTTCGCATCCAGTTCGTCAGCGGCGCTGGCGACCGTGGTGCGCACCCACTCTTCGATGGTTGGACGCGTCCAGCCGTCATTATAGCGGATGTTGAGTTTGGCGATCGCGTGACCGGGAATGACGTTCGTCGCCGTGTTGGGAACGGAGATGACCGTCACCTGCAGGTTCGACGGCTGGAAGTTTTCCGTGCCGCCGTCGAGCTTGGCTGACGAGAGGCGGTCGATGATGCGGGCGAGTTTCGGCACCGGATTATCGGCAATTTGCGGATAGGCCGAATGGCCCTGGATGCCGTGTACCGTCAGATCGGCATTGAGAGAGCCGCGGCGGCCGATGCGGATTTCATCGCCAAGGGCGTTGGGGTTCGAGGGCTCGCCGACCAGGCAGGCATCGATGACTTCATCGCGCGCCTTCAGCCAGTCGAGCACCTTCATCGTGCCGTTGATCGAGGGACCTTCTTCGTCGCCCGTGATGAGGAACGAAATCGAGCCGCGCGGCAGGCCGTTGTAGTGATGGAGATACTGCATGGTCGCCGCGAGGAAGGCAGCGATGCAGCCTTTCATGTCGACGGCGCCGCGTCCGTAGAGCTTGCCATCGCGCACTTCGCCGGCGAAGGGTGGCACGGTCCAGGCGGCTTCGTTACCCGCTGGCACGACGTCGGTATGCCCGGCAAAGCAGAGATGCGGCCGGCCGGCGCCGAGGCGGGCGTAGAGATTATCGACGTCGGGCGTGCCGGGCTCGGAGAAGACGAGGCGGTGACAGGTGAAGCCTGCGGGCTCCAACACGTTCTGCAGAAGCGTCAGGGCGCCAGCTTCGTCGGGCGTTACGCTTTCGCAGCGGATGAGCGCCTGCGCCAAGGCGACGGAGTCTGTGGGTATCAGGGTCATTCTGAAGCGGACGTCCTATGGCTATGGCTCGGCTCGGAGCGCGGGCAACGGAACCTCGCGCGCGTCAAGCGTTTCGATGATGGTGATCTTCTGCCAGATTTTATTCGAAAGCTCCGACGTCAGCCGCTCGATGGCGCCAACGGTATCGACGACCACGGAATCGCTCAAGCGTTCCGCATAGAGTGCCGCGCACTTTGCGGTCAGCGAAAGCATTTCGGAACAATAGTCGAGATAACGCATGAGTTCGAAATTCGACATTTTCCGCTGGCCGCCTCCAATGCTGACCATCGCGGGGCGCTCGGAACTGGGGTCCTTCGCCAGCTGGTGCATGTCGATGACGTGGACGATGGAGCGCAACTCATGAAGCGCCGTCAAGGCGCGCGAGCGCTTCCAGCGCGTTTCGAGCGTCGAGATGAAGAAGGCACCGCCGCCCAAAAGAACCAGAAGGTTGAGCAATGCGTCGAGGCCCTGGACAGTCTCGGACCATTCATCGGTGCCTTTGAGCACGGCTGCCTGGGCCGCGAGATAGGCCAGAACGACAACGGACGCCCCACCCATCGACAGAAGCAGAAGGCGGAGCGTCCAATTCGGGCGGTCAACGTACGTGATCCGCTGCGAGGTCTGCCGGGCGACGCCACAGAGATCGGCGCAGACCCGCGCTAGCCCGGACCCCGGAAAGCGCACCGAGATGCGCTCCTCGAGCCTTTCGATTGTCTCCACGATTCTCGTGGGGTCGAGTGCTCGATAGGTCCGCGGCACGGCCTAATCCCTGAGAAGCTCGTTGATGCTTGTCTTGCTGCGCGTCTTTTCATCGACGCGCTTGACGATCACAGCGCAGTAGAGGTTCGGGCTCGGTTCCCCGTTGGGCAGAGGTTTGCCCGGCATCGTACCCGATACAACGACCGAATAGGGAGGCACCTTGCCAAACATTTTTTCGCCCGTGGCGCGGTCGATGATCGTCGTGGAGGCGCCGAGGTAAACGCCCATCGAGAGGACCGAGCCTTCGCCGACCTGGACGCCTTCGGCGACTTCGGCGCGGGCGCCGATGAAGCAGTTATCCTCGATAACAACCGGTCCCGCCTGCAGCGGCTCCAGAACGCCGCCGATGCCGGCGCCGCCCGAAATGTGGCAATTCTTGCCGATCTGGGCGCAGCTGCCCACGGTGGCCCAGGTGTCGACCATCGTGCCGCTGTCGACGTAGGCGCCGAGGTTGACGAATGAGGGGAGCAGAACAGCGCCGGGGGCGATGTAGGCCGAGCGGCGGACGATGGCGCCGGGCAGCACGCGGAAGCCGCCCTTGCGGAAGTCCGCTTCCGTCCAGCCGGCGAACTTCGGCGGCACCTTGTCCCAATAGAAGCTGCCTGCAGGGCCCCCCGGGATCATCTCCATGTCATTGAGGCGGAACGACAAAAGGACCGCCTTCTTCAGCCACTGGTTGACCGTCCAGGTGCCGTCCACCTTCTCCGCGACGCGGGCTTCGCCCTTGTCCAGGAGGTTGAGCGCGGTCTCAACCGCGTCGCGAACCGTGCCCTTGGTGTCGAACGAAATGCCGTCGCGGGCTTCCCATGCCGTTTCGATTGTCTGCTTCAGGTCGTCGTGGGCCATGGGGAAAGCGTCTCCAATGCTGTGCGGAAAAGTGTTTGCGACGCGCCTTGTCGCCTCTCGGGGGCGGGGTGTCAATTCGGCGTATAAGGGCAGGTAGACGGCGGCCTTTGGCTTGCCGGGCAACGCAAAGAAAGTCTCTGGAAAGGCCGCCTCTCTGTCATTACACGTCATATTCGAATCGGGCATGATCGATGTCCGTTCGACCGCACCCGCGCGGCACCTTGAGAGAGGAAGCGACGTCCATGGCGAAATCGGAAGCCACCAGCAAGAAGGTTTCTTCGGCAGCCTCGAAAGTCTTGAACAGCAAGTCGGCGAGCAAGGCGGAAAAGTCGGTCGCGGCGTCGGCACTGACGCAGGCCAGAAGCGTCAACGAGGTGACGAGCAAGAAGGTCGCCTCGGCCGCGTCGAAAATCATGCAGGATCCCAAAGCCAGCAAGGCTGCGAAGTCCGTTGCCGCTTCGGCACTGACGCAGAAGACCAAAAAGAAATAGCCGCCCGAGCCTCCGAAGGCTGCGAACGGCTAGCGGTGTTAGGATCGAGCTGAACTCGAGGCGGTCAGTTCATCGCCGCCTCGATGAGCTTTTTCGCGTCGGGCGAATCCCATTTCGCCGAGCCCGCCAGACGCCCGATTTCCAATCCGTCCTTGTTGATCAGGATCGTCGTCGGCATGCCGAGCACCTTCAGCGCCATACCCTGCTTGGCGCTCGGGTCGACGTACAGCGTGATGTTATTGGCCTTGGTTTCGTCGAGGAACTTGCGCGAGGCGTCATAGCCCTTGCGGTCGAGGCTCAGCGCCACGACTTCGAACTTGTCGCTGCCCAGCTCTTTCTGCAGGCGATCGAGAGCCGGCATTTCCTCGCGGCAGGGCTCGCACCACGTGGCCCAGAGATTGAGAAGGATGGTCTTGCCCTTCAGGCTCGAAAGCTTGACGTCCTTTCCGGCGGCATCCTGGAAAGTGATGTCGGGCAGCGGCTCGGGCGTCTTCTTCTTCACGAAAGCCGCCATATCGCCGAGGCTTGCTGGCGATCCGGCCGGAGCTTGGCCTGATTGCTCTTTGGCGGGCGGGGCCGCATTCGTCGCGGCGGTCTGCGATTTTTCCGCACCGCCGTTGCCCAACCTGCCTCCAATAACGTATACGGCGCCGAAGCCTGCCAGGGCCGACAGCGCCACAATCCAAAGAGCCTTCTGCGGGCCAACCGCGCCGTTTGCTGCCATTTGGTAAACCTTATCTTTCTGCTTAAGACGGAGCCGCCCGTGACCGACAAGCCAGCCAACACCATGTGGGGTGGCCGTTTCGCAATGTCTCCCGCCGAGATCATGCAGGAGATAAATGCCTCAATCGGCTTCGACAAGCAGCTCGCCCCGCAGGACATTCGCGGCTCTAAAGCGCACGCGGCGATGCTGGCGGAGGCGGGCATCCTCACAAAGTCGGACGCCAACGAGATTGCCGGCGGTCTCGACAAGATCAAGGCGGAGATCGAGGCCGGTACGTTCGAGTTCTCGCGCGCGCTGGAAGACGTTCACATGAACGTCGAGAACCGGCTGAAAGAGCTGATCGGGTCTGCGGCCGGGCGGTTGCACACGGCTCGCTCGCGCAACGATCAGGTCGCGACCGACTTCCGGCTCTTCGTGCGTGACGCCATCGACGCCATCGATGCGTCGCTTGAGACTGTGCAGGTGGCGCTCGCGGAGAAGGCCGAGGCGCACGCCGCGACCGTCATGCCGGGATTCACGCACCTACAACCTGCGCAGCCCGTGACCTTCGGTCATCACCTGCTCGCCTATGTCGAGATGATCGCGCGTGACCGCGGCCGGTTCGCCGATGCGCGTAAGCGTCTCAATGAATCGCCGCTGGGCTCGGCGGCGCTCGCCGGCACCTCGTTCCCGATCAATCGCGAGATGACGGCGGAAGCGCTGGGCTTCGATAGGCCGATGGCGAACTCGCTCGATGGCGTGTCGGATCGCGACTTCGCGCTCGAGACGCTCGCTGCGGCGACGATCGCGGCTGTCCATTTCTCGCGCCTTGCCGAAGAGATCGTCATCTGGATGACGCCGCAGTTCGGGTTCGTGAAGCTGTCCGACCGCTTTACCACCGGCTCCTCGATCATGCCGCAGAAGCGCAACCCGGATGCCGCGGAACTCGCGCGCGCCAAGGTCGGCCGCATCGCGTCGGCATTCCAGGGCCTCGTCATCGTGATGAAGGGGCTGCCGCTCGCCTATTCGAAGGACATGCAGGAGGACAAGGAAGCGACGTTCGACGCGCTTTCGAGCCTGCGTCTCGTCATTGCCGCCATGGCCGGCATGATCGCGGATCTGGAGCCCAATGCGGAGGCCATGCGGGCTGCCGCCGGGCGGGGCTATTCGACGGCGACCGATCTGGCCGACTGGCTTGTCCGCGAACTCAAAATGCCGTTCCGCGAGGCACATCATGTGACGGGCGCCATCGTGAAGGCGGCCGAAGCCCGGGGCATCGACCTCGATCAATTGAGCTTGGCCGAGATGCAGGCCGTCGAGCCGCGCATCACGGACGCGGTGTTCTCGGTTCTGTCTGTGGAAAATTCGGTCAAAAGCCGGACCAGCTATGGGGGAACCGCGCCACAGAACGTCGCCAAAATGGCCCGGCAATGGCTCAAGCGGTTGGAAAAGGCGAGGGGGACGGTCTAAAAGTCTTTACTTGCAATGCCTGCCTTACGGGCGGGCCGACTGGTTTTGGAGTGTTTCTGGCATGGCCGTGCTCGCACGCCGCACGAAATCGTGGATCGCGCTGGCTCTCGCCGGTGCGGTGTGCGCCGGTTTTGGTGGCTGCGGCGTCAGGGGACCGTTGGAGCCGCCTCCGGCCGCCAAGGCAGCTGGTGACGTGAGAGCGCCGGAGGAGCGTGCCGCCGGTTCGAACTCGGATGCTGCGCCAAAGCCGCACGAACCCTTCATCCTCGACCCGCTGCTCAGATAACCGGTCCGGCCAGCCGGTTTTTGGAGGCGTCCCGCAATTTCCGTTGAAGCGGGTCTTTCTCATCCGCTAGAAGCCTCCGATGCATCATTTCCATTACAAGTCCGGCGTCCTCCACGCCGAGGACGTTAGCCTCGCTCGCATTGCGGAAGAGGTCGGCACGCCGTTCTATTGCTATTCGACGGCGACACTCGTGCGCCATTACGAGGTGCTGGCGCGCGCGTTCGAGGGCCAGAACGCGCTCATCTGCTTCGCGGTCAAAGCGAACTCGAACCAGGCCGTGCTTGCCACCATGGCGCGGCTCGGCGCGGGCATGGACGTCGTGTCTGAGGGCGAACTGCGACGGGCGCGGGCGGCGGGCGTGCCGGCATCGAAGATCATTTTCGCGGGCGTCGGCAAGACTAAGGCCGAGATGGCTTACGCTCTGGAAGAGGGCATTCACGGCTTCAACGTCGAGAGCGAGCCGGAGCTGCGCGCCTTGAGCGAGGTCGCGACCGCGCTCGGCAAAACGGCGTCGATCGCCATTCGTGTCAATCCGGACGTCGATGCGCAGACGCACGCGAAGATCTCGACCGGCAAGGCCGAGAACAAGTTCGGCGTGCCCTACGACGATGCGCGCGCGCTTTACGCGGAGGCAGCCAAGCTGCCCGGCATCAAGATTTCCGGCATCCACATGCACATCGGTAGCCAGATCACGACGCTCGCGCCGTTTCGCGATGCGTTCCGGCTGCTCGCCGATCTGGCGCGCGATCTCATTGCTGACGGAATTGCGCTCGAGCATCTCGACATCGGCGGCGGGCTGGGCATTCCTTACCGTGGCGCCAACGACATTCCGCCGACGCCCGATGAATACGCCGCCGTCGTCAAGGAGACGCTGGGCGGCCTTGGCCTCAAGCTCGTTCTCGAACCTGGTCGCATGATTGCGGGCAACTCCGGTATTCTCGTCACGCAGGTGATCTACGTGAAGGAAGGCACCGACAAGACCTTCACGATCGTCGATGGCGCCATGAACGATCTGATCCGGCCGACGCTGTACGAGGCCTATCACGACATCTGGCCGGTCGTTGAAGCGCGCACCGAGATGCCGCCCATCCAACAGGACCTCGTTGGCCCCGTTTGCGAGACCGGCGATTTTCTCGCCGAAGACCGCGCCCTGCCGCCAGTCGAGCCGGGTGATCTTCTCGCCGTCATGACGGCTGGCGCCTACGGCGCGGTGATGTCGTCGACGTACAACAGCCGGTTGCTCGTGCCGGAAGTGCTCGTCAACGGCGACAGCTATGCCGTCGTCCGCCCGCGCCCGACCTACGACGACCTCATCGCGGCCGACCATCTCCCGCGCTGGCTCAAGGGCTGAGCGACGCACCATCGGTTACGCGGGCGATAGACGATGTTGGAGGAAGAAGCGCAGCATCTCCTTCGAAGCATCTGGTCCATGTTCGCTCGTGAACGAACCCGCCCGGCTGCCACCCGACCAAGAATGCCCCGCGCCGTGAAGCTCCCAAAATTCGAGGATGCCAAGCCCGGACGCATCCCGATGCACGGTATGGGAAAAGCTATGGCCTGTAGGCGAACTCCTACGCACCGTCTGCGTCGTGAATTTCGCACCGTCCGCGACGCGAGCGATGACTTTTGCGCCGTTGCAGGGGTGGACGGTCGCATCCTGATCGCCGTGAAAGACAATCGTGGGCTTTGCCGGACCTCGGGCGCGGAGTTTTACTTTGCTTTCTCCTCCGCGCATCGCGGTGAAGGCGGAAGCGACATCGTGGGCCGAACCGCAAGCAAGCCCTGAGTGCACGCCAACGGCCGCATAGAGGTCCGGATAAGCCTCTCCCATGATTGCTGCGGCGGCCCCTCCTGCCGATAGCCCCGCGACGTAGATACGTGTCCGATCAATGTCGTGCGCTTCGACGACTTGGCGCGTGATGCCAGCAATCAACGCGGGTTCGCCCGTTTCGCGCGCCTGATCGCCTGGCCTGAACCAGTTCCAGCATTTCGATACGTTGGCTGCTTGCGGCTGTTCGGGGTAGACGACGAAACACCCTTGCGCTTCGGCGGCGAAGTTCATGCGCGTTCCTGCCGCAAAGTCGTCGGCGGATTGGGTGCACCCGTGCAGCATGACGATCAATGGCCGTGGACCGCCGTCGCGAATGGCTGGAATATAGAGCTTGTAGGATCGCGTTCCTTCCGAACTCGAAAACGAGCCGCCGACGTATTGGCCCTCTTCGGGCGCGATATCGGTGCTGTGCAGTCCGGGCCGGCCTGCAGCCGGCAGTTTCGTGCCGTCGAGGGGCAAGCGCAGCCCCGGACCAAGCGGTGAAAGCTTTGTTGGCAGCTCTTGATCGGGCACGACCTCGCCATCGATATGCGTCCGGGCGAGCGTACTTGGCCCTGTGACACCCCGCGTGGCACCCTGCAGAAGCGCAAGCGCCTCTGACAATCGGCCTTCTCGGGTAAGGCGGGTGGCCGCGCGCATCTTCCCAAGATCAAAAGTCTTCATATCGGCAGGATCCTTTGTTGGCAGCGCGCAGGCGCATGAGCGTTGAAATCGATTTCGACTATCGGATGCGATCCGCCAGAGCGGCCTTGACTTCCGCGCTGGCGTGAAGGGCGCCGAGCACCGTGAGTGATGCGATCGTGGCGCGCGCCAGCGCGGCAGAGACGTCGGGCGCAATGGTCAGAAGGCCAAGCACGCGGAGATCCAGTTGCTCGCCAGCCGCCTGTGCGGCTTCGAGTTCTTGGCGATCGAGCACCCGAAGCCCGAGATCGAGCGAGTGCCGTGTCACGGCCTTATGGACGACGTCCGCGTGCCGCTCGATCTGGTTGCGGATCGCCGTGCGGATGAAGTCGGTCCTGTTCGAGTAGAATCCCTCATCAACAAGCAGATCGATCTGGCCAAGATCGACATACCCGAGGTTGATGGTGATCTTCTCCGAGTCGGGGCCTCGAGGCTTGAGCTGCCGGACGTTATCCTTAGCCATATTTTACCATCCAGATAACATCCATGCACCATCCGCCTGGATGGTAAGATGGGAGCGGCGCTGCGGCAATCAAGATCGCTAGGCAAAGTAAAGTTATCGGCAGCGCTGATGCCGAGCTTCGACGGTAGGGCTTTCAGTTTTTGATGGATCTGTGAGCCGAGCCCGCGGACGGCATTTGCCCGGGTGCCGCGTCGAGCCGAATCGGTTGCCACCCCGGGTGGCCGGCGGACGCTGCGAAAGGCCGTCATTTGGCCTCACCACGTTGCATTTTGTTAACGTGCGGGGTGTGGGCCGCGTGTTAGCTTAAGGACGCATGGTAGAGCCTCAAAACAGGGATCCTGGTCCCGAGATTTCCCGGTCGTTCGCGCGCAAGGTCCGCCTGAGTACGCTTGCGCTGTTTTTCGAGCGCCTATGGCCGCGGCTGTGGCTGCTCATTGGCGTGGCGCTGGTCTTCGCCATGCTGTCGTTTTTGGGCGTCTGGCCGTACCTCGACCCGCTGATCCATAAGCTCCTGCTCGCCGCCTTCGGCCTCGGCGCGATCGCTGCCATCGTTTACGCGGCGCGCATTCCCTGGCCCACCCGCGATGAGGCCATCCGGCGCATCGAGCGCCGCTCCAACGTTCCGCACCGTCCCGCGACCTCGTATGAGGACACGCTGACGTCGGGGGCCTCTGACGCAACCACCACGGCCATTTGGCAGGCGCATCGGGAACGCCTGGCGCGGGCCATCGCGCGGCTTCGCGTCGGCCGTCCGGCGCCCCGCACGGATCGTCTCGATCCCTGGGCCGTGCGAGGCCTTCTGCTCGTCCTTTTCATTCCGATTGCGCTACTGGCGACGGGAAGCCTCGGCGACCGGCTGGCGGCTGCGTTCCGCTTCGGCGGCGGCGAGTCCGGTCCCCCGGCGCGCGTCGATGCCTGGGTTACCCCGCCGCCCTACACGGCTCTGCCGCCCGTGCTGCTGGCCGACGGCTCGCAGCAGGCGGGCGATGATAGCAAGGAGCGGAACACGTTCTTTGAGGTGCCTGATCGCAGCCTGCTGACGCTGCGCGGCAGCGGCTTCGGCGCGGACGGGCTTTCGCTCGAAGTCCTGAGCGACGGGGCCACCGCGCCCGTCATCGTGCCGCCCGAGAAATCCAAGAACCAGACGGCTTCCAGCATATCGGAGACGCGCTACGAGATCCGCAAGTCGGCGCGCATCCGCGCCATTTCGGGCACGCGCGAACTCGGCGCCTGGACCTTCGACGTCATTCCCGATGCGTTGCCGAAGATTGCGCTGTCGAAAGACATCACCGGCACGCCGCGCGGTTCGATGCGCGTTTTCTATAAGGGCGAGGACGACTACGGCCTGCAGAGCGCCGAAGTGAAGGTGCGCAAGGCGCCGCCGAAGCCCGTCGAAGGTGCGAAGGCTTGGGCGCAGCCGCCGCCGCTCACCGGGCCGCGTCTGCCGCTCGAACGGCCGCCGGTCTTGAGTCTCAAGATCCCGCGTCCCGGCGCCAAAACGGTCGATACTTCAGCGCTGCTCGACATCGGCGAGCATCCCTGGGCGGGGCAGCGCGTGCAGCTCTGGCTCGAAGCAACGGACGTCGGCGGGCAAGTCGGGCGCAGCCAACCAATCGAAATCGTGCTGCCGTCGCGGCGTTTCAAAAATCCTTTAGCGCGCGCCGTGGTCGAGCAGCGCCGCAAGCTCGCCGAAGATTCCCGCAACCGGCCGAAGGTCGTGCGCGCGCTCGAAGCGCTGACCATGGAGCCTGAAGGCTTCATTGAGGACAACAGCGTCTATCTCGGCCTGCGCTCGGTCTATCACCGCCTCGACCGGCTGCGCTCGCGCGAGGTCATGAACGAGTCCATCAACGAGCTTTGGCAGATCGCGCTGAAGATCGAGGATGGGGCGCTGTCGCAGGCGGAGCGTGCGATGAAGGACGCGCAGGACCGTCTGTCGGATGCCATCGAGAAGGGCGACGACAAAGAAATTCAAGACGCGATGGCGGAGCTGAAGAAGCGGCTCAACGACTATCTCAGCGAGATGCAGAAGAACGCCGAGAAGGAAAATCCCTCCGGCGATCAGCAACAGGAGGATCAGCCTTCCGAGCTTGGCCAGCAAGACCTCGACCAGATGATGAAGGATCTGGAGAAGAGCGCGCGCGAGGGTTCGCGCGATGAAGCCGAGCGTATGCTGTCGGAAATGCGCGAGCTGATGGATCGGCTGCAGGCCAGCAATTCGCCGGAAGCCCGCGCGCAGCAAAAGCGCGCGCAGGAGATGATGAAGAAGCTCAACGAGCTGAGCGATCTTACCGGTAAGCAGCAGCAACTGATGGACGAGACGTTCGGCGAGCAGCGCCGCCGTGAAGGTCAGGGCGGCTCGCAGGAAGACCAGGACGCTCAGGGTTCGTCAAAGCCCGGCAAGGGGCAGAAGGGTCAGAAGGGCCAAGGTCAGCAAGGCAGTCAGGGTGACATGCACGCCGACCAGGAAGGCGGCTCTGACCAGGGCGAGGGCCAGCAGGGTTCGCAAGGCAAGTCCGGCGGACAGCAAAAGCGCGGCAAGGGCAGTCTGCAGGATCGTCAGGCGCAGCTGCGCGAGCAACTCGACAAGCTGAAAAAGGATCTCGAGGAGATGGGCGCGGGCGATCCCGACAAGTTGGGCGGCGCGCAGGAATCAATGGAAGGCGCCGAGGAGGCTCTCAAGCAGGGCGATCTCGACGAGGCCGCCAATCAGCAGGGCCAAGCTCTCGAACAAATGCGTCAGAGCGCTCAGCAGATGGCCGAGCAGATGCAGAAGAACGCGCAGCAGCGTCTGGGCCGTGGCGGCAATTCTCCGCGCGATCCGATGGGACGGCCGCAGCGCGCGCAAGGCCCCGATCTCGGTACGTCCGTGAAGGTGCCCGATGCGATCGACGCGCAGCGTGCGCGCGAGATCCTGGAAGAGCTGCGCAAGCGTTCCGGCGAAAGCCGCCGTCCGCAAGACGAACTCGACTACATCGATCGTCTCTTGAAGCGCTTTTAGTGTCCATCATGATTCCTCAGTTTCGGAGGAGCCTGGAATGCAGCACGCCAATCATTGCGATCGACGGGCCGTTCTTGGTGGCCTTGCGCTAGCTCTGTCGCCGCTGACGAGCAGCGTCTGGGCTCAGGCGGCGCCGCTGAGCATCAAGGTCTTCAAGGATCCCAACTGCAGCTGCTGCACCGGCTGGGTTGACCATTTGCGCAGTCATGGGTTGTCGGCGGACGTAACCGCGACATCGGAAATGAAAGCCGTGAAAACGCGCTTGGGCGTGCCGGCCGCGCTCTCGTCCTGCCACACGGCAGAGGTTTCGGGATACGTCATCGAGGGCCACGTGCCGTTCCATGCCATCGAGCGGCTGCTTGCCGAGCGGCCCCACGCGATCGGTCTTGCCGTTCCCGGAATGCCCGCTGGCTCACCGGGCATGGGTGGCGAGCCGGAAGCCTTCGATGTGGTGCTCTTCACAAAGGACGGGCAGCGGTCGTTTGGCCGTTACAGAGCCGATCGCCCGATTGCCTGATACAGCGGCACGTGCTGCCCTAACCAGGCCACCACTCCACTGGTCATCCCGGCCGGAGCGCAGCGCAAGCCGGGACCCATCTTGACACGGGGTTATTTCGAAAAGCTGGGTCCCGGGTCTCGCAAGAGGGCTCGCCCGGGATGACAGGAGTGGGTCATCCTCCGCACTGTCATCCTCGGCTTTATGCCGAGGATCCATCGTTCAACATGCGCCTGCTGCTTGATGGATCCTTGGGACAAGCCCGAGGATGACATCGAGTTTTGGTTTAAGGCCTGCTCTCTATCCCGCCCAACGTCATCCCGGCGGAGGCCGGGATCCACGGCAAGCATCAGCGTGCTCTGTGGTGAGGGCTGCACGGGTGGCGAAGCCCATCACCAGTGGCGATTGGAGCGTTGGCTTAGTTCGCTGCAGCTGTCTTCGGCACGAAGCGCGTGAGGAAGCCGCCGATCACCTGATGGCTGTCAAGCTTTGCGCCGGCCCAGCCGTGCGGGGGTTCTTCGCCGCTCCACCAGCGCGAGAACTGCCGCCACATGTCGATCGGGTACCACGTGCCGTCGCGGCCCGTGAGCGGACCCCAGTAATCCGACGTGGTGTACTTGTATTCGACGAACACGGAGCCCGTCGGCAGGCGGAATTCGAGGCCGAAGAGGGCCTGTCCGGCCGGACCCGTGTACTGATATTCGTACGTCCGCGAGGGGGCGTTCTTCGGATAAATTTCGGAATGCGGGAACGACAGGCCCGCACCTGCGCCAACGTACGGCGAGAGAATGCCGATTGAGGGCAGACGGATCATGCCATTGAGCGTCAGCATGTTATGGCCGTGCGTCCACTCGAGCTTGTTGAAATAATCGCGTGGCTTCGCCGTCGCGGGCACCGGCTTGCCGTCAATCGTGCCTTCGAAGTGCAGCTCCTTGTCGAGGGGCGCGTAGACCTTCGAGTGCGTGAAGTCGAGCATCGAGCCGAAGCGGCCGCCGGTCAGCCAGCGCTGGATGCGGACGCCGTAGTAGAGCGGGTTTTCGAACGGCTTCGTGTACCAGTCGACGTCTTTGATGGTGAGATCGGTGCCGCCCTTATTCACCATGTGGAAGTCGCTCGGGTGGTGATAGGGCGCGCCGAGGTAGGCGCCGAAATCGGTTTCGCGGCCGGGGCGAAGGGCGGTCGATTGGGGCACGCCCCGGGCAGCGGCCCGTGAGGTGTCACTTGAATCGCTGGGCATCGCGGCGGCCATGACGAGGCAGCCCATCGTGGCTATCGCGGCGGCGATCTCAAGCGGCCGCTTGATGCTTGACTTGGTGCCCGGCGATGACGGCCACGGCACTGACGCTGAGAGCGTGATGAGGGGCGCAACAAGGCGTTCGCGTGCGAGCATTCCGGTCAGTCCCCCCATGGGCCGCGCTGAATAGGCGGCTTATGCGTATCCCTGGGAGGTTTATGCGCCTCCTTCGGGCGCTTGCAAGGCGTCGAGCATACGGTTCACTGCGGCAATCTGCGGCGCGTCGCGCGTCAGATACTGCGGACCTGTATAACCCCACCAATCCCAACAGCCCTGCGGATTTATCGAGGATGCCGCGGTTTGTGGAAAAAGCACGACGAGGCGGTTCGTATCGGCCCAGCGTGCGAAGCCCGATTCCTTGATAAACGCATCGCCGACGGCCTCGCGATTCTGCGCGCAGCCGTGGAAGGCGATATGAACGCGGCAGCCCGGCTGCTCCTTGCAGGATTTGGGCACGTAGACGACGCCGGTTTCGGCAAGCCCTGCGCTGTCGCCCTGTGTGAAGAAGGGACGCTGATCGAACTCGACGAAATCGCCGCCGGGCGTTTGGCTGCGCGGTTCAAGATTGCCGTAGATCTGTTTCAGCAGCGCGCCGGCCTGATCGTAATCGCAGTCGACGATGTAAGGTCCTTTTGTGGCTCCGCAGGCATTGCCTGCATCGTCCGTCACGAAGGCGTGGCCGGCCGGCACGTTCGCGACGAGTTCGATGTTGGATTGCGGCACGCCAAGGTCTTCATAGAAGGTGGCTGCGTGCTGCACGATCGAGGGCGCGACGGTGCGGTCTGCCGTTCCGGTGAAGAGATAGATGCGATCGCGCACGACGTCCGCGATCGGATCGATTTCGCCTCTCGCCGCGCGCTCCTTGGCTTTCACTGTAAGCTCTTGCGGGTCGGAAACGCCCCAGGAGCCGAGAAGATCGAGCATGCAGCCGTTCACGGCCTTGCTCAGGTTGAGGATTGCCGTTCCCGTGCCGGGAATTGTGCTGGCGAAAACGCTTTCCGAGCAGCCGTAGGGCCCGCCCGCGATGATGCCCGCGCCGACGACGCGTTTGGCGTGCGCCATCTGGAACTGTCCGGCCATGTAGGCGCCCGATGAGATGCCGGACACGGATGTCTCGTCGGCTTTCGCGCCGAGCGCGGGCAGCGTTCTGGCGGAAGCCGTTTCGGTTTTGTGCGCGTCGTTGCAGCCGCCCGCGGCGATGGATGCAGCGGCGAGCGTGAGCATCACCACACATTTTCTGACGAGGGCGCGGCGGCGTCTCATGCGTTCAAATTTCCGAATTATGCGACGGCGTAAAAAGACTTAGGCAGCAACGGCAATGTAGCTCAAGGCCCAATCGGGTCCCACGTACCAGCAGTGTGCCCTATCGGCCGGTTGCTTCCAAACGAGACTTTTTACGCGCTCCCATCCGCCCTTTCTGAGGCAGTGCGACAGGTTTTTGATTTCATCGTTTCCGGGCGCTGGCGTCAGTCCTTCCGCAAAGATGAACGACACCGGGCAGCCGGACCATGCTGCAAAGCCGCTATCGAGGCGTCGCACGGCGATGGTGATGGCGTTCATCGCTCCGCCCCGCGAACTCGCCGAACTTGGAACGCCGAGGGGGAAGATCAGCCGGCCGCCGGGATTGAGGTTTTCGATCCAGGGGACCGCCGGTCTCGGAATGCCGAAGTTGACGTAGACGACGTCGCTCTTTTCCTTCGGCCAAAAGCAGCCATTGTCTTGCACGACGTCGACGTTGGCGCGGTTTGCGAGGTTCTCCTTCGCTCTCCCGGCGCAGCCCGGATCGTAATCGACCGCCGTCACGTGGCCTTCGGCTTCGACGAGTTCCGCAAGGATGGCGGAATAATAGCCCGTTCCCGCGCCGATGTGCGCCACGCGCTCTCCGGGTTGCGGCGCGACGGCGTCGAGCCAGCGTGCATGCAGCGAGGGACTGCCGTTGTTGACGCCGCGATCTTCGTCGAGCGCGATCACGACATCCTGATAGACGAGCGCGGGATCTCGCTCATCGACGTTCAAATGCGACCACGGCGTCAGGATGTGCCAGCGGCCGGGGCCGAGAAATTTTTCGCGCGGGACGTGGGCGAAGGCGTTTTCGAGCCGCTCGTTGCCGGTGACACCGCCGATGGCCAGCATCTCGCGTGCGAAGCGGCGGCGCATTTTGGCGAGTTCCATTGCGGCTCCTCGCGGTCGTAGGGCGCAGGCATGCTCTATCTTAGCCTGATAAACGCCCGGTCGGTACGGCCATTGGCATCGATCACCGTCAGCTTCGCAAACCCGGAGCTTGGCGGCTGCCAAGTCGCTTCCCGGCTGTGGGCGGCCGACTGGATCGGATGGCCGTCCACCAGCCAGGTGAGCGGCAGGGCGCCACCGTCAGCCTTGAGCACAAGGGGTTCGCCGTCGAGATCGGCTTCGGCGATTTCCGATTGATCGGGCGGGAACGAGATCAACACCGGCGGCTCGAGGAATTTGCCGGCGGAGGGGTCATCGCCCGGATCGCGCCAGCGTTTGAGCGGCGCGGGCAGGGCCGCGTTCGTCGTCTTGATGGCATTCGCCGGGGCACCGGCCAGCGGCGTGCGCGGTCCGGGCAGGCGCTCGAAGGCGTCGAACAGAATGGGCGCGGCGGCGCTGCGGCCCATCAAGCCCGGAATGGACGAGTTGTCCGGCCGTCCGACCCACACGGCGATCACGTAGCGGCCGTCGTAACCGATGGCCCAGGCGTCGCGATAGCCGTAGGTCGTGCCGGTCTTGTAGGCGAAGCGGCCGCTGCGGGCGTTGAGCGGGGGCGGGGCATCCTTCAGGATGTCGGACACGTACCAAGCGGCGAGCGGCGACATCAGACGATGGGCATTGACGAGCGGCTTCACGCGCGTCGCCGCCCAGATCTTGCCGCGCTCATCCCAGCGATGGGTCAGCATGATGCTATCGCCGCCGCGCGCAAGGCTCGCATAGAGCTGGGTCAGCTCGTGCAGCGTCAGGCCCGTGCCGCCGAGCGCCATGGCGAGCGTCGGCTCGGATTTGTCGGGAAAGCGGGCGGTCACGCCGGCGCGGCGGAAACGTCCGGCGAGCTTGCCGGGTCCGACGCGGGCGAGAACGCGCACGGCCGGAACGTTGAGAGACTGTTCGAGGGCTTCGCGGATCGCAACGGTGCCGTGATAGCCCTCGTCGAAATTTTTAGGCGCATACGTTCCAAAGCGCACGGGCCGGTCTTCGATGAGCGTTGCGGGATGAGCCAGGCCCGCTTCGAACGCCAAGCCGTAGATGAAAGGTTTCAGCGTCGAACCGGGCGAGCGTACGGCCGTCGTCATATCGATGGCGCCGCGGCGCGTCCGGTCCATGTAATCGGCGGAGCCGACTTGAGCGAGGATCTCGCCCGTCTGATGATCGGCGACGATGATGGCGGTCGAGACGTTGTCGCCGATCGTGCGCGCGTGCTCCTGCGCGAGGCGTTGCAGGTTCTGCTGCAAGTGGCGATCGAGCGTCAGCTTGATGATGCTTTCCGCCGGGTGCGCGGCGACTTCCGTCTCAGAGAGATGCGGCGCGAGCATCGGGAAGGCGTAGCGGACTGCCGGAATGCGTTCGGCCTTGGCGCGTTCGGCTTCGGCCGGCGTGATGACATGCGCTGCGGCGGCGCGCATCAGCACGCGATTGCGGGCGCGGCGTGCGGCTTCCGGGTAGCGATCGAGGCGGCGCATTTCGGGCGACTGCGGAAGTGCGACGAGCAGTGCGGATTCACCCAGCGACAGGTGTCGCGGTTCCTTGCCGAAGTAGGCGAGCGAGGCCGCGCGCACGCCTTCGAGGTTACCGCCGAAGGGCGCGAGGCGAAGATAGAGTTTCAGGATCTCTGCTTTCGACAGCGTGCGCTCGAGTTCGATGGCGCGCGCCATCTGGCGGAGCTTGCCGCCCGGCGTGCGCTCGTGCTTGCCGTCGAGGAGGCGTGCGACCTGCATCGTCAGCGTCGAGCCGCCCGATACAAGGCGGCCATGGCGCAGCATCTGGAGAACGGCGCGCGTGACGGCTTTCGGATCGACGCCGTGGTGGCTGTAGAAGCGCTTGTCTTCGAAGGCGAAGAGCATTTTCAGATAATGCGGATCGACATCCTTCGGCTCGACGGGCAGCCGCCATTTGCCTTCGCTCGTCGTGAACGCGCGCAGCAGACGATCGTCGCGATCAATGACGGTGACGGACACGGCTTTCGCCTGTTCGAGCGGCAGCGGCCCCGCATCGGCGAAGGCTTTGAGATAGAGCCCGTACGCGCCGCCCACGCCGACCATCAGCGTCAGCGCGGCAGCAATCGCGAGTCGCCGGATCGTTTTGGTTCTCCCTCTCCCCTCATAAGGGGAGAGGGTTGGGGTGAGGGGCAGAAGCGATCGATGCTGGCCGCCGCCCCTCACCCTAGCCCTCTCCCCATGAAGAATGGGGAGAGGGAAGAGCAGAACGCTCATCCGTCTGCCAAGGGCAGGGGAAATTCGCCGGAGGAGAGTGGCTGATGCGGGGGGCACAACCTGCTCATCACCCCCGCTCCGGCCCTCCCCCTTGCGGGGGGAGGATTGAAACGTCGGCATCTTGATGCGTTTCACGTAGTGACCCAGCCCCACCTTTTTTCACTCCTTCGCCGAGACGGTGAGCTGACCCGCGGCGGAGCGGGCGTAACGCTCGGGCCGATACATGTCTTCAACCGTTGCGGCGGGGTGCACGAACGTGCCGGGGTTCACCGCGCGCACGATGTAGGCGAGCGTCGCGGTCACGGCCGGCGGCTCCTTCTGCGCCGTGCCGTCGGGCAGCGTGACCGAGCCATCGTTCGGCAACTCGACCGAGTTCTGATCGAGGCCCTCGACGGAACTTCCGTCCTCGCCGTTCGACGTCTCGGACGACGTCCGCAAGTTGGCGAAGTTGAAGGCCGCCACGAAGCGATCATCGCGGAACTCGGTGTGCTCGGGCTCTGCCGTTGATTTTAGCCACGACAGGCCCGCGATCGCGCCGCTGTCGATCAGGTGCGGGTTCTCGATCTCGAAGCCTGCAGGCAGGCGATCGACAACGAGCACGCGGCCTGCGGGCTCGTCCGGCGTGACCTTCACGGTCATGACGAAGCGATCGTTCTGCTTCACCGATGCCTTGCCGCCGGCGAGGCTTGCGAGATCGACCTTCTTGCCGTCCGGCGTGTAGGCCTGGCGTTCGATCTTGAAGCCTTTCGCGGCGGCGAGCTCCGGCGTCAGCGCGGCGCCGATGACGGAGATCACGGCATCCACGGCAGCTTCGCCGTCGTTGGTGATCGTCAGCGCGCCGTCCTTCAGCTCGGCGGGCTTCAATCCCTTGAGCAGCGGCCCGTTGACGGGCTTGCCGTCGATGGCGAGTGCCGTTGCCTTCACTTCGTCGTTCAGCGCTTTCGCCGCGAGCAGCATCCACGCCTGTTCCTGCGTCGAGGTATAGCTGCGGGTCTCGTAGGCTTTGGCGATGACGTTTGCGAGCTTCGGTCGCATGTCGTGGGCGACGTGCGTTTCGGCGGCGAGCGTCACGAGTGCGGCGCCGTCGCGAAGCGTGGAGCCGTAGTCGCTGCGATAGCCGCTATCGGGCGTCTCCGGCATTGCTGCGAGGGCGGCGGCGAAGGCGCGCTCGGCGCGTTCCTTGTCGCCCATCATCGCGAGCGCGGCGCCCACCTGCGCTTTGGCAAGCGGCGTCGAGAAGCGCGCGATGCGTTCGTCGGCGTAGTAGCGCAGATCGCCGATCGGCGCGCGGCCGTTGCGGGCCAGCACGTAGAGCGCGTAGGCGCGATCTTCGCCGCCCTTTTCGAAGTCCGACGCGTAGGCGATGAAGTTCTGCAGCTTATCGAGCGCGCGATTGAAGCCCTCGCGCGGCACGTCGTACTTCGCTTCCTTGGCGCGCGTCAGGAAGTCCGTCACGTACGCCGTCAGCCAGAGGTCCGCCGTGGACGGCCCCCAGACGCCGAAGGCGCCGGTCGAATCCTGCATCTCGAAGACGCGTGCGATTGCGCCTTGCACGCGGTCCTTCAGCGCCTTGTCTTCAGCCAAGCCCACTTGGGCTGCGACCGCATTGGCGACAACGAGCGGCATCGCGCGCGACACCGTCTGCTCGGCGCAGCCGTAGGGATAGCGGTCGAGTTGGGCGAGAAGCGTCGGCACGTCGAGGCGCGCCGCCGGCCCGACTGACAGGTTGATGCGCGTGCGCGATGCGATCATGTCCTGCGCGAGGTCACGCGTTACCAGCAACTTGCCGCCGGGCTTCAGCGACGAGATCGTCGTGCGCTTGATGTCGCCGGCGGGCGGCAGGACCTCGAACGTCATCTCGCGCTTGACGCTGATGTCGTTCGGGCCGGTGATGACGGCCTTCAATGTCAGCGGGCCGATGTCCGCGGGTTTATAGGCAATGCGCTGCAACGTGCGCTCACCGGTCTTAAGGTCCGCCGTTTTGTCCGCGAGCGCGGTCAGCGTCTCGTTGGTGTCGTCGCCATCCTTCTTGGAAAGCGTGAGCTTGTAGGGCGCGGCAGCGCCATCGATGTTGTGGATCGAGAAGCCAAGATTGACTTCATCGCCGAGCGTCATGAAGCGCGGCGCGGCGACGGTGAGGGCCACGCTATCGCGCACGATGAGATCGCCCGAGCCGTGGCCGACCTTGTCCTTACTCCAGGCGACCGCCATCACGCGCACGGTGCCGTTGAAATCAGGCAGCTCGAACTCGACGTTCGCCGTGCCGTCTTCCTTCACCTGCACGAGGCCGGAGAAGAGCGAGACGATCGTCTCCACGGTCGGGTTGCCCTGCAGCGCCACGCCGCCATCGCCGCCCGAGCGGAGCTTGCCGCGATCGGCGCGCATGCCGTCGATCAGCTTGCCGTAGAAGTCGCGGATTTCGAATGCGAGCTTCTGCTGCTCGGAGAAATACTTCTCCGGCGCCGGCGTTTCGTAGCGCGTGAGGTTGAGGATGCCGAGATCGACAGCGGCGACGACGACGCGTGCGTCTTCACCCGGTGCAAGGCCATCGACCTTCAGCGGCACGGTGATCGTGCTGCCGGACTTCACCTTCTCGGGCAACGTCACGGCAACTTTCAGCTGCTTGCTCGACTGATCGATCGGCAGCCAGCGGACGCCGATGGCGCGGCTCGGCATGCGCTTTTGCGCTTCATCCATCGGCCGGTAGAGAATGGCCGTGGCGTAGGTGCCCGGACCCCATTCGGCATCGACGGGAATTTCGACTTCACCGCCGCCCTTGGCGATGTCCACTTCCTTCATCTGGTGCAGGCCTGTGCCGAGCACGGCGATAAGCGCCTTGCCGCCGAGCTTGGAGGCGATGCGCAATTTCGCGGTTTCGCCCGATTTGTAGCTGTCCTTGTCGAGCGCGACGTCCAACTGCTCGGGGCTGTCGACGTTGTCGCCCGCCGTGTACCAGCCGGCGTTGAAGAGCACGCTGGAGGCTGGTCCATCGGCATCGTTGGAGGCGACGTCGAGACGATAACGGCCCCACCCAATCGGCTGCGAAATTTTTGCCGCGCCATCAGCCGTGACAGCGAGCGTGCCGCTGCCGACCTTGCGCTTTACGGTGACGGCTTCGTAGGTCCACGTTCCGTCGCGGCGATACCACTGCCAGTTCGTGTCGAGGCGCGTCAGCGTCCAGGTGAGATTGTCGTTTGCTTTCGGTTTGCCGTTGGCATCGAGAAGCACGACTTCGAAGCCGGCGTTCTGATCTTCGGCGGCCGTGAAGTTCTCAAACAGCGGCTTGATGCCGATGCGCTCGAGCTTCAGATCAACCGGCAGCGTGATGTTGCGCTCGATGGTGCGGCCGCCGTCCTCGCGCAGTTTGACGGTGATCGCGGCTTCGAGCGGCTTCGGTGTCTTCGGCATTTGCGGCAGAACGATCGGGATCGCGGCCTTGCCGTCGTTGTCCATCGCGAGACTTGCATCCAGCGGCTGGCGCGCGGGGTTCACGAGTTCGTCCGCCTGGCCGAAGACGTAACCGGCATAACCCGCAACGGGTTTGTTGGAGGCGCGGACGACGACTTCGCCTTCGATGCCGAGACCGGCTGCGGGGGGACCATAGAGATAGCGGCCTTCGGCATTGATCGCCTGATTGTCTTCGACCGTCAGCGCCTGAATGTTGGCTGCGGAAAGCGTCATGTCGAGGCGTTCGGGCACGAAGTCTTCGACGAGGAAGCTTTTCTCGGCAATCGCTTCGGCCTTCGGGTCCGTGTAGAGGCGCAGACGCCACGTCCCGGTCATCGCGGTTTTCGCGAGCGGCACGGCGAGCGCACGGCCGCCGAGGCCCTGATCGTTCATGACAAGGCGCGTCTGCTCGACGCCGTCGGGTCGGAAGATCATCAGCGTCATCGGCACTGCGGATGCCTTGCCGAACTGATCGCGGACGAGGGCGGTGACGTTCACGTCCTCACCGCCGCGATAGACGCCCCGCTCGGTGTAGACGTAAGCATCGACAGGACCCGAGGGATCGCGGCCCTGCACGCCACGGTCGGAGAGATCGAACGCGTTCAGCGTCAGGTCGAGAAACGCGTATTCGCCTTCGCCCTTCTGCGCGACGAGAACAGCAGGGGCGGTGCCACCTTCGCCTTTCGCGATTGCCGCGTCGAACTTGGCGTAGCCGCGGTCATCCGTCGTTGCCGTTGCGAGCACTTCGTTGTTGCGCGCGATCAGTTTGACGGCCGTTCCGGCGATGGCTGTTGCTTCTGTCAGCGAACGAACGAGGGCATGAATGCCGTCGTTGCCGGTGAACGCGGTGAGGCCGAGATCGGAAACGATGAACCACTGCGTCGCGCGCTCGTAGCTTTCTTCCTTCTGCTTCTCGGAAGGTTTCGCGACCATCACATAGACGCCGGGCTCGAGCTTGCCCGTCGCGTCCGTCACCGGAACGGCAGTCGAGACCTCTTCGTTCAGCTTCGAGGCAATCTCCATCTGGCCTTCGTAGACCTTGATGCCGGAGCGATCGCGGATATTTTCGACGTCGTAGCTCGACAGCTGGCGAGCCATGTCGCCAGCTTGCAGCGTCGAAGCCAGGCTTCGGTCGCCGATGCGATAGACCTCGACGTCGATCTTGTTCGTGTTCGTGGTGATGACAGGAATGCCCTGTTGTCCACGCGAGGGCAGCACGTAGGCCTTACCGCCGAAATGCACGGCGGGCGAACGGTCCGGCACATAGACGGCGATGTTTGCAGTCTTCAGCAGCGTTTCGCCGATATCGGAGGGCAAGCCGGCGCGGATCTGCACTTCGTAGCGCTCGCCGTGCTTCAGGCCCTCGAGGCAGAGCTGCTTGCCATCCTGTACGAGGTTCTGCGGGTCCTTGCCGCCGACGGAGATGAACTTCGCGACGTCGGTTTGCGTGCGCGAGAGATCCTCCGAAAATTGCAGGCAGAGGCGCGGCGGGGTCGCGTCGTTGTCGGTCTTGTAGTCCGTCATGCGGAAGCCGTACTCGCCACGCAGGCGGTCGTAGGCTTCACGCGTCGTCTGATCGTCAGCGAGCGCGAGGCTCATGCTCAGCGCGTCGATTGCCGGGCGCCAGTAGGAGCGCGCTTCGAGCGTGCGGCCGAGAACGAACAGCGCGTGCGCCTTCTGCGCGACATCGTTCGCGCGCTCATAACCGCGGTAGGCGGCGCCCGATGCGTAGATCGGCAGGTCGTAGCGTTCGCCGTTGCTGTTGGGATCGGCCTTGATCGCGAGCAGGGCTTCGGCGAGGCGCGTCCAGGCGGCGGAGTCTTTGTCGTCGGCGGCCACCGCATTGGCGAGCGCTCTGGATGCTGCGCGCGGGTCGGTCGCGAAGACCTTTTCGGCTTCCGATTTCAGCGCGGCGGGCGGCTTACCATCCGGTTTCCAGTTGGCCTTGAGGTAGGTCTCATAGCGTTTCGCATCGGCGGCGATGCCCGAATGCAGGAACGGCTTGTCGGCCGCGGCGGCGTCCGAGACGATTGCCAGCGCGGAGATCAAAAACACTGCAAGGCGCGCGAGAAAGTGCATGGGGGTGGCATCCTTTTTGAGTGCCTGACGATCGGAACTCGCGCGGCACGAATTCTTGCCCGCGCTGAAGCTCGCGGCGGACTATCGCTATTCGGCGTCCGGTTCGAAAGCCCATCAGGGGCCAACGGCCGAAGCGCGGCGGCAAATTCCCAATTGCCGCTCGTTGCGCGTTCTTGCGGTCTTTTTCTCCGCTTGCACGTGCAGAGATTAACACGGCGCCAAAAGGCGGGGATAAGTTTTGGGAATTGGGGCGAAAGCCTGTTCAGAGGCCTGCCGGGATGACGGCGGGCTGGAGGGAGCGGCGCGTCAGCGGCTGGCGCGCAAGAGCTTGCTCAGCGTGCCGCGAAGGGGCTTGAGTTTGGAGGGCCGCTTGCGAGATTCGGTGGAGCCGGCGCTTGCCAGCCGGTCGGCGACAGCGCGGATGATTGCGGGATCCGCCACGCGATTGCTTTCCATGTCCGCGAGGATCAGTTCCAGGAACACTTTCTGCCAGTGTGTTTGCAGTGGCATTCGGCTGACGAGTTCCGGCGTCAGGCCCTGCGGGAAGGGCCATGGCTCGGCAATACCGGCGGCGGCAAAATTCAGCTTTGTCAAAATGCACTTCGGGCAAACGCCGCAGTTGTCACCCGTGCGCGGTCCGGCCCAGCAGACCCGCAGGTGGGGAACGAGCGAACGATGCTGGCCGACGTAGCGCGCGCGATCGATGCGGTCATAGGCGCCGCCGTCGGATTCGATCTTCAGGGCGGAGGAGGTGAAGAAACGATCCGTCCAGAAGCTATTGCCCCATACCGGAAAGCAGTTCTGGTAGCTCTCTTCGGTCGCGATCAGCGCCACGTCGTGGGCTTTCGAGAATTGGTGGAGGACCGACACCAATCCAACGCCGAAGGTTTCCTCCCAGTTGCGGACGATCTTGCGCCAGTTGGTCTTCACGGTTACGAGGTCAACGCCGAGATCGGCGCAAATGGCTGAGCCGTGGTGCGCCAGCGTTTCGAAACCCTCGTCAGCGTCGATCGGCATGTCGAACCCGTGGACCATCACGGCGGTTTTGACATTGCGGATCGCGCGGCCCGCATCGCGCTTGACGTGGCGGCTCAACGTGAAGGTGCTATCGACGCCAGCGGAAAATGCCGCCACCGCGTTGGGTGGCCGCGCGTCAACGGGCGGGCGGAAATACTCGCCTTCACTCGTGATCTTGATCCGCTTCTTGAAAATGTCGGGCCGCCAGGAGTGCCAGATCTCCTGGAAGTGATCGAGCCCGTCGAGAAGCAGCGCATCCACTTCGAATTCGGCATGCAGGTCCGTCATGTCGCGCATCGCGAGCGGCAGCATGGCGATGAGCGCGAAGTCGGCGGTGTCGAATTCGGGGGCGGGTGCGCCGTTGCGCGGCGTGATTTCGAAAAACACTTCGGGTAGCTTGCCGTTGCTGCGAATTTCGCGACGGAGGCCGTCGCTTGAAACATGCACTTGCAGTCTCGTCATTATCGTTCCGCTCGATGCGATCAGGAGTAGCGGTAGTGGCGCGTGGCAGCCGAGGTCAGAGACCTCAGCACTTCATGCGGGCTGCAATTCCAGGATGCCGCGATTTCGGCCGTTTCGAGAGATCCGCCGAGAAGAACGACGTCGTCGCCGACTTTGTCGCCGGGCTCTGCCTCAACGAACGCTGACTGCATGCCGACTTCGAGGATTTTGGATTTTCGGCCCTTGATGAGGCACGGTCCTTTGCGCAGCCCGTGCGCATAGCCCGCAAGAATCACGCCGTGACGCGCGCTCGTAAAACCGGAGTAACCGGCGGGCCCACGCGAGTGATGAAGCTCGACGATGGGCGAGGAAATCGTGACGGCATTGCGATACATCGCCAAGCCGGGGCGGACGGCATTGAGCGTTGCTTGCCGATGATCGAGCAGGCTGCTCGCCGCCGCATGCCGCTTCACATCGCGATGCGCGGTCAGCTCGTAGAGCTTCTCGGCATGCGCGAGTTCCGTTGCGTGGGTGAATGCCTCGCGGCAGTCTCCAGCGATCAGCGCTTCGCGGCAATCCTCCGGCGGGCATGCAAAGCGCTGCATGCCTGTGTCGACGCAGAGCGCGGGGCGGGCTTTGCGAAGCTCGCGGGCTTGCGAGGGATTGCACACGGTCGGTGTCAGACGGTGGGCGATGTAATCTTCGGCTTCGGAAAATTCCGGCGGTCCCAGCACCAGCGCGCGTTTGCCCGTGCGAGCGGTGAGGTCCGCGGCGATTGCCTCGCGAGCTTGAAAGACGCAGAAGGCTTCCGCGAGATCCGCAATCGTCTCGGCGACTGCCTCGATGCCGAGTCCGTACGCGTCGGCCTTGACGACGGGGAGCAGGGGAACGCCGCAGCTTTCAGCGATATGCTCAACGTTGCGCCGAATGAGGCCGAGATCGATGATCAACTTCAAATTGGGATTTCTGAATTGCTCGGCCGCAGATCCCGTGCGCGGCGGCTGGGGCAGCCTCAGATCATTCTTTCGCGGGACTACGTTCATTGTGTCGCGCGCCCCAAATGAGTCGTGCTTTACCGTTTCGCCGCGACGCTAGACCGGAAATTCTCGCATTCGCCAGCGGGTGTTTTCTCGAACATGTGGACAAGCGGATAGGTTCGCAGTGAACATTATCCCGCGGCGGTAGCGGCCGTTCACTACCGGAAGCATGGCAACGGATGCAGCAGTGTCATCCTCAGCGAGCCGCCGAGGATGACAAAATGTCAGATGTCTTGAAGATACCGGCCTTAATGGCGCGGGTTCACCGGCAGGGCGTCCTGCTCGGCCGACTGGGCCGCGATGATTTCCGGCGCCACGTTCATGGGTTTCAACGGGCGGCCGCGCACCCAAAGCTTTTCGAATGACGCTGCCGCGAAGAGCGCGGCTCCGGCGTCGTTTGCGTGGTAGAGTTCGAAGGCATCGCGCTTCGTCGGATCGCGGCGAAGGCAATCGCCGATCCACACGAACGTGCCGCCGGCGACGAGCTGCTCGTGCGCGGAGCCGAAGCCCGGGTCGGCGAGAACGCTGAACTCGGCGTGGGGAATGTCGAACAACGCGGCAGCTGCCGGCTCGTCGGAGTTCGTATCGCAGATCAGAACGCGAATGCGCGTGTCGTCCAGACGCCCGTCCGACCAGGCGGCGCAGAGCGCACGCGCGACAGGGCTGTCAGGATTGCGAACGAAAACGGTCAAGCACTTGGGATCAGCACGGCCTTCGGCGCGCGGGGCAAGGCCCTCGGCGATGAAGTCTCTGAGGCGTGCTTCCTTGTCCGTTCGAGCCACCATCATGAGACGCGAAGGCGAAGCGATGCGCATGTAAAAATTTCCTATCTTGAGCCGACAAATTCGGAACTTTCGAATTGCCCCCCGCTGGGCATCCGGCGACCCCATTTAGCCAAGAAGAACGTTAAACAAGCGTTGCTCGTCGGTTCGATTTAAGGCGAACGGCGTTATCCGTTTTTCTGTCCAACTGTTTTTCATTCGGCCGCCGGTGGCGCTATGCGCCGGATAAGTGCCCTATCGTCTTCAGAAAGCTGCATTTCTGGGCCCGCGCCTGCGACCTGTTCACCCACCTCGATGATGCCGTCGCGGTCGGTTTCGAGCGTTTGCCAGCGCCCGTCAAAGCGGTGCATCGCGGCCTCCAGCGAGGGCGGCATGACGGCTTCGCTCACGGGCACCGAAAACGTCGCGGTTTCCCGTTGCAGGGTCACGCTGGCGCGCTGTTCGGTTGATGGGGCATCGCTGCGCGATGGCTGATGGCGCGGCATCGCAACGACTTCGCCCGAGCGGAAATCGGGAAGTGGCGGCGGCACGATCTTCGCGGGATCCAGGGTGTTGCTGTTCGCTGCTTTCACTGTCACGTCCGCTTCCGGATCGGGCTTCGGCGGCGCCCGGCGCACGCGCGGGGCCTGCGGCGGCGCGTTCGTGCCGGGCCGATAGACTTTCGCATAGGGGCCGAAGCGGGCTGAGTGCTCGGGGTCGGGATCGATCGCGAGGATCGGGGACGGCGTTCGGAGCGGCTGGTCTAATGCCGGGGCGGGTGGCGGCTCATCGCGGTCATCGGCCGGTGAGGGCGGCGCCGGTTCGCGCGCGACTGTTTCGGCGTTTTGCATGACTGGCGCTGCTTCGCGTGCAATCGCGGCTCTGCCCGGCGTCTCGCTTCTTTCCGCGCGGCGTGCGGCGCCCATCACGGCGCCGAGGATGATGTCGGACCAGGCGCCGTTCGCAAACTTGTAGACGCGGAAGGATTCCGAATTTGCGAACTTCGAGCCCTGGCGTTTCAGGCGCTTCTGGATGCTGCTCGTAATGGGCAGCATCGTGCGCTTGAATATTTTCTCTTTCTCGAAGCTCGCGAAGAGATTGGCGAGAAGCTGGGCCTCTACGCGCAAGCTCTCGCGTTCGGCCGGGTTCATGCGCGGCGGCGCGTCGAGCGGCACGGCGACGTAGTAGTCGCCGTTCATGTCGAACACGACGTGCCGGAACAGCTCGAAGTTTTCGCGGATCTGCTTGTCGCGATGGATGTCGTTGAAGCGTGACAGGATCTCGATCACCGGGCCGCGCTCGGCGGCCTGCATTTTTGGCACAAGGCCGTCGAGCCGGCTGCCGGAGCGTTGACCCATCGAGACGAGAAAGAGGCAGATATCGACGAAGAGCGCGACGGCGAGGGGAACATAGTCGCGCTTTGAAAGGCCGGCCGTTTGATCCGCCGCTGCGCGCGTGCCGGCGTCCGGATTTTCAATCGACTGGACGGCCTTCTTCTGCAACTCGCGCAGCTCGTCCGCCGATGGCGGCATCTTGAACGCCAGCAATCCGTAGAATGTCGTGGTCAGGCGGCGGAAGGCTTCAATGGTTGCTTCCGAGCCTTCGACGGCGGCGATCTCGGGTTTCTGCAACTCGGGCAGCTGATCGATCGCTTTGGCGACGCCGCGCAGCGCCATCTGCAACTGAGGATCGGGGCAGGAGATTGCGCCGCCGTTGCGGCCTTCGCCGAATGTGGTCCGCTCGGCGCGGTCGGCGAGGTCGGTGCGGATCTGGCGAAGCTGCGGGTCGGTGCGGAAGGCGTTGAAGCCGGTGACGGTCAAATCGAGCTTGCGGCCGAGCGCGCGCATGAACTCATTGCGCGTGCCGGTCTTGGGATCGAAGGTCGAGGCGTCGGCGGAGACGATTTTTTGTAGGTCGCCGTTCAGCGCCTGCATGTCGCCTTTGACGGCGCCGATGCGGCCTTTGACGAATTCGGAGGCGAAGGCGAAGCGCTGCGCATCGTCCTCGCGCATCTTGCGGCGCGGACCGTCGCCCGGTTTCGAATTCGGGCAGGACGTTCCCTTCGCGCGTTCGAGTTCGGCCTTGTCGTTCGAGACTTGCGTCAACTGCATCAGCGTTGCCTGCAATTGCTCCAGGCGCGTTTCGGCGCCGTGCAGGGAGTTCTGCACCTGAGAGACGGCACTCTCGGCCGAGCGAGAGGCTTCGCCGCGGCTTTCGAGAACCTTCCAGTAAAAGCCAAAGCCGAAGCCGATCGAGATCAGCGACAGGAACACGTAGCCCGCCGCGTAGAAGAGTTTTGTCGTGAAGGGTTGCGGGCGGAAGAGCTGGTCAAGCAGCCAGACGATCATCGTCATCAGCATCGCGACCGAGAAGCCGACGATGATGCGATGGACGAGCGGCAGGTCGCCCATGTTGGCTTCGATCAGCTCGAGCATGCCGACGTAGGTCGCGACCCACGAAAGGATACCGAGGCCGATGACGAGGATGAGGCGCTTCCAGTCGCGAGGGGTCTTATGCGACGCATCCTCGGTGCGCGCATCGGCGTAAAGGCGCATCGATCCCGTCCCGCGCCCGAACTCAGGACCTTCCAAGTTCATTGCCGCCAACCCATCCCATGTGAGAGGCAGGAGACTGTGCGCGCAGTCGGCGTTTTTGATGTCGCAACTGCGGCTCGCCGATGTTCGACTGCTGGCGGATTTTCAGCGCGCCGATGAACGCGTCATTCAGAATTGCTCGCCGCCAGTTGCGGAGATTTGCGAAGGCCGGCGACCGGAGCGGTCTTGCGCGGGGCGGGCAGCAGATCGCGGCGCGGGTTCGATTTCGCGTGGCCGGCGAGATCGCGCAGGAGCACTTCGAGGAGGGGCGCTGCGATTTGCGCGGCGTGGAGATCGCGCGCCCATGGCTTCGATGCCGTGCCGGTGCCGACGAGCACGACGTAGGAATAGGCCGCGCCGTTTGCGAATTGCAGCCCACCGGATGCCCAGGCATCAACGGTGGCATTCGGGTCGAGCGCGACGGAGGTTCCGGTCTTGGCGAAATGGAGCCGCAGGTCGCCGCGGCGGCGGGCGCACCAGTGGCTGAGAGTTTTCAGCGTGCCGTAGGATTGGCCGCCCGCCTGATAGCAAAGTGGGGATTCGAGCAGCGAACGGATGAGCCAGACGGAGTTCGGCCGGATGAGCGACTTCGGAATAACGGCCGGGCGTGCCTCGGCCATGATCCCGGCGCCGTGTTCGCCCCTCTGCGTGTAGTCGTAGGCTCTGATCAGCGTCGGCGGTTTGACGGGCTTGGTGCCGCGTCCGATCAGCGAGGCGAGGATGACGCTCGACATGAAGTGCACGCGCTGCGGCGCGCCTGCGATCTGTCCGAGCACGACGGCGGTCGAGGGCGGCGTTCCGCCGGTTGCTGCGGCGGCGGGCGGCATCGTGAAGCCGAAGCCGTCGATCAGCCGCTTGACCGGCGCCTGTCCCAGCTGCGCGCCGCGATTGATGAGCGGGGTGTTGAGCGAGCAGGCGAAGGCGACGACGGCCCTGCGATGTCCGGGGCTTGCTCCCCTGGCGCAGGTGTCGAGGCCCTGTGCGGGTGCTTGCGGATCGGCATAGAGCGTATCGGCCGTGTCGCGTCCCTGATTGGCGAGCGCGACGGCCAGGATCATTTTGCCGGTTGATGCGACCTGCCGGCTTTCGAGCGCGGGATCGTAGCGGCCATCCTCAGAGCGGCGCGCGGGGAGCGAGCCGAAGTAGGCCGCGGTTTCGCCGGCCTCGTAGTAGCGCACGATATTGCCGCCGGCGTCAGCTGCCACGACGATGACGTTGGGCAGCGTCTTCTCGGACGTCGCTTTTTTCGGATCGAGCGTGAAGGCCGTGTCGAGGCGCGGAGCCCATTTCGTATCGAGAGCCGTGAGTTCCGCATCGATCTTTTCGCGGAAGCTCAGGTTCTCGCCGATGTCGAATGTCGTCGTGACGCCGCGCACGTAGTCGCGCCAGCTGAAGCCGTAGCTCTGTTTCATTTCCTCACGGATGCCAAAGCGGGCGGCGGGGAGGAGCAGGTTGGCGCGGATCGTGGGGTTGGCCTCGGCGCGTTTCACGTCGCCCGGCGCGAAGCGTTCGAGGGCTGCTTCGAGCCGCGGCTTCACCTTGGGATCGGGCGGGCCACCGGCGAGCGCCATCAGCTCGAACACGACCTGCTTCTGCTCGGCTTCATCCGTGAGCAGTTTCTCGGCGCAGGTGCGCGCGCGCACTTCGGTGATGTAGCGCCAGCGGTCGAGGCGCACGGCGTTTAGCCGGTCGTTGCCTTCGAGCAAGATGATCGGCTTGTTGACGGCGGAGGCGAGGACGAATTGCTCGGCGGTCGAGAGGTCCTTGGCTTCCTTGCCGAAGACGACCTGGCTCGTCACCTCGACGCCGTGCAGCGGCTGGCCACCGGTGCGCTGCGCGAGCCAGATGTGGTTGGCCGCCCATTGCTTCAGAAGCGTATCGTCGCCGCCGCGCGTCAGCTCGCGATAGATGACGGGGGCGAGCCACCATTCGCCGAGCTTGCGCTGGAGTTTTTCAAGCCCGCTTTCGCCGAGGCTCGGCGGCGTCTTGTAAATCACGCGCGCGAACTGCATCGGCAGTGTCGAGCCGCCGACGCCGAGGACAGGCCGGCGCGCCGCTATCGAGCGCGTCACCGTCGTCAGCGGGATTTTCATGACGCCCGCGAGATCGATGCCGAACGGATTGAGCGGGCCGCCGAGGTAGCGATCCTCATGGAAGGAGAGGCAGCGCCAATACTGTTCCGGCACTTCGCGGACGGGAATGGATTTGTGGTCGGGGTTCGCTACGTAGCCGCCATGCGCGATCGCCGTGTTCGTGTAGTTCACGTCGCGCAGGCTATCGAGGCGCGGATCGAAGGTGCCGACGAAGTTGCCTTTGGGATCGTAGATGGCGGTCGCGAGCCAGCGCTCGGCGTCGTAGCCGAGCTTCTCGTGCATCGCGAGGTCGCCCAGATAGCCGCGGATGGGCGCTGCGACGTAGACCAAGAGGAGAGCGAAGAGGACATAGAGAAAGGCGGCGGTGAAGACGTGGCGCAATGGCCCGAGCTTCGGATTGAAAGCCACGCTCATCATCAGCCAGCGCAGCACTGTGCGCGGCAGCCAGAGAATAAATTCCGCGAGAGCCGTCAGATGCCGCAGGAGACGTAACATCGCTGTCGCAAAGCCGCGCTATTGCCGTCGCCGGGATGGGCGGCGGCAGAGCACTTGGCTTTAATTGGGCTTTGCGGCACCAACCCAGCGAAGGCTGGGCAGCTTCATTTCCGAGATATGGCAAATATGCGGCGCGCGCAGCCTATCGTTGCCGCCCGCGCTAATGCAGCCTCAGACTCTCAGCGAAAAGCAGGAGAGTTCTGAATACTCAGAAATTGTTCACTAGGATGAAAAGTCCGATGCCGATTGCAGGCCCCATGAGCGTTGCAACGACCATCATGACGAACGGTTTCGCCATCATAACACTTACCCCGCACTGAACTCTGGCGTTCACTCCACGATTTACGCGCGGCCCTTAGACGACGTTACGACCGAACTTTGCCCTCTCGGTGTCACGCCCTATTCCGCTAAATGGAGCCGCCCCCAATCAGCGCCGCCGGTTTTATGAAACCCCTCACCAGCTGCACGCAGAATATATCCTTGCTGTAAAAGTTGACAGAGGTTGCAAGACGTTTGCGCGTTAAGGCGTAGAAACCGGATCACACGCAAATTGCTTTTGCAACCCTAATAAATATGACCTTTTCACGAAAATGGAAAAACGGAAAAATCATCAGTTTTTCCGATGCTTATGCGTTCAGAATAATTTCCGTATTGCGCGCGTCGTTGCAACTGGCGGCGCCGCACCATCACGAAATATGTCGTGATTTGAAATCAGATTTGAAGTTCAGCGGGTATCGAAAAGGCGAAGCTGGCGCTCGTCCGTGCCTCTGGTTTCAGCAGCCAGCTGCTCGATGCGGTCGAAGGGGACCTGCTCGGCGGCGATGAGAGAACGCTGCGCCTTCATCGGCCGGACTAGCCCTTCCTGAACCAGATGGAATTCGCCCACGGTCTGGCCGGGCAGGGCGGACGCCGGGTCGAGGCCCGACTCCGACTGGAAGGCCGCCTTCAGCTTTCTGAGGGCCGTGTCTTCGCGGACGCGGCCGATGAACCAGCTCGTGATCTGATCGCGGCTCTTATAGTCGAGGTCGCCCGGCGACTGGGTGGCCAGCATCATGCCGAGGCCGGCAGAGCGGGCGCGCTTCAGAAGGCTCTGCAGCGGCTCGGCGGTCGCGGGCTTGGCGTTGGCCGGAATATAGAGGTCGGCTTCGTCGAACATGACGACGGCCTGGAGTTCGTCGTTCGGGTTGCGCTGGCAGAAGCGCAGCGCTTCCGAGAGGAACTGCGAGACCCAGAAGAGGATGTTCTCGTTGTCGCCGAGGAAGCCCGTGTAGATGACGGACAGGCGCGTGCGGTTCGGGCGCTGGTACTTGCCGAGGCCGAGCAGGCTGTCCATGTGCAGGCTCTCGCCGCCGCCTTCGAAGAGAGCGGCGTTGCGCAGGCGGAGCGAGTCGAGCTGGGCCACGAGATCGCGGCGCAGCTTGCCCGAGGGGTCCATGCGCTGCGTCTGGTCGGTGAGTTCCGGATGCTCGTCTTCCAGAAGATGGATGAGATCGGCGAGCGTCACCTCGTTCGTCGAGAGCGATCCTAAGATGCGCAGCGCGACCGCTAGGACGCCCGACTGCTTCTGGTGCGTCGCGGAGTTCTTCAGGTGAAGCATTTCGCCGAGCGCGGCGGCCGACAGGTTCGCGAGCAGCTGCTGCTCGTGATCGGGCAGTTCGTTGATGCCGTTGGGCAGCAGCGTGATCGAGATCGGGCGGCCCGAGGCGCGGCCCGGCGTATAGACGGCGACGTCGATGGCGTCGGCGAGCTTTTCGCGTTCGGCGCGGCGCTCTGCCGACTCGTTCTCGTCCGAACGCCAGACATCCGGATTGGCGTAGCTTGCAAGGTCGCCCTTACGGTCGATGAGCACGGCCGGGACGCCGCGCAGCAGCAGCTGCTCGATGAGCGATAGCGCCAGCGTCGTCTTACCAGAGCCCGAACCACCGAGGAACGCCGCGTGTCTCTTCAGTACGCTCTTGTTCAGCGTCACGGGACGGCCGCGATTGCCCTTTTCGCCGCCGGCCAAAATGCTGGCGCCGTAGCTGCCGTCTTCGTCGAGGATGACGGACATCGGCAGGTCGTCGTCGTTCGCGGGCAGACCGTTCTCGCCGTCGTCCGGTCCACCGTGCGCTTGATCGGGCGAGATCGCATCGAAGCCATCGAGCGTCGGCTGCGGAACGTCCATATTCTTCGAGACGAGGCGCGGCACGGGACGGCCGAGGAGGTCGAGGCGCAACAGGTGAATGATCGAGATGAGGCTCGACAGCGGCTTGGTGCCTTCGAGCCATTGCGCCATGCCCGCATTGCCGCGGTTATGCGCGGTGAACTCGCGCACAGTCATCATGCGTTCCCACTCGGGGATCGGCACGAGCAGCTGGCGGCCACCGCCGTCGCGGAATTTGCGGAAGGCTTGTGCGGTCTGGTTCTTCTTGTTCGGCGGGAAGTCGCTCGCGCGCAGCATGAAGCAGGGCTTGCCCTGCATTGCCGTCAGAACTTTATCGAGCTGCCGCTTCAGGCCGCCACCCTGGGTCGGGCGATTGCAGAGGAAGACGCGCACGTCGCTCGCAAAGCCGGTGCGGTGGCGCACGGTCAGGTCGAACGCCGGCAGGTCGTCGCCGAGCTCGAGACGCTTCACGGTCACGTCGATGGCGCGGGCCCACTCGTCGCGGGCGAGCAGAAGCGCGGCTGAGAGCACGTCGACCAGTTCTTGATCGTCGGCGGGCATCTCGGCTTCGCTGGCGTTGGCGAAGCGCTCCCACATCTCGCGGAACTGCACGGCCGACAGGGTCGAGGGACTGTCGTCTTCGGGTGTGCTGAAGCCCACGACCTGGCCGAGCGCCTGGGCCAGCGTCGAAATGAACGAGGGCCGTTCTGGTTCGGGCTCCGGCTCGTGCTCGTCGCCGTCCATCGAGGTTGCTTCGCGCAGCCGCGATTGCGCGTGCTCCAGGAGGCGGCGCGTCGAGAGCCCACCGAATTCCTCGAAGAACTGCGGCCCGAAAAATGCCGAGGCGTCCGGGAAGCTCAAGCCGCCGCCGTTGATCTCGGACTGGTGCGCGATGCGCTTCGAAATGATGAGGCGCGCTTCTTCGGGCGTGCGGCTCTCGCGCAAAAGCACGGGGCCGGATTTTTCGATGCGATCGATGTAGGACTGCGCGACGAGGCCGCGCACCTGACTATAGAAGTCTTCGAGGCACGAGATGATGACGATGGCATTCGTCAGGCGGTTGGCGATCTGGATGAGATCGCGCACGGCCCGCTGGAAGCGATCTTCGGCGTTGTCGAAGAAGCGAAGGTCTTCGACCTGGTCGATGCAGAAGACGAGGGCGGCGCGATCGACCGTCCAGATGAGCGCACCGAGCGCGGCGATGATTTCGAAGGCCCGGTCTTCGCCGTCGTTGGGATCGAGCGCGCTGACGGCTTCATGCGCGATCGGCGTCAGCTGACGGCCATTCAGATATTGGCGCACGCGCTGGTCGATGCGCGGATCGTGGCGCTGCAGATAAAGGAGCGCGCGCACGATGTTGATGTCGAGTTCGCGCGTCTGAAACTTGTCGCAGGCGACGATTTGGTCGGCCAGGCGAAGAATGAATTCGGCGAGCTGTCTGTCGTCGAGCGTTGCATCGCGAAGCTTTTCGAGATCCGCTTCCGAGATGACCTCGGAGTCCAGTACCATGCGGTTCGTCAGGCGCGACAGCGCGGACTCGCCGAAGCGATCGGGATCGTAGGGTTTCTCGAGCGAGTGGACGAGACGGCGGAGATAGAACTCGGCGTAGTTCTGCACGTCCGGCGTCATCTGCGCGTAGCCGAAATAGCTCTGGCCGCTGCGATGGGATTCGGTGCGCAAAGCCCGCAGAAGATGGGTTTTTCCCGCGCCCGACTGGCCGTGGAACAGCAGGATGCGGTCGGGCATGTGGTAGCCACGGCCGGACGTAACGTTCGTCAGAAGGTCGTTGAATTTCCGGCGCGCTTTCGCGTGGATCTCGGGCACGTCGACGGGGTCGGCGCGCCAGAGATCGTCTTCCCAGGTAATCGAATGCTCGAACGCTTCGCTCAGCTTGTCTGTAGCGAGCGAGGGAGCAAACGTCGGCTTTAGGGAAGCGCCTTCAACACCCATTGCGTACCGGAATGCCTTCAATCTTGAACGCGCACAAAGTGCCAGACGGTATTTTTATAGAGGATCTTGGAGTCCTCGAGCGATCTGAGGTCGCGACCGTCTTTGAGATCAGCGGTCGCGAGTTCGAGCTGACCTGAACGGTGGGCTTCCGCGAGCATTCCCTTGAACGCAATCTCGGATAGACCCCAGTCGGGACGCGCGTTGCGAATCGCCTTCCATACCAGAGAGATAAACGCCTTCCGGTTGCCTGGCCAGCCCTCCGCGACGGGCCGTGCCGCATCCACAACAGCCTGACAGAATTCGGGCATGTCCGGAGGGGACACAACATCGAAGAGGGACGGCTGTTTCTCCGAAAGCGGCGTGCGATCGTTCGCGGGTTTCGGTGTGGACGTGCGCACGGGCCGCCGCTGCACTTCGGCGCGCGCGGGTGAGGTGGGCTGGGGAGCGCTCTCATCTCTAGGTAGCATGAGCGCGCGCAGCAGTGCGAGTTCGAGTGCGGGAAGAGAGGCTTCGCGGCAACCTGTGATTTCGCAGGCGAGCCCGATGACGAGTTTGCCGTCGCTCGCGATTTCGCGCGGCTGCTTGAAGAGCTGACCGGCAAGCAGCCGTCCCGCTTTGGCGGGGAGACCCGAACCTTTGCCGAGGCCCGTCTTGATCTTGTTTCCGAAGGCCCGTTCCAGAGCGATGATGGCGAGCTGAGCTCTCAGATCCGCAGGCGAGAGGACGCGCGAGGTCGGCTTGCCGAAATGATGCTGCAACACGAGAGCTGCGAGGCCCTCGGCGCGCTGTATCGCTTTGCGGGTGCCGGGCGTGTCACTGGCGCCAAGGGAGGCGAGGACGAGAGCGGTTTTCACCTCGGCCCAAGTTTCCGGAAAAACGCGGGCCGGGGCCAGCAGGGCTTCGGCGGCATTGAGGCCCTTCGCGGTTGCGCTCAGCCGGCCCTTGGCCTCGGTGATGAGCTGAGACGTGCTCAGCGTGCTCAGGCCGAATTCGGCGGCGCGGCGGAATTCGGTGCCGGAGACCCGGGGCGCCAAGAGAGGCGCGACGTCGCGTTGAAGATCGGCGCGCGTCGCCCCGCCGATTGCGATCCGCAAAAGCAAGAGATCGCTGACACCGAGATTATTGGCCAAGCCGGCTGCGGCTGTGCGCTCCCGTCTTTCAATGGCTGATTGTTCGATGGCTGCAGTCATCGAAGGAGTCTCTCCTGGCGCGAATCATATGCGCGGTCTCGACAACTTCGATGATTGTGCGAACTCTTCCAAGAAAAGTTCGTTTGACACCCACAGGGGATAAGGAGCTGCGGGATCTCCGGCAGTCGGCCCGTGGATGTCCTGAGAAGCACTTAATCGGATAGTAAAGGTGCTTCTCACCCCGGGCAGTTTATGATTTTTTTTGTCCAGAAATGGTCACGCGATGCTTTCGAGCTTACATGGGTGCTCATTCTGATTTTAAGGGGGCACGAGTAAAGGCCCGTCCACCGGCAAATGAAGGCGTTACATGTGGAATCGATTTCTTCGCCATGTGCTGCGGGCGAGCGACAAGTCGGAGCCCATTTTGCTCCAGCGGCCCGACGATCTCAGCGGCAATTTGTTTGAGGCCCACGACGCGCTGATGAAGGCTTTGGATGCTGCTTGGGCGATGGAGGACCCTCAGCTTTATGACGAGGTCTACCAACTCGTGCGCCGATTGGCGGTGCTGATCGACAAAAACGGGCGATGACTTCGGCAGTCTATTCACTCTTCAGCACGGACAGAAGTTCGGCCAGTTCGACGCCGAGACGCCGAGCAATTGCCAATGTCTCAGCCGCACTGAACCGGCGCAGGCCCTGTTCTCCCATCGCATAGTCCGAAACCGGAATCTTTGCGGCTTGAGCCAGCACATCCAACGACAGACCTGAGGTCTCCCTGAGCTGCCGGATGCGGCCGCCGAGGATCTCGTCGATGCTCTTTTGCGGCCCAAGTACGCCCATTGGAGGTTCTCCGCCGAAATCCAGGTCGATCTGTTGTCCCCCGCCCTCAAGATGAGATTTTGTGGCCGAAAATAAGATGGCGCGACGCGACCTTATGGGAGGGAAGCGGCTTTCGAGGCTGAGCACGAGGACAGTGTCTGAAGCGGATGCTCTATAGCCGATATTCCGTGTGCGTCCATGTCCTAAGTTCGGCGATACATTGAAACTCAACGGGTGCGTCAGCCTTTCGCCGCGCCTTCGTCAAAATCGCGACACCTTATTGAGGCGATTATCAAGCCTTGGGGCAGGGTTGCGAGTTCGCGAGGGGTCCAGGGTTATGAGTGGCTCTGATAGAGCGCATATGCGTGAGCGCGCGAGCGTGCTGACTATTTACGTTAACGACCAGTTAACGGATTTCCGGCAATGCTGAAGACAGCCGCACGTCTCGTGCCGGGAGTAGCCAAAATGTATCGCGTAGCGCTTACTGCCGGACTGGCGACCGCGTTAGCTGGTTGCAGTCTGGGATCATCATCTCTTTCGTCCGGATTTACGGATACGGACACGACGGCATCGCTTGCCTCGTCGCCTTCGCCGTCTCCGGCGTTCTCCTCACCCATCAAAAGCGTGGGTCTTGGTGGCGAGCCTTCAGCGCCGCGCGAAGTGAAAGTCGCCGCGCTCGACAAGGCTCCGTCGGGTACGTTCGAGAGAGCGCCGCCTGGCGTTCTTTCCGATCGCGACTATTCCAAAACAGCTCTCAATGCGGAGATGGCGCGCGATCTCATCAACGACTACCGCAAGAAACATGGTCTGAAGCCTCTGAAGCTCAACCCCGAGCTGACGGAAGCCGCGAAATCCCATTCGCGCGACCTCGCCAAGTGGGATCGCATTTCTCACTACGGCTCGGATGGCTCGAACCCGTGGGATCGCGTGAAGCGCGCTGGCTATCGTGCCCGCCTCACGGCCGAGAACGTCGGCACGGGGCAGGTCAGCTTCAAGGAAGTGCTGAAGGGCTGGGAAGAGAGCCCGGGGCATAACAAGAATCTTCTGGCGCCTGACGCTCAGCACATGGGCATCGCGCTGGTCCAGGATCCCAAGACGGAATTCAAGTCGTTCTGGACACTCGTCGTCGGCGCGCCGATGTAGAAATTGCCCCAATCGCGAAATTCGAAAAGTGCAAATGGCTCCGCTCAAACGGGGCCATTTTTGATTGACGTTGGCGACTGTTTTTGATTGGCGCTTGCGACTCCGCTGCGCGGAGCCGGCCGCAAGCGCCGGTACTTAGAGTTTCGGCCAGTTGTTCCAGACCGGCATTTTGATGCCGAGGCGGCGCCATACGACGATGGCGTTCAGCGATGCGGCCGTCATCAGCGAGAGCGCGGTTGCGACTGCCGCGCCGATCATTCCGAAGTTCGGTACCAACGCAACGTTGAGGCCGATGTTGAGCATCGCTGCGGAGAAGAGCACGGCGGCGCAGAGGCGCTGTTCCCCGAGCATGTTCAGCAGGAACTCCGCGGGTCCAACGGCCGAGCGGAAGAGGAAGCCGACGACGAGAATGAACATCACCGGATAGCCGGCGCTGAAGCCCGGGCCAAAGAGCGATAGCAGCGGCATTCCGAGTGCGAGAATGGCGATCGCTCCGGCCAGCGAAGGCCAGAAGGTCCAGTTGACGCTATCGCGCGCGAATGTGCGCAGACCCTCGTGATCGCCGCGGGCATGGCAGGCCGCGAACTTGTGGGCGACGGCGCTGCCCACCGCGTAGTGCACGAACATGATCAGCGCCATCGTCTTGCCGGCCGCGAAATAGATGCCGACGTCGGCGGGCGCCATGAAGCGCGACACGACGAGGATGTCGGTATTCTGAAGCAGCAGCTCGGCGGTCAGAATGACGAGCAGGGGAGCGGAGATCGTGAGCCAGGCGCGGAAGCCGGTCTCGGGTCTGGCTGGCGGGATGGTCTCCCGGACACGCCGGTTGATGGCGAGCGCCTGCAGCAGTCCAGCTAGCCACGTCGCCACGATCGCGCCGCCTGCAGCCGTCGCGGCATTCATTGGCAGCCCGGCTGCGTGGGCTGCAAACATGCTGGCGAGCAGCAGGAGCGGGCGAACGATATAGGGCGGCACGAGCGCGACGCTCATCCAGCCGTTGCCGCGGCCGATGCCGTCCTGGACGTCTGTCAGCGCGTAGAGCGGGATGCAGATGAGCGCCAGGTAAAGGGGCAGGACAAAGTTCTGCTCGATGCGATCGCTCAGGAGCCAGATGCCCGCCAAGCCTACCAGCATGACCGCGGTGCCGCTTCCGAGCGCCAACAGCCTCACGCCTCGGATCAGCCCGCGGAGATGGCCGAAGTCCTTCGTCTCCCGGTATGACGGGGCCAAGCGGATGGAGGCCAAGTTGAGCCCCAGGTGAGACATCGCGCCGAGGATCAGGACCCAGGTCCAGACCGCCACGTAGATGCCGTACTGCGATCCGCCCATCCAGCGGGCGAGCACGACCTGGGTCAGATAGAGAAGGCCGGCGCTCAAGACGCGAACGGCGAAGGCCAGGATCGCGTCGCGCTGGGTGCGCTCGCGCTCGCCGTCAGAGGCGAGAAGCTCTCCTGCCTGCCGGTAGATTTCCAGGGCCGCTGTTCGCGTGATTGCGAGAGGCGTGCGGGAAGCGGGTGGGCCCATTGCGGCCGCACCTTCCCCGTTGCGCGCGCCAGCTTGGGCCGGGCAAAGCTTCTCCGCTGTCGCGCTCTTCACGTTGTGAGAATTCCCGTCTTTCAAACGTCCTCAAGGCGTTCGCGTTCGCGCGTTCGTACGAGCTCAGCGACCCCTGTCCATGCCCATGCCCGTCCGGCGTCTCCGCGTTGTCCGTGATAGAGGGCGAAGAAGTCGGCAATGCCCGCTGCAAGCGATCCGTGTTTGCCTTCCAGGACTTCGGCCATTGCCCCCAGATCCTGCGGCGGCGGCGTGAAATCAAAGTCGGCGTTCTCTCTCGCACGCAGCGGCACGGGCATCGTAAGGTCCTACTCAAGGCTTAAATCCAGGTTGATGGATTTGCGAAAAGCAAGTTTGACGCCATATTCGTATGCTCCCTCTCCAGGATGTTCTGGAGGTTGGTTAATCGAAGCCAGCGGTTAGCGGGCACCGCGTTTCGCAGCAGAATAAGCTAGGACGAAATCGCCATGACTTGGATTTCGCGGGCAGCGGGGCTTCAAGGACTATTTTTTGCCGTGTGCGTGCTCGCTACAACCGCCGCGCAAGCTGATGCATGTGATGTGGCCTGTGCCGGAATGGAACTCGCCGGGGGCACCTCACCGAAAGTGGACAGTCGGGACCGCAAATCCGAGACACCGGCCGGCGGCGATCAACGCGAGCATGAGCCCGGGGCGCGCCGCGATGGCGATAAGGACGGGACTGGGAACGGCTCGAACCGACAAGCGCCGCCCGACTTCGTTCAGCCGCCCGGCTGCATCTTCCGGGATACGCCGCTGGAGCTGATCGTATAGCGGCCCTCGGCTCGCGTTCTTATTCGGAAGTCGATTGGGCGGCTTCGGGGTGCGCCGTGCTTGCCGACGAGGTTGCGGACAGGCCCTCGCTGTCCGGCCCCTTCAGGGCCGAGCGGGCATCATCTGCACTTTCGCTGTTCTTCTTGGAGGCAGCGACCTTGTGCTTCGTTTTGCTCTTGCCGGCGACGGCCTGGCGCTTCTGGGGATTGCAACCCCAGGCTGCCACGGTGTGGCGCACCGACATGACGCCTTTGGGGTTGGGGTCCATCGGCATGTTGTCGATCGTCGTCGTATTGAAGACTTGCTTCCAGTCGTAGGTCTGGAAGCCATATTCCAGCAGGCTCGCGGCACGGATCGCGCGTTCGTTACCCGACGACTCGCCGAGCACCACCGCCATCAGTTGCCGTCCGTCGCGCGTGGCGCTGGCGACGACGTTATATCCGGAGTCGCAGGTGAAGCCGGTCTTCAAGCCGTCGGCGCCCGGGAATGTTCTCAGCAATGCGTTATGACTGCCGAGCCGCTTCTTGCCGATCCGCATGTCCGGCATCGCCCAGTAGCTCGCGTATTGCGGGTATTCGCTGACAACGGCGCGGGAGATCTTGGCGATGTCGCGGGCGCTTGTCAGCTGACCGGGATCAGGCAGGCCGTTGGTGTTGACGAAATTCGTGTGCGTCATGCCGAGCCGTCGCGCCGTGGCGTTCATTTTGTCGATGAAAGCGGATTCGCTGCCGGAAATGGCTTCGGCGAGCATGACGGTCACGTCGTTGGCCGATTTGATGATCACAGCCTTCAGAGCTTGCTCGACCGAAAGCGTGGCGCCGACATTCAGGCCGACTTTGCTCGGCGGCTGCAGCGTCGCGACCAGCGAGCAGGGAATCTTGTCTTCGAGACGGATCTTGCCTTCTTTGATGGCTTCGAAGGCGACGTAGGCCGTCATCAGCTTCGTCAGCGACGCGGGATGCCAGATGTCGTCGGCGTCCTCCGAATAGAGGACTTTGCCGGTCGAGGGCTCGAACAGCAGCGTCGGACTTGCCGAGGCCGGCAAAACGGCCGTCAGCCAAATAGAAACTGCTCCAACAATGCAGGTTGCCCGTGACCGCATGAATGTCCTCAGTAATCGCCAGAGTTCGGCTAGCATATTCGTGGCAATGGGCCAACCGGACCCGATTTCGCGGCCACCTTATGATGAGTTGTGTTGCTCGTGTGGCGCTACCTGCGGGTAATGCAGCTATGCGGGATTTGGCGCCGAGCCAATGCCCGGAGGCGCGCGAGGCCCGGAGCTATACGCGGAGCGTTATTGGCCGGTTCCACATGCCCGGCGCAAGAGCATCCGCGCGGTTGACGCGCCGCGTTCAAATCGTACCCTCTTCCCAAAAACTTCGCCACATAATCGCGGCCTTCGGCGTTTGGGCATCATGCACCGCACCCTATCCGAACATCACGCGCATCCGGAGACCAGCTCGCGCGAGCGCTTTGCAATTTTCTTTGCGCTGTCGCTGGTGCTGCTTCTCGCCTCGCTCGACCAAACGATCGTTGCCACCGCGCTGCCGACAATCGTGCGCGACATTGGGGGGCTCACGCATCTCACCTGGATCGTCACAGCCTATCTGCTGGCGACGACTGTCGTTGTGCCGGTCTATGGCAAGCTCGGCGATCTTTTTGGCCGGCGGATCGTACTGCAAGGCGCCGTGATCATTTTTCTGGTGGGCTCGGCACTCTGCGGCATTGCGCAAAATCTGCCGGAGATGATCGCGTTCCGGTTTCTGCAGGGGCTGGGCGGCGGCGGCCTGATCGTGACATCGGTGGCGGTGGTCGGCGACGTGGTGCCACCGCGCGAGCGCGGGAAATATCAAGGATTTTTCGGCGGCATATTCGGACTCTCGACCGTGCTCGGACCTCTGATCGGCGGTTTCATCGTCGATCAATTTTCGTGGCGCTGGATATTCCTCATCAATCTGCCCTTTGGCATCCTCGCGCTGCTCGTCATCAACCGGACGTTCCGCCCGCAGCTCAAAAAGTCGGATATCTCCATCGATTATGCCGGCGCGGTGCTGCTCGGCATGGCGCTCACCGCGCTCGTCATCGTGACCAGCCTCGGGGAGACGCTGATCAAAGAAGCGCCCGTCAGCCTATTTGCGATTTCATTGCTCGGCATCGTGTCGCTTGCCTCGTTCATCTATGTGGAGAGGCGGGTGCCCGATCCTTTGATGCCGCTGTCGCTGTTTAAAAACCGCGCGTTCGTCATTGCAGCGTCCATCGGCTTCATCGTCGGTCTTGCGCTTTTCGGATCGATCACGCTGCTGCCGCTCTATTTCCAGATCGTGAAAGGTCTCGATCCGACGAATGCCGGGTGGCATCTCACACCCATGATGGTGGGCGTGTTCGTGACTTCGAACGTGAGCGGCCAGATCATTGCGCGCATTGGGCGGTACAAGATTTTTCCGATCGTGGGGACGGGCATCATGACGGTGGCGCTGTTCCTGCTGTCTCGCATTTCGATCGAGACGACGCCGTTCACCGCGTCCATCTACATGCTCATTCTCGGTCTTGGCCTCGGCATGGTGATGCAGATCCTGATCATGGCGGTGCAGAACGCGGTTGCCTTCGAGCAGCTGGGCGTCGCGACGTCGGGCACGACATTGTTCAGGTCGATCGGCGGCGTCGTGGGTGCTGCGATGTTCGGGGCGATTTTTGCCGCCACGCTGCAGCGGTTGGTGATGGCGGATGCGCCGGAACTCGCCACAACGTTGACCAATACCGATGCCGTCCTGGCGCTGTCGGGTGATCTCAAGGCGACCTACGACCGGCTGTTCATTGCCGCGCTGCATCCCGTGTTCCAAACGGCATCTCTGCTGGCGCTGCTGGCATTCGTGCTCTCCTTCGCGATTGAAGAAGTGCCGCTGCGCACCAGCATTGCTTCTGAGCCGTCCAGTGATGCTCTCGTCATGCCACGCGATGCAACCTCGCTTGATGAATTGGAGCGGATCGTCGAGCGCATCACCGCGCGCGAGAACCGCTGGCGCGTCTATCAGAGCGCGGCTTCGCGGCTCGGCGCCGATTTACAGCCGGATGAACTGTGGTTGCTCTCGCGGCTCGGCGAGCGCGGCGGCGAAGCGCAGAAAGAGGACATTCGCCAGAAGCTCGGTCCAAAGGAATTGCGGCCGCCGCATCTTTTTGGCCGCTTGGAGGCGGCCGGAATGGCGCGCGATGCGGGCGAAAGCATCGCCCTCACTGGCCCGGGGCGGGCGGTTTACGAGCGGCTTGTCCATCTGCGCGAAGACGATCTTCGCCATATGCTGCACGACTGGAACCGCAACGAGCATCCGGAAGTGCGCGCGATGCTGAAAAAGATGGCGAACTCGTTTGCGAGTTCGCCACCGGTTCCGCCTGCAGCTGATACTACTTCTTCGACAACGCGCTAAGCTCGGAGAATTCCTCCTCGCTGAGCTTAATGTTCGCGCCGGCGACGTTCTCTTCGAGGTGCTTGACCTTCGAGGTTCCGGGGATCGGCAGCATCACTGGGCTGCGCTGCAAGAGCCACGCGAGCGCGATCTGGCTCGGTACAGCATTGTACTTCTTGGCAATCGCCTCCAGGCGAGAGCCGGGCTTCGCAAGATCACCGGCTGCCAGCGGATACCACGGGATGAAGCCAATATTGTGCTTCTCGCAGTAATCCAAAACGCCCTCGCTGCTGCGGTTGCCGAGGTTATAAAGGTTCTGCACGGTCGCGACTGTGAAGAACTTCCGTGCCGCTTCGATTTGTTCGACATTGACCTCGCTCAATCCGACATGGCGAATCAGGCCTTCCTTCTGCATCGCCTGGATGACCTCGAACTGCTCGTTCTGCGGCACCTTGCTGTCGATGCGGTGCAACTGCCAAAGATCGATCCGCTCCACGCCAAGGCGGCGGATGCTCATCAGCACTTCTTGCCGGAGATATTCGGGCCTGCCGACAGGATGCCATTGATCGGGTCCGGTGCGCACGAGGCCGCCCTTCGTCGCGATGGTGAGGCCGCGATAGGGATGGAGGGCTTCGCGGATCAGACGCTCGCTGACTTCCGGTCCGTAGCTATCGGCAGTGTCGATGAAGTTGACGTCGAGTTCGGGAAGTCTGCGCAGCGTGCGGAGCGATTCCTGTTTGTCCTCCGGTTCGCCCCAAATGCCTTTGCCAGTGATGCGCATGGCACCGAAGCCGAGGCGATTGACCTGAATATCTCCGCCGATCGAGAAGACGCCAGAGTTATTCTTTGTGGCTGTGGTTGTGGACATGGCTCACTACCTTTCTGGTGGGGTTGTGGACTTGATAGCATGCGGAGCGCCGCGGCGCGCGCGGCGCCCGTTATCAATGAACTAACGGTTATCGCGGGCGCCCGGCAGAACTTCCGCGCATGCCTGTTGGACGCGAATATCGCCGCCGATAAACCTGCAGACTTCTTCCTTGCGCTCGGGGTTGTTGCGGACCGCAGCGTCGGAAACCTTATAGCCGTACGAGCGCGCTACGGCGGCGAGATTGTTATCGCGGCAATAGGGTGTCGAAACCGGCTGGCCTTCAACGATCTGATAATCCTCGTCGCACTGGATGGCGCTTGCGGATCCGGCGGCAGCGGTGAGGGCGGCGACAGTCAGAAAACACGTTTTTGCGATGTGGAATTTTGGCATGCAAAGTCTCCCGGCGAGGGGCAGGGGCATCTCAGGCCTGCAAAGATTGGGTTGATCGGTCAACGCGAGAGGGTGGGGCGCGTTCCACGGGGGGTGTTTCGCGCCCGAGATGGTAGCTGGCGCCACCACCCGAGCTTCGCGATGATCGGAACAAATCTAGGTATGATCCTGATCACTTTGATAGGCCATATGGCCGATCAGTGGATCGCCGCTAGCGGTTCAAAACATTGAGGAAAGCGAGCGCTGCAGGCTATTGAGGCCCTTGCTGATGGACGTTTCGACGTCATCATAGGCGCTCGTATTGCGCTTGGCGGTTTTGGCTTTTTTCGGCTTCTGCGGCGCAAGCGCAGGTTCGGCGGGATCGGCCGGCGATGCGGCCAACGCCGCTCCAATCGGGGAGCCGAGGTTAAGAATTTTATCGTCTTCAGACTGGACTGCGTTTCTGGCGAGCGACGGCTGCGTTGGGGGCGCCGCGTCTTCTCTCGCCGTTGTCAGCATGCCGGCACGCGCCCAGGGTTGATCGAGCATGTTCCGGTCTTCCGCAGCGGGCGGAGTGTTGGTTGCCAAGGTTCCCGTCGCGATGGCGCGGGCCGGGCCGCAGGCGGTGGTCTCGTTGGATTCAACGAGGGCCACGAGCGCGTCGTCGGGAGTATCAACGGGGAGCTGTGCGTTAGCCGCCATTGCGAAGCCGCGCATCGCATCCTTCGAGGCGTCATTCCAGATGCCGCTGATCGGGCCGTGGTAGCAGCCTGCGCGAGTCAGCGCTTTCTGCAGCTGGCTCACACGCGCGTGGTGGCCGGATGCCGGGGCGGGCGCCGCGACTGGTTTCGTCAACACGGCCGGTGCAACATGGACGACAGCCGGTGCGTACGATGGCGACAGCGATATCGCAGGCTCTGCTCGCACAATCGGCGGCATTGCGATCGCGTCAGCCTGTGCCGGCGCCGTGGTGCTGTCGGACATCGTTGCGGCGTAGAGAGCGAGCGCCAGTCCCAAGGTCAGCGATCCGAGGAAGAAACTGGCAGCCGAGCTTGTAGAACCCGCTGCGATTTTTCGAACGATACTCACCGGAAGACGCTCTTGATAACAAACGCGAAACGCGACGCCACATTTGGTCGGACCCTGGCTCTGCGATTGAGCAGAACCGCAACGGACCTTTGGTGAGGCTTTCTTAGGATCAGGTAAGCTGCCCGCCTAGTGCGCCCGCGCCAGTCTCAACGGAAAATCGGCCGGTGGAGCAGAGTTGTTCGGCATTGCGCACGCCGAATGCCAGAGGGAAGAAATCCGCGATGCGCCTCTGCCGCACCCAATTTCTGTGACATTTGGCGTTGGCTGTGCCGCTTGCCGTGCCAAGTTGTAGTTTTAAATTACAGATATAATGTATCGCGCTCGATTCCGTGGCCGCCGTCATGACCGGCGTGCCGGGCGATTGCGATCAACATCTGAAAGGGAGCTGCTGTGGCAGATCGGAAGACAGGATCACGCATCGTGGTGACTGGCATGGGGCTCGTCTCGCCGCTTGGCGCCAATGTGGAGGCGGCATGGAAACGTCTCATCGGCGGTCAATCTGGAATCCGGCGCCTCGACGATGCGATCGTGCCCGATGTCGATTGCAAAGTCGGCGGCGTCGTTCCCGATATAGCAGAGGACGCGCAAGGCTTTGATCTTGCAGCTGCGGTGCCGGCCAAGGACCGCAAGAAGATGGATCGCTTCATCCATTTCGCGATCGAGGCATCGCGGCAAGCGCTGGCGCAGGCCGGTTGGGCTCCGCAGGACGAGCGGTCGCGTGAGCGAACGGCGACTGTCATCGCGTCGGGCATCGGAGGATTTCTCACGATCACCGAAGCCGTGCGGACGGTCGACAATCGCGGCGCGAAGAAGCTTTCACCGTTTACGGTGCCGTCCTTTCTCGTCAACCTTGCCGCTGGAAACGTCTCCATCGCGTTCGGCCTCAAGGGGCCGATTGGCGCGCCGGTAACGGCGTGTGCGGCGAGCCTGCAGGCCATTGGTGATGCCGTGCGGTTGATCCGCAGCGGAGAAGCCGATGTCGCCCTTTGCGGTGGCGCCGAGGCGTGCATCAACCGCGTTGCGCTCGGCGCGTTTGCAGCAGCGCGTGCGCTATCGACGGGGTTCAACGATGCGCCGGAGAAAGCATCGCGGCCGTTTGATCAGGCGCGCGACGGTTTCGTGATGGGGGAGGGCGCCGGCATGCTCGTGATCGAAAGCGAAGAGCATGCATTGGCGCGCGGAGCCGTGCCGCTCGCAGAAGTCGCTGGGTACGGCACGAGCGCGGATGCCTTTCATCTCACCTCGGGCCCGCCCGATGGAAGCGGGGCAGTCAGAGCCATGCGCTCAGCGCTCGCGATGGCCGGCGTTTCGCCTGGCGCCATCGGCTATCTCAATGCGCACGCGACCTCGACGCCGGTGGGGGACGGCGGTGAGCTTGCGGCGATGCGCACGGTCTTCGGAGAAGGCTCGGATCTGGAAGGCAGCAAGGGGCCGGCGATCTCATCGACGAAGTCGGCGACGGGACATCTGCTTGGCGCCGCCGGGGGTATTGCTGCGATCTTTTCCGTTCTCGCCTTGCGTGACAGTGTGCTGCCGCCAACGCTCAACCTCACCCATCCAGATCCGGAAGCGAGTGGGCTCGACCTCATCGGTCCCGCGGCGCGCAAGAGCGAAGTCGACTACGTTCTGGCGAACGGGTTCGGCTTTGGCGGCGTCAACGCGTCAGTGATTTTCCGGCGCTGGTTCTGAGCCCGTTCGTCCGCGCTGCGCCGTAGCGTCACCGCATTTGATCGGCCATCGTGGCGATGGTCTGGACGTAGACGCTCGCCTTGTTCCATTGCGTGATGACGCCGTAGTTGTGCGTTCCGGGCCCGTAAGGTTGGCCCCTCTGCCAGCCGTGGCCCGCAAGGAAATTTGCTGTTGAAGCCAGAATGTCAGGCACGCTGTGGATCAGGTCCTTGCGGCCGTCACCATCGAAATCGACCGCATAACGGATGTAGGGCGTGGGTAGGAACTGTGTCTGGCCGATTTCGCCGGCCCAGCCGCCGCGCAGCTCGGCGGGCCTGAAATCGCCCTCATCGACGATGCGCAGAGCATCCAGCAATTGCCCGGTAAAGAATTCGCTGCGGCGGCAATCGTAGGCCAATGTCGCGAGCGAACGGATGACCGAGTAGCGGGCGGTGGCATCGGCGCCGTAGTGCGTTTCCAGGCCCCAGATCGCGATGATCACCTCGGCCGGAACGCCGAAGCGTTTTTCGATGCGATCGAGCAGCGCGCGATGGCGCTGCATCAGTGCGCGGCCCTTGTTGATCATGGCCTTGTTGACGCGGCGTGCGTAGAACTGCTGGAAGCTGAGCTTGAATGAGCGTTGCGAGCGATCGAGGCGGATGACGGCGGGATCGTAGGTGACGTCCGATAGGGCGGATAGAACGGTTCCCGAGCCGATGCCCTGGGCTGCAGCTGTAAGCCTGAACCGCTGAAGCCAGGGCTGGAAGCCGCCCGGTCCGTTACCGCATTGCGCGGCCGCTTCGCCGGCTGAGCCGGCGAGCAAAAGAACGATCAGACAAATCGCATTCAGCCTGACCCTGGTGGGCGCATCAGTCTTCGGCGGCATTGTTCTTCTTTCGCTCGCAGGGAAATTGCTTCGCAAGGGGGGGCAGACGGGAAGAGCATTCTTACTGGCACAACTTACCAGCGCCGCCAAATACGCATGTGATCGCGTCGGAGGGCGGTTATGAGGCAGCTGTTCCGCCGGGAACAGCTTTGCGAACGTCCCGCGGGCTAATCTCCGGCGTCTTGAGGACAGACCATGCTGATCGGCGCCCTGACGACAGATCCATTCTCGTTGAGTGACGCCGCGGGACTACTCGCCGGGGGCGTTGTGCTCGGCGTCCTGGTCGTCTGCATCGCCCTTTGCGCTGAAGAGCCGCCGATTTCGGATTTTCTCCGTCAGATGGACGCCGATGGCGAGGCGGCGCGCGCCAAGGCTGCCGGTCCGCCGCCGCATGTCAAAGGAGATGGGGCGGGCCTATCCGAGTGAACACCACGCGCGCCAACGCGTTAAGGCAAGTGAACCGGCTTCTCTTGCAGCTTAGGGCATTAGGGCTATTATCGGTGGCCAGGATTTTTCGTGTCGGGCTAACGTCCGGCTGGGGGAAGCAGTCCAAGAACTGGGGTCGAACCGCCAATGCCTCGTTTGTTAGGGGGATATCGGAGAGTCGATATCCTCATCGGCCAGCGTGTACGTCTTTTTCGCCACGCGTCCGGCATTTCAGCTGAAGCCATGGCCCGCGTCGCCGGATTGGATGTCGGCGAGTACGCGAGCCGAGAATTGGGAGAGGCGCGCTTCAAAGCGGGTGAGCTTTACGAGATCGCGCGCGTTCTCAAGGTCCGATTGACGGACATTTTTGCGGCCATCGCAGAGCCCGTCTAGTAGTCCTCTTCATTGTCCACCGGCAGGCGGTCGACCAGTTCGGCGATCTGCCGGAGCCGCGTGCCGAGTTCTACGGTGATGTTGGTCTGACCGCGGCGCTGCGAGGTATCCATGGCGTCCCGAATTGCATCGAGAACGCGGCATAGATGTACAACCAGCTCGTCAGGCTGATTCTGTTGAATGAATAGCGGTCGGTCCATGGACTGTTTTTCGTATTTCAGGAAGCGGCGGCCATTGGCGAATGCGAAAGCGAAATGACCTTCTGCCAGGGCTCACGGACGCGGAGTGACAAGCGGATATCGGGCGGTACAAGCGTGACGGACGGGGTCGGCATCGGAGCGGGGACACTGCTTTTGATGCTGATGGAAAATGCCGCCGCCATCTCGAGAGCAAGGAGCTGCAACTCAAGATTGGCCAAGCCCATCCCTATGCAGACGCGTGGGCCCGCGCCAAACGGCAGGTAGGCCTTGCCCGTGAAGTTGCGGGTCATGTCGAACTCGCCGGGATTGCTCCAGTAATTCACGTCGCGATGCAGCTGCCAGGGGCAGAAGATGAGCGCGTCGCCGGCTTTGAGAGGTACGTTGCGGATGGTGATGTCGGTCCTGACATCACGCGAGAACCAATGAGCCGAAGGGTAAAGCCTTAGGACTTCGCGGACGAAGGCCAGGCTCTTTGAGGCGCGCGGCAGAATTTCCGGCCGCAACTCGCCTGCCTCATCGGAGGAGGCTTCCGCTTCCTCGGCGAGTTCGTCAGCCAGACCCGGGATGGTGCCGAGGTAATAAAGGATCCAGGCCGCGGCCGAGCCGGTCGTGTGATGGCCGGCGAGCAACATGGTCACGATTTCGTCGCGGATCTCGACATCGCTCAAGCCAAGATTGATTAGGGCGCCGACCGCGGTCGAAGACGCTGCACGGGCGCGAACGCGGGTGACGACGGCATCGATCATGCGGCGTGCCAGTTCGCGCTTGCGCGCGCGAGCCCGGGCTTTCCAGGGCGGCAGCGGCAGAACGCGGAACAAATCGTCGGCCAGATCGGATTCGACCAGCCGGACGGCTTCTACGATCGCCCGCTCGTCCCCGCGCGAAAGCACGTCCTTGCCAAACATGGCGATGCAGATCATGCGCAGGGCCAGCGGCGCGGTCAGATCGTGCGCAGAAACTTCCGATTGCCGGGAGGCCACCATTGCAGCTTCACGTATGGCGGCTGACATTTCCGGAACAAAGCGCTGGGCGACGCCCTTGGCGAATACCGAATGCAGCACTGCCCGGCGTTTGCGATTTTCCTCGCCGTTCAAGGTGAGCGTGCTCTGGCCGACGACGGGACGGAGCTTGCTCACGAAGCGTCCCTTGTCGACGAGCAACTCGTCGGCCTTCAAGAGATGCCGGACGAGATCAGGATCGGTTACTAACCAGACCGGCTTTGGCCCAAGATGCAGCCTCACCAGCGGATCGATCGCCGACTCTGCCTGCGTCAGGAAGAACTGTAGCGGGTCCCGATTGAACGGCCTCACGTCTGAAAACCAGTGTTTCATCGATGATCTCGATTGTTTGGAGGAGATCCATGAGAGCTTCGTAGGCTTCGCCGCCTTGCTCTAGGATTGGAATTTCACCTGCAACCGCGGTGAGTCGGCGGCCCCTACGATCGTCCCCGATGTATTGGGGAGATCCGTAGCGGCGCGTTTTGATGCCGATCTGCCGGAGCAGACGCTCGTGACAAAGATCGACCAGTGCCACCAGCGCCTTGGCTCCGCGCTGCTGCGCCAAGTGCAGCATCACAGCATAGGTGACGCCTGCAACATTTAGGTCGGGAGGCTGGACGCCCAGGCGGCTGATTTCCCACATGTCCGGCGCTCTGGGGTATGGCCGCTCGGTCGCAAGTTGGGGAAATACGGAAAGGGCCAAGTATTCGTGGTCGCAACGTATCGCCCGGAATCCGCTGATCAGTTTGTCGTCAGCATAGATGGCGCAATACGTCGCGGTTGCTCCATCAAATTGATCGATCTCAAGATTTCCGAATACGGCTAAGTCCCACTGCAATGTGTCGACGAACAACCGCTTCCGGAATTCTTGAAATTCTCTCACAAGCGCGGGATTGCTCTGGACATTGCAAAGTTTCGCAACCAGTCTCGGTCTTTGTGAACTCATGGCAACTTCCGTGCGCAAAACTTCGACCTCATCGGCACCAGGTGCGTGGCTAATTCGATGCCGAAGTTTTTCGCGAGATGGCGGGGTTTGGGAAATCCCCTGAATGGGGGAGAGTCTGTGAAATGAACGTTGAAGAAGCGATCACTGCAGTCGAAGCGTCAAACGACCTCGATGAATTGAAGAATACTTTGCAGCGGATTGCGGAGGACTATGGATTTGCCTCGTTCAATTTCCTTGATGTCGGAAATCCGCATCAGGACGTGCCGTTTTACATGGGCACGACGGGGGACGCGTGGGAGAGCGACTACAAGTCGAACAAGTTCGTCCATGTCGATCATTGCGTGAAGTACGCGCGGCGGACCAACACGCCGTTTGTATGGGACGAAGTTCCGCTGCCCAGCGTGCCGAGCGGGCCGAAGCCCGGGGCCTACAAAATCATGGAAGCCGCTCAGGACCATGGCTTCAAGAACGGCGTCGTTGTGCCATTCCATTACCGGGATCGTCTCGGCCGTATGAACTCGAGCCTGTGCTCCTTCTACTGGAAGGATACCATCAGCCGCTTCCGCTTCATGATCATGCGCAAGAAGATCGACCTGCATGTGGTGCTGGTCTACTGGGTTCAGCGCGCGGTCGATCTCATCGCGGAAAAGCACCGGGACGATCCCAACCGGCTGGTCGCGCCTGAGTCGTTGTCGAGCGTGCCGCTGAGCGACCGCGAGCGCGACGTGCTGGCGTGGGCGGGCCGCGGCAAGACCGTGCCTGAGACGGCCGAAATTCTGGGCCTCAGCGAAGAGACGATCAAAAGCCATCTGCGGAATTCGATGCGCAAGCTTGGCGCTGCTAACAAAACGCATGCTGCGGTTCGCGCTCTCTATCTCGGGCTGATCGATTACTGAACTTCTATTGCAAACGGGGGCGGCAATGTTGGGGAGCGTGGGACGGCGCTACGGTTTAGGGGGTAGCTTCGCCTTTGCCGCGGTTCTTTCGCTGTCTGCCTGGGAAACGCAGGCTGCCGAGGGCGGGCTCACCAATTATGTTCCGGGCTATTACGGAGACTTCGCCGTGGCGGTCGCGCCGGCTGCGGGGCTCTACGTCTATGGCACCGCCTACAGCTACCAAGCGAAGCTCAAAGGGCCGGCTGTGCCGGATACCGTGTCCGCTAGCGCCATGCTCTATCTCAGCGGGTTTCAGTACGTCACAGAGCATACGTTCCTTGGCGCCAAGTACGCTTTCGGCTCGTACACGACTTTCCTCGACGCCAGCATCGAGGCCAAGCCCCCGCCGTTCAGTCTCGACGCGAGCGTTGCCGATCGCGGCGACACAAGCATCTCGCCGCTCGTCCTCTATTGGGCGTTCGGAGATCTCTACGTGAGTGCTTACCAGTCGGTCATCATTCCGACTGGCGCCTACCATGATGGCGCCGCGCTCAATTCGAGCCGGAACTACTACACGTTCGATACCGTCGTTGCGCTGACTTGGCTCGATCAGAAGCAGGGTTATGAGATTTCGCTGGTGCCGGGCGTCATGTTCAATACTGAGAACCTCGCCACCCATTATCGAACGGGCGACGAGTTCCATTTGGACGGAATGCTCAACAAGTACTTCTCGCAGAGTTTTGCTGTGGGGCTGCACGGGTACTACTATTCGCAGTTCACGAACGACAGCGGCGCGGGAGCGCCGAGCATCCGCAGCTCGTCGGCAGCGATCGGTCCGGCGGTCATGTGGAACACCACCGCCGCCGGCATTCCCGGCAAGATCGTCGGCAAGTGGCTGCACGAGGTTGATGCTACAAACCGCTTCCAGGGCGATATTTTGAGCGTGACCGCAGCGCTGAAGTTTTAGCCGAAGGCCCGATGCGCTTCCCGCCTAGTTGTCGTCTTCGATTTGGGCCAGATCGCGCGCTGGCGCGGGGCTCGGCTTTTTTCCGGTCCGCTGCGCCGCTACCTCGGGATAGATCCGACGGATTTCGTCTCCTAAATCCGCTAAGTCGATGAAATGGCCGGCTTGCCGCCGGAGTTCATCTGAGACCATCGGCGGCACTGTCTTGAGCGTGGAAATGACCGTGACGCGTTTGCCCAGTTCCTGAAGAGCGGCCACGAGGTTTCGCAGATCGCCGTCGCCCGAGAAAATCATGATGTGATCGACTTGATTGGCCATGCGCATCGCATCGACGGCCAATTCGATATCCATGTTCCCCTTGTATTTCTTGCGGCCCGACTTGTCGGTCAATTCCTTCATCGGCTTCGTCACGACGAAGTAGCCGTTGTAATCGAGCCAATCGAGCAGGGGCCGTATTGCGAAGTATTCCGGGTCTTGCGGAATTGCCGTGTAGTAGTGCGCTCTCACAAGCCTGACCTTGTTCCGGAAGAGATTCAGGAGCCTGCGGAAATCGATGTCGAAGCCCAAAGACTTTGCGCTGGCGTGAAAACTCGCTCCATCGATCAGGAGGAGAGTTCGTTCATCCGGGTAAAGCTTCATCTCTTTGTCAGGTCGCGCGAGAAAATTTGTGGCCCATTTTCTAGGTCGCAATTCGTACGGGTGCCAAGGTTCGGCTAGCACGATCCGCAGGGGCACCACTAAGGGGCGATTGCGGCGTTCTTACAAGAGCGATTGCGCAAAGATTTTTATGAGAGCGCGCGTGCTGCTGTGCGGGCTCGACCCGGTACTAAGAACATCGCACAAAAAAAGGGCCCGCGGTTGCGAGCCCTTTTTTCAATGTAGAAGCACTATGGCTTCGGGGCTTCCGGGGCGGGGCTGTTCTTGTTGCCTTCCGTACCCTGGACGCCGGTCGAATCCTGCGCGGGCGTCGTGGTGTTGCCGGCGGTGCCGCTCGAACCGCCCGTGCTGCTCGGCGCTGCCGGACCCGTCGTCGTGCCGCTCGTACCCGGCTGCGCGGTATCGGAAGCCGTAGTCGCGGGGCGGTTCACATCGGCAACGTTCCGGTTGGAATCGTAGTAATACCAAGCGCCCAACGCGACTGCCGCGACGATAATGGCGCCTGCGATCCAGGAGCCCGTCGAGGTGCCAACGTCGTCCTGGCCGAGGTTACGCTCGCGACCGGAGCGCGGATCTTCGTATGTCATCTCATTTCCTCCAAATTTGCTTCAACGGAGGAACGAAACCGACGCCCATCCGGTTCCTTTGTGTGCCCGCGAGCATTGCGTCCTCTGGGCCACCCCCTCCCGGCCGGGGGTCAACATGGGCCGGCTAAGCAGGCCGGCGGGCTCTGCCGAGGAATTGCTCCAGATAAACCGCGTACGGAATAATAGCCCGTTCGGGCTCTTTCATGCCTCCCTCCAAACTCTGACCTTATGGCTTGAACGGCCGAAAGCCGCATTTGGCAGCGCCCTCATAGATTTCGTCTGGGTCGCGTCTTAAGGGCGAGCCGAAAAGCCCGTCTTCCCCCCGGGGCATAGCTGCGAGGCTTTTTTTGAAGACGCATTTTTATCCAAGACTCAGACTTTAGCTTCTTTAGACGTGGCCAGTTGCGCCAAAGATCAAAGCATAATTTTGCGTATTCAGCGCAGGCGGATGATTGCGCCCCATCCTCATACTTTCATGTCATTTGTCCCGATCGATTTTCCCAAAGGAGATTTCAGGCGATGCTCCCCTCCGATTTTTCGCTCGCTGGATTGGCGATGGGCAGGCTTTCAGCACTCCTAAAGATACTTAGAAGCTTCGCGCTTGCAGTGTTGATCGCGAGCGTCGCCGGTGTTCTCGCATCGTCAGTCGCGGTTGCGCAGGATACGCCTGCCGCTCCGGCAGCCGTTCCGGCCTGCAGCGCGACCGTTGTCGAAAAGTGCACGGCCAGTCCAGGCGACACCGCTTGGATGCTGACTGCTGTTGCGCTCGTCCTGATGATGACGATCCCGGGGCTTGGTCTCTTCTACGGCGGGATGGTGCGCAGAAAAAATGTTGGCGACACGGTGATGACGTCGTTCGCAATCACCTGTCTGGTGACGGTTCTGTGGGCCGCCTTCAATTACAGTTTGGCGTTCAGGTCCGGAAATTCCTTTATCGGAGGTCTCGATCGCGCGTTCCTGCAAGGGATACTGAGCGATGTCTCGACCGGCGCGAATAATCCCAACCCGCTTGCACCCACGATCCCTGAGACGGTTTATATCTGCTTCCAGCTAACGTTCGCGATCATCACGCCGGCGCTGATTGCGGGGGCTTTTGCGGAGCGCATGAAGTTCTCGTCCATGCTTTGGTTCATTGCTCTGTGGGCTACTCTCGTCTACGCGCCGATCGCGCATTGGGTCTGGGGGCCGGGCGGAATCTTGAATGCATCGAACGAGCACGCGTGGTTCAACGTTCTCGACTTCGCCGGCGGCACGGTCGTTCATATCAACTCCGGCGTGGCTGGGTTGATCGCCTGCCTGGTGCTCGGAGCGCGCAAAGATAGCGGGCCTGCCCACAACATCGTTCTCACCTTCATCGGCGCGTCGCTTCTCTGGGTCGGCTGGTTCGGCTTCAACGCCGGCTCCGCGGTCACGGCCAACATCCAGGCCGGAATGGCGATGCTGGTGACGCAGATCGCAACGGCAATCGCCGCTCTTACGTGGATGCTGATTGAATGGATGCTGCGGCGGAAGCCGACGGTCGTTGGCATCTGCTCGGGCGCCGTTGGCGGGCTCGTCGCGATCACGCCCGCTTCCGGCTTCGTCGGGCCGGCCGGTGCGATGGCGATCGGGATCGCGGCCGGTATCTTCTGCTATTGGGGCGTGACGGGTCTCAAGCACATGTTCGGCTACGACGACGCGCTCGATGCATTCGGCGTGCATGGCGTCGGCGGCATCGTCGGCGCGCTGTTGACCGGCGTCTTCGCAGTCAGCGAATACGGCGGACGGGCAGGATGGATCGAGGGCAATCCGCATCAGCTGCTCGAGCAGGTGGGCGGTGTGCTCGTCGTGCTCGTCTACGACGTGATCGTCACCTTCATCATTCTCAAGGTCATCGACTGGACGATTGGCCTGCGCGTCGCGCCGGACGTCGAGCGCGAAGGTCTCGATTTGACGCTGCACGGCGAGGTCGTTCACTAGGCTCAACGCTCGCGGGATTCATCCTAGGTAAGCGAAGTTCAGACCAATCGCTTCAAAGATGATCCCTGCTGGAAGCGCTGCAATCATCATACTGGAGCGTTCCGCTTGCTCCCGGGGCGGTGAGGTGGCGCATGTCACCTCAGTATTCACGACGTGGAGGAACACATGATCAAATTGCTCGGCGCTGCCGCATTGACCCTGGCCTTCGCAACTGCCGCGCAGGCCATACCACTTGCGCCCGTTCAGCAACCGGACGGACTTGCGACGCAAGTCCGCTATGGATGCGGGATCGGCCGAACGCGCGTTGGCGGTGTCTGCGTGAAGCGACGAAACATTCGTCGCGTTCGCCGGGATATTCGCCGTTGCAGGCGCTGGCATGGCGGCGTTTGCGTTCGCCGATGGTGAGCGCCCACCAGCCAATCAGTCGCTGCCGCTCGAAACGCTCACGCTTTTCAGCGGATGCTGCAGAGTGGTGCGAAATAGGCGCGATAATGGAAAGAACTTGAATTGGTCTTAGATCAATTCGAGGCGAAGTGTAATTTGACTGATCCCAAGGCAAGGATACTTCTGCGAACGGCGACAGGATCTCGGTGACCTGATCGGCCGAAAGTCCCTAAGCGATGCGATGCTCCTAGGAGCGCCGCGATAGGGCGTAATTTCTTCGATCTCTAGCGCATGTCACTTTCATCATTTTGAATTCGCGGGATGAAAGTCAGTTGAGTGAGCCGATGTGTATTCCACGTCGCAATCCAACGCCTTTCGAAGTCTTCCATCCTCACGATGTGCGCAAAAATCTACATCGCGTACGTGGCATCAACACAGTGGAGGAAGCAGATGCGAAAGAAAATTGCGTTGGCAAGTGGTTTGCTCTCAGCTGTTGCGTTCTCCGCACCAGCTTGGGCGAATGAGAGCGTGATCAAGTGCTCTGAAAACCCGGATGATTGGTGCATCCAGTCCGGCGACTATGCCGGTAAGCGGTACTCGAAGCTCGATCAGATCAACACCGAAAATGTCGGGCAATTGAAAGTCGCCTGGACGTTTTCGACTGGTGTCCTGCGTGGCCATGAGGGCGGACCGCTCGTGGTCGGAGATACGATGTATCTCACGACGCCTTTCCCCAACGACGTCATTGCGCTCAATCTCGCCGACGAGCAGAAGATCATCTGGAAGTACGCGCCGAAGCAGGATCCCTCCGTCATCCCCGTGATGTGCTGTGATACGGTCAATCGTGGGGTGCAGTATGCCGATGGCAAGGTTTTCCTGTATCAAGCCGACACCGCGCTCGTCGCTCTGGACGCGAAATCGGGTAAGGAGCTTTGGAAAGCCGTCAATGGCGATCCAAAACATGGCGAGACGGGCACAAGCTCTCCGCTCGTGACCAAAGACAAGGTGATCGTCGGCATCTCGGGCGCCGAGTTTGGTGTTCGCGGCTCGCTCACGGCCTACGACATCAACAGCGGCAAGAGGATCTGGCGCGCTTACTCGACGGGTCCGGACTCCGAAATGCTGGTCGATCCCGAGAAGACCATGTCGCTCGGAAAGCCGGTCGGCAAGGACTCCTCAATCAAAACCTGGAACGGCGATCAATGGAAAATCGGCGGCGGTTCGGTCTGGGGTTACATGGCCTACGATCCGCAGCTCAAGCTGATCTACTACGGCACCGCCAACCCTTCGACCTGGAACCCCGTCCAGCGCGCGGGACCGGATGGCAAGCCAATCGATCAGAAGTGGTCGATGACCATGTTTGCTCGTGACGTCGACAACGGCGTTGCCAAGTGGGCCTACCAATTCACACCGTTCGACGAGTGGGACTATGACGGCGTCAACGAGCCGATCCTGGCCGACTTCGACGTCGGCGGTACGAAGCGCAAGACGGCGACGCAGTTCAACCGTAACGGCTTCGCGTACACCTTGGACCGAGAAACGGGCGAGCTTCTCGTTGCCGATAAGTTTGATCCGGCGGTCAACTGGGCTTCCGGAATCGATATGGATAAATCGAGCCCGAACTACGGTCGTCCGATCCGCGTCGCCAAGTACTCGACGTTCAAGGACGGCAAGGGGCAGGACGTGAACACGAAGGGCATCTGCCCTGCGGCTCTCGGCACCAAGGATCAGCAGCCTGCTTCGTATTCGGAGCTGACTGGCCTGTTCTACGTTCCGACGAACCACGTGTGCATGGACTACGAACCCTTCAAGGTTTCCTACACAGCTGGTCAGCCTTACGTCGGCGCCACGCTGTCCATGTTCCCGGGGCCGGATGAACCGAGGCGTATGGGTAATTTCATCGCCTGGGATGGTGGGAAGGGCAAGATCGTCTGGTCGGTTCCCGAGCAGTTCTCGGTCTGGTCGGGCGCACTGACCACCGCTGGCGGCGTTGCATTCTACGGCACGCTTGAAGGCTATTTCAAAGCCGTCGACCAGAAGAACGGCAAGGAGCTCTTCAAGTTCAAGACTCCGTCGGGCATCATCGGCAACGCAATGACGTACAGCCACGGCGGTAAGCAGTACGTTGCAGTGTACTCGGGCGTTGGTGGTTGGGCCGGTATCGGTCTCGCCGCCGGCTTGACGAACCCGACCGATGGTCTGGGAGCCGTTGGCGGCTACGCTGGTCTTGCCGAGTACACAAACCTCGGAGGATCTCTGACCGTCTTCGCGCTGCCGTAGCGCTTCCTCCAAGTTAGATGGCTAAACGCTTCCGAGTAACTTGACCGGCGCGCATTCACCGCGCCGGTTCTGTGCTGCCGGAAAAAAATTGACGGCTCACTGCCGGAAGTTCCCGGTTCATGGGAACTTGCAAACGCAATGTGTGGCCGTTGCGTCTCGATGAAAATCGATCGGCTCACTTTCGGGACGATTTCTTTTGACGGCAGCGTGAGCAATATGTGGACTAGAAGCGTGACGGTGCTGACGCTGGCGTATGCCAGCGTGAGCTAAGAGGGAACACGGTGAGATGGAAACATCGATGCCGTGGCTGCGCCCGCAACTGTAAGCGGCAAGTCCTCTCCGAGAAGCCACTGACATTCCCGTCTTTGGGAATTTGGGAAGGCAGGAGAGAACGTTCGAGCCGCGAGCCAGGAGACCTGCCGCCACAAGTCGTCCATCCTCGGTGCGGGCCGCACTCAGGAACGGTAATCCCGGAGTGGCGACTGATGTGCAACCGATTGGGAGCAACGTCAGGGTTGGCGCGGGACATGAAAATCTAGATAGCAAATAGACGTTCGAGCAGGCCTTGATGGGTCGAGCATAGTCGCGCTTTCGCCACTGGCGGGGCCGCGCGTGCGGACGTCGTGCTGTCTTCGCCATAGCTGCCGAGGCTCCCGTCATGAAGTCGATGACGGGGAACCTATGTCATTAAACACGCCGGAAACGGCAGTAAGTAGAACACTAAAAATTACCCTTCTCTCAGCAAGCGCCGTCTTGAGCATCAGTGCGGGACTAACGCGGGCCCACGCGCAAGACGTGACGGATCTCGAGGGGGTGACGATCTACTCGGCGAACCAAACGCCGACAGAGGCCGCCAAAGTCGGCTCCACCGTCCAAGTCATCACCCAGAAGGAGATCGAGAGCCGCGGCCAGACCTACGTGAAGGATTATCTCGCGACCCTGCCCGGCGTGAGCTTTTACCAGAGCGGACCTCCCGGAACGACGGCGGGCATCTTCATTCGAGGCGCCGGAAGCAAATACGTCAAGGTTCTCGTCGACGGGATGGACATCAGCGATCCGTCGGCGCCGCAGACGGCAGTGTCGTTCGAGCATCTTCTCGTGGGTGACGTGTCGCGCATCGAAGTCGTCAAGGGTTCGCAAAGCACGCTTTACGGCGGCGACGCCGTCGGCGGCCTCATCAGCATCGAAACGAAAGCCGCAAGAACCCCGGGAATTTCGCAGCAAGGCAACATCGAGGGCGGTAGCTACAATACCGTCAACGGCTCTTACACGGCTGGCTATCTCGCTGCCAACGGCAGCAACATTGCGCTCTCCATTCAGGGCGTGGGCACTGACGGCTTTTCGGCCTATGCCTACGGCCGCGAGGATGACGGATCTCGCAACCTGACCTTCTCCGGACGAGGAGAATATTTTTTGACGCCCGCGTGGAAGGTGTTTTTTGCCGCCCGCGCCGTCGATGCCAAGTATGACTACGACGGCTATGCGCCCCCGACCTATGCGTTCGGTGATACGCTCGACAACGGCACGACGACGCAACAAGTGGGCCGCGTGGGTACCGAATTCTCCCTGTTCAATGGAGCATTCCAGAACACCTTGGCCATTCAAGGCATGGAGGTTCGCCGCGAGACGTTCAACGATAGGGCTCGCAACGGCTGGTACGACGGCTATCGCCTCAAGGGCGAATACAAAGGCGTTCTGACGTTCAACGAAAAGTTTTCGATGCTTGCCGGCGCGGATTGGGAACGCACCGGCGCGTCAACGAACAGCAACCCTGATCGCGAGACCGCAGACCTCAACGGCTACTACGCGCAGCTGATGGCCGAGCCGGTCAAGGGCCTGGTGTTGACCGGCGGCGGCCGCATCGACAATCACAGCACGTTCGGCGATTTCGATACCTACCGTCTGACTGGCGCATATCTCTTGCCCGGCACCGAAACCAAGTTGCATTCGAGCGCCGGCACGGGTTTCCGCGTGCCAAGTCTCTATGAGCTTTATGACCCCTACTATGGCCGTACCGATCTGACGCCGGAAACGAGCTTCAGCTGGGATGCGGGCATCGAGCAAGGCTTTGATCAGGGGCGCTACAAATTCGGCGCAACGTACTTCGTGCTCGACACTGACAATCTGATCATATGGGGCCCAGGCGGCTACTATAACGTGCCTGGCGTGACGCACCGGAACGGTGTCGAAATCTCGGGCGCGGCAGTCATCTCGCCGGGCCTGACGATCAACGCCAGCTACACATATACCGACGCAACGGACGCCACGGGTGCACGGCTTCTCCGGGTTCCGCGCCACGCGTTCGCAGCTGGTGTCGATATCGTACCGATGGACAAGGTGGCACTCAACGTGACCGCCCAATATGTGGCCGACGTGATTGACGATTCATTCGACGCGCGCGGCCTCGTGGCGCTCAACGACTATGTGCTCGTCAATGCGAAGGCGTCCTACGAGTTCTCTCCGGGATGGAAGGTGTATGTCCGCGGCGAGAACCTGCTGAACGAAGATTATCAGACAGCGCTGGACTACGGCACACCAGGCGCGTCGGTCTATGGCGGCCTCTCAATGGCATTGCCCAGCAACTGACGCGCGGAAGGCTCATGTACAGTCCCACGCATGAGCCTTCCATTCTGAAGCTGGCATAATGATGCGTAGAGCAACCGAATGACGGAAGGCCGAAGTGGCCGATTGCCACGAGCGGCGGCAATGGGTGCCGGTGCGGTATTTTCCCTCTCGCTGCATGGCTCGGTGCTGGCTTGCATCATCTATTGGGGAGATAAAAAGCCGGGCGCCATCGAGCCGCCGACGGAAGCCATCAGCCTTGAAGCCTTCAGAAGTGAAGTTTTGGAGGCGGTCGAGCCATCACCATTGGTCGCGGCCGCTTCAGTGCAGGCAGTCGAGGCCGCGAGCGGCGAAACTGCGGAAAGCATCGCGGCTGCTCAACCATCTAGAGCGAAGGAGGCGCGCGAGGCCAAGCCACATCAAGATGCCGAAGTGCAGGTGACTGAAGTCGAAGTGAACGCTTCCGAGCCCGAGGGCATTGACATTGTCCGAGGCGCGTTGGACAGCGAAGCCGGTGCTGGTACCGAGGTGACGGAACAGGTCCCGGTGGCCGAAAACGCGCGCAAGACCACCGCCCAACAGCCTGCGGACAAAGCGTTCGAGAAGCCACTCAATCGACCAGAGCCGCACGCCAAGAGGCCCCCTTTGAGCGATGCGAAGCAAAAAGGCGCGGCGAGGGCCAGGGCCGCCACGGGATCTCAGCAAAGTGCAGGCCGCGTTTCGGCAAGCTCCGGATCAGCCGTCAACTACGCGGCCGTCGTCCGGGCGCAGGTCGCAGCCCACAAGCCGTCCGGCGGCGGCGATCGTGGCACTGTGGTTATTGCGTTTTCCGTTGCGGGATCGGGAGCGCTGCGTTCGGCGCGTATCGCGCGTTCCTCGGGAAATCCGGGCCTCGATAACAGGGTGCTGGCCGCTGTGCGCAGCGCCGGCCCTTTTCCGCCGCCGCCGGGAGGCGCCAATACGAATTTCGCCATGCCTTTTTATTTTAGGTGAGCGAACCTATCGCCCGTCGCGCTGCTGAAGCGCGGCTACGAAGTCACACTTTCCCCGAGAGGGCCTAATCCATTTGTTCTAATGAAATGGTGCCTCAGGAGGGACTCGAACCCCCACACCCGATGGATAGCAGATTTTGAGTCTGCCGCGTCTACCGTTCCGCCACTGAGGCATCGGCTCGGGAATCCCGAGCGAAGCGGCGACATATACCGGCCTTGGCCGCCGCGTCAACGCGTGAAGATATTATCTCAGCGTATGCGTCACTCGGCCGGTCGCGTGGTGGTGCTCGACGACCTGGATATGGTCGCCGACCTTCAGGCCGCGCGACTTGTAGGCGAGGACCCTGATCAGCGGCCCGCCGGCGAGCCGGACCACAACATTTTCGCCATCGGCCGAGTTCTGCTTGGACACCAGGGGCTCGATGTCGGTCACCGTGCCTTCGACATTGGTGTCCGAGACGGCCATATCGAGCGTTTCGTAGCCGAACGCTGCACCGATCGCCGCGATGATCGCCAGCGCGATGCCGAGCTTCTTGGCCCGGTCCACCCAGAGGGCCCGTTCGAGCCGCTTTCGCGTTTCTTCCCGCAATCGCCCCTCCCTAGTCGCGCTGCCTGTACCAGATCTGGCCCCAGGGTGTCATCAGTTCCGTGACGGTTATTGGGGCGCCGACGGGAAGGTTCAGTGGAATTTTGGCTGCAACTTGGACGACGCGGCCGTCAGGCAGCCGCGCGGTGTAGTGGGGCGGCGTCGCCGGATACCACTTGGGTCGCGAATAGCCGTGATCGAGGGCGGTGACGGTGCCGACGACGGTTCCGTGTGGGCGCGAGAAGAGATCGCGCGCGATGCCCCAGGCAATGCCGGCGGCGAGCAGCAGAAGGAAGAGGACGACCCAGGTTTTCATGGCCAGGTCTCATAGGGCGGGCGGAGCGAGAGCCCGGGGGGCTCTCGCTAACATCTGGTCAGGCGGCCTTGGCGTAGCCGTCCACGAGCTTCACGATATCGGCCATGATGTCGTTCAGCTGGAAGTCCTTAGGCGTATAGACGGCGGCGACGCCGAAGGCCTTCAAGGTCTTGGCATCCTCCGGCGGAATGATGCCGCCGACGATGACGGGAACATCGTCCAGACCTTCCTTGTGCATCCGTTCCATCACGTCCTTCACGAGGGGAACGTGCGAGCCCGACAGGATCGACAGGCCGACGACGTGGACGCCCTCATCGACCGCGGCGCGAACGATCTGGCCGGGTGTCAGGCGGATGCCCTCGTAGACGACTTCCATGCCGGCGTCGCGGGCACGGACCGCGATCTGCTCGGCGCCGTTGGAATGGCCATCGAGGCCCGGCTTGCCGACGAGGAACTTGATGCGCCGTCCGAGACGGTTCGACACTTCTTCCACGCTCGTGCGGACTGCTTCGAGCTCTGTGCTTTCGCGGGCGACGGCAGCCTGGGCGACGCCGGTCGGCGCGCGATATTCGCCGAAGATCTGGCGGAGCGCGCTTCCCCATTCGCCGGTCGTGACGCCAGCCTTGGCGGCTTCGATCGAAGACTCCATGATGTTGCGGCCTTCCTTGGCGGCGCGTTCGACTTCGGCCAGCGCTGCGGCGGCTTTCTTCGCGTCGCGGTTCTCGCGCCATGCCTTGAGCTTGCCGATCTGCTCGGCTTCGACGGCCGGATCAACAACCATGATCGCGCCCGCGCCGCCCGACAGCGGCGAGGGCTCGGTCTCGGTGAATTTGTTGACGCCGACGACGACGAGTTCGCCGCTTTCGATGTCGGCAAGGCGCGCCGTGTTGCTCTCGACGAGGCGGCGCTTCATGTAGTCGATGCAGGCGATGGCGCCGCCCATCTTCTCGATGGTCGCGAGTTCCGCCTTGGCTTCTTCCTTCAGTGCGGCAACCTTCTTTGCGACTTCGACGGAGCCATCGAAGATGTCGCCGTATTCGAGCAGGTCCGTCTCGAAGGCCAGGATCTGCTGCATGCGGAGCGACCACTGCTGGTCCCAGGGGCGCGGAAGCCCGAGTGCTTCGTTCCAGGCGGGCAGCTGCACGGCGCGAGCGCGCGCATTCTTCGAAAGCGTTACCGCGAGCATTTCGATCAGGATGCGGTAGACGTTGTTTTCAGCCTGCGGCTCGGTGAGGCCAAGCGAGTTCACCTGCACGCCGTAGCGGAACATGCGGTGCTTCGCGTCCGTCACGCCGTAGCGTTCGCGGGTGATCTCGTCCCACAGCTCGCTGAACGCACGCATCTTGCACATCTCGGTGACGAAGCGCATGCCGGCGTTGACGAAGAAGGAGATGCGGCCGACGACGTTGCCGAATTCTTCCGGCGGCACTTCGCCCGATGCCTTCACCGTGTCGAGCACGGCGATGGAGGTCGCGAGTGCGTATGCCAGTTCTTGGACGGGCGTCGCACCGGCTTCCTGCAGATGGTAGGAGCAGACGTTCGTTGGGTTCCACTTCGGCACGTTGCGCGTCGAGAAGACGATCGTGTCCTTGATGAGCCGCAGCGATGGCTCGGGCGGGAACACGTACGTGCCGCGCGAGAGATATTCCTTAATGATGTCGTTCTGAATGGTGCCGGTGAGCTTGTCACGCGGGGCGCCCGTCTTGTCGGCGACGGCGATATAGAGCGAGAGCAGCCAGGCGGCCGTCGCATTGATCGTCATCGACGTATTCATCTGGTCGAGCGGGATGCCGTCGAGCAGGGTGAGCATATCGCCCATGTGGGAGACCGGCACGCCGACCTTGCCGACTTCGCCGCGCGCAAGCTCGTGGTCGGAATCGTAGCCCGTCTGCGTCGGCAGATCGAAAGCGATGGAGAGGCCGGTCTGGCCCTTGGCCAAATTCTTCTTGTAGAGCGCGTTCGATTTTTCCGCTGTCGAATGGCCAGCGTAGGTGCGGATCAGCCAGGGCTTGTCGCGCTGGACTTTTGAAGTTTTGTTTTTCGCGTTGTCTCGCGACTTGGTGTCCGACATCGAAAAGGGCCCCTAGGCTCGCGTCAAATTGTTGTGGCGAAACATTTACCGTAGCCCACGCCCATGAAAAGGCAAAAACGGCAGTTCGCCGCGCTTTACCTTTTTCGATCGTACGAAGAAGGGCAGGGACGCGGGTAGGCCTAGCGGCGCAAACGGGGTGGGCGGCTCGGCACTGCGACGATCTTGGCCCGGCTGACCCGATGCTCGTTGAGAACCGTCAAGAGCCACTTGCTCAGTAGGATGACGAGCAGCGCGATCAGCACGCCCAATCCCGCCGCAGTAGCGACGTTGACGTTCTTGTCGTAAGAAAGCACGATCGTTTGCTGAGTGAGAAAGGCTGGTCCTGCAATGCCGCCGATCATCAGCAAAGGGAGCGAGAAAACGGCGAGCCCCGTAGAGCCTGCGATCTCACGAAGGAACCAGCCCACCGCCGCGACAAAGGCGAGCGTCGTATAAATGACGAAGGAGTCGGTATTCTTGAGCTGCCATAAGAGGTCCTGCATGTGCCGCACTCCAACTGCCCTAATGGGTAGGTAAACGAGGCACGAACGATAAACCTCTCGCGTTAAAGAGGAATTGAGCGACCCTTAACGGCCGTCTAACCCTCTTCATTGCAGCGCAAAAACGTGCTTCATACTGCGGTCCCCAGTTGTTGTTTGGGGACAAACGCGAAGAAGATGAGCCATAACGGCCCTCGTCGCGGGGAAAATGGTCGGGAGACGCAACACCAATGTCGAGCCAGAACTTGGCAGCAAAAAGCGACGTGGCCGATGCTCAGTCGGCGGCGGGCATCAAGAAAGATCTCTACGAGATCGGCGAAATTCCACCGCTCGGGCACGTGCCGAAGAACATGTATGCCTGGACCATTCGCAAGGAGCGCGAGGGTCTGCCGGAAACGGCGATGCAGGTTGAGGTCGTCCCTACCTGGGAACTCGATAGCCACGACGTGCTCGTGCTCGTTATGGCAGCAGGCGTGAACTACAACGGCGTCTGGGCGTCGCTCGGCACGCCGATCTCGATGTTCAACGTCCACAAGCAGCCCTATCACATCGCAGGTTCCGACGCGTCGGGCATCGTTTGGGCTGTCGGCTCGAAGGTGAAGCGCTGGAAGGTCGGCGATGAAGTCGTCGTCCACTGCAACCAGGACGACGGCGACGACGAAGAGTGCAATGGCGGCGACCCGATGTTCTCGACGTCGCAGCGCATCTGGGGCTACGAGACGCCGGATGGCTCGTTCGCGCAGTTCTGCCGCGTCCAGGACCGCCAGCTGCTCGAGCGTCCGAAGCACCTCACCTGGGAAGAGAGCGCCTGCTATACGCTGACGCTCGCAACAGCCTACCGCATGCTCTTCGGCCATCGCCCGCACGTGCTGCGTCCGGGCCACAACGTGCTCGTGTGGGGTGCGGCGGGCGGCCTCGGCGCGTTTGCCGTTCAGCTCTGCGCGACCTCAGGCGCCAATGCGATCGGTGTCGTTTCCGAGGACGACAAGTTCGACTTCGTCCGCCAGCTCGGCGCGAAGGGCGTGATCAACCGCAAGAACTTCAAGTGCTGGGGTCAGCTGCCGAAGGTCAACTCGCCCGAGTACCACGAGTGGCTGAAGGAGATGCGCAAGTTCGGCCAGGCGATCTGGGAGATCACCGGCAAGGGCGTCAACGTCGACTGTGTCTTCGAACATCCGGGCGAGACGACCATTCCGGTTTCCGTGCAGGTCGTGAAGCGCGGCGGCATGGTGGTGATTTGCGCCGGTACCACGGGCTACAATCTCACGATGGATGCCCGTTATCTCTGGATGCACCAGAAGCGCGTGCAGGGCTCGCACTTTGCGAACCTCATGCAGGCGAGCCAGGCGAACAAGCTCGTCATCGAGCGCCGCATCGATCCCTGCATGTCGGAGGTGTTCTCTTGGGAGCAGATCCCCAAGGCGCACATGCGCATGTACCGGAACGAGCATAAGCCCGGCAACATGGCCGTGCTGGTATCGGCTCCGACGACCGGCCTCAGGACGCTCGAAGACGTCATCGAAGCTGGGCCGAAGTCGGCGGCCTAATCAACTCAATCAAAAGCCTTCCTTCGCCAAATAGCGGAGGAAGGCTTTTTTATTTCAGATGTCTCTGATCCCGGCGGACGGGATCTAAGTGCTGCCGAGCGTGCTCAAGCGGAGCGCTTCGCGTTCTGCTGCCTCGCGCCGCATGCGCTTCATTTCCATGAGGCCGCGATTGAATTCGGCGCCGAGCAGGATCGTGATCGCGGTGAACTGGAAGAAGATCAAGGCGATCATCAGCTGCGAGAGGCCGGCGTAGAACAGCGAATAGTTGCTGATCTGGATGTAGTAGGACCAGAGGCCTGCGAGTGCGAGCCAGAGCAGGATCGTCAGCAGTATTCCCGGCCAGACATCAGCCACGCGCCGCTTGCCGGCGACGAGCCACAGGTGGACGGCGAGCAGCTGTACGGCCATGACGGTGCCCGCAGCCAGATATCTGACGCCCGGTCCATGGCTGATTGAATCGATAATCGTCTGCAGCCAGCCGCGTGAGAATTCCGCGACGATCGTGGGCCCTAAGACGCTCGGGCCGACGACCACGATCCAGGTGATGACCAGCGTCGAAATCGCGTTCACGAAGACGAAGAGCATGCTGATCAGAAGGCATACCGCATAGGGCCGTTTCTCATGCACCCGGTAGGCGCCGTTCAGAGCGGCGCGCAGCGTTTCCACGGCGCTCGTGGCGAAGAACAGGGCCAGAAATGCCGAGGCGGTCAGTAAGTCGATGCGCTGCGAGCCCATGACCGCTTCAATTTGCGGAGCGATGCCTTTGGCTACCGGCTCCGGCAGTATGGCAAAGAGCTGGCTGATGGCGTCCTGAGCGAGCTCGCGCCCGCCAAATATACCAGAGAGGGCACCGAGAAAGATGCAAAACGGAAAGATCGATACGACGAAAGAAAACGCGATCGAGCCCGCCATCGCGAAACCGGAATGCTCGTAAACCCGATAGAGGGCCTCGAACAATCTTCGCATGCGCTTCATGAGTTAACGCCTCTCCCCAGGCTTTTCGTTTTTTGTCGCGGGAACCTAGTGGTTCGCGAAAGCAGGGTCCACTGCAGAGGTGCAGTCCAGTGCTGGGGCGACAATTTCGACGCGGGCTGGAGTCACGGAGAACACAGATCCAGCAGCGGGGAACTTCTTAGCCTTACCAATCGTTCCCGCCGCGCGGGAGGTTCCCGCTTTCGCGCGAATACGTCGCGCGAGGGTTTATTGCGGTTCGCGGACAGTTGACTAATCCTTCCGAGCAGTGAATTGGTCGCGCAGTTCCGTTCAATGGGCAGAGACACTGTCCACACCCTTGTCATTTCCTCAGGAGAAAAGCATGTCCGTGACGCCGATGAAGGCCGGATCCAGCATCCTTGAAGGGGGAGCCGCCAAGCTCATCGAGCGCTGCGGGGAAGCCGTTGCCGGGGCAGACAAGATCCTTCAGGCCGCGAAGGCCGGTGTGCGGATCAAGATTCAGGAAGAAGGCGGAATCGATCAGGCGCAGCATGCGGCGCACGGGCTCGCGTGGCTGGCGACGACGGTTGAAGGCCTGCGACAGATGCACGATTGGGCGGCCCGGCTCGAGGGCGAAGGCCGTTTCGGCGAGTTCGAGCAGCTTCTGTTGATCGCCGCGTTCGGGGAATACGCCGCCCAGGTCGCGAACGGCATTCCCATGAGCCAGCTCGAGATCGCGCGAGCGGATGCGCTGGGTGTGCCGAAGAGCGATCTGCGCCGCTATGAGGATTCGATTGCCGATCTCGTCGCCGAAGGCGGATCGGAAACGGTCAAGGCGCGCCTTGGCGAACTTATCGCCGCGCAGCCCGAAGCCATGACCTTCGGCGATACGGGCCTCGATGAGACGCACGCGCAGATCCAGGATCTGATGCGCCGCTTCTGCCTCGATGAGGTTTATCCGCATGCGCACGAATGGCACCTGAAGAACGAATACATTCCGCTCGAGGTGATCGCGAAGCTCGCTGAGCTTGGCGTTTTTGGCCTAGCGCTGCCGGAAGAGTTCGGCGGCATGGCTCTCGGCAAGGAAGCGATGTGCGTTGCTTCTGAAGAGCTGTCGCGTGGCTACATCGGCGTCGGCTCGCTCGGCACGCGCGCGGAAATCGCGGGCGAATTGATCCTGCACAACGGCACGCCGGAGCAGAAGGAAAAGTATCTTCCCAAGATCGCCTCTGGCGAAATGCTGCCGACGGCTGTTTTCACCGAGCCCAACACGGGTTCGGACCTCGCGTCGCTGAAGACGCGCGCGGTGAAGGAAGGCGACGTTTACAAGATCACCGGCCAGAAGACGTGGATCACGCATCCCGTCCGTGCCGACGTGATGACGGTGCTGACGCGCACCAATCCGAATGAGCCCGGCTACAAAGGCCTGTCGATGTTCCTCGCCGAGAAGCCCCGCGGCACGGACGAGGAGCCGTTCCCGGCGCAGGGCATGACGGGCGGCGAGATCGAGGTTCTCGGCTATCGCGGCATGAAGGAATACGACATTTCCTTCGACAACTTTGAAGTGCCGGCGGAGAACCTGCTTGGCGGCGTCGAAGGTCAGGGCTTCAAGCAGCTGATGAACACGTTCGAGGGCGCGCGCATTCAGACGGCGGCTCGTGCGGTCGGTGTCGCGCAGTGCGCGATGGATCTCGGCCTCAAGTACGCGCTGGAGCGTGTGCAGTTCGGCAAGCCGATCTATTCGTTCCCACGCGTGCGCAACAAGGTCGTCATGATGGCGGTCGAGACGATGATTGCGCGTCAGCTCACGTATTTCTCGGCGCGCCAGAAGGATGCCGGCCGGCGTTGCGATCTTGAAGCCGGCATGGCGAAGCTGCTCGGCGCGCGGGTCGCCTGGGCGAATGCCGACAATGCTTTGCAGATCCACGGTGGCAACGGGTTCGCTCTCGAATATCCGGTGAGCCGCGTGCTTTGCGATGCGCGCATTCTCAATATCTTCGAGGGTGCTGCGGAAATTCAGGCGCAGGTGATCGCGCGGCGTCTGCTCGAGGGCGCCAACTAGGGTCACCTCGGGGGACGCTGATGCGGTTCAAGACAACGATCCTGACCGGCGCGCTGGCTTTGGCCATGGCCGCGCCGGTCGCTGCGGGCGAAGATGACGAAGCGGGCCCACCGGCGGCGAGCTGGATCGCGATTGAGCTCAACGGCCACCCCGTCCAAGGTCTGACCTTCGCGTACTCGGCGGATGAAGTGTCCGGTAGCGGCGGCTGCAACAGCTTCAGCGGCCCGATGGCCACTGAAGACGATGCCATTAAGATCGGGCCGCTAACGGCAACGAAGATGGACTGCGACGGCAAAGGCGAAATCGAGACGGAGTATTTTGCAGCGCTCGAGGCCGCGCGCTCCTTTTCGCTGCAAGGCGATACGCTGTCCTTGAAGGGCGAAGACGGCAGCGTGCTTGTGAAGTTCAAGAGGTAGCACGCCGATAGCGGGGCGATGGCAGCACCGGCCCGCTCCGCAGCGCTGACGGCGATCCGACGCGTGCCACGGGGCGAAAATCCGGGCATTGCCTATTCCGGAATCGCAGTAAGGCTGTAGACAGCGTCTCGTGCTAAGTTTGCACGAGCGCCAACGGCCGGAACCCTATGACCCGCTCTATTCTCATCACCGGATGTTCGTCCGGCATCGGTCTCGATGCGGCGCGGACGATGCGCGAGCGCGGCTGGCGCGTTATCGCGACCGCCCGCAAGCCTGAAGATCTGGCGCGGCTCAAGAATTTCCTCGGCGTCGAAGCTTTGCCGCTCGAGCTTTCGGATCCGCAGTCGATTGCGACGTGCGCCGTTCAGGCGCTGGAGATGACCCGCGGGAAGATCGACGCGCTCTTCAATAATGCTGCCTTCGCTCAGGCGGGCGCTATCGAGGACCTGTCGCCGAAGCTGTTGCGCGAGCAGTTCGAAGTCAACGTAATCGGCACGCACGATCTGACGCGGCGGCTCATTCCCTCGATGCGCAAGAACGGCGAGGGACGCATCGTCAATTGCTCGTCCGTGCTGGGCCTCGTGGTTGCGCCCTATCGCGGGGCCTATTGTGCGTCGAAATTCGCGCTCGAGGCTTTATCGGCGTCGCTGCGGCTTGAACTCGAGGGCTCGGGGATCTCGGTTTCTCTGATTGAACCCGGGCCGATCCGTTCCCGGTTCGTGGAGAGCGCATTGGCGCGGCTGCTCGCGACGATCGATATCGAGAACTCGCCGCACCGGGACGTCTATCAGAGGCGCATCGAGGCGATGAAGGCTGGGGGCAAGGTGACGTTCAAGCTTGAGCCCGCGGCGGTCAGCAAGCGGCTGATCCATGCGGTCGAAAGCACGCGGCCACGGCGGCATTACTACGTGACGACGCCGACTTATCTCGCGGTCGCCATGCGGCGGGTGCTACCGCAATTCGGCATCGATTATTTTACGCGCAATTCCTGACGCTTGCCGGCCGGCTCGGTGTAGGGCGTGAGTTTATCGCGCCAAACGGTGAGCTTCTCATCGAGCGTCTTGGTGTAGAGCGGGCTCGACGATGGCAGTTCGATCATCGTGAAGTCATCCGCTGCGACGGTGCCGGGCTTCAACACGAAGCGGCGGAAGAGATCGCGGGCTTTTTGGCCGTTGAAGGCAATCGACCGGATTGCCGGATTTTCCGCGAAGTAGGCGCCGAAGGCGTTGGCGATTGGATTTCTGATCGCGGCGTCCGCGCTGCCGATGCGCTCGGCGCCTTCCAGCACATCCCACACGGCCCAGCGGTTGATCTCCAGAAGCGCCACGCGCTCCTCATAGGTGAGAGGAAGCGGCTTGCCGGAGAGCGCGGCCATGATCGGCCAGAAATGGTTGCGGGGATGCCCGTAGTATTGCTTGAGGCGAAGTGATTCTTCGCCTGGAAGCGTGCCGAGGATGAGCAGATGCGCGCCGGATGGTCCAATCGGCGGGAAACTGTATTTGATCACCGGCCTGCTTTCGGCGGGCAGCAGCACGTTGTTGTTCCGGGCGGCCATTAGCCTCTCATGCGCGATGGTAGGGGTGGCCGGAAAGGATGGTCGCCGCCCTGTAGAGCTGCTCAGCGAGAACGACGCGTGCAAGGCCGTGGGGAAGGGTAAGCGCGCCAAGCGATAATTTCATGGCCGCAGCGGCGAGCGCCGTATCGCCGTGACCGTCCGGGCCGCCGATGAGGAAATGGCAGGTTCTCGCGCCGCCGTCGCGGATCTTGAGCAGGAAATCGGCGAAGGCTTCGCTGGTGAGCGATCGGCCGAGCGGGTCGAGCGCGACGGCGACGTCGCCCGGTGCAATGTCTTTCAGGAGACGGGCGGCTTCATCGCGCTTGCGCTCGCCGGCGGCCGCCGCGCGGCTTTCGGGAAATTCCCGGATATCGAGGGGGCCAAGGCTCAGCGCTTTGCCGGCGCCACCGAAACGTTTGGCGTAGCGCTCGACAATGGCGCGTTCCTCGGCATCCTTCAGTTTCCCGACCGCGGAAATGGCGATGCGCATCAATCGTCCGTTAGCGCGGCCGAAGTTTCTCGGCCGCGTCCGCTTTCGGGTGGTCTACGCAATCCCGCAATCAGTGCTGCGAGGAGTCGCCGCGCGATGCGTCCGGCGGGATCTCCGCCTGCCACATCTTTTCGAGGTTGTAGAATTCGCGGACCTCGGGCCGGAAGACGTGAACGATCACGTCGCCGGTGTCGATCAGCACCCAATCGCAGGCACCCAAGCCTTCGACCCTGACGCGCGATTCACCGCGTGCCTTCAGCTTTTCGCGCAGCTGTTCGGCAATGGCGCCGACATGCCGGTCGTTACGGCCGGATGCGACGACCATGTAGTCGCCCAGTGCGGATTTGCCTTTGAGGGGAAGGGATACGATTTCCTCTGCCTTCGCGTCGTCAAGCCAACGGACGACATCTTCAAGCAGGGCGGCCGAATCCGTCTCCGGGGAGGCGGACGTGGCGAGAGACGAGCCCTTACGGGCGGCCTCGGTTGTGGTTCGAATCAAGCGGCGAACGTCCTTTGCTGGTTGGTCCCGCATGCTTTCAGGCTCCGGGATATCCGGAGGCCTCTGATAATAGTGATCCTCCGGCCCATCCGCAAATGGAATTCGGGAGCGGGCCTGAGCAGATTGTCCTTGTTTATCAAATGTTTAATTATTCTGGGCCAGCGCGGGAGCTGCGGCCGTGCGCAAGGCGGTCGAGGAAAGGCCGGAAAGCTTGATGCTCAGGAGCATCCACGCGGGGGGTGCGCGGCCGGCCAGATGGCGGGCTTCGGACTCAGGCAGCCGGTATCGCTGGAGGGCGCGGGCGGCGGGGGAGGACAGCCCCCGGTGGCGCCAGCCGGGGCGGTCGACGACCGCGATCGGCATGGTCTCGGCGATCTGCCTCCAATGCTGCCAGCGGTCAAAGTAGGCGAGGTTGTCGGCCCCCATGATCCAGACGAAGCGAACGCCCGGATAGCGCCGCTTGAGGTAAGCCAGCGTCCCCGCGGTATATCGCGTCCCCAGTTCCCGCTCGAAGCCCGTGATCTTCATCTTGGGCCCGCGCGCGAAAGTCTGGACGAGCTTCATGCGGCCGTGGAGATCGGGCAAACCGTTGTTCGATTTGAGCGGATTTCCGGGCGTGACGAGCCACCAGAGCTGATCGAGACCCAGCCGTTTCATGGCCGCTTCGGCAGCGGTGCGGTGGCCTTCATGGGGAGGGTTGAACGTGCCTCCCATCACACCGATGCGCTGCCCCGGAAGACACGACGGGGTTTTGACGCGAAGGGAGCCGAAGCTTTGCTGCGGGATCTTTCGCGTCAACTGAGATGCGCCTCTCCGTGCTGCATCACTTCGGCCTGATCTGGCCGTTGCCGCGCACCTTGTACTTGAAGCTCGTCAACTGCTCGACGCCGACAGGTCCGCGCGCGTGCATCTTGCCGGTCGCGATGCCGATCTCGCCGCCGAAGCCGAATTCGCCGCCGTCGGCGAACTGGGTCGAGGCGTTGACGAGGACGATCGCGCTATCCACACGATCGAGGAAGCGTTCGGCTGTGGCTTCCGAGGCGGTGATGATCGCATCGGTATGCTGCGAGCTGTAGCGGGCGATGTGCTCAATCGCGCCGTCCACGCCGTCGACCATTTTGACGGCGATGATCGGCTCGAGAAATTCCTTGCCGAAGTCTTCGTCCGTCGCGGGCTTCACGCGGGGATCGGCCTTTTGCACGCTGGCGTCGCCGCGGACTTCGCAGCCTTCGTCGAGCAGCGCTTTCACCAGCGGCGTAACGAAGTCGGTTTTGGCGTTCTTGTCGATCAGCAGGCACTCGGTGGCGCCGCAGACGCCGGTGCGCCGCATCTTGGCGTTGACGACGACGGAGAGCGCCATTTCGGGATCGGCGGCTTCGTCCACGTAGGTGTGGCAGATGCCTTCGAGATGCGCGAATACGGGAACGCGCGCTTCATCCTGTACGCGCTGCACGAGGCTTTTGCCGCCGCGGGGGACGATGACATCGACAGCGCCGTCGAGGCCGCGCAACATGGCGCCCACGGCTTCGCGATCCGTCGTGGGGACGAGCTGAATGGCGGCTTCGGGCAGCCCTGCCGCGCGCAGGCCTTCGACGAGGCAGGCGTGAATGGCGACGCTCGAATGGTGGCTTTCGGAGCCGCCTCGCAGGATCGATGCGTTGCCCGCTTTCAGCGACAGCGCGCCTGCATCGGCCGTCACGTTCGGGCGGCTTTCGTAGATTATGCCGATGGTGCCTAAGGGCACGCGCACGCGCTGGAATTTCAGACCGTTCGGCCGTGTCCATTCGGCGAGCACGGTGCCGACGGGATCGGGCAGCTCGGCAATTTCCTCCAGGCCCTGGGCGATGGCGGCGACACGCTTCTCGTTGAGCAGCAGTCTGTCGACGAACGAGCCCGGGCGTCCGGCAGCCTTCGCCGCTTCGACGTCCTTGACGTTGGCTTCGAGGATTTTCGGCGTCGCCTTGCGCAGGGCGGCCGCGGCGGCTTTGAGGGCGTTGTTCTTTGATTCCGGGGTGGCGATGGCGAGCTGACGGCGCGCGTCCTTGGCGGCTTCGCCGATGCCGCGCATCAACGCGGCGGTATCGTTCTCGATGCGCTCGGGTCTGTTCATCGCTTCAAGTCCTCGTCAACGCCATGTCATCGCGGTGGATGAGCGTGTCGCGTCCTTCGTAGCCCAAGATCGCGGCGATCTCGCCGGACCGTTTTCCCATGATACGCCGGGCTTCGTCCGCCGCATAGGCAACAAGCCCGCGGCCGAGTTCGCGTCCGTCGGCCGAGCGGATGATCACAGCATCGCCGCGGCCGAAGGCGCCGTCGATGCGGATGACGCCGGCCGGCAGTAGGCTCTTGCCGGTGAGGAGCGCCTTCTCGGCGCCGCCGTCGAGGAAGATCTGGCCGTTCGGGACGAGCTGGCCGGAAATCCAGCGCTTCTTGGCGGTCACCGGGTCCGACTTGGCGATGAACCAGGTGACGCGCGCGCCTTCCGAGATGGCGCGCAGCGGGTGGTAGATCTTGCCCGTCGTGATGACCATGTCGGTGCCGGCGGCGAGCGCAATCTTGCCGGCGGTGATCTTGGTCTTCATGCCGCCTTTGGACAGCTCGGTTCCGGCGTCGCCCGCCATTGCCTCGATCTCGGGCGTAATTTCGGACACGAGCGGAATGTGCCGGGCGTCCGGATCGTCGTTCGGAGGAGCGGTATAGAGCCCGTCGATGTCGGAGAGCAGCACGAGGCAATCGGCCGAGACCATCGAGGCGACGCGCGCAGATAGCCGGTCGTTATCGCCGTAGCGGATTTCGGCCGTCGCCACCGTGTCGTTTTCATTGACGACGGGAATGGCCTTCATCGCGAGCAGCACTTCGATGGTGTTGCGGGCGTTCAGGTAGCGCTGGCGTTCTTCTGTGTCGCCAAGCGTGAGCAGGATCTGGGCGGCGGTCAGTCCGCGGGCGGCGGCCAGTTCCTGATAGGCGTGGGCGAGGCTGATCTGGCCGACGGCGGCTGCCGCCTGGCTCTGCTCAAGCTCCAAGGGGCCTTTCGGCAGGTTGAGCGCATGACGGCCAAGCGCAATGGAGCCCGACGAGACGAGCACGATTTCCTTGCCCGCCTGAGCAAGTTCCGCAACGTCGTCCATCAGCGAGTTCAGCCAAGCGGACTTGATCCGGCCCGTGGCGCGGTCCGTCAGCAGGGCAGAGCCGATTTTGACCACGATGCGCCGCGCCTCGGCCCATTCGGGGCGCGCGGTGAGCGTCGTGGCGTCGGTCGCTGACGGGCGGTCCATTTCCATCTCGAAGGGCGCGGGCAAGCCGGTTCTCGGCCTGCTTATCTGCAAATGCGGGCATTCCGGCAAGGGGCGCCCGCTGCATATCGGCAATGCCGCAGGCCCTTTTTAGCCCTACCCCTCTGCCGAAATGGCTAACGGGGCATCAGGGCACGAAGGCAAGGAACAAGAAGGTTCCGAAGATCACCAGATGCAGGAAGCCGAAGAGGACGTTGGTGCGCCCGGTGGCGAATGTCAGGATGGCGGTCGCAAACGTCATCACGACGAGGACGATGTCGCCCGTCTCGAGGCCGAGGATGAACGGCTTATGGATGAAGAGATTGGCCGCGGCGATCGCCGGGATCGTCAAACCGATGGTCGCCAGACCCGAGCCGAGCGCGAGGTTGATGCTCTTCTGAAGGTCGTCCTTCTGCGCCGCCCGGACGGCCGCGATCGATTCCGGCATCAGAACGATAATCGCGATGATCACGCCCGTGATGCTGCCCGGGGCTTCGAACTGCGATACCCCGACATCGATGACGACGGCCGCCAGCTTCGCCAGCAGCACGACGGCGGCCAATGCAACACAAAGGAGTACGGCAGCAAGGGCGAGCTTGGCTTGGCTGGGCGTAGCCCCCTTTGCCGTTTGTTCGCCGACGAAGTAGCCGCGGTGCAGGACCGTCTGCGTGTAGAGAAAGACTCCATAGAGCGCGATGGTCATGATGCTGACGAACATCAACTGGCTCTCGGAATAGAGGCTACCGGGCGCTGAGGTCGTATAATTCGGAAGGATGAGCGTGATCGTGGTCAGCACGATCAACACGGCGACGTAGATCTTGACGGAGGTTACGTCGAACCTCTGCTCGCGATAGCGGATGCCTCCGACCACGATGCAGAGCCCGACGAGACCCGTCGTGACGATCATGATGACGGCGAAAACCGTTTCGCGCACCAGTGTCGGTGTCGCCTTGCCCGTCAGCATCAGGGAAACGATGAGCGCCAGCTCAATGACGGTGACGGCGACCGTCAAGACCAGCGTACCCAAGGGTTCGCCCAAGATATGTGCGAGGTCCTCGGCGTGGTAGACGGCGGCAAATACAACCCCGATGAGCAGCGGGACCAGGATGATCGTGGTCACAATGCCCAACGGATGAGCCGCGAAATTGTCGTCGTATCCTGTCGCGGTGGCCGCAAGGAAAAACAGAAGCCCGAATACTGGGACGGCCCATGTCCAAGCGGGAGTTCGGCCGGAGTGGGTCATGCGCTGTTTTTCCTAGAATCTTGTCGTTGGCGGGATACCGTCACTTATCAATTGTAAGCGCGTAATGTCCATCGCCGGACAAGCTCTACATGCGGCAATGCCCGGGTTTCACGGCTGCCACGGACGCGATGCTGCTTCATCGCTCTCTTCGTCATCGACTTCTGCGCGGTTCACTTCGCGCGCGATTGCGTACAGCGCTTCCTTGACGCCCTGTCCGGAAACCGCGGAGAGGATGAGCGGCGTCTTGCGGCACGCCTTTTTCAAGAGATCGCGGCGTTCGAGCAGCGTCGCCTCATCGAGGGCATCGCATTTCGACAGCGCGACGAGTTCTTTCTTCTTCTCGATGCCGTTGCCGTAGGCTTTGAGCTCGCGACGCACCGTCTTGTAGTCGGCCGCAACGTCTTCGGAGGTCGCGTCCACGAGGTGAAGGAGAACGCGGCAGCGTTCGACGTGACCGAGGAAGCGATCGCCAAGGCCGGCGCCATCATGTGCGCCCTCGATCAGACCTGGAATGTCGGCGAGAACGAAGTCAACGTCGCCTGCGCGCACCACGCCCAGATTCGGGTGCAGCGTCGTGAAGGGATAGTCGGCGATCTTCGGCTTGGCGGCGGAGACGGCCGCAAGGAAGGTCGATTTCCCGGCGTTCGGCAGGCCGACGAGGCCGGCGTCGGCGATGAGTTTGAGCTTGAGCCAGATCGTCAGCTCTTCCGGCGGCTGGCCCGGATTGGCGTGGCGCGGCGCCTGGTTCGTCGCGGTCTTGAAGTGGGCGTTGCCGAAGCCGCCGTTGCCGCCCTTGGCGAGGCGCACCCGCTGGCCGGGCGTCGTCATGTCGGCGAGCAGCGTTTCGCCGTCCTCGGCGAAGACTTGCGTGCCGGGCGGGACCTTGATCGTGCAATCCTTGCCGTCGGGTCCGGTGCGGTTCTGACCCATGCCGGGCGTGCCGTTGCCGGCGAAGAAATGCTGCTGGTAGCGGTAGTCGATCAGCGTGTTCAGGTTCTGCACGCATTCAACGTAGACGTCGCCGCCCCTGCCACCATCGCCGCCGTTGGGACCGCCGAACTCGATGAACTTCTCACGCCGGAAGGCGATGCAACCGTTGCCGCCGGCGCCGGAGCGAATGTAAATTTTTGCCTGATCGAGAAATTTCATGATGCCAAAGCTCTAATGGCCATCGTCCAAGGACGGCGGCGCTCGTATGAGAGTGCGGGTAGTTCACACTGGCGCGCTTCGCACCAACCGGTCGCAGCGCCCGACAGTCTGAAGCCCAGCTTGCGAATGACGCGCGCGGAGGCCCCGTTGTCGGTCAGATGCTTGCAAACGAAGCGGCGTACGCCTGCCTTAGCGAAACCATAGGCCATCACCGCGCGAGCGGCTTCCGTTGCGTAGCCTTGACCCCAATAGGCTTTGCCGAGCCAATAGCCAAGCTCCGCGTCGCCGTTGGGTTCGGCTGTGAAGCCGCAGATGCCGATCAATTCGCCATTGCGCTCGATGCCGAAGACTTCCTCGCGCTCGGCCAGTCCATTCACCCACTCCAGTGCCGCTTCGGGCGTGTAGGGGTGGGGAATGCGGCCCGTCATGCTCGCGACCTCCCAGTCACCGGCGAGCAAAGCGATACGCGCGGCATCGCTATCGACAAGGGCTCTGAGGGTGAGGCGGGCGGTTTTCATGGCCTCGGTTAAGCGCACAATTCGGTTCACGATATGAGCGGGCGCTCAAAAAGGCAAAAGGGGACGGCAGAGCCATCCCCATGATCGTTCGTCTTCATCCACTGTGCGCTGGGCCGGTCCCGCGGGAGGCGAAACCGGCGGCCAACGCATGAGCGATGTTATTCCGCCGCGATGGGCTTGGCGGGCTTGACCGAGATATAGATGCGGCCGTTCCGCTTCTTGGCGAACTCGACCTGGCCTTCTTCGACGGCGAAGATGGTGTGGTCCGTGCCCATGCCGACGCCGGAGCCCGGATGCCACTGCGTTCCGCGCTGGCGGCAAAGGATGTTGCCGGGAATGACGAATTCGCCGCCGTAACGCTTGATGCCGAGACGTTTGCTTTCTGAGTCGCGGCCGTTACGTGTCGAACCGCCTGCTTTCTTTTGTGCCATTTCAAAGTCCTCGAATGGAGCGGCGGCTCGTTACGCGCCTGTGATGTCGGTGATACGCACGACGGAAAGGTCCTGACGGTGGCCCTTCTTCCGGCGAGAGTTCTTGCGGCGGCGCTTCTTGAAGGCGATCAGCTTGGGACCGCGCGACTGCTTGACCAGCTCGGCGGTGACCTTGGCGCCCGAGACGAGCGGCGCACCGATCGTCACGTCAGCACCCGAGCCGACCATCAACACTTCGCCGAATTCGATCGTGGCGCCAGCGTCGCCCGATACGCGCTCGATCGTGACAAGGTCGTCCTTGGAAACGCGGTATTGCTTGCCGCCTGTCTTGATGACAGCGTACATGGCTTCGTCCTTTCGGCCTTCAGGCCTGTTGCCGCGCCCTGTGGCGCCACCTTATTTCAGGTGGACTTTCAAGGGAATGCTAGGCGGTGCTAGCTGGAGCCTCGGGCAGCGCGTTCAACGCGGGCAGTTTTCCTGCCCACGGCTGGGCCGGTTTATTGTCGAATTGAGGCGCATTGTCAATTGCCGTGCGGCGTTTCGGCCCTATGTCTAGGTAACGGAAACGGCATCCAATTTCCAGGTCGCGTACCCGGTTCCTAAGATAAATGCTCCGGCAACTCGAGAGAGGGCGCAGCGCTCATGGAAGCACCCGCGACGGCTTTGCGAGACGCGGCGCCTCGGGGGGCGCTGCCGCTCATCCCCGTCATCGAGACGGGGCCTGATTTCCCGCTGGCGACCCTTCGCGCCGCGCCTGAGAAGACTCATGCGCTGCTCGACATCGCGACGCGGCGGTATCCGAGGCGACTTCTGGCGGGGCTCGACGGGGTTTCGCGGGCGTGGCTGAAGCGCTGGAGTAACGCGCATCTCAGTGAGATCGACGCGATCGCGCAGGCGCTCGGGCGGCCGGGCGCCTACTTCTTTTCCATCAATTACGAATGGGGCTGCACGTGCCGGGCGGTGGCCTCGCCCGACGGCGGGTCGGCCCGGCTCATCCGGGTTCTAGACTGGAAGACGCCGGGTCTCGGCAGCAACATCACGTGCGCGAAGGTCGAGGGCGCGCCCGCAGGGCCGTTCGCGGTGATGACGTGGCCCGGCTATAGCGGGGTTCTACAAGTCATGGCGCCGGGGCGCTTCTCCGCCTCGCTCAATCAGGCGCCGATGCGCAATCCTACGGGCTTCTATTATCTCGATTGGGCGGCGAACCGCCGCCGCGTCTGGCAAATGCCGCATCCGACGCCGGCGCATTTGCTGCGGCGGGTCGCGGAGGAAGCAGGCGACTTCAGCGAGGCGCGGCGGATGCTGTGCGATGAGGCCATCTCGACGCCCGCGATCTTCACGCTTGCCGGGATCTCACCGGACGAGACGGCGGTCATCGAACGCACCGAGGTCTCGGCGCGCGTGCGCGAGGAGCAGGCCGTCGCCGCCAATCATTGGCATAGCGGAGGATGGCCCGGCCAATCGCGCGGGGAAGCCAGTCTCGAGCGCGCCGAGATCATGCGTAACACGGAGGCTCACCTCGATCCCGAGTTCCCGTGGCTCACGCCGCCGGTGCTTAATGAGAATACGCGACTCGTGATGGTTGCCGATGCCAAGGCTGGCCATTTCATCGCGCGCGGATACGAAGCCGCGGGCCCTGCGACCGAGACGCTCGAACTGATTTGGGAAGTTGGGCGCTGAGGTGCTTGCGCGGCGCGAAAAGCGAAGCTACAAGCCCACTTCGCCGTTTGGCGCCACGGCTTCCGGAGAGGTGGCAGAGTGGTCGATCGCGCCGCACTCGAAATGCGGAGTACTCGCAAGGGTACCGGGGGTTCGAATCCCTCCC
>NZ_DASRYS010000002.1:0-512472 GCF_035687085.1 Hyphomicrobium sp. | reverse complement strand
TCGAGAACGGCATGGTGGTGGGCCTGGGCACCGGCTCCACCGCGGCCTGGTTCGTGAAGGCGCTCGGCGCACGTCAGCTCGACGTGACCTGCGTCTGCACCTCGGAGGCGACGGCCGAGCTCGCCCGCAGCCTGGGGATGAAGCTCGCCGAGCTGGGCGAGACGCGCGAGATCGACCTCACCGTCGACGGGGCCGACGAGATCGGCCCCGGCCTGTCGTTGATCAAGGGGGGCGGCGCGGCGCTGCTGCGCGAGAAGCTGGTCTGGGAGGCTTCGAAGCGCTGCGTGGTGATCGCCGACGCCGCCAAGCGCGTGCCGGTGCTCGGCAAGTTCCCGCTGCCGATCGAGGTGGTCGCGTTCGGCCACAAGACCACGGCGCTGCGCATCTGCGACGCCCTGGTCGAGTGCGACATCGGCGTGCCGCCGCGGCTGCGCATGAAGGACGGCCAGCCCGTGCGGACCGACGGCGGCAACCTCATCTATGACGCGGCCTGCGGGCGGATCGCGGAGCCTGCGTTGCTCGCCGAGGCGCTGAAGAGCGTCACCGGCGTGGTCGACCACGGCCTGTTCCTCGATCTCGCCGACCAGGCGCTGGTCGGCACGCCCGAGGGCGTGACGACGATCGAACCTTAGAGGAGCGGATCTTGGCCAAGTACGACTACGACCTCTTCGTCATCGGCGCCGGGTCCGGCGGCGTGCGGGCAGCCCGGCTCGCGGCGATGTCGGGCGCGCGGGTGATGGTCGCGGAGGAGCACCGGGTCGGCGGCACCTGCGTGATCCGCGGCTGCGTGCCGAAAAAGCTCTTCGTTTACGCCAGCCGCTTTGCCGATGACTTCGCCGATGCGCAAGGCTTCGGCTGGTCGCTTTCCGGCGAGTCCTTCGACTGGCCCAAGCTGGTCGCCGCCAAGGACAGAGAAATCACGCGGCTAGAACTCGCCTACAGCGCCACGCTCGACAGGCACAAGGTCGAGGTGTTTGCCGAACGCGCGACGCTCGTCTCACCGCACGAAGTGCGCCTCGAGAATTCCGCGCGCATCATCACTGCAAAGACGATCCTGGTTGCGACCGGCGGCCGCCCGAACCTCGATTACGCCCTTCCGGGCATCGAGCACGTCATCACCTCGAACGAAGTGTTCGACCTGAAAGAGTTTCCGCGCCGCATCGTCATCGCCGGCGGCGGCTACATCGCGGTGGAGTTCGCTTCCATCTTCAACGGCCTCGGCGCCGAGGTCACGCTCATCTATCGCGGCGACAAATTCCTCCGCGGCTTCGACGAAGACCTGCGCGATGGTCTCGCCGCTGCGATGACGGCGCGCGGCATCCGCATCATCACCGGCCAGAAGTTCACGAAGATTGCGAAGACAGCGGCGGGCCTCGCCGGCACCATGAGCAACGGCGAAACGCTCGAAGCCGATCAGATCATGTTCGCCATCGGCCGCTCGCCCAATACGCAAGGCCTCGGGCTCGAGAAACTCGGCGTTCAGCTCGATCCGGAAGGCGCCATCGTCGTCGACAATTACTCGCAATCGACCGTGCCCTCGATCTACGCCGTGGGCGATGTCACCAATCGGGTGAACCTGACGCCGGTCGCCATCCGCGAAGGCCACGCCTTTGCCGACTCGCTCTTCGGCAAAAAGCCCTGGATTGTCGATTACACGACCATTCCGACAGCGGTGTTTTCGACGCCCGAGATCGGCACCGTCGGCTTCACCGAGCACGAGGCTCGCGCCCAGTACAAAGACGTGCACGTTTACAAAGGCAGCTTCCGCCCGATGAAGGTGATCATCGCCGGTCGCTCCGAGAAAATGCTCGTAAAGATCATTGTCGAAGGCGAGAGCGATCGCGTCGTCGGCGTCCACGTGCTCGGCCCCGACGCCGCCGAGATCGTGCAGATGGCCGCCATTGCTGTCCGCATGCGCGCTACCAAGGCCGATTTCGACCAGACCATGGCCTTGCATCCATCCGCCGCAGAGGAACTGGTCACGCTCCGCGAAAAATGGGTGGCCCCTGGCGAAGCGGCCGGTTGATCGGGAAAAAGCACCGCCGTATGGGTTCGCGTCCACGTCCGCCGGGACTTTTCCCGGCCGGACCGAGCGGCACGAATTCACGCCAAGAGGGAACACATGACGCGGCTCAGCGGAAAGATCGCAATCGTAACGGGTTCCGGCGGCGGCATCGGCCAAGCCATTGCCGAACGGTTCGCCCTCGAAGGCGCGCACGTCTGGGTCACCGACATCAACGGCGAAACCGCCGAAGAGACGGTGCAGAAAATCAAAGCTAAGGGCGGCGCTGCAACCGCGATGGTGGTCGACGTCTCGAAGGGCCAGGACATCACCGCGCTCGTTCGCAATGTCGAGAAGGCCCACGCCTACGCCGACGTCCTCGTCAACAATGCGGGCATCCTCGTTCGCGGCGAAGTCCGCCAGCTCTCCGACGCCGACTGGGCAAAGCTGCGCGAAGTCAATCTCGACGCGATTTTGCGGCTCTCCCGCGATGCCCTGCCATTGCTGCGCAAATCGAAGTCGCCCTCGATCATCAACATCTCGTCCATCATGGCGAGCAGGGGGCTTCGTCCGCTCGCGGCCTATACGGCGACCAAGGGCGCCATCACGGCATTGACCAAGGGCCTCGCGGTCGAATACGCGCCCTTCAACGTTCGCGTGAACTCGGTCGCGCCGGGCTACGTCGAAACCGGCATCACGGACCGCCTGTTGAAGCTGCCGCCGGTCAAGAAGGCGCTCATCGACAAAACGCCCATGGGACGCCTCGGACGGCCCGAAGACATGACGGGGGCCGCGGTCTTCTTCGCCTCCGACGACAGCCTCTATTGCACGGGCTCGGAGCTGGCGGTGGACGGGGGCATGTCGGCCGGGCTCTAGCCCCAAAAAGCGTGGGGGTTGAAGCGCTGGCGTTGCCCGCCAATATCTCCTATAAGCCCCCGAGATAATATGCCACAGAGCTATAGAAAGGCGCCGCCCCCGGGCACGCGCCCAATATCTGCTCTTCAGGAGTTTGGTTCACTATGGCGTCGAACGCCCACGAGAAATGGTCCCCGGACAGCTGGCGCGGCAAGCCGATCCTGCAGGTGCCGGATTATCCCGATGCGAAGGCCTTGGCCGACGCCGAAGAGAAGCTCGCCACGTTCCCGCCGCTGGTCTTCGCCGGTGAAGCGCGCGAGCTGAAGAAGCAGCTTGCCGGCATCGCCGGAGGCACGGGCTTCCTGCTCCAGGGCGGCGACTGCGCCGAAAGCTTCGCCGAGCACCGCGCCGACAACATCCGCGACTTCTTCCGCGTCTTCCTGCAGATGGCGGTCGTGCTCACGTACGCCGGCGGCGAGCCCGTGACGAAAGTCGGCCGCATCGCCGGTCAGTTCGCCAAGCCCCGCTCATCCGCGACCGAGAAGAAGAACGGGCAGGAACTGCCGAGCTACCGCGGCGACATCATCAACGGGCCGGAGTTCACGCCGGAAGCCCGCATTCCCGATCCCGTGCGCCAGCTCGAAGCCTACCGTCAGTCGGCGGCGACGCTCAACCTGATCCGCGCTTTCGCAACGGGCGGCTATGCCGACCTCGAGCGCGTGCACCAGTGGAACATGGGCTTCGTCAAGGACAGCCCGCAGGGCCACCACTATCAGGAGATCGCCGACCGCATCGCCGAGACGCTGCAGTTCATGCGCGCCTGCGGAATCACGTCGGACAATACCCCGCAGCTGCGGACCACGAGCTTCTACACCAGCCACGAGGCGCTGCTTCTCGGCTACGAGCAGGCTCTGACGCGCAAGGATTCTACGAGCGGCGACTGGTACGCGACGAGCGGCCATATGATCTGGATCGGCGACAGAACGCGCCAACCCGATCACGCGCATATCGAGTACTGCCGCGGCATCAAGAATCCGATCGGCTTGAAGTGCGGGCCTTCGCTCGATGCTGACGGCTTGCTGCGCCTCATCGACCTGCTCAATCCCACGAACGAGCCGGGCCGCCTGACGCTCATCTGCCGTTTCGGCTTCGACAAGGTCGAGGCGCATCTGCCGAAGCTCATCCGCGCGGTGAAGAAGGCCGGCCGTTCCGTCGTCTGGTCATGCGACCCGATGCACGGCAACACGATCTCCGCCGTCAACGGTTACAAGACGCGGCCCTTCGATCGCATCTTGAAAGAAAGCCTGTCCTTCTTCGAAGTGCATCGCGCCGAGGGCACGCATGCGGGCGGCATCCATGTCGAGATGACAGGGCAGAACGTCACCGAATGCACGGGCGGCGCCACGGCTATTTCCGAACAGGATCTCTCCGACCGCTACCACACGCATTGCGATCCCCGCCTCAACGCCGACCAGGCGCTGGAGCTGGCTTTCCTCGTTGCCGAGCAATTGAAGAAAGAGCGCGATGCCGAAGCTCGGCCGGAGCCCAAGACGCTGATCGCGTAAACGGCGCGATTTCCCGCCTGCCTCGGAATGCGGTATAGAATTTGGCGGCTTGCGGAACGGCGAGCCGCCAATTCGGTTTTTGCATTCCGATGGCTGTGATGCGTTTAGTCCTGTGCCTGATTGTGGCGAGCGTTGCTGGCGCGGCGGCAGTGTCCGCGGCCGCGCATCCGCTGCTGCCGACACCGGTCTCGCGCATTCACGATGGCGGTATGTGCTGGGATCCCGACATCGAATTCCCCGTGCCCTGTGACGAGGACGATTGAGTGAGGCTCCCCCCTGCCGCCTGCCAGCCGTCGTCTGGACCTTGCTGACGGCGCACTCTAAATAGCAGGCATGATCACACCGCATTCCCTCAAGATCGCGCTCGCTCAGCTCAATCCCATCGTCGGGGACCTGGACGGCAACGCCGAAATGGCCGCCGCAGCGCACGCCCGCGCCAAGCAACTCGGCGCCGACGTCATCGTCTTTCCCGAGCTCTTCCTCAACGGCTATCCGCCCGAAGACCTCGTGCTGAAACCCGCTTTTCAGCAGGCGACGCGCGAGCGTCTCGAATGCTTGGCGAAAGCCTGCGCCGACGGCCCCGCGATGCTCATCGGCGCGATCTGGGTTGAGGACGGCAAGGCCTACAATGCGGTGGCACTGCTCGATGGCGGCCGCATCCAGGCGACGACGCTCAAAGTCGAGCTGCCGAACTACGGTGTGTTCGACGAAAAGCGCGTGTTTGCTTCCGGCAAACTCCCCGGACCGCTGAACGTGCGCGGGGTCCGCATCGGCGTCCCCATCTGCGAAGACATCTGGAACACCGACGTCGTCGAGACGCTCGCCGAGACCGGCGCTGAACTCCTGATTTCGCCCAACGGCTCGCCCTTCGATTGGCCGAAGCCCGACATGCGCATGAACATCGTCGTCGCGCGCGTGACCGAAAGCGGCCTGCCGCTCGCCTATCTCAATCAGGTCGGCGGCCAGGATGAATTGGTGTTCGACGGCGCCTCCTTCGTGCTCAACGCCGACCGCACGCTGCCCGTACAACTCCCCGCTTGGCGCGAAGCCCTCGTTCTCACCGAATGGACGAAGTCCCCGGACGGATGGCGCTGTGAGAAGGGTGAGGTGGCGAAGCTTCCCGAAGGCTGCGCGTCCGCCTATCAGGCCTGCGTGCTGGGTTTGAGAGATTACGTCGAAAAGAACGGCTTCCCCGGCGTCGTGCTCGGCCTTTCCGGCGGCATCGACTCCGCGCTCGTCGCGGCCATTGCCGTCGACGCGCTGGGATCATCGCGGGTCCACGCGATCATGCTGCCGTCGAAATACACGTCCGATGAAAGTCTCGCCGATGCCGCCGCGTGCGCGCAGGCGCTCGGCATCCGCTACGACAAGATTTCCATCGAGCCGACCGTCGCCGGCATGTCGTGGAGCTTGAAGGATCTCTTCGCCGGCACCAACGCGGACATCACCGAAGAAAACATGCAGTCGCGCGTGCGCGGCACGATCCTCATGGCCGTGTCGAACAAGTTCGGCGGCATGGTCGTGACGACCGGCAACAAGAGCGAGATGTCCGTCGGCTACGCCACGCTCTACGGCGACATGAACGGGGGCTTCAATCCCATCAAGGACCTGTACAAGACAGAAGTCTACGAACTCGCGCGCTGGCGCAACGCGAACGTTCCGGAAGGCGCGCTGGGCCCATCCGGCATTGTCATCCCCGAGCGCATTCTGACGAAAGCCCCGACAGCCGAGCTCCGCGCCGGCCAGACGGATCAGGACTCGCTGCCGCCCTACGAAGCGCTCGACGATATCCTGAAATGCCTCGTCGAGCAGGAAATGCCGGTGCGGGACGTCATCGCCCGCGGCCACGCCGCCGAGACGGTGAAGAAGGTCGAGCGGCTGCTCTACCTCGCCGAATACAAGCGCCGCCAAGCCGCACCCGGCGTCAAGATCTCCGCCCGCAACTTCGGCCGCGACCGCCGCTACCCCATCACCAACAAATTCCGCGAAGACCTCACCGAACCTGCCCCCACGCTCAAGGCCTCCACCCAAGGCAGGGACTCCGCCTAACCCCGGCTCATCCCTTCACCCACCACTGTCATCCTCGGGCTTGTCCCGAGGATCCATCGGGCAGCGGGCCACGCCGCTCGATGGGTCCCGGGTCTCGCACGGTGGCTCGCCGGGGATGACAATCTCGGACGCCGGCACACCGCCCCAACTTGTCATCCCGGCCAAGCGCAGCGGAGAGCCGGGACCCAGAGCACCGTCCCCACCACGACCGTCATCCCGGCGAAGGCCAGGATCCGTCCAAGCTCGAGGGCAGGGGCGCCCGCCTCATCGGGCACCACCGGCGATGATGCGCCCACGCCTTGCGTTTGACCGGCCACGAAGTAGGGTGCGCCGCATCAATCTCGCAAAGGCCAGACATGACACCCCGCGTCCGCTTCGCACCGAGCCCAACAGGCAGGCTCCACATCGGCAACATCCGGACGGCAGCGCTGAACTGGCTCTTCGCCCGCAAACACGGCGGCAGCTTCCTGCTGCGCCTCGACGACACCGACACCGTCCGTTCGACGGAAGAATACGCCCAAGCCATCCAGGATGACCTTACGTGGCTCGGCCTCACCTGGTCCGATTTCGCCCGCCAGCAGGACCGCACCGCGCGCTACGAAGAAGCCGCCGAGATGCTCAAAGCGACCGGCGCGCTCTATCCGTGTTTCGAGACCGAGGAAGAACTCGACCGTCGCCGCAAGCGCCAACTCGCCATGCACCGGCCGCCGATCTACGACCGCGCCGCGCTGAAACTCACGAAGGAAGACATCGCCGCCAAGATCGCCGCGGGACAAACGCCGCATTGGCGCTTCCGCCTCCCGAACACGTCGGAAGGGCGCGGCCTCGATCCCCAGCCGACGCTCGTCTCGTGGAACGACCTCATTCGCGGCGACCAGACCGTTGATCTCGGTTCCCTGTCCGACCCCGTGCTCATCCGCGGCGACGGCACGTTCCTCTACACTTTCACCAGCATCATCGACGATATCGATTTCGAGATCACGCACATCGTGCGCGGCGAAGATCACGTGACCAACACGGGCGTGCAGCTCGCACTCTTCGAAGCCGCAGGTGCCACGCCACCCGCATTCGGCCATCACTCGCTGCTCGTCGGCGCAGACGGGCAGGCGCTGTCGAAACGTCTCGGCGCGCTGTCCATCCAAAGCTTCCGGGACGAAGGCCTGGAGCCGATGGCGGTTCTCTGCCATGCCGCGCTTGTCGGCACGTCGGACGCGATCGAGCCCTTCCATTCGCGCGATGAACTGGCGGCCAAACTCGACTTCTCGAAAATCTCGATGGCGCCCGGCCGCTTCGACGTTGCCGAGCTGAAGGTGCTGAACAGCAAGCTGCTGCACACGCTCGAATACGCAGCCGTCCGCGAACGTTTGCACGCGCTCGGCATCGAGGGCCGCGAGGATTTCTGGAATGCCGTGCGCGGCAACCTTGAAATCTTTGCCGACGCGAAGATCTGGTGGAACGTCGTCGCGGGCGACCTCGAACCCGTCATCGAGGATTCGAAATTGACCGTCGCAGCATCGGAAGTCCTGCCTGATGCGCCGTGGACCGAAAACACGTGGTCGGAATGGACGAACGCCGTGAAAGCCCGGACTGGCGCCAAAGGCCGCGCGCTGTTCCATCCGCTGCGCCTCGCGCTCACCGGCCGCGAAGCCGGCCCCGAACTGAAATTCCTGCTCCCGCTGATGGGCCGCGACCGCGTCCTCTCTCGCCTCGCCGGCCAGCGCGCCTAGCGCATCCCGCGCTCATCCCACCCGCCCACTGTCTCGGTACGACGAGACGGTGCGGGGATGCGCGCCTCTCCCAACGACTGTCATCCTCGGGCTTGGCCCGAGGATCCATTCGGCAGCATCCGTTGAAGATTGATGGGTCCCGGGTCTCGCAAGGTGGCTTGCCCGGGATGACAATTTCGGAAAGCCGGTTCTCCACCCCACACCTGTCATCCCGGCGAACAATGCGCCGGCGGCCGGCTCGCGGAACGCGAATCGCCGGCGTCAACCAAAACTCCGGGATCCACGACATCGGGCAGCAAACTCGGTGCGAAGGCAGATTTTGCCGTCGAGATCAATTTATCAAATCACGGCCGCTTTCGCCGAGTAAGAAGGAAGTCGTCAAGCGCTGGTACAGCTTTGCACTTTGGCCGTTGAGACGGGCCTCGCTTCCACAATCTTAAAGTCGGGCAGCCCGGCGCCCAGAACCTCGCATGAAGCAAAAGATTAAGATACTGAGGATGCCGACAAGAGAGAATTCCACTCCTAGCTCTGTGAAGTAGGCGATCATGGCGGCGGGGTCCTTTGCTACGGCGGGGAGTAGCTGGGACGGATTGAACCATAGGGCGAACATCACAACTCCGAGCGTGCCAGCGATGATTGCCACGAACACTCCCGCGATGGCGATGAGAGCGGTTGTGATCAAACCATGCCGCACCGCCTTCCCAATCTGGACTAACGTCAACAAGGTCGCCGCAAACACCCAGGCCCAAAGCGTAAGGACATTCGAACTTAACAGTTGGCCAAACGGGTCCATCAATCCTTGGTCCTTCTCTTCGCTCTGCATCGCCCACTAAAAACCGAGAAGGGTTGCACGGGATGAATCGTGGATACGATTGCAGACTACTTCGCGTGCAAAAAGAAGCGACGCAAGCTTGCGTGGGGCCTGAATTGGGTGTGCTGCCAAAACAAGCACCGACTACCGCGGCTGAGCCTCAGTCTGCCAGCCGGCCGAGCCCTGCTGCGAAGCGGTCGCCATCGGCGCACCCTGCCGCGCGGCAGCCGAACCGCCAGTCTCAGCACGCCGGCCCGGCGCCGCGGACTGCGAACCAGGCACCGCACCCTCAGCCTTCTTATCGGGCTGCAGGCCCTCGGCTGGCGCCACGTACTCGGCCGCCTTGCACGAGCAGCCGTTCACGTACTCCTTGCGATAGCGGAACGCGAACTTCAAACGCGTGTAGGGCTCCTGCGTCCGGAGCGCCACGGACTGTTCCACCGTGCCGCCTGGGTTCGGATAGTAGTACAACTCCGTCGGCGCCGCGCACTTCGACGTGCACGCATCGGCGTCCTGCGCGAAGTGGCTCGGCAGCGTCGAGAAGCTCACTGGGAAATAGAAGCCGTCGCACAGGCGAACGCACAGAGTCCGGTACGTCTGCGCGCCATTGGCCGCCCGCGGGTCCCACGTATTGCCGCCGCTCGATTCCTCGTCTTCCCACATGCCAGACATGCCGCCGCCGCTCCGCCGTGCCATGTCGACGTAGTTGGCGCCGCAGTTGTTGCGTGCAAGTTCGCGAATGATGTCGTCCTGATACGACCGCCCAGCCGATCCCAAGATATCCCGGCGCCGCGCATCGAGATCCGCCAGCTTCCGCTTCGAGCCATCGAGCTGCCGCGCCAGATCCTTGCACTGCGGCGTGTTCTTCAGCGACTTGGTGAAAAGAAAATATTCATAGCAGCCGCGATCGAGCTGCGACTGCGTGCGGTCGACGTCCCGCTCGAGCTGTCGGATGTCATTCTCCACGCGCGGCAGGTCGTTCTGCGATTGGCCGCTCTTCTGCCCTTCCTGCACGAGGCGCTGCTCGAGCTGATGACAGATCGGATTCTTCGCAGCCCAATTTTGCGAAGGTGCCGCCGGCGCTGCCGGAGCGCCGGGAGCACCAGGAGAGGGCGGCGCCGCGGGCGAACCCGGATACCGCGATTGTCCATAGGGCTGCGGCGGCGCAGGGTAGGGCTCCTGCCCGGGATAGGGCGGTGGCGCCTGTGCAGGGGGCGGCTGCCGGTAAACGGGTTCCTGCGGTACTGGCGGCCCGCCGCGATCATCCTCTTCGCGGTCGTCGCCGCCGCCGAACGGCCACCAGCCTTGCGCCGACGCCAAGTGCGAGCCGGAAACGAGTGCGCCAAGCCCCATCGCCACCACGAGCAGCGACCGCCAAAGCGCCATATTGAAAGATTTCCCTTGGCTCACGCCTGTTCCCCGACGGCCGTCCTTGACCGGCTCTCGTGCTGCGGATGAAGGCATCCGAAGCGATGTTTTCGAAAGCCTAAGCAGCGATTTGCTAGCGGGTCAATTGGGAGCAATTGCGACGTCCAGCAATTTGCGAAGGCTATCAGAAACTTGGCCTCCGGCTTGACGCCAGCGCCAAGACGCGCAAAACGCGCGGGCGGCTCTAATGTCGCCGCTGCCAGCCTATGGCATACTCAGGCTTCCGGAATATCTTCCGCTCGTTCGATATCGCAGACGACAGGCGACGCAAGAGGTCCCAGTTTGGCGCTCAAACTCCATAATACTCTGACCCGGCAAAAGGCCGAGTTCGAGCCGATCGACCCCTCGAACGTGCGCATGTACGTCTGCGGCCCGACCGTCTACGACTACGCCCACATCGGCAACGCGCGCCCCGTCATCGTTTTCGACGTGCTCTTCCGGCTGCTCCGCCAAATCTATGGGCCGCAGCACGTCACCTACGTGCGCAACATCACGGACGTGGACGACAAGATCAACGCCCGCGCCGCCCGCGATTACCCCAATCTGCCCCTCAACGAGGCGATCCGCAAAGTCACTGAGGCGACCGAGAAGCAGTTCCACGCCGACATCTCGGCTCTAGGCGTTCTGCCACCGACGTTCGAGCCCCGGGCCACGGAGTACATCCACCGCGACGACGGCCGCGAAGACATGGTCTCACTCATCGAGACGCTGGTGGATCGCGGCCACGCCTACGTCGCCGAAAACCACGTTCTGTTCGACGTCGAATCGATGCCGGATTACGGCCGCCTCTCCAACCGCTCGCTGGACGAGATGGAAGCCGGCGCCCGCGTCGAGGTCGCGCCCTACAAGAAAGGGCCGATGGACTTCGTGCTCTGGAAGCCCGCCAAGCCCGGCGAGCCCGCTTGGCCGTCACCCAGCGGTATCGACGTGCCGGGCCGCCCCGGCTGGCACATCGAATGCTCGGCCATGGCCGGCGCGTTGCTCGGACCCGTGTTCGACATCCACGGCGGCGGCATCGATTTGACCTTCCCGCATCACGAGAACGAGATCGCGCAGTCACGCTGCGCGCACGAAACGTCCGTGATGGCGAACGTCTGGCTGCACAACGGCTTCCTGCAGGTCGAAGGCGAGAAGATGTCGAAGAGCCTCGGCAACTTCGTCACCATCCATGAGCTGCTCGTCGCCGGATGGCCGGGCGAGGTGCTGCGCCTCAACATGCTGCGCACGCACTATCGCCAGCCCATCGACTGGACGCAGGCGGGTCTGGAAGAGAGCCGGAAAATCCTCACGCACTGGTTCTCGCGCGAAGAAATCGACACCAGCGATCATGCGAACGTGCCGCACGATTTTCTGGACGCCCTGAAAGATGATCTGAACACGCCCAAGGCCATCGCCGAGCTGCACGGCTACGCCTCATCGAAAGACTTCAAGAGCCTCGGCGCCGCGCTGGGCTTCCTCGGTTTTGACGGCGAAACGCTGAGAGCCGCCGAACAGCGCCTGGCCGAGACCGCGCATTCGCTAGCTTCCTCCGTTGAGCCGCTCATTGCCGCGCGCCTCGAAGCGAGAAAGCGCAAGGACTTCGCCGAATCCGACCGCATTCGCGACGAACTCGCCCAAATGGGCATCGCGCTGAAGGACACCAAGAACAAAGAAACCGGCGAAATCGAAACCACCTGGGAACTCACCCGCTAGCGAACTGACCCGAACAATGGATCCTCGGGTCATGCCCGAGGATGACAAGAGTTTAGCCCCGGCGCTGCCTCCACACACTGTCATCCTCGGCTTCATGCCGAGGATCCATCGGGCAACACGCACCGCTGCCGAACTGGCTCCCACGTCCGCAAAAGCGCGCCCTCGGGACGACGCCATCAGCCCAGCTGACCCCACACCGTCATCCCGGCGGAGGCCGGGATCCACGACAATGGGCAGCGCATTCGGTGTTGCTGTCCGCGCGAAGTATCCCGCATACGCTGAGGCTTGTCTGGGGTGCCGGCCGCCGCCGCCATGACGAAGATGGGGCAGCAGCCACTCGGGCCCACACAACAATGCAACGCCCGATCAGCATCTGTTAGCCGTCCTGAGCGATGGCGGCGGCGTAAAATCCGAACGCCCGGGTTGCTAATGTGAGAACCCCGCGCAGGCGCGACGCCTCAACGCAAGAAAGCCAAACGCCGCCATTGCGCCAAGCACAGCAAACGATGCACGCGGCATGACCCGTTCGCTGAAAACGATCCTGTTCGGCCCCGCAATCGCCAACCGTGATGCGCGGACCGAGAAGGTGGGCGTGCTCCGCGGTGTGGCCGCAGTTGGCCTCGATGGACTGGGGTCCGTCGCTTACGGCCCCGAAGCGATGCTGACGGTCCTCGCAGGCACCGGCCTCGCCGGTCTCAATGTCCAGATCGGCATCGCAATTGCCATCGTCCTGCTTCTGATGGCGCTCTATTTCTCATACCGCCAAACCATCGCCGCCTATCCGACGAACGGCGGCGCATATGTCGTCGCATCGCAGAACTTAGGGCCGCGCGCCGGCACACTCGCCGCCGCCGCCCTCATGATCGATTACCTCTTGAACGTCGCCGTCGGCATTTCATCGGGCGTCGGCGCCTTGATCTCGGCGGTACCGAGCCTCGAGCCGCACACGCTGAGCATCTGCCTCATCATTCTCGTCGGCCTCACGCTCGCAAACCTGCGCGGCACGCGGGAATCAAGCCTTCTGCTTTCCATCCCGACGTACCTGTTCATAGGCAGCCTCGGGCTGATGCTGGCGACGGCCGTCACGAAAGCCTGGCTCGCCGGTGGCCAACCTGAAGCCATCGATCCGCCGCCGGCACTTGCCCCCGTCACGCACGCAGTCGGCATCTGGCTCGTCTTGCGCGCGTTCGCGAGCGGCTGCACCGCGATGACCGGCGTCGAAGCCGTCAGCAATGGCGTCAACGCGTTCAAGGAACCGAAGGTACAGACAGCGCGCAGAACACTGACTGTCATCGTCACGACATTGGCTATCTTCCTGCTCGCGCTCGCCGTGTCCACGCGCGCATTCGACGTCATGGCGATGGATCAGACGCAGCCCGGCTATCAAAGTGTGCTGTCACAGTTGACGGCCGCCGTGTTCGGCCGCGACTGGTTTTATTACGTCACGATGAGTTCGGTTCTCGCCGTCCTGTGCCTTTCGGCCAACACGAGCTTCGTCGGCTTCCCGCTGCTTTGCGAAACCGTGGCGCGAGACGGATTCCTCCCGAAAGAATTTGCGGTCGCGGGGCGCCGTCTCGTTTATTCCGCAGGCATCCTTTTCCTCACGGCCGGCGCCGGGCTGCTGCTCATCGTCTTCAACGGCATTACCGATCGTCTGATACCGCTCTTCGCCGTCGGTGCATTCCTGTCGTTCACGCTCTCGCAGTTCGGCATGGCGGCGCACTGGCTGCGCGAACTCCGCACCTCGCGCGGCACGGACACGGCGGAAGGCGCGCTCGAGCGAAAGCGCACTTACACGCGCCTCTTCATCAACGGCTTCGGCGGCGTGGCGACCGGCGCCGCCCTTGCCATCATCATCATCGGTAAGTTCGTCGAAGGCGCGTGGATCGTCGTCATCGCGGTGCCGCTCACGCTCATGGTGCTCTGGGCCTGCAAGCGCTTCAACGTGGAAGTCGACGAGACCCTGATGCAAGGCTGCAAGTCGCCGATCGATGTTCACGATCGCACACCGCCCGTCGTCATCGTTCCGATCAACCGTTGGGACAGGCTCACGCGCAAGGCGATAGAATATGCGCTACGGCTATCGCCGGACGTGACCGCCCTTCACATTACCCGGCTCGAAGGTCCAGGCGTCGAGGAGGCGATCGGCCGCCTCAAGCAGAATTGGAAGAAGTATGTCGAGGCGCCGAGCCGCGAGAACGGCATTCGTCCGCCGCATCTGAAAATCGTCCGCTCGGAATATCGCAACCTCGTCACGCCCGTTTTGGACGCCGTGAAAGCGATTGACGACCGCGACACCAACCGCACGGTGCTCGTCGTCATGCCGGCGCTCGTGGAGGTGAACTGGTGGGGCTATCTCATGCACACCCATCGCGAACGCCGCCTGCGGGCGAAACTCCTGCAATACGGCGGCCCCCGCGTCAGCGTTGCCTCCGTGCCCTGGCAACTCAAACCCCAAACGCCCGCAGAAGGCCTCGAAGCCGAAGACGCCTGACTCCCAGTCTCACTGATCCCACTGTCATCCTCGGGCTTGTCCCGAGGATCCATAGTTCCCAATGACGGTGCCCCCTTCTGGGTCCCGGCTCTGCGCTGCGCTCCGGCCGGGATGACAAGTGGGGTTGTGAACACTTCCGAAATTGTCATCCCGGGCGAGCCCCCTTGCGAGACCCGGACCCATCGACGAGCACGGCGCGTGGCCTAATGGATCCTCGGCCTAAAGCCGAGGATGACAGCGGTTGGGTTGTGCCGAGGTTCAGCATCACCTCCGCCGGGATGACGGGTTAATGGAGTTGAGCCGCCTTGCGAGACCCGCGACCCCGCTTGCTTGCGACGACGACGCCCGCAGCCACTGTCACCCGGCGCATTGTTAAGGCTGGCAACCACTAGGCAGCGCGACCTTGCAAGGGGTTGCATCCATGGCGACATAGGGATACGCCGGACCGGCATTCCAAGACCCCTCGACCATGAACGGCCGCCGGCACCACACCGGCCGCTAAAACGGCTTTGAAAACAATGTCCGACGACTATCCGCTCCGACCGTTTCTGCCAGCCGATGCGATGGTGCTGCGCGATCTCTTCGCGCAAAGCATCGATGAGCTGACGGCCGACGATTACGACGAGGATCAGCGGCTCGCTTGGGCCGCAACGGCCGAAGACGCGGCAGCTTTCCGCGACCGGCTGGCGGGAGCGCTCACCCTCGTTGTGCAGGTGGACGGCGAGTACTTGGGCTTCGGCTCTCTCAAGGACAACAAAGCGATCGACATGCTCTACGTCCACCCCGACTTCGCGGGCGAGGGGGTGGGCACCGCGATCGCCGATGCGCTCGAGAAGATCGCAGGCGCCCGCGGCGCCGAGGCGATCACCGTCGATGCGAGCGACACGGCCGTGCCGTTTTTCGAGCGCCGCGGCTACGTCGGCGCGCAGCGCAACTCCATTCCGCTCGATGATCAATGGCTTTCCAACACGACCATGATAAAGCGTCTCGCCGGTAAGCCCGCGCAAGACGAGTCATCGAAACCATCATGAGCAAAGAACGCCTGTATCTCTTCGATACGACACTGCGCGACGGCGCCCAGACAACGGGCGTCGACTTTTCGCTCGAAGACAAGCGCCGCCTGATGCGCGTGCTCGATGATCTGGGTATCGATTACATCGAGGGTGGTTTCCCCGGCGCCAACGCCACCGATACCAAGCTTTTCTCGTCGCGGCCCGACTTGAAGTCGGCGCGCTTCACCGCCTTCGGCATGACGAAGCGGGCAGGGCGGTCCGTCTCCAATGATCCGGGCCTGCAGGGGGTCCTTCAGTCCACCGCCGACAGCATCTGCCTCGTCGCGAAATCGTCCGACTATCAGGTCCGCGTCGCACTCGGCATCACCAACGAGGAAAACCTCGAAGCCATCGAACAGTCCGTCCGCGCCGTCGTGGAAACGCAGCGCGAGGCGATGATCGACTGCGAGCACTTCTTCGACGGTTACAAGTCGAACCGCGACTATGCGATCGCCGTTGCAAAAACCGCCTTTGACGCGGGCGCGCGCTGGATTGTCCTGTGTGACACCAACGGCGGAACGCTGCCGCACGAGATCGAGCGCATCGTGGCCGACGTCGCGACGCACGTGCCCGGCAGCAATCTCGGCATTCATACGCACAACGATACGGAAAACGCCGTCGCCAACACGCTGATGGCGGTCCGCGCCGGCTGCCGGCAGATCCAGGGCACGCTCAACGGGCTGGGCGAGCGCTGCGGCAACGCCAATCTCACGTCCATCATTCCTACACTGCTTCTGAAGAGCGAATTCGCCGACGCGTTCGAGACCGGCGTCACGCCGGAGAAACTGCGCATACTGACGCACGCGAGCCGCGTGCTCGATGAAGTGCTGAACGAAGCGCCGAACCGCCACGCGCCCTACGTCGGCGAAAGCGCGTTCGCAACAAAGGCCGGCATTCACGCCTCCGCCTTGATGAAAGCGCCCGAAACCTACGAGCACGTGCCGCCTGAAAGCGTTGGCAACGAGCGCCGCATTCTCGTCTCGAAGCAGGGCGGGCGCTCATCGCTCACCTCCGCGCTCGAACGCCTGGGTCTGCCATCCGACAAGGACGACGCGCGCGTGCAAGCACTGCTCGACGAGGTGAAGGCGCGCGAGGATCAGGGCTATTCCTACGAGGCCGCCGAAGCGTCATTCGAGCTTCTGGCCCGCCGCGCACTGGCGAGCGTCCCGCGCTATTTCTCAGTCGATAATTTTCGCGTCACGGTCGAACGCCGCGAGGAACGGTCGCGCGCGCATAATGGTAACGGCACCGTTTCGCATGCCGTCGTCACCGTTTCGATCGCCGGCGACGACGCACCAATCGTCTCGGTCGGTGAAGGCAACGGTCCCGTCAACGCGCTCGACAAGGCACTGCGCAGCGACCTCGGCCGCTACCAGAAGCATATCGAGCATGTGGAACTCGTCGACTACAAGGTCCGTATCCTGACGCAGACCCATAAGGGCGGAACCGACGCGATCACGCGCGTGCTCGTCGAAAGTCACGACTCGCAAACCGGCGAGCGCTGGACGACTGTCGGCGTCTCACCCAACATCATCGACGCGAGCTTTGAAGCGCTTCTCGACAGCATCAATTACAAGCTGCTCAAAGACAACGCGCAGGGCGGCTGACGTTTTATCCCCAGCTGTGGACATGTGAACGGCTGCGGATACCGTTCACCGGTGGCAGCGCGATCCAGCCCGAGATCCATGCCTTCGCGCATCTTAACGCGCGTGAACACCTGCCAATTTTCCAAGCAATTATGACTGCGCGGAATTTTGGAATCCGCCGCGAGAATTGCTGCGCTGCTATGACGGTCAGCATAGTGATCAAAAAGCAGCGCCCGATTAAAAGGATCATGTTCAGCATGCGGATAAGTTGCGGCAACAATGTGCAATCGATAGCACTCGTTGTGGACAAGCTGTTGAAAACGGCAGCGCGGAAGGACATGGGGAGAGTAACGGGGAGCAAGTAGTGTGATGCGTAAGTGTGTTGCGTTTATCGCATGCGTTTTGTTGCAGTCCACCGGAGCATTCGCTGGGGACTTTCTGACATCGACCGATGGCTGGACCGGGTTTTCCGTCGGCGCCGGTATCGGCGCCAAGACCATCGATCAGAATGCCACCGCAGCAGCGGAGCGTTGGGACCTCTTCAAGAAAAAGACCTGCTTTTGGTACTATTATTGCGACACCGACTACTACGGTACCAAGCCCGAATATCTAAAGGGTTCGATGAACGACGACGCCTGGAAGATTTTCGGCACCGTGCAAGTCGGCTACGACCGGCTCCTTTTTGACCGCGTCCTCATCGGCGCCTTCGCCGACTACGATTTCCATCCCGAAGGCGATGAGCATGCCTCTTTCAGCTACAAGGGCAACTCGCTCTCGGGTGATCTCGACCGCGCGGGCACTTGGACGGTCGGTGGCCGCCTCGGCTATCTCGTGACGCCGCGGTTCCTCGTCTACGGTTTGGGCGGCTTCTCCCGCATGAACCAGGATGGATCGGTGACGGCGGCCTTCGACGGCCCGAAATACGCGCCCCTGCCGACGAGCGTCACACTGACAACCGGTGACCTCGATGGCTGGACCACTGGCGGTGGCATCGAAACCAAGCTCGACCGGATCGACAAGCGCCTCTCGCTTAAAGTTGAATATCGCTACTCGCGGTTTGAAGGCGATAGCGACGTCGGCTACGACGACGCTTTCAATAAAACGACCTATAAGAAGTGGTGGACCAAGACCCAGGTGAAGCATTGGGCGTCGGAAGGGGCAGGCTTCGATCTCGACGAGGCAACCGTGCAATCGGTCCGCGCCGTATTGGTCTGGAAATTACAAGCCGATCCCGCGCCGATCGAGCCACTGAAATAGCTTCTCACGTTAAAACGATCATCCCCTGGGGCGCCTCGTCCGAAGTCTAGCGTCGGAGGCGCCCTTCCCACATCCGGCTCTGTCGCGTTCAGCCGCCGGCAATCGCACCGACGATCAGAAACGGCTGCGATCCTGACTTGACCTCGTCGGGCAACGGCGCATCCATCGGCTCGTGCGAGAGATCGCGCTGACACGCGAAAAATCGCAAGAACGGCCGCCGCCGTTTCGTCACGTGATCGCGAATGGTCCCGCGCAACACCGGATATTGCGTCTCGAGCGCATCGAGAAGCGACCGTTGCGTCGCTTCTCCATCGACCTCGAGCACAACTTCGCCGTTGATGTTCGCATGCATCCGGAGATGCGACGGCAGCACGACGCGGATCATGCGAGCGTCTGGACCTCGACCGACAGCACCGGCGGCAAATCGCGAACGATTGCGTTCCACGTATCGCCGGCATCCGCGGAAGCATAGACCTGCCCGCCCGTCGTGCCGAAGTAGACGCCGCAGGAATCGAGCGTATCGACCGCCATCGCGTCGCGCAGCACGTTCACGTAGCAGTTGGACTGCGGAAGGCCTTTCGTCAGCGGCTCCCATTCCTGGCCGCCCGAGCGGCTGCGCCAGACCTGCAGCTTGCCATCAATCGGAAAGTGCTCCGCATCGCTCTTGATCGGGACGACGTAGATCGTGTCCGGCTCGTGCGCATGCACGTCGATGACGAAGCCGAAATCCGTCGGCAGGTTCCCGCTCACTTCGTGCCAGGAATCTCCGCCGTCGTTGCTGCGCATCACGTCCCAATGCTTCTGCATGAACAGCACTTCCGGCCGCGAGGGATGCATTGCCAGGCGGTGCACGCAATGCCCGACATCCGCATGCGGATCGGGGATGTATTCCGACCGCAAACCCCTATTGATGGGCAGCCACGTCGCGCCGCCATCGTCCGTCCGAAATGCACCGGCGGCAGAGATCGCGATGAACATCCGCTGCGGATTGACGGGATCGAGCAGAATGGTGTGCAGGCACATGCCGCCGGCGCCTGGCATCCAGGCCGCTCCCGATCCATGCCCGCGCAATCCGGAAAGTTCCGCCCACGACTTGCCGCCATCCGTCGAACGGAACAGAGCCGCATCCTCGACCCCGGCAAAAACCGTATCGGGGTCGGTGGCGGACGGCTCGATGTGCCAGACGCGCTTGAACTCCCACGGGTGAGGGGTGCCGTCGTACCATTGATGCGTACCGGGCACGCCGTCGTAGACGAATTTGTTGTCGACTGGCTCCCACGTCTTGCCGCCATCATCGGAACGCTGGATCTGCTGCCCGAACCAGCTGCTCGATTGCGACGCGTAGATGCGGTTGGGATCTGCGCGCGAGCCTTTGACGTGGTAGATTTCCCAACCTGGAAAAAACGGACCGCTGACCTCCCAGTCCTTCCGCGTGCCATCCGCCGTGAGAACGAACGCGCCCTTGCGCGTGCCCACCAAAACCCGAACCCCTGCCATCGTTTCCTCGCGCTTGTTTTCCCGGTCTGCCGCCGGCTATGGCGATCATCGCCGCTTACCGGCCAACCTGTCACCCCCCGTTGGCACCATTTCGGCAGCCCGCAAATTTTTGACAGCCGACCGCCAATAAGCCTCTGCAACTCTTGCGATGCTAGGTCCCCTACAGCCTTCGCTGGAATGATGGTGGTCGCGGGGCGTGCTCGACGACGTGGTGGCCATGGATGGCAAATGGGCCATCGCCCAGCAACGTCATGCCGGGGGAGGCGGGCATCCGCCCAAGCCTCTGGCCTGGCTGGATCCCGGCCTCCGCCGGGATGACGGGATTGATAGAGCGGGGCCCACAGTTGTCATCCCGGGCGAGCCCCCTTGCGAGACCCGGGACCCACCTTCATCCCGCTCTCGCAAAAAAACTTATCCCCGCTCTCCGCACCGCGCGCATACTCCGCTCATCCCGCCGCGTGCGAAGGGCTCAAGGCTCGAGCTGGGCGCCTGAGGGCGGTGGGAGCGCGCCGGACTGCCGGAACCCATCAGCTGGATCCGGGGTCGTCTGCCGGCTGCGGTGGCCACGAGGTGGCGCCGGAGTTCAACGCCCGTTCGAAAAAATCGGAATGCGCGGGCGGATGGCGGTGTCAACGGTTCGAAATGGGGGCCCACCTCCGTTGCGCGTCGCGGATCGGCGAAGGCTGCATCCCGAAACAAAAATAGAAAAACGCGAGGCCGCGCCGATCTGCCCCTTCGCCCTATTTGCGCATCCGGCTGCAGCCACTGCAGCCGGCCGCTCGAACGCGTCCATCATTCTAATCTGGAATACAAACTTGCATCCACAGATCAGCAGCACACTGTGTTGTCTTGCGCTTTCCCTCGAAGCCTCGTCATGCAACGTTTCCGAAAATGCTCTCGGGGGATATTATGGTTAGACTCGGCATCGCAATGATTGGCGTTCTTTTTTTTCAGGCATCTATATCGCAGGCTCAAGCAGATGATTGGTCGGGGTTCTCATTTGGGGCGTATACAGGCATTGGACTATCCCATAACTCGGCGAGAAGCGTGACTTTCAACGAGTCCTCTTTTGGCTCCGCGCAATCCATTTCAGGAGACGACGCTGAGTGGAATGGAGGTTTCGCTATTTCAGCGAGCTGGCAGATGCAAAGTACGGTCCTCGGTGTAGCTATCGATTTTGATCCATTCGGCACGACACAGCAAATCGAATGCCGCTTGAGCTGGGCTGCTGGTTGGGACAGTAACGTTTTCGTCTCCGATGAAGGCCTCGGTAGTTGTGCTCGCGACGTATCGTGGTCCGCAAGCATTGTCGGGAAACTTGGATGGTTAGCTTCAGACTCAACATTGCTGTACGGCCTAGGCGGTTGGACAACATCGAGGATCAGGCAAAGTTTTGAGTGGCCTTCCTCGCTGGATTCCTCGTCGCAAACCTTGAGCGGTGTAACTGTGGGTGGCGGTGTCGAGCATCGCCTTACCGCGAACTGGCATCTGTCAGTAGAGTTTCGAGCGACAATGTTCGAAGCAAAAAGCGTCAGCGGAGTTTCCAAAGAGCTGAACGCACCTCAGTTTACAGAGATTGGTGGAGATGTCGAAACTGTTCGCTTTGGCTTAACGTATTTTGTTCCGTGGCGATGAGGCGAGCACATCCATGCCGGATCAAGAGGGCGTCATCTTCGCCGTCGCAAGCATTGTCCACGCACGCGGGCAATAACGAGAAGCACTCAAATCACCGCCGGAACGTACGGGAACTTCTTCGATGGCTTCGATGCGCCCGGCTCCCGGCCGCGCCGATCCGCCCCTTCGCTTTATTTCAACCGGCTCTGCCTCGCAGAGTTGGGCGCACATCCATGCCCGGTGCGCGACGGGCCTGGACGAACGACCATGAGTTGAGAGATAACCTGATCGCGAATTGGTTAGTGTGCGGAGTTTGCTGATGCCCGGAAATGCAGTTCGTGCGGCCATTGCGGCTGCATTTGTAATGACGTCTCTGCTCGCGGTCGGTGAGCGTGCAGCTGCACAGACCCTGAACGATCTCACGCAGACCTGTGCCGCCTGTCACGGCGAGGCGGGGGTGCCGACCGAAAAGACCACGCCCGTCATCTGGGGACAGCCCCGCGCTTACCTTTTGAACCAGCTCAACGATTTCAAGATCGGACGCCGGAAAAACGAAATCATGTCAGGCGTCGCCGAGTCTCTCAGCAAGCAGGACATGGAAGCGCTCGCGACCTATTACTCGCAACAGCAATGGCCGGATCTTCAGCAGCCGGCGCCATCACCTGAGGACCGCGCCGCCGCTGACGCCGTAGTCAATTCGCTCAATTGCAGAGGGTGCCACCAGGCGAACTATCAGGGCGATACCGTCAGGCCGCGGCTGGCTGGGCAGCAGGATGAGTATCTCCTGAAGACAATGACTGACTTCCACACCGGCGAGCGGCGCAATTACATCGGCATGGTGGTCCTGATGAAGTCGCTCGACGAAGCGCAATTGAAGCCGGTTGCCAACTACCTCGCCAGCCTCAGGTATAACGGTCGCCCGAAATAGCCTGCCCGGCGGCCGGCTCCGCGAAGCGGAGTCGCCGGGCACAAGCAAAGAACTCCACGCCCGGCGGCCGGCTCCGCGAAGCGGAGTCGCCGGGCACAAACAAATGAGTCTCAAGGAGCCGCCGGAACATACGGGAATTTCTTCGATGGCTTCGACACGACCGACTCCCTGCCGATCCCCAGACGGATCGGCGTGTTGGCCGCAAGCGTGAACATCACGTCCGGTGCGTTGTCGGTCAGTGACCGGCCGTTCCATTCCGCAAAGCCAAACACAGCAGGCGTGCCGACCGTGTAGGGAAGAATATTGGGGCAGAACCTATGCGCAACCGTCTCGGCATAGGCCCTCGGATCATCCGCTGTTCCGTAGGCGCCGACGGTGCCCGCGATCGAGGTGATGACGGCTTCGCCATGCGTGTCGAAATCATCCGCCGGCCGGCCCCCGTTCAGCCCGTTTCCCAAGTCCTCGTTGAACTGTGTGAAGAGCGGATGGATCATCGGCAGACCAACACGATTGATCGCACGCCATCCACCCGCATCGGTGGCAAGCGACGCAATGGCCCAAACGCCGATCAGGTGGCCGCTGCCTGCGGTATCTTTGAGAAGCTCTTTGTCCGGAACCTCGAGCACGATCGAATAGACGGTATGACCGGCGAATAAATTCTTCGCTTGGCTCCCGTCCCACTTCGATAGGTCGACGGTCGTTCCATCCTGAAAAGCGTGTCCGACAGCATGCAGAACATCAGGCTCGATCCAGAATGGATCGCCCGCTTGTCCACACCAGATGCGGAGCCCGGTCTCAGTCGTAACGTCGTCGCCCGTCCTGCCTTCGGCAACGACCGCGCCTGCAGCATGAGGATCGGTGGCCTCGGGGCCATCGATACGGCGCAGCACGAAGCCCTGTTTGCCCTCGGCATCGCGTTCGCCGAACGTGATGCGATAGGTGATGTCTTCCACCGCGTCGCCGTCGAGATCGATCTTGAATTCGTACATGCCTTCGGGGTGGTAGCCGGGCGATGGAATGGGGCCGAAGATCGAGTGACAGACGTTGATGGCGAAGACCGTTCCGGCCTCGCCTCTGAAGACGTAGAGATCGGTGATATCGAGGCGAATGTCCTGCCGAGCCAACGGGCAATCGAGGTGATGAGACACGTGCGTTCTCCCTTCGCTTCGCTGAATGCTGGACCAATCTGAGGATTGTAGGCGTATTGCGACGAGGGGCTAATCGGCACTTGGTTCTAGCGCCGAATGGCCGAGGCGCGCGTTTGTTATCGCCGCTTCTGCGCGAGGGAAAAGAACATACCTTGATGTTGGCTGCTGCGGTCTCTGCTCAATTCATCGACTTTGAGCCGAATGCATCTCATCACCCAGATCGCACGTGCCCGGCGGCCGGCGCGCCGAACGCGTGTCGCCAGGCACAATCAAAAAATCACACCAGCTTCAGCGGCGCCGTTGCCGTGGTCGTCACGCCCTGATCGTCCGTCCAGGCCACCTCGAATGCGCCGGGCCCGGGAACGCGCATGCAGAACGCAATATACGGGTTGGCGGAAATGCCGGGGCCAAGTTCGGCGCGGAAGACCTCCTTGCCCTCGAACTTCGCGACGAACGTATGAATGATGTTGCGCGGGATCGGCTTGCCGGTCTTGTCGCGCCGATTGCCCGTTTCCATCACGTGCGTGACGAGCGTCTTGATCTCGATCACCTCGCCGGGCTTGGCAGTGTCGGGAAGTTTGATGCGCGGATTGGCTGCCATGACGCTTGCTCCTCAGATCCCGCAGCCGCCGATCGTCACTTTGACGAGCGTCGTTGAAATCAGCATCCGTCCGTCGGACTGCTCCGCCAGTACGACGACGTTCTGCGTCTTCGCCAGCCGAATGCGCGTCTGCACGCGCGCCACCGCGTTCACCGGCGTGAGAAAGAAGGTGGCGACATGCGCGTGAGGATTTTCCGTCGAGAGAATGTGGATCGCCTTGATGTAGTCGGCATCCGTCATCGGGCTGTCGGCGGCAATCGTCATCGGCACGAAATTGCCGTTCTCGGCCGTCTCCGGCAAATCGACCGTAACCTTGCCTTCGATCGGCGTCGCCGAACCCACGAGCCGCTCGTAATCGTCCTTGAACTTCTGGCTGGGCGCGAGCGCATGCGGCCCCGCATCCTCCGCGCGCGCAAAATAGGGGTGAAGCGCCGCCGCAGCGGCTGCCGAGGCCAGGAATGTCCGGCGGCTCAGGATGGTAATGTCGATAGGGTCTGGCACGCGGGGCCTCGAAGCGTAATATCCAGTGTTATATAGGATACCGCGCTGCGGCACCGCCACCTTGTCCGGCAGGTTATGTCCCTGGCAGGCCGTGGCGGCAGGTGGCAAATGAGCCCTCCACGCCGTCAGCTTGATGTGATGATTGAGGCGCGGCCGCGCGCCGGCATGAAAGGCGGGGGAATGACGAAGATCACGCGCCGCGAATTCGCCCTGCTGACGGCCGGCGCAAGCTTGGCCGCAGCATCGGGCTTGCCGCGTCCGGCGTTGGCCGCAGGTCCCGCCAAGATCGTCATCATCGGCGGCGGACCGGGCGGCGCCGCGGTCGCCAACCGCTTGAAGACGGCAAGCCCCGGCCTCGACATCACACTCATTGAGCCGAAGGAAAAATACACGACCTGCATCCGCTCGAACCTTTATCTCGGCGGCTTCCGGTCGTTCAAATCCATCACGCACGACTACGCGGGCGTGAAGCGGCGCGGCATCAACGTCGTCACCGACACCGCGACCGCGATCGATACGGCAGCGAAGACCGTGACGCTCGCCCGCGCATCGCAGCCGTTGCCGTATGACCGCCTCGTCGTCGCCCCCGGCATCGACTTCAAATACGAGACCATCGAAGGCTACTCGCCGGAAGCCGCCAAGCTCATGCCGCATGCCTGGCAGGGCGGCGAGCAAACGTGGCTGCTGAAGGAAAAGCTGCTCGCGCTGCCCGATGGCGGCCTCGTCGTCATGTCGGCCCCGCCGAACCCGTATCGCTGTCCGCCGGGCCCCTACGAACGCGCCTGCATGATCGCCCACTTCCTGAAAACCCGGAAGCCCAAGGCCAAGCTCGTCCTCTTCGACGCCAAGAAAACCTACTCGAAGCAGGCCGTCTTCGAGGAAGCCTACGACGAATATTACAAGGGCATCATCGAGATCAATTCGACCAACGAGATCGACGACTTCGACGTCATCAAGGTCGACGCGAAGACGGGCGTGGTGACGACGAAAGCCGGCCGGACCGAACGCGCCGCGCTCGCCAACATCATCCCCGCGCAGAAGGCCGCCGCAATCGCCGCCCGCGCCGGGCTGACGGAGGGCGACTGGTGCCCCGTCAATCCAGAAAACTTCACATCCACGAAGGCGAACGACGTCTACGTGCTGGGCGACGCCGCAATCGCCAACGACATGCCGAAATCCGCGTTCTCGGCCGTCAGCCAGGCCGCCGTCGTCGCTGCCGATATTATCGCGAGCCTCGAAGGCAAACCGCGCGTTTCGGGAAAATACAGAAACACCTGCTGGTCAATGCTCGCCCCCGAAAACAGTGCTAAAATCGGCGGCGATTACGTGCCGGCAACAAAGGATGGAAAGCCATATCTCGAAGTGAAGGAGCCCTTCGTCTCTCAGCCCGGTGACAGCGCCGAGATCCGCCGCCAGAACAACCAGGAGAGCACCGACTGGTATCAGACCATGGTCACGGATCTCTTCGGCGAACCGCCGATGAAGGCAGAGCGCTAGTTTCCGCAATCCTTAAGGTTTCTCGCGCAGCATTTGGGTTGAGGTGAGGGGGAAGGCTCCGATGACCGCTCGCACATGCTGCTTGCCCGGCAACGCCGGGGGCGCGGCGCGTGTATCTGCAAGTTTGAAAAACTGATATCTGGACGCGGGTCGCGAGCCCTGGACCTCAGCGCAAGAGCTTCTTAAGTTGACCTATAGGTCAACGGTAACTATTGGACCCGCCGGCTTCTGACGGCAGCCTCTTGGAGACAGCGTAATGGTAACCGTCGTTCTTTTGCTGGTGGCCGTGATCGGTTTCCTCGCGCTCGGCATGCTCCGGGCGCCGCTCTGGGGCTGGGCCGCAGCGGTGGGCGTCTTCACGTTGCTGGCGACGGGCGGAAGCATCGGCCCGATCAGTTGGATCGCGTGGCTGCCGTTCGCAGCACTTGCTGTGCTGTCGATCCCGTCGGTGCGCCGCAGCCTCATCATCGCGCCGGTCTTCGCGCAAATCCGCAAGATCCTGCCGCGCGTATCCGACACCGAAGCCCAGGCGCTGGAAGCCGGCACTGTCGGCTTCGACGCCGAACTGTTCTCCGGCACGCCCGACTGGGACAAGCTGCAGTCCATCCCGCCGATCGAACTCTCAGTCGAAGAGCAGGCCTTCCTCGACGGCCCTACCGAAGACCTCTGCCGCATGATCAACGATTGGCAGATCCGTCACGATCAGCACGAGGTGCCGGAAGAAATCTGGGACTTCGTGAAGAAGCACGGCTTTCTCGGCATGCTCATTTCGAAGGAGCACGGCGGCCTTGGATTTTCTGCGCAGGCTCAGTCGCTCATCCTCGGCAAGATCGCCTCACGCTCGCCCGACGTCGTCACCATCGTCATGGTGCCGAATTCGCTGGGCCCCGGCGAACTGATCGAAAAGTACGGCACGGACGAGCAGAAACATCACTACCTGCCGCGTCTCGCCAAGGGCGAAGAGGTGCCTTGCTTCTCGCTCACCGGGCCCACATCAGGCTCCGACGCCGCAACGATGCGCGATATCGGCTACGTGACGCGCGGCACGTATCAGGGCCGCGAAACGCTTGGCATCAGCCTCTCGTGGGACAAGCGCTACATCACGCTCGGACCCAAGGCGACGCTCGTTGGCCTCGCGTTCCGCCTCTTCGATAAGGACAACCTGCTCGGCAAAGGCGAGGACATCGGCATCACGCTGGCGTTGATCCCGGCCGATCATCCCGGCGTCAACATCGGGCGCCGCCATCTGCCCTCGGGCTCCGCATTCCCGAACGGCCCCAACTGGGGCAACGACGTTTTCATCCCGATCGATTGGGTCATCGGCGGCCAGGCAATGGCCGGCAACGGCTGGCGCATGCTGATGGAATGCCTTTCCGCGGGCCGCGCGATCTCGCTGCCCTCGTCAGCCACGGCCGGCGCCAAGGCGATGCTGCGCGTCACCTCCGCTTACGGCCGCATCCGTAAGCAGTTCGGACTGCCCGTCTCGCGCATGGAAGGCGTGGAAGAACCGCTCGTCCGCATGATCGAGGCGGCTTACGTGAACGAAGCCGCCCGCGCGATGACCGCGTCGATGGTCTCGCGCGGCGAGAAGCCGTCCGTCATCTCCGCGCTGATGAAGTATCAGACGACCGAGAAAATGCGCCGCGCCGTCAACGACGCGATGGACATCCACGGCGGCCGCGGCATCTGCGATGGCCCGTCGAACTACCTGCAATCCGCGTATCAGATGGTCCCCGTCGGCATCACGGTCGAAGGCGCCAACATCCTGACGCGCACGCTCATCACGTTTGCGCAAGGCGCGCTCCGCTCGCATCCCTACCTCTACAAGGAAGTGCAGGCAGCCCAAGACCCCGACAAGAAACGCGGCCTCGATACCTTCGAGAACGCGTTCAACAATCACATCGCCTTCTCGCTCTCGAACGCGACCGGCGGCTTCGTTCACAACCTGACGGGCGGCGCTTTCGTCACGGCACCGGCGAGCGCCTTGCGCATGTCGCACTGGTATCGCCAGCTCGGACGCGCCAGCCGCTCCTTCGCTTTCCTCGCCGACTTGTCGGTTGCGCTGCTCGGCGGCGGCCTGAAGACGAAGCAGAAAATCACCGGCCGCATGGCAGACGCGCTGTCCGAGCTCTACATGCTCGCCGCCACGCTGAAGCGCTACGATGACGACGGCCGCCCCGAAGGCGATGAAGAGATCGTCGAACTCGCGGCTGAGAACGCGCTCTACCGCTTCCAGGAAGCCGTCTCCGGCGTCATTGACAACTTCCCCGTTCGCGCCGCGCGTCCCTTCATGCGCATCGTCGTCTTCCCGCTCGGCCGCCGTTTCCGGCCCGCATCCGACGCCCTCGGCCACCGCGTCGCGCGCCACGCGCTGCAGCCGGGCGAAGTTCGCGATCGCCTGACGCGGCACATTTTCGTCTCCAAGGACGTCAATGATCCAACCGGCCTTCTCGAAGTGACGCTGGAGAAAGTGATCTTCGCCGAAGCGATCGAAAAGAAGCTCGAAAAAGCCATCCGCGACGGCGTCGTCCGGCGTTATCATGGCATCGACTGGTTTGCTGACGCGCAAGAAAAAGGCGTAATCACCGCGGCGGAGGCCGAACAGCTCCGCGAGGTCGAACGGCTCGTCGCCCGCGTCGTCGCGGTCGATCACTTCGACCCGGTAGAGGTGAAGCCGCATTATATGACGCCCGGCCACAACGTACGCGGGCCCGAGAGCCTGGCAGCGGAATGAGCGGGACCGAAGTCTCGAAGTGTTGAGGTGAGTGATGATGGATACAGCGGTGCAGACGAGTGAACCGCAGTTGCGAGACTGGCGCTTCAAGATCGACGGCGAGGGCATTGCCTGGGCGACCTTCGACCGCGAAGGCGAAAGCGCCAACTCTCTCGGCCGCCGGCCGATCGAAGAGCTGGGCGCAATCATCGAGCGCGTCGAAACCGCAGCCCGCGCCAAAACGGTGCGCGGCCTCGTCATCATGTCGGGCAAGGAGCGCGGCTACATCGTCGGCGCCGACATCCGCGAGTTCGAACACTTTCAGACCGAGCAGGATGTCATCGCCGCGCTGAAGCCGGTCAACGACCTCCTCGACCGGATCGAGAAGCTGCCCATCCCGGTCGTCGCCGCCATCCACGGCGTCTGCGTCGGCGGCGGCCTCGAGCTGATCCTCGCCTGCCATTACCGCATCGCCACGCGCGATGACTCAACGCGCGTCGGCTTCCCCGAAGTGAAGCTCGGCATCTTCCCGGGCTTCAACGGCACCGCGCGTTCGATCAAGCAGGTCGGCCCCATGGCCGCGATGCAGACCATGCTGACCGGCAGCATGATCCGCGCCACGGTCGCGAAAGCGCTCGGCTTCATTGATCAACTCGTCGGTAGCCCCGGCGAGCTGCATTGGGCCGCGCGCAAGGCCGTGCTGCAGAAGCGCCGCTCGAAATCCGCGGGCCTCGCCAAGATGGTGCTAACGAAGTGGCCCGCACGCACACTGCTCGCCAAGAAGATGCGCCAGGAGACGGCCAAGAAAGTCCGCGCCGATCACTATCCCGCACCCTTCCGCCTAATCGACTTGTTCGAAAAATACGGCGGCGACCTCGCCACCATGAAGCGCGAAGAGACGACCGCGTTCGCGCCGTTGATGGTGTCGGATACCTCGCGCAACTTGCGCCGCGTCTTCCGCCTGACCGAACTTCTGAAGGGCCAAGCGCCCAAAGGCTTCAAATGGAGGCCGAGCCGCGCCCACATCATCGGCGCTGGCACGATGGGGGCCGACATTGCCGGCGTCTGCGTTGCGGCCGGCATGGAAGTGACGCTGCAGGACATCTCCGCCGAACAGCTGGAGAAGGGCATCAAGGCGCAAGGCAAGCTCTTCGCCCGCAAGTTCAAGACGAAGGCAACGCGCGACGCCGCGAAGGCGCGTCTCATCGCTGATCCCGAAGGCAAGGGCATCGCGCGTGCCGACGTCATCATCGAGGCGATCGTCGAACGGCTCGACATCAAGCAGAAGCTCTTCGCCGACCTCGAAACGAAGATCAAACCCGGCGCCGTGCTCGCAACGAACACGTCGTCGCTGAAGCTTGAAGACATCGCTCAGCCGCTGAAGGATCCGGGCCGCCTGATCGGCCTGCACTTCTTCTCGCCCGTCGCGCAGATGCCGCTCGTCGAAGTCGTGCGCGGCGCCAACACGCGTGACGACGAAGTGAAGAAGGGCGCGGCGTTCGTCACCGCCATCGACAAGTTCCCGCTCATCACGAAGGACGTCCCGGGCTTCCTCGTGAACAAGGTGCTGACGCCTTACATGTTCGCTGCGATGAAGCGGCTGGAAGAGGGCGAGGACAAGGAGAAGATCGACGAAGCCGCGCGCGCGTTCGGCATGCCGATGGGCCCCATTGAGCTTGCCGACAATGTCGGTCTCGATATCTGCGCCCACGTCGCGAAAATTCTCGGTCAATCGAGCGAAGGCTCGCGGCTCGATCGCCTCGTCGCATCCGGCCGTCTCGGCAAGAAGACGGGCGAGGGCTTTTACGTCTGGAAAGACGGCAAGCCCGTGAAGTCGGATCAGAAGTTCGACAAGGCCGAGATCGAACGCTTGGGCCGCGAACTCGTCGATCCGATGATCGCCGAAGCGCAGAAGTCGCTCGACGATGGCGTTGTCGAAACCGCCGATCTCGTCGATGCCGGCATGATTTTCGGCACCGGCTTCGCACCATTCCGCGGTGGTCCGCTGCATTACAAGAAAAGCTTGAGCGCCGCGGGTGGCGCTCAGTCTCCGCACGCCGCAGCTGCCGAATAGTTTGGGAGAATGACATGACACGAGAACTCCGGCGCGTGGCGATTGTCGGTGGCGCCCGCATCCCGTTCTGCCGTTCGAATACGTTCTACGCGGACCTGACGAACCTCGACATGATGGCGGCCGCCTTGAACGGCGTCGTTGATCGGTTCGGCCTCAAGGGCCAGCACATCGACGAAGTCGTGGGCGGCGCCGTCGTCACGCACTCGAAGGATTTCAATCTCGCGCGCGAGGCCGTCCTCTCGACGAAACTTGCGCCCTCTACGCCGGGCGTCACGCTCATCCAGGCCTGCGGAACCTCGCTGCAATCGGCGCTCATGTCCGCTGCGAAAATCGCAACGGGCGAAATCGACAGCGCCATCTCCGTCGGCTCCGACACGACGTCGGACGCGCCCATCGTCTTCTCGAAGAAGTTTTCCAAGCGGCTCATCGGCGTCCAGCAGAGCAAGACCGCGCTCGACAAGATCAAGGTCTTCAAGGGCCTCTCGCCCGTCGAGCTTGCCCCGCAGCCGCCCAACGTCGCCGAGCCGCGCACGGGGCTCTCGATGGGTCAGCACTGCGAGCTGATGGCGCAGGAATGGCAGATCCCGCGCGCCGATCAGGACCTGCTCGCCTACGAGAGCCACAAGAAAGGCGCCGCTGCCTACGACGAAGGCTACATGGACGATCTCGTCGTTCCCTGCGCCGGCGTTTATCGCGACAACAACTTGCGCCCCGACATCACGCTGGAGAAGCTCAGCACCCTGAAGCCCGCGTTTGAGAAATCCGAGCGCGGCACGCTGACGGCCGGCAACTCGACGCCGCTCACCGATGGCGCCGCCGCCGTGCTGCTTGCATCCGAGGAGTGGGCGAAGGCGCGCAATCTGCCCGTGCTCGCGTATCTGACCTACGGGCAGCACATCGGCAATAATTTCGTCGGCGGCGACGGGCTCCTGATGGCGCCGACCATCGCCGTCTCGAAGATGCTCGACCGCGCCGGTCTCACGCTGCAGGACTTCGACTTCTACGAACTGCACGAAGCCTTCGCAGCCCAAGTGCTGTGCACGCTGAAAGCTTGGGAAGATCCGGAGTACTGCAAGACGCATCTGGGCAAGGATCAGCCGCTCGGCTCCATCGATCGCAGCAAACTCAATGTCAAAGGCTCCTCGCTGGCGTTCGGCCATCCGTTCGCGGCAACGGGCGCCCGCATCGTCGCCAATCTCGCCAAACTCCTGTCGACGAAGGGTGGCCGCGGCCTCATCTCCGTCTGCACGGCAGGCGGCATGGGCGTGACGGCGATCATGGAAGCGCCCACAACCATCGAGGCCCGCGCCGCGGCGTAATGCGCCGGACAGAAGACTCAAGCGCCCCGTTGCGCTATTGACCTTGCGTCCAACGGAGCAGGGGAAGCGCAATGGGGGCGAAGGACGACAAGCAACTCGAGGCGGCGCGCGCGCTGGTCCGTAACCTCGCAGGCCGCCTCAACGTTGATGGCTGGGTCCGTCTGTGGGACGGCACGCGCTTGCCGCTCGGCAGCGCGCCGAAATCCGATTTCGAAATTTCCATCCGCGATCCCGGCGTCATCGGCGCGATCCTCCGCCGCCCGTCGCTCGATTCGATCATCCGCCAGTACGTCGAGAAGGGCATCGACTTCTCGGGCGGCACGCTCGTCGACTTCGGCTTGGGGCTCCAGGACGGCCGCAAGTCCGTGAAGATGAAACCGGCAGAGTTCGCAAAGCTCGCGCTGAAGCTGTCGCCGTTCCTGTTCGCCAAATCCTCAGACACGCGCGACGCGCACGGCTTCGCAGGCGAGATCACCGGCAAGAACCGCAAGACCGAAGACAACAAGGCCTACATCCAGTTCCACTACGACCTGTCGAACGATTTCTACGCGCTCTTCCTCGATCCCGAGATGGTCTACTCGTGCGCGTACTACACGGATTGGTCGAACGGCGTTGAACAGGCCCAGCACGACAAACTCGAAATGATCTGCCGCAAACTTCGCCTGAAGCCCGGCGACCGCATGCTCGACATCGGCGCCGGCTGGGGCGGACTGCTGTGTCATGCCGCGAAGAACTACGGCGTCACAGCGCACGGCGTCACGCTGTCGGAAGAGCAGCTGGCGTTCGCCCGCGCCAAGGCCAAGCGCCTCGGCCTCGAAGATCGCGTCACGTTCGAATTGAACGATTACTCCAAGCTGACCGGCACTTACGACAAGATCGCCTCCATCGGCATGTACGAGCACATCGGGCTGAAGAACATCCCCGCTTACATGCGCAAGGTCCGCTCGCTGCTCTCCGACGACGGGCTGTTCCTCAATCACGCCATCTCGCGCCGCGCGCACAAGCCGAAGACCGGCTGGATGAAATCGCGCATGCGTCCCGAAAAGAAGGCGATCGCGAAATACATCTTCCCGGGCGGCGAGCTGGACGACATCGGCCACTCGATCTCGGCCATGGAGCAGGCGGGCTTCGAGGTGCACGACGTTGAAGCCTGGCGTCTGCACTACGCGCGCACGTGTCAGCTCTGGTGCGAACGGCTGACCGCCAATCGCGAGCAGGCCATCGCCTACGTCGGCGAGGAGAAATACCGGATCTGGGTCGCGTATCTTGCGGGGGTCAGCCTCGCGTTCTCGCGCGGCACGCTGCGGCTCTTCCAGACGCTCACCTCGAAGTCCGCCAAGCGCAATCCGGTGCTGCCGCCGACGCGCGCCGACCTCTACCGCTGAACGCGATAACGCTCGGAAGCTCAGGCGTTCTTCTTTAGATGCGCCTCACAGCGCGCACGGATCTCGTTCAGTTCGTCGAGCGACCGCGCGATGTCGTCTCGCTTTGTCTCGAGATCGCCGATTGCCGCCGTCACCTTGTCGAGCAGGTGCCGCGTTTGCGCCAGCTGCGCGGGATCGGAATCATAAAGCGAAAGATAGTCGCTCACGTCCTCGACCGAAAAGCCGAGGTTGCGCCCGCGCAGGATCAGGATGAGCCGCGCCCTGTCGCGCTTCGAATACCGCCGCGCCGTCCCGACCCGCTCGGGCGAAATCAATCCGCGGCTCTCGTAGAATCGAATGGCGCGCGTTGTGACGCCGAATTCCTTGGCCAGCGCCGAAATCGTGTACGCCGGCTCCGCAGGCGAATCGGAGCCGGATCCGGCAACCTTGGAGAGTGAGCCCGTGCTCTTGACGCTCATGCGGACTTCGCGCGCTTGGCTTCCTCGGCCGCCAACTCCTTCTTGGAAAGCTTGCCAATCATCGTCTTGGGCAAGCTGTCGCGAAACTCGATCGCGGCCGGCATCTCGATCTTGGAAATCTTCGGCTCCAAATGCTTGAGAATGTCTGCCGAGGTCGCCGGCATCCCGCTTTTCAACTTGATGAACGCTTTGGGCGCTTCCCCGCGATAGGCGTCCGGAATGCCGATGACGGTGACCTCTTCGACGGCGGCATGCGTGTAGATCGCTTCCTCGATCCGCCTTGGATAGACGTTGTAGCCTGAGCAGATGATGAGGTCCTTGATCCGGTCGACGATCGAGAAATACCCATGCTCGTCCATGATGGCGACGTCCCCGGTCCGCAGGAAACCGTCGACAAATTGCTTCTCCGTCTCGGCTGGCTTGTTCCAGTAGCCCTTCATGATCTGTGGACCCTTGGCACAAAGTTCTCCGCGCTCGCCTTGAGCGACTTCCTTCGACGGATCATCGATGTCGCGCAGCGAAATGATCGTGCCCGGCAGCGGCGGTCCGATGGAGCCGGCGACGGGTTCGCCTTGGACCGGATTGCAGGTGAGGACCGGAGAGGCCTCAGACAGCCCGTAGCCCTCGACGACTTTGGAGCCTGAAACGGCCTCGAACTTGAGCTTGACCTCGAGCGGCAGCGGCGCCCCGCCCGACACGCAGAAGCGCAGCGACGAGACGTCGTAGGATTTGAATTCCGGGTAGTTCAGCATCGCCGTGAAGATCGTGGGCACGGCAGGCAGAACGGTCGGCCTCTCCTTGTGCAGAAGCTTCAAGGCTTCGACGAGCTGGAACCGCGGCAGCAGAATGATCCGGGCCGCAAGCTCGACGCCCATGTTCATCACGACCGTCATCGCAAACACGTGGAAGAGGGGCAGCGCGCCCAGAATGCTCTCCTCGCCGGGCTTCAGATCGACGCCCCAGGCGGCAATCTGCGCCGTGTTGGCGGTGAGGTTCGCATGGGTCAGCATGGCGCCCTTGGGCGTACCCGTCGTGCCGCCCGTGTATTGCAGGACCGCGACGTCTCCGTCCGCGTCGATCGCGACTGGCGTCATCGGAGCCGATGTCGCCGCCAGCGCGAGACCATCGACGATTTGGGCCTTCGCGCGCGAGCCTTTGACGTCCGCGACATCTTTCCTTTTGAAGAGGCGAAAGAGCACAGATTTGAGCGGCGGCAACACGCTGGCGAACGGCACGATGATCGAGCGCGCGATCACGCCAGCGAGCATCAATGCCTCAGCCTTCGAAAACAGCACGGTGAGATCATGTGTCACCATGATCTCCGTCTCGCTGTCCCGGACCTGGAAGGCGAGCTCCTCGAGAGTATAAAGGGGATTGAAATTGACGACCGTACCGCCCGCTTTGAGTATTGCGAAATAATAGACAATGAATGTCGGGGTATTTGGAAGTAGGAGGCCGACTTTCGTTCCCCGCTTTACTCCGAGCGATTGCAGCCCTGCCGCCACCCGGTTAACCTCGGTACCAAGCTCCGAATAGGTCGTGCTCCGCCCCAGGAAGCTGATGGCGGGTCTTTCCGGAAAGAATTTAACAGCACGATCCAGAAGCTCCGGCACCGTCCGCTTTGGGATCGGCATGTGCCAGTCGACACCTTGCGGATAATGTTTGATCCACGGTGTCGAATTTGTCGCCGTTTCGGGTACTTCGGGTTTCATGGTGTCCGGGAAGGTTTGAGTGTTATTATGTCCGGATATATTTTACTTCGCAGAAGCTTTCGAACGCTTGCATTTGCCGTACAATATTAGTCAAATCCGGGTTCCGAAAGCTAGCGTTGGATCGGTCCTGTCCCGTCTGGGATAGTACAACTTTGTGGGCGCGTGGGTGGACCGTGAAAGAGCGCGACGGTCCGCACCTAGACTTGCCGGTTGTTTAAGGATAAGTGACCCCCCCGCTTGCTGATGAAATGGTCTTGGCTTAGGTAGATGCCAAGCAAAACTGGCCCATCGCAGATATTGCGAGGGTGGGAGAGGCCGATGGACGAAGTCGCGACGAAGGTTATCGAAATCCTCAAGAAGCATATGAAGGAGCCGCGCGACGACATCTCGCTCGACACCCAGCTTACAGATCTCAAGATCGAGTCCCTTGATCTTGCGATGATCGTATTCGACATCGAAGATGGCTTTGGGATTGAGATCCCATACAACGCCAACGAGGAAGTCGAAGCTTTCAAGACTGTTGGCTCGGTCGTGGATCGCGTGAAGTCGCTGATTGCTGCCAAGCAGGCTTCTGCCGCTAAAGCTTAACCGCTTGCGGCGTCTTCTGACGAAAACGGGTATGAACGCCGGAGGCCCCCATCGGGGCTTCTGTGCGTTCATCAGACAAGAAAGATAGAGTATGTCGAATGGTAAACCGGGGCGCCGCGTCGTCGTCACGGGCCTCGGAGTTGTAACCCCGATTGGGCAGAATGTTCCTGATTTTTGGGCCAGTCTGAAGGCCGGAAAATCCGGCGTCAGCCCGCTCTCCGGATTCCCGTTAGACGATCTTAAGATTCTGATCGCTGCGCAAATCAAGGATTTCGATCCCAAGCAGCGCCTGAAACATTTCAAACGCGATCGCATCATCACGCTGGCCGATCGCTACTCCTGGTTCGCCGCTGCAGCCGCTGAAGAAGCGATTAAAATGGCCGGGCTCGAAATGCCCTTGGCTGATCCGTATCGCTCGGCATGCATCATCGGCTCTGGCGCGGGCGGCCTCACCACGTACGAGACGGCCTATCGCGACCTCTTCATCCACAACAAGCGCGCAACGCATCCGCTGACGCTGCTGCGCATCATTGGTTCGTCTGCCGCCGCGCACGTGGGCATCGAATTCGGCGTCAAAGGGCCGACGTTCGCAACCTGCTCGGCCTGCTCCACGGCTACGCACGCGATCGGCATTGCCCGCGACTACATCCGCGACGGCATGACGGACGTGGCGATTGCCGGCGCATCGGAGTCGGTCATCAACTACGGCACGATGAAGGCTTGGCAGGCACTCCACGTCCTGTCGCCGGAAGGCTGCTTCCCGTTCGCCAAGAAGCGCAACGGCACGGTTCTGGCCGATGGCGCAGGCATCCTCGTTCTGGAAAGCCTTGAGCACGCTCAGGCGCGCGGAGCCACCATCCTCGCCGAGTTGTGCGGATACGGCATGGCGTCCGACAGTCAGGACATGGTCAAGCCGACCGTCGAAGGCCCTTCGGTTGCGATGCTGACAGCAATCCAGGAAGCCGGCATCACACCCGACCAGATCGACTATCTCAACGCTCACGGCACGGCGACCGCCGACAACGACATCAACGAGACGAAGGCGATCAAGAACGTCTTCAAGGATCACGCCTACAAGCTCGCGATCTCCTCGACGAAGTCGATGCACGGTCATCCGCTCGGCGCCGGCGGCGGTATCGAAGCCGTTGCGACCATCATGGCGATGCGCGAAAGCTGGGCCCCGCCGACCATCGGTCTCGACGAGCCGGGCGAGGGATGCGATCTCGATTACATCCCGAATGTCGGTCGCGCGATGGAACTCAAGTACGCGATGTCGAACTCGCTCGCGTTCGGCGGCCTCAACACGTCGCTCGTCTTCGGCCGGGCGCCCTGATAAAAGTTCTGAGATCCCGGTGCAGCGCGCGGATAAGCGTCATGCCCCGGGATCTTTTCGCATCTGCAGCAACGGCTGCATGCCGCTCGACTGAGAATTTCGGGCAACTTTAGATCCCGTTCCGGCATTTTGTTCGGGCTGGGACACTCGAAGCCCTTGAAGGCGGAGAGCCCCAATGAGAGACTTCGCCTTGGCGACCGCATTACGCTCCCGGTCGCGAAGCTGATCGGGATCAAACGGCATGCGAAAAATCGTCATCCGCGCCGGGGCTGTCGCCATTCGAGCGAGATTGCTCGACACGCCAACGGCGGAGCGCATTTGGGCGGCCTTGCCGATCGAATCCGCAGCCCGCACGTGGGGCGAAGAAATCTACTTCGATGCGCCGGTAACCTCCGAGGCGGAGCCTGACGCCCGCGTCGTCGTCAAAGCGGGCGACATCGTCTTTTGGCCCGACGGCGATGCAATCTCGATCGGTTTTGGGCCGACACCGCTTTCCAAGACGCGCGGCGAAATTCGTCTGGCCGGACCGTGCAACGTCTGGGCGCAAGCTCTGGACGATGTGCGTCTGCTGAAGTCCGTCCACCCGGGAGTAGCCATTTCCGTTTCCGAAGCCGATGCTTGAGCTTGCTGTGCAGCATGTGAGGGCGTGCGCTCGGCGTGGCGCCTGAGGGCGGTTCGGAAACTGAGTTTCTTCGGGCGATCTTAAGTGAAACTCGACACCGTTGCCTGTATCGACGATCTCCGGCGATTGGCGCACCGCCGCGTGCCGGCCGACGTCATGGGCTATTACGAGTCTGGCTCATATTCGGAGACGACGCTGCGCGCCAACGAGCGCGATCTTGCGAACGTCAATATTCGCCAGCGCGTTCTGGCCGGTGCCGTCAATCGTGATCTGACCCAAAACATTATTGGAGTGCCTGCTGCGCTCCCATTTGCGCTCGCGCCTGTCGGCATGAGTGGCCTCGCCTATCGCGACGGGGAAATCGCCGCTGCGCGCGCGGCCGAAAAAGCAGGCATCCCATATACGCTGAGTACGCTGTCGATCTGCTCGATCGAAGATGTTGCTGCCGCAGTCACAAAGCCATTCTGGTTTCAGCTCTACTTCATGAAGGACCGCGGCTTCATCGCCGATCTCATCGCGCGGGCACGAGCAGCACATTGCTCCGCACTCGTGCTGACCGTCGACCTTCAGGTGCTCGGGCAGCGCCATCGTGACGTTCACAGTGGTCTCACCGTGCCGCCGCGCATCCATTTGAAGACGGTGGGACGAATTCTGTCGAAACCCTCTTGGGTCGCAAACGTCCTCACCGGAAAGAGGAAGACCTTCGGGAACGTCCACGGAAGAATTCCCGGCACTGAAAATCTTGCGTCTTACAGAGACTGGATCGGCAGCCAGTTCGATCAGGCCCTGTCGTGGGACGATGTCGCCTGGATACGCGAAAGATGGCCGAGAAAGCTCATCATCAAAGGCATTCTCGACGTCGATGATGCTCGCATCGCAGCGCGCACGGGCGCCAGCGCCATCGTCGTCTCGAATCATGGCGGGCGGCAGCTCGATGGCGCCGCGTCCTCGATTTCGATGCTGCCGCGAATCGCCGATGCGGTCGGCTCCGATGTCGAGATCATGTTCGATAGCGGCATTCGCACAGGACAGGACGTATTCCGCGCGCTCGCACTCGGCGCGAAGTCCTGCATGATCGGGCGAAGCTATCTCTACGGGCTGTGCGCGGCAGGCGAAGCGGGCGTCGCCAAAGCGATTGAGATCATCGCCAAAGAGCTTGACGTCACCATGGCACTCGCCGGCGTCCGCACGATCGATCAAATTTCCAAAAGCACATTGGAGAATTGAGCAATTTCTCGGGCGCCCGAAATGGGATTTTATGCCCGTTTTGCTGGCTTCGCCAATTGCCACTGATTTTTGATTTCAGAGTGGGGTTGGAAATCGCCCCCACAATTTCGCACGCCCGCCATATCGAGAAAACGTTATGTCGTGAGCATAAACGTTTGTAGGATGTTGGCTCGCCCTGCAATTTAGCCTCTCTGTCGCGAGAAACATCCATGCCCATTTCAACGACGGTCAACGGCAAGAAAGTTACCCTTGATATCGATCCCGAGACGCCGCTGCTCTGGACGCTGCGAGATGAGCTGAAGCTCACCGGCACGAAGTTCGGCTGCGGAGCGGCGCTCTGCGGGGCTTGCACCGTCCACCTCGATGGCGAGGCGGTGAGATCGTGCCAGATCCAGGCCGGCGACATCGAAGGCCGCGAAGTGACAACGATCGAGGGCGCCCACGACAACATCGCTCAGGCCGTTCAGGCCGCCTGGATCAAGCTCGACGTTGTACAGTGCGGATACTGTCAGCCCGGCCAGGTCATGTCCGCGATTGGCTTGCTGAGCCAGATCCCGAAGCCGACCGACGACGATATCGATAAGGCCATGGACGGAAACGTCTGCCGCTGCGCCACCTACCAGCGCATTCGCGCCGCCATTCACGAAGCTGCAAAATCGATCTGAGGCCTGGAAGGTCTAGAAGTCTTCGTTTCGGCAAGCCGGGGAGCATCGAGATATGCGCGGCCGACCATTCACCAAAGCACTTCTTCCGATTGCCGCCGCAGCCTTCGCAGGAGCGGCTGGTTTCTTGGCGCAACCGTTGACCTCTGGTCACGGCGTCGTTCGCACTGCAATCGCTGCGCCTGCTGACGAACTCTTCAAGCCCATCGCCACGGTCCTGCGGGATCCGCGCTGCATGAACTGTCACCCGGTGGGCGACCGTCCGCGCCAGGGCGACGACCGTCACTTCCATTTGCAGAACGTGAGCCGCGGTGAGGACGATCTCGGTTTCGTCAATCTGCGCTGCACGGCCTGCCACCGTAGCGAGAACAATGCCTACTCCGGAGTGCCCGGCGCGCCGAACTGGCACCTCGCGCCGCTCGCGATGGGGTGGGAAGGCTTGGACGACGCGCAACTCTGCGCCGTCCTCACGGATAAATCGAAAAATGGCGGACGCGACATCGCCGCGCTCGTCGAGCACATGGCAAGTGACAAGCTTGTGATGTGGGGGTGGAACCCGGGCGGCAATCGCAAGCCCGTGGCAACGCCGCACGACGTCTTCGTCAAACAACTCCATGCGTGGCAGGCCGCCAATGCGCCGTGCCCGAAATCAGCAACTCCTTGAAATCAGCGCGAGGCTCCGATGACCGAAATGAATATGCGAGCGATTTTCGCGATGAGCGAGCCGAAGGCTCCCGAAGCATCGCGCCGGACGTTTTTGAAAATCTCGGGCGGCGCGGGCGCCGGGCTCATTCTCGGCCTTGCGGCACCGGCAGCGTTCCGCGTCAGTGATGCGGCAGCGGCGGAAGGCCCGTTGGCGCCCAATCCGTTCGTCAGGATCGCGCCGGATAACACCGTCACGGTCATCATCAAGCATCTCGACAAGGGGCAGGGCGCCGCCACCGGGCTCGCAACGCTCGTCGCCGAGGAGCTTGACGCATCCCATGACCAGATCCGCACGGACTTTGCTCCCGCAGACGCGGAGAAATACAAAAACTTCATATTCGGCGTGCAGGGCGTTGGCGGCTCGACGGGCCTTTCCAATTCCTATGAGCAGTATCGCAAGGCCGGCGCGATTGCCCGTGCGATGCTTGTCGCAGCGGCGGCCAAGGAATGGGGCGTTGACGCGAGCACGATCGCCGTCAAAGGCGGTGTCGTCTCCACACCTTCGGGACTCAGCGCAACGTTCGGCGAACTCGCCGACAAAGCGGCGATGTTGCCCGTCCCAGCCGACGCACCGCTGAAGGACCCCAAGTCCTTCCAGTTCATCGGCAAGCCGTTCCCGCGCGTCGACAGCCCGATCAAGGTCAAGGGGCAGGCCAAGTACACCATCGACCATCAGTCCGACGACATGTTGGTCGTCACAATCGTTCGGCCGCCGCTCTTCGGCGCCAAGCTCAAGTCATACGACGCGTCGGAAGCCGAGAAGATCAAGGGCGTCGTCAAGGTGCTGCAGATCCCGCAGGGCGTCGCCATTCTCGCAACGTCCACATGGCCGGCGCTCAAAGCGCAGCGCGTCGTGAAGGCAACGTGGGACGACAGCCAAGCCGAAAAGCGAAGCTCCTCTGAGATCATTGCCGCCTACAAGACGAAGCTCGATCAGAAAGGGGCAATCGCCAAGTCGGTCGGCAACGCCGAGGACGGATTCAAAGGCGCCGCGAAGGTCATCGAAGTCGATTTCGAATTCCCCTATCTCGCGCACGCGCCGATGGAGCCGATGAACTGCGTCATCCGCTTCGACGGCAAGTCGGCCGAGATCTGGACCGCATCGCAGCTGCAGACGGCCGATCATGCGACCGCCTGCGGAATTCTGAACTTGAAGCCGGAGAATGTGCAGCTTCACACGGTCTGGGCCGGCGGCTCGTTCGGCCGCCGCGCGATTGCGGATTGCCACTTCGTGCGCGAAGCGTGCGAGGTCGCCAAAGCCTACGGCAAGCCGGTGCCAATCAAGGTGATCTGGACGCGCGAGGATGACGTGCAGGGCGGCTGGTATCGTCCCATCTACGTCCACCGGATCAAGGCTGGTCTCGATCAGGCCGGAAACATCGTCGCCTGGCGCCATCGCATCGTCGGCCAGTCCATCCTGGCAGGCACCCCGTTCGAGAAAATGATGGTGAAGGACGGGGTCGACGCAACGTCTGTCGAAGGCGCGTCCACGCTTCCCTATGCCATTCCGAACCTCGAGGTGGATCTCCACACGGAGAAAGTGGGCGTGCCCGTGCTCTGGTGGCGCTCGGTCGGCGCGACGCACACCGCGCATGCAACCGAGCACATGATCGACGTGCTCGCGAAGGAGGCCGGCAAGGACCCGGTGGACTTCCGCCTTGCGATGCTGAAGGACCACCCGCGTCACGCCGGCGTTTTGAAGCTCGCAGCCGAAAAGGCTGGCTGGGGTCAGCCCGCGCCCGCTGGCATCATGCGCGGCGTTGCCCTGCATGAGAGCTTCGGTTCCTTCGTCGCCAACATCGCGGACGTTCGCCTGCGTGATGACGGAACGATCAAGGTCGAGCGTGTCGTCTGCGCGCTCGATTGCGGCGTCGCCGTCAATCCCGATGTCGTCAAGGCGCAGATGGAAGGCGGATTGGGATATGGCCTCGGTGCTGCCTTGAAGGGTGCCATCACCCTGAAGGATGGAACCGTCGAGCAGACGAACTTCGACGGTTACGACGTGCTGCGCATTTCGGAGATGCCGCATGTCGATGTCCACATCGTACCATCGGCAGAAAAGCCTTCGGGAGTTGGCGAGCCCGGAACACCCGTCGTGCTTCCGGCCGTCGCAAACGCGCTGCTCTGGGGAACCGGCGTCCGTTCAACCGTGATGCCGCTCAACCAACAAAAGTACAAAGGCCAAGCCTGATTTCGACACGAGGTGGTCAGCGCCCGCTCGGGCGTTGACCACAATCCGCCGTTCGGCCGGCTACCTGGAAGCTTTGTAAAGCTTCGTCGCGATCTCGAACATTTCCTCCGGCGCATAGTCCGGAGTGAATGCGGATGGGACGCCCGTCAATTGATGGATTTTTCCGCCCTCTGGCATGCCGTCCACGACTTCCAATTGGCCGGGCGGGTCGCCGGCAAGCGCCTGCTCGCCATTGCCCCAAACGCCTGAGATTTCTTTGTAGTCGTTCGGGCTGAACGTGTAGAGGCGCCGGTGCGCGCCTTCCTCCAAATACTTTTGGCACTCCGGAATTCTGGATAAATTTATATTCGGAGTGGGCAACATCTTCTCGATGTCGACGCCCGTCAGTTTCTTGAGCGCGAGCCCATACGCATGGGCGTGAACGGAGCCGCGCACGAGAAGATAGCCGCACACTTCTCGCCCCGTGGGTTCAGTCAGCGTCTCGTAAACCCGCAGCTTATGAAGACGCGCGCCGCATTCCAAATGGAAATTATGGAGAAGGTCCACCACGACGTTTCCGGTCGTGGTTACGAAGTCGTTGTTCCATGAAGCGCCATTGCTGTTGACGGGCGTTGAGCCGCCGGCGTGCGAGAAAAAGGCAGCCGCAAGTCTTATGTCCTTCATGTCCTCGAATGGCGCGTTGGAGAGATCGCCGCCATCGGCCGTATCGCCTTCAGGATTGTCCGGACCGTTGTTGAGCATCGCGACGCCGTTGCTCACCAGCTCGACGTGGCCGAGCTCTTCAGCCGTGATGCTTGCAACCAACGTATAGAAGGGACGAAGCTTCGATTTGCTCCGAAAATTGAAGCTTTGAAACATATAATTATTGAGAGTCGACATCTCCCCGTACTTGCCGCCAAGTAGCTCCTGAAGCGCTGCTCCGGCATTCGGATCCTGCCGCTTCGGCGCAGGTAGATCGACTTGTAATTTATCAACTCGCAGGAACATGTGACGGCCCTCCTAAGGTTGCGTTAGCGTGCAACATGAGGCGCAATACTAAGTTCCGTATGCAAACGATCTTGCTGCGTACCCGTCTGCTTCAGAGTTCCGGCTGACGTGCCTTTAGATCCGGACTTGGCTATTCGCGAGTTACTTCAACACGCATCAGGTCCGAAGCGCCTATCGCGTTCGCAGCACCGTGCGAGAGATCGATGACACGGCCCCTCACGAACGGGCCGCGATCCACGATCGTGACAACCACCGAACGCCCATTGGCGAGGTTCCTCACGCGAACGCGCGAACCGAAGGGGAGGGTGCGATGGGCAGCAACCCTTCCCCCGCATGACGTCCGAAGTCCGCTCGCGCTTTGATAATGACAATAACGAGAGGCAATTCCAACCTGACCGGCGAAAGCGCCCTGCGGAACGAAAGTCGCAAATAATCCCACCAATAAAATCGCGCGCATTTGATCCATCCTGTCCGTCGATATTGGCTATTCAACCGCGGTCTGGATGAAGGGTTGCGATTGATCTTCGCTGGCCTGTTGAGCGCCGTTTATCCTTCGCCTGAATTAAAACTTGTGCCTTTTTCGTCAGTCCACGCGTCAAAGTGAGTTCCGTCCGCAGGATCTGGTCAATAAACAGCGTATTGGATTTGCTAGTCACTCTGTGTCCCCGCATGTTTCGTAAGGATGCGGGGGAGCAAAACTGGGATGGGATCAACTGGAGTTCCCTACCGGAGGGAGATCGACGGCCTTCGGGCTTTGTCAGTCCTGGCCGTCGTAGCGTTTCATTTCGGCAGCTCGCGCCTGACTGGCGGCTTCGTCGGCGTCGACGTCTTTTTTGCTATCTCGGGTTATCTGATCACGTCGCAGCTTTTGTCTGCGCTGGCGGATGGCAGCTTTTCTGTCCTGACGTTTTATGACCGCCGTCTTCGCAGAATATTGCCTGCAACGCTCGTTGTCGTGTGCACGAGCTTATTAGCCGGCTATTGGATACTGCTGCCGACGGATTATTCCGATCTCGGAGATTCTGCGACGTGGGCCGCGTTCGGTCTGGTAAACTTCTACTTTCTAGCGCACTCGGATTATTTCAGTGCGGCAGCCGATATGATGGCATTGCTGCACACATGGTCGCTTGCTGTCGAGGAACAGTTCTATCTCATTTGGCCGCCCGTGCTCCTCGCCGCAACGTCGCTTGCCAGAGGCTCCAAGGTTATTCTCGCGGGCACTCTGATATCAATTACGGCGATCAGCTTTTTCGCCTCGGTGCTCATCGTCCCCTATGATCAGCCTCAAGCCTTCTACATGCTTCATACCCGGGCATGGGAGTTGGCAGCCGGTGGCTTGGTAGCACTTCTGCCGGTAGTTGGGGGACGACTTAGCGCGGAGTTAATGTCGGCTACGGGCCTCGTTTTGATCGCGGCCGCCGCGACGATCCTCACGTCTCGTTCGGCATTTCCCGGAGTGAATGCACTGCTTCCGGTTCTAGGTGCCGCTCTACTTCTTGCGCCGAAGGTGCAACAATCTCTGATCGACAAACTGTTGTCTGCTCAGCCGCTCGTCCTCATCGGAAAGATATCGTTCTCGCTTTATCTTTGGCATTGGCCGGTTTTGGTTTTCTACCGGCACTGCGCGTACGGCAAAATGCCCGCCCATGGCCGCCTCGTGGCACTTGTCGCTGTTAGCATAGCGCTAGCTGCGTTGTCATACCTTCTCATAGAGCAGCCGTTTCGGCGCCTGCGGCCGCGGCGCACAACGACAGTATCCGCTGCGCTCGCTTCCATGGCCACGACGGCCGTTATCGGCTTCGGAATCGTTTCCGCGCAGGGCTTACCATCGCGGTATTCGGAAAAAGCTCTAGCCTTTCTGACATTCAAGCCCGCGCCGATGTTGCCGCCGGAGAAGGTGGATTGCTTCGTTTCAAGCAACAGCAGGCGCCCATTCAACTTGAAAGAATGCATCGAGATATCGCGTGATCGACCCAACGTGCTGTTGATCGGCGACAGCCACGCTACCCATATCGCCGTTGCACTGAAAAAGGTGTTCCCAGAAATCAGTTTCTCCCAGGTATCTGCATCAGGCTGTCTACCCGTTGTTCCACTCAGCGGAGCTGAAAGGTGCACGAACCTGATGCAGGAAGTATTCGACCACATTCTTTCTGATTACCCGTTCGATGAGCTTCTGATTTCTGCACGCTGGACAGGCGTTCCCGCCGAAGCTGTTACGAGAACAATAAATTGGCTGGCACCTCGCATTCGGCACATCACGGTGCTTGGCCCGAACGTCGAGTATAAGCGCCGCCTCCCGCTTCTCCTGGCAATGTCCGCATCCTCAGCGGACGGCTACCAGATTATCGATAAAGCTACGGAAAGGAGTGTTTGGACGACGTCGGAAGAAATGCAGGGCAGCCTACGAAACACCAGCGCTGACTACGTCTCCGTTGTCGACGCCATTTGCCCAAACAAGGTGTGTGCGACGCTCGACAAATCTGGCAACCCGATGCTTTTCGATGCCAACCACTACACGGTCGACGCCGCCACCGAAGTGTTGACGGCTCTTAGACAGCGTGGGCTGCTGTCGTCCCTGCTAAGGACCACCTCTGCAAGCAACTGACGACAGCCTTCGAGGCGCCAAGGCCGCGCGTAGGAGCCCCCTGGTGAATGCATGCGTCAATCTACATTGCCGCATCAAAGAAATGTGCTGTTTCCGCCGCCGTTCGCATCGACATTCGGACTCCGCGTACCCATATACCCTCCTGAAGCTTTATCTTTCAGGGGATACCTATGTCGTTCACACGTTCCGTCGCTCTCATTTTCAGCTTGGCAGCGGGGTTCGCGATTGTCGCAGCCGACGTTGCCGATGCCCGCGCGGGCGGCGGCAGAAGCTTCGGTAGCAGGGCTGGCAAAACGTTTTCGGCGCCGCCTCCGACCAACACCGCCCCAAAAGTCGCACCGATGGAAAGGTCCATGGCCCCGAAAACCGCGCCGGCAAGTGCACAGCCGGGCGCAGCGGCATCGCAGGCCTCGCGCTTCGGTGGCATGCGCGGCCTGCTCATGGGCGGTTTGTTCGCAGCTGCTCTCGCAAGCATCTTCGGATTTGGCGCAATGGCGAGCGTCCTGGGCTTTCTGCTTCAGGCCGCGCTGATCGGCGGTATCGTCTATCTCGTGCTGATGTTCCTGCGTAATCGCAACCAGCCGGCGTTTGGACGCGCAGCCCCTCAGGCAGCCGGCAGCACCGCCCCCCCGCGTGATACCCTCGCGCAGAACCGCTTCGCTCGTGACGGAGCTGCAGGCGCTGGTGCATCGCAGCCGCCGCTGACGGTCGGCGGAGACGACTTCGATTCGTTTGAGAGACTGCTCGGCGAAGTTCAAACCGCCTATGGCCGAGAGGATGCCGACAAGCTTGGCGCCATCACAACGCCCGAGATGCTCTCCTATTTCAGCGAGGAAATTTCCGAGAACGCGAAGCGTGGTTTGCGCAATGAAATCTCCGGCGTGAAACTCCTGCAGGGCGATCTGGCGGAGGCTTGGCGCGAAAACGGCTCGGACTATGCAACGGTCGCGATCCGCTATTCGCTTATCGACGCGACTGTAGATAGGGCGACGGGCCGTGTTGTCTCCGGTGATCTCACGCGTCCGACGGAAGCCACCGAGCTGTGGACGTTCCGCCGTGACGATCGCGCGCGTGCCGATGGCTGGCAGCTTTCGGCCATCCAGCAGGCGGCATAACGCGTAACGGACGCGCGAACGCAAATATCAAGGCGCTGATTTCGGTCAGCGCCTTTTTTGCGGCCCGCTCGCGGGGCGAGCGCGTTTCGCAAGCGTATCGTGTGTCGAGTAATGTGGTGGGCCCGCCAGTATGCACACTGCTGGCAAATAACCCTTTGTTTCTAGACACTTAGAAGTTCAGATCGGGGCTGATACCAACCGATATGCCAACAAATGCTGCTATGCCTTCGACGGCTACTCAGAGTGTTTGAGCTATCGACAGAAGTTGGCAGGTGGCGGTCGGTACAGCGGGTGGCCTTCTAGCGAATGCACTTAGGAAGTTTTATGGGCTGCGTTGAGAAGGTCGGAGTTCGTAGGCGCCAGATTTTGGGTCATCGATGATTTCATCGATGAGGTGCCGATGCCAAACGCGGCCGAGCTGGACCGCTAGTTCGTCATCGGCACCGTAACGTCCTGAGTAGACGCCAATGAAACGAGTAAAAACGCCAGCCCCTGTATGCGTGGTTCCGTCCTCCATGAGTGCGGTTCCAAAGGATCTGAGGAGAACAGGCGAGCCCGACATTCCATGGCGCGTCGCCGTATCGACCAAGAATACTGGAAGTTCGTTGTGCGGCAGCTCCGGCTCTGTCGCGATCGAAGCCCTTTTCCAAATTGGAAGATTACCTTGATGCGCAATCCCCTCAGGAAATCCAAGGATATAGCAATCCATCGAAACCTGCATGGATAGGCCGTTCTCTTCGCCCGGTTCCGGTAAGTGATATACTGGCGTCAAATGCTGTAAGGGGAGTACCGACACATCAAAATCTTGTCCCCGCGCGTGCTGTTTCCAAAGTGGAACTCCTTCCGTGGAAATCAGCGGAAGAGCGAGCTTAGATTTCCCTAGGCCGTGTGCGATCGGGTAATTCACAGAAACGCAAACTTCGTCCGGAATTGCTGCGTCTCTTCTTAACGCTTGCCCGGTGCCGGGATGTCTGCCTGAAAAAACATGCCAATTGGAAACCAAAAAACTTTCGCCGTTGCGTTCATAGATGAATCCCGTCGCCGTACCTATCGAAACCGAACCGCACAGCATATCAAGTTTTAGAGAAGTCACCGAATAAGCATCAATTGTCATTTACGACCTCGCACGTCGTCCAGGCGTCACGTCAATTTCTCGTAGTGCTATGGTGAGGTAATTGGAAAGCCCAAGCTGTCTTCGACGTGGGTTTTTTCGCGCTCGGGGAAAATTATCCAACGATCGTCTTTGAATTGCTCGACACGGACCTGAACCGGTCAATCGCTGGGCGACTTGCGCTTCATCCGCTTCAGAGCCGCAGCGGCGTATTCGTTACAGAACGTCTCGATAGCCTCCTGCAAGGTGGTGTGATTTTCGGCGGTCGCGACCTTCATTGCCGCCCGAAGCTCCTCGCTTACCCAAACGGTCAATTGCACTTTGTCTTGTCGTGATGGCGGCAGATCTTTGGCCACGTTCTGATTCTCGATGAGCATCGCTATGGCCTTTTCTACCATGCCCGTCTTGACCGGCAATAGGCAGATGATATCATGTTATCAAGATGGCATGTCAAGCATGCGGATTAGCATCGACCGTTCTAGTCTCGGTTCGTGATTTGCAATACTGGTCCGCAAGTGCCTAGACCATGCGGAAAACAAGCATATGTTTTTGTTCACACATTTTGCATTGCCTAGGCATTTTTGAAACGTATAGGCACCGGCGATTTGCGTAGGCAGACGCATAGGCATTTGAGGAGAGCTAGGCATGTTGGTGATCGGGGTTCTCAACTCGAAGGGCGGCGTGGGTAAGTCCACATTGACCGCTTCGTTTGCCGTGCGGGCGGCGCAAGACAACGCGGTTTGCGTCGTCGATCTTGATTCTCAGGGGAGCTATTCGGACTGGTACATGCGCCGCGGTTCGCCAGACAACCCCGCGCTGCTGACGGGGGAAGATCGGGCAAGCGATGCCGTCGAAGCGCTGAGGTTGTCTGCGCCCTACGAGATCGTGCTGCTCGACGGTCCGCCGGGTTCGCTGATCGTCACGGAGGATGCCATCAAGGTTTGCGATCTGGTCGTAATCCCCATGCGGGCGAGCGGCCTCGACCTGATGGCCTCTCAGGATTGCGTGCGGCTCTGCCAAGAGAATGGTGCAGCCTATCTTTGCGTGCTCAACGACGTGGCTTCTCGTGAAGCGAAATCTCTGGGCGAGAATGCCCGCAACACGTTGCACACCTACAGGATCCCGATCTCTCGAACGGTTGTGGCGCACCGGGTGCCGTACATCAACTCCATGACGAGCGGCAAAACCGGGCCGGAGAAGGATAAGGCCGCCGCGGCGGAGATCGATGCTCTTTGGGCTGAGATCAAGCAAGCAGCAATAGCAGCTGCGAAGCAAAAGGAGGCTGCCCATGCGTGATGACGAAGCCGTCGACAGCTTTGCGAGCATGTTTCAGGCCGGATTTGCCGCTGAGCCCGAACGCATTACCGCCCGGCGTCGCGCGGAACGGCGATCGTCGCTGACGCCGAAGCAGAGGAAACGCGGAGCGATACGGACGGCGCAGATCAACTATCGATGCACCCCGGCGTATAAGCAACTTGCCTCCGGGCTGGCCAGGCACTTTCACGTGAGCATCGCCGATGTGATGGAGGAAGCGCTCGACCTGTTGGCTAAGGCGAAGAAATTCAGAGGAGAGGAGCAGTGATGCGCTGGGTCTACATCGCCGCGGGACTGCTCGCACTCTCAGCGTCCTGTTACATGGCAGTGATGGCGTCAGGCGGCATCCAGTCGGAGAGTGCGCCGGCGCTGATCGCGATGGCCGTCATTCTCGGTGTCGGTGCCGCTTCGGTAGGAACAGCCATCGCCGGCCGCCATAATGGGATTGCGATCGTCATCAGCCTAGGCATGCTGGCGGGCGAGGCAGGCGCAATGATTCAGACGGCGCAGCGCGTCACAGCGGCGAGGGGAGCCAGCCGCGCGCCGATCGTTGCCCTTGAGCTGAAGCGGCAGGATGCGCTTGCGGAGTTGGCCAATGCCCAGACGGCCAAACCTCAGGCGGTGGACCGTTCCAGGCTCAGCGCCGCTGAGAAAGCAAAAGCCGAAGCCGAGAAGGCCGTCCGAGAGAAGTCAGCGGAGGCTGGTTGCCGTCAGAATTGCCGCCTGCTGTTGCAAGCCTCAGTCGATGGCGCGCAGCGGGAAGTGGAGGCCGCGCGCGAAGACATTGCCCGGCAGGAGGCCGATCAGTCCGCAGCAATCGCCAAGCGCATCGAGCTCGCGAAGGCCCGTGTTGCCGCGTTACCTCCACCGCAAAGCGCAACGCCGCTGGCGGACTACACGGGCGTGCCGGAATGGCTCTTCGACGTGCTGGAGGCGTTGGCGCTGTCGTTGTCGATCAATCTACCAGCGACGGCGCTAATCGCGCTGGGAGTGAAGATGGGACGGGCGCCGCAGAAGGCAGAACCGGCGAAACATGCCGCCAATGCTATCATCCTTGAGGAAGTGACGTCGTCAGCCGGCCGCGAGCCGAGGCCCAGGCTTCCGTCTCCGAAATTGGCGAAAGATCGTGATCCTGCCACCGAAGCAGAGCGTTTTGGATTGGCGATGGTGCGACCGGCTGAGAACGGTCGCTTATCTCCTGCCGACCTTCGCGAGGCTTATGTCGCGTGGTGCCAGCGCTCTGGCAACGAGCCGCTTGCGGTCGAGATCATTGCGCCGGCGCTGGGCAAGTTATTTCGGAGTGCCAGAATTTCGTTCGAGAACGGTTTTGCCGTCGGGGTAACGATTCGGAACGCCTAGCAACGGGTAAGATGGTCCGCCTCCGCCTCATAGCGATCAATCGAGCCCTGACGCGTGTCCTGTTAAATCGCGCCGGCTAGTTCCAGTGACATCCATTGCGTCAATTCTTCGTCCAGTTCGGCATGGACATAGACATCGCAGCGCGGCACGATGCCCGCCCTCACGTCGATCACCAAATGCTCACTTCGACTACGATTCTCCCGCTTGCCCACACGATGTACGACCAGGTCAGGTGCGATGGCATCCCTGCCGATCAGTTCATCGTCGCTGAGGCCGTACCGCAGTCGCTTGATGACGTCCTCGCGGCGGTTCCATTCGAGATCGATGGACCGACCCTCGTGATGCCCGTGAAGTTGATCCCGAATCCGGGCAACGGTCGCGTTCCGATTCCGGTCGTCTTAGGTCTCCGCGCGATTTTTTGATAACGGCAATTGACGATTTCTGCTTGCTCGCTGCCGCTTTGTCCTCGCCGATGTCAGGACGACGTAATCTCGTTTAGCAGCGGCAACAGAGGAATATGCAGGCCGGAGGTAACATCGAAGCCAACGACTGGAGCCGGCTCGCCAGAGAAATGAAGAAGCTTTTGTCGGGCTAGATCGCGCAGTTCATTTGCGTCGCCCGCAGCGCTGCGCAGCAGGCTAAACTGTGAGCAGAGACGCGTGGGCTGATTTGTTTCTCGGAGCGAAGTGATGAAAACTGCTCGGGTAGTTTGATCTTGTCCAATCCGTCGGAGAATCGCTGGTAACCAACGCGGTGCATGATGGGCAACGTCCTCGACTTTAGAGGGGTCGAGCGCATGCTCGAGCAAGGCTTCAATGAGAGCGTCGGAATGTCCGACGGCGCTACAGATTTTGAAAAATGTCGCAATGTCCAATCGCAGACCGCGTGAACGCTCGCGTAGTAGTTTGGCAGTTTCAACATCAGGGTGGATCAGAAGCAGTTCGGCCAGCGCAGCATAGATCGGTGTCCACGTGTCGCCAGCCGTTGCTCGGTCGATCAGTTGTGCGCGAAGTTCGATATCGTCGGAATACTGCTCGGCATAGACCTCGGCGGCTACAAGGGTGCCCCAGTACTCTAAGTCGCGGCCCGATTTGAAACTCCGTTCCTCTTCAGTGGGCAGTAGCAGTCGTGTGATGAGCGTCCGGAGTTCTTTGCTGCGAGGCCGGAAGCGGGCTAGGAGCTGGATCTCGGCATGCTGTTGAAGGTGCTGTATGGGCGGATGGTAAAGAGCTGCAAAGAGGCGTTCCGCATTGGACAGAGTGGGATCGAGAATCGGAAGAATAGTCTCGCCAGATAACTGGAGACGATCGAGTAACTCGGCTTCAGAGCCGAAAGCAGTGCTGAGCTTATCCCACAGCGATAGAAGCTTGTTGAGATAGAGCGTCCGTCCCTCGGACGATACCACAGCAAGGTCAATTTTCTTAGGCTTGCCCTGGTGGTCTTTTGCGCCCACAAACTTGGAGATTGCGCCGGCGGTAGTTAGGGCGAAGATGGCAGCGATCCTACGTTGCTCGTAGTTCGGTCCGACTGCATCGAGTTCGCGTTCCCAGAAAGCGATGTCGTCGGCAGTGACGGCTTCCCTGGCGACCAAAACCTCGGCATGGGCCATAGTGGCGATCGCCCCTTGGAGGCGCTCACTATCGAAGCGTATCTCGTCAAGGTGGCTTTCCGCTGCGGCATTGGAGAACGCCGCGTCCTGCAACGGCTTGAGAATCGAAAGGCGCGCAGGAGGCGATAAGGGCAGAAGAGCTTTAAGAAGCTTGCTACAGATCTCAGGGTCGTCCGGATAAGCGTTGGCGATGGCCGCGATCTCGCCATCGCGACGATTGATCTGCTGGAGAGCTAGGTTGCGGACCTCATTCCGCCATGGAAAGGCCTGGATCATACTCGCGCGCCATAAATTTCGGTATAGAGGGGCGCGAAGCGAGGACTGGCAATCTAACGCTGCGCGGAACGCTTCCTCATCATCGCGATCGATGCCTAGTGCGCGAAGTCCATCTAGTACGAGATCGGCTCGATCATTCGGACCCGCCAAAGCGCGCAGCAGAGCCGTCCGGCAGGCGGCCTTATCTGCGATCACTTTTGGAACGACACGCGCCGCCATTGCGAGGCGTTCCGGCGCAGCATCTAGGAGGCCTTGGAATGCAGCTTGTATTTCTGGATCTTCAGCGTTCCACCCTTCCACAAGAGCATCTGCGCACCAGAAGCTGGTATGACGGTCTCCGGTGAGGTTCCGCAGAAAATAAGCTTTAAGACTAGGGAGCTTGATAGACTTGGAAAGCCAGTAGAATTCGTACTCTCGGAATTTATCATCACTCAGGGCGATATGGCGCTCGACAAGTGCCTGAAGATCCGGCGTCCAGACAATTCGGTCGGTTGGCAGTTCATGCTGACCAAAAATTTCTCGCCAAGAAAAATCTTCTCTAAGAATATCCATCAGGGCATCCGCCAGCGCGGGTTCGTTCGGATCGCAATAGAGAAGCGATCCCACAACGGCTTTTATATCGCGGAACCGGTTGTTAGTGTCGCGCGCCAGAGGCCTCAATAAATCGATGAAGGTCTCTCGATGAGTCTCGGCGAAGTGTTGGACGAGATCGGGTATCAACTCCTTCGCCTTGAAGCGATGCGTCCTGTAGGCGAGCGAGAAAAAATGCTCGAAGTCCTCTTTGTCTGCTTCGCCACGTCGGGTTCGAATTCGTATCGCGTCGTACACGAGTGACGGGGCAGACGCGCCACGCGCTGAAAGCGCGATGCCCCCCACGTCTTCATCTGCGTGCCAGCCGCAGCCGAGAGCGTAAAGGCATGCGGAAATCGATGTCATATCATCGGCAGAGTGTAATAGAGAAAGCAGCCGCGCCTTGGTCGCTGCGGGCGTCTGCGTGAGGAGCGGAAGGGCTTCCGCCGCCGTGCGTGCGACGTAGTCGTTTTCGCATTTGAGATTTCGGAACAACGCATCCACCCCTGCTGGCCAGAGTTCTGGGTTCCAGCGAGGCATCGCCTTGATAACTTCCGCGCGCGCATAGTTGTGGAGTGCGGGTGTCCACTCGGCGAGCTTGGCATGGCAGAGAGCGGCAACGGATTCCGAAGAAAGACCGTCAACTACGTGAGAGAGCAGGGTTCGAAGCCGACGGCCATAGGCGACGGATTCAATTTCGGCAAAGTGATGCTCGGCCACAGGGCGGACGTCGTGAGGGTCGTACGCGAAATTGGAGAATGACGCTTCCGCCAGAAGATCATCGCGTGCGCGAGCCATCGCGGGTTCGGGTGTGGCTGCTTGAGCGATCGCGTTGAGAAGCTGACCGGCGTCGTGCTCGCTGTCCGTAAGGAACAGCAGGTTGAGAATTGGCTCGCGCCATCGAGTGGAGCCAGCATGGTTACGAACGAACTCGATCCGGCGTTCGAGAGAGCGTTGCTGAAGGTGGCGAGCGGCAAGATGCTCCTGAAGGGAAAGGTGGAAGAAACCAATGTTCCCCGGAGCTTTCTTTACGAGCAACCCAGCGCGCTCTTCGGAGAACTGCAGTATAGCACGAGCACCGGATTGGGCTTTTTCGGGATCGGGGAGACTTTGGCGCTCGCGGATCAAGGCAATCGCGCGCGCCAGCGCATCGTCTTCGGTGGCGGAGTCGGTGACGGCACCCTCGATCTCGCCGGAGTGGAGCGCAAAAGCAAGGTCGGCGAGGAGCCGATCGCGCAGCTTGGTGTCCAGTGGCGTGCTGGCTACCGTAAGCGCTCCAGTCTCGCGTTTGTGCGGTTGGTGTTCGATTAGCTGAGCGATGATTTCCCGGCTTGCGGCGAAGCGGCTGCGAGGCAGTAAATGGCCATGACGCGCGAGTTCCATGAAAGCGAGCAGAAATAATGGGGTCTGCGAAAGGCGGTGAATGTCGGCCGCCTTATGCAGCGCACGAAGAAACTGGTCAGTGCTGTTTTCTGCCCTAGCTTCAATCTTGGTGGCCGTGGCTCCGTGGGACGCTTCTCTGGCGTGCAGTATTCGATACCAAATGCGCGCCAGGGCGCGCTGCTGAGGATCGGAAAGCGGGGCAAGCTGAACGCGCTTCCAAGCGGCAGCAAGGCGTCCAATAATTTCCAGGCCTTGCGGCCGCGAGGTGATGATCGCTGGCGCGTTCCGACTGCTGACATAGGAAGTCAGTAGCGCAGCGAGGGTTTCAGCTGTTCTGGCGTCGGACGCTTCGTCGAGACCATCTACAAGATAGATGGCGCGGCCGCTTTCGAGAGCGCGCAACACGTCAGGGACAAGCGCGGCCTCACCCTGGGCATTGAGGAAACCTCTCACTGCATCCGGCAACGACGGCGGTGTGGCTTGCTCTTTTGCCATGCGAGCCCAAAGGGCGAACGGAATCCAGATGGGGATATGTTGTTGGTAGCGTGCGCGCACGGCCTCCAGGACAGGGGCGTCCGAAAGAATGTCGAGCGCCAGAAAGCGGAGCAGAGCGCTCTTGCCGGCGCCCGCATGACCAGAGATCACAGCCTGCGGTTCGGCGGCAAGGAATTGATCCAATGAGGTGCGGATGGACTGAAAGTTAGAGAATTTGAGACGAAGCGAAGATTGCTCTCCGTGTGTTGTTACATCAGCGGACAACCTAGCATCGGTGGGGGTTTGCGGTTCTCGCGGAGGCGCGCGTTGGGAATGAAGCGGGGCGATGAAAATATCCGGCTGCACGAACCTGTCTGAAATGGAAATAGCTGGGTGAATTTGCCCGTGATGATCTTGTCCGGCGATTAGCAGCCCGGGATCTATAGTCGCTGACCAAGAACGATAGCAATCGCGTAACCGAACCCGCAACGTGGCCGCATCAAAGCGGGAAAAGCGGTTTTCGAGGGATTGAACCGCTTCTGGCGAGCAGATTCTTTTTACCCACGGCCGGTCAAAGAAATCGTCGACGATGTCGGGAAATCTCTTCAGCTCAGCGGTCAGTCGCGTGTCATCGAGTGTTTTGAAAGCAATGTTCTTGGTTGCTAGTCGTGTGCGGAACTCTTCGATCTTCTCGACGACGGCCGTAATCCCCATAGGGCAAGCGGTTGCGAGCACGAAACTTCGCGCGCGGTCAGCCCACGGGTGGTGCAGGAAGAGATCAACGGCTTTAGTGATGTCGGCCGCTGTGAGCTTCTGATAGCGTTTGGTTTGCCAGACTTCAAAAGCACCATCGGCTAGGCGGACGAGGATGTCGATGCCATATTGAGCTTGGCCGGCTGTCCCGTATGCCCATGCTTCTTCAACTTGTCCACGAGCAGCGGCAAGGCGGCGCGCAAGACGTTCAAAGTCAGCCCAACTGAGTTCCAGAAAGGGCAGTCGGTCGGAGCGCGTTGCTGCAGGCGGCTTTGGCTGGCTCGTGGGGTCGAGTAGCAACCAATCTGGGTGTTTGTCTGGAACTGGTTTGGACTGGCGGGAGGATTTGTGCTTTGGCATGGGCTCAAGATGGCTTATCGGTCCGCCAGAGAACAGAGCGATCCAATTCAGATTGGCGAGCTTGGACGACAGCGCCGTTAGGATACGGCGCTGTAAACACAACATTGCTGGCTGTCGCGTATGGCGTGGTCGCTAATCATATCGATCACATTAGGTCGCCGGCAAGCATCCGCTTAATTGACGCCGGATTGTATCGCGCGCCTCGCTCGTTCACATAACCCGCGGCTTCGAGCCTCTTAGCGATGTCGCGGTAGCTCAATCGCTTGCCGGTCTTCGGGCTCGCGCGCCGCAGCCTCTTTGCTTCGCGTACGGCGGCGGCAAGCTTCGACGCGCCCTCGGCATCAAGGCGATCGACTCGACGCTTCCGTCCCTCCACCTTGCCCGTGTCGCGACGCTTGCGGTCCCGCGCACCCTTTAGTTTCGCGACGAGCGCGGCCTTCTCAGAATATGTAACAATAATAGGAGCCTTCGGCAAGCGGCGGTGCGCAATCTGCCGGTTGGGAGGTCGGGCGAGAGTGGCATGAGCTTCACCGCAATGATAAGCCACCGCTCCTAGGGGATGGCGCGGAGGGGCTGGGGTGCTCGATTTACTTCAAAGGTTAATTAGCAGGGATGCGCCGCGCACAGAGGCGGATGTCCAGGCAGACGTGCGCCAGCTGTTTTTGACAGCACCCTTCCAACTCGATGAAGGGGATCTGATCGTCAACTTGGAAGCTCAGGTTGGAGACCGACGGCGCATTGACGTCGAGGCTGGCTCGACCGTGGTCGAGGTCAAGCGCGACCTGCGCAAGGGCAAAGTGAAGACCGAGGCGCTGGAACAGCTGGGCGGCTACGTTGAGAAACGTATCACTGATACTGGCCGCCGCTATGTCGGCGTCTTGACTGACGGCGCGGAGTGGATTTGCTACCACCTGGTTGGAAAGGATCTAAAGGAAGTCGCGGCGATCACGGTCACTGGAGCGAAAGGCGATCTTGAGCGACTGGTGTTCTGGCTCGAGGGTGTGCTCGCCACGGCGAAGGACATTCTCCCGACGGCGAGGGAGATTGCAGCGCGACTGGGAGCGCGAAGCAGTGCTTACGCCCTCGACAGGGCCACACTTGCCACCTTGTTCGAGACCAACAAAAAGAATCCGACGGTCCGGCTGAAGCGAACATTGTGGTCGCGGCTGCTGACCTCTGCGCTTGGAACACAATTCGATGACAGTGACGACCTTTTCATTGAGCACACTTTGCTGGTCAACTCAGCCGAGATCATCGCACATGCGGTGCTTGGGCTGCCTGTAGAGGGACTGAACCCAGCATCGCTTCTGACGGGCACCAAATTCGATGAAAGTGGCGTTTATGGAGTCGTCGAGGCCGACTTCTTCGATTGGGTGCTGGAAGTTGATGGAGGCGAAGAATTTGTCCGAGCGCTGGCGCGGCGGCTCGCCCGGTTCAATTGGAGTCACGTTGAGCAAGACGTGATGAAGGTGCTCTACGAATCCGTGATTGGCGCTGAGACGCGGAAGCGACTTGGCGAATACTACACACCCGACTGGCTTGCAGAGGCCATGGTCGAGAAGGTGATCGACAAGCCGCTGGAGATGCGGGTGCTCGATACCGCCTGCGGGTCGGGGACATTCTTGTTCCATGCGATCCGTCGCTACATTGCCGCGGCCGAAGCCGAGGGCCAGTCACTTGGGGAGGTTCTAGAGAACGTGACGCAGCATGTGCTGGGCATGGACTTGCACCCAGTCGCAGTGACGTTGGCTCGTGTCACATACCTGCTGGCTATTGGGCGCGAGCGTTTGATGGATGAGGCACGCGGTACGATCCAGGTGCCAGTTTACCTGGGCGACTCGATCCAATGGCAAGAACAGCAGCTCGACCTGTGGACGGCAGGTAACCTCGTCATTCACGCAGACGACAAGAAGGAGTTGTTCACTGCCGAGCTGCGGTTCCCTGATAGCTTGCTGGAAAATGCAGCGTTGTTCGATCAATTGGTCAATGAGCTAGCTGCCCGAGCGTCGTCCAAAAAGAAGGGGGCGCCACCACCATCGCTGACGTCTGTCTATCAACGGTTGGCGATACCGCAGGAGGCGCGTGCGACGGTTGATGCAACCTTCAAGACAATGTGCAGGCTGCATGATGAGGGGCGGGACCATATCTGGGGTTACTATGTGCGCAATTTGGCACGGCCGATGTGGCTGTCGCGCGACCAGAACAGAGTGGATGTGCTGATCGGCAATCCGCCCTGGTTAGCCTACCGGCACATGACAGCTGAGATGCAGAAGGTATTTCGGAGTCTCAGCGAGACACGCGGCCTGTGGGCCGGCGCTGACGTTGCCACCCATCAAGATTTATCGGCGCTGTTTGTCGTACGTGCGTCGGAGCTATACCTGAAAAAGGGCGGCAAGTTTGCGATGGTGCTCCCGAATGCCGCTGTCGACCGGGTGCACTACGAAGGTTTTCGTCGTGGTCACTATAAAACGACGGCCCTCAATTTGGCTTTTGAGGAGTCGTGGGATCTGCGGCGCATCCGGCCGCACTTCTTTCCTCGCGGCGCAAGTGTGGTGTTCGGAACGCGTGGGGCGGAGGCAAAAGCTTTACCTGACATGACTGAATACTGGTCAGGCAAAGTGGGAGGCATGGGTACGCCGTGGCAAGTCGCCAAAGGTGAACTAATTCGGACGACGGGCACCGTTCACCGGATCGATCGGGAAAGTCTCTCGCACTACCATGCTGCGTTTACACAGGGCGCCATTTTCGCGCCCCGGATTGCATTTTTCGTGCAAAAGCAAAAGTCATCTCCACTGGGGCTACCCGCAGGGCGAATGGCGGTGGTGTCGGAGCGAAGTCCCAATGAGAAGAAGCCGTGGAAGGACTTGGAGAGCCTCGCGGGCGTGGTCGAAAGCGAGTTTGTGCGTCAAGTGCTCTCTGGTGAGAATTTGTTGCCGTATCGGATCAGCGCTGACCACTTCGCCGTGGTGCCCTGCGATACCCGCCAGCTCTTGAAGGACGGCGGTGCGATTGAGCTGTACCCCGGCCTCGAACAGTGGTGGGGCCAAGCTCAGAGAATTTGGGAGAAACACAGACAGAGCGAACGCCTGTCCCTATTCGAGCAGCTTGACTACCAATCCAAGCTGACCAAGCAGCTTCCCATTGCAGCGTTGCGGGTGGTCTACAATAAGTCTGGAATGCATCTGGTCGCAGCTAAGGTTAAACATCGCCGCGCATTGGTATCCAACGGTCTGTACTGGGCAGCGGTCGCAAGTGAGGCGGAGGCCGATTTTTTATGTGCTGTTTTAAACGCCCCCGCGACCACTGACGCAGTACGTCCGCTGATGTCATATGGGAAAGACGAGCGCGACATTCACAAGCATGTTTGGCAACTACCGATACCGAAGTTCGACGAAGCCAACTCAACCCATCAACGGGTTGTCGCAATTGCGAAGGTTCTGGAGCAGATCGTGGCAGGTTTCCCAGTGAACGACACACTGCATTTTGCGGCTACGCGGCGGCACATTCGCGAAAAGCTTGAAGAAACCGCCGAAGCCCAAGAGCTGAACGATCTCGTGTTTGAGATGTTAGAGTAAAGGAGGGTCGGCATGATATGCAGGGTCAGCTCAGGATCGTTGCGGGCCGACGCGCATTTCGCCGAGCAGACGGCGGACGTCGCGAAGGAGTTTAGCGCGGGCCTGCCGCCGCTGAATCTGCTCGATGGTATTCAGGCCATTCCGCCACCGGCCATTAGCCTCACCTTTCGGTGCGCCGGCCCGTGCGCCGTGGAACCGGCAAATCTTCTTGCCCCTCTCCGCCGGCGCTCGGCAGCGTTGCTTCGTCCGCTTTGATTGGGCTTGGCAACGAGGGGCGCTCCGCAGGCGGTTCAAGCGTGCCTCGATCTGGTTCATGGGATTGTCCCTTGATTTGGTTGCTACCCCCATAGCATCCCCCACCGTAGTTGGTGACGCCGATCGCCTGGCCGCCTTCATGGACGTATTGGTGCACCACTGTGACCCGCTGGTGACCGCTTGAGCGGTGGCGCTTCAGGGCATCAAGCTGCGTTGTGAACGTCCGCGCCAGTGCATTAGTGGCGCGCACTTCAGCATCGCGAATACTGTGATGGCCTGCCTGACTGGCACGGCGGGTCGCATCCATCATGGCTGCGTGTACTTGAGCCATCTGAGTGGCGAGGAGGGTCTCGAAGATATCGCGCGGTTTGACGGCAGCGACGACGCCCAACGCGAAATTCAGTTTGCCTACATCAACGTCAGCCTGATGGTCCATCGAGTTGACACGAAGCTGACGAATAAGGCCATTGAACACCGAGGGAGTGGGGCTTCCTATGCTTTCCGCTATAAGCCTTGCACCCACCTGGTCGTCGGGATGATCAATCTCGACATCCCCTCCAGCAGCGGGCTTGAACGACGGCGCGGTGTTGCCGTTCTGGCATTGGCGGTAACGCTGGACGGCTGCCGCCTCGGCTTCCGTGCGCGCACCACTGGCAGCAGCGGGAGGAGTATTCTTTCTGATTTTTGATTTGCTCACTGAACGCCCACCCCTGTTTTGGCAGTCGAGGCACATTCTCTTTCTAGGATCCGATGCATTCGGCTCCCGTTGTTGCGCCGGTCGAACCAGCAGGTCAGGGCATCTATGTAGCAAATTGCTTCTTCGTAGCCATCGGGCGCCTTTTCGAGCGCAATGGCGAGATCGTACTTCTCATAGACTATTACATATCCGACCCAAGCAGAGGACAGAGCGGCCCTGTCTTGAGGCAACCGAATGTCGAAGCCGAACTCGCGCGCTTGCCCAAGCACAAAATGGGCCGGTGCTGATAGGTGGCTCAGCAAATCTTCGGCGGCATCCAGGATCGTTGGCTCATAGAACGGATCGTCCAGCCGTTTTCGTGGCGACCCTGCGCTGGGTATTGAGCGAAGCTGCGTCGCAGGCCTCGTTCGTATCTTACGTTGTCTGGCGATCATATTCGGTCTCCCTTTGTTGATGCCCTCTCGCGTGAATCCCGCAAAGACCGTGAACGCCGCAACGTTTTGGGACATGATTTCTCTGCGGTCTTGGAAATCATGCTCCCAACTCCGCAGCATAGCCGGGTGTTTGCGGGTTGCGGTCTTCCGCTTTTTTTGCGGCATTCGACGTGGGCAGGCTCCACAGCCAGCTTCCGTCGGCACACTTCTCAGAAACAACGCCGAGTTGAGCTTTGGCCGTTACAAACATGCGCTATTTCGCTATGCGCTCCACGTCCTCCTTGAAGTCTTTCACTCGGCGCGGACCGTCGAGCAACATATCTCGAAGAAAGTTCTTCGCGGCCTCCAGCTTGCTTTGCCGGTTCATTGCTGACTGGAGCAGAGCTTCTGCGGCGATCTCGACCGGCTCTGGATTAAATACGATCCGTGACGTGTCGATGCCGTCCGCAAGGCTCCTGCCCTTGATTACGTAGCTGAAGTCGGTGCGATCATCGCCTACATTGTTTTTCAGCCGTAGTGCAGACGGTGGGTCTCCGGCGCAATCGGGAGACCGACCCGTCGAGTGTTCAATCGCGTTCGAATCGATTGCAACGCCTCGCGGGTTCTGTGAACGAGACGTGTATCGCCTTCCTTGGCCCATGCCATCATCTCCTTGTCGCCGACCTTCCGCCGCCAGGTGAATGCCCTCGCGACAGAGCATCCAGGGACGGGTGCGCGCTGAATGCTGGTTTTTTCCCTGGGCGAAGCATTCCGCGCTGGTCGTAGGTGCCGACAAGGCCAAGCTCTTCGGCGATCGATTGCGTGACGACGGAACCCGGCTGGCCGTGCGGCGGGCCGAGCTTATCGATGGGCCAAATCCTGTTCGCGCTCTGCCGGATGAAACCCTTCAGCCGCTCAGGATCGGCACGGGCTGCCGCGACGCGTTCGGGAACTTGCCACCATGGGCGCGTGTCCGGCGCCGTCTGTTCGCGCGGATCGTCGTCGAGCCATCGGCCCTTGTTCAGCCACGTCGTCGGCATTGGCGGCTCTTCGGGGTCGAAGCCGCGACCGGCCTTAACGGCGGCAATGATGTCTTCGGCCTTCGCTCGAAGTTTGTTCGCGTGCTTACCTGTGAGGATTTGCATGAAGGTTTTGCGGGCCTCCACCTTGTCGCGTCGGCGCTTTGTCGGAAACGCTTGCCAGAACTCCTCGAAAGCGTCGTCGGGGTGTGCGTCAGCACACAAATCTCTAGTTCTTGTATTTAGCTCTTGCAGTGAAGAGTTCTTGCAGTCGGGCATCAGATGCCCGGGGTTTTCGATACCAACACCCGGGGTTTTTTCGTCCAACACCCGACCTTTTTCCGGAAATGGTCGGGCATTGCATGCCCGGGGTTCTTCTTCAGAAAAGGTCGGGTGTAAGATACCCGAGGTTTTCGCCGATACGGCCGAATCTTGTGATTTGCGCGGACGCCCGGCCGCCGAGCGAGCTGGAGCCATGGCCACCAATATCGCATGTGGCGAACTCTGCAGCGCGGGAGCTACGTAGGGCAGCCATAGAGCGACGGGATGACCGGGGCGAGGCTCTGATCGCAACGCTCCGCATTTGACGAGTTCGTGTCGGAGGTCTCGCACAACGTCCTCGGCGCATCCGAGATAGTCAGCAATGCGGGCGGCGCTATCGGTGCACCGACCATGCTCGTTATCCGAGCGGAGCCCGATGTAGAGGAGCATCGCGGTCGTCAGGGGCGATTTTCGATGGCACGCCCGGACTGCTTTTGCAGCGGAAAGCACGAGTGCAGCCAAGATGACCGTCTTCCGACTGTAATCCTCTATCGCCCCAATGGAGTGGGGGCCAACCTCGTTGCCGCACTCGATATTATCGAGGTACGCCTGAATGGCATCAATGATCGATGGCAGATACTCAGCGCAGGCGTCGGCACATGCGCGCTCCTCGGGCCAAATCTTTTGCTCTTGTCGAGTCCCCTGCACCAATGGGATTGCGTCCATTGCATCGAGGCCAGAATGTCCACTCTTAGATGTCGCTGGTACTGTAGAGGTCCTCATGCAGATGGCGCTCCAGCGTTTGCTGCTATCGGCGCAATCGCCGTTTCCTCGAACAATTGGTAACGGGCGAACGTCGCTGAGGTTTGCCCATTGTCGACGACCGTGAGCAGCGAAGCGGCCTCTACATCGGCAACCATCGCGGGCGCCTGATCGCCTACGCGATACATTTCGAGGCGACCGGTTAAGCCAGCGTTCCGCAGCTTTCTTGCAGCGTCTAGCAGTGGTAGCCGAGTACGACCCAACAGGACGGCTGCCTCGTAGGAGACCTGATAAACGTCACCTTTGGTGCTCGTGCCTGTGCGTTCGATGTAAATGCGGCGAGTAGGTGTCGTCGTTTCGTGAGCGCGATACGAGTCGATCGCGAGAAAGTTTTTCTGCATTGTTCCCCGCAGGTCTTGCCGCGAGGCGCGAAACGAGTTACTATAAATGCGCCTTTAGTTGAGATTTCGAACCGTCTACCGACGCCCGTCGGTGGACGGTTTTTATGCTTTCGGTCGGCCGCTGCTCCAATCGGCGCCCAAAGTTTTTTGGTTCCCCTACGTGGCTCAGTCTGGACTTCTCAGGTCGACGACAGGTCGTTGGTCGATCCAGCTCTCCACCGTACTCTCGCGCCAACCGACCGACCGAGAACCAATGCGAATGCCAGGAGGAAACTCCCCGGACTTTAGAAGTTCGTAAAATTTGGAATTGCCGCATCCGATGCGGTCTTGAACCGCTTTAGCTCGGAGCAGGCGGTCCGGACGGTCGCTTTGAGGTTTGTCCATTTCTATTCTCGCTGCATCGTTTGGATGTGCGAGAAGGATGCTGGATCAGCGATTTTCTCGCTAGATGTCTACTTCGTAGAAAAAGTACGTTAGTCCTCGAATAAGTACGGAGTAATCTCCAAGTGCGGCATTCTCTGACTGTCGGACTTACTGACCAACCGAGATAAAATATCGGCAAAACTCTCCGCTGTGTTAGTGCGGCAGTCAGGTGGCAACAATTCCCAAATCAATTTGAGAAATTGAGGGAAACCTGCTGGCCCACCGGCTTGGAACATCCCGCCTGCTCTTACGAACTGGTGAGCCAGCGACTGCGCGAAATGTCCTCGATGCAATTCGCGAACCTTACCTGCGTGCTCTCCCAGTGGGTCGCGCCATTCGAGGATAAATTCGCTCACCTTGGAAAACCGATCGAGCATTTCTAAAAGTAGGGTCAATCCCCTGTCGCGATCGTGCCTGTTCGAATTCTCTTCCCGCGGTAAACCCACACTACGGTTCCCGGAGCCATCTTCTTCTTCACGATTGGCTGCCTTCTCGTTGACAACTTGCGCAACGCACGGAGCCAGGCAATTGGCCCAAAGCCACCCGGATTCTGCACGGTTCTCGCAAAACTTTCTGAGAAGATGAGACGCCGCTTGCAACTGCTCACATTCTCGGAACAACGCCCTATTGTCGATCCGCCGATTTCCTCGATCGATACGCACTTTTTCGGCAACCAAGCCCAGAACATCGTCCCAGCTTTCATCTGTGAATTGCAGGGCGAGATGAGAAACGAGATTGCTCCGAATCGCGCTTGCTGTGCGGCTAACTGGAGTTTTCTTTTCTGAAGACCTGCTGGCCCTCTTGGAGGCGCGGACACCGTGTTCAGTTCGCAATCGCGAATCCCTTTTCATTAGGCCGCTTCACGCGAAATCTGCGCAACTTTGCCGCTCGTCTTTATCTCGTTGAGCCACTCCGCCCACCGCTGGAGCATCGCGCGGCGCCCTGGAAGGTATTGCGCGGCATTATAGGCCCCTCGAACCTCGTCTCGTTCATCGTGCGCTAGTTGGCGCTCAATCCAATCAGGGTTGAAGCCCATTTCGTTGAGGATCGTCGAGGCGACGCCGCGGAAACCGTGCACGGTGGCGCGGCCATGCCAGCCGAGACGGTACAGCGCGTAGAGCATCGTGTTGTTGGACATGCAGCCTTCGCGAGAAGGCGACGGAAATAGAAACCCGTTGGCGTCAGATCCCGGCAAAGCTGCAAGCTCCTTGAGCGTCGCAACGGCTTGAGGTGACAAAGGCACCAAGTGCTCGAATCGCGCTTTCATACGTTCGGCTGGAATGCGCCACAGCGGCTCCCGCCCGTCTAGGCCCTCGAATTCCTCCCAGCGCGCCGCGCGCAATTCGGTGGTTCGCACGAAGGTCAACACGACAAGTCGCAGGGCAATGGCCGTGCGCGGATCGCCGTCATAGGAGTCGAGGGCACGCAGAAAGGCCGGCAGCTCCTCACGCGGCATGGTCCGGTGGTGTTTCTGCCTTCCGTTTGGCTTCAAAGCACCCTTGAGCCCGCTGGTGGGGTCGTGTTTGGCGCGTCGGGTGATAACCGCATAACGAAAAATCTGCCCGCAAGTCTGCCGAAGGCGCTTGGCTTGTTCCAGGGCCCCGCGTTTCTCGACCTTCCGCAATGCGTCGAGTAATTCTAGCGCATCGATTTCAGCGATCGGCCGGCGGCCAAGAGAAGGAAAGATATCCCGCTCCAATCGCCGCTGAAGCTGATCGGCGTAATAAGGGCTAAGCGCATGGCGCTGATTGCTCAGATACTCAAGAGCGAGCGATTTGAAAGTTGCGTCCCCGCCAAGCCGGGCCGCTATCTTTTCTTGTCGCTTCTGCACTGATGGGTCGAGCCCATCGACCAGAAGCTGACGAGCATCGTCTCGCTGCTTTCGTGCCTTTTGGAGTGTGACGGCCGGATACCCGCCCAGCGCGAGCGTTTTTTGCTTCCCGTTAAAACGATAGGCAACGCGCCACAGCTTTGCACCGTTCGCCTGGATCAGCAGGTGCAAACCGCCCCCGTCTGATAGTTTGTATGGCTTGACTTGAGGCTTGGCGTTACGGACTGCGGTGTCGGTCAACGGCATCGGTGATCTGTTGGTATCCTGGCGAAGCAATACCAACAACGATACCATCAAATTTCACGGATACCAACGAACGCTCGTGGACCGCGACGTATCATCAACACTTGATTTTACAGGCTGAAAGTCGCTGAAAACGAACCGCCGCGGACTTCAGCGGAAATGGAAATGGTGGGCCCGCCAGGACTCGAACCTGGAACCAGACGGTTATGAGCCGTCAGCTCTAACCATTGAGCTACGGGCCCGCGCGGCTTCTCATACCAGATGTTTGGCTTGAGGCCAGTGCTGGTCCGCTATTTTTCGCCTTGGCAATCTGTCGCCAGGCGCGTGTTTATTGAACTTTCTGCCCTCCGCGGCGCTTGCCGTGAAGTTCATCGTAGGTTTTGCCCGTCGCCAAGCGGTAAGCCGTGTTGCGGACGGCCCGGATATATTTCTGCACCGCCCGGCGGAGCGCCCATGCCGGACGCGTCGGATCGCGAATGCTGTCGTGGACGATGACGGCGTCGGGCAGCGCGTCGTGCAGCTCAATGCCTGCGAGCCTGATGGGCAGCGTCCCGACGGAATAAATCTCGGGGCTGTCCGACATCGCATGGATCAGCATGAATTCGGCTGACTGGCCTTGGCGCGCTGTGCGGCACGTGGCTTCCCATCCGGCGATGAAGGCATCAGCCCCGGGCGTCGGGCGGAGCAGCATGACGCGCGTCGTGGGTTTCAGCGCGCGTTGCGTTCCTTTTGCGGTGCCCTTCGTCCGCATGACGACATCGCCGCGCGTGTTCAGGATGCCGCTGATGTCACCGCGGACCCGGCAATCGACGTCCATGAAAACGAGATTGTCGTTCGGATGATCGCGACGGGCCTGCGCGAGTACCGTTGGCTTCTGGCGCGTCTGCGAGTACCAGTCGCCTTCGACGATCGGACGCGCGTACAGGTGATGCGAAATTCGATGCTCGGCGAGGTTTTGCGCGAAAGCCCGGGCGGCCGGCTCATAGTTCGGCGTAAAAAATCCGACGACGAGGAAGTCCGTCGCGAAGTCATGACGGATGTCGGAGCCTTGGGTCTCGCTCGTGGCGCGCTCGCGAAGTTGCGTTTCCGTCATTCGTTGGATCTCAGTGCCTTCGTGAGTTCGTGCCGCCCCGCCGGATGCTATATCAGGAGTTCCAAAGCCCGCAAGCGAAGGCAGAAGGGTACGCCGTCCTGAAAACCGCGTGTTCAGGCGGCATACAGGATTTTGCCCTCATTTACCCGCGAACAGCTTCTAGCGAGCGGACAACAGGTGAGGAGACCCCATGCAAAGCGCCCCGCGCTCTCGATACACGATCTTATTGCTCAACATCGCGCTGGCGGCGGGTTGCCTCATGACGCAGGCGCCGGCATTGCGCGCCGAGGAGCGGCCCATGGAACGCACAATCACGGTCTCCGCCACCGGCACGGCACAGGCCGAGCCCGACCGCGCCCGTATTACCTCCGGAGTCACGACGGAGGCCGCAACGGCGCGCGAAGCGCTGTCGGCCAATAGCGTGACGATGAACAAGGTCATCACTCAGCTCAAAACGAGCGGCATCGAGCCCAAGGACATTCAGACCGCGGCCTTCAATGTTGAGCCGGTGATGGACTATTCGAAGGATGGGCAGCCGCCGGTGCTGCGTGGCTACCGCGTGAGCAACCAGGTCGTCGTCTATGTGCGCGACTTGGCAAAGCTGGGTGAGATCCTCGATCAGGTCGTGAGCGCAGGCGCCAATCAGATCCAGGGGCTGGCCTTCGAGGTCTCGAAAGAAGACGAGCTGAAGGACGAAGCGCGCAAGGGAGCGGTGGCCAACGCGCTGCGCCGCGCCAAGTTGCTCGCAGCCGCTGCTGGCGCCGAGGTCGGTAACGTCATGCAGATATCGGAGGAGACAGTGCCGGGCGGCCCCGTGCCTTACGGCGCGCCGCGCCTCGCGAAGGCCGCAGCGGCCGCACCGATCGAGGTCGGCACAAGCACGCTCGAAGCGCGCGTGACCATCACCTGGGCGCTGAAGTAGCGCCCGTCAGACGAGCTTGACGACCTCGACGTCGACCTTTGCAGTCGTCCCGCCACCCGGCTGCTTTAGCCAGTCACCGAAATTATGCATCTCGCCTGTCTCGCGCACGCTCGCGAGGCGGGCGAGATCGATCTCGGCCGTGACCCATTCGGCGGCATTGAGCGTGCCTTGGGCGAGCACGCCCGTATCCGACACGTTGTGTTCGGACGGCACATAGATGCCCGCAGCGCCTGCGTTGAAGTCCACCGCTGGTGACCACGGCGCGTCGCCGACGGTCGGGCTCTGCACGGCGGCAATCGTATTCTCGAGCGCGCGCGCCATCGAGCCGGTGCGAACGCGGTGATAGCCCGATGTGCGTTCCGTGCACGAGGGAACGAGCAGAACTTCCGCGCCCGCTTCCGCCATGGCGCGAGCGATGAGCGGGAATTCGCTGTCATAGCAGATGGCAATACCGAAGACGCCAATCGACGTCGAGAAGACGCGCACGGGCCCGCCCGCGGTTACGCCCCAGGTGTGCTCGAACGGCGTCATGACGAGTTTTTCCTGCTCGCCGACAGAGCCCTTGGGCGTCACGAGCTGCGCGGTATTGACGAAGCGGCCGTCCGTCTTCTTCGCGGGCCCCGAGCCGACGAGAATGTGGACGTTATGTTTCTTCGCCAGCTCCAAATGAAGTTGGACGCGGCTCTCCGTGAGCTCTGCAACCTTGGTGAGCGTCGCCTGCAGGTCGCCATAGACCTCGGGGCCGAAGCAGGCAGCCTGTTCGATAGCTGCGTATTCCGGGAAGACCAGAAGCTCAGCACCCGTCGCTGCGCCGTTCTTGACCCACAGCGCGATCTTCTTCTCCCAGTCGGCAAGCGTGTTCGGCTGCCCGATGGGATATTGAGAACTCGCGACTTTGAGAGGCTTTGCCCGCATCAGAGTGTCTTCATCCAGAACTGCATTTTGTGGCTCGTTTCGCCGGGCTGATCGATGTCTTTCCAGTCGTAGGTGGCAACGATGCCATCGACCGGGGCATACCCGCGCTTTCTCCAGAAGGGATCAAGTGGGGCGTAATCTGCAGGCTTCAACGGGTGATCGTCCGGCCGCACGACCCGGCAGAAGGACGAATGGGTAAATCCACCAAGTCTTTTCGCCTGCGCCTCGCGGTGATCGAAGAACGCGTGGCCGAGGCCATGACCACGGTGACTCTTCAACAGCACGCTCTCGCCGCAATAGAAGATCTTCTTGATGTCGAAGCCCGCTTTGCTGAAGGGCTCGCCGAACTCGTCCGCGTGCTCGATCATCGGCGCGCCTGTTGACGCGCCGACCATCTGGTCGCCGTCGTACGCCGTGACGACCACGGCGCCCTTCGCCTGCGCGAACTTCTCGAGATACTTCTCTTCGTATTCCAGCGTGCCATCGTAGAGGTACGGCCAATCGCGAAACACCACCATGCGCAGACGGCTGAGCTCGGGAAGGACCTTGAGAATGTCCGGTCCGGTCACCGACTTGACTTCGAGGTTCTTCTTTTCGCTCTTCGCCGTCATTGCACTCGATGCCTCAGCCCGCGACCTGCGCGATCCAGTCCGTCAGATTGTAATAGGTCGTAACGCGCGCAATTTTGCCGTCGCGGATCGCGAAGAACGTGCCGGCCGGCAGAACGTATTTCTGGCCAACCGCGTCGGGGAGACCTTCTTCCGTGTTCTTGTAGGTTCCGTGCACGTTGAATTCGGCCGCCGCACGCGTCGCGTCCTTGGAGACGAGGACGACGATGTCCTTCAGCTCTTCCTTGTAATTGTGCGTCATGCGCGCATTGAAGGCGCGGAACTTCTCTTTGCCCTCGCGGCGTTCACCCTGGTTGACGTCGTGAATCACATCATCCGTCAGATAGTCGAGCATTGCGTCGGTGTCGCCGCGATTGAAGGCAGCGTAGTAGTCGCGGATGAGCGCAGCCGTTGCGGCACGGGCTTGCGATTCAGGCGTGGTGTCGGACATCGGTTTGTCTCTCCGGAAATGCTCGTCGATGAATCTGCCGCGGTCTTTAGCAGGTCGGGCAGGAGCCTTCCATGCGCAAGCGTGCTGGAGTAAACGCGACATTTCAACGTAACTTGCGAAGACCGGAGGTGCCAATGGCGCGCGTTCAAGAGCTTTTCGTCACCCAAATTTACCGCGAAGAGCTCCAAGGCGGCCCGGCATCGGCACTGATCGAGGAACTCGACGACGCCGCGCGCGAAATCTGCAACCAGGACCGGGCAGGGCACGCCTGGGCGAAGGCGAACGATTATCCGGGATATACATCCTATGCCTCGCTCAACGACCTGCCCGATCGGCACCCGGCGTTCGGCGACCTCGTGGGCGTTCTGGACCGGCACGTGAAGGCATTCGCCCGGGTTCTGGAGTACGAACTCGATAGCAAGCTCCTGGCCCTCGACAGCCTCTGGATCAACGTCCTCAGGGCAGGCGGCCATCATACGGCACACATCCACCCGCACTCGGTGATCAGCGGCACGCTCTATCTCGCGGTTCCGAAGGGCGCGAGCGCGATCAGGTACGAGGACCCCCGGCTGCCGATGTTCATGGCGGCACCGCCCCGGAAGCCCACGGCCAAGGAGAAGAACAAGACCTTCGTCGCGGTCGCCCCGCAGGCGGGCACGCTGCTCCTCTGGGAAAGCTGGCTCCGGCATGAGGTGCCAGTCAACCACGCGCTGACCGAACGCGTGTCCGTCAGCTTCAACTACCGCCTGGATTCATCCGCCGGGCGGGTGGGGCGAGGGCCCTACTCGCCCACCACATGGACGACGATCTGCCGGGTATGTGGCCGTCTCCGGTGCTCGAAGAGATAGATGCCCTGCCACGTCCCAAGCATCATCTGAAAGTCCCCGACCGGGATCGACAGGGTTGTTTGGGTTAGCGCGCTCTTAACGTGAGCCGGCATGTCGTCCGGCCCCTCGGACTGGTGCACGAACAGGGGATCGCCGTCCGGGACGAGACGCTTGAAGAAGGCGACGAGATCGCGCTGCACATCGGGATCGGCATTCTCCTGAATGAGGAGCGACGCGGAGGTATGGCGGCAGAAGACGTGCGCCATTCCCGTTTCGATCCCCGCAGTCCGTACGATCCGCGCCACCTGGCCGGTCAATTCCACGAGGCTCGTGCCCCGCGTGTCGATCCCTAATGTTTCTTGATAGTGTCGCATCCTGGTGCCCGTCTCCGAGAGAGCCTATATAAGAGGGATGAGCAGAGCATTCGTCAAAGAAACCGATGCCGTAGAAGAGCTTCCCGACAGGCTCATCTCCGAGCACCGCAATCTGGTCACGCCGGAAGGCTTGGCCCTGATCGAGGCTGAGGTCGAAAGGCTGCAGGCGGAGCTTGCCGAAGCCCAGACGTCGGATGATCGGGACGCGATGCAGCGCGCTCAGCGGGATCTCCGCTACTGGAAGCAACGTCTCGCCACGGCTGAGGTTCAAAGCTTTCTAACTGACACCTCTGTCGTTGCGTTCGGCTCGCTCGTCACCCTCGAGCGGGATGATGGCCGCGTCCAGAAGTACCGCATCGTCGGCGAAGATGAGTCGAACCCCGCGAAGGGCAAACTCTCCTATGCCTCGCCGTTGGCCCAAGCCCTTATGGAAAAGAGCGTGGGCGACGTCGTTCACGCCGGCACGGGCGAAGCCGAAATCGTGAAGATCGAGTAGAGCTGGCGTCAGTCTGCGCGAACTAGCAGCCGCCGTCGCCGCGCGCGGGCATCATCGACTTCATCGCCTGCTCGATCTCTTCCGCGCTCATGTCGCGCTGATGTGTTGCGATCGACCATCTGTGGCCGAACGGGTCTTCGATGATCCCGTAGCGATCACCCCAGAACATATCGCTCACCGGCATGTGCAGGATCGCCCCCTCTTTCACGGCGCGCTCGACGAACGCATCGACGTCGGCGACGTAAAGGTGGATCGTAACCGGCGTGCCCTTGAGCGACGTGGGTCCGAACGAACGCCAATCCGGGCATTCATCGACCAGCATCACCGACGCGTTGCCGATCTTGATCGCCCCGTGCAACAGCTTGCCGTCCGCACCGGTGAGCCTCATCTTTTCGACGGCGCCGAACGCCCTCTTATAAAACTCGATCGCATTCGCCGCTCCGGCGCACACCAGATGCGGTGTGATGGCCTGGAGATCGTCTCCGCGAATCCCTGAGGCCTTTTCCTGGACTTGGGTCATAGCGCTCCTCCATTTTTATGGGCGCCAGCGAGAACTCCGGCCGTGAGGGCCGGACACGTGGCGCGCGCATCCGGCTCGCCAGACTGCGCGAGCGAGGCTGCGGCCCGACTATCCCACAAGGAGTTGGAGTTTAGAAAGGCGGATGGCGCACTGCACTGAAAAGGCGCGAAAACTCAAATAAAAAGGGCCGCTTTCGCGGCCCTTGTCATCAGTTATCCAGGAAGCTGCGGAGCTTGCGAGACCGGCTCGGATGCTTCAGCTTTCTCAAGGCCTTCGCCTCGATCTGGCGAATACGTTCGCGCGTGACCGAGAACTGCTGGCCGACTTCTTCCAGCGTGTGGTCCGTGTTCATGCCGATGCCGAAGCGCATGCGCAGAACACGCTCTTCGCGCGGCGTCAGCGACGCGAGCACCCGGGTCGTCGTATCCCTGAGGTTCGACTGAATGGCAGCTTCGATCGGCAGCACCGCATTGCGGTCCTCGATGAAGTCGCCGAGATGTGAATCTTCCTCGTCGCCGATCGGCGTCTCGAGAGAGATCGGCTCCTTGGCGATCTTCAGAACCTTGCGAACCTTCTCGAGCGGCATCGCGAGCTTTTCAGCAAGCTCTTCCGGTGTCGGCTCGCGTCCGATCTCGTGCAACATCTGCCGTGACGTGCGCACGATCTTGTTGATCGTCTCAATCATGTGCACGGGAATACGGATCGTGCGGGCCTGATCCGCGATCGAACGCGTGATCGCCTGCCGGATCCACCACGTGGCATAGGTCGAGAACTTGTAGCCGCGGCGATACTCAAACTTATCGACGGCCTTCATCAAACCGATGTTGCCTTCCTGGATGAGATCGAGGAACTGCAGACCGCGGTTCGTATATTTCTTGGCGATCGAGATGACGAGACGAAGGTTGGCTTCGACCATTTCCTTCTTCGCCTGCCGGGCCTCGCGCTCGCCCTTCTGCACCGCTTTGACGATGCGGCGGTACTCGGGAATTTCGAGGCCGGTCTCGGTCGCGAGCTGATGAATTTCGCCGCGGATCTGTTCGACCTGCGAGCGCTCGGTCTTGACGAACTGAGCCCACTTCTTGCCGTTGTTGGCGACGCGGTCGAGCCACGTCTGATCGAGTTCGTTGCCGTAGTACTCGTCGATGAAGTGCTGGCGCGGCACGCCATAGCTATCGGCGAGACGCATCAAGCGTCCCTCGAGGCCGATGAGGCGCTTGTTGATCGCGTAGAGCTGCTCGACGAGGCTTTCGATACGGTTGTTGTTGAGCGACAGCGACTTCACGTCGACGATGATCTCGTCGCGGATCTTCTCGTAAGCCTTCTGCTGCTGGCGCGAACCTTGATCGCCGACAAGCTGCTGCTCGAGCTTCTTGTCCTGCTGCTTGCGAAGCTTCTTGTACGTGGCAGCAATCTTGTCGAAGGTCTCCAGAACCTTCGGCTTGAGTTCCGCTTCCATCGCAGCAAGCGACATCGCGTTCTCGAACTCGTCGTCGTCTTCGCCTTCAGCCGGCGACTCGGATTCGCCTTCGCCCGCTTCGCCCTCGCCAGGAATGGCCGCAACTTCCTTGGCTTCCGGGCCTTCGTAAGTCGCTTCGAGATCGATGATGTCACGCAGCAAAATCTTGCCGTCGTTCAACTCATCGCGCCAGATGATGATGGCCTGGAAGGTGAGGGGGCTTTCGCAGAGGCCCGCGATCATCGCTTCGCGGCCGGCCTCGATGCGCTTGGCGATTGCGATTTCGCCCTCGCGCGACAGGAGCTCGACGGAGCCCATTTCGCGCAGGTACATGCGGACGGGATCGTCCGTCCGCTCGGCGGGCTCAGACTTCGTCTCAGACTTGACGAGCGAGCTGCTCTGGGCGACCAGCGCACGGCCTTCCTCGTCTTCGGCGAGTTCTTCCGCGCCGTCTTCCTTTTCCTCGCCTTCTTCGGTCTCCACGACCGTGATGCCCATGTCGGACAACGTGGCGTACAGATCCTCGATCTGGTCGGAGGACACCTCTTCCGAGGGCAGGACCGAGTTCAGCTGATCGAGCGTTACGTAGCCCTTGGCCTTTGCGGTCTTCAAAAGACGCTTAACGGCTTGGTCCGACAGATCGAGAAGAGGGCTGTCCCGTTCCGGGGCATCGGCGGCCTGATCTTTGTCGTCTGTCTTTTGGACTGCCTGCTGGGCGCGTGCCATCCTTGGTTCCTTGTCGTCTGCGCCGCCCCCGCACGGAACGGCTAGATCATGAATTTAGGCTTCGAAACGCTGCGAGCGGGCGGCGCTCCGAAGCGACAATGCTTAAGTGCGCCTAACTGGCGCGTTTGACGTCAGAAGTGCCGTCTTCGGGCTGGTCGAACTCGTCCGTTTGGTCCATCGCCATTTCGCGGGCGATCTGACGCTTGATGTCGAGAAGGCGATTTTCGGCATCTTCCGTGCAATCCCGATACCAAGCTTCCTCAGCACTCTTCAGAGCAAGACCAAGTTCGGCCTGTCGCTGGTGTAGCGCAAGAATATGGTGCCAGGCGGCTTCGACATCGGCGGCGGAGGCATCTGGCTCGGCAAAACGGTCGCTTTTGTGCGTAATCGTTCGCGCGACGAGGTCCACCACCTTTGCAACCCCCGATTTGCTCAATTGGGTTCGTAAAGTTGCGCTGTCAAGGGAATTCTGGCGCGCATGCACTGCCAAAATTTCATCGCGTAGCGCGGAAATTGCCGGTGAGGCGAACTCGATCACGGCAATCGCTTCCGAATGCTCATCAATCAGCCAGGGATGGTTAAGAAGTGTTTTAAGGATAAGTGCCTCTCGCGGAGATATACTCTGAAAATGACTAACGAGCTCCGGGCTTGCGCCTGAGGTCCCGGGATAAGGCTGCTTGCCCGGAAAACGTTTCTCAGGACCAGCCAGCCGGCTCCGCTCCCTGCCGCGCCAATCCGGCGCAGCCATGGGGCGCGCGTAGGAGGATTGGAACGACCCAGCGCCGGGGCTCCTGCTGGGCGCGGACTGCCGCGTCCGGCCAAGCTGATACAACCGGTCGCGGAGTTCGCGAGCGTAGTGGCCGCGTACCGTTGCATCCTGGATGGATTCGGTCAGTGCCTTGAGCCGCGCTTCCAGCGCTGCCCGCTGCTCCGGTGTACCTGTAGGTTGGGCCTTGACCTCGCGGTCCCACAACACGTCGATCAAAGGCCGCGTATTCTCCAAAACTTCCGACATTGCACTCGCACCGCGCTGACGGACGAGATCATCGGGATCAAGACCGTCGGGTAGAAAGGCGAATGCAACGCTGAAGCCTGGCTTTACCAAAGGTAGTGCAACTTCGACGGCCCGATCAGCAGCTTTGCGGCCAGCGCTATCGCCGTCGAAGCATAAAGTAGGTTCTGGTGCAAAACGCCACAAGAGCTTCAACTGATCTTCTGTGAGCGCCGTTCCAAGCGGTGCCACGGTTTCCTCAAAGCCGGCCTCGGCGAGCGCCACCACATCCATATAGCCCTCGACCGCGACCACCCTGTGCTTGTCATGAGCAGCGGCTCTGGCCCGGGCCGCATTGAAAAGGATGTGACCTTTGTGAAACAGCGGCGTTTCGGGGGAGTTCAGGTATTTCGCGGGGGTGTCCTTGTCGAGCGCGCGGCCACCGAAGGCGATTACGCGACCCTTGAGGTCTAGGATCGGAAACATCACCCGGTTGCGGAACCGATCGTAAGGCTCGGGAATGTCGTCGCCCGCGATGAGCATACCGGCCGTTGCCATCTCGGCTGCCGAATAGCCCTTGCTCTTGAGATGGGCGCTCAGAGCCGAGCGCGAATTGGGCGCAAAGCCGAGCCGGAACGACTTGATCGTCTCCTGAGCCAGCCCGCGCCGTTCGAGATAGCCTCGAGCCTCTGATCCCGCGGCCGTGCGCAGACTGCCCTCGAAGAAGGCAGCTGACGCTTCCAGGAGCTGGTAGAGCCGTTCGCGCTTATCCTCCTGCTCGAGGTTGCGTTCGGTGGGCTTGGGCATTGGCACGCCCGCTTCCGCCGCGAGACGCTCGACGGCTTCGGGGAACTCAAGACCCTCCGTTTTCATCAGGAACGTGAAGATGTCGCCGTGCTCGCCAGAGGCGAAGCAGTGGTAGAAGCCCTTTTGATCGTTGACGAAGAACGAGGGCGACTTCTCCGCCTTGAAAGGCGAGAGCCCGCGGTATTCACGGCCCGATTTTTTCAGCGCAACCTTCCGGCCGACCACCTGACTGACGGGCAGTCGAGATCGAATTTCATCCAGAAGGTTTGGACTGAAGCGCATAGGCGCGGAAAGCCTCGATCAGGGAACTGATGCCAAGGGCACTGAAGGTTCACTCGGCTCGATACGAATAAGTGATTCGCCCAGGCGCTCGCCTATTCAGGGGGTTGTCTCGGTAGACAGTACCCACTTTCCACAGGCTCTGAGACGAAGTGAGGGCGGTTGGACCTCAGCCCAGCGCGGATTTGACGGCGGCGCTGGCCTTCTGGAAATCCATTTGCCCGGCGTACTTCGCTTTGAGCACGCCCATGACCTTGCCCATATCCTTGGGCGACGAGGCGCCAGTCTCTTTGATGGCGTCGGCGACCGCGGTAGCAACGGCGCCTTCGTCCATCTGCTGCGGCAGGTAGGCTTCTATGATGTCGATCTCCGCCTGCTCGTTTGCCGCAAGATCGGGACGGTTGCCGCTCGTGTATTGCGCGATTGAATCCCGGCGCTGCTTCACCATCTTCGTCATGACGGCAAGGATGCCCGCGTCGTCGAGGTCCTTCTTGGCCTCGATCTCGGCGGACTGGATCGCGGCGTTGATGAGCCTAAGCGTCGCAACGCGGTTTTTCTCTCCGGCTTTCATGGCCGTTTTGATGTCGGCGTTGATCTTCGCGCGCATGGGTTCGTCTCCTTGGAACCAAGGGGTTGGCTCGAGGGATTGGTTTACGTGGAGCATGTATGCCGCGGCAAGCTCTGCTGCGTAAGTTTTACGAGGTGACCATAATTGACGTTGAAAGGCCGTTCCCCTAGGTTCCCGCGCGATTTGAGCCTTTGCTCGAAGCCCCATACAATGGATGACAGATGACCGCACCTGAACCCTGGACAGAAGTGCCTCTGACAGCACGCCTCGTGTTGGACGACGGCACAGTCATTGCGGGCCGCGGTCTCGGTGCGACAGGCACCGCCGTCGGCGAGGTTTGCTTCAACACCGCAATCACCGGCTACCAAGAGATTCTGACCGACCCGAGCTACGCCGGGCAGATCATCACGTTTACGTTCCCGCACATCGGCAACGTCGGCGCCAATCCGGCTGACACCGAGACCTCCAATCTCGCATCGCGCTCTGGCGTCAGAGGCTGCGTTCTGCGCGCGGACATCACGGCGCCGTCGAACTTCCGCGCAGCCGAAGATCTCGATCTCTGGCTGAAGACGCGTGGCATCATCGCGATCTCGGGCGTCGATACGCGTGCGCTGACAGCGCGCATCCGCGAGAAGGGCATGCCGAACGGCGTCATCGCGCACGACCCGTCCGGCAAGTTCGACATCGAGGCGTTAAAGGCACAAGCGAAAGCTTGGCCCGGACTGCTGGGTCTCGACCTCGTGCCCGAAGTCACCAGCGGCCAGAGCTACTCGTGGGACGAAGAGCGCTGGGACTGGAAGGATGGTTTCAAGCGCAACGAGCATCCTGACTTCCACGTCGTGGCCATCGACTACGGCCTGAAGCGGAACATCCTGCGTTGCCTCGCGTCCGCCGGCTGCAAGGTGACGGTCGTCCCGGCAACTGAGAAGGCCGAAGACGTGCTCGCCCGCAACCCCGACGGCGTCTTCCTGTCGAACGGCCCGGGCGATCCGGCGGCGACGGGCGAATACGCCGTGCCGGAAATCAAGAAGCTCGTCGATAGCGGCAAGCCGCTGTTCGGTATCTGCCTCGGCCATCAGATGCTCGGCTTGGCGCTGGGCGCAACGACGAAGAAGATGCACCAGGGCCATCACGGCGCGAACCATCCGGTGAAGGACTTCACGACCAACAAGGTCGAGATCGTCTCGATGAACCATGGTTTCGCCGTCGATCGCGACACGCTGCCCAGTGGTGTCGTCGAAACGCATGTCTCGTTGTTCGATGGTTCGAACTGCGGCTTGGCGGTTGAAGGCAAGCCCGTCTTCTCGGTGCAGCATCACCCCGAGGCGTCGCCGGGCCCGCAGGACAGCCACTATCTCTTCAAGCGCTTCGTCAACATGATGCGCGAGCAGAAGGGCCTGCCGGCACAGCGCGAGCGCTGAGTGCTGCGCTAGTGCTTGGTGGCCGGTTCGGGGAACGTGAGAGCCGCCTAGCACAGTCAAGAAGTCTGCCTGGCGGCTGGCTCGGGTAAACCCGGGGCCGCCGGGCACAAATCAACCTTGCTTAACTTTAAGATCGCTTCGCGCGCCGTTCTGAGTATAACCCAGGGAAAAACTCTGGAGGAACTGAATGCGCGCGCTTTGCTTGGCTATCCTCTCTCTCGCCGTGGCCACACCGGCCTTTGCAACCGATTGCACCGACCAGGTCCTGGCCGCCTTCGCCAAGCAGCGAGCATCGAAGGCTTTCCGCGTCGAATTCAGCCAGCCGAGCGCTGAGGGCGACGTTCACATGACGATCGACTACATGCCGCCCGATCGCATGCTGCAGACGGTGACGTCGCCAGCGATGCCGGGCGAGCAGCAGACGATGCTCGTAGGCAACCGCGCGTTTGCCGGCACAAGCGGCACGCTGGAAGAGTTGCTGCCTCAGTTCACCCAGTCGATCCTGGCCGAGGCCAATCAGGCGATGTTCGCGCCCCCGAAAGGCCTGAGCAACTTTGAGTGCCTGGGCCAGGCGAAGCTGGATGGGCAGGAGTTCACGGCTTACCGCACCATCGGCAAAACGCCCGAAACCGATCCATCAAAAACGCTGGCAAGAACGATTTATGTGGACCCCGCGACCGGCCTTCCGGCCTTCAACGTCGTGGCGCGCCCGGCGGACGGAGACAAGTCGCTGTTGAAGGTCAAATATTCTTATCCGACCGATATCGACATCGTTGCGCCCACGAACGCTCCCGTGCAAAAGCTCCAGTAAATCCGGCCGCACCTCAGGCCCAGAGTCAGGATGTCTCCTATGCGCCGCATCGCGCTTGCTCTTGTGACAATCGCCGCTCTTTCAAGCCACGCTTTCGCACAGGGGCCGGCTCCCGAGGCGGCCCCGGGTGCCAAGCCCAACGCCAATCCGTGCAGCGATGAGGTGTCCGCCGCCCTCCAGAAGCTACGCAAGTCGTCGTGGTTCCGCATGACCACCCACATGCTGACGGAGAACGGCCCGTCGGAGATGCAAGTCGACTACGTGCTTCCCGACCGCATGCATCAGAAGGTCACTCAGAAGCTGACGGGGAAGACGACGGAACTCATCCTTGTCGGCAATGAAGCCTGGTCGAAGCAGGATGAGACGGGCTGGAAGCCTCTCTCAAAGCAGGTCGCAGATCAGATCAAAGGCCAGATGCAGGACACCGTCCTGACGCAGCAGACCGACGTCGGCAAGTACGCCTGCAAGGGTCGCGTCCAGCTTGATGGCCGCGATGTCTACTCCTACAGGCTTGATAATGAGCCGGAGAAGGGCTCCACGGCCGACGTGAACCAAGCCTATCGCATGTTCTACGTCGACGCGCTGACGGGACTGCCGGTCAGCAACACGATTTTGGCGCCAGGCCACGAGGACAGGCCCGTCTTTAAAACCGCCTACAGCTTCCCGCTCGACTTGAAGATCGAGCCTCCCAAGGACGTTGTTGCAACTCCTCCGGCATCTGAGACGCCCGGCAAGTAAACTACGCGGGCGCATACCAGCGGGAATGGCTGGTATGTCCGCCTACGCGATGACCCGCAGCCGCTTCGAGGTTAGAAGCGGCTTCGGAGATTTTTCATGACGACGATAGATGCTTCACGCTCGGCGTTGCGCGCGCCGATGGCAACCGCTTCGCTTACCGTTCTCTTCGCTATCAGCGTCTGCCATCTTCTCAACGACCTCATGCAGTCGTTGCTCGTGGCCGTCTATCCGATCCTCAAGCAGGAGTATGCGCTAAGCTTCTGGCAGATCGGCCTTCTCACATTGGCCTTCCAGATGACGGCATCGCTGCTGCAGCCGTTCATTGGACACTTCACCGATAAGCATCCCGTTCCCTATTCGACCACCATCGGCATGGGATCCACCTTCATCGGCCTCATGCTGCTGGCGAACGCGCACAGCTACGCGACCCTCATTGTGGGCGCGGCGAGCGTGGGACTTGGATCCGCGGTGTTTCATCCCGAATCGACGCGAATCGTGCGCTTGGCCTCCGGTGGCCGGCATGGTTTCGCGCAATCCGTATTTCAGCTCGGCGGCAATTTCGGCGCTTCGACCGGCCCGCTGCTCGCGGCCTACATCGTGCTGCCGAACGGGCAGAAGAGCCTTGCCTGGTTCGGCGCGGTCGCGCTCGTCGGTATGGCGGTGCTGTGGAAGGTCGGCCAGTGGGCATCAACCGCGCGCGGCAAACCCGTCAATCAGGTGCGCACCGTCACCCTCATGCATTCGCCGCGCAGGACAGCCGTGGCGCTTGCGATTCTCGCTTTGCTGGTCTTCACCAAAAACATCTACCTGGCGAGCATCACGAGCTACTACACGTTTTATGCGATCCATCGCTTCGACGTGTCCGTCCAGACCTCGCAGCTGATGCTGTTTGCCTTCCTTGGTGCGTCGGCAGCGGGCACCATCCTCGGCGGTCTCATCGGTGACCGATTCGGCGCCAAGAAGGTCATCTGGTTCTCGATTCTCGGCTGCCTGCCGTTCACGCTGCCGCTGCCCTATGCGGATCTGAACTGGACCATCGCGCTTTCTGTGGTGATTGGCCTCATCCTGTCCTCCGCGTTCCCCGCGATCCTCGTCTTCGCGCAAGAACTCGTGCCCGGCCGGGTCGGCATGATCGCCGGCATCTTTTTCGGCTTTGCTTTCGGCATGGCCGGCATCGGAGCCGCCGTTCTGGGCATCGTCGCCGACGCCCGGGGGATAGACTATGTCTATCAGGTCTGCTCGTACTTGCCTTTCCTGGGCCTCCTGACCATCTTTCTTCCAAGTACTGATGCGCCAGAATGTGACAACGTGAAAAAGGGATAAACACCTTTGCCCGCGAAGAAGGATCGCACGAAATATTTTCGGGGTTTCCCCCGCGCGAGCCATTGCCTATAAGGCCCCCTTAGCCCGACCTCTGATCCAATCCTGAGCCGACCGCGTATTTCGCGAGCCTCGGCCAAATCCGTGCGCCGAATGCCAAAACGTACAGACATCAACTCGATCCTCATTATCGGCGCAGGCCCGATCGTCATCGGCCAAGCGTGCGAGTTCGACTATTCGGGCACTCAGGCCTGCAAGGCACTGAGGGAAGAGGGCTACCGGATCATCCTCGTCAATTCCAATCCCGCGACGATCATGACCGACCCCGACCTCGCGGATGCGACCTACGTCGAGCCGATCACCCCGGAAGTTGTGGCCAAGATCATCGCCAAGGAGCGCCCCGACGCGATCCTTCCGACGATGGGCGGCCAGACGGCTCTCAACACGGCGCTCGCACTCCACAAGCAGGGCATCCTGAACAATTATGGCGTCGAACTGATAGGCGCCAAGGCTGAAGCCATCGACAAGGCCGAGGACCGCGAGCTCTTCCGCGAAGCGATGCGCAAGATCGGGCTCGAGACGCCGCGCTCCTCGCTCGTCAATTCGCGCGACGAAGCAGCAGCCGCGCTCGAGCATGTCGGCCTTCCGGCAATCATCCGCCCGTCGTTCACGCTCGGCGGAACGGGCGGCGGCATTGCCTACAATCGCGAAGAATATTTCGAGATCATCGATCGCGGTCTCGATGCCTCGCCGACGTCGCAAGTCCTCGTCGAGGAGAGCGTTCTCGGCTGGAAAGAATACGAGATGGAGGTCGTCCGCGATAAGGCGGACAACTGCATCATCATCTGTTCGATCGAGAACATCGATCCGATGGGCGTGCACACGGGCGACAGCATCACGGTCGCCCCGGCGCTGACGCTGACCGATAAAGAATATCAGATCATGCGTGACGCCTCGATCGCGGTGCTGCGCGAGATCGGTGTCGAAACCGGCGGCTCGAACGTCCAGTTCGCCGTCAATCCCGCTGACGGCCGTCTGATCGTCATCGAGATGAACCCGCGCGTGTCGCGGTCGTCAGCGCTTGCCTCGAAAGCGACCGGCTTCCCGATTGCAAAAGTCGCGGCCAAGCTCGCCGTTGGCTACACGCTCGACGAAATTCAAAACGACATCACCGGCGGCGCCACGCCCGCATCCTTCGAGCCGACGATCGATTACGTCGTCACGAAGATCCCGCGCTTCGCCTTCGAAAAATTCCCCGGCGCCGATACGACGCTCACCACGTCCATGAAATCCGTGGGCGAAGCGATGGCGATCGGCCGGACGTTCGCCGAGAGCATGCAGAAAGCGCTGCGCTCGATGGAGACGGGCCTCACCGGTTTTGATGATGTGCAGCTAGATGGTCTGGGGCAGGGGGACGACAAGAACGTCGTCCGCGCCGCTGTCTCGCGCCCGACCAACGACCGCATCCTGAAAGTCGCGCAGGCATTCCGCTTGGGCTTCTCACTCGATGAAATTCATCAGTATTGCAAAATCGACCCTTGGTTCCTGACCGAGATCAAAGGCATCGTCGATACGGAAGCCCGCGTCATCGCGCACGGTCTGCCGAAATCGTCATCGCAGCTGCGCTGGCTCAAAGCGCAAGGCTTCTCGGATGCGCGTCTCGCCAAGCTCGCGAAGACGACGGAAGCGGACGTCCGCGCGGTCCGCAAGGCGCTAGGCGTAGAACCCGTCTTCAAGCGCATTGATACGTGTGCTGCGGAATTCGCATCTCCCACCGCCTACATGTATTCGACCTACGAGACGGGCCTCAGCGGCGATCCCGTCTGCGAAGCCGATCCAACGGATAAGAACAAGATCATCATCCTAGGCGGCGGACCCAACCGCATCGGCCAGGGCATCGAGTTCGACTACTGCTGCTGCCACGCGTGCTTTGCGCTGACGGCAGCAGGGTTCGAGACGATCATGATCAATTGCAACCCGGAGACGGTCTCGACCGACTACGATACGTCGGATCGCCTCTTCTTCGAGCCGTTGACGGCCGAGGACGTTCTCGAAGTCATCCGCGTCGAAAGCACGAAGGGCACGCTCAAGGGCGTCATCGTGCAGTTCGGCGGACAGACGCCGCTGAAGCTCGCGAGCGCTTTGGAAGAAGCCGGCGTTCCGATCCTTGGAACCTCTCCCGACGCCATCGACCTCGCCGAAGATCGCGATCGCTTCAAAGCGCTGATCGACAAGCTCGGCCTGACGCAGCCCAAGAGCGGCATCGCCAAGGCTCCCGCCGAAGCGCGCGGGATTGCCGATCAGATCGGGTATCCGGTCGTCATCCGCCCGTCCTACGTTCTGGGCGGACGCGGCATGGAGATCGTCCATGATGGAGCAGAGGTGGACCGTTATGTCGCCCGCCTGTCCGCGACGCTCGATAAGCCCTCCGAACTGGTCGTCTCGGATAAGCGCCCGCTGCTGATCGACAGCTATCTGACGGATGCAGTCGAGGTTGACGTCGACTGCCTGTCGGATGGCAAGGACACGTTCGTTGCGGGCATCATGGAGCATATCGAGGAAGCGGGTATTCACTCCGGTGACAGCGCCTGCTCGCTGCCACCGCACTCGTTGTCGCCGGCCATGATCGCCGAACTCGAGCGGCAGACGCGTGAGCTGGCTCTCGCCCTTGGCGTCGTCGGACTGATGAACGTTCAGTTCGCGATCAAGGACGAGCAGGTCTTCATCCTCGAAGTCAATCCGCGTGCATCGCGTACGGTGCCATTCGTCGCCAAGGTCATCGGCCTGCCGATCGCCTCGATCGCAGCGCAAGTCATGGCCGGCAAACCGCTTGCTGATTTCAAGCTGAAAAAGCCCGACTATAAGCACATCGCTGTCAAGGAAGCCGTGTTCCCGTTCGCCCGTTTCCTGGGTGTCGATCCGGTTCTTGGACCGGAAATGCGCTCGACCGGCGAGGTCATGGGTATCGACCGCGATTTCGCGATGGCGTTCGGCAAGAGCCAGCTCGGCGCCGGCCAGAAGCTGCCGTCAGGGGGCACGGTGTTCGTGTCGGTGAAGGAAAGCGACAAGGCTCGCATTGTCACCCCGGTCCGCGAGCTCGCCGCGATGGGCTTCAAGGTCGTGGCCACGCGCGGAACGAAGCGGTTCCTGGAAGCCAACAACATTCAGTGTGATGCCATAAACAAGGTTCTGGAAGGCCGTCCGCACATTGTGGATGCAATGAAGAACGGTGATATTCACCTTGTTTTCAACACAACCGAGGGTTCTAAAGCCCTCAGCGACAGCAAGGACATACGACGCACGGCCTTGCTTCACCACATCCCCTATTATACAACGTTGGCGGGGGCAGTAGCGGTTACACGGGCCATTAAAGCGTTAGCATCGGACACGCTGGAAGTGGCTCCGTTGCAGGCTTTCGCCCATCGCTAAGCCTTTCATCGGTGTCTGGAGCGTGTCGTAAGGCGCGGCCGCCTACACTGCTTTCCGACTTGCCAGCCTTACTGTTACCGTGTGTTGGGCCTGTCCCACGCAACGATTGAGCCGTTCAGGAGCTTTGGAGACGATGATGGAACGGATGCCGATCACGCTTGAGGGTTTCAAAAACCTCGAGGCCGAACTGCACCGCCTGAAGGCTGTCGAACGTCCGCGCATCATCGCGGCCATCTCCGAGGCGCGCGCCCATGGCGACCTGTCGGAAAACGCCGAATACCATGCCGCCAAGGAACAGCAGGGCCTGAACGAGGCGCGCGTCGCCGAGATCGAAGACAAGATCAACCGCGCCGAGATCATCGACACATCGAAGCTTTCCGGCGAAACGATCAAGTTCGGCGCGACGGTGACGCTGCAGGACGAAGATTCCGGCGAAGAGGTCACCTACACCATCGTTGGCGACACGGAAGCCGACCTGCGCGCGCGCAAGATCTCCATTTCCTCCCCCATCGCGCGAGCCCTGATCGGCAAATCGAAGGGCGAAAGCGTCGATGTTACGACGCCCAAGGGAACGCGGACGCTCGAAGTCCTGAAGGTGAACTGGGGCTGATCGGCCCCATCCTGGCTTCGCCGTTCAATCGTTGTTGCTGCCCTCGAAATAGGCTGACGCCGACTGGCATTCCACCTTCGACTGAACAAGGTCGAAGGTGCGGTCCTCATCGTCCCCTTTGCCGGCGATTTGGACTTCCCCCGCGCCCCCTTCGATCGCAATGCCTTCCTCGCTGGTCTCCAAGCGCAAACCGCCACCGCTCTGCGGCAGCAGGCGAAAGATCCCGCCGTCGCCTTTGAGGAAGCACTCGAAGTCCGCGTCATTGGTCTTGCACGTCGCCGCCTCGCCATACCAGTCAGGCGCAGATCTCAGCATGAGACCAAAGCCGATCTCGAAGCGGTCAGACGAGTTCGGCATCCCGTCCGCATTCTTCTTGGCAAGGTCGATCTCGATCTTGCGAACCGTGTGGGAGGGATGCTCTCCCAGAAACGCCTCATCATACGTTCGCGCGAAGCACGGCGCGCCATCGAGCACGTTGGCGAAATAGCGATTGTAAAGATCGTCCGAGGTGGCGGCGCTCGCGCTCGTCAGGCTCGCAGCTGATATGGCGGCCGTCCTGACCAGCCGCTTCGCCAAAGCAGAGTAGGTTGCCATCGACCCTCCCGTGTGAGGTCCGTTGCTTAAGTTCCCTCCGGGCCTTCCATGCTGATCGGCACGCCCGGATCCCGCTTCGCCCGGCGGATCGTCAGATACGTCTTGACGCTGGCGACGTTGGGCGCTGCCGTCAGCTCATCGAGCACGAAGCCCTGAAACCTCTGCAGATCGCGGGCGATGCACTTGAGCATAAAGTCGCTTTCGCCCGAGAGCATGTAGGCCTCTCGGACGAGGGGCCAGCTGAGAATCCGGTTTTCGAAGGCACGTAGATCGGATTCTGCCTGATTGTGTAGCCGAACCATGGCAAAAGCAGTCAACGCGTATCCAAGCCTTACCTCATCGACCAAGGCAGTATAGCTTGTGATGAGGCCGGCTTCCTCCAGCGCCCGCACGCGGCGAAGGCACGGCGGCGGCGACAAGCCAATGCGGTTGGCGAGAGCGATATTGGTCATACGCCCGTCGGCTTGCAGCTCGCGGAGGATCCGCCAGTCGGTTTCGTCGAGTTCGATTGCCATGGGCCGCGCCGCTGCAGGGAAGACCTAAGTCATAACAGGAATGCAAGTTCCCGTACGAAGTTTCGCTTATGTCTTCAATGGAGCGCCCTCAATCCCAATGATTGCCCCGGTGAGAAGCTAAAGTTCAACCATGACCCGTACTGACCAATTCCCGGCCCACTTTCAGGGCCAGACCGCCTGGATCTTCTCTGACGGGAAGGCGGGTCACGATGCGCAGGCGTTGGGCGTGGTCGAAGCCCTCGGCCTGACGCCTGAAATCAAGCGGGTTGATCTCACCGGCATCTACAAGTTGATGGCGCCCTGGGGTCCGCTTCCCACCAGCGGTCCCGATGGGGCGAGGCTGCTCGATCCGCCGTGGCCGACGTTTGCATTCGCAACGGGCCGGACCACCATCCCCTACATCCGCGCGCTAAGACGCCGGGCGGGGCTCGAGACCTACACCGTCATCCTGATGGATCCCCGCACGGGGGCGAACAGTGCCGACCTTATATGGGTGCCGGCGCACGATAAGCGTCGGGGTCCGAACGTCATCTCGACGTTGACCGCGCCGCATCGGTATTCGTCCGCACGTCTCCGCGCACTGCACGCCAACGCGCATCCCGATGTCGCCGCCTTGCCACGCCCGCGTATCGCCTGTCTGATTGGTGGCCCCAACGGCGACTACCGGTATTCCTCTGCGGATGAGACGCGGCTGGTCGAAACGCTCGGCCGGTTGGCGGATAGTGGTGCAGGCCTGATGGTCACCACCTCGCGCCGCACGCCAGAACATCTCGCGGCGCGCATCAGGGCCTCAGCCGCGGGCGAGCGCGCCTTCTTCTGGGATGGGAAGGGGCAGAACCCTTATCCAGATTTCATTGCCCATGCGGACAAGTTCGTGATCACGGCCGATAGCGTCAGCATGATCTGTGAGGCGGCCGCGACAGGCCGCCCGATCTTCGTTTTCACGCCGACGGGTGGAAGCGCGAAGTTCGATCGGTTCCATGCGGGCATTGCGTCCTATGGGGCGACGCGCCCATTGCCGCCGCCCGGCGAGCCGCTGCCGTCGTGGAGCTATGAGCCGCTGCACTCGGCTGAGGTTATCGCCGCCGAAATCAAAAGGCGCTGGCGAAAGCGGGCCGAACTGCTGCCGGGTCTGGTCAAAGCGAAGATTTGAAAAGAGAGAAGGCGAGGGACGGGCGCAGATGACAAAGGGCTTCTCGCCGAAAGACGTGGTCTGCGGTTCAGCCGATCTGCGCGCCGGCGGCACGCTCGCGCAGCCGTTCGATGTCATTCATCCGGACCGCCGCCGCCGGCTGCACCTTTGGGCAGAACTCGTCGTGCTCTTCGTGGGCCTTCCGCTGCTGATGCGGATTGCCGTCTTCGACTACCGCATCCCGCTGTTCTACGCCCTGCCGCCGGTGCTCATCGGTTTCGTTGTCTTCCTTTATTACGATCGCACCTTCAGCCTGAAAAAGGAAATCAGCGGCGCAATTTCAGGACCCGTTGCGCTCTCGATTTTGGGCACGTTCGCCATCGGCAGCGCACTCATCGGTTCGCTGGTCGCAGTGGTGATGCCCGACAGGCTCTTCGCGCTCGCCGCCGAGCGCCCGGGGCTCTGGTTGAAGATCATGACGCTTTATCCGTTCACGTCCGTGCTCGCGCAGGAGTTCGCCTACAGGGTCTTCTTCTTCCACCGCTACGGATCATTGTTTCGCTCGCGCTGGACCTTGATCTTCGTCAACGCGCTGGCCTTCGGATTCGCACACATCCTCTTCCGGAACTGGATCGCCGTCGGCGGAACGTTCGTCATCGGACTGCTGCTGGCCTGGCGCTACGAACGCACGAGAACCTTCTGGCCGGTCTATGTGGAGCACGTCATCTGGGGATGGTTCGCCTTCACCATCGGCCTCGGCGTTTACTTCTTCACCGGCGTCAAAAACCCTGCCTGGTGACGGGCAACGCGCGGCAACCTGCGGGCGCGGCACGTCGCACATGGGCGCAATGATGCAATTGAGGACAGCGCCGCAATGGGGTAGGAAGGGCCCCAATCCCTAAACTTTATTCCGAACGAGGCGCCGAGCATGGCCGCACACCAGTACGTTTATCATATGCATAAGCTTTCCAAGACCTATCCGGGTGGAAAGCAGGTGCTGAAGGACGTCTCCCTGTCCTTCCTGCCCGGCGCAAAGATTGGCGTGGTCGGGCTCAACGGCGCCGGTAAATCGACGCTTCTGAAGATCATGGCCGGCCGCATCGACGATTTTACGGGCGAGGCGCGCCCCGCGGACGGCATTAAGGTCGGCTACCTGCCGCAGGAACCCGAGCTCGATCCCAATAAGGACGTTCTCGGCAATGCGATGGAAGGCGTGGCCGAGAAGAAGGCCATCCTCGACCGCTACAACGAAATCGCCGCCAACTACTCCGAGGAGACCGCCGACGAGATGACGGCACTCCAGGACCAGATCGATGCCCAGGACCTCTGGGATCTGGACGCGCAGGTGGAGCAGGCGCTCGATGCATTGCGCTCCCCCCCGGGTGATTCCGACGTCACGAAGCTCTCGGGCGGTGAGAAGCGCCGCGTGGCGCTGACGAAGCTTTTGCTGTCGAAGCCTGACATTCTGCTTCTTGACGAGCCGACCAACCATTTGGACGCCGAGAGCGTGGCCTGGCTCGAGCGCTATCTGAAGGAATACACGGGCTGCGTCATCCTCGTGACGCACGACCGCTACTTCCTCGATAACATCACCGAGTGGACGCTCGAACTCGATCGCGGCCAGGGTGTGCCGTATAAGGGCAACTATTCGAGCTGGCTCGAACAGAAGGCCAAGCGCGAAGCTGTCGAGAAGGCGCAGGAGGAGGGCAAGCAGAAGGCTCTCTCCCGCGAACTCGAATGGATCCGCTCATCGCCGAAAGCCCGTCAGGCGAAGTCGAAGGCGCGTATCACGGCCTACGAGAAACTGGCCGACGAGGCGAGCCGCGAGGAGACCGGCCGCGCATCGATCCAGATCGCAACCGGGCCGCGTCTCGGTGGCGTCGTCATCGAAGCGGAAGGCCTGACCAAAGCGTTCGGCGACCGTCTGCTGATCGACGATCTTTCGTTCAAGCTTCCGCCGGGTGGCATTGTCGGCGTCATCGGCCCGAACGGCGCCGGTAAGACGACGTTGTTCAAGATGCTGACGGGCATCGAAAAGCCCGACAAAGGCACGATCCGCCTCGGCGATACGGTCAAGATCGCCTACGTCGATCAGTCCCGCGCCCATCTCGACGACAAGAAGACGGTCTGGGAAGAGATCTCAGGCGGCCTCGACCAGATGCTGCTGGGCGGCAAGAAGGAAGTCCCGAGCCGCGCCTATTGCGGTTGGTTCAACTTCAAGGGCGCCGATCAGCAGAAGAAGGTCGGCATGCTGTCGGGCGGTGAACGCAACCGCGTGCACCTCGCAAAGCTCCTGAAGGAAGGCGGCAACCTGTTGCTGCTCGACGAGCCGACGAACGATCTCGACACCGAGACGCTCAGCGCACTCGAAGCAGCACTCGAAGACTTCCCCGGCTGCGCCGTGGTCATCTCGCATGACCGCTTCTTCCTCGACCGTCTCGCGACGCACATTCTCGCATTCGAAGGCGACAGCCACGTCGAATGGTTCGAGGGCAACTTCGCGGACTACGAAGAAGACAAGAAGCGCCGTCTCGGTGATCAGGCGGTCGAGCCGCACCGGATCAAGTTCAAGCGCTTCGAGCGATAGTTCTGAAGCTTCAGTTCCCGATCGTCGATCAGCCGCTGCTGTTATCGATGATCGGGAGCTTCCGCGTTTCTTCCGCGCTGAGCGACAGCTTCACGCCGTCGTTGACGCTCGCGATTTTGTCGGCGGAAATCGCAAAGACTTTGGCATTGATGCCGGCAGCGACGCCGTCGGTGACAAGAATTTCCTGCACCTTACCGGCATCGTCGGACTTGACGCCGTTGACCTCACCGATCTTTGCGCCGTCGGCGCCGTAAACGGCGGCGCCGATCTTCAGCTCACTGGCTGAGACCGCTGTCGCGGCAGCTGCGGGGGCTTCCGGCGCCACGGGCGCAACATCGGCGGAATCAGGGGCGGGCGCTTCTGCGGGAGCGGCCGGAGATTCCGTGAGGGATGATCCACCATCCTGTGCAGGCTCGGAGTTAGGCGCCGCGCCATCGTCGGCCGGCTGCTCAGTGGAGGGCTGCGCTTCCGAGGCCCCGGCGCTATCGGCAGCGCCGCCGTCAGCAGGTGCGGCCTGATCGGATTCTGCCGGGGGCTGCTGTTGATCTTGCGCCGAACCCGGCACCGTCTGCAGTGCAACGCCGGCGCCAAGAGCAAGCGCAATTGCAAGCGCCAAACGCAACTTCAGAGACATCATGGTCTTCTCCACTCCCCACCCCGAACAGATCGCGCACGGATCTTATCGAATGCGCGTCAAATTTGCTCGTTCTTGCTCGACAAGGACCACGGGTGCGGCGCTTTGTCAAAAACTCACGGGCATCGGGCAATTGGAGGCGGATTGAGACCTTTGAATGGCAAGTGCACGGAGCAGAACGGGTGGCGGGGCAAGCGTGCCCCGAACGCCACGCTTACCTGCTCAGAGCCAGAACGAGGGCACGGGGATTATTGCCGTTCTCACTGATGTAGTTCTGGAAAAGGTCGTCCAGGAATGCCGTCATCCAGAACCCGACCACTTGCGCGTCACGGACCTTGTAGGTCGAGCCCGATTTCATGACGAGCCAGCGGATGTCGTAGCTTTCGCCGGAGACCAGCGTGATCCGGGTATCAACGTTCGTGCCGCCATGATCGCCCGGGCCCTGGCCTGTGACCACGGCGCTTCTGACCATGTACTTCGGCGCTTCCTTCGCCGCGTATTTGGCGATGAAGTTGATCATGCCGTTGTAGTAGGCCGGCCGCTCGGACTTGGGCAGCGTGCGGGCGTGGGGCCCGAGAGCCGTCAAGCCGATGCTGGGCACGTCCATGTGCGAGCGAAGCACTTGCGCGAACTGCGCCACGCCACCGGACTTCTGCGCGACCATCAGTTCGTTCTGCACGCGCTGCATGTAGACAGCAGGCGATTCCGCGCGGGCTCCACCAGCCGAAATGACGGCAAAGCATGCTGCAAAAACAGCGAGGCAAGCCGCGGAGCTGATCCGAGAAAATGCCCACCCCATGTCTAACCTTCGCATAATCGTCCCCTGATAAACCGAAGCGGCAGGTGGCCTGATTTGACTCTGCCGCCCTCACTGCTTCGAAACAAGCCTCACTTCGCGTTAGAGAGGCAACAATCTCGTCAAAACGATGCCGAATGGCTACGCGGCCACAGGATTTTCTCGCGATGAGACCTCACCGGCGAAGCGGAAAGGAAGCTCCGGCATCGCATAAGGGAGGCCCAGCAAGCGGCTAAGTTCCTCGAGTTCTCCGCGGCCGATGTGCTCAGCACTCCTCAAAATGATGCTGCGGCTACGATCGGAATGCATCAGGACCGCCTCCTGGCGCGCGCCGGAGATCGAGGATCTGACGCGTACGGCGATGCCCTCGTAGGCTTCCAGCGGCAGCTGCCAGCGCGTCTTCGAAAAAAGGTTTCTGTCCACCACCTGAACCTCGCCGTCGCGGATATCGACGAACCGGTCCGAAAATAGGGCGAGAAGCAGCGACCGCATCGGCCAGACGACGAGGCCGGCCCAGAAGGCGAGAGCAAGCACAAGCTCGATCGCGATTGTGGGCTGGGCAGCCATTGCGCTTCGGACGTCCGGAGAGGCGACGGCATAGATTGCAAGCCCCAGTTGCGGGGCGATGATGAAGGCGGCGAGCGTTCCCAGGAGAGCGAGACCAGGAATTTCTCTCAGCATCGCGTTGGTCTGCCGGAGAGTAATAGGAAAGCCGGAAGGCGAACCTGAAACAACAATGTTACCAGAACTCTGAGCGTGCATGCCGAACTCACCGCGCGAAACGATGGCGAAGGCTACAGCGGGCAAACTAAGGCAGGGTTAACGCGCGTGCCACACTGGCAATGCACAACTGCACTGCTGCCACTTGACACATAAACATATCTTTATATGTTCCAGCGCATGCATCGAACACCCGAAATGCGAACAGCCGATCTCGTCTCCGCGCTCAAAGCCGCGGCGGAGCCGACGCGTCTGCGCATTTTGCTTCTCCTCGCGGCTGGCGAGCTCAACGTCAAGGATTTGACCCTGATCCTAGGCCAGAGCCAGCCGCGGATCAGCCGCCACCTGAAGCTGCTCTGCGAGGCTGGCCTGATCGAACGCTTTAGGGACGGCAGCTGGGTCTACTTCCATATCTCCGACCGCCAGCCGGGTGGCCGCTTGGCTCTGCGCCTAGTAGCCGAGGTTGATCCCGCCGAATCCTCCGTCCGCCGCGACCGTGAACGCGCCGAAGCCTTGAAACGCGAGCGCGAGGCTGCAGCGCAAGCCTTCTTCGAACAGCACGCCGCCGATTGGGACCGCATCCGCACGCTCCATGTCGACGAGAACGAAGTCGAAGCCGCAATGCGCCGCGCGATCGGTGAGGGGCCGTTCGGATTGTTCGTTGATCTCGGAACCGGCACGGGCCGCACGCTCGAACTCTTCGCTGACCGGTTCACGCGCGGCCTGGGCCTCGACGTCAACCAGGCGATGCTCAACTACGCCAACGCCAATCTCAAATCGAAGGGCTGCCTGAACGCACAGGTGCGCCATGGCGATATCTATTCGCTGTCGCTCGCGGACCGGCAGGCCGATGTCGTCGTCATGCATCAGGTTCTGCATTTTCTCTCGGATCCTGCGCTCGCGATCCGCGAAGCCGCACGCGTGTTGGCACCCGGCGGCAAGCTCCTGATCATCGATTTCGCGCCGCACGACTTGGAGTTCTTGCGAACACGCGAAGCACATGAGCGCCTGGGCTTCGCCCACGAGCAGGTCGCAAGCTGGATGACCGACGCCGGTCTCGTTCCGAAATCGACCGAAGACCTGACGCCGAAAGACGATGATCGCGAAGAAATTCTGACCGTAACGGTCTGGCTGGCGGAACGCCCCACGGCGCAGGCACCGGTCGCAAGAACAGGCGCACCCATCGAGGACGTGCGCGAGGGGGCAAATTGATGGCACAAGAACGCAAAAGCAAACTGCTGGGATCGGGCGACATCCTCGTCAGCTTCGAGTTTTTCCCACCGAAGACCGAGAAGATGGAAGAGACGCTGTGGTCCTCGATCACGCGCCTTGCGCCGCTCGGCCCTGAATTCGTCTCCGTGACCTACGGCGCCGGCGGCTCGACGCGTGAACGTACCCACGCGACCGTGACACGTCTACTCAAAGAGACGCCGCTAAAGCCTGCCGCCCATCTCACCTGCGTGGACGCCACGAAGGAAGAAGTGGATGCGGTTGCAAAGACCTATTGGGACGAAGGCGTTCGCCACATCGTGGCTCTGCGCGGCGACCCTGCGCAAGGCACCGGCGCGAAGTATGAGCCGTTCCCCGGCGGTTATAAGAATGCAGCCGATCTCGTTGCCGGCTTGAAGCGCATTGCCGACTTCGAGATTTCGGTGGCAGGCTATCCCGAGAAGCACCCCGAAAGCCCGTCGCTTGAGGCCGATCTCGAAAACCTCAAAGCCAAGGTCGATGCGGGAGCCGATCGCATCATCACGCAGTTTGGCTTCGACAACGCGTATTTCCTTCGCTTCCTCGAGCGCGCGCGCGCAGCCGGCATCTGGGTGCCGATTTCTCCTGGCATCGTGCCCATTCATAACTTCAAGCAGGTCGCGGGCTTTGCCACGCGCGCAGGCGCCAGCGTGCCGTCATGGCTCGCCCGCCGCTTCGAAGGCCTAGAAGCCGACAGCGCAACCTCGCAGCTGGTCGGTGCCGCCGTTGCGACCGAGCAGGTGATGGACCTCGTGGACGAGGGCATCAAGAAATTCCACTTTTACACGTTGAACCGCGCCGATCTCGTCTACGCAATCTGCCACCTCTTGGGCTTGCGCGCAGCGAGACCCGCGAACGCCGACGCGGCCTGAACCATTCAAAAGAACGAGGTAACATGAGACGCAAAGCAAGTTGGGCCGCGCTGGAAAAGGCTGCAAGCGAACGCATCCTGATCATCGACGGCGCTATGGGCACGATGATCCAGCAATACAAGCTCGGCGAGAACCATTATCGCGGCGAGCGCTTCGCTGATCATTCCAAGGACATCAAGGGCAACAACGATCTTCTCGTTCTGACGCAGCCCGACATCATTGAAGAGATCCACGGCAAGTATCTGCGCGCGGGCGCCGACATCATCGAGACGAACACGTTCAATGCGCAGCGCATTTCCATGGCCGACTATCACATGGAAGAGCTCTCCTATGAGATGAACGTCGAAGCCGCGAAGCTCGCGCGTCGCGCCGCCGATGCGTGGACGAAGAAAGAGCCGGAGAAGCCGCGCTTCGTTGCTGGCGCCGTCGGGCCGACCAACCGCACCGCATCGATCTCGCCCGACGTCAACAATCCCGGCTATCGCAACGTCAGCTTCGATGAACTGCGCGACGCCTATAAGGAGCAGGTGACGGGGCTGATCGACGGCGGCTCCGATATCATCCTCATCGAGACGATCTTTGACACCTTGAATGCCAAGGCCGCGGGCTTTGCGACCCTGGAGGTGTTCGAAGAGAAAGATCTCGAGCTGCCGATCATGATTTCCGGCACGATCACCGATCGCTCCGGCCGCACGCTCTCGGGCCAGACGGCGGAAGCCTTCTGGTACTCGATGCGGCACCTGAGGCCGTTCTCGATCGGTCTCAACTGCGCGCTGGGTGCCGAGTTGATGCGGCCCTACATCGCCGAGCTTTCGCACGTGGCCGACGTGCGCATCTCGGCCTATCCGAATGCGGGTCTTCCCAACGCCATGGGCGAGTACGATGAAAATCCGCACGAGATGGCGTGCAAGGTTGAGCCGTGGCTCGCCGATGGCTTGATCAACATTGTTGGCGGTTGCTGCGGTTCGACGCCGGACCACATCGCCCACATTGCGAGCCACGCGAAATCCTATAAGCCGCGTGCACTACCAAAGCAGGAACCGCGCCTGCGCCTCTCAGGCCTCGAACCGTTCGTCCATGGGTGAAGTAAGCACAATGACCACAGCAAACGCCGCGCAGTCTTTCATCAACATTGGCGAGCGCACGAACGTCACGGGTTCAGCCAAGTTCCGCAAGCTGATCGAGCAGAACGACTACGCGGGCGCGCTGGCCGTTGCCCGTCAGCAGGTGGAAGCCGGCGCGCAGATCATCGACGTCAACATGGACGAAGGCCTGCTCGATTCCGAGCGGGCGATGACGACGTTCCTCAATCTCATTGCCTCCGAGCCTGACATCAGCCGCGTGCCGATCATGATCGACAGCTCGAAGTGGAGCGTCATCGAAGCGGGCCTGAAGTGCGTGCAGGGCAAGCCGATCGTCAACTCGATCTCGATGAAGGAAGGCGAGGGGCCGTTCCTCGAACATGCGCGCAAAATCCTGCGCTACGGCGCCGCCGTCGTTGTCATGGCTTTCGACGAGGAAGGCCAAGCCGACACGACCGAACGCAAGGTCGCGATCTGCGAGCGCGCCTACAAGCTTTTGACCGAGAAGGTCGGCTTCCCGCCGGAAGACATCATCTTCGATCCGAATATCTTCGCTGTCGCGACCGGCATCGAAGAGCACAACGGCTACGGCATCGCCTTCATCGAGGCGGCGCGCCAGATCAAGGAGAAGATGCCGCTCGCTCACATTTCAGGCGGCGTCTCGAACCTGTCATTCGCCTTCCGCGGCAACGAGCCGGTGCGCGAAGCGATGCATTCGGTGTTCCTCTACCACGCCATTCGCGCCGGGATGGACATGGGCATTGTCAACGCCGGTCAGCTTGCGCTCTATGACGACATACCGGCCGAGTTGCGCGATCTCTGCGAAGACGTAATCCTCAATCGCCGTCCCGACGCGACCGACCGCTTGCTCGAAGCAGCGCCCAAATTCAAAGGCGATGGCAGCGGCCAGAAGGCGAAGGAAAAGGATCTCTCCTGGCGCGAGGCGCCCGTTGAAGCGCGTCTCACCCATGCGCTCGTTCACGGCATTACTGACTTCATCGAGGCCGATACGGAAGAAGCCCGCGGCAAGGCCGAAAAGCCGCTGCACGTCATCGAGGGCCCGCTGATGGCCGGCATGAACGTCGTCGGCGACCTCTTCGGCGCCGGCAAGATGTTCTTGCCCCAAGTCGTGAAATCGGCGCGCGTGATGAAGCAGGCGGTTGCCTATCTGCAGCCGTACCTCGAAGCCGAGAAGAAACTGTCCGGCCTCGACGAGAAGCCCGCCGCCGGCAAAATTCTGATGGCGACCGTGAAAGGCGACGTGCACGACATCGGCAAGAACATCGTCGGCGTTGTCCTTCAGTGCAACAACTACGAGGTCATCGACCTCGGCGTCATGGTGCCCGCCGCAAAAATCCTCGAAACGGCGAAGAAGGAAAAGGTCGATATGATTGGCCTCTCCGGGCTCATCACGCCGTCGCTCGACGAGATGTGTTTCGTTGCTGCCGAGATGGAGCGCGAAGGCTTCTCGATGCCGCTGCTGATCGGCGGCGCGACGACGAGCAAGGTGCACACGGCGGTCAAAATCAATCCGAACTACAACCGCGGACAGGCCGTCTACGTTCTGGACGCCAGCCGCGCCGTCGGCGTCGTCTCGAAGCTGCTGTCCGACACCGATAAGGCCGCCTATGTTCAGGACATCAAGGCGGAATACGCCAAAGTCCGCGAGACGCATCTGGCCAACGAAGCGCGCAAGCAGCGCATCACGCTGAAGTCAGCACGCGACAACAAGTTCAACGTCGACTGGCAGGCCTTCAAGCCCGTCAAGCCGAGCTTCCTCGGCGCGCGCAGTTTCGCGAATTACGATCTTGCTTCGCTCGTCCCCTATATCGATTGGACGCCTTTCTTCCAGACATGGGAACTGACGGGCCGCTACCCGCAGATCTTGACCGACAACAAGGTGGGCTCGGAAGCCAAGAAGCTCTTCGATGACGCGCAGGCGCTGCTGAAGCGCATGGTGACCGAGAAGTGGGTTCGGGCGTCCGCGGTCGTGGGATTCTGGCCGGCAAATAGCATCGGTGACGACATCGCGCTCTATGAGGATGATGCGCGGTCGGAAGAAATCGCGATGCTGCACACGCTGCGCCAGCAGATCGCCCGCGATCCATCGCGGAACCGCGCGCACACGGCGCTTGCCGATTTCATTGCCCCGAAGGAAACCGGTGTGGCCGATTACATCGGCGGTTTCGCAGTGACGACGGGCCTTGGCGAAGAAGAAGCCATCGAACGGCACATCAAGAAGACCGACGACTACAATCGCATCATGGCGAAAGCTTTGTGCGATCGCCTCGCGGAAGCCTTTGCCGAGGCGATGCACGAGAAGGTCCGCAAGGAGCTCTGGGGCTATGCCAAGAGCGAGAAGCTGACGGCCGAAGATCTGATCCTGGAGAAGTATCAAGGCATCCGGCCGGCTCCGGGCTATCCCGCGCAGCCCGATCACACAGAAAAGGCGACGATCTGGAGCCTCATGGACGTTGAGAAGACAACGGGCATCAAGCTGACGGAAAGCTACGCGATGTGGCCCGGTTCATCCGTGTCGGGATTGTATTTCGCCAATCCCGAAAGCCATTACTTCGGCGTCGGCAAGGTCGAGCGCGACCAGGTCGAGGACTACGCCGCGCGCAAGGGCTGGACTGTCGAGGAGGCCGAACGCTGGCTTGCGCCGGTTCTCAATTACGAGCGGACAAGCTCCGCCGCAGCGGCCTGATCAAAAAAAAATCGGCGCGGTCCACATCGGTACCGCGCCGCATTGGTCGTTTGGCTCGCGCCAGACATCCTTGAAATAGTCCCCCGTCTCGTTGGCTCCTTGGAGCATCGCGCGTGGGATTACTGTTTCAGGCATTTCCTCCAGACGGTCGCTCTCAAAGTGTCCCGAGCACGACCCGTTTTCACGAAATCCAAACGACAATTATACCGCAAGAGTGTTAAGCCGTACTTGCAGAGCCTTGCCAGAACCTCGTTTCCCGAGGCTTCGGAATTCGTCTGAGCTCCTCTCTTCGAAGCTTGGCGTGAAGCTATGCAACGGCGCACCGGCGTGACAAGCGAAAAGCATTTTGCGTCGCAGAAGCGGGATGGGCTCAGCACCGCGAGCGAGCCTCGGTCACGTCGAAATTAACGGCTCGGTAGCTGCTGGATTGACCAACTTTGCAGACGAGCCCCAAAGGGGATGCCGCGAAAAGCAGCGCAAAACCGCGGTTAAATGCGCTCTCTGAAAATCGGTGCGCGTCCGGCTGATGACAGCGGACGCACGCAGATGCGCCGCACAATAACGATCCAAAATTATTTCGCTTGCATTCGCCGCCAGGGCTGATTGCGCGCCGGCGGGTACCGCTTCAGGCCTTCGCGACTCATCAAAGCATCAGCAACACGAATTGAAGGCGGGCCCGATGGCGCGCTATTCGCGCGTGAGCCGCTTGCGGAAAAGGATCTCGGCAGTCCCATCGGCAATGAGATCGTCAAGGGTCGCGACGCAGACGAAACCATGCCGCTCATAAAAAGTTTGGGCTGCAACATTGAAATGGGTGGCTGCGACCCAAAGATTGCGAGCACCATCATCGCGCGCTTGGCCCTCGAACCAGGACAGAGCGGCGCTGCCCACGCCGTGCCGTTGGAAGGCGGGCAGAAGTCCCAAAAACTGTAGATAAGGTCCCCGCAGCCAGCGGCGCCGGATAATCATGGCGCCGGCGAGCGCCCCTTCCACGCGGATCTGGAAGTGTTGAGCGCCTGGCTCGTCCTCGCACAACGCCGCAGCGAGACGAGCTTCCGTATAGGCATAATGGGCCCATGGATCGATCTGTGCGAGGGCCTCGGCAAGTATTTGCGCCGCCTCCGCCGTCATCGGCTCGAATGTCACCGTCGTAGCCGATGTGGAATCATTCGGCGTGCCCCCATTGCCCATGTCAGTGCTCAGTTGTGACAGGCTTGGCCGAGGCTTTCTTGGCCGTCTTCGCTTTGGACAACGGCTTCTGGGAGGAGGAGGGCGCAAGTGCGATCTTTGTGTTGCGCTTCGCTGATGCATTCAGCGGATGCTGAAGCGCACTGAGTGAATCATAGCGATTGGTGTCGCCCGGTTTGCGGTCGTAGCATTCCGCGGTGATCACGGGTTTGCCCATCGTCATCAGCTCGCTGACGGTGACGAACTCGTATCCCTTCGCCTTCAGTTTCGGGATGGCGATCATCAACGCTTCGAACGTGTGCCAGCCCCGTCCGTTGGCATGATTGACGATGATCGAGCCGGGCTTTGCCTCCAGCACCATGGCTTGCGCAATGCGCGCCGCCGAAGTGTGCGGATCGGGATCGCCCGTCGCAACATCCCATTGGATCGCGAGCATCCCGGCATCGTTGACGGCCTTCATCGATGCGTCGTTGCAAGCGCCATACGGAAAGCGGAAGAGCTTCGGCTGCTCGGGAATGCTGCCCATCGTGTCCGGTATTTCAGCAACGCACTGTTGCGAGGAAAGCTGGGCGCGCGCAGCTTCATAGGCCTTTTGCGGAGCGAGCACCTGCTGCTGGACGGCAGCAGGCTGCAGGAGGCGCAGGTTCGCGTGTGTTTCCGTGTGATTGCCGATTTCGAACAGCGGGTCGGCCATCAGCTGTTGAATGCGCGCGGGATGTGAAACCATCCACTTGCCGCCGGCAAAGAATGTCGCCTTGACGCCTTGCTGGCGCAGATAATCGAAGATCCGCCCGTCATAGCCGGCGATCTCGCCGCGCTGCTCGCAAAGATCGAACGTCAAAGCGATTTTCTTCTCGCCAGGCGGAAGAGTGACACGGCGAATAGCGCCGCGAAGTTCATCGGGCACGGGCGATGACTGCGTGAAGCCATTGAGCTTGATCGGAGCATCGAACGTGTGATTGCCCTTCTGAGCCGCTTCTTCGCCCGGCACCCCGGCCAGCGTGCCTTGCGAGAAGCACGCGTTCAGCAGTCTGCTGTCGCCGGCCGAAGCGGCGGTCGCGCTCAAGCAGAGGGCGGCAACATATCCGGCGGCCCGCAGCCGATTGATCCGCTCACTCACGTTATCGGCCCTTGAACTGGGGTTTGCGCTTCTCGAGGAAAGCCCGCCGCCCTTCCGCATAGTCTTCGCTCTCGAAGCACGCGGCCACGGCAGCATCGAGGCGGTCCATATCGGGGTTCTCGGGATGGCGGGAGATCTCGTCGATCACCTGCTTGGCAGCCGCGACCGACAGAGGCGCGTTGGCGGCGATCTCGGCAGCGAGCGCCCGCACAGTGGGCTCGAGTTCCGCCTTGGGCATGAGTTGCGAGACGAGACCCATCGCCTCGGCGTCGGCGGACCGGAAGCGGCGTCCAGTGAACAGCAGTTCCTTGGCCCGCGAGACGGGGACAGCGGCGAGGATAGGCCTGACCCAGCGGGCGTTGTAGCCGAGCCCGAGCTTGGCGGCTGGAATGGCGAATTGGCTGGCATCGTCCGCGATCCGCATATCGCAGCACAGAGCAAGTCCCAGCCCGCCGCCGAGACAGAACCCATGAATCATAGCGATCGTGGGCTTGGGGCAGCCGGTGATGGCGTTGAAGGCGGCATCGTTCAACGCATCATAAATCTTGGCGGCATCACCGGTGCGGGAGTTCTCGAATTCCGAAATATCGGCGCCGGCGGAAAAAGCCGTGTCGCCCGCGCCGCGCAGAATGATGACCCGGACCTCAGGGTCCGCGACGGCTTCCCCAATCGCCCGCGGTATCGCCTCCCACATCGCAGCGGTCAACGCGTTCATCCGCGCCGGGTTATCGGCCGTGATCCACCCGATTGCCCCTTCTTTCCGAAACTTGAGCGAGGGAGACGCGGTTTCCGCAGCTTCAGCCATTAAGCCAGTCCTTCTATCCGGGCGGGTGGTCAGCAAATCCGCAATAAAACGGCCTGCGGACCGGGGCCAGGGCGGCAGATGCACGCGGAGGCCGGAAAGTGTATAAGAGAGGGATCAGGATCGATTGACCGGGGTTTACACCGGCGTTAATCGGCTGTTGCTAATTTGGACCGGTACGCTTCGGCGGCCCGCCAGGACCTCGTATTGGACTGAGAGGCAAGACGTGTCGAGCACCAAGACAACCGCCACATCGAAGGTCCAAATCGTCGATCCGATATGGGCGCAGGTCCGGGCCGAGGCGGAAGCCGCGATGAAGACCGAGCCCGCCCTCGGCAGCTTCATATTCGCGACCATCCTCAGCCATAAGATGCTCGAGGACGCGGTGTGCCATCGTCTCGCGCAGCGCTTGAATCACACCGATGTCGATGCCGGTTTGATCTCGCAGACATTCCAAAGCGTACTGACGGAGCAGCCGGGCCTTGGCGCAATCTTCCGCGCGGACCTGCAGGCCGTCTACGACCGAGATCCTGCTTGCACGCGCTATCTCGATCCGCTGCTCTATTTCAAGGGCTTCCACGCGCTCGTCACGTATCGCTTCGCGCACGCGCTCTGGAAGAGCCGCCGCTATGATTTCGCGCTCTACCTGCAAAGCCAGTCTTCGCGCATCTTCAGCGTCGATATTCACCCGGCCGCCACCTTCGGCAAAGGCATCATGCTTGACCACGCAACGGGCTTCGTCGTGGGCGAGACGGCTGTCGTCGGCGACAACTGCTCGTTCCTCCACGCGGTGACACTTGGCGGCAGTGGCAAAGAGATGGGTGACCGCCATCCCAAGATCGGCGATAACGTGCTGGTCGGAGCCGGCGCCAAGATACTCGGCAACATCAAGGTCGGGCGTTGCTCGCGGGTGGCCGCGGGATCCGTCGTTCTCGCCGAAGTGCCACCCAATGTCACCGTCGCCGGAGTACCGGCTAAAATCGTCGGCACCGCCGGCTGCGCCGAACCCGCCCGTTCCATGGACCAAGGTTGGGTCGATGATTTCGGCGGCCTCTGAAATTCCAGGAGAAAGAAATTGAAGAAAGAAGAACTCGCGCGTCTGCAGTCGTATCTGCGGAAAACATTTGGCTCGTCCAATCTCGAGGTGAAGGCTCAGCCGAAGAAAGACGACATGGCCGAAGTCTTCATCAATGGCGAGTTCGTGGCGACCCTGTACCGCGAGGTTGAAGAGGGCGAGACCTCCTACCAGTTCCAGATGGCGATCCTGGATATGGATCTCGAAGGCGTCTAGAAGCGAAACCGGAATGCCTCTCTACAACTTGAATGACGTAGGGGTGGAGACGCCCGAAAGCGGCCGCTTCTGGGTCGCGCCGAACGCTGTCCTTCTCGGCAAAGTGAAGCTCGAGGAGGACGCGAGCGTCTGGTTTGGCGCGGTGCTGCGCGGTGATAACGAATTGATCACCGTCGGCGCGCGCTCCAACGTTCAGGACGGATGCGTCCTGCACACCGACCCGGGATACCCACTTACGATCGGCGAGAACTGCACGATCGGGCATATGGTCATGCTGCATGGCTGCACGATCGGCCGTGGCAGCTTGATCGGCATCGGCAGCATCATCATGAACGGCGCGCAGATTGGCGAAGAATGCGTCGTTGGCGCTGGAGCGCTGATCCCCGAGGGGAAAATCATTCCTCCTCGCTCTATGGTCATCGGCTCCCCTGGCAAAGTCGTTCGCCAACTGAACGATGAAGACGTAGAGCGCTTCGGAGGCGCCGCGCGTCGCTACGTCGAGAACTGGAAGCGTTACGCGAGCGGCCTAACGCCGGCGCCTTGAGGCATTGAACTCACGACACTGCTCCAAAAAAAAAAGGGCCGGCGCTTGGGGGAAACGCGCGGCCCGCAAACAGGTCCGGATCGAGGGGGGATCGGCGAATATCCGGCCTGTGAAGTCTTTTCGGGTTAGGGCAGATCCGGCATGGACTCCAATATGCCGGCATTGACCGATTGAACGCCCGACAGCGCAGCCGGCGTTGCCGCATCATTCGGATCAAGCGAGACCCAGACCTTCGGATCCATGTACGACTGCCGCATCACGTAGTGATAGGGCGTCTGGTTCCAAAGGCGAACGACGTCAACCTTGTTATCGAGAATGAAATCGCCCTGCGTCGTGCGCGCGGTGAGAACCGCGTGACCCTCGTTCTTCTCGTCGCGTACGACCGTCATCAGAAGGGAGCCTGACGGCCAGCCGCGCGCGATGAGGCGATGGCGCTTCAGCAGCGCATAATCTTCGCAGTCGCCGCGGCGCTTCGGCAACGTCCAATATTCAACGACGCCGTAAACTTCGAGATCCGTCGCCGGCTCGATTTCGTGATTGACCGCGCGATTGATCTCGTCGAGTTCGCTCAGGCTCTGAGGTGTTGCCTGATACCGCGCATCGTCAGGCGAGCTGACCATGCATTCGCGAGGCATGCGATCGCAGAATGCCACGAACCCATAAGGTGGCTGCGAGCTGCCATAAACCCGCATGAATTCGGGCGCGCGCATGGCGGGACTGATGACCGCCACCTGCTGCGCGAACGCCGGCATTGATGCCGCCGAAAAACAGACCGCCAAACAAGCGGCTACGCTACCGTACTTCATGAAACGCCCTCGAACACGGTACGATACTATACGCGAGACACTTGCTTTTAGCATGAATGCCCGCCGCGGCATTCGCATCAAAGTTACATCCAAATTGAACTTTAAGATTTTGGCAACTCGGCGAGCGATTTGAGGCATCACACAACCAACGCGTAACGTTCACGGGAATCTTTCGCGCAACGCCTCAGGCGAAAGCAGCGAAAGAAATTGAACACCAATGCCATGTCCATGATGACGCCGAACGATGGCCCGCGTTTTTCCGGCAATCACGAGGCTGCCGATCGGCGGCCGCGCAGGCGTGCCGATCGAAGCGCCAGATGCCGAAACGTCGAGTAATTCAACGTCGATAATGACACCTTCCTCGACCCTCAACGTCGTCCGCCGACCGCGAGTTCCTACGCGCTCGTGAAGCCTGCCGACCTCATCGGGAAAGTCGTCTTTGTTCGCGAGCCACATGATCTGTGCAGCAAGCTTCTCGCGTTTGTGCTCAGTGACTTTAAAACCGAATGCGAAGCCATCGGGGGTCGTGCGGATAACGGTGCCCTCGAGACCACCTAGATGGTCGAGATAAACGACAACGCGTTCGCCGGGATCGGGTGTGTGTGCTGTAACGACAGCTGCACCGCCGACGGAGATATCTTTCAGACGGCAGGTATATTCGCTGCGATCGGCGCGCATGAAGCGGCCCGGAACCGACAGCGGCAGGCGGCGATGCCTGCGCGAGTCAGCCGCCTTCAGCGCATCTGTTTGATGCAGCACGTCACGGAGGATGCTCGAATGCACGGCCATAGCCTACCCTTGAAACAAAAGGGGTGGTTTCTGGGCATCCGCGCATGCAGAAATTCAAGCGCTGCCCACGAACGACTATGCCGATGACCTCCTTAATGAAGTTCTAACCGCCGCATCATTATCGGCGTAAGGGGCGTCGCACATTCACCAACGCGGGTTAGCGCTCGACGTGGGCGCGGCTCAAACCGCCCTCGTAGACGCGGAACTGCCGCCTTGCGGAGCGCACAATCCGCGCTTCGCGCACGGCCGGACCGAATGGGGTCTGGCGATCGACAATATCGGTGTCGCCCGGTGTCTCTTTATCCGGCCAAATAAGCTTGTGCCGGACGAGCGTGCGATGTTTGAGCGGGACGAGGCCCAGCCACTGCGGAGCGCCTATCGGCACGATCGAACCGAGATAGCGCTCGACGGCATCGCGCGTGTGGGTCAACGGCATCAGGGTCGCTTCAAACAGGGCGCCGTGGCCTTGCCCGTCGTCAGCTGAGATCTCAAAAACGCCCACCGCAGCCTTCGACGTGATGAGCCCGATCTGGCTCTGCAATGTCTGGCGATCCTCCTCATCGAAGAGATCGAGGAAATCCTTGCCCCGCAGATCCATCCCAAACGCTTCGGAGATACGAGTTCCCGCCAGCCGGAAGCGCAGTGTCGCGTAATCGACCCGCTCCAGAATGAACGTGTCGGGCAGATGGTGGGCAATGGCGGACGGCTCGATCTCGAAGCGCCGGGGGGCCGGCCGGTCTCCGCGGAGATCGTTCCAATAGGTGAACAGCGACTGGCTTACGGCTTCTTTCATGGCAGCATCCGGCAACGGGTTGTACGAGGGCGGACGCGGGGCGATCCGGTCCGTATCATTTCGGCGCAGGACGCTGGCGCGGCTGGCCGAGTTATCCCTGAGGGAGCATCCTTCGTGCCAGCTTCCTTACTGCCCGAAGCGCCGGCCGGTGCACGCGTGTTGCCGGGCGTTAAGCGAACGGCTAACAACGGCCGTCCGGCAGTAGAATACCGCGCCGCATCAAAGTGGGACGCAGTCTGTGAATCGAGAACCGATCTTCAATGTCCCAGGTGCAGTGCTCGCGACGATCGCGGTCCTGGTCGGGGTTTATTTCCTCATGTCGTATATGGCGCCGGAGGAATTCACCTGGTGGCTGCTGGCGCTCGCATTCATTCCCGCCCGCTACGCGGGCCTGGCCCATGAGCTACCGGGCGGGGACGTCTCGGCGGTGACCTCCTTCGTCACCCATATGCTCGTGCACGCCGACCTCACGCACCTCATCTTCAACTGCGCATGGTTGCTCGCGTTCGGAACGGTTCTCTGCTCACGCATCGGTGGCGCGCGTTACTTGGCTTTCTCGATCGCCGGGGGCGTGAGTGGCGCGCTCCTGTTCCTGTTGCTCAATCCCGGACTGCTCGCGCCGGTGATCGGTGCGTCCGGCGCCATCTCCGCGATGATGGGCGGCGTCATGCGGTTTCTGTTCACCGCGATCGCACGTGGGGAAGGCTATCTGCTGCGCGAGGAGCCGTCGGCAATTCCTCTGACGAGTTTGAGAACGGCACTGCGCGACAGACGCGTTGTGCTCGCGTCGGCAGCATTTCTCGCGATCAATATGCTGGCCATCGTCGGCTTCGGGAAATACGACGAGGGTGGTGATATCGCCTGGGAGGCCCACGTCGGCGGATACCTTTTCGGGCTAATCGCGTTTGGCGCGTTCGATCGTGCAACGCAAAATGAGCCCCCGCCTTCACCGGAATTAGATTGAAGCCTTGCATTCCCTGCAGAATTGCCTCAGCTTTTCGAAAGCCCGCCGTTAGTGCGGGCAATGAATAGGGTGAGAAACGCAGCGTGATGCCGGCCGAAGAAGTCCAGGTAAGCTTGCGAGGCAAGTAGGGCGCGCAAGTCGATCGCTTTGCTTCAAGTTCGGCGTGACGTTCCGGAATGGAGGCTGAACCAATGATCATTGGACAAATACTGAAGTCGAAAGGCCGGGGTGTAATGACCGCCCGCCCGGAAGACTCGATCCAAACAATTGCGTCCCAGCTCGCGACCAAAAAAATTGGCGCCATTCTCATTCTCGGCGAAAGCGAAAACGTCGCCGGCATTATCTCCGAACGGGACATCATCCGTTTGATTGCGGAGCATGGGCCGGCAGCACTGACAATGCTCGCGCGGGATGGAATGACGCGCGATGTCGTCTCCTGCACGTGCGAGTGCACGCTGGACGAGGTCATGGAAACCATGACGAAGAGACGCTTCCGCCATATGCCCGTGGTTGAAGACGGCAAGCTGGTCGGCATCATTTCGATTGGCGACGTCGTCAAGCACCACACGGCCGAAGTGGAACTCGAGGTGACCGCGATGCGCGGTTACTTGGCAACCGGCTGAATGCCGTCCGCCGGACCACCGAGCGCAAGGCGCGCGCGATCTCCCGGATTTGATGCGCGCCTTGGATCGCACGTCTCGATATCGCGAACCATGTCGTCGAGCTGCCGCTCGACAGCCTGCATCCCCCGCTCGATGGCTTCTTCCGCGCGATGAAAATCGAACAGGCCCATCTCTGAGAGCCGCGGCGAAATCATTGCGTCGGGTGGATCGCCGGCCAGCCGCGAACGTGCAATCCGGTCCTGCACGATGTTGAGCGCATCGACCATGACGGTGGAAATGCCGGGTGCGCCGTCGCCCTTGCCGAGAATTTGGCGCTGGAGCAGAGCGCGCACGCCGCGCTTTCCTGCCGGTTCGGCTTCATGCTTTTGCAGAGCCTCTTCCCCTTCAGCGAACAGCGCTTCCGGTGTCGAGATCACGCTGCCCCGGCCGAGAATGTCGAAATTCAAGTTGACCGCGATGACGTAGCGGGCGCCGAGCGCCCGGCAGACCGAGACGGGAATGGGGTTGACGAGCGCGCCGTCGAAAAGCCAGCGGCCGTGCACCTTCACAGGTTTGAAAACGCCCGGCAGTGCGTAGGACGCTCGGATCGCATCGACCAAGCGGCCGCGCGAAAGCCAATGCTCGTGACCGGTCCCGATTTCCGTGGCGACCGCCGTGAAACGCGTGCCGAGGTCTTCGATATTGCGGTCACCAAGATGCTGCGCGAGCCGCTCGCACAGCCGTTGGCCGCTGATGAGGCCTGTGCCTGAGAAGTTCAGGTCGAGATAACCGAAGATACGCTTAGGCGTGAGTTCGCGCGCCCAGCGCTCGAGATTGTCCAGATGGTCCGCGGCGTAGCACCCGCCGACGACGGCGCCGATCGACGTTCCGGCAATGATGTCAGGCTTGATCCCTGCGCGCTCCAACGCTTTGAGAACACCAATGTGCGCCCATCCGCGCGCGGCACCGCCGCCCAGCGCCAACCCGATCCTGACACCCGCCCCACCCATCATGATGGCACTCCCTGCCGGCGGATCACGGCTATCGGCCGGCCCGCGCACTTATGCTAGCGCTGCGACATTAAGGTCGCGCTACCAACAGGTAATCAAGGTGTGAACGGGGGTGGCCGAACAACTGGCGGAAAAGCCGGGGAGTGCAGGCTGGTCAGACCGGCCGCTTCGAGGCGGGAAGAGGGGCAGGTTCAAGCTTCGGAGCGCCGCCGTCCGATGCCGGAACAACCCGGCGGTAAAAGCAGGAGCGCTCGCCCGTGTGGCAGGCGGCGCCGTTGCCCTGAACCTCGGCCCTGACCCAAACAACGTCCTGGTCGCAGTCCGTACGGATTTCGACGACCTTGAGCAGGTTTCCGCTCTCTTCGCCCTTTTTCCAGAGCTTAGCCCGTGACCGGCTCCAGAAATGGGCAAAGCCGCTGGTGACCGTTGCGCTCAGCGCTTCCGCGTTCATGTAGGCGAACATAAGAATGTCCCCCGTCTCAGCATCGCTGACGATAGCTGGAATGAGACCGTCGGGACCAAAGGCCGGCCGGAAGGAGCGCGTGGTCTCTTCGGTTTCGCCCTCGGCAAGCGATGTCGTAAAGCTTATGCTCGTCATGGTAATTCTCTCGCCCCGGCAGGGGATTGCAGCATGCTACCGTTCTGATCTGGCAAAGGCCCGTTGGGGGGAACGCCCGCGGGCCTCGTATTCGAGGCAGGCGGGCCTTATATACGGTCAAGGAAAGATTTCCACGAGGGGCCGAAAGCCTTCGGGCCGCTCCTGATCCCAAAAACACCGGTAAACGCAAAGAGAGCTATGGCCAACCTCGATGAGATCTACAACACACGTATTCTCGAGCTGGCGGGGGCAATTTCTCGGACCGATCGATTAGCCAATCCCGAAGGCACAGCCACGAGCCATTCGAAACTCTGCGGGTCGACAATCACCGTCGATCTTGAACTTCGGGACGGCCGGGTGAGCAACTTCGGCCAGTCGGTGAAAGCCTGCCTTCTGGGTCAGGCCGCGGCGTCTGTCATGGCGCGGGAGATCGTCGGCTCAACCCCCGAAGAGCTCCGCAGCGTGGGGCGAGAGATGAGGGCCATGTTGAAGGAGAACGGAGAAGCTCCGTCTGGGCGCTGGGCGGATCTCGCAGTGCTCGAGCCGGTCCGCAACTACAAGGCGCGCCAAGCATCCACACTTCTCGTGTTTGATGCTGTCGAGAAGGCGCTTGAGGATGCCGCGCTTAAAACGACGGGCGATCTTGAGGCGGCGCGCTAACCTTTACGCATTATTTTGCGGCTAAGTATGTTGGCAGTTCGTCGAGCCAATCGACGTGCGCCTGCGGGCGTGCTGTATGTTGAACGACTGACTGGCAGCACGCGCGGCGATTATCAGCCTCATACTTGCCGCTTTTAGGCGGCCGTTCTGTCCAGGCACACTGAGACTGGAAGTCGCCTCATCCGCCGGGTAAGCAATCGCGCATAGAAACTTTGGGTTCGGCGAAGCGGCCTCGAGGGATCCGCCAAACCGCGCCCCACGAGAAAAAACGGAGTCTTCACATGTCGGCCCAGGAGAACGAGAGCGGTGCGCGCGGCGATGGTGCGCCTTCATCATCGGCGAGTGCCTTCAAATGGGCCGCAATCGCGATCTTGGCTCTGCTTGCCCTTTACGGCTGGTATGGGAAAACGTCTGCTGAGGGCGAGCTTTCGGCGCTGCAGGGGGAAGTTGCCTCGCTCCGCAAAGCTGTCGACGATGCCGCCCAAGTGAGGAAATCGTCACAGGATGAGATCGACAGGCTCAAGACGGCCGAGACCGAAGCCCTGCGCCAGGTCGAGGAAGGCAAGGCCGACGTTTCGACCGCAATGGCCAAAGTGTCTGAACTCGACAACCGGGTGAAGGCGCTCACTCAGGAAAACGACGATCTGAAAGCCAAACTCACCAGCGCCGGCGAGGAGTCGAATGCCAAGTTGACCGCTGCGGGTGAAGAGACGAACAAGGTCAAGGGACTGCTGGAGACCGCCAACAAGGCGAAGTCGGACGCTGAGGCTGCCGTGGCTTCTCTGCGCTCGGAGACCGATGCGTTGAAAGCGCAGCTGAGTGCCCTGCAGAAGGATCTGGATGCGCTGAAAGCAGCCGCGGCGAACCCTCCTGCGCAAACCAGCACACCGCCCGCGGCTGAGACGCCCCCCGCGGCGCCGCCTGCCGAGACACCGGCAACGCCCGCGCCCTAACACGAACCGAGGAGCGGCGGCTGCTCGTCTTGAGCGCCGCCCTTTACCCCCATGACGTCCGCGCTCGCCAAAATGCTGCTGAAAGCGCCGGTCCATGTTTACCGCTACACCTTCAAGGGCATGGCCGGCGGACAGTGCCGCCATTGGCCCACTTGCTCTGAATATTCCCTCCAGGCGATTGAACTGAACGGCGCCTGGAAAGGCTTCTGGCTGACCGCCTCCCGCTTCGTCCGCTGCGGTCCGGGCGGCACCCACGGCGTCGATCCCGTACCCGACATCCGGGGTGTCAGACATCCCTTCGCGCCCTGGCGCTACGGCCGCTGGCGCTAAGGTCCTGCTTCGATTGCGCCGACTTGACTCAGAGATCGGCGCATCCCATTAGCCCTGTCGAAAATCGACTTACGCCGCGCTCGTATGCGGCGAGTGAGCAAAGGAGGCCGCGATGAGTGAAGTCACGATTACGTTTCCCGATGGCAAACAGCGCCAGGTCGCTTCGGGAACCACCGGCCTCGAAATCGCAAAGTCGATCTCCCCATCTCTCGCCAAGCGCACCGTTGCCATGCAGCTTGATGGTGCATTGGCCGACCTCGCCGAGCCCATCACCAGCGACGCATCCATCAATTTCGTCTCGCGCACTGACCCGGCAGCTCTCGAGCTGATCCGGCACGACGCCGCGCACGTTCTGGCCGAGGCGGTGCAATCGCTGTGGCCGGGCACCCAGGTCACGATCGGCCCAGTGATCGAGAACGGCTTCTATTACGATTTCGCCAAGCAGCAGCCGTTCGAGCCCGAAGACATCCCCAAGATTGAAAAGCGGATGGGCGAGATCATCGCCAAGAACACGCCCTTCACCAAGGAAGTCTGGTCGCGCGAGAAGGCCAAGGAATTCTTCAAAAACAAGGGCGAGTACTTCAAGGTCGAGCTGGTCGACGCCATCCCCGAGGATCAGGACGTCAAGATCTATAAGCAGGGCGAGTGGCTCGATCTCTGCCGCGGCCCGCACATGACCTCGACCGGACAAGTCGGCAAAGCCTTCAAGCTGATGAAGTTTGCAGGCGCCTATTGGCGCGGCGATTCAAATAAGCCGCAGCTGCAGCGCATCTACGGCACGGCGTTCGCGACCGAAGACGAACTGAAAGCCTACCTGCACCAGCTGGAAGAGGCGGAGAAGCGTGACCACCGCAAGCTTGGCCGCGAGATGGACCTGTTCCATTTCCAGGAAGAAGCGCCGGGCTCGGTCTTCTGGCACGCGAAGGGATGGACGCTGTTCCAGACCCTGATCGCCTACATGCGGCGTCAGCAGCAGCGCGCGGGCTACCAGGAAGTGAATTCTCCCGACATGATGGAGAAGCATTTCTGGGAGCTTTCCGGCCACTGGGAGAACTACGGCGAGAACATGTTTACGACCGTCCTCCCGGACGAGCGCGTGTTCTGCTGCAAGCCGATGAACTGCCCCGGCCACGTGCAGATCTACAAGAACGGTCTGAAGAGCTATCGCGACTTGCCGTACCGCATCGCCGAGTTCGGCAAGGTGCATCGCTACGAGCCCTCGGGCGCGCTCCACGGCATGCTCCGCGTGCGTCACTTCACGCAGGACGACGCGCACATCTTCCTGACTGAAGATCAGATCATGGAGGAGTGCCTCAAGATCAATGATCTGATGCTTCAGATCTATAAGGACTTCGGGTTTGAGGACATCTACATCAAGCTCTCGACGCGGCCTGAGAAGCGCGTCGGCGCCGATGCGCTTTGGGACAAGGCCGAGAAGGCGCTGTCGGATGTTCTTGATGAAGTGAAGCGCCGCTCGAATGGCCGGGTGAAGACCGCGATCAACCCGGGCGAGGGCGCCTTCTATGGGCCCAAGCTCGAATACGTTCTGAAGGATGCCATCGGCCGCGACTGGCAATGCGGAACGACGCAGGTCGACTTCAACCTCGCTGGACGCCTCGGCGCCTTCTTCATCGACGATCATTCCGACAAGAAGACGCCGGTGATGATCCACCGCGCCATGTTCGGCTCGCTCGAGCGGTTCACCGGCATTCTGATCGAGAACTTCGCTGGCCATTTCCCGCTGTGGCTCGCGCCACTGCAGGTCGTTGTTGCGCCGATCGTCTCTGATGCCAACGACTACGCGTTAGAAGTCGCCCAGAAAGCCAAGGCTGCAGGCCTGCGCGTGGAAACGGACCTTCGCAATGAGAAGATCAATCTGAAGGTGCGCGAGCACTCGCTGGCGAAGGTGCCGGTCATCCTCGTCGTGGGCAAACGCGAAGCCGAGGAGAAAAAGGTATCCATGCGTCGCTTAGGCTCGCAGGACCAGACGGTGCTTGGACTGGATGAAGCGTTAACCGCGCTGAGCGCTGAAGCGGTGCCGCCGGACTTGCGCTAAATCCCGGCCGGAGCAGCCGTTTTGACAGCGGCTCTTCGGTCACGCCCCATCTGTCCCTGTTAAATCGGCGGCCCGAGGTTGCCGATTTTTTCTTTCGGGAAACCGCTGCAACCATCGCCACTTGCTCCGCGTTTGCTCCCTGAACTTGCAACGAAACGGAGTTTCAGCAATGGCCTCATCAACCCAGTATGGGACATCGACCTCAGTCGACGACCTTAAAGGTAAAGCCAAACAGTCCTATGACGAGGCTTCCGAGCGCGCGCAGGAAATCGCTGGGCAAGCTCGCCAACAGGTCGGCGAAGTCGCCGGCAATGTCAAAGGCGCTATCGACCGGTCGGTAAGAGAGCAGCCGATCGCGACATTGGCCATGGCTGCTGCCGTGGGCTTTGTCATCGGCGCACTGTGGAAGTCGTAATATTCCAACGCGGGTGAAGGCGCCGTATGCGCATTCACTCGTGAGGCCCGACTGAGGCCGCTGACGGTTCCAAGGAGACGCAATGTTTCCGATTTGGGCCGTTCGCGGCCCTTTCGGCTTTTTCTCAAAATGATCATCACGCAGACTATCGGGTGACGGGCGTGCTTTGCGCTGTCTCGGCCTTGCTGTCTTTCTTGGCAGGGCCCGCCTTGCGCAGTTCGCCGCTGTAGAGGTCGATGGCGGCCGCGCCAACCTCGTGAATGAAGGCGCGCACCAGCCTCCCTGAGATCGTACCCTTGACCCACTGCAGGAGCGACGTCGAAAGCTTCTCGCGCAATTCGTACGTGGCAGCGGTTGCGGGATTGAGCATGCGAACGACGCGCCAAGCCGACCAGGCTCTACCCGCGACGTCGTAAATACCTCGCCAGCGGTAGATCTGCGCGAATTGCGCGACGGTCAGCCGGTTGCCGAGCGGGATCGTACCTTCGAAAACAGGCCTGAGCCGGCCACTGACCTGCTCGACCAGCGTCAACGCTTCCGGGACGGTGAAGCGCAGCATGGGGTCCGTGCGGTCGGGGTGATAGATCTTCGCCACGAGTTCGACGGTCTCGAGCCCCGTGTTCATGAGGTCGTTCCAAGTCGAGATGTTCCGCGCGTTCGCGGCTTCCGCGAAGCTGTCGACGGCCTTTTTGGATTCGTTTCGCAACCGGTCGCTCTCGGAGCCCTCGCGCAGGACCGTCGGCTCCCCGGGCGGTATAATCTCAACGGTTGGTTTATCGCGTGGGCCGAGTGTCCGCCGCTCGAAAAGATACGCAAAGAGCGTGCAGGCGAGCGTCGCCAGCGCCCAGTAGACCAAATAACCGTGTTGCCAAAGCCAAAGGCTGCCCAGTGGAATGAGAGCCAATGTCGGCAACACGAGGCCGAGGAGGACGATAAACATCCGTAGAGGTGATAGAGCGTCCTTCATGCCGCGCTCCGTCGCGTTCAACCATCTGAAACGCCACGCATTCAACCACGGTTCCGGCGAGGCTGGCGGGCGCCCTGGCGAGAAGGGGCGGCCTCAGCTCCAGCGCCGGTTAGACCACATCCACTGCTCGGGATATTCGCGGACCCAGGCCTCAAACTGGCGTTGCATCTCGGCAGTCGCCCACTTGACGTCATCGCCTTGGTTCGCGGTACGCGGTACACGGAGTTCTTTGAGCTCGATCTCGAACCGGCTGTCCCGGCCTATGCGGCGGCATCTCGCCATCCAGATCCGCGCGCCCACCCGACGGGCGATCATCGCCGGAATGCTCACCGTGCGCGCGTCCTTGCCGAAGAAGGGGACGGGCAGGCCGGTTTTATCGAAAAGATCACAGACGACGCCGAGGCGGCCGCCGTTGCGGACATAATCCATGATGAGGCGAGCAGTCTTCTGGCTTTCACCATGATCGCCCTCGACCTTGCCCCGGCCAAAGAGACCGCCCGGGTAGAGGTCCCGCCGCTGATAGCGGATGTACCGATCGATGTAGGGATTATTGACCGAGCGGTAGACGCAGGCGGGATTGGCGCCCGCGATCGTCAGGGGCCAGATGGCGAGTTCCCAGTTGCCCATATGCAGCGAGGCGCCAATGATCGGGCCGAGCTTGCTCGCATAACGTTCGAAAACTTCCGGGTTCTTGATCGAAAGGCGAGACGGCTCGGCAATGATCTGGTCGATGCGCATGGTCTCGGCCATCACGCGTCCGAGGTTTTCCCAATGCGCAAGCGCGATCGCCTGGCGCTCTTTCTCGGTTTTCTCCGGGAAGGCGATCCTCAGGTTGTCGAGCGCGCGGTTATGCCGTTTTGGATTGATCTTGGGCGCAAGCCGTCGCCAGCACCAGGCCGAGAAATGCGTCGCCGCATCCAATGGAACCGAACGCACGATGCCGGCGATCGCGCGGAGCAGCCAGTATTCGGCCTTGAACTGCAAATCGCGCAGCCGTGAAATTTCTGGCGTGGACAGTGCCCCGACCCCCATATTCCCCAACGTTCCCCGACGTCATGCCTCCCGGGCGCGCCGCCCGTCAAGCTGCGATCAGCCGGTTACCACCGTTTGACTGCCTTGTGCCATCAGTGCTGGCGTCGCGGCTGAAGGCGTGAAGCCTTCGCGCATAATCCGGGTACGGAGGGCGGGGCTGGCGGCCAGAGCAAAGAGACCAAGGCCGCGGGCAAGGCCGACGCCGGGAAGATTGCTGAAGAGAGACCGGTTGAGCAGATCGACTGCAAACACCCGCGTTGAAATATCCGTTCGTCGCGCAGCATCGTAGCGGGCCAGCGTAGCGTCACCCCCGATATCTGATCCGGCGCGCTTAGCCTCCGCTGCAATCTCCGCTACTGTCGCGGCATCACGGAAGCTGAGGTTGAGACCCTGCGCGCCAATCGGCGGAATGACGTGCGCTGCCTCGCCCACGAGAACCACGCGGTTCTTCGCGACCGAACGCGCGGTTTGTCCGGTGAGCGGGAAGGACTGACGCGGCGAGAAGTCGGAGAGAGAGCCCAAATGGCTTTTCAGCTCCGCATTCAGCGCTTCCGCGAAACTTTTGTCATCGAGCGCCACCAATCGCGCAGCCTCTTCAGGCGTATCCACCCAGACGAGATGCGAAACGCCCTCCTTCCCTGGCACGACCGTCAACGGCCCAGCGCGCCGATGCAACTCAGTCGAAACGCCATGGTGCGGCCGGCTGTGCTGGAACGTCGTGACGATTGCCGTCTGCGGGTAAGACCACGAGGACACGTCGATCCCCGCGAACTGCCGCGCCTTTGAGTTCCGGCCGTCCGCAGCAACGACGAGTCTTGCCGCAACATGCAGATCCTCAGAATCCGACAAAACGATATGGTCGCCATGAGCATCAACGTAAGCATCGAAGCGTGTGACGCCAGCACACGCAACGCGGCTCAAGCAGTTGAGGCTCGCAGCTTCCAGGACGCTCGTCAGGGCCCCGTTGGGCACGTTGTAGCCGAACGCCGTCAATCCGATCTCGCTCGCCCTGAAAAGCACCTCCGGCGCAGCAAGCCATCCGCCTGTCGCATCCACAATCCGGATCGCAGAGATGGGCGCAGACTTGTAGGCAAGTTCAGGCCATACGCCGACGCTCTTCAAAAGATCGATCGAGCCGCCAAAAAGCGCCGAGGTGCGTCCGTCTCCTGAACCGGAGAGCGGGCCGATCACGGCCGTTCGCAGGCCGGACGTAGCACACGCCAGTCCCGTAATCAGTCCTGCGGGTCCCGCGCCCACGACGGCGATGTCAAAAATGTCTTGTCCGGCCATTCGCTGCCCCTGCTGTGTGACCATTGAAACACAGAAACACCTGAATTGGCAGACGTTGCGACCGCGCAACGCCGTTCAAATCGAACTGTCACGCACCTGTAAAATCCGCGTGGTTAGCAGGCCCGTAAGTTGCTCATCGAGAAAAACACTCGGGGGCAGACGGCGAAAGTCGCCCGGCGCGATGGGGATTGCGCGTCGTGAGTTTGGGGTCTGTAAACAGAGGGGCACCGATGAAATCGGTATTCAAATCGTCCAGTAGCTTTATCGCGTTGATGGCAGCGATTGGCTTGGCCGTCGCAATCACACCCGCTTCGGCGGCGGATTTGGGCGGCGACTGCTGCGCCGACCTCGAAGAGAGGGTTGCCGAGCTCGAAGCCACGACAGCTCGCAAGGGCAACCGCAAAGTCTCGCTGACCGTCTCCGGCTGGGTCAACGAGCAGGTGATGTTCTGGGACGACGGCTCCGAGAGCAACACCTACGTCGGCACGAACAAGCTCGAGCAGTCGCGCGTCAGGTTCATCGGCGAAGCGCAGATCGCTCCCGGTTGGTCAGCTGGTTACACCTTGGAACTCGGTATCCTCGGGGCCAACTCATCGGGTTCTTCCGGTTGGAACCAGGACAATCCCGACGGCACAGGCAATAACGCCGTCTCGGTTCGCAAGAGCAGCTGGTTCATCAAGAGCAACGACTTCGGCAAGATCACCGTCGGCCAGGACGGCACGGCACTGTACCACCTTCTCGACGACGCCGACGGCGTCAACACCCGCAACTTCTCGGACGCTCAGGCAGCGGCTGTTTATCAGGGCAACTTCGGCCTTCGCCATAACGGCGGTGCCATTGGCAGCCTGACGTGGGGCGGCGTCCTCCAGGGCATCGACAACGGCACCGTGGGCCAGGACGGCCGTAGAAACGTCATCCGCTATGACTCACCGGCCATCGCAGGGTTCACTGTGACGGCGTCGTGGGGCGAGGACGACGACTGGGGAATGGCGTTGACCTATGCCAACACCTGGGGCGACTTCAAAGTGCTCGGCAAGGCTGGCTATGGCCAGGTCTCGGACGAGAACATCGGTTGCTCGACGAAGACTGGACCGACGGATTGTGAACTGTTCGGTGCCGCAGCGACCATCCAGCACCTTCCCACGGGCCTCTTTGTCTACGGCGGCTACGGCCAGAACCACGACAACCGCGTGGCAGATGTCGGGGCCTCCAACACGGAAGCGACGAGCAGCATGTATTTCATCCAGGGCGGCATCGAGCAGAAGTGGCTCGCCCTCGGCAAGACGACGGTGTTCGGCGAATATCGTCATGACGACGGCGGCAGCAAGAATAACGCCAGCATCCCGGTCGGCTTTGGCGGGGGATCACTTTCCAGCACCAGCCTCAACTTCATCGGTGCCGGCGTGATCCAGAACATCGAGCCGGCTGCGCTGGACCTCTACGTGATGTACCGTCACGCCGACGGCGATATCACCAGCACCAACGACAATACGGTGAGCCTCGATGCGTTCGATGCCGTCATTGCTGGCGCGCTCATGAGATTCTGATCGCTTTCTCCCGGTCTGCGTCAGAGTACTGGGGGGCTGCCTGCGGGCGGCCCCTTTTTCTGCGTCCTGATGCCGGAACAAAGGCGCGTACCAGCAGCACGGAACGGCGAGACCCCATGTGGCGTTCTGGCAACATGGCTGCGGTACAACAGCGACGATAAGAAACGGCCGTTCTCCAGCAGACGGACGGCCATCGCCATTGAACTTCTGCTATCTACCGCGCAACATTGGATTATGTGCGTGCTTTCGAGGCATGGCGGGGTAGACGTGAGACGATTGATACTGGTGACTGGCATGCTGGCGGCTGTCGCCGCCGCGGCGAGCACCAATGTGTTCTCAATGGAAGAGCAGCGCGGGGTTCTGCCCGGCGGCGTTGCCGTGCCCGACGCTCCGAAGGCTCAAGAACAGGATGCTGCTGGACGCCCCAAGGCCGAGGGGACGGAAATCCGCATTCCCGGCCTCGGCAAAATCGGCACCCTGCCCAAAATGGATTTTGGGCTCGATCTCCTCTACGGCGCGGCCGAGGACACCAATCGCGCATCCGACCGCCCCGAAGCCCTTCCGGATGATCAGAAAGATCTGACGATCCACGGCTCGGTCAAGCACCGGTTCTAATCGCCGGCGAAACCATCACGTCCCGCCAGAGGCGCCGGTTTACCCACCTTTAAGCCGGCATCGGGCTTTATCGGCAAGCATAGTCCATTTCTCGCAGGGCCCAAGCTTGCGTTATCTTAGCCGCCAGACGAACAGGCCAAACGGAGCTGCCCGGTTTCTCGAGCAACTCATGGTCACCGTGGCCTGCATCGCCCTGACGGCGTACTTCGCCTACCATATTCGCTACGGTCGCCATGGCCTGGAGGCGCGCGCGGAGATCATCGAGCGCTCGGCACTGGTCGACTTCGAGATCAAAGGCCTCGAGAGCGTCCGCACGAAGCTCCGGCATGACGTTGCGCTGCTGTCCCCCGAGATTCCCAATGCCGATATCGTAGAAGAGACTGCGCGCGACATGCTGGGCTATGTGCGCAGCGACGACAAAATCATAGTCGCCCCATAAGCACCGCAGTTTGCTGCAATGAATGCACGGCATCCCCGCGACGAGCGTGCATTTCCACGTGAGATAATCGCCGCTTGAGCATCGGGCTGGGACTGGTTACGTCCGGGATGCGTTTGGTGCATCGAGGGAGTCCGTTGAATATGTCAGACCTTCAAGACGCGGACGAACTCCTCGAACTTGAAATCCCCGAGGAAGTGCCGGAAGCAGAGCAGGCTGTCGAACTCATCAGAGCCTGGGTGGCCGACGGAGCGCTTGTTGTGACGTTGAATGGCGAAGCCTTTGGCCCGCGATTGGAAGAATGGGGCAGGTTGCTCGCGCAGATCGGTCAGCACGTTGCGCGGTCGGCCTCTCTGAACGGCGAATCAGGCGAACAGCGCTTGATCGCGGAGGTTCGCAGAGGTTTCGACGAAGCGTTTCCCAAGAACGAGTTGACAGCCTACGGGAAAATCAAAAAGCGCGTCACGCACTAGCGCTGAAAGCGGCTGTCCACTCGGGCGGCTACAACACGAGTCGGGCGCGCTCTGGGTCTGTTGCCTGTATGCGCCAAATCTCCGATGTCCACACCTTCGGCCGTTTTTCGGGGCTTTCCAGCCACTTTGGCCGGGGATGAGCGGGCCCTGCCGCCTTGCCGCGCGCTGTCCGATCGCTAAGCATTGAACCCATACGCATCGAGTTGTGGGAAGCAACTCCCGGGGGATTCAATGAGATATATTGGCAAAATCGGTATGGTCGCTTTCGCAGCTGTTGTGACGAGCGGATGCGCGAACTCGGGATTCGACCTGTCGACCGCATCCATCATTACACCCGAAAGCACGGCCGCTAAGGCCGATCCGGTCTGCGCGACGCTCGCCAGCCAGATCAACACTCTGAAGGCAGACGGCACGATCGACCGGCTTGAGAAGGCCGCCGATGGCAAAGGCGCCAAGGTTTCGGTCAAGCGCACAGCGCTGCAGAAGCAGGCCGAACTCAACAAGGCCTACGGCGAATTCCAGACGCGCTGCAGCCCGGCTGGCACGGCTCAGGTCGCAGCGGCTCAGCAGCCGGCCAAACCCGCGCCAGCTCCGGCATCAACGCCGGCGGCCACCCAGCTCGCGGCTCCAGCAGCGAACTGATCGTTCGCTGTATTCAAAGAAGTGCAGCCTCGAGGCGCAGCGCCGGCATATGAAATGCGGCCATTTTGGATTGGCTATTGCCGCGCTGCCACAGGAACGCCACGGGGGATTGCGAAGGCTCCCTGGCTGTGATCTCTGCGACGTCAGAAGAAGCTCTGCTTCGCAATTCTCTTCGTAAATTCAAGCTGAGTAGGACTGATAATGCGGGGTTGTTTTGCTGTTGCTCTTGTCATCGCCCTTTCCGGGGCGCTGCAGGGATGTGGCGGCGCTGCCGGAAGCAGCAGCGGCGATCCGGGAGCGCGGCCTCTGCCGCCGGGCGAGTCGTGTGGTTCTATACGCGGTGAACTCAACCGCCTGGATTCGAAGGGCGTTCCCGCTCAGGTCGAACGTGCGAGCAGCGGCGGGAAGCTCACGCCGGCCCAGCGCTCCGACGTCGACAAGTACAACGACTTGCTCAACCAGTACCTGGGCGCTCGCTGCCACGTCTGAGACGCACATTGAAGAACCGGTGAACCCGGTTCTCGATGCTGATGTTTCGAAGTGGAGAGCATAGGAGCCGAAATGGATGCCCAAACACGCGAGCTGATCGTTTTCGCGATCATCGGGATCATTGCGGGCTTTCTGGCCTCCTTTGTCGTGGGCGGTAGCGGACTGATCCGTTACTTGATCACAGGCATTATCGGAGCATTCGTCGGAGGCTACGTCTTCAGGGCGTTCGGCATCAATCTCGGCATCAGAAATGCGTTCGTCTCGGAGGTCGTCACTGCTGCGCTCGGGGCGATCATCGTTGTTCTGATTGCGCGCCTCATCGCGTAGCCATCTCGGCGCACCTGAGCTTGCCAATGGTGCGGCGGCTTGAAGCATACGCATTTCGAACCGCCGTCAGCCATGCCATAAGGCCGGGGTCATGCCATCCTTCGTCACCCAGCGGCACGTCCGCTTCTCGGCCGAGCAGATGTTCGCGCTCGTGGCCGACATCGAAAAATATCCCGAGTTCCTCCCGCTGTGCACCGGCCTGACGGTCCTGTCTCGTCAGAAAACCCCGGTGGGCGAGGAACTGACCGCCCGCATGAGCATCGGCTACAAAGCCATAGCCGAAAGCTTCACGACCCGCGTCGTCATCGACAATGCAGACCGCCGCATTGATGTCAGCTACCTAGACGGCCCCTTCAAGCGCCTCGAGAACCGCTGGAAGTTCGAAGAAAGCCCGTCCGGATCGATGGTGGACTTCTTCATCGACTACGAATTTCGCTCGAAATTGCTCGGCGCTCTCATGGGCGCGATGTTTGATCAGGCCTTCCGGCGCTTCACACACGCCTTCGAAGAACGCGCAGCGCAAATCTACGGCACGCCGTCGGCTCAGCCAGCTGGAACCTAGCGCACAATCTTCTCGGAGTTCCGGGCGAGCCCCAAGCCTTTGAGCCGGTCCAGTCCCTTGGCCCCGTGAAGCTTGGTGCCCGAGAGCTCGGCGCCTCTCACGTTGGCATCTGTCAAGTCTGCACCGGATAAGTCCGCGTTCGTCAGGTCAGCTCCGGACAGATCCGCACCCGAAAGATCCGCTTCGCGCAGATTGGCATCGCGCAGGACCGCGCCATTGAGGCGGGCAAAGGAAAACTGTGTGCGCCCCATGTTGGCCCGGGTCAGGATTGCGCCTTCGAGCTTCGCACTTGTGAAATCCGTCCGCCACATGTGCTCGATGAAGCCCGTCGTATAGCTCGGCGCGCAATGGGAATCGGTGAGGTCTGCGCCGGTAAAATCTGAACCCGCGAAGCTTCCGAAAAATCGTGCGCGGCGCAGCGAAACAGCTTTAAGGCTCGGGGCCTCGCTGGAAAGATTGGCGAGCGTCGAAAAGGTCGATGGCCGCATGAGGCTGGCATCGTCAAGCCGGGCGCCGTCGAGCCGGGTGCCGATGAGCGTCACGCGATCGAGCTTCGCACCTGTGAGGTTAGCGTTCGACAGGTCAGCACCCGACAAATCCGCCCCGAACAGATTGGACTGGCTGAGGTCGGCCTCCTTGAAGTCGAGACCGGATAGATCGAGGCGCGTCAGGTCACGGTTGTTGAGCGAGGGGTGGCTGCCTGGCGCTGCACGAAACACGAGGCTCGAGACCTCGCGTGCCGACATATCCGCCGCCGCGGCCGGACACGATTCCAGGGCGACCACTGCTGCAAGCATTGCGAAGAGACCGGCACGGCCAATTCCAAACGTCGGCCGGCTCATGCGGCAGCCTCCTGAAGCAGTCTAAGGGCGGCCCGCAGGCTGGCGAGACGAACTTCATCGCGCCCAATGTCACCAAAGAAGTGACGTTCTACGCGAGGCGCATCGAAGACGGAAGCAGTCCCGATATAAACGAGGCCCACCGGCTTGTGCGGTGAGCCACCGCCCGGACCAGCGATGCCCGTGATCGAAAGCGCAAGATCCGCTCCACTCGCGCGCAAGGCACCGTCAGCCATGGCATGGGCAACGGCTTCGCTGACGGCGCCGTGATGTTTGATGAGGTCGGCATCGACGCCGATCATGCCCGTCTTCGCATCGTCGGCGTAGGTGACGAAGCCGCCGAAGAAGGCGTCGGACGATCCGGGAATTGCAGTGATCGCACCCGCGACGAGACCGCCTGTGCAGCTTTCAGCCGTCGCCAGAAACCGCCGTTTGGCTCTCAATATTTCGAGGAGACGGCTAGCGTCTTCGAGAACGTCAGCAGGAAACACGTGGAACCTCGCCTTCGCTCCGAAAAGAAAACAGGGAGTGCTTCAGCTGAAGCACTCCCCGGTAACGCTATCTAGAGAGAGAAGAATGTGCAAACGGCTTGGCTGATCAAGCCGCGGCCAAAACTTCCGCGTGTGACAGCAGGCTATCGAGTACCGACCGGCTATCGGATCCCATGGCTCCGACAGTACGCTTCTGGGCGGCTTGCCAGATCGGATAGGCATCCTTCAAAACGGCTTGGCCTTTGGGCGTCAGGTGCAAGCCGCGTCCGCGCCGTCCGGCGGGAGGATCCATGATGATATGGCCGAGCGCCAAGAGTCGCTTCAAGTTGCGCGAAAGCGTCGACTTTTCGATATCGAGTTCGTGTCCGATCTCGACGGCCGTGATGCCGTCGCGAGAAGCCAGCTGCGCGAGCAGAGTATACTGGCTCGCGGTGATGCCGAGTGGGCGCAAGGCATCGTCGTAGACTCTCGTGACGATACGCGAGAGCTGACGCACACGGGTCGCCAAGCACGACTCGGATTGCGCCTCAGCGATCGTGCTGATGGCCTCATCGGCTGGCTTGGGTTCTAGATTTTGGGGCATGATGTTCATATCGGCTCCCGTATGAGCACTCTCGTGGGTCGTGGCAATACAACCACTTAACCTTTGAATGCCGCGATTCTGCCTTGATGGTCAACGCCGAAAGCCATTGCAAATGAGCATCAATTCGCATCGCGTGGCGAATTGGAAAGCGCATGCAACTCAATTGTCACGGTCTGGCCGAAAGGTGTTCCTCTCGCGCGGAATTATAGACTTCGAGCGCCGCGCCGGCGTTGATGGCTGCGATCCCCAGCCCGACGATGAGATCCGGCCAGCGCGAAGCCGTCGCCGCCGTAAGCAGCCCGGCCAACACGATCGCGACATTCGCCAACACGTCATTGCGGGCGGACAGGAAGGCCGCTCGCGTCAAGCTTCCACCTGAAGTTTTGAAGGGCGCGAGCATCCGCTCGCACGCAAGGTTGACCGCGAAGGCGCCGAGCCCGGTAATGCTCAGCGGCACGGCCTCGGGAACGTGAACGTCGAAAAAGTTCTGCCACGCCGTCCAGAGCGTCGCCAAACCGGGGACGAGGATAATGACCGCGAGGAGCATTCCAAGCCGCGCCCGCAGCAGAGGGGTAAAACCCAAGCCTGCGAGGATGAGCAGGTTGATTGCACCGTCCTCGAGGAAATCGACACTGTCGGCGAAAAGTGAAACGGATCCGATCGCGAGTGCGACCGCAAACTCGATTCCGAAATAGCCAAGATTGAGAAAGGCGACGTTGCGGACAACCGTGCGCAGCGCGAGATTTGACGCGACGTCACCTAAACTCGAGTCTGGCTCTTCGCTCATGTGTCCTCAGCCGGTACGAAGACGGTCGCCGACGCCATGGCGGCAATGCCTTCACGGCGACCGACAAAGCCCATGCCTTCCATGGTCGTCGCTTTGATGCCAATGCGGTTTGCGGGCAACCCCAAGACCTCGCCGATCAGAGCCTGCATCGCCGGCCGATGCGCGCCGATACGCGGGGCCTCCGCTAGCACTGTAATATCGACGTTTCCGATGCGACCGCCGATTTCGCGGATCCGACGCGCGGCGTCTTCCAGAAATTGCCGCGAGGCCGCGCCTTTCCATTTGGGATCGGAGGGAGGGAAGTGCTGGCCGATGTCGCCATCGCCGATCGTCCCGAGCAAGGCATCAGTCAGCGCGTGCAGAACGACATCGGCATCGGAATGGCCTTCCAGTTTGTGCGTGTGCGGAATTTTCACGCCGCCGAGCCAAACGTGGTCGCCTTCGCAAAAGCAATGGACGTCGAATCCCGTGCCCGTGCGCGGTTCAAGCGTTCTTGTCATTTGCTGGTCGGCCAATTCGATATCCTCTGCCGTTGTGATCTTGATGTTGGCGGCCGAGTCTTCGACGACGGCAACGCCGAGCCCCGCCCATTCCGCAATCGCAGCATCATCGGTGAAAGTGTCCAGCTCTTTTTCAGCTGCTGCACGATGAGCCTCGATGATCGGCGCAAAATGAAAGCCTTGCGGAGTCTGTGCCCGCCAGAGCCCGGCGCGCGCGACCGTCTCGGTTATGAGCCCGTCGCCACCGCTTCGCTTCAACGTATCCGTAACGGGAAGCGCTGCTAGTGCTGCGGACTTCGAATTGAGAGCCGCGATCACCTTAGAGATGGTCGTCGAAGAAACAAACGGCCGCGCAGCGTCGTGGATCAGTACAAGGTCGGGCGCCCCTGGCGCGAGGGCCTCGAGGCCCCGCAGCACTGAGGCTTGCCGGCTCGGGCCGCCGATCGCCGGCTTCGAAAGCTTGCCCGCACCGGCTCCTTCGGCAGCGCGTTCGTAGAGCTCGGCATCATCGGCGTGGATGACGACCTTGATCTCGTCGACCTCGGGATGCCGCGCGAAAGCTTCAATGGCCCGGGTGAGGACGGCCGTACCTCCGATCACCGCATATTGCTTAGGGCCCGAGCCGGCTCCCGAAGCGGCGCGCGTCCCCCGGCCGGCCGCGACAATTAAAGCGGCTATGCGCACGATCTTTCTCCTTTTAGCATAGTATGATGCATCCCCGGGCACTGCGTGCCCGCTGCCGAGATCTTTCGCAACACCTAGCAGTGCATAAGTTTTCGGCTGTGAAACGGGAACGCCTTGTTTCATCTCCGAGAATGCTCAGCCGCGTCAAATCGGCAATTCCGAAATCACTTGTTCACTCTTGCGAAATTACTGCCCGCCTTCTAGTCTGCACAAACTCGCAGCAGAAATACGAACTGCACATGGAATGGGCAGAACGGGGGCTGGTTTCGTCTGCATGCTAGACAACTTAGGCAACGGTGCGCCGCCTGCAGTGCTGGCGCCGATGTCCGGAGTGAGTGATCTACCCTTCCGCCGGCTCGCGCATCGTCTGGGGGCGAGCCTGGTCGTTTCCGAGATGGTCGCCAGCGAGGAGCTGGTGAAGTCCCGCTTCGACGTCCTGCGCCGCGTCGAGGGTAATGACCTGACGCCCTTCGTTATACAACTCGCCGGCCGCGAAGAGCGGTGGATGGCTGAGGGTGCCCGCATTGCCGAAGCCAAGGGCGCCGACGTCATCGACATCAACATGGGCTGCCCGGCCAAAGAGGTGACGGGCAAGCTGTCGGGTTCCGCGCTCATGCGTAACCTCGATCATGCCCAGGCCCTGATCAAATCCGTCATCGGCGCCGTGAAGGTCCCCGTCACGCTGAAGATGCGCCTTGGCTGGGACGGCAACAGCCTCAACGCCCCCGAACTCGCGAGGCGAGCCGAGGCGGAGGGCGTGAAGCTCATCACCGTCCACGGCCGGACAAGATGTCAGTTTTTCACCGGAACCGCCGATTGGGCAGCGGTACGCCCCGTCGTTGAAGCCACGTCGGTACCCGTCATCGTCAACGGCGATATTCTCTCGCCTCAGCACGCGGCGCAGGCCCTGGAAGCCTCAGGCGCCAAGGGTGTCATGGTCGGCCGTGGCGCTTACGGCGCGCCCTGGATGCCGGGCCGCATAGCAAACTTCCTCGCCTCGGGCCGCGATGCTGGAGATCCCACGCTCAATGAGCAGTGCGAGATCGCGCTCGAGCATGTCGAGGCGATGTACGCCCACTACGGCAAAGACCTGGGCATCCGGAACGCCCGCAAACATATCGGTTGGTATCTCGCATCGAGCGGCGCGAACGAAGCTGTCGTGAAGTCGTGGCGGGCCAAGCTCTGCACGATGCTCGATCCCGAGCGCGTGTTCGATGGCCTGAAAACCTTCTACTCTAGTACGGAGTTGCGCGCGGCATGAGCAGCAAGTCGGCCTCAATACGCAAGTCGGAGCACACTCCGGCGCCGCCTCCGACCAACATCGTCGATTGCGAAGAGTTGTTGAGTGCGCTTCCGCACCCGATCCTCGTCATCTCCAGCGATCAGACCATCGTCTTCGCTAACGCTGCGGCTGAATCGTTCTTCTCCATGAGCGCCTCCGCGCTGATGCGAAGCCGGATCTCCGACATCGTGGCCTTCGGCTGCCCATTGCTCGGCTTGGTCGAGCAGGTGCAGGCCACGAGCTCGACCGTCAACGAATATGGGATTGAGGTCGCGACACCACGGTTCTCCGGCGCCAAGCTCGTCGACGTCTACGGCGGACCGCTGCCGGAAGAGCCGCGCAACATGGTCCTCATGCTGCAGCAGCGCTCGATGGCCCAAATGATCGAGCGGCAGCTGACGCATCGCGCCGCCGCGCGTTCCGTCTCGGGGATGGCCGGCGTCCTGGCCCATGAAATCAAAAACCCGCTGTCGGGTATCCGTGGTGCCGCGCAGTTGCTTGAGCCCGGGCTCTCCGATGATGATCGCGCGCTGACGCAGCTCATCTGCTCCGAAACCGATCGCATTCGCCACCTCGTCGATCGCATGGAAGTGTTCGGCGACGAGCGCCCGATCACGAAGGACGCGGTCAACATCCACGACGTCCTCAATCACGTGCGCCGCATTGCGGAGCATGGGTTCGGCAGCCGCGTCCGCTACGTCGAGGATTACGATCCTTCGTTGCCGTTTGTGCTCGGCAATCGCGATAAACTCGTGCAGGTCTTCCTCAATCTTCTGAAGAACGCCGCCGAAGCCATCGGCGATAAGACCGAGTCCGGCCGCATCCTCATGCAGACGGCGTTCCGTCCGGGCGTTCGCCTGTCGCTTCCGGGTTCCGATACCCGCGTCAGCCTTCCGCTGATGATCCAGATCGAAGACAACGGCTGCGGCATCCCCGAGCATCTGAAGCCGCACCTGTTCGATCCCTTCGTCACGACGAAGGCGTCCGGCAGCGGCTTGGGTCTGGCCCTCGTCGCCAAGATCATCGCCGACCACGGTGGCATCATCGAATGTGAAAGTGAGCCCAAGCGCACGATCTTCCGCGTGCTGCTTCCCATGCAACGCACGCGGCCTGCTCCCGTGCCGACCACAAGAGAGACTTGATGGCCAGAGGCACCATTCTCATCGCCGATGACGATACGGCAATCCGCACCGTCTTGAACCAGGCTCTGGCGCGAGCCGGTTTCGCACCGCGCGCCACAGGCAACGCGGCGACGCTCTGGCGCTGGGTGAGCCAAGGCGAGGGCGACGTCGTCATCACCGACGTCGTCATGCCGGACGAGAACGCATTCGATCTCATTCCGCGCATGAAAAAGCTGCGTCCGGATCTGCCGATCATCGTCATGAGCGCGCAGAACACGCTGATGACGGCGCTGACGGCCGCAGAGAAGGGCGCTTTCGAATATCTGCCGAAGCCCTTCGATTTGAATGAAGTCGTGGCCGTCGTTTCGCGCGCGCTGTCCGAACCCGGCCGCAAACGCCAGACGATCACGACGGAGCGTGAGACGGACGAGCTGCCGCTGATCGGGCGCTCGCTGCCCATGCAGGACATCTACCGTGTCCTCGCAAGGCTGACGCAGAGCGATCTGACGGTCATGATCAACGGCGAGAGCGGCACGGGTAAGGAACTCGTCGCCCGCGTGCTGCATGATTACGGCAAGCGCCGCCACGGCCCGTTCGTACCGATCAACATGGCCGCGATTCCCCGAGAGCTGATCGAGAGCGAACTCTTCGGCCACGAAAAGGGTGCCTTCACCGGCGCCCAGACCCGCACGCCCGGCCGCTTCGAGCAGGCAGAAGGCGGTACGCTGTTCCTGGACGAAATCGGCGACATGCCGCTCGAAGCCCAGACGCGGCTCCTGCGCGTCTTGCAGCAGGGCGAGTACACGACCGTTGGCGGCCGCACGCCGATCAAGACCAACGTCCGCATCATCGCCGCGACGCACCGCGATCTCAAAACGCAGATCCAGCAGGGCCTCTTCCGCGAAGACCTTTTTTATCGCCTGAACGTCGTGCCGATCCGGCTGCCACCTCTGCGCGAGCGATTGGAAGACATCGGCGATCTGGTCCGCCACTTCCTGCGCCAGGCATCGCGCGAAGGCCTCGGCCAGAAGTCGATCGAGAGCGCCGCCATCGAACGGCTGAAGGCGCATCCCTGGCCGGGCAACGTTCGCGAGCTGGAGAACGTCGTCCGCCGCCTCGTTGCCCTTTACACGCAGGACACGCTGACGGCGCAAATCGTCGAGCAGGAACTTGCCGGCTCCGCGATCGCACCCCAGGGCGGAGCTGCAACTGAAAGCGGCGACCTGGGTGAAGCCGTCGAACGCTACCTTCAGCGGTACTTCTCGTCGTTCGGCAACGATCTGCCACCGCCTGGGCTCTATGATCGCGTGATCCGTGACGTCGAAAAGCCGTTGCTGAGCGCGGCTCTGGCCGCCACGCGCGGCAACCAGATCCGTGCCGCCGAGCTTCTGGGCCTCAACCGGAACACGCTGCGCGCGCGCATTCGCGATCTCAACATTCGGGTGTTCCGCACTGTCGAAGGCTGACAACGGCGCTGGCGCGCACAGCCTTCGACTCCCGAAGTTTTCCACAGACCTTGACCGCGGCTGCGTTTGGCGCTTGATGTGCGCCACACCCGTCGCGAAAATGTCACAGTTAGGCTGTTGGTAGTTCGCAGCTGTAGCGTTGTCGTCGCTAGTAGCTCGGCCGGTGCCGGATGCCGTGTGGGGAATCGCTTCCCCGCGTGGGCCGGAGCCGGGGCTATCGGGAACGAATTCAGAGCAGTAGTTGGATTGGTCGACGACTGATGAGCGCCAGCAACAGCAATGGCAAAGCCGACACGACCGCACCCCGCGATAAGGTGCCTGCTGCCGCGCTGGTCGAGGAGGGCGCCACACCGCTCAATCCTTCGAACCGAGCATTTTGGTTCGGCCTCGGCGTCGTTCTGCTCTCTCTGATTTCGGCGCTCGTTAGCTACCTCATCCTGACCGGCCTCACCGCCATCACACCGCGCAACGAATACGTGTGGGCGGCGCTGGCGGTGAATGGCGTCCTCATCGTTGCGATGTTCTGCACCATCGTCTGGCAAGCCTTGGGCCTGCGCAGAGCGTGGAAGCAGAAGGTGCCGGGCGCACGGCTGCATACGCGCATCGTTGCGCTCTTCACGCTGACGGCGGCCTTGCCCGCCGTGCTTCTCGCGGTCGCCGCAACGACGACATTCTCACGCTCGCTCGACGGCTGGTTCTCCGGCCGCACGCGCGCGATCGTCGAAAACTCCTACGACGTCGCCAAAGCCTACGTCGACGAACACAGCCAGATCATCCGGACCGACATCGTCAACATGGTCCGCGATATCAACGGCGAGGCCGCGACCCTCAACGCTGATACCGAAGGTGACGCGTTTCAGAAGTTTCTCATCGGCCAAGCGGGCTTGCGCGATCTGACGTCGGCCTACGTGATCGATGCCGAAGGCGTGCCGATCGTGCTCGCGCTCGATGATCCAAAGCTTCCCTATGTCGTGCCGCCGCCGGCTGCCATTCAGCAGGCCGAGTCCGGCCAAGTCGCGCTATCACGGCCCTCAAGCGATTACCGGATTTCGGCGATTGCCAAGATCGACAGCATGCCTGGGCGCTATCTCTACGTCGCCCGCGGCGTCAGTCCGAAGGTCATCGGCCATCTGCAAAGCACCGAACAGAACGTCTACGAATATACCCGGCTGAGACAGGCCAAAGGCGGCCTGAAGGCGGCGCACGGCCTTATCTACTTCATGATCTCGATGACGTCGCTGCTGGCTGCGATCTGGGTCGGCATGTGGTTCGCGGGCCGCTTCGTCGCCCCGATCCGCCGCTTGATCGCGGGCGCGCAGGAAGTGTCGAAAGGCAATCTCGAGTTCGCGCTGCCCGAGATCCGTGGCGAAGGCGACTTGCGGCGCCTCTCGCACACCTTCAACGTCATGACGCGCGATCTGAAGCAGCAGCAGAGCGCGCTCGTCGCGACGAATGCGCAATTGACGGAGCGTCGTAATTTCATCGAAGCCGTTCTGTCCGGAGTCTCCGCCGGCGTCATCGGTCTCGACAGCGCCGATCGCATCACGCTCATCAGCCGGTCGGCGGAAGGCCTGCTGGGCTTCTCCGCCGCCGGCGCCGTCGGCAAGCCGATGAAGGACGTCATTCCCGAATTCGCACCCGTCCTCGCGTCCGGCGAAGAGCCGGGAAGCAAAAACAAGCAGTACGAAATCCAGAAGCAGATCGGCGACGAGGAACGGACCTTCGCCGTCCGGATTACGCATGAGAGAGCGGGTGAGGGCGACGTCGGCTCGGTCGTCACCTTCGACGATATTTCCGAACTCGTTCAAGCCCAGCGGACAAGCGCGTGGGCGGACGTGGCGCGCCGCATCGCGCATGAGATCAAGAATCCGCTCACGCCGATACAACTCTCAGCCGAGCGGTTGCGCCGGAAGTTCGGCACTCAGATTGGTGACAATCGCGAGCTGTTCGAAACGCTGACGCAAACGATCGAGCGTCAGACGGGCCAGATCAAAAGCATGGTCGATGAGTTCGCCTCTTTCGCCCGCATGCCGCAGCCCGTCATGGCCGACCAGGACCTGAGACTGGCCGTACAGGAGCCGGCCATCCTCTTCCGCGAAGGGCATAAGGACCTCGACTTCAAACTCGTTCTGCCGGAAGCCCCGGTCACCGCGCACTTCGATTTGCGGCTCATCTCGCAAGCCGTCACCAATCTGATCAAGAACGGCGCGGAAGCGATCGAGTCCTTCGGCGAGGCGCAGGGCCGGCCACCGGACTACAAGGGGCAGATCGAAGTGCGGCTCGTCCCGGCGCCCGATCGCGTTGCAATCGAAGTCATCGACAACGGCATCGGCCTTCCGAAACAAAATCGTGCCAAGCTTCTGGAACCCTATGTTACGACAAGGGCCAAGGGCACGGGTCTTGGTCTCGCCATCGTGCAGAAAGTCGTCGAGCAGCACGGCGGTAGCTTAGCCCTGGAAGACGCGCCGGTCAGCGATACGCGAAAGCGGGGCGCTCTGGTCCGGCTGACGTTGCCAATCAGATCAGGGCCGTCACGAGGGATGCCTCCCAATGAAACTCGCTCCGCAGTGCACATCGCCGGCGGAGCATGAAATGAAAACGCTTAACCCCCCAGGAGCGCAGCATGTCAGCTGATATATTGATCGTCGACGACGAGGCAGATATCCGGGATTTGATCGCCGGCATTCTCCAGGACGAGGGCCATCGCACCCGCCTCGCTCGCGACAGCGATGAAGCACTCCGCGCCATTGAAGACCGCAGACCGCATCTCGTCATCCTCGATATCTGGCTGCAGGGAAGCCGCCTCGACGGTCTCGAAGTGCTGACCGTGATGAAGCGCACCTATCCGGATCTGCCGGTGGTGATCATCTCGGGCCACGGCAACATCGAAACGGCCGTCACCGCAATCAAGCGCGGCGCCTACGATTACATCGAGAAGCCGTTCAAATCCGACCGCCTCATTCTCGTCGCCCTGCGCGCGCTCGAAGCCTCTCAGCTGAAGCGCGAAGTGCGCGAACTCAAAGAGCGCTCCGTCGTCTCCGCCGAAATGATCGGCAAGTCGCCCGCCATCAATCAGCTGAAGAACAATATCGAGAAGGCCGGCCCGACCAACAGCCGCATCATGCTGCGCGGCGCCTCGGGAACGGGCAAGGAACTCGCCGCCCGCGTTCTGCATCAGAAGTCGCTGCGCGCTGACGGCCCGTTCGTCGTGCTCAACGCGGCAGCCATGGTCCCCGATCGCGTCGAAGACGAACTGTTCGGCACCGAGGATCGCACGGGCGGCCCGCGCAAGGTCGGCGCGCTCGAGGAGGCGCATACCGGCACACTCTACATTGACGAAGTCGCCGACATGCCGATGGAAACCCAAGGCAAGATCCTGCGCGTGCTCGTTGAGCAGAAATTCCTCCGTCTTGGCGGATCGCAGAAAGTCTCCGTCGACGTCCGGATCATTTCCTCGACCTCGCGCGACCTCGAGCAGGACATCCGCGAAGGCCGCTTCCGGGAAGATCTCTATCATCGCCTGAACGTCGTGACGCTGCGCGTGCCGAGCCTCGCCGAGCGCCGGGAAGACATTCCCGAACTCATCCAGTACTTCATCGGCCAGGTCGCCCAGACGTCGGGCCTCGCGCCGCGCCGTATCGGCGAAGACGCGATCGCCGTGCTGCAGGCGCACGACTGGCCGGGCAACGTCCGCGAACTGCGCAACAACGTCGAGCGCCTGTTGATCCTCGCGGGCGGCGAACCCAATGCCGCGATCACGGCGGATATGCTACCTGACGAAATCGGCTCCAACGTGCCGCTTCCCGTCAATGGCGGCGCCGAACATCTGATGTCGCTGCCGCTGCGTGAGGCGCGCGAAATCTTCGAGCGCGAATACCTCCTTGCGCAGATCAATCGCTTCGGCGGCAACATCTCGCGAACCGCAGAGTTCGTCGGCATGGAGCGATCGGCCTTGCACCGGAAGCTTCGTGCGTTGGGCGTCTCGTCCGAACAGCGCAGCGGCGACTTGCGGTCAGCTTCGTAGGAGCCGGCCCGCTTGTCCCGCATCGTCTACGTCAATGGCGCGTACAAACCGTATGCGCAGGCTACAATCCATGTCGAAGATCGCGGCTTCCAATTATCGGACGCGATCTACGAAGTCATAGAGATACGGGATGGCGGCTTGGTCGACGCAACGCGTCACCTCGCCCGACTTGCACGATCGCTGGCCGAACTCTCAATTCCACCGCCGATGTCCGAGCGGGCGCTGCTCCAGGTCATGCATACCGTCATCCGCCGCAATCGCGTTCGCGACGGCATCGTCTACATGCAGGTCTCACGCGGAGCGGGGCCGCGAGACTTTGCTTTGCCGCCGCCAACGACCCCGCCGACGCTCGTCGTGCTGGCGCGCGCGCAACGGCGCGGATGGTCCGCCGAGCTTGCCGAAACGGGCATTGCTGTCAAAACGATACCTGATAACCGGTGGGGCCGCTGCGATATCAAAACCGTCATGCTGCTTCCCGCTGTCCTCGCCAAAGACGAAGCACGCCGGGCAGGGGCCCGCGAAGCATGGTTCGTTGATGCCGAAGGCGGCATTACCGAGGGCGCTTCCAGCAACGCCTGGATCGTGACGGGAGACGGCACCCTTGTCACCCGCCAGCTCGATCATCACATCCTTCCAGGCGTCACGCGGGCTACCGTCATGGACGTTGCAAAAAGAGAAGGATTTAAAATTGAACAGCGAACCTTCAACCGGGACGAAGCTATAAAAGCCCGGGAAGCGTTCGTAACTTCAGCAACAAACATTGTCATGCCGGTCGTGAAGATCGATAACGCTGTAATTGGAGACGGCCGGCCGGGGGAGCTTACCCGCCAACTACGATTGAGATTTCATCAGGTTGCTGAATTTTCAGCGTGAGGAAGGTGCGAATGTTGCCGCATTGTGCGGGGCAACAATGGATGTAAAGTGCGCTCGCTTCGTCTTCACCGTATTTCATGGTGACCGCTGCACCGGTGCTCCATCGCACTTCCAGACGCGACGGCGCCAGTCGTTTACAAGAGACGCTTAAACAAGACGTCGAGATAAAAAACGGACAACAAAAATGGCGGCTGAAAAACCTCAGAACCTGCAGGACACATTTTTAAATTATGTTCGCAAGAACAAAACGCCTCTGACAATCTTCCTCATCAATGGCGTGAAACTCCAAGGCATCGTCAGCTGGTTTGATAATTTCTGCGTTCTCCTGCGCCGTGACGGTCATTCGCAGCTCGTTTACAAGCATGCAATTTCTACGATCATGCCTGGCGGTCCCGTCAATCTCAACGACCAGGATGAAGGCCCCGCAGGTTGAACTCACGTTCTAAAAACGGGGAAGGCGAAAAGCACGAGGGTGGAAGAAAGCGGGAGCGGCGGCCCGTCTCGAAGGAGACGAGGGCACCGAGAACGCGCACGCTCGTTGTTGTGCCCGCTTTCAAGCGGGCGCCAAAGGCAAAGTCCGGGCAGCCGTCGAAATCGTCCGCGCAGATACATACCCCTGAGAACCGGTTGGCCGAAGCCGTCGGCCTCGCCAATGCGATCGAACTGGACATTATCGATTCCACGATCGTGCCCGTATCAGAGCCGCGGCCGTCCACGCTGTTGGGATCGGGCAAGGTCGAAGAGATCAAGGAACGCGTCGCAGAGCTGGAAATTGGCCTCGTCGTCGTCGATTACAACATCACCCCCGTCCAGCAGCGCAATCTAGAGAAGGCGTGGAACGCCAAGGTCCTCGATCGCACCGGGCTCATTCTTGAAATTTTCGGCGCACGCGCAAGAACACGCGAAGGCGTGCTGCAAGTCGAACTTGCGCATCTGACCTACCAGAAGGGCCGGCTGGTTCGCGCCTGGACCCATTTGGAACGCCAGCGCGGTGGCGGCGGCTTTCTCGGCGGCCCCGGCGAAGCCCAGATCGAACTCGATCGCCGTATGCTCCAAGACCGGATCGATACGATCAAGCGTGACTTGGCCGAGGTCGTGAAGACGCGCGATCTCCATCGCAAGGGCCGGCGCAAGGTGCCGTACCCCATCGTCGCGATCGTCGGCTACACGAACGCTGGCAAGTCCACGCTGTTCAATAAGATCACTGGCGCCGGTGTCGTCGCCATGGACCAGGTGTTTGCGACGCTCGATCCGACGATGCGCGAAGTTAAACTTCCGAGCGCCCGGCGGATCATCCTGTCCGATACCGTCGGTTTCATTTCCGATCTGCCGACGATGCTCGTTGCAGCATTCCGCGCGACGCTCGAAGAAGTCGTCGAGGCTGATCTCATTCTTCACGTCCGCGACATTGCCCACGAAGAGACGGAAGCGCAGGCGCAAGACGTCGAGAAAGTGCTGGCGGATCTTGGGATCGATACGCTGCCCGTCGAAACGCACATTCTTGAAGTCTGGAACAAGATCGATCTTCTGCCCAGTGATCGTCGAGCCGAGCTACAACACGAGATGCAACGGAATGAGCGCCCGCCCGTGCTCGTCTCTGCCGCGACCGGCGAGGGGATGGCCCCGCTGCTGCACACGATCGACGAGCGCTTGGGCGCCTCGGACCAGATGCTCGACGTCGTCGTCCCGGCCAAGGATGGAGCGCTGCTCAATTGGCTGCACGAGACGTGCGATGTGCTCACTCGTGAATCACGCAAGGACGGAAGCATCGAAATGCGTCTTCGGGTACCGAGTGAAAAGCAGGCGCGCGTAATCGGACAGCTTCGCAAAGCCGGAATATCCGTCTAAGCTCGTCCGTTGTGGATGAGCGCGTCACATGCTGCATAGCGGGCGGCGGGCCCGCAGGGATGATGCTGGGCGTGCTCCTGGCACGGGCCGGCGTTGGCGTGACTGTGCTCGAGAAGCACAAGGATTTCCTTCGCGATTTTCGTGGCGATACGATTCATCCCTCCACGTTGCGTCTGATGGAGGAACTCGGCTGGCTTACCGATTTCCTGAAGCTGCCCCACCAAGAGACGAAGAGCATTTACGCTCAGTTCGGCGACCAGCGCTTCGAGATGGCGAATTTCTCGCATCTCCCCATCACCACGAAGTTCGTCGCGCTCATGCCGCAATGGGACTTTCTGAACTTCCTTGCGGAGAAGGGGAGGGCGTACCCCAAATTCAGATTGGAGATGAACGCGGAGGCAACCGGTCTCACCTTTGACGGCGATCGCGTCACCGGCGTGAAAGTGAAGACGCCGGAAGGTGCCAAGACCATCCAAGCTGATCTCGTCGTCGCTGCTGATGGACGCGCATCCGTTCTGCGCAGCGCAGCCGGCCTCGTCAGCGAAGACTTCGGCGCGCCAATGGACGTGATGTGGTTCCGGCTGCCGCGGCTGCCGACGGACACGGAGGAGACGCAGGGCCGCTTCGATGCCGGACATATCTTCGTCATGCTTCAGCGCGGCGACTATTGGCAGTGCGCCTACGTCATTCCGAAGGGCGGTGAGGCCAAAATACGCGCGGCGGGCCTCGATGCTTTCCGCAAAGCGGTGGGCAAGCTCCTGCCGTTCGAAGCCGCGCGCGCCAATGCGATCGCAGATTGGGATCAGGTCAAATTGCTGACTGTCGTCGTCGACCGCTTGAAGACGTGGGCAAGGCCCGGCCTGTTGTGCATTGGCGACGCCGCACACGCCATGAGCCCCGTCGGCGGTGTCGGTATCAATCTCGCAATTCAGGACGCCGTCGCCGCTGCCAACCTTTTATGGGGACCTCTCAAGGCCGGTAGACTGACGTTGAAGGATCTCGCAGCCGTGCAGGCGCGGCGCGAGTTTCCGACGCGCGCAACGCAACGTTTACAGCTGGCTGTCCAGAATAGGGTGATCGCGAAGACACTCACCGCGCAGCGCCCTGTGAAGCCGCCGCTGTTCGTCAGCGTCATGACGAGCTTGCCGCTGCTGTCGCGCATTCCCGCACGCCTCATCGGTCTCGGATTTAGGCCCGAGCACATCTCCGAGGCGATACGGAACGCGAAGGGCGCTTAACGCTTCTCCAAGGCCTTTGCTTCATCCCAAAGCGCGTCCATTTCCTCAAGTGAAGACTGCTCGGGAGCTTTGCCGCGTTCGCTTAATGCGTTCTCGATGTGAGCGAACCGCCGGACGAACTTGTCGTTCGCACCACGCAGCGCATCCTCCGGATCGAGCTTCAGATGCCGCGCGATGTTCGCCATCACGAACAGCAGGTCGCCGAACTCTTCCTTGATGGCGTCTTCGTTTGCCCTGCTCGACGAAGGAGAGTCGCCGGGCGCCACGGAAGCATCTCCCCGAGGATCAGCGGGAAGGGCGACTTCCTCCAACTCGCCAATCTCTTCCTTCAGCTTCTCGAACACGGGGCGCAGGTTCGGCCAATCGAAACCGACGCGTGCCGCTTTGTCCTGCAACTTGATGGCCCGGGTCAAAGCCGGAAGCCCGACGGGAACATCAGCCAGCGTCGCGGGCTTCTCCGTCGGCTTTGATGCGGCATCGCCCATGCGCAACCGCTCTTGCGCTTTCTCCGCCCGCTCTTCCGCCTTGATCTCTTCCCAGGACAATCGGACGGCGGCCGGATCACGCGCCGCTTTATCGCCGAACACGTGCGGATGCCGCCGGATCATTTTCCGCGTTGACGACTCCACGACATCGCCCAGCGCGAACGCGCCCCGCTCCTCGGCGATGCGCGAGTGATAAACGACCTGCAACAGCAGATCGCCAAGTTCGTCCTTGAGATCGACGAGGTCTCCGCGCGCGATCGCATCGGCAACCTCATAGGCTTCCTCGATCGTGTAGGGCGCGATCGTCTCGAAGGTCTGCTCGAGATCCCAGGGGCAGCCGGTGACCGGCGTCCTGAGCGCGGCCATGATTTCGACGAGCCGGGAAATGTCACGCGAGGGTTTCAGTCTGTCCGCCATGTCCGTCCTCTTTCGATGGCGGGACAGTAGACGACCGCGCACGCACCGACGAGAGCCGGTCCTGCGGCTATGTCGCCCGCCTCAAGATTGCGGACACAAGGCGAGGGCTCGAGAGGACGAGTGACAAAGGAATGATCCAGCCGGCCCATGCTGCCAGCGAATAAACAGGCTCGAAAGGCAGGCCCAGCGCGATTGCGGTTCCCGTGATGACCCGAAACCAGACGGCGCCCGTCGTTACGGCAGCCATCGCCATCATCAGATGAGCGTGGCGCAAGACATTCCGTTGGCGGATCGCAATGAGCGCGCCGCCGAAGAGAAAGAGCCAGACAAGTCCCTGCACGACAAACCCGGCGCGGGCGAGAACGGGGGAGTGGCTCATGATGGCGACAGGCAATGATGTCAGCCCACCAATCACCACAAAGGCGCCCAACAGTCGGCCGAGCGCTCTGTGAATGTCAGGACGATGTCTGACGGCGATGACGAGCGGAGCGAAGAGCAACGCCAAACCCGATGACAGCATGTGCGCCGGAAAGAGGATGGGCGCACGCCCGGCAAGTTCGAACATCTCGTAGGGCAGCGCGATGAGGCCGGTACCTGATCCAAGCGCGACCATTCCAACCGGAAGTACGAGGCAGCCGATGATCAGCAGAATTGTAACGCGTAGAACCAACCTTGACGGCACGCCAGATCGCAAAGACGCGAAAGCCGCGTTGCGGACTGCAGCCGGAAGTATGCTCGCCATATCGCTCATTGCAGTGAGCATCGCTTGCAGATTGGGCGGCTCTGCGGCGGCAGAGGACGCATCAGTTGCAAAGGCCGGTGAAATGTCTCCCGTCTCGCTCGCGGGCAGGTGGGCCGGCCACTATTACGCCTACGGCCGCAGCAGCGATGCAAAAGACTGCGGAGCAGGCGGCTGCAACCTCACCTACGACATCGTCGCCTGCAAAGAAGGCTGGTGCGGGATCGCGATCAAGGACGACAACACCTGCGGCGCGGTTGCCGTCCATCTCTCAGCCAACACCGAACCGGGCAAGACCGAGTTCAGGGGTAAGCTGGAGCTGGCGAAGGGCGCAGCGCCATATTCGGTCGCGGCCTGGTACTCAGCCGATCCCGAAAGCAAAACAGGTGAACTCCATCTCATCGGCGATACGGGACCCGAGCTGATGCTCTTCAGACGCTCTTTCCCGCTGGAGGCGAACTTCACCCGTACGGGAGATGCAACCTGCAAAATCGATGACGCCACAAGCTGACGGCGCGGAAGCTCCCAAGTTGCACCACCCGTTGCCGTGCCATGCGGCTCTGCTAGTCTCGAACGCAGAGCGGGGTATCGATGCACATTCTCTTCAATGGCCTGATGATGGCGCTGGAACTCGCGGCGATTGTCGCTGTCGCGTGGATCGGCTTCACCGCGCCGTTGGTCTTTGCCGCCGGTACGGCGCTGCTGGCGCTCGGTCTCGGAGCGGCCCTCGAAATTGCCCGGCTCAGATACGAGTTCCCGTTCTACTTCGATCGCCCGCCAGGCCGCTCGATGATCATCATCGTGGCGGTGGGCGCGCTGGAGGCCATAACGAAGGCCATCCTTGCGGGCGTCGTGGCGTTGCTGACATTCCTCGGCACGGATCAAGAGCGGCTGAAGTTCGTCGCCATCATTTTCGCCGTCTCGCTCTTCCTCGGCGTGCAGGCCGTTCGCTTCCTGATGGACCGCCTGAAAGCCCGTCCGATGCGCTGGGGCTATTTTCGGCTCGCAGCGCCGCTAGGGCTTTTGTTCTCGGGCGGGCTGACGTTCCTCCCGGCGCCCGGCATCACCGAGTTGGCGAGACGCGCGACGTTCGAACTTCCCACCAAGCCCTCGATGGAGCAGGCGAGTGAGTTTCTATTCCTTCTGAAGCAGAGCTTCGATGAGATCGTGGTGAGGATGCTGGCGTGGGTGTTCGATCCGGCCGTGGCTCAAGCGATCGGCGCCGTCGTCTCCGTCAATATGCTCTCGGGCTTCGTCCTGGCGCTCTATGCCGTTTTGATCGCTGAGGGTATCCGGACACTCGAGCGCCGGGAACCATGACAGGCGTCGCGATCATTTCAGGATGAGCATTGCCACGTGTGCTGCATATTTTTGTCAGTGCAGATCTGGAATTCTTTCCGCTTTCATTTTTGCTTGGTAAAAAGCGCTGCCCCACGGTGGTCACGACTCGTGCGTGCTTCTCATCAGCTACGTTGGGAAACCCTCTGCATCTTCTTTGAAATCGATTGAATTCCGAGGATTGCCAGCATCTGGAATAAGGGGATGCGATGCTCTTCGATTGCTTCAGTTTTTTCAACGAACTCGATTTGCTTGAAGTACGGCTGCACGAATTGCACGAGCTGGTTGATTACTTCGTGCTCGTAGAAGCCCGGCAAACGTTTCAGGGCGCGCCCAAACCTCTCTATTTTGCTGACAACGCCCAGCTCTTTCACCGCTATGCCGACAAGATCATTCCGATCGCCGTCGACTTTCCCGAGACGATCGCCGCTTACGGATTGAAGACGAAGCCGCTCGACGCCAATTGGGCGCGCGAACACTATCAGCGCGATCAAATCCACCGCGGATTATCCAAAGCGATCTCCAGCGATTTGATCATCGTATCCGACGTCGATGAGATCATCAGCGCAACGGCGCTGAAGCGCGCCCTTGCCGAACGCAAGCCGGGTGAGTTGACGATCTTCGAAATGCCGGTCTTCCGCGGCTCGGCCAATCGAAGGGTGAGGGAGCGGTGCTGGGACAAGGGGCCTCGTCTCATCGAGTATGCCCAGTTCACCGGCGCACAACGTCTGCGGCTGACCAAGATCAGCGCGTCGTCGCGGCTTCGCGGTACGCCATTGGAGCGCGTCTACGCCAGAGTTTGGAACTGGATCAACACGGGCATCGCGGCGCCCATCCGCGTCATCCCGAACGCCGGCTGGCACATGACGAGCCTAGGGGACTGGGAAGCGTGGCGCCGGAAGGTGGAGTCGTATTCGCATTCGGAACATCGCTTGTCCCGCAGCTTCCAGTGTCCGGAGGCGTATGCAAGCAGCCTCGCAAAGGACACCGACGTGGTCGGCTTGACCGAGCTACCGGATTTTGTCCGCCAGAACCCTGAGAGGTTCATCCTCGGCTGAGCGGCTCCTGGATTCGCATAATAGATATTATGGAAAGTAGAGACTGGACCGGCATATGTATCAAAACGATACGCCGGTCCAGTTTCTGTTCATACAAGTCGCTTACTTGTTCTCGTGCTGCTCGGCGAACGCGTTGAGCAGTCTCACGCCCCAGCCAGCGCCCCAGCTCTGGTTCGTGTCGTTGCGCGCGCCATCCATCGCCGTACCGGCAAGGTCGATATGGCTCCAGGCCGTGTCCTTCTGAACGAAGCGCTGCAGGAACGCCGCAGCGGTCGCAGCACCCGCCCAGCGGCCGCCAGTGTTCTTCATGTCAGCGTTCTTGGAGTCCATCATCTTGTCGAAGGCCTTGTCGAGCGGCATGCGCCAGAGCTTCTCGCCAGTCGCTTTCGACGCCGCCTGCAACTCGTCAGCGAGCTTGTCGTCGTTGGCGAACAGGCCCGCATACTCTTTGCCGAGCGCGACCATGATCGCGCCCGTCAGCGTCGCAAGATCGATGACGACCTTCGGCTTGAACGTATCCTGCGCGTACCAGAGCACGTCGGCGAGCACGAGCCGGCCTTCGGCATCCGTATTGATCACCTCGATCGTCTGACCCGACATCGACTTCACGATGTCGCCCGGACGGACCGCATTGCCCGACGGCATGTTCTCAACGCAGCCGATCAAGCCCACGGCGTTGATGTTCGCCTTACGCTCTGCGAGCGCGTGCATCGTGCCGACCACGGCGGCCGCGCCGCCCATATCGCCCTTCATGTCCTCCATGCCGGCGGCCGGCTTGATCGAGATGCCGCCGGTGTCGAACACGACGCCCTTGCCGACGAAGCAGATCGGCTTCTGCTTCTTGTTGCCCTTGGCGCCGTTCCACACCATGACCGCCAAACGCGACGGCCTGGTGCTTCCTTGACCGACGCAAAGAAGCGAGCCCATCCCGAGCTTTTCCATGTCCTTCACGTCGAGGATTTCGACGCTGACGCCGAGCTTCTCGAGTGCCTTGGTCTTATCTGCAAGTTCAACGGGGCCGAGAATGTTGGCCGGCTCGTTGACGAGATCGCGGGCGACGTTGACGCCGTTGGCGACGGCTTTCAGCGGCTGGAACGCAGCCTTCGCCTTGTCAGGATGCGGCACGTGGATGACAAGCTTCTTCAAGCCCTCTTTTTCCGCGCCATCCTCTCCGGACTTCTTCGTCAGGTATTTCTTGAAGTTGTAGTGACGCAGCATCGCGCCCTGAGCGATGAGCGCGCCGGCCTGATCGGCTGAGATATTATCCACGCCCTCGGCGTCAACGATCACGCCCGCGGTTGAGGTCTTGCGGCTTTGCACGGCGGAGACGATGGCGCCGCCGAGGTCCACGAGCTGCAGTTCAGTCAGCCCCGTCGCCTTGCCAAGCCCGCTGACGATCAGGCGATCGATGCCGATCTTGGCTGGAGCCAGAATCTCGATTGACGACTTGTATTTGCCTTTGAAGTCGGCGGCCGCGGCTGCCTTGCTGATCGCGCTGGCCGATTTCGTCTCGAGTTCGCGCGCCTTGCTTCCAAGGCCCAAACCTTCGGCCGCCAGCACGACAGTCACGGATTCAGGCTCGGCGTTGAGCGGCACGAAAGTGATTTCGAGGCGATCGGACATTTCAAGACGACTCCAAGTTAAAGAGGATCGAGGCCGTGAACAGGCTGAGGATGAGATGCAATGCTGGGACGCGGACGCCGATCCGCTGGCGTTCCGGCACCCTGTCACGTTGGGGGCGGAATGGGCAAGAACCGGTGGTAAGGCCGCACACCTTAGCCGTTCGCAAGGGCGTGGCAAGGGAACGCGTGCAATGGCTCTATTATCCACGCCTCTTTCGCGATCTAACCATCTGTACCCTCATAACGTTTCTTGCCATCTGCCAAAAGGTCGGGTGATGGCTCGCAGCCGAAATTCCGCCACTGTGCTATGGGAGCCGGACGTATCCTCCTCACAGGAGCCGGTGATGGGGAGAGTGCTTCGGCTGATGGGGCCGAAGGGGGGAGAGCGGCTGACGCATGCGCATTTTCTCGATATACGTCTTCCGCCAGGCCGTGGGCTCTTTCCTGCTCATCTTGGCGTCGTTGACGGGCGTTGTCTGGATTGCACTGGCCTTGCGCCAGTTCAACGTCGTGACCAGCCAGGGTCAGGACACCTGGATGCTCATCAAGATGACGTCCCTCGCCGTGCCCAATCTCATGGCGATCATCGCCCCCTTCTCGTTCTTGATTGCTGCCCTCCACACCCTCAATCGCCTCAATACCGACAGTGAACTCATCGTCATTTCGGCCGCCGGATCCAAGGTCTGGACCGTGGCCAAGCCGCTGATTTTGCTTGCTCTGCTGGTCAGTCTCTTTCTCGCTTTCGTCAGTCACATCGCCCAGCCTTGGAGCATGCGGCTGCTCAGCGATTATCTCGTGCAGGTCAGGAGCGATCTCTTGACCCAGGTCATCCAGCCGGGCCGTTTTTCGAGCCCCGAACCCGACCTGATGTTCCACATCCGTGACCGCTCCGTCGACGGTGAGCTTCTCGGCCTCGTCATGCACGACACGCGGGATAAGGCCCAGTCGCAAAGCTATCTCGCTGAGCGCGGAACGCTCGTGAAGCAGGACGGCACCGCCTATCTCGTCATGTCCGCCGGCCACATCATCCGCCGCTCCGATGCCGATGGGCCGCCGCAAATCGTGGCCTTCGACAAGTACGTGGTGGACCTCGACCGGTTCGAGCCCCAGAACGACGGCTCGGGCGAGCGCAAGCCGCGCGAGCGCTATTGGAGCGAACTCACGCAGCCGGCCCCCGAAAGCCGCCTCTTCAAGTCATCCCCTGGGCAGTTCCGCGCCGAGATCCACGAGCGTCTCGTGGGTCCCCTCTATCCGATCGCCTTTGCGTTTCTCATCGTCGCCTTCGTGGGTCAGGCGAAATCGACGCGATCGAGCCGCATGCAGACCCTGGTGGTGACATTCCTTGTGGCCGCGGGCTGCCGCATGGCCGGCCTCGCGCTGAACAACATGGTCGCGCGCGACGCTTCGATGCTCATCGCACTCTACGGCGTTCCCATCGGCGCAATCGTTTTCTCGCTGATCATGATCAAGCGCGCGGACCGGCAGCGGCGCGCGAGTAAGATCCCGGGCCTCATCACGGACGCGATATCTACGACGGCGAATCTGGCGGTTCGCCTCGTCATGCCGCGCCGGAAGGTGGCCACATGATCCGCTCCTTCACGCTCACGCGCTACATCGCCAAGCTTTTCACCGTCGCGATTGCCTCGACGCTGCTGGTTTGCGCGCTTCTGATCTTCATGATCGATTTCATCGAGTTGCTGCGCCAATCGAGCAAGTACGGTAATGTCCCCGCGGCGACGCTCATCGGCATCGCCCTCCTCCGCCTCAGCGCCTATGTCGAGTTTCTCATCGGCTTTGCGGTCCTCGTCGGCACGATCAGCGCCCTCCTCTACCTTAATCGGAAGAGCGAGCTTGCCGTCATGCGCGCCGGCGGCATGTCCGTCTGGCAGTTTCTAGCGCCGGGAATCGCGGTCGGACTTATCGTCGGAATATTCGGCGTGACCGTCTATAACCCGCTGGCCGCCCGCGGCCGCGCCAAGTCGGAACAGGTCTTCGCCAAGGCCTTCGGCAACGATACCAACCTCCTTCGCGCCCAAGGCGGCGGCTCCTGGATCACCCAGAACGGCGTTGACGGCGAGTCGGTCCTGGGCGCCGCCGCGGCGACAAACCGGGGTCTCAACCTGAACGGCGTTATGATTTTCGCCTATGACCGCGACGGCCATTTCACCGAACGGGTGGACGCGGCGCAGGCCGAACTCAAGGATGGCTACTGGAAACTCACCGACGCCTGGGTCACGCGCCTTGGCCAGCAGCCTGAAAAATTCAGCACCTATCTTGTATCGACATACCTCACGCCGGACCGGGTCCAGGACGCGCTGGGAACGGTGTTTTCGGTCTCCTTCTGGGACCTGCCGGAACTCATCGAAGCCGCTGAAAAAGCGAAACTTTCGACCGAACGCCTGAAGGTGCAGTACGAGTCCCTGCTGGTCCGTCCCCTGCTTTGTGTCGCCATGGTCCTTTTGGCAGCAACTGTGTCATTGCGGTCATTCCGCTCCGGTGGCATCCAGACTATGGTTACGACAGGGATGATCGGTGGGGTCGGGTTCTTCTTGCTTTCGGAAATCGCAAGACAAATTGGAATCGCAGGTCTGGCACCCGCGTGGGCGGCGGCATGGTTGCCCGTCGCGCTCGTCTTGATCATTGCAACCACGGTGCTGTTGCACCAGGAGGACGGCTGAGTGATGCGTGAAGCGCGGACACCGCAAGGGGGTTGCGGGCCGTTACGCGAAGGTTCTCGTCGTCGCCGGAAGGCGCACGAGGCCGGTCGCGCGCTTTTGCGCGTTGTTCTCTTCGCTTCGCTTGCAGCGATCTCGGGCATTGCGCACGCTCAGGAATTCGATCAGGGCGGCACCACCCGCACGAAGAAAAACCAATCGTCGTTCGGAGCCGCAAATTCGCCGAGCTCGATCTTCGGCAAGGTCAACACGAACATCGACCGCGCGCAGCCTCTGCGCCTGCAGGGCGACCAGCTGATCTACGACAAATCGGGCGATCGCGTCATTTCACGCGGCAACGTCGAGATCTTCTACAACAACTACATCCTCACCGCCGATGAGGTCGTCTACGATCAGAGCGGCGGGACGCTGACGGCCGTCGGCAACGTCACCCTGAAAGAGCCGCAAGGCAACATCGTCCATGCCGACCGCTACACGCTGACGGACGACTTCCGTGACGGCTTCGTGTCGGCCCTGTCGATCGTGTCGGCCGACAAGTCCCATATCTCCGCCGACCACGCCACACGGCGCGAGGGCAACGTCACCGAATTTGCGAACGCCAAGTTCACGCCGTGCCAAAGCGATGGCAACACGCCGCCCCTTTGGTGCATCAGCGCCGCTCGCATCATCCACGATCAGGAAGCCGCGACCCTCACCTACCAGGACGCGTATTTCCAGATCTACGGCCAGCCGATCTTCTACCTGCCCTACTTCCAGAGCCCCGATCCTTCGGTGAAGCGGAAGTCCGGCTTCTTGACGCCCGACTACGGTCACTCCAGCACGCTGGGCTACATCACCGGCATCCCGTATTTCTGGAATCTCGCGCCCAACTACGACGTCACGTTCCAGCCGCTCTACATGAGCGAGCAGGGCCTGTTCCTGAAGGGCGAGTGGCGGCATCGCCTGGCGAACGGCGAATACAACGTCATTCTCGCCGGCATCGATCAGGACGCCGACAATCTGCCGGGTGGTGGAGCAAAGAATGAAAAGCTCGACGGCCTCCGCGGCAGCGTCGAGACCCACGGCCTCTTCTCGCTCTCCAGCTGGTGGAGATTCGGCTGGGATGCGATCATCGAAAGCGACGATCAGTTCCGCCGCTTCTATAAGCTCGACAGCATTCTGGTCACCGATCGCGTCAATCAGGTCTACCTGACCGGCCAGTCGGATCGGAACTACTTCAACGCCACGTTCTATCAGTTCGGCGGCTTGCTGACGGACGACACGCCGCGCACCGAAAGCTATGCGCATCCCGTCATCAACTACAATTACGTGTTCGCTGATCCCGTTCTGGGCGGCGAACTCAAATGGAACACGAACGTCTTGAGCTTCACGCGCGCCGATGGGTCCCTAGAGGGCTCAATCACGGATCCGCGCAAACGCGACCAGAATATCAATCGCATCATCACCGAATTCAATTGGCGCCGCCGCCTGACAGACGCGATCGGCATCAGCTACACGCCGTTCGCCGATGTGCGGGGCGACGTCTACGGGTTGAGCAACGTCAGTGATCCCACCACGGTCACCCTCCAACAGGGCGAGGATGGCATGCTGGAGGTGAATCCTGCGACGACCAGGGTGTATGACGACACGATCACGCGCGGCGTCGTCGATGGCGGCTTGCTCGTGTCCTATCCGTGGGTTGCCAACAGGGCGAACGGATCGCACATCATCGAGCCGATCGGCCAGATGGTCTTCCACCAGGAAAGCCTGCCGCAGCGCCGTATGCCGGACGAAGACGCGCAAAGCCTCGTGTTCGACGACACCAACCTCTTCGCAACGTCGAAGTTCTCCGGCTACGACCGCATCGAAACGGGCACGCGCGCAAACGTCGGCCTGCAGTACACCTTCCAGTCCAATGACGGCGGCTACGCCCGCTTCCTCGCTGGTCAGAGCTATCAACTGTCGGGCGATAACATCTATCGCAATCCCGGCCGGACGGACGACGGCAACTTCGTCTACACGCCCTACAGCGGCCTCGAGACCTCGCGCTCGGACTACGTCCTGGGTGCTTACTTCGCTCCGATCGAGAACTTCCGCATCATTTCGCAGAGCCGGTTCGATCAATCGACGTTGGCTTTGAAACGCGAAGACCTGGCGGCCGTCGCCAGATACGGTCCGCTCTCGATGACGGCCGGCTACTCGTATGACGCTCAGGCCCTGTTCACCAACCCCGAGGACCCTGACTTCATCGCCGTCCCAACGCGCGAAGAAGAACTCTTGGCGGCAGCCACGCTGCAGCTAACGGCGAACTGGAGCATCGGCGGCTCGACCCGTTACGACCTCGAGAGCGGCAACTTCCGCTACGATAGCGTCAACGTGAAATACGCCGACGACTGCTTCGTCCTGACGGCGTCCTACATCGAGTCCAACTACTCCGATTTCTCGATCGAGCCGGACCAGACGGTTATGCTGCGCTTCGAATTTAAGCACCTTGGCGGTTTCGCGGCGAGGACGGGCAATCTCGACTTCAATATGGGCGGCGACCAGCGTACGAACTGATCCGGCTGGCGGTGACCACGCCCTTGAGCCAAGGGGAACCGGATTTTGGCCACTCTTAATGTGGATAAGCCCCCAATCATCGGCCGCAGGCACGCTATCCTGAAGCCCACGCCGATTCGGACTTATGGATGTCGCTTAAGCATGCCCTTGCCACGCACCACTGCCGCACATTTCTCAAGCTTTGCAGCGCGTTGCGCCTTGGCGAGCCTCTCCGGCGTTGCCCTCTTGGCGGGCCTTTCCGTCACAACACCGCTGGCCGCCGCAGGCCAGACCGGGACGGTCGCGGTGACCGGCGACGGCACCTCCGCATTGCCCAAGCCGTCGGTGGGTGGCGCGGCCGGAGCATCGGCCACCGAGACTGAGACCAAAGGCAAAAGCAAAAAATCCAAGAAATCGCCGCCCGCTGCCGCAGCTTCCGCAGCCCAGGACCTCGCCGCGCCGACCAAAGATCAGCGCGCCATCGCGGCCCTCGTCAACGACGAGCCGATTACGGGCTTCGAGATCGATCAGCGCGCGATGATGCTGAGCGGCACGAACATCCAGCAGCAGGCAAAAACCAACTTCGAAGCTCTTGTCAAAAATCCGAAGACGTCGGAACGCCTGAAGGCGATTTTGCAGGAGACCGTTAAGGCCAACGAAGGAAAATCGCGCGAGGAAATCATCGCGATCTTCGAGCGCCGCAAAAAAGAATTCGGCATGAACCTGCAGAAGCAGGCTTTCGAAAACGCGAGAAACTCCGCGCTTCCTGCCATGAAGAAGCAGGCGCTCGAAGAGCTGATCGACGACCGCCTCAAGATGCAGGAAGCCAAGAAGCAGAGCGTCACCATTGAGGACGCCGAGGTCGATCGCATCGTCGCCAGCATCGCCGAACGCAACAAGATGACGACCGAGCAGTTCGCCAAGCAGATCGGCGGCAGCCTCGAGCCCATCAAATCGCGCATCAAGGCCACGCTCTCGTGGAACGAGGTCGTGCGCCGCCGGTTCGGCCCCTTGATCAACGTCTCCAACAAGGACGTCGACAAGTTCGTCGCCGCCTCCTCGGTCGCCGGTAACGACGATGTCGAGTTGAACGTCCAGCGCGTTCGCATCGCGATGCCGGTCAAGATCGAGGAAAACGGCGTCGCGGCCCGCATCCAGGAAGCCGACAAGATCAAAGCGAAGTTCTCCGGCTGCCAATCCACGGCAGCAGCCGCTGCGGGCGTTCCCGGCGCGACCTTCGAAGATCTCGGCAAGCGCCGTCCTTCAACGATCTCCGAGCCCACGCGAACGCTGCTCGTCAACGCCAGCGACGGCGAGATGCTGCCGCCGACCGTGAATGAGGGCGCCATCGAGTTGTGGGTCGTATGCGGACGCACGGTCGTGAAAGCGGTTGATGCCAAGCGCACGGCGGCAGAAGGCGAACTCAAGCAAAAGGAGTTCGAGCTGATGGCGAAGCGCTACATCAAGGACCTCCGCGAGGACGCCCACATCGAGTACCGGATTAATGTCGGCTCCCGTTAAGGAGCAGACCCCGCCCCTGGCACTCACGATGGGTGACGCTGCGGGGATCGGCCCCGAGATCACCATCAAAGCCTGGAAAGACCGCGCTGCCGATCGGTTGCCGGCGTTCGTGCTCTATGCCGACGCCGATCTGATGCGCGCCGCCGCTCGCGCGTCAGGCCTCGATGAAGCGGTGATCGTTCCTGTGCCGGATGCCGCCACCGGCGCAACGATCTTTGCCGATGCGCTTCCTGTTTTGCCGATCCCGCTCGCAGAACCGGCTAAGCTCGGCCAGCCCTCGGTACGCAACGGACCCGCCACCATCAGCGCCATCCGCACCGCGGTGGCCGACGTAGCAGCCGGCCGCGCGTCGGCCGTCGTCACCAACCCCATCGCCAAATCTGTGCTCTACGGCGCGGGCTTCGAGTTCCCCGGACATACCGAATACCTCGGTGCCCTGGCAGAAGAATTCTGGCCGGGCGAACCCTCAGAGCCGGTGATGATGCTCGCCTCGTCCGAACTCCGCGTCGTGCCGCTGACGATCCATGTCCCCCTGAAGGACGTGCCCGGCCTCCTGAGTAGCGATAAGATCATCAAGACCGCGCGCATCATGGCGGCCTCACTCAGGCGCGACTTCGGCATTGAGCGCCCGCGCATTGCCATCGCGGGATTGAACCCGCACGCAGGCGAAGATGGCGCGCTCGGCTCCGAGGACAGCGAAATCATCAAGCCCGCCATTGACGCTCTCAAGGCCGAGGCGCACGAAGTGTCAGGACCTCACGCCGCCGACACGATGTTTCATGCGGCGGCCCGCAAGACCTACGATGCGGCGCTCGCCATGTATCACGACCAAGGACTGATCCCGATCAAGACGCTCAGCTTCGACGAAGGGGTCAACGCAACGATCGGCCTGCCCTTCGTTCGCACCTCACCCGATCACGGCACCGCCTTCGGCATCGCAGGCAAGGGCGTTGCATCGGCCGCCAGTCTGAAGGCTGCATTGAAGCTCGCCGGTGAAATGGCCGCGCGCCGGATCCACGCGGCTGCATCATGAACGCCTCCACTGCGCCTGACGGTCTGCCGCCCCTGCGCGACGTCATCGAACGCCATGGCTTGAGCGCCAAGAAATCGCTTGGCCAGAACTTCCTGCTCGACCTCAACCTGACGCGCAAAATCGCGCGCCTCGCCGGCGACTTGAGCGGCCGCACCGTCGTTGAAGTCGGTCCCGGGCCCGGCGGCCTGACGCGCGCGCTCCTGATCGAAGGCGCCAAGCGCGTCGTCGCCATCGAACGGGACGATCGCTGCCTCCCAGCGCTAGCCGAAGTTTCAGCAGCGTTTCCCGGCCGCCTGGAGGTGCACGCCGACGATGCACTTGAGGTCGATTGGCTGAAGCTCCTGGAAGGCGAAGGTCCCGTGACGATCGCCGCGAACCTCCCCTATGGCGTCGCCTCGCTGCTGCTCGTCAATTGGCTCGAAACCGAGCCTTGGCCGCCCTGGTATGACCGCATGGTCCTGATGTTCCAGCGCGAGGTGGCCGAACGCATCGTCGCCGCGCCGCGGTCGAAGGCCTACGGCAGGCTCTCCGTCCTCGCCCAGTGGCGGACGGAAGCCAAAATCGTCATGAACCTGCCGCCCGAAGCGTTCACGCCGCCGCCGAAGGTGTCCTCTGCGATCGTCGAGCTTCGCCCGCGCGCCAATCCCGAGCCCGCCTGCGATGTCAAAACCCTGGCGCGGGTCACAGCGGCAGCGTTCGGCCAGCGCCGCAAGATGCTTCGCTCCAGCCTCAAGCAGTTGACGCCCTTCCCAGAGCTTCTCCTGCAGCGTGCGGGCCTCTCGCCCGAGCGCCGGGCGGAGGAACTCTCCGTCTCCGACTTTGCCCGCCTTGCCGCCATATTTGATGCAGGCGCCGAAGCGCCGCCGCCGCAAACCTAAAGCGCCGACTGCAGCTTCCGAACGAACTCGGAAAGCCCGAGCTGACGCCCGCGCTTCAACCGCTCCGCCGTCAGGATGGCGAGTGCCGCGGCCGTGCTCTGCTCGATCTGCGCGTTGACGAGAACGTAATCGTATTCCGGCCAATGGCTGATCTCGGACGACGCCGCAGCCATCCGCTTGGCGACGACTTCAGCGGAATCCTGCGCCCGCGATTTCAAGCGGCCTTCGAGGATTTCGCCGGACGGCGGAAGAACGAATACGCGCACGACGTCGTGAGGCATCTTCTCCGACAGCTGCTGCGCTCCCTGCCAATCGATATCGAAGAGAACATCCCGGCCGTCGCGAATGGCAGCTTCGACAGGCGCGCGCGGCGTGCCGTAGTAATTGTCGAACACGCGTGCCCACTCGAGAAGCTCACCGCGTTCCTTCATGTCTTCGAAGGCGCGATGGTCGACGAAGTGATAATCGACGCCGTCCTGTTCGCCCGGCCGCGGCGGCCGCGTCGTCACCGACACCGACATCTCGATGTTGCTGTCGGCAGCAAGCACGCGCCGCGCCAGCGTCGTCTTGCCAGCTCCCGATGGCGAGGAGACGATATAGAGCAGTCCCCGGCGCGCGATGTGCGGCTCGGAAATATCTTCGCTGCTTGCTCCGCTCGCTGAATTTTCCGCGCTGTTTTTGGTCATCTTATTCGACATTTTGCACTTGTTCGCGAAGCTGGTCGATGACCGTCTTCAATTGCAGCCCGAGCCGCGTGATATCGACCGCATTGGCCTTCGAGCAAAGCGTGTTGGCCTCGCGATTGAATTCCTGCGCGAGAAAATCGAGCTTGCGGCCGACGGCCCCCGGCTCGCCCATGATATCGCGCGCGCCAGCGACGTGAGCGGCAAGCCGCTGCAGTTCTTCCTCGACGTCGGCGCGGGTCGCCATCAGCATCGCTTCCTGATGCAGCCGGTCGTGATCGAGTGCCGCCGTCGTCTCAAAGAGACGCGCGATCGCATCCTTGAGCCGGTTGGTGATCGCCTCGGGCGTGCGCGATGGCGAGGCCCGCACCTCTCCGGCCAGCCGCTCGATTTGCGCCAGCTGATCGCGAACGATTTCGGCAAGACGCGCGCCTTCCGCTCGCCGCGCTTCGGCAAGCTTGTCCAGCGCCGTTCCGAGGCTACTCAGAAGCGCAGCCTCCCGCGCCGCGCGCGCCTCGGCATCCTCAGCCGCCTGATCGGCGATTTCGAGCACGCCTTTGATCATCAGAAACTGCGCCGCATCGGGCTTCGCCGCACCCGAAAGCGCCGATACCCGTTCGGCTGCCTTCACCACGTCGGCCAGCACGAGCTCGTTGAGCCGCACCGAGCCGTTACCCTGCTGCCGTTCGAGCGCGAGCGAGAGGGCGATGTTGCCGCGCACGAACCGCTTCGAGACGGCTTCACGCGCCGCCACCTCAAGAGATTCGTAGCCCGGCGGCAGCCGCAGCCGGACGTCGAGCCCGCGGCCATTGACGCTGCGTGCTTCCCATGTCCAGGCCAGCCCATTGGCCGAGCCATCGACACGGGCAAATCCCGTCATACTGGAAATTGTCATGGAAAAGGTCTCGTTGACGGGGTGAGTTATGCGGCGCGCAACTTAACGGGAAGCGCCGCGCCCGCCAACAGGCGTTATGCCGGTATTTCGCTGTCCCCGCCCGGCTCCGCGCCGCGGAGTAGCCTTACGCCGATATGGGCTATTCCTTTTTCGGCTTCCGGACAGGCAACGGTACAGTCGTCGTGTTCGCTGGCGCCGTTGACGAAACCGTGCCGTCGGCGCCGTTCGATGCCGAAGCCGCTTTCGCAGCTTTCTGGCCTTTCGTCGTCACCGGACCAGTCTTGGGGCCTTCCTCGCTGCTCGGCGGAATGGGCGCAGCTCCCGCGGCCTGATCGGCAGCATCGGCCGCGCTCTGTTTCGCTTTCGCCTGCTTCTCGACCGCACGCCATTTCTGCACAGCCGAGTTGTGGTCCTTCAGCGTCTCCGTGAAGGTATGACCTCCCGTGCCGTCGGCGACGAAATAGAGATCCGACGTTTTCGCCGGATGCAATGCCGCGTGCAATGCGGATTTACCGGGGTTGCAGATCGGCCCCGGCGGCAGACCGTTGATCTGGTAAGTGTTGTAAGGCGTCTTCCCCTCGATGTCGGACCTCGTAATCCCGCGGCCAAGCACGCCCTGTCCGCCGACGATGCCGTAGATGATCGTAGGGTCCGACTGAAGCCGCATTCCCTTCTTCAGCCGATTGTAAAAAACGGCGGCGACACGTTCACGCTCATCGTCACGTCCCGTTTCCTTCTCGACGATAGAGGCGAACGTCACCAGCTCTTCGACGGACCGGATCGGAAGATCGGGATCGCGGCCCTCCCAGAGTTCGGCCAGAGATCGTTCCATGGCCTCGCGCATGCGGTCGAGAATCTCGTTCCGCGCCGTGCCTTTCGAGAAATGGTACGTATCGGGAAGGAGCGAACCCTCAGGCGGAATGCTTGTGATCTCACCGCTGAGGTTCGGCTCGGCCTTGAGGCGTTCGACGATCTGCTCGCTCGTCAGGCCCTCAGGCAGCGTCGTCTTGTAGAGGATCGACTTACCCTCGGCGAGGGTGTCGATCACCTCTCGCATCGAGGCGTGTTCCTTGATCTCGTACTCACCGGCACGAAGCTCGGCCGCTTTCTTGGAACCGACAAGGCCCTGCAGCAGGTAACCGCCGACGAATGTCCAGCGATTGGTAATGATGCCTTCCCGTTCCAGTCGCTCGGCGATGGCAATGCGGCCTTCGCCTTTGGGAATTACGACGATGCGCGGCCCCTCAAGCGGCCCCGGACTTTCGAAGTTGTTGAAGATGGCGAACACCGTGCCGCCCACGAGCAGCATGACGACGAGCGTGACTGTCAGAACGCCGCTGATGACGCGAACGAAGCTCGCCAGCGCCCGCGATGGCTCGCGCGCCTGCAGTCCGCGCGGCCGCCCCGGCGCGCGACCAGGCTCCAATCGTTCGGCAGGGCTTCGAGCCCCAGCAGTCCGAGACGTTCTAACACCGTCTGGACGCTTCCTGTTCTGACTCATGATACCGCGAGCACCGTCATTGAAAGAGCGCTGCAGACCGGACCGTTCGCCCCGGACTGCGCTGCTCCATCCCCCACCCCGTCGGGACGCTCAACGTAAAATGTGGCAAAAACCCGTACTCGCCGCCGCTTTAAGCAACGCGGCGAAGCACCAGCGAGGCGTTTGTTCCGCCGAAGCCGAACGAGTTCGAAAGCGCGATATTGATGTCACGCTTTTGTGCCTTGTGAGGCACAAGATCGATCGCCGTCTCAACCGACGGGTTGTCGAGATTGAGCGTCGGCGGAGCGATGTTGTCGCGAATGGCAAGGACGGAGAAGATCGCCTCGACGGCGCCGGCCGCACCAAGCAGGTGACCGATCGCCGACTTCGTGGATGACATCGCGAGCTTGCCCGCACTGTTGCCGAACAAGCGTTCAACAGCCTTGAGCTCGATTTCATCGCCCATCGGTGTCGAGGTGCCGTGCGCGTTGACGTAGTCGACTTCGCTCGCGTCGACGCCGGCACGCGCCAGCGCCATCTTCATGCAGCGATAGCCGCCGTCGCCATCTTCAGCAGGCGCCGTGATGTGATAGGCGTCCGCCGACATGCCGTAGCCGATGACTTCAGCGTAGATCTTTGCTCCGCGCGCCTTGGCGTGCTCGTAGCTCTCAAGAATGACGACGCCGGCACCCTCACCCATGACGAAGCCGTCGCGGTCCTTATCGTAAGGACGCGAAGCGCGCGTTGGATCGTCGTTGAAGCCGGTGGAGAGCGCACGGCAAGCGGCAAAGCCAGCCATCGCGATCCGGCAGATCGGACTTTCCGTTCCGCCCGCGACCATCACATCGGCATCGTCGAGCGCGATGATGCGCGCGGCATCGCCGATCGCATGCGTGCCCGTTGCACACGCGGTCACGACCGCGTTGTTCGGCCCGCGCAGCTGATGCTTGATCGAAACGTAGCCGCCCGCAAGATTGATGAGACGGCCGGGAATGAAGAACGGCGAAACACGGCGCGGCCCCTTCTCCTTGAGAAGGATCGACGTGTCGGCAATTCCCGAAAGGCCGCCGATTCCCGAACCAATAAGAACACCGGCGCGCTCCTGCGCCTCGACGGTGTCGAGCTTCAGGCCCGAATCGGCGATCGCCTGGTCTGCAGCCGCAACGGCGTAGATGATGAAATCATCGACCTTGCGCTGCTCTTTCGGCTCCATCCAATCGTCGGGATTGAACTTGCCTTCCGACGTTGCCCCGCGCGGAATGAAGTTCGCGATCTGGCACGTTATGTCGGAGACTTCGAATTCTTCGATACGCCGTGCACCGCTTTGCCCAGCCAGAAGGTTGGACCACGAGGCCTCGACACCGCATCCAACCGGCGAGACGAGACCCATTCCTGTAATGACGACACGGCGCATCGATGTGTTCTTATAACCGTTGATCTGATTGCAAACCACGCTGGGCGCGTGAAGGGGGCCGGTTGCCCAGCCCCCTGAAGGTCTGTCCATCATGCGCTATCGCGCTGCGGACTGAAACGGAAGAGCAGGGCTCTTAAGCCGCGCTCGCGTTCTTCTCGAGAAACTTAACAGCGTCGCCGACCGTCAGGATGTGCTCAGCAGCATCATCCGGGATCTCGCAGCCGAATTCTTCTTCGAACGCCATCACGAGCTCAACAGTGTCCAAGCTGTCTGCACCCAGGTCGTCGATGAAGCTTGCATTGTCGGTGACCTTGTCGGCCTCGACCCCAAGATGCTCTACGACAATTTTCTTCACGCGCTCTGCGACATCGCTCATCGTCAATCCTCGTGTCTTTCTAATTTTTGGCGGCCTTTTATTGCTCGCCTGTTCGCCCTGCAGAACCCGCTAAAAGCCGCATGACAGGATATCAACTTACGAGAAGTCTAGCCTGCTCGGATAGGGGTTCGCCCCGTTCTGAGTCTTTTTTCCTTAGTCGCCGTAGCGTGAGTCTCAACGCTAGGCACCGTCCCCAACTTGCACGGCGCTGAGTTGTCCCCAGCTTCGCACCGTCCCGATGACGCGATTTTGACGCCTCAAAACCGAGGTGTCGTTAACACACTTCAGGAGCAATGCAAAGCACGTGGTGACGCACCGTTCAGCATCTGAATGCCTGAAGCCGAAATGGCCAATAAATCAGGCATTCTGGACATTTACCAACCTCGTCGATCACATCAAACCATAGCCATGCCGCCATTGATATGCAGCGTTTGCCCGGTGATGTAGCCGCCTTCGTTGGACGCAAGGTACAGGCAGCCCGCCGCAATATCCAAAGGCTCGCCAAAGCGCTGCGCTGGAATGATCTGGGCAATCTCGCTCTTCTGCTTGTCCGTCAAAACATCGGTCATAGCTGTTTTGATAAAGCCCGGCGCGATGCAGTTGGCCGTTATGCCGCGGGAGGCAACTTCGCGGGCGAGCGACTTCGTCATGCCGATCATCCCGGCTTTCGACGCGGCATAGTTGCCCTGGCCGGGGTTGCCGAAGACGCCCGAAACGGACGCGATATTGATGATGCGGCCATAGCCGGTCTTCGATCGCATCATGTGGCGTGACGCGGCGCGGCACAGCATGAAGGTCGACGTCAGATTGACGGCGATGACGTCGTCCCACTGATCGTCCTTCATCACCATGAAGAGGTTGTCCTTGGTGAGACCGGCGTTGTTGACGAGAATGTCGAGCCGTCCGCCCAGCAATTTCACCGCCTCATCGACCAGCTTCGATACGCTTGCGCGGTCGGCGAGGTCACAGGGAGCAACATGGACGCGCTCGCCGAGTTCCTTGGCCAAGGCGTCAAGAGCTTCGACCTTGCGGCCGGAAATCACGACCGATGCGCCCGCTTTGTGCAGCGTCCGCGCAATCTCCGCGCCAAGGCCGCCCGTAGCGCCTGTGACGAGGGCGGTCTTGCCCGTCAAATCGAACATTCAAGTCTCCTTACTTGGTGAGTGCGGCGATTGCCGCGTCGACGTCGGCAGGTGTGCCGATGCTCGTCGCGTTGACATTAGGCGCTGTGCGCTTGACGAGCCCGGCGAGGACCTTGCCCGCGCCGATCTCGTAGAAATCCGTCACGCCGGCGGCAGCCATGGTGGCCACGCATTCTCGCCAGCGAACCGTGCCTGTAACCTGCTCGACGAGGCGCTTTTTGATCTCATCTGGATCTGAAATCGGCTGCGCAAGAACGTTGGCAACCACGGGCACCGTTGGTGCGCGAACCGTGACCGAGGCAAGAGCCTCCGCCATCGCGTCGGCCGCAGGTTGCATCAGCGTGCAGTGGAACGGCGCCGAGACCGGCAGCGGTACGGCGCGGCGGACGCCGTGTGCCTTGCCGATTTCGGCCACGCGGTCGATGGCCGACTTATGCCCCGAAAGCACGACCTGTGTCGGCTCGTTGTCATTGGCGATCTGACAGACATCGCCCTGCGCCGCTTCTGCCGCAACCTTTTCGGCAACGTCGACGCCGACGCCGAGCAGCGCCGCCATTGCGCCGACGCCCACCGGCACGGCCTTCTGCATCGCCTGACCGCGCAGCCTGAGAAGGCGTGCAGCATCCGCCAGCGAGAACGCCCCGGCGGCCGTCAGGGCCGACCATTCACCAAGCGAGTGCCCGGCGACGAACGCCACGTTGCCGGCGAGAGAAAAGCCCTTCTCCTGCTCGAGCACGCGCATGACTGCGACCGATACCGCCATCAGAGCGGGCTGAGCGTGCTCAGTCAGCGTCAGGGTCTCTTTCGGCCCTTCCCACATGATTGCCGAGAGCTTTTCGCCAAGCGCCTCGTCAACCTCGTCGAAAACGGCGCGCGCAGACGGAAAGGCATCGGCCAGCGCCTTGCCCATCCCGACGTCCTGGCTGCCCTGTCCCGGAAAAACGAATGCACGTGCCATCGTTTTGGAAAACACCCTCTTGTGCTGGATTGCCGGGGAAGCTCCCCCCGCGGCGAGATTTGGCGGCCTTAGTCCACCTGCGCCCTGCCGGAGTCAAGAGACGGCCCCGAATCTGCCGCGCCGGGCGTCTGCTTCCCAGAGTGCCCAAAAGAAAAGCGCCGCGCGAACGCGGCGCCCCATTTGAAGTCGAATGTGTGAAGGCGAACGTTGAAGGCGAACTGCGGCGTGCGTCTCAATCAGCCTTCGACGGTCTCGACCTCGCAAAGCTCTCCGTCGATCAGGTCGAAGAGCACGTCGCCGCCGGACTCTTCGGCCTCGGCAAGGGCCTCCACGAGGTTATCGTCGATCGGCGCGACCTTCAGGGCAGAGACGTCCTCGACCCCGTTCTCCTCCATCGCCGCCTCGCCTTCGCTCCGCGCGGTCTCTTCATCGTCCTCGACCGCCCAGATCGTTTCTTCGGTATAAGCTGCATACTTCATATCTTCTCGTCTCCCTTCACGCGCCGGGATCTTCCCCCCGGCAGCGCATCTAGGCCATGATTCCTGTGTTGGGCGGGTGGCACTTACGCGGCTACTGAGTAGAAATTAACGGCCGCGAGGGCGTCGGCGCGGCTTGCCCTCGCCCCAAATTGCTGTATAAGCCCGCTTTCCCGTGTCGGCAGGAGGCTGAACGGGGGCTTGGGTTGTGCTGGCTGAACGGCCGCTAATATCCGAGGGGCGCTTCGCGCGCCGTCCCCCAGTGTCTTCTCCTATTTGGTACCAGATTGGCCTTCTCGGCCTTTTGGGGCTTTGCGCCGGCGGGAAAGCGGATGTCGCAAGACATTTGAAACTCCAACCGAAAGGCCAAACGTATGCCGCTCTATGAGCATACATTCCTGGCACGCCAGGACATCACCCAGGCCCAAGTCGAAGCGCTCATGAAGGAATTTCAGGGCGTTATCGAAGAAGGCCAGGGCAAGATCACCAAGCAGGAATACTGGGGTCTCAAGAACCTCGCCTTCAAGATCAAGAAGAACCGCAAGGCTCACTACGCCTTCTTCAACGTCGATGCTCCCCCTGCCGCCGTGACCGAAATGGAACGCCGCATGGGCCTCAACACCGACGTCATCCGCTTCATGACCGTCCGCGTCGAAGAGCTCGAGACCGAGCCCAGCGTTCAGATGCGCAAGCAGGACCGTGACGACCGCGGCGATCGCGATCGTGGCTTCGGCGGCGGCCGTGGCGGCCCCCCGCGCGGTGACCGCGGCGGCTTTGGTGGTGGTCGCGAAGGCGGCTCCACGTTCCGTTCGCGCCCGCCCCGTGAAGGCGGCGCACCTGGTGGCGACCGCGGTCCGCGTCCGCCCCGTGAAGGCGAAGCGCCGCGCGCACCTCGTCGTGATTCCACACCTGGCTCGGAGGGCTAACCAATGGCTGAAATCGCCTCTTCAGGCGGCGGAGCCCGCCGTCCGTTCCAACGTCGCCGCAAGACCTGCCCGTTCTCGGGCGCCGGCGCACCCAAAATCGACTACAAGGACGTCCGCACGCTCGGCCGCTATATCTCCGAGCGCGGCAAGATCGTCCCGAGCCGTATCACGGCTGTTTCGGCCAAGAAGCAGCGCGAGCTGGCCCGTGCCATCAAGCGCGCCCGCTTCCTCGGTCTTCTGCCGTACGTGATCAAGTAATCCAGCTGGCGGAGCGGGCTTTTCGTTCGCTCCGCCTTCTCTCTTCTTACGTTGGGTCGGGACGGGTAACCGGATCCGCCTCTAACCGCCAAGGTCGCGGGACAGCAAACGAATGCAGTCTAAAGCTTTCATGCTCGCCATAGCCGCGGGCTTAATCTCAGCAGTCGTCTTCGCTTCGGCGACGACCGGCGCGTTCCTGCTTCGCGTCGTCCTCTTCCTGCTGACGCCGCTGCCACTTTATCTCGCCGGTCTCGGGATCGGCTACGTCGCAGCTGCCATCGCCGCAATCGCCGCCACCGCAGTCGTTTTGCTGATCGCGAACCCGTTGGCCGCATCCGTCTATGCCATCAGCACCGCGCTTCCAGCCGTCGTGTGCACACGCCTTGCGCTTCTGAACCGCGAATTCGACGGCGAACGCGAATGGTATCCGCCGGGCCGCGTCTCCGTCGCGGCCGCGATCTTCGCAGCCATCTTCGCGATGCTCGCCTTGATGCTGATGGGCGGCGACATCGACTCGCTGACGAAACTCCTGCGTACGATCGTAGAATCCTTCGTCAAGAACGAGCTTGCTCAGGTGCCGGGCGCTCCCGCCGTCGGGCCGGCCGAAATCGATGCGATCACGCGCTCGACGCTGTCTTCGCTTCCCTGGGCGCTGGGCCTTCTGGCGATGTCCACGATCCTGCTCAATCTCTGGCTCGCGGGGCGGATCACGCTCGCGTCCGGAATGCTGCAGCGGCCGTGGCCGGACCTCGCGGCATTCGCGATGCCGACAACCACGGTATTTGTGCTGCTCGTCGCAATCGCCCTCACCTTCGCCGGCGGCATGCCCGGTCTATTCGCGGCAGCGGTCGCGGCGCCTTTCACGCTCGCCTTCGCACTCGTCGGTCTTGCGGTTGTCCATGCCCTGACGCGCGGCTCGCCGTGGCGCACGTTCATTCTGACCGCTCTCTATATCGGCGTTCTTTTCGTCCCCTACATCGGCCTGCTGCTCGCCCTCACCGGCATCGCCGAAACCATCTTCAACTATCGGGCGGCCGGCAGGCCACCTGAAACACCCACCTGAAAATTCAACACCAACTCGATCAAACTAGGAGCTTCAAACCATGCAAGTCATTCTCCTCCAGCGTATCGGCCGCCTCGGCCAGATGGGCGACATCGTCAACGTCAAGAACGGCTACGCACGCAACTATCTGCTGCCGCAGAAGAAGGCCCTCCGCGCCACCGAAGAAAACAAGAAGGTGTTCGAAGGCCGCCGCGCGCAGCTTGAAGCCGACAACCTCGCGCACAAATCTGAAGCCGAATCGATCTCGGCCAAGCTCTCGGGCAAGTCGTTCGTCCTCATCCGCGCCGCCGGCGACACCGGCCAGCTCTACGGCTCGGTCTCCACGCGCGACATCGCAGCCGTCATCACCGAAGGCGGCTTCACGGTCGATCGCAACCAGATCGTCCTCGACAAGCCGATCAAGACGCTCGGCGTCACCGCCGCCAAGGTCCAGCTGCACCCGGAAGTCGTCGCTGAAATCGAACTGAACATCGCGCGTTCGCAGGACGAAGCCGACAAGCAGGCGCGCGGCGAAGACGTCGCCGTCGTCAAGGAAGAGGGCCTCGACCTCGAGACGTTCAACCCCGACGCAGAGTTCGAAGACCGCGGCCCGGCTTCCGACGAAGAATCGGCCTGATCTCAGGCCTTCAACACCTGTGCTTGGTCGTGGCTCGATTCCCACGGCCAAGCACTTCCCGGCGCCCGTGTTAATAACGGGGATGCTTTACGGGTTGTATGACCCAGAGCCGCCAATGCGATCTCGGAATCTGCTAGATCCGAGCCATGGCAAATCCCGCATACCTCGCAACCGAGCGGCTGAAGCAGGCCGTCTCGACAGAAGAGGCGGTGACCTTCCGTCAACCGCCCCACAACATCGAAGCCGAACAGGCGCTTCTTGGTGCAATCCTCGTCAATAACGAGGCCTTGGATCGCGTCTCGAGCTTTCTCACCCCGGCACATTTCTACGATCCCCTGCACGGGCGGATCTACGAAACGCTGGCCACACTCATTCACGCGGGCAAGACGGCGACGCCGGTCACGGTGAAGACATTCTTCGAGAATGCCGAGCCGATCGACGCCAACATGACGGTGCCGCAGTATCTCGGCCGCCTCGCCGCCAACGCCACGACGATCATCAACGCGGCTGAGTACGGCCGCACGATCTATGACCTCTCCACGCGGCGCTCGCTGATCATCATCGGCGAAGATCTCGTCAATGCCGCCTACGATAGCCCCGTCGACCATCCGCCGCGCGCGCAGATCGAAGAGGCCGAAGGCCGTCTCTACTCGCTCGCCGAGCAGAACAAGTACGGCAAGGGATTCGAAACCTTCAAGTCGGCGCTCGCCACCGCCGTCGAAATGGCCAACAGCGCGTTCCAGCGTTCCGGCCATCTGTCCGGCGCCTCGACCGGCCTGTCCGACCTCGACAACAAACTCGGCGGCCTGCAGCGCTCCGACCTCATCATCCTCGCGGGCCGTCCCTCGATGGGTAAGACGGCGCTTGTCACGAACATCGCCTACAACGTCGCCAAGGCTTACAAGTCCGAGGTGCAGGCTGACGGAACGCACAAGGCGATCGACGGCGGCATCGTCGGCTTCTTCTCGCTCGAAATGTCCTCCGAGCAGCTCGCGACTCGTATTCTTGCCGAGCAGGCGGAGATCAGCTCGGAGAAGATCCGCCGCGGCATGATCGACGAGAACGAGTTCCGGAAGCTCTCGGAAGTCGCACAGGAAATGTCGCGCATCCCGCTCTACATCGACCAGACGGGCGGTATCACCATCGCACAGCTTTCCGCACGCGCGAGAAAGTTGAAGCGGCAGCACGGGCTCGATCTGCTCATCGTCGACTACCTCCAGCTTCTGGCCGGATCGAAATCGAGCAGCAGCGCCAACCGCGTGCAGGAAATCACCGAAATCACGACGGGCCTCAAAGCACTTGCCAAAGAACTGATGGTGCCGATCATTGCACTCTCGCAGCTGTCGCGTCAGGTCGAGCAGCGCGAAGACAAGCGGCCGCAGCTGTCCGACCTTCGCGAATCGGGCTCGATTGAGCAGGACGCCGACGTCGTGATGTTCGTCTTCCGCGAGGAATATTACGTCGAACGCCTGAAGCCCGCCGAAGGAACGCCCGAATTTGCCGATTGGATGACCAAGATGAGCCAGGTATCTGGCAAGGCTGAAGTTATCATCGGCAAACAGCGTCACGGTCCCGTCGGCACGGTCGAACTGGCATTCGAAGGCCAGTACACCCGCTTCGGCAATCTGGCCCGAGACTATATGGTGCCCGAGCGATAAGAGATCGGGTGGAAACCACGAAATGACGGTCAACACGCGCATGCCGGAAAGTCTTGCCAGCGCCACCGGCACGATCACGGTTGATCTCGCGCAAATCGTTGCGAACTGGCGCGCGCTTTCGATCAAGGTCGCGCCCGCCCGCTGCGCAGCGGTCGTGAAGGCGGACGCCTACGGCCTCGGCGCCGAGCGGGTCATCGGTGCGCTGGCGCGAGCAGGCTGCACCACGTTCTTCATCGCCACCCCAGGCGAGGCCGAACAGGCGCGCAAAATTGCGCCGGACGCCAGCATCTATGCGCTCGATGGTCTCGTCGGAAATTCCGCCGTGGCCTTCGACCGCCTCTCGGTCAAACCCGTGCTGTCAACGCTCGACGATGTCGTCGCCTGGTCGGCGCTGAGCCGAGCGCGGGGCCGCGAGTTGCCCGCAGCACTCCACATCGACACGGGTCTCAATCGTCTGGGACTGCCTGTCCGCGATGTTCGCCGTCTCGCGGCCGAACCCTCGATGATGCAAGGCGTGGCGGTGGATCTGATCATGAGCCACCTCGCCTCCGCAGATAATCCGCGCGACCCGAAAAATCGCGATCAGCTGCTGGCTTTCGAAACGCTGACAAACCTGTTCCCGGGCACACCGCGCAGCCTCGCAGCGTCAGACGGGTTGATGCTGGGCCACGCCTTCCACTTCGATCTCGTACGGCCGGGATATGCGCTCTACGGCGGCCAGGCCTCACAAAGCAATCCGGCGCCGGTGAAACCCGCAGTCACCGTCTCAGCGCGCATTCTTGCCGTCGCCGACGTGGTGCCTGGCGAAACGGTCGGGTACTCCGCAACATGGCGCGCCAAACGCCCGAGCCGTATCGCCACCATCGCCGCCGGTTATGCTGACGGCGTGCCGCGCAATGCGAGCGCCCCCGATGGCCGGCCAGGAGGACACGTTCTCATCAGCGGCCATCTCGCACCGATCGTCGGACGCGTCTCGATGGACCTCATCACCGTAGACGTTACGGATCTGCCCGAAGGCGCAGCGATGCCCGGCGAGTTCGCCAAGCTGATCGGCGAAGGCCTGACGATCGAGGACGCAGGCTTCGCGGCGGGCACGATCGGATATGAAATCCTGACGCGATTGGGGCACCGCTTCGCGCGCCTCTACCTGGACGACAATTCGTAACGCCATGGCAAAAGCCTCTCGATCGCTCTACGTCTGCCAATCCTGTGGAGCGACCTCATCGCGCTGGGCGGGTAAGTGCACCGCCTGCGGTGAATGGAACGCCATGGTCGAGGAGACCGACGCCGGTCCCCCGCCCGGTTCCGGTGTCACCCGCCAATCGAAGGGCCGCATCGTCAAGCTCGAGCCGCTGAAAGGCGAAGCCCAGGAAGCGCCGCGCTTCTCCAGCGGCATCGCCGAACTCGACCGCGTAACGGGTGGCGGCATCGTTCCCGGTTCCGCAATCCTCATCGGCGGCGAACCCGGTATCGGAAAATCGACGCTCCTTCTGCAGCTCGCCGCGCACGTTTCGCGAAGCGGCGGCCGCGCCGTCTATTTCTCCGGAGAAGAAGCCGTCGCCCAGGTCCGTCTGCGCGCCGCGCGGCTCGGGCTCGATAGCGCCCCTGTTGGCCTCGCATCCGAAACGAACCTTTCGAATATCTTGGCGACGCTCGGCGACGACCGTCCGCCGGATCTCATCATCATCGATTCGATCCAGACGCTGTGGGCCGATACGCTGGATGCAGCGCCCGGCACCGTCAGCCAGGTCCGTGCCGCCGCGCTGTCGCTCATCCGCTACGCCAAGATGGCAGGCTCCGCCCTGCTCCTCGTCGGCCATGTCACCAAAGACGGCCAGATCGCCGGACCGAAAGTCATCGAGCACATGGTCGACACCGTGTTGTACTTCGAAGGCGATCGCGGCCTCACCTACCGCATCCTGCGCGCCGTCAAGAACCGCTTCGGACCGAGCGACGAAATCGGCGTCTTCGAAATGGTCAGCGGCGGCCTGCAGGAAGTCGCCAACCCGTCCGAGCTGTTCCTGGGAGATCGCGAGAGCAGAAGCCCCGGAGCCTCGATCTTTGCCGGCGTCGAAGGCACCCGCCCCCTGCTCGTCGAAATCCAGGCCCTTGTCGCACCCTCGGGCCTTGGGACGCCGCGGCGCGCCGTCGTCGGCTGGGATAGCAACCGCCTCGCCATGCTGCTCGCCGTTTTGGACGCCCGCTGCGGGGTCTCCTTCAGCAGCCACGACGTCTACCTGAATGTGGCAGGCGGCCTGAAGATCACTGAACCGGCAGCAGATTTGGCCGCCGCCGCAGCCCTGCTCTCGTCCATGTCCGGCGTGACGCTGCCGCGCGATGCCGTCTATTTCGGCGAGGTTTCCCTGTCGGGGGCGGTCCGCGCCGCATCCATGACGAACTCGCGCTTGAAAGAAGCCTCGAAACTCGGGTTCGGGCGGGCCTTTATGCCCGAGAGCGGCGAGGTCGACACACTGGGGATGAAGTTGACACTATCGCGCCTCTCCCATCTCAAGTCCCTTGCAGAGGTTATCGCGCCATGCGACTGAATTTTCGCGCGAGTCTTAAGCGCGGGGAGCAGTCGAACAACGAGGGATTACGGCCATGATCGGTCCATTTACCTACTTGGACCTGGCATTGATCGCCGTTGCGTTCATTTCCGGTCTTCTGGCGATGTACCGGGGCTTCGCACGCGAACTCCTTTCGATCGTGTCGTGGATCGCCGCAGCCGGCGTCGGCTATTGGATCTTCGCGACCAAGAAGGACATGACCGCCGATATAGCGGCACAGACGGGCCTTCCGCCGCAGATTGCGACGATCGCGGTTGCCTTCGTCGTCGCCCTGATCGTGTTGATCATTGTACACCTCATCACTGCGCGCATATCAGATGCGATTCTCGACAGTCAGGTCGGGATGATCGACCGCATTCTGGGTTTCATCTTCGGCGTGCTGCGCGGGTTCCTGCTCTTCGTTATTCCCTACATGGCCTACGAGGCGTTCATCTCGCCCGATAAGGAAAAGCAGCATCCCCTTGTTCGCGACGCATATTTCCGCGACTACGTTAAGGAGACGGGCGAAGCGATCCGCAATGTTCTGCTGCAGGTGATCCCGCAGCCTTCGACGGCGCCGCCGCCGCCCTCGCCTAACGAACAGCCTGGGCAACAAGGATTTAATGCTCCAAAGGGTCGTTCAGTCGCGCTGGTCATCGATGGCGTCCGGTTCTATATGACGCTCGCGTGACAAGGGCGTCGAACGTAGCCAAGGGCGTTCTGAGTTAACCGACATATCGGGCCGGTGCGGACGGCTCAATCGCGGGAGGGTGCCCATGGCACAGCAAGGCGGCACGACCACAATCGACGGTCTGACCATGACTCGCTACGGCGATGATCGGCTCCGGGAAGAGTGTGGCGTCTTCGGTATTTTCGACCATCCCGATGCCGCAGCGATCAGTGCGCTGGGCCTCCACGCACTCCAGCACCGCGGCCAGGAAGCAGCAGGCCTATGCTCCTACGACGGCCGCAACTTTCACTCCGAGCGCCGCATGGGCCTCGTGGGTGACAACTTCTCCAGGGCCGACGTTCTCGCCCGCTTGAAAGGTCGCATGGCCATCGGCCACGTTCGCTACTCGACCACCGGCGACGCACTCATCCGCAACGTTCAACCGCTCTTCGCAGATATCGATACCGGCGGCTTCGCCGTAGCCCACAACGGCAATCTCACGAATGCTCTGACGCTGCGGCGCGAGCTCATCTCCTCCGGCGCCATTTGCCAGTCGACCTCCGACACCGAGGTCATCCTCCACCTCCTCTCGCGCTCCAAGAAGCGCCGCATCGTCGAACGGCTCGTCGATGCCATCCGCCAGGTCGAAGGCTCCTACGCTCTCGTCTGCCTGACGAACGACATGATGATCGGCGTACGCGACCCGATCGGCATCCGCCCCCTCGTCATCGGCCGCCTCGGCCAGTCCTACGTCCTCGCTTCCGAGACCTGCGCGCTCGACATGGTCGGCGCCGAATTCGTCCGCGAAGTCGATAACGGCGAAGTCGTCGTCATCACCGACGAAGGGCTCGAAAGCCACCGTCCCTTCCCGCTGCGCCCGGCGCGGCCGTGCATCTTCGAATACATCTACTTCGCGCGCCCCGACTCCATCGTCGGCGGCCAGACCGTCTATGACATCCGCAAGCGGATGGGCGTTGAACTCGCGCGTGAAGCACCGACAGCTGCCGATGTCATCGTGCCAATCCCGGACTCCGGCGTTCCCGCCGCTATCGGCTTCAGCCAGCAGAGCGGCATTCCGTTCGAACTCGGCATCATCCGCAACCACTACGTCGGCCGTACATTCATCGAGCCCGAGCAGCGCATCCGCCAGCTCGGCGTCAAGCTGAAGCATTCGGCGAACTCGGGCGTGATCCGCGGCAACCGCGTCGTCCTCATCGACGACAGCGTCGTACGCGGCACCACCTCCAAGAAGATCGTGCAGCTCATCCGCGACGCCGGTGCAACGGAAGTCCACATGCGGATTTCGTCGCCGCCCATCACGCATCCCGATTTCTACGGCATCGACACGCCGAGCAAGAAAGACCTGCTCGCCGCCAACATGTCGCTCGAAGAAATGCGCGACTTCATGGGCGCGGACAGCTTGGCGTTCCTCTCGGTCGACGGCATCTATCGCGCCATCGGTCTCGACCATCGCGACAACCGTGCGCCGCAGTTCACCGACCACTGCTTCACGGGCGATTACCCGACCAACCTGACGGATCACGGTGGCGAGGTCATCCCGCGTCAGCTTTCGCTGCTGGCCGAAGTCGGCTGAGCCGCGCGCCCTTCAACTTCGTAAGTGAGCCATGAGCGACAGCCCTCTTTCCGGTCGCATAGCACTAGTCACGGGGGCGTCGCGGGGCATCGGCCGTGCGGTGGCGCTGGAACTCGCGAATGCCGGCGCCCACGTCATCATCGCGGCCCGCTCGGTCGGCGCACTCGAATCCCTCGATGACGAAATCCAGGCAAATGGCGGAGCGGCCACGCTCCTCCAGCTCGATCTGAAGAAGGGCGACCGCGTCGATCAGGTCGGGCCGACGATCTTCCAACGCTGGCAGCGCCTCGACATCCTTGTCGCGAACGCCGGCATCTTGGGCCCCCTGTCGCCCCTCGGACATACGACGGATGACGGCTTCCTCTCCACGCTCGACATCAATCTCACTGCCAACTGGCGGCTCATCCGCACGCTCGATCCGCTTCTGAAGCGCTCCGATGCAGGCCGGGCCATTTTCGTGACGTCAGGCGCCGCCACCGGCAAGTACGCCTACTGGGGCCCCTATGCGGCCTCCAAGGCGGGGCTCGAAGCGCTTGTGAAAACCTGGGCGGCAGAACTCGTCAATACGCCCGTCAAGGCGAACCTCATCAATCCCGGCGCCACGCGCACCGGCATGCGCGCCAAAGCCTTCCCCGGCGAAGATCCCGCAACGCTCCCCGCACCGGAAGCGCTCGCGCCCCTTTTCGTGGAACTGGCGTCTCCGGCCTGCCAGCGAAATGGCGAGGTCATAAACTTCCGCGAGTGGCGCGATGAGCAATCGATGAAAGTTGCAGCAGCCGCGGCATCGCCGGAAGCGCAGTAAAAGCTGCTCACAGCGGGCGAAACGCAACGCCCCCCGTTCATGTGAACGAGATCATCATGCCGTCGTAAGCCGGCTCGACACCTTCCGGCAGCTGACGCTTTAGCGTCTCGTAATCGAGTTCGCTCGTCATATGCGTGAGGATCGTGCGCTTCGGCTTCAACCGCTCCGCCCACGCCAGCGCCTGTTTCACGCTGAAATGCGATTCATGACCCTGATGGCGCAAGGCATCGACGATCCAAACATCGAGCCCTTCCAAGAGCGGGATCGACTTTTCCGGGATGTCGTTGACGTCGGGCGAATACGCAAGATTGGACACGCGATAGCCGAGCGTCTGCATCGACCCGTGCCATTGCGGGATCGGCTGCGCGCTAATCGGACCGCCCGCGCCCTTGATGACGACCGGCGAGAACCCATCGATCTCGTGACCGTTGAGCATCGGCATATACGCCGAACCTTCAGGCGTCTCGAAGCAATAGGCGAAGCGCGAGCGCAGGCTGGCCCCGGTATCCTTATCGAAGTACACGTCCACCCGCCGCTTCATCGCGAATGCGACCATGCGCAAATCATCGATACCGTGCGTATGGTCGGCGTGATCGTGCGTGTAGAGAACACCATCGAGCGCGGTCAGCCGCGTTGACAGAATCTGCTCGCGGAAATCAGGCGACGTGTCGACGATCACCGACGTCCGGCCGTTCGACCCTGTGCGCTCGATAAGCGCGGAACATCTGAGCCTACGGTTCTTCGGATTGTTGGGATCGCACGACCCCCAATTCATGCCGATACGCGGAACGCCGCCCGACGAGCCGGAACCCAATATGGTGCACCGAAAGCTCATGCAGCGGCGGACCCGCTCACATCGGACGCTGGGCGCTTTGCCTTGCCGTAAAGCCTGAAGAAGTTGTCCGTCGTCGCCCGCGCGAGGTCGTCGGCGGAGACGCCCTTCACCCCCGCAAGCGCCGCGGCTGTGCGAACGACATAGGCCGGCTCATTGCGTTTACCGCGAAACGGAATAGGCGCCAGGAACGGCGCATCCGTTTCGACAAGCATCCGGTCGAGCGGCACATCGCGCGCAATCTCGCGCAAGGCCTCCGAATTCTTGAAGGTGATCACGCCACTGAACGAGACGTAGAGCCCGAGATCGAGCGCACGCATGGCAAGCTCGCGTCCTCCCGTGAAGCAATGGAGCACGGCAGGAAAAGCGCCCTTCGCGTGCTCTTCCTCAAGAATTGCAATCGTGTCTTCGTCAGCCTCGCGCGTGTGAATTTCGAGCGGCAGTCCGGTTTCGCGCGCGGCCGCGATGTGCCGGCGAAACCCCTCCGCCTGCGCCGCGGGCGTCGAGTGCTGATAGTGATAATCGAGCCCCGCCTCGCCGATCGCCACGACTTTGGGATGCTTTGACAGCTCGATGATCCGCTCAAGTGGAATATCGAGTTCCTCGTGCGCGTTGTGGGGATGCGTTCCGACCGAGCAAAACACATCATCGAAGCGCTCGGCGACGGCTTCCACGTCGTCGAACTTGCGGATACGCGTCGAAATGGTCACGAGAGTTCCGACGCCCGCCTGCTTTGCGCGCGCCACGACCTGATCGAGCTCGGGTGCGAACTCGGGGAAATCGAGATGGCAATGATGATCGACAAGCATCAGGTCTTTTACTCTTCGGAGCCGTGTTTGGGCCGTGCGGCGCGTTGTCGTCGTTTACGCCGCAGGCTCCACGTAACGTGGGAAAACACCCTGCGGTTCAGGGATTTTAGCGCCTGCCTGCAGACGGCCCTTTTCGCCGAGATGCGCGAAATCGCGCGCCTCGGTTGAAATGCCGAGAAGATCGAGCAGCTTTGCAGCGCTGTCGGGCATCACGGGCTGCACCAGGATGGCGAACTGTCGAACAATCTCCGCCGTGACGTAGAGAATCGTGGCCATGCGCGCCGGATCGGTTTTCTTCTTCGCCCAGGGCTCTTCGGCCGCGAAATAGCGGTTCGCGTCGGCGATCACGGCCCAAACCGCGTCGAGATACTTGGTGATGGATTGCCGTTCCATCTCCGCACGCGCGACGACATAAAGACCATCCGTCGCCGACAGGATGGCTTGATCGGCTTCACTGAGCGCACCCGGAGCCGGTATCGCGCCATCGCAATTCTTGAAAATCATCGACAGAGAGCGCTGCGCGAGATTGCCAAGGTTGTTGGCGAGATCCGCATTGATGCGATTGATGATCGCTTCCTGCGACCAGTTTCCGTCCTGCCCGAACATCACTTCGCGCAGGAAGAAGTAGCGCATCGCGTCGCGGCCGTAGGTTTGGATGAGCTCGAACGGATCGACGACATTGCCGACCGACTTCGACATCTTCTCGCCGCGGTTGAACAGGAATCCGTGCGCGAAAACGCGTTTCGGTAGCTCGATGCCGGCAGACATCAGGAAGGCCGGCCAATAGACGGCGTGAAAGCGCAAGATGTCCTTGCCGATCATGTGAACGTCGGCCGGCCAGAACTTCCACTTATCCGCGTTCGTATCGGGATAGCCCGCAGCGGTGATGTAGTTCGTCAGGGCGTCGACCCACACGTACATCACGTGCTTGGGGTCGCCCGGAACAGGCACGCCCCACGTCAGCGTCGAGCGCGAAATGGAAAGGTCCTTGAGACCAGATTTGACGAAGCTCACAACCTCGTTGCGCCGCTCGACAGGACCGACGAACTCCGGATCGCGCTCGTAAAGCTCGAGCAGCCTGTCTTGATAGGCCGACAGGCGGAAGAAGTAGCTCTCTTCCTCGTTCCACTCGACCGGCGATCCAAGCGGCTCGCGGCGCACGCCGTCTTCGCCGACGGTCGTTTCCTTCTCGTCGAAATAAGCCTCTTGCCGCACGGAATACCAACCGCCGTAGCGCGCGAGATAGATATCGCCATTGGCGGCCATCTTCTCCCAGATGGCTTGGCAAGCTGCGTAATGCCGGGGTTCCGTCGTGCGGATGAAGTCATCGTTCGAGCCGCCAACGGTTTCGATCATTGAGCGGAAAATCGCCGAATTGCGGTCCGCCAATTCCTTGGTCGGAATACCTTCCTTCTCTGCCGTCTGCTGCATCTTGAGGCCGTGCTCGTCGGTGCCCGACAGAAAGAACACGTCCTTGCCATCGAGACGAGCAAAGCGCGCCAACGTATCGGTCGCGATCACCGTGTAGGCGTGCCCGATGTGCGGCGTGCCGTTGGGGTAGAAAATCGGCGTCGTGATGTAATATTTTTCCGCCACTGTCGGTATCTTTCGTGTTCGCCTGTCGCCGGATGGGCCGCAGGATGCGGCCGCGCCCGTCTCAACCGCGGCTCGCTGCCTCGAGGCGCGCGAAAGTTCCGAGGATGAGCGATTTGCGATCAAGGTTGAGGGAAACGACATCAGCCTTGTCGCGGGCCAGTGTTTCCCATAGCTCGGCAAAAGTGGCAAGGCGGCCCTCGCCAATCAGGCGTTTCGCGAGTTGAACGTCCCGCTCCGGCCCCTGCCCCGTGGCGGCAGCGGAAATGAGCCGCGCCAGCGTCGTTTGCAGAAGATCCATGAAGAGCTGAAACTTGCGGTCTTGCGCCGCCGCTTGCATTTCATCCGCAAGCCCGTGAACGGTCTTGAGGTCGAGCCGCGGTAGACTGCCCAGCACCTGGTCGATCCGCGCCTGAAGCGCCAATCCGCCGCCGCCGAGCAGCACGAGCGCGCGCCCCACGCTGCCCTCGGCCAGCGGCGCAAGCGTTTCCCACTCGTGCGCCTCCGGTACGGCTTTTCCGGCAGCCGTCAGTGCCTGCCCCACCGCACGCTTCAAATCGGGCTCGGCGAGAGGGCCCATCTGGATCGTCCGGCAGCGTGAGCGGATTGTCGCGAGCAGCCGCCCGGGTGCGGATGTCATCAGCAGAAAAATCGTGCGCGCCGGCGGCTCTTCCAGCGACTTCAAAAGCGCGTTCGCCGCGTTCTGATTGAGTTCATCCGCCGTATCGACGATGACGACGCGGCGGCCCTGGCCCGTGGCGCTATGTGCGAGAAAGTTTTTGACCTTGCGCACTTCATCGATCGGAATGCTCTGCGGAAATCGCTTCGTCTTCGGATCATAGGGGCGCCGGATGATCATCAGGGACGGATGGGAAAGCGCCCGCACCTGCCGGTCGGTGCGCGAGTCAGGTTCGATGGCGAGACCCTGGCCGAAAATATCGCGCTCCTCTGGTTCCGCGAGAGCCGCACGCGCCACTTGGTAGGCGAGCATCGCCTTGCCGACACCTGCTGGGCCCGAAAGCAGCCACGCGTGATGCATGCGCCCGCCGGCGAGCGCCTCGGCGAAAATTGATTGCGCGCCTTCCTGCCCATAGAGCGCCCGCGTCTCCCGGGGATGCGGAAAATCATCGAGGCGGTCGGCCTCGGGAAGAACTTCAGCCTCGGCTGCGAGCGGCGCCCGCGCCATCAATTGGCCTCGGCGAGAAGATGCGACGAGACCGCCTGCCAGACGGCCGTCTCGACGCTCGACACCGACAAACTGGCGTCGATAAGGACGCAGCGTAACGGTTCCCGGTCAGCGATCTCAAGGAAGCCCTCGCGCAGCGTCTCGTGCGTCTCGATGCGTTCGGCATCGTAGCGCGAAAGCGTGCCGCGAAGTTGCGCACGCTCCATGCCGGCCTTCGCGGGCAGATCGAGGATCAAGGTGAGGTCCGGATAATCGGGCGCCACTGTGTAGCGCTCGAGCATGGTGATGAGTTCTGGCTCGAGCCCATAGAGCTTGCCCTGATAGACGCGCGTCGAATCCATGAAGCGATCCGAGATCACCCACGTGCCTTCATCGAGCGCGGGCCGAATGACCGATGTGACATGCTCCGCCCTCGCGGCGGCAAACAGCAGAAGCTCGGTCACGGGATCGGTCGGACGATCTTTCATGATGAGTTCGCGCACGTCTTCGCCGACTGGCGTGCCGCCGGGTTCGCGCGTGACGACCACGTTGAGGCCGGCACGCTCCAGCCGCTCTGCCAGACGCTTGGCCTGGGTCGACTTTCCAGCCGCTTCCCCGCCCTCAAAAGTAATGAATTTTCCGCGTTTCATGGCTCGCCTCTGTTACCGGCGGGCGTAATCTAGAGCGCCAGGCGCCGCAAGGCCATCAGAACAAGCGAATCGACGCCTTGCCGCACGATGCCGCCATTGACCACGTCTTCCGCCGCGTAGAGCGGCACTTCGGCCGCCGCGCTGCTGGTGCTGGAAATCTTGAGCGTCGCGACCTGTTCGCCTTTCTTGACCGGCGGCTTCAACGGCGCTTTGTAGACGATTTCCGCCGACAGTTTTTGCGCCGCCGGATATTTCGGCATCGTAAACATCACATCGCCTTTCGGCGCGAGCGGAACGTACCAGGTCTTTCCACCCCACACCCGTGCCTTGCCGACAATCTCGCCGTCATCGAAAACCTTGACCTCGCTGAACGACCGGAACCCCCAATCCAGAAGCTTCGCGGCCTCGTCCTTACGCTGGTCGGCCTTCTCAAGGCCACTGACGACAACGATCAAGCGCTTGCCGTCCTGCACCGCTGATCCCACGAGCCCATAGCGCGCAACCGACGTGTGCCCGGTCTTCAAGCCATCGGCCCCGATGTTCAAAAAGAGCAGCGGATTGCGATTGATGAACTTGTGCTTGCGATAGAGAAATTCCTTCTGCGCGAAGACGGGATAGAACTCCGGATATTCGTTGATGATGTAGCGCGCCAGGATGGCAAGCTCCCGCGCGGTCATCAGATGGTTGGGCGCCTCGAGGCCGGTTGAGTTGGCGAACGTCGACTTCACGAGGCCGATGCGCCGCGCCTCGTCGTTCATCATGCGCGCGAACGCCGTCTCATTGCCGGCCATGCCCTCCGCCACGCACATCGCGGCATCATTGCCCGACTGAACAGCGATTCCCTGGATGAGTTCGTCGACCGTCGCCTTGGTGTTGACCGGCACCATCATCGCCGATGTGCCGGACGGCGCGCCACCATTGCGCCAGGCGTTGACGCTCATCGTGAATTCGTCGGTTTTGTTGATGCGGCCTTCCTTGATCGCCCGGAACAGGACGGCAAGCGTCATCAGCTTGCTCATACTCGCCGGCGGCGCCAGCTCGTCGGCATTCTGCTGGAACAAAACGGCGCCGCTCGCGGCGTCCATCAAAATCGCGCGCGGCGCCTTCGTCACGAAAGCCGACTCTGCTGCCTGGGCACAGCCAATCGGCGCCAGAAACGACAACGCGATCGCCAGGGCGGCGAACAACATGCTGCACGTCTTCAACATAGATCGGACCACCGTGATACGGCACTGGGTGCAGTGCCCTCCCTCATCAAGACAGGAGTATCCGGCTCGATTGTAACATGGTCAACGCCAGCTTAACGCCAGTTGGGCTTCAGTCGGTGACAACCGCCGTTCCAGTAACCCCATAGGTCGCGATCTGGTCCTGCGCGCGTGAGGCGCCTGCGTGTGAAAACGGCCCGACGCGCACCCGGTAGACGTGCGAGCCGTCACCGAATTGTAGAGGCGCCACTTCGACCGGACCCAGCGATCCCAGTTCCCGCCTCAGCCGCTCGGCATTCGAGCGATCCCGGAAAATGCCAACTTGCACGTACGACCGGCCCGTTCCGGTGCTGCCGGTATTCAGTTGATAATAGCTGTCGCCTTGGGCGCCAGGGGAGGATGCCGGCGCAAACGGTTGCGGCGCCGCAAGCGCCATGCGGCCCTCTCCACGATCGGGAGCCTCGTAACTTGCGGTCTGCATGAACGGCGTATTTCGCGGCGCCGGCCGCGGCGATTGAGCGGACTTTCCAGCAAGCGACGACCGGTAATCCGTCGGCGACCACTGGCCAGAGGACTCAGGCGGCAGACCGGCGTACCGCGACTCCGCGGACGCATATTCACGTGCCGGCGTCATCGGAGCGCTGGGTCCGACACCACGGCCGCGCTGCTGCGATGCCAGAAACAGCTTTTCCTGCGTATCATCGCCGTTGAGTGGCGCTCGCCCGGCATAACGAACATGTACGCGGGCCCGCCCCTTGTTGACGTAGCCGAGTTCCTTCGCCGCCGCGTACGACATGTCGATGACCCGGTCGTTCACATACGGCCCGCGATCGTTGACCCGCACGAGCACCGTCTTCCCGTTATCGAGATTGGTCACGTAGGCGTAGGACGGGAGCGGCAGCGTCGGATGCGCGGCAGTCAGAGCGCGAGCATCGAACACTTCGCCGTTGGCAGTCTTGCGGCCGTGGAAATCAGCGCCGTACCACGAGGCGACGCCGTATTCCTGATGATTGGGATTTTCGCGGGGAACATACCACTTTCCCGCCACCTTGTAGGGCGAACCAAGCTTGAAGTGACCGCCGCCTTTTCTGAGATGGGTAGCACGCGGGCTCGTCTTCACGCCGTATTCGTCTTCGGAAAATGCAGGCCGTGAAACGCCGGGAATTCCTCCCGGCGACGAGCCGCCGGATGAGCAGGCAGTTGTAAGGGCTGCTGCACTCGCAGCGGCCACCAGCCGGCACGCCGCTAGGGCTCCGGATACACGCCTCTCCATTACGCAAACTCACTTGATACGCTACGCCCGCCCAAGCGCACCCTCGCGGCTCATCAAAGCACGCAAAGGTGGGCCGAAGCTTGCCCGATTAATGGCAAATGCAGCTTAGGATCAGGTTAAGCTTCAATGCCCATCCACCACCGCATCCGGGACCGTTCGGCGCGGGGACCTAGCGGCCTATGCCGCTCTCACCCGTACCGGCACCCATCATGGCTCCGTCACCTTCGTCGTCCATCATCATCTCGCGGCGGTCTTCCATTCCTTCCCTCATCCTCTGCAGGACGAGCGCAATAAGCACACGCACCCGCCGCTTCTGAGCGTCGTCGAGTGTCGAATAAAGGGGCTGCCATGCGTCAGCGAGTTTCTTCATCTCGGTGCCACGAGCGATGAGATTATCAGCGCGGTTCTGCAACACTTGCACGAAGTTCTGGTCGAACTGACCCTCTTGCATGCGAGACACCATATTGCCGATCCTCTGGCGGCGTCCTTCCGCTCGCGCCCGGATGGCTTCCTCGATGGCGGGCCAGTACTGCATTTGATCCGGCCGAAGCTGCAAGGCGGTCTTCACGATATCGATCCGATTGTTGGTGATGTCATCCCCGGGCCGGTTCATTCCTCTTTGCATCGCCGGCTGGCGTTGCATCCCTTGCGACGGCTGCATGCCCTGCATGTCTTGCGTTGACTGGCCCTGCATCGGCTGGCCTTGCATCGGTTGAGCCGTTTGCGCGATGGCGAGTGATGGAACAGCAATGAGGAGTGCGGTGAAGCCCGAGGCGAGTAATCTCGACATGTTGAACTCCTATGTCTATCGCGATCATTGAAAGCTTGAGAGTTGAATGAGCTGCAGTTGGCGGCGCGTGGTCTTCATGGATCGGCGTTGAAAGCTCTGCCGAGCCTACCGACGCAGTGCCGGCAGCAGTCGCTTATCGTCAGAGAGCTGCGTTTAAACGCCGGTCGCACTCACGGAAAACACCGGAGCGCTATCGCTCATTTGCCAGGAATTTGTGAATGGCCAGTGCTGTAGGCCCATCGAAACAAACACAATAATCTGGGCAATGTCTCAAAATATTCGTGCACGTCCCAAACGCCAACACTTCTACAATTCGTCTTCACGATGCGGCCGGGCCAGATCGGGACTAAGCGCTTCCAGGCTCCGCAATGGAGGCAACGAGCCCGCGCCGCATGCAGAGATAGACGAGTTCGATATCGGATCTGACGTTGAGCTTGGACTTGATCTGATAGTGGTAGTTGGCAATCGTCTTCGGGCTGAGGTTGAAAGCCTCGGCAATTTCGTCCGCCGACTTCGCGTCCAGGATCATGCGAAGTATTTCGAATTCCCGCGGCGAAAGCTGATCGACCGCTGACACATCGGAGAGCGCATTCTTGGCAATCACCTCGTTGATCTCCGCACACAGCGCAGGCCTCCCGGCACACACTTCGCGGATCGCGCTGACGAACACTTCCGGAGGGCTGCTCTTGGTGACGTAGCCCCGCGCACCCGCGCGAAATGCCTGCTGCGCGTAGCTCGCACTCGCGTGCATCGTAAAAATCAGGACGCGGGCAGCGGGATCCAGCTGACGTATCTGCCGGACGAGGTCGATGCCGCCGCGACCGGGCATCGAAATATCGATCACGGCGACGTCGGGCCTGTGTTTCCTGTAGGCCTCATAGCCGGAGGCAGCATCACCGGCTTCCGCGACGATCTCGATGCCGTGATGCCGCTCCATCAGCCGGCGATAGCCCTCCCGGACGACGGCATGATCATCGACCAGCAGCACTTGAATGCCCATAGCTCTCAAGCTCCTTCCTGCGCGGTGGGGAATTCGATATGGAGCCCGAAGCCGCCGCTCGGAAGCGGCCCGGCTGCGAACTTTCCGCTGAGCGCCACGACGCGTTCGCGCATCCCGATCAGACCCCAACCGGCGGCAAGCGGCCCTTCGTCGGAACTACGCGCCCCGGCCCCATCGTCCACCACCAAAAGCCGGATCCGTTCCTGCTCAGCATCCGCAAGCTGGTCCAGAAGCACCCTTACATGCCGCGCATCGGCATGTTTGGATGCGTTGGTCAGTGCTTCCTGAATGATGCGATAGACGTGAGCGCTCGTTTCCGCCCGCAGCTTCTCGACATCTCCCGTCGTCTCGAATGAGAACTGCGTACGGCCGTGCGCGATCTTGTTGTGCTGATCGATGAGATCCTTGAGGCTTTGGATCAATCCGAGATCGTCTATTTCCTGAGGTCTGAGATAGGTGAGCGTCCGCCGCAAAGATTTCATTGAGACGGAAGCCATGTCCTCAAGCTCGCGCGCCTCGGAAACAAGGGCCGGCGCATCGCGCTGCGCGCTCGCTCGGATGCACGCCGCCAGCGCGTTGAGAGCGGCGAGCTTTTGACCGATCTCATCGTGAAGCTCGCGTGCGATGTGCCGCCTCTCCTGCTCTTGGTTGTCGACGAGCCGGCGCGCGAATTCGGAACGCTCGGACGTGACTTTGCCCAGCTCATCCGTCAGGGCGTTGAAGACTTCGCTGATCCGGTTGAATTCGCGCAGGCGAAACGGGGGCAAACGGTAAGCAAGATCGCCGCGCGAAAGCCGGTTGAGACCCGAAAGGATTTCCTTGGCTGGCCTCAGCGCGCGATCGACCACGAAATAGGCGACAAGGCAGAGCGTCGCGATCATTCCGGCCGACAATAGCAAGAGCGGCGCAATGGTCGCCCACGCCTGGGCAGCGGTCGCCGCCGGATTGAGCGAGGCAACAACCGTTCCGCTCGCCGCGCCGCGGTAGGAAAGAGGCAGCACAGCATCCAAGTGACCGCTGATGAATGCGCGGTAGGCCTTGAAGAACCATTCCGGCGTGCTCGTCGTCGTGTCCATGCCCCCGCAATGGGAGCGCAGCGTCGTTCCCTTATCGCCAAGCAGTTCCACGCACTGGCCCGGCTGCAACGAGTACGTCGTGATGATGTCCCAATCGGGAAAGCGCTGTGGAATGTCTGTCGACCGGTCTATCCGCGAAAGCTGCAGCGACAGTTGACGGCCGACGAGTTCGGCAAGCTCCGAGTTCTGCTGCTTTGCCGCGCGCGCGGTCTCGTAAAGCACGATTGCCGACCCCGCAAGAAAGCATGCGACGGCGACCAACGTGATCCGCCGCACCAAAAGCCACTTCAGGTCCATGACGCCACCTTTCTCACGCCAAGCTAGAAGGCGTCGGCAAAGCTGTGAAGAGACACGGCCAGAGCTCGGGAAATTTGCCCAAGGTTCCTTGGGCAAACCACTCTATCGGGTGTCACTGAGCTGCTTAAAGTCGGCGTTGAACCTGCATGGCGCCGCCCCGGCAAAACCAGGACGAAAAAAAACATGATCTCAAAAGCTCTGATGACAGCCGCCCTGATGGCACTGACGACGTCTGCGTTCGCACAAGATGCGAGCCACGACGCGCACGAACTGACGCCCGCCGACGTGAAGTTCCAAGACGATCCGGCGTTCCCAAAAGGCATTCAAACTGCCGTCGTCTATGGCGATCCCACGAAGCCCGGGCTGTTCCTGATCCGGGTTAAGATGCCCCCGAATTCCGTAATCGCACCCCACACGCACCCGGTTTTCGAATCCGTTTCGATCCTGAGCGGCGCCATGGGCAGCGGCATGGGCGAGAAGTTCGACAAGTCGAAGGGAAAGGTCCTCGAGGCCGGATCGTTGTTGCTGCTGCCAGCCAACCATCCGCACTATGTTTGGGCCGAAGACCAGGAAACCATTCTTCAGGTTGCAGCGGTCGGCCCGTTTGATCTGCACTACATCAATCCGGAAGACGATCCGCGAAAGAAATAGGCTGCCGCTTCCCCCCGCCCCTGCTGAGGAATACAGCCGCCGAGCTGTCTTCTCTCCCCCGGGGTTCCCGGGCCGGCGCCCCTGCCGGCCCGGGCCTCGGCGCCATTCGGTGGTTTCTTGGGCTCCCGTCCCGTATGCAGCATGACGCCGCGAACGCTCGCAAAGCCTTGTCGGCGACCCCGCGAGCAAGTAAACGGTCACTCCAGCTGGAGGGGTGGCCGAGTGGTTTAAGGCACCGGTCTTGAAAACCGGCGTGGGCGCAAGTCCACCGTGGGTTCGAATCCCACCCCCTCCGCCAGGTAACCAATGCAACTTACTGAAGACAAAGGATTTTGTTTTCAGGGCAGCAACGCCGTTTCTAGACTTGGTCCGCGCACCACTCCAACCCCCCTGTTTCGACCAGCTTCGGGCAAACGTCTGTTCCTAAAGTTGGAACGGGCCGGATTTGAGCGCTTCGAAATTGGCGGAGAAACCGTCGCCTAACCTCGTGAAAATCGCTCCGCGCTGGCGGCAACGTCCACCCAACTCAAAAGCCCGTGCGACTCATGGAATGGTGCATCCGTCACCTGCCTGAAGGGGCACGGATTATCCTCTCAGATGGGCCGCAATTTCATCGGCATCGAGCGCGAGCAAAAATATCTCGACACTGCATGCGAGCGCATCGAGGCCGCGCAAATGCAGGTGAGCATGTTCGATTCACCGGCAAAGGCGGCCCCGCTGGATCAGGTGACATTGTTCTGAGGCGGCGGAACCTATTAGCCCCGCCAGCCATCGCTTCTACGCAGCAAGCGGATTTGGATTTTGCACGTTGCTCCATGCTGCCGAGCCGTCGAGGCCGACCACGAGCAGACCGTCGCTTACATCCATGTAGGCAAGAAGGTCATTCCCAACTTCTTCCGGAGATGCGTTCGCCGTCAGAATCCAAACCGACTCAAGGACGCGTTTGGCGCCCCAGGCATCCAACCGCGCATAGAGCGGCTGGTAATTGCGACCTGGCTTTCGCAGGTCATAAGAGGCAAGCATTTTGCTCATGGCAATCTGTTCCAATGATTGAGGGGGAATTGAATGCGGAATGCCTTGCGGCGCGCCGCGCAGCTGAAAAGCTCTTTTATGGGCCGCCGGGCGATCCGCACCGCCCGGCGGCTAGTCTCTAAATATCGAAAGCCAGCTGATCGCTGGGGAACGGCGGCGCGCCTGAATAGCGCTTGCCGTTGAGCACTTCCGAGACGCGGCCCTGATTGACGCCAAGAAGCGCCGCCGCCTGCTGCTGATTAAGGCCGACTTCCCGAACAAGCGTGATCGCTTTACCGGCAACCTCAGCGGTCATCGGTGTCGTCTTTTTCGTGAAGTGCTTTGGAATCGTATGCTTCATGCTGGTGGTTCTCCAAAACGGATGAAGAACCAGCGGTTGACGCCAACACCAAATTGGATGACTCTACGTCATCAATTCCGTTGCCGCTGGGGGTCAAACTGCGGTAACGCTCTACGGGGGTGCAGACGTTGAAGCCGTCTGCGCCCCTTTTACTTTCCGTAACCTAATCGATTCGGGCGGCAACGCAAAGCACACCGGCGGCCATCGCATGGCTTGCCAGTGTCGTCACGTTAGGCGTTGTCAATCGCAGTGTAAGCCGCGCCCTCTGCACGTCGCTACTCAAGCGGTGCGGTGGCTCACACCAATTTGGTTACATGATTCGCCTTCGATGGCGAAGTGCGAAAACCGCACAAACCCCGTTCCCAAATCCGTTCCTAAGACCGGCACTCACAAGCGCGAACGGCCCCGGACCTGAGCATTCTTGCTGCCGTCCCTTTAAACGGGAACGGGACACAAACTCGACGACTGTCGAATTTGTGTCCCGCCATGAGTCGCGCGCTACCTGAAGCGACTCAAACCAAACCGAGGATCACGCCATCTCTTTTTCGCTGATCCGTGCGCCAGTCGTGGCGTCGAAGAATGAGATGCAGTTCGCCGGCGCGAACAGCGTGATGGTGCTGCCCACTTGCGGCATCGGCTCACGCCATGCGGTAACGGCCACCAGTCTGGCCGCTCCGCCCGCGGTTTCGAGATCGACGAGTAGCGATGCCCCCAGCGGCTGCAGCGCGACGACGGTTGCAGGAAAGCTGATGCCCTCCCCATCCCCGCCATCGAGCCGCAAATCTTCCGGCCGGCAGCCAAGCGTGAGGTTCGAGCCGGCCGGCAGCACGCAGCTGGAACTGACGTTCGCATACGCGCCGCCGGCCGTTACGCCCGCACCATCCCGTTTCAAGTCCAGCAAGTTCATTCCCGGACTTCCGATGAACCGCGCCACGAACGTATTCGCAGGCGTTTTGTAAACATCGCGCGCCGAGCCGATCTGCTGAATCACGCCCTTGCGCATGATGACGATCCGCTGCGCCATCGTCATCGCCTCGACCTGATCGTGGGTGACGTAGATCACGGTCTTCTTCTGCTGCTCGTGGAAGCGGATGAGCTCTGAGCGCATCTCCTCGCGCATGCTGGCGTCGAGATTGGATAAGGGCTCATCGAACAAAAAGACATCGGGTTCGCGCACCATCGCGCGGCCGAGCGCGACGCGCTGGCGCTGCCCGCCCGAGAGTTGTCTCGGCTTGCGATCGAGGAGTTCGGAAAGGCCGAGCATGCCGCTCACGCGCGCCATCTGCTGCTCGCGCTCGGGCTTCGGCACGCCTTTGACCTTCAGCGGAAAGGCCAAGTTCTCGCCCACCGTCAAATGCGGGTAGAGCGCATAGCTTTGGAAGACCATCGCGATGTCGCGCTCGCTCGGACGCAAGTTCGTCACCGCGCGATCGCCGATGAAGATTTCACCCCGGGTCGGATCTTCGAGGCCCGCGACCATCCGCAAAAGCGTGGTCTTGCCGCAACCGGAAGGTCCAAGAAGGACAGTGAATTCGCCGCTGCGGATTACAAGATCAAGCTCTGGAATGACATCGGTCGCGCCAAAGCTTTTTGAAACGCGGCGTAGGGAAACGTCGGCCATTAAAGTCTCTCTGAGGGCGGGGGAAAGGGCCGGCAAGAAGCCGGCCCCTCCGTCACTTTTGGTAACCGAGCGAGTTCATCAGCTCGTCGAGGTTCTTGTTGGCCGTCGTGATCGCGTCTTGCGAGGTGGACTTTCCAACCCAGGCCGCAAACAGCTGATCGTAGACCGTGCGCTGCATCTCCACGTATTCGGCCAAGCCCGACGTCAGCGGCACGAGCACTTCCGTTTCTTTAACGGGCTTCAGGAACGGAAATTTCGTCAGCCACTTCTCGGTCTCATAGACATCGGAGCGATAGGCGCCGGAAGCACCAGCTTCGAGCATGATGTTCTGGCCTTCAGCGCTCGTGACGAAAGCGATGAACTGATAGGCCGCATCAGGCTTCGGCGCATTGGCGGCAATCGCGATCTGATAGCCGCCGATATAATCGTGACGCTTGCCTTCGAGCTTTTCGCGCGGCGGCAGCGCGTAAGCGACCTTGCCCAAAACCTTGCTCGTCTCGGGGTTTTCGATGTCGGGGAAGAAACCGAACCAGTTGATGTACATCGCAGCGTTGCCCTGCATGTACGCATTGGTGGCTTCCGCATAACCCATCTCGTTGGCGCCGGGCGCCGTGAAAGGCTTGATCTCGAGCCAGCGGTCGAGCGCCTTCTTGCCGTTGCCGTCATGTTCGAGCATCGGCTTGAAGCTGCGATCCCAGACGAACTGCGTCGAATTCGGCGGCATCGGCAGGCTGGCGAGACGCACCGTCCATTCGGAATAACCGCCGTCCTGCTCGCCCGGCATCGTCGCGACACCGAAAACGTTGTTGGCAGGATCGTTCAGCTTTTCCGCGTGTGTCTTGAACTCATCCCACGTCTTCGCCGGTTCGTTGATGCCGGCCTTCGCGAAGAGATCCGTGCGGTAGGCCATCACCTCGATGAAGAAATCGACCGGCGCCGCCCAGTGCTGGCCATCGATGACGTCGTAGGCCTCGACGATGCCGGGCAGAAACGCATTCCACTCGATCTTCTCTTTGGCCTTTGCTTCGAGAGGTTCGAGCGGCTGCACCCACTTGTTCTTCACGAAGATCGGCAGCCAGATGCAGTCGAGCACCATGATGTCGTATTCGTCGGAGCCGGCCGTGCCGAGAAGAACCTGCTTGTTGTAGGCGTCTGAATACGGGAACTGATCGACGCTGACCTTGATGCCGGTCTTCGTTTCGAAAACCTTCGCCGCCGCCTTCAAGCCGAGACCGTAAGGCTCGCCGGTCGCGATGATCCTCAACTCTTCCGCATTCACTGATGATGCCGTCAGGCCGTTGGTCGCGCTCAACACCGAGCCGCCCAACAACACCGCGCCGGCATACTTCGCAAAATTAACTGCCATCCCCCGGTCACCCCTTTTCAAGTCTGCACAATGGTGACACTAGTGAAACGATCACAAAACGCAAATACTATGATTGATAGTGATCGCTTTGCGCGCATCTGATTGAATAAAGGGCGGCAATGTCCAAGTCGAAGCGAGCCCCCGGCGTCCGCCGGGCTGAAATCCGGCGCATCCTCCGCTCGCAGCAATCAGCGACGGTTGAAGAGCTGTGCGCGCTTCTGCAGGCCTCACCCGCAACGATCCGGCGCGATCTCGCCGCTCTCGCAGACAATGATGAGTTGGAGCGCAGCCACGGCGGCGCCGTCGTCCCGCTTCTCCGTGAAGCCGAACAGAATTTCGCTCAGCGCGAATCCATCGATGCCGAAGAAAAGCAGGCGATTGCGGAAGCGGTGCTTCCCCTCATCGCGCCCGCCAGCACGTTGTTCATGAATGACGGCACAACTGTGATGGCGATCGCGAAAGTGCTCGTCGAAAGCGGAATCGAACTCTTTGTCGCGACGCCCGCCGTCAATGTCGCAGCCAAGCTCTCCGAAAGCCGCGCCATCACCGCGTGCTTGCTCGGCGGCTTCGTACGGCAGACATCGCTCGCCACCACCGGTCCGTTCGCCGAAGCCATGGCCGCGCAGATCAACGCCGATCTTGCGATCATTTCGCCCGACGGCCTGCACGCCGAACACGGGCTGACGTTCATGAACGCTGATGACGCATCGCTCGCCCGGCGAATGGTCGCGCAATCGCGCAGCATCGTGGCGGTGGCGACGAGGCCCAAGCTCATGTCGGTGAAGCGCGTCGCAGGCGTCGCCCTGTCGAGCGTCGATCATCTGGTGTGCGGCTGCTCGCGCGCCGAAATCCCGGCTCCGCTGACGGACAGCGGCGTCAACATCATCTCACGACCGAAGGAAAGAAAATGAAGGGGCCTAACGCGTCAGCTGGCCGCCACGGGCTTTTGTTCTTCCTGCCCGCCGGCGTCTTTCTGACGGTCGTTCTGATCTATCCGATGCTGTACTCGCTCTATGCGAGTCTCACCAACATGCGCCTGACGAGCCCCATCACGCGCTTCGTCGGCCTCGATACCTACGCGAGCGTGCTGACCAACAGCGCTTTCATCAGCTCGGTCGTCTTGACGTTGATCTTCCTCGTCGTCGCGATTTCGCTGGAATTCCTGATCGGCTTCGCGCTCGCGCTCTCGTTCAAATCCATGCGCAAGACACATCCGATCATGCGCGCGCTCCTCATGCTGCCGCTGATGGCGACGCCCGTGAGCGTGGGCCTGGTCTGGAAACTGATGCTCAACAGCGACTTCGGCATCATCCCATATGCGGGGCAGCAGCTTGGCTTCGGCACGATGCTGTGGCTTGCCGATCCCGTCCTCGCGATGGTCTCGGTCATCATCATGGACGTCTGGCAATGGACGCCCTTCATGTTCCTCATTCTGCTCGCCGGACTCGAAGGCTTGCCGGAGGAAGTCTTCGAAGCAGCCGAGGTCGACGGCTCGCGCGCGCTCCACTTGCTCTTTCACATCACGCTGCCGCTCATGGCTCGCATCATCGGCGTCGCGTTGGCGTTCCGCGTCATGTTCGCAATCGCGACGTTCGACACCGTCTTCGTCTTGACGAAGGGCGGCCCGGCGCGCGCGACCGATCTCATCACCCTCCTCATCCAACGCGAGGGTCTCGTGAATCTCAACGTCGCGCTGGCGTCAGCAATGTCGTTCCTGGTCCTGCTGATGGTTACGGCTTTCAGCGCCTTCACATTCAAGCGAGTGCTGTCCAATGGCTGAGACCCGCCGCAAGCCCTGGCTCGAAGCCGCGCACGTCGCAGCCAATGTGGCGCTCGTCGCGCTCTTCCTCTTTCCGTTGGCGTGGATGATCCTCGGCGCCTTCAAGTCGCAGGCCGATCTGCTGTCGCCGAGCCCCGTCTGGTTCTTCACGCCGACGCTCGAGCACTGGCATTTCATTTTCGACAACTGGAACGTCGAAAAGCATCTCGTGAACAGCATCATCGTCAGCGTTGCGACGACGATCCTCACGCTCGCCCTGGCTTTGCCCGCAGCCTATGGGCTCGCCCGCTTTCCGGTGAAAGGCAAAGACGCGATCACGTTCGAGATCCTGAGTCTCAAGATGATTCCGCCGATCGCGGCGGTCGTGCCGCTCTTCATTCTGGCGCGGCAGGTCGGACTCTATAACACGCTGGCGGTGCTCATCCTGCTCAACACCGCGTTTCAGCTGCCCTTCGCCATTCTCGTTCTGAAGTCCTTCGTCGAGGAAATCCCGCGCGAGATAGATGAGGCCGCAACGGTCGATGGCTGCCGCCCCTTCAGCGTTCTTTGGCGCGCGATCCTGCCGTTGTCCGTTCCGGGGCTCATCTGCTGCGCCGTCTTCGTCTTCATCTTCAGCTGGAACGAATTCATGATCGCCAACACGCTTGTCGGTGGCGACCTGCGGCCGCTGCCGCCCATCGTCGGCTTGGCGCTGACGCATCGCGGCATCCTGTGGGGACCGGCTCTGGCTCTTGGCGTCGTCGTGCTTCTGCCTGTGTTCGCTCTGACGTTCTCGCTGTCGCGCTACATGGCGCGCGGTCTGACCTTCGGAGCCGTCAAGGGATGACGCCCGAGGAAACCCTGGCGGCGCTGCCGATCTGGCGCCGCACACCGACGCTCGTCCCGCTGATGCAAGGGCGAACCAATCGCAACTTCATCATCCAGGACGGCGATGAGCGCTACTTCGGCCGTATGGGCGTTGACCTGCCCCATCACGACATCGTGCGTGCCAACGAGCAGGCGTGCGCGAAATTCGCGGCGGATCTTGGCGTCTCACCAAGCGTGCACTACGCGGCAGACGGCATCCTGATCACCGCCTTCCTCGACGGTGAAACATTGCATGCGGCCGACATGCACGACGACGCGACGCTGGAGGCGACGGCAGCCGTTCTGCGCCAGCTTCATTCCCGCGCCGCACCCATGACGATCCCCGCTCGCTGCGGCGTGACGAGTTGCCGGAGCTACCTCGCGACGACGCCAGATGAAGAATTGCCCGTACCGCGCGAATCCATCATGGCACGTCTGGATGAGAGCACGCTCGAAGGCGACCGGCTTGTCCACGCCGACATCATCCCGGAAAACCTGATGCGCACCGCCGGCGGGTTGATGCTGATCGACTGGGAATATTCCGGCCGTGGCGCGCCCGAGACGGACCTCGCCTCGGTCATCTCCAATGCCGATCTCAATCCGTCAGAGACGCGCAAATTCCTTGAGGCCTACGGTCCGCATCGCCCCGGCGTCCTGGAACAGCAGCGTGTGGCGCTCATCATCCGCGAGGCCCTTTGGGCCCTGGCGCAACTCCGGCACGCCGGACCGCAAGGCGACCTCGTCCCCTACTCAAAGCATTGCATCGACCGGATGCTGAAAGAATTTCAATGACTGTGCACTTCGACATCGCGGTGATCGGCGCCGGCGTGGTGGGGTCCGCCATCGCGCGCGACCTCTCGCGGTATGATCTGAAAGTCGTCCTGCTCGAAGCCAATACCGATCTCGGCGATGAGTCGAGCAAAGGCAATTCGGCATTGATGACCGAGGGTCACGATACGCCCGCGGGCACGCTCGAACGCGATCTCGTCGTGCGCGGTTATCAGCGCTACATGACTGAGGCGCCTGAACTCGGCCTGCCGATGCGCAAGACGGGCGCCGTCATGCTGGCCTGGACTGAGGAGCAGCGCGCGACCGTGGAAAAGCACGTCGAGCAGGCCCACGCGGAAGGATTTCACAACGTCCACTTGCTGAAGGGCGAGGAGGTCGCAAAGCGCTGGCCCCAGTTCCGCCCCGGTGTCCTCTGTGCGCAATGGATGCCGGATGAAGTGATCGCCGATCCGTTCTCCACGCCCTATGCCTACGTGCTCGACGCGGTGACGAATGGCGTCGCCTTCTTGCGGCCGTGGCGCGTATCTCGAGCCGAACGCAATGCCAAAGGCTGGCGCTTGAGCAGCGACAGCGGCGAAGTTCTGGATGCGAGCCTCGTCATCAACGCAGGCGGCATCCGCGCCGACATCGTGGAAGGCTTGGCGAACTATCGCGATTTCACGATGCGGCCGCGCCGCGGTCAGTACATTCTGCTCGATAAGCCCGCACGCGCCATTCACGACGTCATCGCCTATCCGACGCCAACGCCCACGTCGCGCGGCATCCTCATATCACCAACGATTTTCGGGAACGTGCTCGTCGGACCAACGGCGGAAGAAGTCGAAGATCGCGACGATCGCGGGGTCACCGAAGAGGGCCTGGCCGCATTGCGCAAAGCCATTGAAGACATGGTCCCCACGCTGCGGGACATGCCGGTGAACACGATCTACGCCGGCATGCGGCCCGCGACCAACCACAGCGAGTATCAGATTATCCCGCGCTTCGATGAACATTGGCTGACGGTTGCAGGCATTCGCTCGACCGGATTTTCCGGCGCGCTCGGCATCGCCGAATACGTGGTGTCGCTCGTATTTCCGAAAGTCTTCGATCTGAAGCCCGCCAAAGAGGTGCGAGGCGTGCGTGTGCCGGATCTATCCGAGACCAGCGTGCGCCCCTGGGCCGACCCCGACAAGATCGCGGCTGATCCCGCGTATTCGGAAATGCTTTGCCATTGCGAGCGCATCACGGTCGGCGAAGTGCGCGACGCGTTGAACTCGCCCATACCGCCGGGATCGATCAAAGCCCTGAAGCGGCGGACGCGCGCCATGTTCGGGCGCTGCCAAGGCTTCTACTGCGGTGCGCGCGTGCAGGCGATGTTCGACGCAGCGAAGGTGAAGCGCCATGCATGATCCAGCGGTCCTCATCGTCGGCGCCGGACCCGCGGGTCTCGCCGCAGCGGCCGAACTCGCGCGGCGCGGGATCAACGACATCCTCGTCATTGATCGCGACGACGCGGCCGGCGGTCTGCCACGCTTCTGTGCGCATCCAGGCTTCGGCATCGGCTATGCCCCCGTTCCGCAGAAGGGCCCGGACTTCGCGGCACGCCTTGTGCGCGCGGCCGAGAAGAAACGCATTCGCATTCTTTGCAGCACGACCATGACCGCTCTCGAGGCTGGTCCTACCGTGACGATCACCGGGCCCGAGACAGGATACCGGACGCTGCGGCCCCGCGCTGTCATCCTCGCCACCGGTGTTCGTGAAGCAAACCGCGGCAACAGACTGGTGCCGGGCGACCGGCCGGAAGCAGGCATCATGACCACCGGCCTTCTTCAGCAAATGGTGGCGCGCAAGGTCCCCTTCCCCGCCGCGATCAAATCGATCGTCGTCGTTGGCACCGAGCACGTCTCGTTCTCAGCCATTTGGACCGCACGTCACGCTGGGCTGAACGTGCGCACGATGATCGACGAGAAGCCGCGCGTCGGATCATTCCGCGCTGCCGGTTGGCTCGCCAGGGCCATGGGAGTCGATATCCGCCTGCGCACGCGTATTGCTGCGATCAAAGCCCAGGACAATCGCGTCTCCGCCGTCGTCATCGACGGCCGGCGCGGAACGGAAACCATCCCCTGTGACGGGGTCGTCTTCACTGCGAACTGGATTCCGGAAACCGCAGCGCTCACGGCGAGCCCCGTCGAGATCGACAGCGAAACCCGCGGCATCGCCGTCGGTAATGCAGGAAGAACGAACCTCGCCGGTGTCTTCGCCGCGGGCAACGTCCTTCATCCGATCAAGGCAAGTGGGTCCTGCGCGATCCAGGGCCGCCGCGTTGGCGCCGCCGTCGCAGTCCATTTCGAATTGAACGCCACTGCATGACCTGAGCGGGACTAGACGGCCGCCGCGCTCAGCGCATTCGTGGAAGCGAGATAGGCGTGCAGGGCCGCAACCACCTGCGCGCCCTCACCAACGCCGGCCGCAACGCGCTTGATCGAACCCGCACGCACGTCACCAATCGCGAACACGCCAGGCAAGCTCGTCTCCAACGAATTGCACCCCTCGGCCGCCGCGGTACCCGTCAGCACAAACCCGTTTTTGTCGAGTTCCACGCCGGAACCAGACAGCCAACTCGTTTCCGGATCGGCGCCGATAAACAGAAACAGATGCCGGATGTTCCGGCGAACCACGTCGCCCGAAGCCGTGCGCCAGCAGATTGTTTCAAGCACGCCATCGCTACCTTCCAGGCTCGTGATCTCAGCCCGCGTTACGATCTCGACATTCGGAAGCCCTTTGATCCGGTCGACGAGATATTGCGACATGCTCGCCGCGATATCGCCGCCACGGGCCAGCAGCCACACCTTTCCGGCTTGGCTAGCGAGATAGACCGTCGCCTGCCCGGCAGAATTGCCCGCACCAACCAGAACGACCTCGCAATTCGCGCAGAGCTTCCCTTCCAAGGGCGAAGCCCAATAATGGACGCTTCCGCCCTCGAATTCGCTCATCCTGTCGATGCCGGGCCGCCGGTATCGGACCCCGCTGGCGATGATGACCGAACGCGCGTTCGCACGCTCATCTCCGGCCAGCAGCAAAGTGAAGCCTGCGCCATCGCGTTGCTCCAAGCCCACGACTTGCGTCGGAATGGAGAACTCCGCGCCGAACTTCTGAGCCTGACTGAACGCGCGGCCCATCAAGGCCATTCCGGTTATCCCGGTCGGAAACCCCAGGTAGTTTTCGATACGCGCCGATGCGCCCGCCTGCCCGCCGAACGAACGGCAATCCAGCACGAGAACGGATAACCCTTCCGACGCGGCATAGACCGCCGCCGCCATTCCGGCAGGCCCCGCGCCTATGACGGCAACGTCATAGACCCGCTCTGGGTCGATCGGCCCGACAAGCCCGATGCATCGCGCCAGCTTCGTCTCGGTCGGGTTCTGCAGCAGTTGCCCACCTGGGCAAAGAACGATGGGAAGGGATGCAGGCGTAACATGAAACCGCTCGATCAGCGCCTTGGCTTCGGAATCGGTTCTAGGATCAAGCCTCAGATGCGGATGGCCATTCCGTGACAGGAAGTTTTCAAGGCGCAGCACATCGGCATGGTCGGCTTCGCCGATGATGACCGGCCCCCCACGGCCTGTCTCGAGCAAGGCGACCCGGCGCAGAATGAGCGCGCGCATGATCCGCTCACCGAGATCAGCATCCGCGATCAGCAAGGAGCGAAGCTTCTGCGGCGGGATGATGAGCGCTTCCACGGTGGTCTTCGCGTGCGCGTCAACCAGCGCGGGATGGCCTGAAAGCTGCGCCAGCTCGCCCATGAAGGAGCCCGGGCCGTGCGTCGTAATGAGATTTCGATGCCCCGCCCGATCGTCCTGAGTGACGTCGACGCTGCCACTCAGAATGAGGATGAGACCGACGCCAACTTGGCCGGTTTCAGCCAGCGCATCTCCCGCCTCGAACCGCTTGAGTTCTCCGAACCGGCGCACGCGATCGATCTCGTGCGGCTCCAGAGTTGGGAACATCTGCTCACGGCGATTGGCAATAGTGGATTGAGCATCAGACACGATATGGCACTCACCTCATACGCTTCAGTAAGGCGGCTTCTTGCGGGCCCGCTGTGCACGGGCTGCCTCAGTCCACCATGCAAGGTCGTCAGCAAAACGCGGAAAAGCTTGGGCAAGTGCGGAACCGGCCTCACCGGTGGGCCGGGCATCTGCGTCCAAGGTCTGAACGATAGGCCCGACAGTCAGTGTGCTGGAAATAACGACCATGCCCATTTCCGACAATGTGCCGTACCAAGTAAAGCTCGATCGCGCGCCGGATAGTCGCCCCGCCGAATAGCTCGCAATCGCGGCCGGACGCCAGAACCATTCTTCCAGAAAATGATCGGTGAGATTTTTGAGACCCGGCTGCATGCCCCAGTTGTACTCACCCGTCACGAAGATGAAAGCGTCAGCGGACTTTATTTTCGTGGCCAGGGTCTCCATCGCCACCGGGGCCGTGCCAGGCGCATACTCTTTGTACATCCGGTCGAGCATCGGCAGACCGACCGCCATCGCGTCGATGAGCTCCACATCACAGCCGCGAGCCCGCAGCCCGGAAACGATGTAATTGGCGAGACGAATGCCTAGGCGGTCACGGCGATACGATCCGTAGAATACCAGGATCCGATCCCCCATTCCGAAACCTCCTCACGCGTGGCCGTTATGAACTTTTCAAATACTATTTGAACGCCAACGCCGGGCGCGTCCAGCTTCGAACGCCAACCATGGAAGATGCGTGCGCAGATAGACGCTAGTCCCTATTGCCTGTGCTCGTGCATCATCTTGGAGTCGTCGGATTTCATCTTGCCCTCCTCTGGCTTCATGGCGCCGATGCCTTCAACCTTGAAATCGACATCGACGTTGCCAGCCTTTGCAAAGCTCAATGAGCCTTTGACGTCCGAACCCTTGACGATGGGTTTTTTCAAACCGACGAACATCAGATGATAGCCCCCCGGAGAAAGCGTGACGGTGTCTCCGGGCTTGATCTCGAGCCCGTCGTTCATCTGGCGCATCGACATCCGATCGCCATCCATTTTCATCTCGTGAACCTGGACTTCATCGGCGTCGGGAAACGTGCCACCGGTGAGTCTGTCCGTCTCTTTCCCCTTGTTGGTGATCGTCACGAAGCCCGCGCCATTCTTTGCGCCTTCCGGCGTCGCGCGCGTCCACGCATTGTCGATCACAAGACCGTCCTTTTCGAACTGACGGGCAGAGGCAACGCTGCACATCGACAGCGACACAACAATCGCAAGGATCTCTCGCTTCATCGTCTTCCTCCAGGGTCATGGCTTCCGCGCCCGTTGCACACGTGACGGCGTAAAGCAGGCGGCACCGTTCCCGTATGCGGAAACGCGGAGAAGCGTTCTTTCTCCGGAAGCTCAACAGCGGCTGAGGAACCCATGTTTAGATGAGGCGAGGCAATACCCGATCGCGCGTTCCCAACTATCGAGACGATTATTGGTTTCTGGAAGCTTTCCCGCTGCCTGTGACGCGGGCACCAACGAGCAGCCCGCCAAGCGTGAAAAACGCCATAAGGCTTACGGCTGTGAGGAGCGGATTGAAGTCGAACCCAGCCAACTTCGGCAGGGTGATTTCAGCCGTATTCAACCGAGCCGCGCCGTTGGCGCAAATCTCTCCGATCCGCTCACGCGCCAAATCGGATTGAATCCGGTTCGCCAGCTCAACGGCTTGGCTTGGATCATCGGCCGCCGCTCGAAGGTGCTCGAGCAGCGCTTTGCTTGCTGATAGATAAGCATGCGAGCACCCGTTGAAGGGACTGGCTTCGTCGGTGAGGCTGCCGGGAACGAGCCCCCACAAGCAATAGCTGAACTGCAGATTGACGAAGTTGTGGAGCGTCCGCGTCGTGAGATCCGGACGGATTTGACGGCTCGCGAGATCAAGAATGGCGGCCTTATGCCGGTATACGGCGCGCAACTCGTCATGCGCAAGATTTGGGATCGTCAGACCCGACGTGTTCACGGCGTCTTGCGCGCGATGAGCGTGAACTGGGGCGCTCATCACCATCACAGCGAGGCACAGCCAGCCTAGAGAAATATGCCGCCCGGATACCCCGGTGTATTTCAAGAACCGATGTGCTTGCATTTGATCTCGCCGCCGCTCGTCCCGCTCGGCTGATCATAATGACAGTCGCCCCGTTGGCACAATCAGCGGCGCCTTGCCCGGAACCGCGGATTGACGAAGCCATATTCGGCGCGGGGATTGTTGTAGTTCCGCAGCCGGCCCGGATATCTGGGATAGGTCGATGTCGCGGACGGGCGGGAAAGATTGCTGCTGCCGGAAGGCTGCCGCACGATCGGCGGATCCAACGCCCAGGGGTCCGCACGCACCCTGTCTCGCGCCTCCACCGACGGCACGAAAACCATTGCAGACAATACTATCAAGCCAGCCTTGAACATTAGTTCTCCACCCATCCTCCCCAACCCATCCTCAAAGATCATATGGTGCCCGCCGCCGGAAGCCGCAACTGAACAGCGTTATAAACCCGCAACCCTGCCCGCGATTTCGTTTAATTGTTAAATGTTGCATAACCGCGCCTTTGGGCGCTAATGCGTACGCAGATATTCAGAAAAGGTTCAAAAACTCGAACCGCGGGGCGGGCGGCTTGAATATCCAGCAAATAGCGAATGGCCAGTTCGCAAGAGCGGCCGATACGATCACGGATGCGTGGACTTCAATCCGCCGCAAGCGGCGGGCCATCCGATACAAATGGCGGCTGTGGGACGCGAAGTGGCATAGGACGAGATCCGGGGCCACGTTCATTGCGGTCACCGGCAGCAGCGGAAAAACGACCACCGCCGCAATTTTGTCTCACATTTTAAGCGGAAGCGACCAAACCTTTTGTCAGTTCCGCGCGAATGGGCTGACGGAAGCGGTGACGACACTCAGAAGGCTTGAACCATCGGACAAGTACGCGGTCTTTGAATGCGGAACGGGAAAGCCGGGCGATATTCTGCCGATGGCTCAACTGATCAAACCCACGATCGCCATCGTGACCATGGTAGCAATCGAGCACTATTCGGCATTTCGTACGCTCGCCGCCATTGCCGCAGAAAAGGCATCACTCCTCGAGCCGCTGTCTGCCGGCGGACTGGCGATCCTGAATTTCGACGACCCGCTCGTCCGGGCCATGGCGGCCAACACAAAAGCCCGCGTTGTCGGATTTGGCCAGCACAATGGCGACTACCGGGTGAGCAACCCGCGGCTCAACCCCCAGGGCGAACTCGCGCTCACGATCACCCCGCCTACCGGCCAGACGCTGGAATTAGCGACGCGCCTTCTTGGCAAATATAGCTGGTTGCCCGTCGCGGCAGCCGCCGTCTGCGCGCTGGAGATGGGCATATCACCCGAACTCATAGTCGCCCGCCTTGAAACTTTTCAACCAATGCTCGGCCGTATGAGTGTGGAGCAGATCCCGCAGGGCCCGCGGTTTATCTTGGATACTCAGAAGGCCCCGTGGTTCAGCCTGATGCTGCCCCTCGAGGTCATCCGCGAGATTGAGGCACCGCGGAAAAGAATAGTCCTGGGGCAGATCAGCGATTACGCGGGCAACTCGCGATCCAAGTACCGGAACGCATGTCGCGCCGCGCTCGAAGTTGCCGACGAAGTCATCCTCGTGGGCCCGAACTCCCACAAGTTCAGTACGACGGACGAAGGCAGCGCCTCTCCCGGAAGGTTCAAGGGCTTTCCGACGATCAAGGAGTGCGCCGAATACATCCGCCAAAGCGCGGTGGAAGACGAGGTCATCCTGCTGAAGTCAGCGAAAAACCTTCACCTGGAAAGGATCTGGCTCAATTTCGTCGACGACGTTCAGTGCTGGCCGACGGAATGCGGAGTGAAAAACAGAAGATGCTTCGACTGCCTCTTTCGGGTGCCCTTTGCCGAACACGGCGCGGCTAAGAACTATCCCCGCAAGGCGCCCTATCAGCAGCGTCTCTGTCCGGACGGCAAAGGGCCATTGGCCTCGCCTGCTGATCTTTAGCCTCGGCCTGCCGAGCAGCGAGCTTCGCCATCCAAACAGCTCCGCTTCGCTGACATCCGCCCCGCCTTGCTCACGGGCGTAGCGTCACCTTGGCGTTGACAGTGTCGCCGATCCGTGGCCGCTCACCCTTGAAATAGGCCTTCAGCCCTTCGAAGAAATACTTGAGGCCTTCGGTGCCGCTGTTGTCCCAATACTCGCCCGACCTGGGCGTGACACTGATCAGCACGAGGTTCGGGTCATCTTTTCCGCCGGGAAACCAGACGCGCCAAGCCTCGTTCCAAAGCCGCTCGACGTGCGTGCGGTCACGCACGACGGCCGCCGTCCCGTACAGCGTCGCAAATTCTGACGAACTCTGAAACGTCACCAGAACGTCGGGGTGAGCCTCGATTTCAGCGGCCTTCGGCGACCGCGCGTCCGTGATGAAATAGGCTTCGGCGCCGGGCGTCAGCTCGGCGACCGCCATCGGCCTTGCGTGCAGGGAATTGTCCTGTGTCCGGGACGCCAGCATGGCTGTCGAGAAGTTCTTGAGAAGATCGTAGAGGTGCTTTTCTTCTTCGCCCGGGGTCATGGAAACATCCTCGTTAGACTGTCTCCGCCAAACACCCCCGGCCGCCGGACGTTCCCGCATGCGGGGCCGCTGCATAGGAACCGAATGCCCGGCTTGTTCGGCGATCAACTGACACGATCCTTTAACAAGGGTCGTGCATCCTGCGGTGGCGAGGCCTCCCTGCTAGCTGAAAATTTTCGCGGCAGAGGAACATGCAGCGTCTTTGAACGTTGCAGGCCCGTCCTCCGGAGAAATAACCATGGGCTACGCATTCTTTGCCGTGCTGAGTACGCTGCCAGCGATCGCTGTCGCGGCGCTCATCCCCATTGCCGCGACCATCGCGGTGAGCTTCGTCGTCAAGTCGCTGCGCCGCCGCTCCAGCGGCCTCCCCATCGGCCTCGACTGACCTCAGTTCGACACCGCTCTGCAATTGACGTCCTTGAGCGCCGGGCGTGCCGCCTTACCGGCTCGCGCCAAGACGGTGCTTGAGACGTCGCGCCCGGCTGAGCCGCCTGCCGCTTGGAAAGATGCTCGATGAAAATCACCCGCAGCGGCTCTCAAGCTTCGGCCCGAGGTTCAGCCGAATACTTCACCGGCCACGTCCGCATCGATCCGTTGATCAAAACCGAGGAGCCCGCGCGGGCAGCAGGTGCCCTCGTCACCTTCGAGCCTGGAGCCCGCACCGCTTGGCACACGCACCCCTTGGGCCAGAGTTTGATCATTATGACCGGCACCGGATGGGTGCAGCGGGAAGGTGGCCCCGTCGAGGAAGTTCACCCCGGCGACGTCGTCTGGTTTCCACCCGGAGAAAAGCACTGGCATGGGGCGACGCCCACGAACGGCATGAGCCACATCGCCGTCCAGGAAGCCCTGAACGGGAAAGTCGTGGACTGGCTCGAGCACGTCAGCGACGGCCAGTACCGCAAGTAACGGAGGCGCATCCCCAGAGAGCTGAAAAACGCGACCGTCCGGCAAATATCTGCGCCGCTTTTAACGAGATCATCACACCGGGAGCCGAAGAATAGGCTCCGGAAGGCGACAACCGAGTTGCGTGAGCATTCGATGACCATCCATCAGAACTTCAAATACCAGCCGGCGCGAGAGAAGAAGCACTTGGGGCCGACCCTCTTCCTCATATGCATCATGACCCTGGCCTGGACGGTATTTGCTCTCCTCCATTGACCTGACCACCGGGGGCAATTCTCATCGATGAAGACGCTCATTGCACTGGCTGCGGCGGCAGCAGCTCTCGCCTCGACCGCGGCCTCGGCCGCTGACTTCGGCGGCGCCTACGAAGACGTGGAAGAAGAGGCCTACTTCATGGAGCCCCTGCCGCGCCCGGTGCTCATCGAACGCCCCTATAATTTCCTCTACGAAGAGAACGGCTACTACTACGCCTCGGCCTACCCACTCCCCTACTTCGGCCTGTTCCCAAACTGGCGGCCGCGCCCCGGCGCGCGTGAGGAGTACGCGCGCGGTGTTCGCCGCGAGGCGTATCGGGGCCGTCAATACCGCCGCTAGGTCCTGAGGGCGCGATCACTGATCGCATCCATAAAAATATCGATATCCCGCCGCGTGGTCCGATGATTGAAGATGGCGCACCGGATGGCCGTGTCGCCATTGATTGTCGTCCAGGACGGGGCGGCAATCCCGCTCTCGTGGAGATCGAGCACGAGATCACGGTTCGCTGCACCAGCGGCACCCTTCACACCAAAGCAGACGATATTGAGCGCCACCGGCGCCTTGAGTTCGAAGGTTTCGCTCGCGTCCACCTTCTGGGCTAGATACTGCGCCAGCTCGCACGTATGCAGCATGGCGTCCCCAAGCCGCGCTGTACCGAGCGTCTCGAACGTCATCCACGTTTTGAGCGCGCGGAAACCGCGCGAGAGATCCGGCCCCAGATCGCACGGCCACGTCTCGCCGGCGGCCAAACCCCGGTCGGCGCGTTGCAGGTAAGCGGCCGCCGAGGCGAAAGCCCGCTTGTGAGCGGCGCCGTCTCGAACCAGCAGAAACCCGGCATCGTAGGGAACGTGGCCCCACTTGTGAAAATCGAGCGCGATGGAGTGGGACATCTCGATGCCCGCCATCAGAGGCTTAAGGACCGGGGACAACACGGATAGAGCGCCGATCGCACCGTCAACGTGAAACCAGAGGTCCTCCTGCTGCGCGATCACCGCAATGTCAGCAAGCGGATCGACCGCGCCCGTATTGACCGTACCCGCCGTCGCGACGACGAGGAATGGCTGAAAGCCGGCCGCCCTGTCGGCGGCGATCGCAGCCTGTAGCGCCCCGGGATCCATCCGGCCTGCCGGGTCTGTCGCAACCTGCCGCAAATGATGAGATCCGATGCCCGAGAGTTGCATGGCCTGCGCGATACAAGCATGCGCCTCCGCCGACGTGTAGGCGACCAGCTGACGATCCGCGGCCCGCAAGCCAAGCTCCCGGCTCTGAGGCCCGACCGCGTTCGTCTTGGCGATGATGACCGCCAGGAAATTCGCCATCGAGGAACCGGTGAGGAACAACCCGCTGGCACCATCGGGATAGGAGAATGCCTCTGCCATCCAGCGGACGATCTGCCGTTCGACTTCGAGGCCGATATGGTCCCGGCCGCCGCAATTCATGTTCAATCCGGCGGCGATCATGTCGGCGACCATACCGGCCGGTGTGCCCGCGCCGTGCGCCCACCCCATGAAGCGCGGATGCAGATTGCCCGTGGCAAACGGCGCGACGTGCGCACGCACGTCGTCCAAAACGTCAGCGAGGCTGGAAGGCGTCACCGGCAGCTGCCGCCGGAAGCGCTGCCGCGTTTCTTCCGGCGGGGCCTGCCACACCGGCCCCTCGCGCACCGTCTGGATGTGCGTGATCACATCGTCCAGCGCGGCATGGGCGAGCTGGCGAAACTCCGCCCAATCGGCCGGATCGAGGTCACGCGCTGCCGCCGCGGTTCCACCGCCGCCGGCATCGCTCGCGCTGTGCTCGAACGGCCGAGACGTCATGAACGTCGAAGATTTCGTTCAATGCCCGACCACTTGGCAAACATCACATCGAGGTTGCTCTCGACCGGTTTGAACGCGTCATCGAGCATCATGCCTTCGGCCATCCGTCCCGCAACGCCGGCAATATCGACAGCCGACGCTGCAATTCGTAGAGCCACGCGCGGTCCGATCCGAACGGCTTGTCCGACGTGACAGACAGGGCCCCCGGTTTCGCTTCTCAGCGCCAACTGGATGCCGCGCGCTTCCTCAGCCGACGCAAAACCACCCCCGCCGTCGAGAACGGTCAGCGGAACGATGCCCCGGGCGGCGAGATATGCGCCTTCATCGTCCGGATGCAGCTGAATGCCGGCCACATCCTCTGCCCTGGCCACAACCGCCTCGACGAAGCGGCGCTTGATGCGCATCTGATCTGCCTCATCGACCAGCGCATAGGGCGCAAGGTTTGCGAGTGCAGCCACCCACCGGAGGCTCAACCCGACATTCATCTCGGACTTGAATGTGAAGTCGTCGCGCTCGCGCAGCGCCGCCGGCCAATCCTGAGCAGCCGAATATTCCGCAAGACCGGCAGGGAACGAGCCGCACCAGGCGACCTCCTCGGCGAGCGCCGCCGGCACGAGCAATGCACCCGCAAATGGAGGCCCCGCCCCGAGCTTCGAACCGGTTACAGCCACCAGGAAGCCGTCGGCAAGATCCCGCCGCAACTGAGCGAGCGGGCAACGCAGCTGGCACGCATCGATAACAATGCGCACGCGGCCTGGCGCTGCGGCTGCCAGCTGACGGGCCGCCTCGCGTGTGACACCTTCCAGTCCCGTTTTCGATGTGTCGAGCACATGCACAAGGACATCGCGCCCGCGCCGTAACTCCTGTTCCACAATGGTGGCCACATCGTAGTCGATCGCTTCCGGGCTGCGCTGCTCGCCGGCTTCCGTCCGGATCGCAACCGTCCGGGCTTCGATGCGGCCCGGCAGCAGCCCCTCGAGCCGTTCTCCGGCATCGACCGAACGGCCAAGCGCCGTAAGATCCGAGAAGTGACGCCCGGCAGCGGCAAGCGGAACGCCATTACCGGTCTCATCCGGCGCGATGAAAACATTCGTAATCGGCCGCGGCGACAACCCGGCGACGAGCGAGAGCGCTAGGATTTCGGCATCCGTTCCAGAGGCCGCAAGGATGACTTGTGTTCCGGCAAGACCGAGCTGCATCCCGACGCGGCCGCGCACATCGTCAAACCATTCCTGGTATGGAATGGCCGGGATGGCAGTCGTTCCAACGAGCCGCTTCAGCGCATAATCGGCTGCAGCATAGCCCTCCGCCGATACGTTGCTTGCCGTCGTCGAGGAAAAGGAGATCTCGCGTGGCGCAGGCGAGGCCAAGGTCCCATACCGGTTGCGCCCAGTCGTGGCGTCCGACCAAATTCTTCTGTCGCCTCCGCTCGCAAGCAGCAGCGAAACCGAGGAAAGTACCTGCTCGGTGCTCGTCTCCGGACGCGAACCCAGCCGCGTACTCGCCTCTGCCGCGCGAATATTGCTCCGCGGTGCGCCCATCAATCAAATCTCCGCAAGTAGAAGTCCCTCATGCCGCGCTGACCAGGGGTTCGCAGCGCCGTTGCAATGCATCCTGAAACGCTGCGAACAGCTTGCGCATGGCCTGCTTTTTGTAGGGAAACGTCGCCTCTGAATCCATCGAATGGACGATCATCGCGACATCGGCTTCGAACAGAAGCAGCCGGCCGTCGGCAAGCTCGGCGCAGTCAATGGCGAAATAATCCAAGCCGAGCCGCCGGTGCAAAGCCTGAAACGCAGACGCGTGCCGCACGGAGAAGTCGCAATCGAAATCACGCATCCAGGTGGCTTCCTCATCCCGCCGCTCGGCATGCTTTGCCATACCCGCGCTCAGGTAATGCACCATCCAATGATCGGAAACGGCGAGATGGCTCGCGAAAGCCCGGCCGTCGATGAACGCAATTCTTTGCTTGCGGAACTTCCCGTCCGGCCCGCTGTAGTCGACGAAGGGCGAGAGATAATAGTCTGCCTCGCAGCGGGCCTTGAGATAGTCGTCAAGTTCGCTTTCACCGGCAATTTTCTCCATGCCCTGGCCCGCATGTGTGCCGGCAGGACGGACGATGATCGGATAGGTCGCGCCGGCCATCACGGAAGAAAGCGCCACTTCCTTCTGAGCCAACATCGCCAGAACTTGCCGCGAAACGCTGATCGTCCGGGGTGCCAGAATTGAAGGCTCGTCGGCGAAAGCCTCGGAGACGCCGTCGCGGGTCAGAGCAGCAATCCGCATCGGCGCATTGTTCATGATCGGACCTGACCACCCGGTCAGAAGCCGTTCGAGCGCACTGAGGATTGGCTGGTTCGCCGGCGACTCGCCAACGGCGACGAAAGCCACGTCGTGCGGGGGAACCTCAGCGAGACTTGTCGCGGCCGCATCGGTGTAGTGCAGCAGTATCGTCGCGTCGGAATCTTCCAGAAGAAACTCGATCGGCGTGTTCGCCATGAAGTCGCCGGCCGTTGCGAAAACCAGAACTTTGGGCCCCGTGCCCCGCCCGTTCCGGATCTCGAAAGTCCTGCGAATGTCGAGCGCAGCTGTCTGCGCTTGGGCTGCTTTATCCGCATGCCCCAACGTTTGCAGAACCGTGGAGAGATCAAGGAAGGCTGCGGCATCGTTCATGTCGGCCGACACGCGCGCCATCAACCCATCCCAGATGGATGAAATATCTCGGCCCTCATAGAGATGACGCACGAGCGGCGCTTTGCCGAGTATTAGCCCATGCGCGTCATCCGCGTTGGGCTGGGCCGTCTCGTTCAGCATGGCTTACCTTGCAGGGCGGACCTGGCGTCCGCCATCCCGCGCCGCCGTCAAGCGTTGCTGCGAGCTCTTATTTTCAAGGACCAGTTTTCGCCTCGCGGCCTTGTGCCAATCTGACGGCGGCAAGGTCGAGCGAGCATTTCGGTATGACCCACGCGCGGGCCGCCACACCCCTCGTCCCTCAGGTCCCGGGTTGTCAGGCCGGCAATCGCGCGCCTCACTGCCGAGTCGCCAGCATGACAACTGCTATTTTCGCAAAGCTCCGCCGGACGGCATGCCTCGCGGGCGTCACGAGCGTGGCTGAATTGCCCTATGCAATTCCGCTATGCCCTAGTCACATTTCGCGAGCCTTCTACTTACGCTAGCCTCAGCGCATGACTCGCAGTCGACATAGGCGGGGTGTCTTGATGGAGAAGCACCACCTGACGAGAGGCTTAGCCCTGACTAGCCTGGCAGCCGCGGTGCTCGCCTCAGCGCTTGCCTCTTACCCGCACGACGCCTCGGCCAAGCACCGCAAGTCTCAACCGCAGCAATCCTCGAGCGACCCTTGCGCGGGCCCGACGGGCTTCGTCAAACAGAACATCGCCAAAATTCGAGAGTTGCAGAACTCACTCGAGCCGCGCACGGATAATCTCGCGGGCTGGATCCAGCATCTGCAAGGCACCAAAAATACAGATCCGGCAAAACTCGCGAAGATGTCCGAGCTTCGCCACGATGCCGACGGCGTCAATAACTTGCTGAGAGCGGGCGGCTGCCCGATGGTCGATATCGACCTTGAACTGAACCCGAAGTGAGCGATACCGGGACGCCGTAAGCCCCGCTGCCTGGAGCCGGGCAATGTCCGCCACACGCCAGCGGCAAATGACATCCCGAGAACGATCTGGCACCCAAACTGCATCCGTCAATGCGGCGCGGCTTCTCTTGCGCCCATCTTACCATTGAACGGATTTACTTTTTTGCCCGCAATTCTCAATTCTGACATCTCGGTCGAGATCGCCTCAACATGGGACACCATTTCCGAACGCTGGCGAGCGCTCGAACAACACGCGCAGGCGTCACCCTTTCAGACCGCGCATTGGATCGGTAACTGGTACGAAACATTCAGCGCCCCAGGCGCTGTCGAGCCCGTCATCGTCACTGTTGTAGAGCGGAGTTCGGGCCGCGACCTGATGATGATTCCGTTTGTGCGGCGATCTGAAAACGGCATCAGGCGGATCGAATTCGCCGACCTTTGGGTGACGGATTATAACGCGCCCCTTCTGCGCTTTGGCCACAACTTCCACGGCCGCTTCGAGCAAGAGGTCTGGCCAGCCGTACTGGCAGCACTACCGCCGGCCGACGTACTGATCCTGCGCAAAATGCCGGTGTCGCTCGGCGCCATGATGAACCCATTGACGACACTCTCCGCCGTCGAAAGCAGCGATCTCAGCGGCCATATCGCGGATCTCGGCGACGATTGGGGCGCATATGTTTCGTCGTTGAGCAAATCGGCCCTAAGAGAGCTGCGCCGCCGGACGGCGAAGTTTGCTAATGAACACGGCGGCCATCTCCGCCGTATCACCACGCACGCCGATGCTTTTGCGGCGCTCGATGTTCTGCAGCAGCAGCAAACGGCGCGTCTCGCCGCGCGCGGCGCCAAGCACGTATTCGACGATCCCAGGTACCAGGAGCTCTATCGCCGCCAGCTTTTACAGGGGCTGACGACAGGCCATGCCCTGATGTTCACTCTCGTCGGTGACGGCGAGATCGTTGCAACCTTCCTCGCGCTGAGTAACGGCAAGGGCCACCACACGCTCGTGCGCATGAGCCAATCGCCAGAGCCCAAGTGGAAGTCGCTGGGGTTGGGCAAAATGATCATCCACCGCGCCCTTGAGGTCCTTCACGCGGAAGGCTGCCGGACCTTCGACCTCTCGGTTGGGTCGAACCGGTACAAAAGCGAGTTCGGCGTGTCTGCCATTCCGATGGCCGAGCTGACGGCAAGGCTGAGTTGGCGCGGCGCGCCATTCATGGCCCGCAGAAAAGCGGTCACCTACCTTCAGCGAAATCCGCACCTCATGACGCTCGCCCGCTCGGTCGCCGGCAAGTTGCAGAGGCCTGCCGCCTGAGCTTCCGCCCACATCACCTTGCGGCCGCAAACTGGCTACTGACTTGCAACGGCATGCGCCAACGGCCCGGAACAAGCATCCCGAGGGCCGAGGGAGCATCAGGTTGCGGAAGAACTGGTTTCATTTTGGTACACTGCGTAAATCTCTTCTCATTGAAGCTGCTGGGGCGGGTGTGCACTCAACTTCCGATGTAGCTGAGCGCGAGGCTCACCGGCCTCGTAAGCGTCGTCGAAGCAAGGCTTCCGTGCTGCAGCTCGTCCACAGCAACGAGGGCGGCGGCGTCGAAGCCCTGGCGGAGATGATCGCCGACGGGCTGCATCGCACGGGCGCCGAGGTCGAGACGCACTTCATCTATCCGAGCATCGCTGCGACGACCGCGCAGAAGCTCCAGGGCATCGCCAATGCGATCCTGACGATCGTACGCAAACGGCCGGACACGCTCATCGCGTATCAATCGACCGCCTCGGTTTTGGTCGGTATCGTCGGGACTCTGGCTGGCTGCAAGACACGCATCGTGCATCAAACGGCAATGCCGGATGAAATCCATCCTGCGGTTCGCGCACTCGACACCGCCATGGGATCCGCGGGCCTCTACAGCGTCAACATCGCCAACTCTGCCGCCACGACACATGCCTTCGGCAATTATCCGCGGCGCTATCGTAGATATCTGCGCAGGATCGACCATGGATTGGATGCACTCATTGCCCGCCATCCCCGCGCCGATGTGCTGGCTCGCTATGCGATCCCAGATGATGGGCTCCTCCTGCTCAACGCCGGCCGGCTCTGCGATCAGAAGGGCCAGGAGCAGATCATCCGCGCCCTGACCTATATTGACGATGCGCGCTTGGTGCTCGCTGGCGGCGGGCCGAACGAAGCTGCCTTGAAAGACTTGGCTCGGGAACTTCAGGTTGCAGATCGCATCCACTTCCTCGGAGTTGTATCTCGAGACGACCTGGGCGACCTTTTGGGCGCCGCCGATGTGTTCGTATTCCCCTCCAAATGGGAGACCTTCGGCCTTGCCGCGGTCGAAGCCGCCATGTCCGGCATCCCGATCGTCGCTGCGGATCTCCCTGTCTTGCGTGAAGTTCTATCCAGCGGCGGCAAGGAACCCGTCAGCTTCGTTGCTCCGGACGACCCACGCGCATTGGCCGCTGCGGTCGAAGAGCAGCGCAAGAGGAACCGGAAGAGCGACGACGTTCGCAAGTTCGCACAAGCGATCCGCGCCAAATACTCGCGCAGCCGCATGCTGGGTGCCTATGCGGAATTGATCAGCGGCAACGAAACGCGAAACGCCGCCTGATGGAGCGGCCGGTCAAACCGGCCGCAGTGCTGCGAGCTTCCGCGAAACGAATTTCTGAACCCAATCGCCAAGCCCGAAGATGTCGTAGATCTTTATGACCGCGCACGCCCCGGCGCTGAGAACGGCAAACTCGATAAGAAGCGCAAGGCCATAGCTCACCGGCAACAATACAGCGGCGTCGGCAATCGCCGCCGTACCCAAAGCCACGCCCGCAATTCCGCAAAGATCGAGAACTGGAAGCGGCATGGCCCGCCAGCGCCGCGCCGCCAACGCGGCAACGAAGCAGCCGGCAGCTTGGGCGGCGAGCATCGCCAGCGCCGCACCCGTCGCTGCATAGAGCGGAATGAGCGCGAGCGCTGTAGCCGCCCCCACCGCCGCGGTTGCCGTAGAGGCATAGAGTTCAGCTGATGAGCTCTCGAGAAAATAGATCGCCTGCCCAAAGTAGAAGGCGCGGAATACGTAAAAAGCCGTCGCCAGCGTAAAATACGGCACGAGCGAAACGGCAGCATCGGCGTAATGGGCGCCAAACAGCAGCTTCACCACTTCGGGCGCAAAACACAAAATGAATGCCGAACCGAACGCGGTAATGAACGCATAGGCGCGAAACGCTTGCGAGAGAATGCTCCGCGTCTGCTGATCGTCGCCGTCGGTCGCGGCGCGCTTCGCATGCGGCATGTAAGATCCGGCAACGGCCTCCGACACAACGACAAGACTTTGCTTGATGAGATCACCGACAGCCCCATAGGGTCCAACGGCGCCGACGCTATCGAGCTTGCCTAAGAGAACACGGTCGCCGCTTTGTCCGAAGGCATTGATGCCGAAAGCCAGGATCAGCGGCGAGCCGTACTTCAGATATTGGCGCGCAATACCGGCCGAATACCGGGCCCGAATGCCCGACCAGCCCTCCCTGATGAGCGGTACCGCGGCGGCAATGTGGGCGGCGGCGACACCCGCGGCGAGGCCGGTCGCTGTGCCGGTCAACGCGAACAGGCCCGCACCGCAGAGTGGCACGAGAACCGCGCGAAGCAGCACGGCAAACCCGATCAGGTTCACTTTCAGGCGCGCGCGCGCAATCTCGTAAAACGTCTCGAAGACCGCAAGACCGATGATCGGCAACGTGGTTCCAGCGACAACGTCGGCACTGAAGAGTCCGGCCCAAACCGTTAACACCGCGATCGCGGCGGTAAGGCCCACGAACAACCCCACCGTTCGAATGAACGTGGCGGCGATGGCGAGCGAATTATCCACCGTATAGACGGCGAAGAACGACATCCGCAGCCATTGGAACGCAAAGCCGTAAATGATGTAGGCCGACGCGAGATAAAGCAGATAGCTGCCGAAACTCTCCGGTCCGGCAAGGCGCGCGAACAGCGCGACGGAGAGCAGGTTCAGCGCGGCAGCAAACACCCGCGTGCCGATATAGATCACAGCGTGTCGTAGGATCATTCTGGGAAGGCCTTACTCACGCTGCATTGCTCGATTTTGGGACGCGTCTCATTTTGTCTTTCGCGTGACGGCGGCAGATCAGCATCGGTTTAGGCATGCTTTTGGCATGTGCCGTTCCCATGATGCTTCATGATACAAACGTGAAATCCACTTTCCATGCCAACGTCGGCGTCTCCGTTGGCGACGCAACGGACATCTCCGGCCACGTCGCAGTAGGCGCACCGTCTCACATCGCCTTCTTCATTCGTGCGCTTGATGGCGGCGGCGCGCAGCGGGATGCCATCCTGCTCGCAAACGCCCTGACCGCAACCGGTACGAAGGTCAGCATCTTGACGCTCGTCCCCGAAGGCCGCTTGGCATCCCTCGTGGACGATAGCGTCGCCATCCATCACGTTCGGGCAAAGCGTCTCGCAACGGCCGTCAACGCGCTTCGCGGCACGATAAACAAGGTCAAACCCGATGTGCTCCTCAGCTCGGAAGCGGCGGCGAATGTCGCAGCCTTTGCAGCGGTCAGCCTTCTGAATGCGAAGGTCCGCCCTCGCCTCGTGTTGCGAGAAGTGACGGCTCCCTCCGTCGCGAAAACGCTGGATCCCTACTTTCAAAACCGCCTTGCATTCCGTCTCGCCGGATACGTCTACAGCCGCGCGGATCGTGTCCTGACGCTGACAGCCGGCGCGCGCCGCGACCTCATTTCGAACTTCGGCGTGCCGCCCGAGCGCATCAGCGTGATGACCTCGAACGCGGTTATTGATCCCTCAACCGCCGAGCGCCTTTCACGTCCGGAAGCCACTGCGACCGTCCGCCAGAGAGGCTTGATCATCGCGATTGGCCGCCTGTCGCCGGAAAAAGACCACCTGACGCTGATCGAGGCGTTTGCAGATCTCCGCAAGCATACCCGCGCGCGGCTCGTCATCGTCGGTGAGGGCCCGATGCGACCCGCGCTTGAAGATGCCATCGCGCGTCACGGTCTCGGTGATTTCATCACGCTTGCCGGCGCGTCGAGCGACCCGTTCGAATGGCTCTTGAAGGCGGAAGTGCTCGTCAGTTCGTCGAAGTTCGAAGGTCTGGGCAACGTACTCATCGAAGCGCTCGCCTGCGGCACGCCCGTCGTCTCGACCGATTGCCCCTATGGTCCGCGCGAAGTCCTGGAAGGCGGGCGCCTCGGCCAGCTCGTTCCTGTCGCCGATCCCAAAGCGCTCGCGAGCGCGATCGAACGCACACTCGCAACGCCACCGGACCGGGCCGCGCTGCGACGCGCCGCAGAAAAACATACAGCGCGCCATGCCGCCCGCTGTCTCCTAACCAATATGCAATTCGGGTGAGACCATGAACAGCATCACGGCCCTGAGCGGATGGATGAGCCCGAGAAATCCGCAACAACCCAAGCGGCTCACCGGATTATGTGCAAGCGGATCACGCTATCTCGCACGCGTGGTGCCGACGAAGCCGTTCCGGGCGAGAAATTCTCGCCCCATCGTCAGCTTCACATTCGACGATGTGCCGAATTCCGCGCTAACCAACGGCGCGCGCATTCTGGATCGGCATGGCATTCGCGGAACATTCTACGTCGCGCCCGGCACCTGCGGTCTGCAAGACGAGCATTGGACGGTCATTGATAGAGGTGGCGTCGCCACCCTAGCCAACTCAGGGCACGAGGTCGGCTGCCATACATACAGTCACGTCAAGGTGCAGACACTCACGCGCTCCGAACTCGCCCGCGAAACGAAGCGCTGCTTCGAGTCGCTGCGCGCTATTTGTGGGAGCGCGCCAAGCAAGAACTTCGCGTATCCGTTCGGCAATGTGTCGTTCCCGCACAAGTTCCAGCTCGACCGGCAGTTCACGAGCTGCCGCAGCATCTACACCGGGTTGAACTCAGGCCTCATCGATCTCGCGATGCTGCGCTCCATCGAACTTTATGATCGCACCAGCACCGAGGAATCCATCAACGCCGTTCTCGATCAAGCGATCGCGACGAACGCATGGGTGATCTTCTATACGCATGACGTTGCGCCCGGCCCGAGCTGGATTGGCTGCTCGCCCGGGCATCTCGAAATGGCCGTGAAAGCTGTGAAAGCACGCGGCATTGACTGCTTGGCGGTCGATGAAGCGCTCACCGCCATCGGAGTGCGGGCCTAGGCCCGCTTCTCTTCAGCGACGTGATATCGGGCGAGAAGATGAAGCCCGATGATCGCCATGAGCGCCATGAACCAGACGGGGTTGTTGCGTGAAACAAGAACCGTCTCCAGCGATGCCGTGAAGAGCACGTAAATCCACAGCCTAAGGAAATAGCGAAGCAGCGCCGGATTGTTCGAGACGCGCAGTGCCGTTCCGAAATCGCGCATCGGCTGGTAGACCACGAAGAGCAACAGCAGCAACACGCCGGGCACGCCGAACTGCAGGGCCGCTTCGAGATAACTGTTGTGAGAGTCCGTACCGAGTTCCTCCACCCAGCCCGACAGATCCTCAGGCTCGGGCCGAAGCCTGTCCCGATACATGAGTTCGTTCGTCCGCCACGGACCTGTCAGGCCATAGCCGAAGATCGGGCGCTGCGAAGTTTGCTCGACGGAGAACCGCCACAGATCCGTCCTCGATGTGAACGTCGGATCCGGCAGCACAGCGGCAACCAGCGAACGCACAGGTCCTGGCCAGCTCGAGCCGACCGTCAAAACGTTGAGAAGTATAACCGGAGACAGGATGAGGATGGCTCTGAGCCACCCGCTGCGAACACGGGCGACCAAGGCCGCCAACGCGAGCGTGACCGGGACGAGCGCAATCGACGTCTTGGAAACGGAGAACACCAGAAAGACTGCAGCGAGCCCGACGACCACCCAACCCGCCACCTTGTTCCCGGCCTCTTTGATGAAAAGACCCGTGAAGATCAACACGACCATCATCGCGCCGGCTTCGTTCTTGTGACTGAAAAAGCCGCGCCAGTTTCCGGCGAGTTCCTTCTCCAGCATGTCGCCGGTCGAATGGATGGACATCGATGGCAGGAACGCCACGCCGAAATAGCAGAGAGCCAGCACCGCCATGGCGGCGATCGCCAGTTGATTGGCGAACTGGCGCGGGCTCTCCGGCAACCCCACGGCCATGGCAGCGATCGTAATGGAAATGATCTCGAAGAGGCCGCGCTTCAGCCCTGTCGCCGGATCGCCCGAAACGACGTTCGTGATCAGCAGCCAACTCATGAAAGCCACGAGCGGAAGCGTCGCCACCTTGCGGAAATACGCTGGCTTCGCCACCAGCGTGAAGCCCGCCAAAATAATCCACAGCAACGGGAAGGCGATCTGGTTGGCGACATTGCCGCCTTCGAGCGGGCCGGCGAGATCAGCGCCCGACCGGTCATGAAACGGCTCGAACGAAATCCAATAGACGAGCAGCACGATCAGCAGCAGGAAAGGGCGCAGCAGGTTGACGGCATCGCTCGTGCGCCGCGTGCCTCCCTCCCCGATCGCTTCCATGGGCGTCATGCCAGCCAACCCTCAGGCCTCACGTCTGAGGCCGTCATGAACGTGCCAGATAGTCTTTAACGAACTGACCGTACTCCGACGGTGTCGCGCCATCGGCCGCGAGCAAGCGCGGTGTCGCGCCTGAACTGTAGCACCACGCCATGGAATGGAGCTTGAGCGGTTCCAGCACGTCTCTGACGAATGGAATGCCGAAGTCTTCCGGTGTTCCGCGGATGGCGTCGTGGCCATCCCGGCTGAAGCCCCATTCGGTCACGATGACAGGCTTGATCGCCGGCAATCCCCCGAGGCTGTCGGGCCAGCGCGAAGCAACGCCGCGATCTTCATTGGGGTAGCAATGCCAGGAATAGATGACGCGCGGATCGGCGATCAAATCGTCGGCGACGCCTACGAGATCATGAGCCCAACGCCCACCCGCGGCGATGATGATCGCATCCGACCGCAATCGAATCTCGGAAATCAGGCGCTCCCAAAGCGCTTTGAGAAGCGGCCAATGCTCACCCGTGCTCCGCCAGAGCTGGCCATCGTAGACGGGCTCGTTCCAGAGCTCGAAAAGAATGCCCGTATCTTGCCCGAAATGAGCGGACGTTCTGCGCCAGAAATCGATCGCCAGCGCTTCATCGGAAGCGAATGCATCGGGCGGCAAACCCCAGCTCGGATCGACAGGCTCGGCATACCGGCCCGGAAACCCGATCGCGTGCCAATCGATAATCACGAAAAGCCCGGCAGCACGGGCCGCCGCCACATCGCGCCGAAGCAGCGCGAACGTCGTCTCAGCATCCTGGCGCCAATGCCCCGGATGCACGCTGATCCGCACCGCAGAGCACAGCCAATCGCGCGCGAGATGCTCATAATCGTCAAGCGGCCGCCCGTCGCGAACGTAAACCGGATCGCCGACGCCGACGCCCATCAGGCGGATCGCACGGCCGCCGAAATGCAGCTCATTGCCCACGACGTCGAATTTGGCCGCTTCGCCCGCACCCACCGGAGTTGCAGCGGCCGAAATGCCGGCGGCCGCAGCCAGCGTCAGCATCCTCCGCCGGCTGAGCTCACACCGCATGCGCTTCAACTGCCGAAGACGCAGTGCTTGCGAGGCCCTTCGCGGTCAGGATCGTTCCGCAAATGCGGGGAATGTTGTCCGTGACGCCGTCGGCTCCCGCACCCGCAACAATCTCATTGGGACGCCCCGATGCAACGAAGAAGACGTCATGCGATTGATCGAGATCCGGCGAAAGCGCATCGACCCGCGCGTCGGCCACGATGACGTCATAGGAGCCCTTGGCTGCATTGAGGGCCGCGAGTAGCGAAGAGGGATTCGGATTGCTAACGATGAGAACGTCGAGAGAGGGATCTTCCGTTTTGATGATACGGCCTCTTGCCTCATAAGCCGAACGCGCGGCGAGCTGATGATCGGCCACCAGCAAGCGCGTCAGACCCGGCGTCCGCACGTCGCCATCGACGATCAACACCTTCTTGCCCTCGGCAACGAAGGCTTGCGCGAATGCCAGCGCGATGACGGGCTTGATCGGCACGCCATGTTGCGACACGAACCAAACGGTTCGGCCTTCGCCCTTTTGAGCACCGCCCAAGTAAGCCTGCAGCGCACGGATGTGATCGGCAAACGCGGTATCGGACGATTTGGCAGCCATGCGCGCAAGCACGGCCATGGCCGAAGTCCCTTCACGCAGCCACATCGTCTGCGCAGCACGCGAAGCCGCGCGCATGTCGCTGACAAACCGCCGCGAATTGAGCGAGACAACGTCCACCTTGTTCTCGCTCGCAGCTCTCCCTTCATCGGGTGGCACAGCATCGACGGCTGGCTGCTCGCAAGATTGCGCGGGCGAGGGTATGATTTCGACCATGCTTTCGAGAGGAACAGGGACAGGATCGCTTCCGGCCTCTTCAGATGGCACAGTGTCTAAGATCTTTGACGCCCGCGCCGGCCGTTCAGCCGTTCGCTGCAGGCGCTCGGCGAACGACGCTGAAACGGGCGCTTCGGCTTTTTCGGTAGGAATTTCTTCTTCAGCGTTCACGCTGCCGCTTGCGCTAGCGCTCTTGGGCGAAGGCGCGTCGGCGCCGTTGATAAACGCTATGAAGCGGCGTGCGAGGGGCCAGAGCGCCACCATGGCGCCGATACCCGCACCAACAATGAAACCGAGCATGGCCAGAATGACCCCGCGCGGCGGGAAGACGCGTGCGGGGAGCGGCATCGCCGAGGAAATGACGCGCACGTTCGTCGTGTTGAGGCGGGACTGCTCACGCGTTTCGCGCGCCCGCGCAACCGACTGCTGATAGAGCGATTGCGTGACTTCGAGGTTGCGCTCCAACTCGCGCAACTGAATCTGCGCCTGCGCCGCCTGGTTCATCTCGCTCGTGAGACGCTCGACCGACCGGGCAAGAGCCTGCTCGTTCGCTTTCGCCCGCTCGTAGTCGTGCCGGATGCTCTGCAGAACGCGGCCGATTTCGCGATCCATCTCCGACCTGACGGCGCGCTCCTGCTGACTAAGCGTCACCATGACGGGATGCTTCGGCATCAATTGCGCGGCAAACCTTGCGCGTTCGGCCGAGACGGTGGCGAGTTGCTTCTTCAGATTGATGAGCGCCGGTGACGCCATGATCTCCGGCATCGATTGAGGCGCGCCGCGCGACCTCTCCATGTCGTCGAGTTGCGCCTTGATGCGCTCGCTCGCAGCGCGCGCGAGTGCCAGCTGGTTGTTGGCGTCGCTCAGCTGCTGCTCGACGACGAGCTTGCCGCTCGCCAGCCCGAGATTGTTGGCAGCCTTGTAGAAGGCAATCTTCTGTTCGGCTGCGTTGACTTGGTCCTGCATGGCCTTGAGACCGGCATCGAGGGCCACGGCCGCGCCCTCGTTGCTCGACGACCGGAATTGCGCCTGGTCTTCGAGGTAGGCGGCGATGATAGCGTCCGCGATGCGCACCGACTTGTCGGGATCACTGGAGCTGATGGACATCTCGACAACGAACGTACGCTCGGGCCGTTTGACGCCGATCCGCTGCCGCAGCGTCTGCAGCGCCGCCATTTCCGGATCGCTCTTCTTGGGGGACCCGAAGAGCCCGGTCACACCGGATAGAGCGGCTGAGAGCACATTGCTCTGCGTTCCGTTGAACTCCGGATCGTTTTGGAGTCCCAACTTCGCAATGGCTCGTTTTAGGACACTGTTCGATGATAGGACTTGAACCTGGCTTTCGACGACCGTGATGCCGGAATCGGATTCCCCTGCGCGCGGCATGACTTCTTTGTCGAGCACGCGAAGGTCGCGCGGATCGACCAGCAATTCAGCTGTCGCGACGTACCGGTGCGGAATGAACTTGGCGCCTGTAACAGCGAGCCCAGCGCCCAATAGGCCGCAAATCACCAGGAAAACCTTACGATTCCAGAGGGCGGCCAAAATGACCACGGCATCGAAGCCGGCCGCAGCCGGAGTGTCGGCAGGCCGTTTCGCAACGGCCGCGGCGTGAGGACTATCCAAAAACACGTCTGTCTCCGCCCCCCAAAAAAAGGATCACCCTCCGCCGTCAAGCGAAGGGCCGATACCCATCAGGAGCAAACGATGTGCCAGACGTGATTACAGGTTAATGGCCGTTAAGACTTGTATGCGCCGCACCGTCCTTAAGAGCCGTAGCCCCCGATGATCGGCAGGATCTCACCCGTGATGTAGCTCGAGCAGCTTGGCGCCGCCATGAAGACGAAGGCAGGCGCGATTTCTTCCGGTTGCGCGGCACGTCCCATTGCGGCCGACGAACCGAACTTCGCGACATCCTCCGCGGGCCGGTCCGCCGGATTGAGCGGAGTCCAGACAGGACCCGGCGCAATCGCATTCACGCGAATCCCGCGGCTCAAAAGCTGAGACGACAATGAGCGCGTGAACGCGTGGATGCCGCCCTTCGTCATCGAGTAGTCGAGCAGTTCCTTGCTGCCTTCGATGCCTGTGACCGAACCCGTCATGATGATCGACGCGCCGGGCGTCATATACGGCACGGCTGCACGCGCCATGTAGAAATAGCCGTAGAGGTTGGTCTTCACCGTCCGGTCGAAATGCTCGTCCGTCAGATCGACGATATCGGATGTGTGCTCCTGAAACGCCGCGTTGTTGACGAGGATGTTGAGCTTGCCCAACGTATCGACCGTCTGGCGCACCGCTTCATCGCAGAACTGCGAACTGGAAACGTCGCCTTGGATCAACAGACAGCGGCGGCCCTCTTTCTCCACGGCCTCTTTCGTAACGCGCGCATCCTCGCTTTCTTCGAGATAGCAAATGGCAACGTCCGCGCCCTCGCGTGCAAAGAGAACAGCAACCGCGCGCCCGATGCCGGAATCGCCACCGGTGATCAGCGCGACCATGTCCTGTAGCTTCTGCGATCCCTTGTAGCCTGGAGCTTCATACATCGGTGCGGGATCGAGTTTCGCCTCTTGTCCCGACTTCGCCTGATGCTGTTCCGGAAACTTTTCCGGATAGTGGCGCACGCCGGTTTGAGAAGGTGATTTTGCCTTCGTGTCCTGTCCGCTCTGGGCGTCGATACGATCGACCTCCGCCTGTATTTCGCGGCCTTGCTCGGCAGCCGCTTCACGTTCTGATCGGAATTGCTGGGTCATCGAAAATTTCTCCAAGCTCTATAAAATGGGCGCTGCGCGAACTTCAGCTGCCTCCGCCTGATGAGCCGCCGCCGGATGAGCCGCCAGCAGAACTGCCTCGCGATCCTCCTGCTGCGCCGCCCCGTCCCGCGCCCGCTGTACCAACGCCCGGTGTTCCCGCACTGGGCATGCCGGCACCCGTGCTGCCGGAAGCACCGGCTCCAGTTCCGGTCGTCGGAGAACCCGCGTTCGCCGGCAAGCCGGGGTTGGTCGCGCCCGCACCGGGAGTGCCACGCGCCTGGGTATTCGCATTGTTATCGAGCTGCAGCCGTTGCGGACCCGAGCCTGCCGGATTGATGCGCGAGTTATTGTTTCCGCCGGCGGCGCTTGGCGTCTGCGGACCGAGAAGCCGGGAATTCCGCTCGCGCAACTTCTCCCCGTCGCGCTCGTACTGCTCCGTCACCCTTTGCTGGATGCGCATGCTTTCCGGCAAAGAGTTGTCGATGTTTTTGGTCTGCGCCCAGGCTGGAGCAATGCTCGCGGCAAGCAGCGCGACAGCGGAAGCGGAGAGAAAATATGTCATGGCCGGAGGTCCTTCCCTTTAGAAGGAAACACCCCCCTGGCAATGTCAGTTCCAGATTTTGAAAAGACAAAAGGCCCCGAATTCTCGGGGCCTCTATGAGGTTAGTTGGACGTATCGCCCGGCTTCTTGTCCGACGGCCCGTTGGTGCTGTCTTCAGCGCCCTTCACACCGGTCGCATCCTGCGAGGGGGACATGCCCTGCTCGCCCGAACTTGCACCGCTGCTGCCGGACGCGCCGTCGGCATCCATCGCCGGGCCGTTCTTGCCGCCAACATCGCCTTTCACACCGGGTCCCGAACTCATGTCCGACGCGGGTTTATTGTCGGTCGACGTGTCCGCAGCCATTGCCGGCGTCACGCCGAACAGAGCTGCGATGGCGCACGCAGCAAACATCTTCCTCATGGCGTTTTCCTCTTTATCGTTTTTGACTTTGCGAGGATTAAACGCACGCCTCTCCTGCAGCGTTCCGCTAACGTGGCGCGCCCGCGCGATCACATCGGGTCATCACTTTTTGATCGGCTTGACCGGCTTGGAGGGTTGTGTGGCGAGGCGTCCTAGCCGCAATGCTCCGCGATAAAGGAACCAGAGAGCGAAGAACGGCGAAAAAAGTGAGAGCAGAAGAACGTCGGATGTTAGACCAACGCCACGGCGCGCAAGGGCTAGCGATTTCCACTTCGGCGGTTCCGGATACTCGCCTGGAATGTACTGAGGCCGGGATTGAACATCGACGGTTCGAAGGGCCACCCGGCGATGGCCCCAGGCGCGACGCCGGTACCGGTCGATTTTTCTGGCGCGATCGACGCTGCCCAGAATTGCGGATCTTGTCTGACGCATAACGTTCCCGTTCATTCGACGAGAACGCGCGGAACGCGGGAGCGTTCCGGCGTCACGATACCGCGAGTTTACGTTATAAAAACGCCAAAATAGCGTGTCTGAACCGAGCTTGCCGGCGCCCATAGCTTAGGCGCGCTGCGCCCAAGCTACGGTTTCAAGCAACGATTACTGCGCGCGCTTCAGGATGGAGCGGCCTGCATAGACGGCGACGGCGCCAAGCTCTTCCTCGATGCGGATGAGCTGATTGTACTTGGCGAGACGATCCGACCGCGACAGCGAGCCCGTCTTGATCTGACCGCAGTTCGTCGCGACCGCCAGATCGGCAATCGTGGAATCTTCGGTTTCGCCCGAACGATGCGACATGACCGCGGTATAGCCTGCGCGTTGCGCCATGCTCACGGCGTCGAGCGTCTCGGACAGCGAACCGATCTGGTTGACCTTCACCAGGATCGAGTTGGCGATGCCCTTCTCGATGCCTTCCGCGAGACGCGTGGTGTTCGTCACGAACAGATCATCGCCGACGAGCTGAACGCGCTTGCCGATGAGATCGGTCAGATGCTTCCAGCCGGCCCAATCGTCCTCGGCCATGCCGTCTTCGATCGAGATGATCGGATAGCGGTTGACGAGATCTTCGAGATACTTCGCATTGCCCGCGTTATCGAGCGTCTTGCCTTCGCCCGCGAGCTGATACTTGCCGTCCTTGTAGTACTCGGTCGAAGCGCAATCGAGCGCCAGCATCACGTCTTCACCGGGCTTGTAACCGGCATTCTCAATCGACTTCATGATGAAGCTCAGCGCCTCGTCCGCGCTCTTGAGGTTCGGCGCGAAACCGCCCTCATCGCCGACGGCCGTGTTGTGGCCGGCGTCCTTCAGGTTCTTCTTCAGGGTGTGGAAGATTTCAGCGCCCACCCGGATCGCGTCCGCGCAGCTTTCCGCCGAGACGGGCATGATCATGAATTCTTGAATGTCGATCGGATTGTCGGCATGCGCGCCGCCGTTGATGATGTTCATCATCGGCACCGGCAGGACGTGCGCGTTGACGCCGCCGATGTAGCGGTAGAGCGACAGGTTGTTGGCTTGAGCAGCCGCCTTCGCAACAGCCATCGAGACGCCGAGAATGGCGTTGGCGCCGAGACGGCTCTTGTTCTCCGTACCGTCGAGCTGCATCAGGGCGTCGTCGATGCCGCGCTGCTCCTCGGCGTCCATGCCCGAAAGCGCGTCGAAGATCTCGCCGTTGACGGCATCGACCGCCTTCAGCACGCCCTTACCCAGGTAGCGGCCCTTATCGCCATCGCGCAGCTCGATGGCTTCGTGGGCGCCGGTCGATGCGCCGGAGGGAACGGCAGCCCGGCCCTCGGAACCGTCTTCGAGGACCACATCCACTTCCACCGTCGGATTGCCTCTGCTGTCGAGGATTTCGCGGGCGATAATGTCGACGATGGCGGTCATGAGCGTTCCTGGTCTATTGGTTCTTATCGGGTTTCGTCTGCGGGGGTTCGGCGCCCGGTTCTTAAACCCAATTATGAGTACAGCAAAGTCCCGGCGGGCGGGCTTGCGCCTACCCTATGGGTCAGATCATGATCGAGGCTTGCGGATTGGCGTTAGGCTTGGTCCTGCGATAGAGCTGAAACCCGCACCAGATGCCAAGGTTGCGCTGACAAGACGCTGCCTATCTGATTTCATTCGGCCGCAGCTGGCCGCCAATTGAGAAAGAACCTTCGCGCCGTGGCCGATTCTTCTGCTCTTGTTCTCTTTTCGGGCGGTCAGGACTCGACCGTATGTCTGGCCTGGGCGCTCAACCGTTTCGACAGGGTGGAGACGGTCGGGTTCAGCTATGGCCAGCGCCATAACGTCGAACTCGAGCAGCGCCGGATCGTCCGGGAGAAGCTCTCAAAGCTCGCGCCCTCGGGCCATACGCTCGGCGACGATACCGTTCTCGATCTTCCCGCGCTCCAAAGCATCAGCGACACAGCACTGACGCGCGAAACCGAAATCACCTTCGCGGCAACCGGCTTGCCGACGACGTTCGTTCCCGGGCGCAATCTCCTCTTTCTCACCTACGCCGCCGCGCTCGGATATCGGCGCGGCATCGCCACGCTCGTCGGCGGCATGTGCGAGACGGATTTCTCCGGCTACCCCGACTGCCGGAACGACACGATCCAGGCCATGGCGCAGGCGCTGTCCCTGGGGCTGGCCTCACCCGTCACGATCGAAACGCCCCTGATGTTCATCGACAAAGCGCAGACGTGGGAACTCGCGGCAAAGCTCGGCGGCGACGAACTGATCCAGATCATCCTGGAAGACACCCACACCTGCTACATGGGCGACCGGAGCCACCGGCACCCCTGGGGCTACGGCTGCGGCACCTGCCCGGCCTGCGATCTGCGCGCCAAAGGCTGGGCCGAATGGCAGGCACGCACCCGCGATGCAGCCGCGGCGGGCGCTTGACGGCAACGCATTACGCGCCCCTCCGAAGCCAAATTGCGGTACGTACGCGCGGCCGCCCGGGAAGCGCTCCCGCGGGCTTGACTTGCCCGCCCCGCTTCGTAGGTATCCGGCCATGTATGCCGTCAAGGAGATCTTCTACACGCTGCAGGGCGAAGGCGCGAATGCCGGGACGCCGGCCGTGTTTTGCCGTTTTGCCGGCTGCAACCTCTGGAGCGGCCGCGAGCAGGACCGCGCCAAGGCCGTTTGCCAGTTCTGCGACACCGATTTCGTCGGCATCGACGGCGAAGGCGGGGGCCGGTTCGAGACGGCGGACCAGTTGGCAGACGCATGCCGCGCCGCCGCGCCACAGACCTCCAATCACGCCCCCCTCGTCGTCCTCACGGGCGGCGAACCGATGCTGCAGGTCGATCAGGAACTTGTCGACGCCCTCCACGCCCGCGGCTTCCGCATCGCCATTGAAACCAATGGTACGCTGCCCGTCCTCGACACCATCGATTGGATCTGCGTCTCGCCCAAGGCCGGATCAGAGTTGAAGCAGCGGCGCGGCAACGAGCTGAAACTCGTCTTCCCGCAACAGGGGCACGATCCGGCGGCCTTCCTCGAACTCGACTTCGAGGAGCGCTTCCTGCAGCCCATGGATGGGCCCGATCAGCACGCCAACACCATCGCCGCCATCGCCTACTGCAAGGCCAATCCGGCGTGGCGTTTATCCGTGCAAACCCATAAAATCCTGGGAATTCCTTAACGGAAGCACGCCTCCGCGCCCGTTTGGCGCGGTTTCGACCCCGATCCGGGGGGTGGCGCCACGGGATGAAATCCCTTATGGAGCGGCCATGCAGATATACAAGGAATTCCGGTTCGAGGCGGCGCATTTCCTGCCGTCGGCGCCCCCTGGCACACCCAACGCGCGCGTGCACGGCCACTCGTTCCGCGCCCGCATCGTCGTTGAAGGCGAGCCGAGCGCATCGACCGGCTACATCTTCCATTTTGAAGAGATGGCAGAGGCTCTCCGCGAGACGGAAGACGCCCTCGATCACCGCATGCTGAACGAGATCGACGGCCTCCAGGCGCCGACCCTCGAACGCATTTCGATGTGGATCTGGAACCGGCTTGCCAACCGTATCCCGGGTCTCGTGCAGGTCGAGGTTCATCGCGACAGCTGCAGCGAAGGTTGTATCTATCGCGGCCCCGCGCCGGAGACCCCGCGCCTGGCAGCGGAGTAACGGGCCATGACAGCGGGAAAGCCCGGCGTCACCCAGCTCGGCCACCAGGTCGGCATTCCCGAAAGTCCCGAGGCTGCCGAGCTTGAGCGCGTTTTGAACCCGCACGCCGATACGAACTATGTGGCGCGCTTCACGGCGCCCGAGTTCACATCACTCTGTCCGGTGACCGGCCAGCCCGATTTCGCGCACCTCGTCATTGACTACGTGCCGGGCCCGTACCTGCTCGAAAGCAAATCGCTGAAGCTGTATCTCGCTTCGTTTCGCAATCACGGCGCATTCCACGAGGATTGCACGGTGGCGATCGGCCGGCGCATCGCCGCTCTCATCGAACCGAAGTTCCTGAGAATTGGCGGCTATTGGTATCCGCGCGGCGGCATTCCGATTGACGTGTTTTGGCAGACGGGAACACTTCCCGAAGGCGTCTGGCTGCCCGATCAGGGCGTGCAGCCATACAGAGGACGAGGCTGAGCCCGTCCCCTGTAATGACTTCCAGTCAGCTCTGAATGGCTGAACCGGCGACTACCAGCGGCGATAGTGCCGGTGGTGGTGGTGCCGGTGATGCCGGTGATGATGGCGCCAGTGGCGATGGCGATGGAATCCATAGCCATACGGCCGGTAATAGCGGCGGTGGTAATGACGATGGCGGTAGCGACGATAGTGCGTCTTCTCGACGACACTGTTGCCGCTCTTCGCAGCGGATTCAACGGCCGCAAGGTTGCCGCCGCCGATCGCAGCGGCTTGAGTTCCAGTCGCGGCAACGCCGATACCGAGTCCCAGCGCCACTGCTAATAGTAGTTTTCGCATTTCGGTCTCCCAAGCTATTGCCTTCCAACAATTCGCAATCGCGATCGCTGGTTCCGGCAAAAGCAAGCTAGGAGTCCTTGACTGAACGTAAGCTGTACGGATCAGCAATTTTTAAGTTCGTCAAATAAATCGCGAAAAGGGCAAAATCAGCCTTTTTCTGGCAGCGGAATAAATTCCGTTTCGTCACCGGGCACTATCGCAAAACGGCCCTGCCGCCAGTCTTCTTTAGCGCTATCAATTCGTTCTTGCGAACTCGATACGAAATTCCACCAGATGTGGCGCGGCCCATCCATCGGCTCGCCGCCAAGCAGCATCAGTCGCGCGTTCGTCTCAGCGAGAATGGAAATGCGATCGCCGGGCTTGAAGACGAGAAGCTGCCCTGCTTCGAAAGTTTGCCCCGCAATATCGATGCGGCCCGATGCTAAATATACGGCGCGCTCATCATAATCGGCATCGAGAGGCAGCACTGCACCGGGAGCGAGCACCGCCTCCGCATAGAAGCAATCATGCGGAAATGCTGCAGGCGATGTCTCGCCGTAAAGGCTTCCGACAATGAGCCGGACGCGCTTTCCCTCACCTTCCAAGCGCGGCAACGCACTCACGTCGTGATGCGCAAATCCCGGTGCGCTCTCTTCGTGCGACTTGGGCAACGCCATCCATGCTTGAATGCCGAACATATCCTGGCCCGATGTGCGCATTTCTGGAGCCGTGCGCTCCGAATGCACGATGCCTCGCCCGGCCGTCATGAGATTGACCTCGCCCGGTCTGATCGCGAGCGATGACCCGAGGCTGTCGCGGTGCATCATCTCGCCTTCGAACAGATAGGTGACAGTCGCCAGCCCGATGTGCGGATGCGGCCTCACATCGATTCCTTGACCTGAGAGAAACTGCGCCGGACCCATTTGATCGAAGAAGATGAAGGGCCCGATCATCTGCCGCTGGGCCGAGGGGAGCGCGCGGCGCACTTCGAAGCCGCCGAGATCGCGCGCGCGGGGCACGATCACCTGCTCGACGGCATCACATGATTGGCGATCGCCCGGAATGGGATCGTTGTCTTTGAGCCAACTCATCGATCGTAGCCTCCGCTTCTGCGCCAAGCATCGCGCATACCAAGGCCCTAACCTCGTGCAAGCCGCACGCTAGGGCAAGCTAAGCTGTGAGAAATCTTTGCTCCTCGCCAGGGTTGGGACGGCGGCACGCGGCGCGCTCGCCGAACCAGATAAGCCGGTTGCGCTGAACCCAATCGTAAATGCGGTCGCCAATGGCGTTGGGAATGATGCGGCCCATGAACCCCAACCCGCGCCACGGTTGCGGCATCGTCTGTGCTGCAGCCAGAACGCCGGCCCATCGCACATACGGCACGCCATCCCGCAAGACCATGAACGTATCGAACGCGTCGGCGTCGAGCTTGTAATGCGCGTAAATCGCTTTCGGCAGCGGATCCTGGATCACCGCGAATTGGCTGCGCCCGGCGGGATCGTGATCGAGCATCCATTGCACGCCGCTCGAACAGAGCACGCACAGCCCATCGAAGATGATCAGCGGCCGCGTGTCGTCGAAGCGCGGGACCGCCGGATCGTTACGATAACTGTAGGGCGTAAATGCCATCACAGGCCGCTCACCTAGTTCTCATTCATTGCACGCATCAAGAAATCGGCAACGCATCGCTATCAAGATGCAACCATCACTTGCCCGCGAATGCCGGAATATACCGCTTAACGCCTACCGGCCGAAGCGCGCGACGCGTAGAGATTTGCACACGGCTTACTCACCGGCTCTTGGAGTTCATACACATGCCCCGCCGCGCAGCACGCCCTCTTCTCCCACTTGCCCTCGCAGCCATCGTTCCCATCATCAGCCCGGCGCATGCGGAAAGCGATTGCGCCGATGCGGCATCGACCGTCGAGATCAACGTCTGCTTCGACAAAGAGTATCAAGCGGCCGACAAGGCGCTCAACGCCGCCTATGAAGCCGCAATCGCCTACATCCGAACGCAAACGGGAGAAAAGCCCTACGACGCGGCGAGTTTTGAGGCGGCGATGCGCAACGCTCAACGCGCCTGGGTCGCCTACCGCGATGCCGACTGCAAGGATCTCGTGGCGCAGGAATGGTCAGGCGGCAGCGGCACGACGTCGGCAATTCTCGGATGCATGACGGAAAAGACCGTACAGCGCACGAAGGAGCTGAAGGACCGTTTCACGGAACGGTGAAACAGGCCCCACGCGCGCCACGTTAACCTTCGCACACAGGAATCTGCCACCGAACCGTCGTTTTGGGGCCTTAAATCCCCTTCGACACGAAGTTGGAACTCCACGCAGGTGTTGAGCTTTTCCGGCCCCGTGTACGCGCGGGATTGTGCCCCTGCGCGAAGCCCCACGTCGGAGAACAACATGATCACCTCACGCCTTCGTATCCGCGCGCTTGCCGCATGCGTCGCCTTCATCGCAGCGGCCGCCGCGCAAATCTCGCCCTCGCTGGCCGACACGCCGAAAATCGCTCTCGGCACATTGACGTGCTACGGCCACGGCAGCATCGGCCTCATCTTCGGGTCGAAACAGAACCTGCGCTGCAATCTCGAAACCGCCATCAGCGGCCGCACCTACCGGTACGCAGCGACGATCACCAAGGTCGGCGTCGACATCGGCTTCAAGGGCGAGAGCACATTGGTGTGGACGGTTATCGGCCCGACGTTAGATATCCCCAGCGAAGCGCTCGAAGGAAATTACGGCGGAGTGACGGCCGGCGCGGCCGTCGGCATCGGCGCCAACGCCAACGCACTGATCGGCGGCTCGGGCCGATCGATCATTTTGCAGCCGGTGAGCGTCGAAGGTCAGACGGGCCTCAACCTCTCGGCAGGCGTTGCAGGACTTACGCTTTTCAAGCCCTAAGCGGCTTTCACGGCACAAGGCGGTGCGCTTGCCCATGGTCCGGCGAACGCGCCGCCGCGCTTCCATTTCCTCAGTGCTCAGCTAATTTATACTCACGAAATTTCCTAGTCGCGGCAGCTACTTAGCTCAAGTTTCGAGCATAACTAAAACACTTTTCGGCCATGAGAATCGCACGCTAATGGGCGCACGAACCGCGAGGAGAAAAACCATGGCCGCACTGTCCAAGAACGTCGAAGAAATGCTCATTCGCCTTGCGGAGAATGCACGAACCGAACAGGACTTCGTGCTGACGCTTTCCGACGCCATTCGCAGGGTCGACGAACAACTGCTGCGCGATGTCCGTAATGTCGCTCTCCAGCATGAGCTGCGCCGCGAAGCGATCCTCGGTGAACTTCAGGATCTCGCATCCCGCCTTTGCGCCCTTCCCGCCCGCACGCAGAACCAACCCGTCGCCGCCATCGACCAGCAGCATCAGCATCAGCATCAGCAGCAGGTCAATCAGACACGCGCTGAACTCGAGGCGCTGAACGGCCAGGCGGGCGACTGGCGTCAGGCTGCACAGAACATGCACGACGAGTTCGAATTCACGTTCAACGGCCAGCAGCGGCACTGAGTTGAATTGCGCAGGCTCCGGCATACCCGGGCCTGCGCACCACGCTGAACTTTCAAGTCACTTTGCCGCCGTCTTCGATCCATCACGGCGCCGAGAGACCTCAGCGGCGGAAACTTCCCCCGCTGCAATCAACGCATTCACGCACCCCTTCGACAAACTGAGACCCACCGCCCGCATGCACGATCGCACCTGCGGACTGGTCGGGCTGTACGCGCTGCAGTGCGCATAGTAATCGCTCGCGCACGCCATCTGAACGCGCAGGCTGACGGCGGACGCCGTCGCAGAAAGCACCGTGACACCGGCGAGTGCCAGGGCCGAACCGAACGCGGCATTCGAAGCATTCCGGCTTATCGCAATGAAGGCATGCATGGCTGGGGCTCCTCTCTTTTGGCGATGCAAGCCCGTCTCTGGGACTTGTCGCCAAAAGAGATACGAGATCCGTGTGATGCCCGCTGTTCCGGTGGGAACCGGAGCTTGACCGTAAGCCGGAGGCCTACGCCTCGCTCGCGGCGAGCACCTTGCCGGGCACCGGATATGACGCCGGACGCGCGCCATTAAGTCGTGCAAAGCGGCACGCCTGCTCATAGACGACCGTCGCCCCGGCAAGCGCCGTGATGCCCGCATGATCATAGGCCGGCGCCACTTCGACGACATCGCATCCGACGATGTTGAGATCGTCGAGGCCGTGCAGCATGGCGAGCAACTCACGCGGCGTCAGCCCGCCCATCACCGGCGTACCCGTGCCCGGCGCAAAGGCAGGATCCAGACAATCGATATCGACGGTCAGATAGCAGGGCGCGTCACCCGCCAGCGCCTTCACCATCGCGATGATCTGAGCGGCGCCCTTCTCGGCAACCGTCATGCTGTCAAAAATATTCATGCCCATCGGGTCATCGACCCATGTACGGATACCGATCTGCGATGACCGTGACGGATCGACGATCCCATCCCGAATGGCCTGCGCGAACATGGTGCCATGATTGATTTCGACTTCCCCGCCAGGGCCCGTGCGCGGCGTCCACGTGTCGGGATGCGCATCGAAATGAATGAGCGCGAGCTGCCCATGTTTGCGTGCGTGCGCTTTGAGCAGTGGATAACTGACGAAATGATCGCCGCCGAGCGCACACAGGAACGCGCCAGCTGAAACAACCTCAAACGCGGCCTCCTCGATCGCCGCGGGGATCGTTTGCGGAAAGCCGTAGTCGAGCAACGCATCGCCGAGATCGACGATCCGGACGTGCGAAAGCGGATCGAAACCGCCGGGATACGATTTGATGTCGGCCAGCGGCGCCGAGGCCGCGCGCACCGCCGCAGGACCTAGCCGGGCGCCCGGCCGGTTCGAGGTCGCGATGTCGAGCGGCACACCGAGGATCGCGAAATCACCAGCACTCGCCTGGGCGGCACGCGGCGCCCGCAAGAACGTTTGAGGCCCGGAGTACGTTTGCTCGGATGCAATTGTGGAGGGTGAAAGCCCCCCGCAATTGAGTTGCCCATACACAGCGGAATTATTGGAAAGCGGATTGCCGGAAGACATGACGACGACCTCGATTGTTACGATGTCGTCCGGCCGACACCTCACAACCAACCGGGTTTTCCCGGCGCCTCCGTTTCGCGGCGAACCCAAGCATGCCTAACGAAACGCGACAGTCAAGCCCCAGTAAGTATGCCCCCGGCTCCTGCATGAACCCCGGCCGGTCCCGCGCGTTAGAGGCTGAAGACCCCTAAATACGGCTTCAAACCATGTCCAAACTGGTAAAACTCGCCACCGAAAAAGCCGCTCGCTCGGAACGCGATGCCGAGCTTCTGCGCGAAGACCTGTTCGAGAAATGCATGAGCGCTGTGAACACGCTGGGGGACGATGTTGCGGGTTATGCGCTCGTCATCTGGGGCAAGGACGGCGAGATGCGCACGGCCTATAACGCCGCTCAAGGACCGATCGGACCGGCACTCGTACCAACGCTCGCGGCCGATGCGTTGAACCGCCATGTCGCCGTCATGCTCGCGAAGAAAGACGATTCCGACTCGAGCAGTTGATCGACTGCAGCCAACAATAAGAGAAAACCCAGAGCTGAGGCTCTGGGTTGCGGTGAATTCCCTGCGATTAGTTCAGGACGCCGAACAGGTGCAGGCCGATGATCACGACCAGCGGAACGCCTGCCAGCCAAAGAATTACGTCACGTGCCATGATGCTCTCCTCGATGTTTGATCAATGGTGGAATTCCAGATTCAGCCGGCGATTCAGGAACGCTCCCGCTTTCTGCATCGCTTGAACGAACAAGGCTCAGCAATCGATCGAGATGCTGTCGCGCCTCAGCCAGATGTTGACTGGCCTCCTCGCGCCGGAGAACAACGCCGTTGCGCGCGGCGCCGCGTAACTCGTTCTCCAGATCCCAAAGTGTCTTCAAAACCTTCGGGAGCGTTTCTCTGATGTTTTCCGACATCTGAGCCTCACCATTGGAACTGCTCCCTGAACGCATCCCATTGATTTCCGGTTCCGCTTCTGCGTTTTGCTGGGACGCGCATTCGAAATCCGCGCATTCGACGTCAACCTGAATTGGACTTGCCAGCCCCATGATCCCTCAAGCGATATTGCCCATCGTCCTCCTGGCGATGTCGAACGTCTTCATGACATTCGCCTGGTACGGCCATCTCAAATTCACGAGCAAACCGCTTTGGCTCGTCGTGATCGTCAGTTGGGGGATTGCATTCTTCGAATACTGCCTGGCGGTGCCGGCAAATCGCTATGGCGCGGCGGTTTATTCGCCGGCGGAATTGAAGACCATTCAGGAGGTCATAACGCTGATGGTATTCGCGGGCTTCTCCGCGACCTATCTCGGCGAACCGCTCTCGATCAACCAGTGGGTCGGGTTCGCCTTCATCGCGCTCGGCGCGTTTTTCATCTTCAAGGCGCCGCTATAGGCAACGGCGCCTTCCGTCTACCGGATCGGAACGCTCAGCTGGAACTTGCTGCTGAGGCTTTGCGGCTCGCTCGAGGCACCGAGATTATCGACGTCCGCCGTCACGCTCAGCGTATAGGCGTCGGGTTTCGAGTATGTGACGCCGGCGCCCGCGGAGTTCGTCTCGAATGACGTATCGGCCGCATGGCTCGTCGATAGATCGAAGGCCTTCTTGTAGGTGACGAACGGCTCGAGCGTCGTGCCGCCTTCGAGCGCGAAGGAATGATTGACCTTCGGCGCCAGAATAAAGGCGCTCCCGCCTGCTGCTGTGCCGGAAGAACCCGCCGACGTCTCCCACTCCGTGCGAGCGTCCAGGCTCAACATCGGCGCCGCTTGCAGCGACACGTACGCTGCCGCCTTCTGATCTTGCGCCGACGCCGCGGACGAGCGCGTGTCGGCCCGTTCGAGCGACAGGCCGACGCTCGCCTTTTTGCTGATCTTGTAGTCCGCCCCGAAGCCGACGCGGGTCGTCTTATCGGACGCGCGCTCGTTGTAACCATTGAGATCGATGTTGGTCCAAACATCGACCGGCGTCGTTGGCGCAGCCGCCGCCTTAGGCAGCTTCACCTCGTAAACCTCGGACGTGGCATATTCGGGCTTCTGCACGGACACGCTACGCGAATTGAAGTCGCGCAATGTGCCAAGGCTCGTGCGAACGGACACGCTGCTGTCGCTGGCGTTGAACTTCGACGGCACGGTGTTCTTGCTGAGCGCGATCCAAGGCATGCCGTCGGATGACGCGCTGGCCTGCGCCGGCATGGCCTGTTGGGCGAGCGCGGCGTCGAGGTCGAACGCAATATCCTGGTCACAAGAGAGAAAATCCGCGTCCGCCGTGCTCGACTGAACGTCGACGCAATCCTCCTCCGCGCGAACGCTGGGGGCCGCGCACAAAACCAAGGCGAAAGCGGCCAAACCCGCGCGCGCAGAGCGGTTACCGAACGAAGGACGGGTTTTGCGTTTGATCATAGGCGCCAGTTACCTGCGAACTTTGATGATGGTGTGGCGGGCACCTCAGGAGCACTGAGCGCACGTCACCTGTGCCGTCAGCCGATGACGTGATCGAGCATCTCTATCATGGCTTCTTCCAAGGTTACCGGCGCAAAGCTTACCGATTGCCAAACGCGTGTCGAACGAAACCTTCGCCGCAGCGTCGTGCTCGGACACTCGGATCGCCTTCAATCAGCGACAATGACCGCCCCGTTCTTTCCCGAACGCGCCTTCTCGGCCGTCTTGTTGACAGGCTGTTGCCCTTGCCACTCCGAGATACGGAGCGACTTGATCGTCATCGTAGCAGGCAGCGCCTCCTCATCGACGGGCCCCGCCCACGCGCTGCCGAGAGCCAGATTGATGACGAGGTTGAACGGCTGCTGCAGAGGCTGAATGCGCCCGGACCCAGTGTTGCGATCCATCGTCAGCATCGGCTGGCCATCGACGGACAACGCCAGCAAATCCGGCGTCAGCTCCGCTTCATAGAGCACCTCCCTGCCCTGCAGACCCGGAATGGTGCGCTCGGCCGTCTTGGCAGTACGATTGATGAACGACGAACCGAAGTGCACGGTCGCGTGCACCAAGTCAGGCTCCCGCCCGAGCTGCTCCATCAGATCGACCTCGCCGAAGCCACGGGCGTTGGCGCCCCTCAGCCAGATCGCCGGCCACGCGCCCTTTCCCCCTTGAACCGCAGCAACGATCTCAATGCGCAGGTTCTGCCTGGCTTTCTTGGAAACAATGCTGGCGGACGTATATTTGGCTTCAGCCCTCGCCTGCCGCCAATTGAGAGCCCCTTTGCGGTAATCGGGATTGTCCACCCGCTCTTTTCGCGCCGTCAGCGGAATGCCGGCATCCGAAACACTGAAATTCGATTGCCCCGCGTAATATTGCTGTTCCTCGTTGCGCAGAAATCCGGCTTCGAACGTCCATTCCGAAGTGTCGAAGGGCTGCCCAGCAGACCAATCCAGAACGGCGTTCCAACCAGGCTTAGATTTGCGGAGAGCGCACGCCGGATCGGCAAGAAGAACGGAGAAAAACGAAATGCCGAACCAGAATGGATATGCCTTCACTCAACCGCTCCCGTCTTGACGCCTGGAAAAACGCCCCCGGATTGAATGAAGTTGCACCTCCCGCGAATGGCGCCAAACGTGTCAATTCAACGCTGGGGCGGCGCGATCGATAATCGCGCGCGTATTTGTGCCGGCGGGAAGAAGCCCATAAGCGCCGCCATCGCCTGCCAATCGCGTCGCGCAAAACGCATCGGCAACGTCTGCCGTCGCATGGCGGAGGAGCAATGCCGCTTGCAAGGCCACGGCAAGATCGCGGACGAACGAACGCGCCTGCCCTTCATCCGCAGGCTGTTTTGAAGTCGCGTTCAGTTTCGCGAGATGGGCTTGCAGCCGCGCGTCCTGCTTCGCAGGCTCGGCCAACTCATCCATGAGCATGCCGATCGCGCCCGGCGTCCGCGCAAACGCGCGCAGAACGTCAAGGCACATGACGTTGCCCGAGCCTTCCCAAATCGAATTGAGCGGCATCTCGCGGTAAAGACGCGCTAGGTTGAATTCCTCGACGTAGCCGTTGCCGCCCAGCACTTCCATCGCTTCGGCAGCGTATGCAGGTCCGCGTTTGCAGATCCAGAATTTGGCTGCTGGCGTCACCACGCGCCGGAACGCCAATGCCGCCTCATCCTCTTCATCGTAGGCGCGAGCGAGCCGCATGGCCAAAAGCGTGGCTGCTTCCGATTCAATCGCCAGATCCGCCAGAACGTTCGCCATCAAAGGCTGGTCGATCAGCTGCTTCTGAAACGCGCGGCGGTGACGCGCGTGATGAACAGCCTGGGCCAAGCCCTGCCGCATCAGCCCCGAAGTTCCGATGGCACAATCGAGACGCGTGTAGTTTCCCATCTCGATGATGGTCGGAATCCCGCGGCCTTCCTCACCGACAAGTTCACCCAGCGCGCCTTCCAGTTCGACCTCGCTCGACGCGTTCGAACGATTGCCGAGCTTGTCCTTGAGACGGCGAATGTGAATGGCATTTCGCGTTCCCTCGGGCGTCCATCGCGGAACGAGGAAGCACGTCGGCCCCGCCCCGGTCTGCGCCAGGATCAGAAACGCATCGCACATCGGCGCCGACATGAACCATTTGTGCCCGTAAAGCCGATAGAAGCGCCGCTCGCCCTCTTGCCTGTAGGGCTCGGCGCGCGTGACGTTGGTGCGCAAATCGGAGCCGCCCTGGTTCTCCGTCATGCCCATGCCGACCAGCGCCGAGGTCTTCTCCGCTGCGGGCCTGAAACGCGGATCGTAGGTGCGCGAATAAATGCGCGGCAGCCACTCGGCCGCAATCGGCGGCGCATGTTTCAGCGTCGCCACCGCCGCGTACGTCATCGACACCGGGCAATAGACGCCGCTCTCGATCTGCGAAAGCATGAAGCATCCGGCCGCCCGGGCGACGTGCGCACCCTTCTGCGGGTTGACCCACGGACTGCTGTGAAGACCGTTCTCCAGGGCCAGCCGCATGAGCGTATGCCAGCTGTCATCGAACGCCACCTCATCGAGGCGATGGCCATAGCGGTCGAATGATTTGAGCACGGGCTGATTGCGATTGGCGTCTGCCCCGGCGGCGATCATATCCGCCGATCCGAGATGGCGACCAAGCTGCTGCAGATCCTCAAGCGCCCAGCCCGCACCCTCGCGGATCAGCGCCTCCCTGAGGATCGGATCACTCGATAAGAGATCATAGTCCTGAAGCGGCGGCGGTTGGTTGGTGACATCGATCATGAGTATGGCCACGCTCATTCAACGTGTTGGCTACTCCAAGGCACGCTCTGAGGCACTTGGATGAGCATCGCCTCTGGAAATGATGCTCTCTGGACAGCTTATCCCTTCAGCGTTTTCTTGGCATCCTGGCGATGGGCGATGACTTGATTATCGGTTGGGGCTCGTCGGATCACCCGGCGTTTCTGACCAAAAAAACTTATCCCCGCCTCTGACACGTCCCGCATACTCCTCGCACCTCGCCTCGACGAAACGACGGACAGTCTCGAGACCGTTTGGAGATTGGGGGTGAGCGGCTGGACGAACGTTCGCGGCACAAGGGGGTAACGGCCCGAGGCCCGAACGGAGCGAACCGCCCGGTGATCAATGTGCATACGGTACCAACCGTCGGAGGACTAAGGCACCTCCCATACCGGACCGGTCGATCAGAACCCCAGCTACGGAGCGCGCCAAGGCGCTGTTCTTTCTTCGGATCGACGGCACCCGGTGCCGGCGCGCTCCGTACTCCGACTTGTCGCGCCGGTGCCCCGCACGCGGCGATAAACGCGCACAGCCCCACGTCATCCCCGCGTAGGCGGGGATCCGTCCGAGCCTCCATTCATCACGGATATCCAGCTTGGCCCGCTGCCCTGCGCGCGGGCGGCCGGCGCGCCGCAGGCGTGTCGCCCGCGCCGACAAGAAAGTGTGCCCCGTTGACAGCGGCAAACCGAGCCACAATGGTGGCGCCCTCACCCAAGCCTTTGAAAGGGATAGTTGCTGATGGCCTCGACGCGCACCCCCGCCAAGCATTTCCAGCCTCTGGCCATCGGCGCCCCCGAGCCCTACCGGGCGCTCCCCGTCAAGCTCGAGCGGATGATCCACTTCGTCCCTCCGCACAACGAGAAGATCCGCGCCAAGATCAAGGAACTGGCCGCCCAGGTCGACGTGATCCTCGGCAACCTCGAGGACGCCGTTCCCCTCGATCAGAAGGAGAACGCCCGCAAAGGCTTCATCCAGATGGTCAGGGATAACGACTTCGGATCGACCGGCGTCTGGACGCGCATCAACTGTCTGAACTCCCCCTGGGTGCTCGACGACATCACGGAGATCGTCGCCAACGTCGGCGACAAGCTCGACGTCATCATGCTGCCGAAAGTCGAAGGCCCCTGGGATATTCACTATCTCGATCAGCTCTTGGCGCAGCTCGAAGCCCGCCACGGCGTGAAGAAGCCGATCCTGATCCACGCCATTCTGGAAACCGCCGAAGGCGTCAACAACGTCGAGGCGATCGCCGCCGCCTCGCCGCGAATGCACGGCATGAGCCTCGGGCCCGCCGACCTCGCAGCCTCGCGCGGCATGAAGACGACCCGCGTCGGCGGCGGCCACCCCGATTACGGCGTCCTCGCCGATGCGCAGAAGGATAATCCGTCCGCGCCCCGCGCCTTCTATCAGCAGGACCTCTGGCACTACACCGTCGGCAAGATGGTGGACGCCTGCCTCGCCTACGGTCTGAAGCCCTTCTACGGCCCCTTCGGCGACTTCTCCGACCTCGCCGCCTGCGAGGCCCAGTTCCGCAACGCCTTCCTGCAGGGATGCCTCGGCGCCTGGTCGCTGCACCCGACGCAGATCGAAATCGCCAAGCGCGTGTTCTCGCCGGACCCGGCCGAGGTCAAGTTCGCCAAGCGCATTCTGGATGCGATGCCCGACGGCACGGGCGCCGTCATGCTCGACGGCAAGATGCAGGACGACGCCACCTGGAAGCAGGCCAAGGTCATCGTCGATCTGGCGAAGATCGTCGCTTCGAAGGATGCCGAACGCGCTGCCCTTTACGGCGACCTTTGACAGGCAGCGGGCTTGCACAGTCCGTTGACCTGTCACACATTAACGCCATGAGCTCCATCAGACACGCCAAGTTCGCGATCGGCCAGGTTGTACATCACCGGCTCTATCCGTTTCGCGGACTTATCTTCGATATCGATCCGGAGTTCGCAAATACCGAGGAATGGTGGCTGTCCATTCCCGAGGAAGTCCGGCCGCGGAAAGACCAGCCCTACTATCACCTCTATGCGGAAAACTCGGAGACGACGTACCTCGCTTACGTCTCCGAGCAAAACCTGCTGCTCGACGAAACGGACGCGCCGCTTCGCCATCCCGACATTTCCGAGCGGTTCCTCAAGGACTCCGACGGCAATTATCGCCTGCGTCCCGGCTCCACGAACTGAGCAGCGGCCAGAAGACCTGAGATCCTGATCTCTCGCCCCCCGCAAAGAAAAACCGCCCCGGATGCGAAATCCGGAGCGGTCCAAACGTCTGAGTCGATTGCCGTCTTGTTACTGCTTCGGCTTCGCCGCAGCGGCCGGGGCCTTCGTCGAACCGGTCGTCGTCGGAGGCGCGCCAGGAGCATCGAGCGGCAGGTTCTTCAGCTGGTCTTCCTTCCACTTCTCGGCCATCTGCTGCTGACGCTGACGGATCTGCTGCATCAGCGCGCTGCGGGCCTCGGCATACTTCTTGTTGTCGACCGGAGGACCGGCGGCAGCCTCGTTATAGCCGTCGAGCGGAACCGGGAAGCCGATCGGCTGAGCCGAGGCGTTCATAGCGAGAACCATCAGCCCGCCGCCCTTCGACATCTGGGCCAGGATTTCCGGAGTAGCTTCCGTTTCAGCCGTGCAGCCGGCCGGATGGCAAAGCGCGTAACGCAGCTCGATCGGCTTCAGCGCCTTCTCGTCGATCTTCTCGTTTTTGGACGCAGCCGCCCATTGCTCCTTCGTATAGATCGCAGCGCGAATGCCCGGCGGAATTGCCATCCCGAGCGGGACCATGATCATCAAAGACTTCTTGTCGGAGCCTTCGACTTCGCGAATGGCGGCAGACACGAGAACCATGCCTGTGTTACCATCGAGACGCTCATGGTGCGTGAGGCAGAGAGATTTCTCTTCCTTCACTTCCTTGCCGTCCGGACCCTTCTTATCGACCGGGGCCTTCTCGCAAAGTTTCACCCAGGCGCTCTGGGGCGCCGCCGCAGCAGCGGCTTTGCCAGCCGGTGCCGCAGCCGCAGCGGGTGCCTTCTTTGCTGCCGGTGCCGGTGCCGCCGCCTTGGGCGCGGCAGCCGGAGCTGCTGCCTTCGGCGCTTCCTGTGCCAAGGCCGGCAGAGCGGACATCACCGCAGCCGCGGCCACGGCCGATACGAGGGCCTTGCTGCCCGCGCGCATTAGTGCGTTTGCCATCAACCTAAAAATCCTCGCTTTGTTCGTTGTGCCGGCGTTCCCGGCCCTACCCCTCACGTCGCCGTGCGTCAAAAGCTCGCCACCAAGCCTGCGCAGACCCGGCCTGTACTGCCGTTCCGGCGCCGAGTAAGGCTCGGATTACGGCAATCGCGTGACCGCAGCCGAGCCCGGCTGGGGGACGCGACTCACCTTTGTCCATCGTTGCCCAGCTGCCACTGCGACGAGCTGGACAGCGAAGGCTTAGCCCCGTTTAAAGTTCCAAACAGCGGCGGCCGATTGGCGCCACACTGCCGGGATTATCCCGTGTTACCAAGGTGATGAAAGTAATCCAGGACGGGCGATGTCATTCCGGCAGGTTATCCTCACTTTATTGCTTGCAGCGATGGGAAGTCTTCCCGCTTCAGCCGCTCCGCAAAGCGCGATCGCCCTCCACGGCACGCCGCGGGAAGCAGCCGGGTTCACGGCCTTTCCCTATGTAAATCCCGCCGCTCCCAAAGGCGGCACGCTGACCCTCGGCGTCACCGGCTCCTACGAGAGCGTCAATCCCTTCATTGTTCAGGGCACGCCCGCCTCCGGCATCCGAGAGTTCGTCGTGGAGTCGCTGATGGCGCGCAGCCTCGACGAGCCTTTCACGCTTTACGGCCTGCTCGCCGAGACCATCGACGTTGCTGACGACCGCCAATCGGTCACCTTCACGATCAACCCCAAAGCCCGCTTCTCCAATCGCCAGCCCGTGACGCAACACGACGTCATCAAGTCGTTCGAGCTGCTGAAGGAAAAAGGCCGTCCCAACCACCGCACGTACTTCGCCAAGGTCACGAGCGCTGAAAAGGTCGGCGACCGCGGCGTCCGCTTCACGTTCCAGGATGCGAGCGACCGCGAGCTTCCCCTCATTCTCGGTCTGATGCCGGTCTTCTCCGCGCGCGATATGACGCCCGAGCAGTTCCAATCCGGCGGCATGACGCCGCTCGTCGGATCAGGCCCTTACACGGTATCCAACATCGATGCGGGCCGCTCGATCAGCTTCCGCCGCGATCCGGAGTATTGGGGCATCGATCTGCCCGTCAATCGCGGACGCTTCAACTTCGACGACATCCGCTTCGACTATTTCCGCGATGCCTCGGTGATGTTCGAAGCCTTCAAGTCCGGCACCATCGACCTGCGCCTCGAAGAAGATCCGGGCCGCTGGGCAGGCGGCTACGACATCCCGGCCGTTCGCGATGGCCGCATCATCAAGGCTGAATTCGAAATCGGTCTGCCCGCGGGCATGACCGCGCTCGTCTTCAACACGCGGCGCGCGATGTTTGCCGACCCGCGCGTGCGCCGCGCACTGATCATGCTGTTCGATTTCGAATGGTGCAACCGCGCGCTCTACAATGGCCTCTTCAAGCGCACTGAGAGCTATTTCGAGCGCTCTTATTTGGCTTCGAACGGACGCCCCGCGGATGCCCGCGAACGAGCACTCCTCGCACCATTCCCTGACGCCGTGCGCCCCGAAGTCATGGAAGGCGCCTACCGCTTGCCCGCCAGCGACGGCAGCGGCCAGAACCGCCCAAACCAGAAAACGGCTTTCGCCCTGCTGACGGAAGCCGGTTACGTGCTGAAAGGTGGGCGTCTGATCAATTCGAAAACAGGCGAGCAACTCGCCTTCGAAATTCTGGCCAATAGCGGCGCCCAGGAAGCTCTGCTTTTGAGCTATGCCCGCAGCCTCGCGCCGCTCGGCATCGCTGCGCGCGTGCGCGTCGTCGACAGTGCCCAATATCAGCAGCGACTGTCGAGCTTCGACTACGACATGATCCAGAGCACATGGCCCTCGTCCTTGTCGCCTGGCAACGAGCAGCTGTTCCGATGGTCGGCAAAAACCGCGGATGCCAAAGGGTCGTATAATTTCGCCGGCGTCAGAAATCCCGCCGCCGATGCCATGATCGAGAGCATGTTGGCCGCCGAAACCGAAGCGGATTTCATCTCGTCGGTCCGCGCCCTCGATCGCGTGCTGCTATCAGGTGACTATGTCGTCCCGCTCTTCTATACGCCCAATCAGTGGGTGGCCTATTGGGCGCGGCTGAAGCATCCGGATAAGACGCCCGTGTTCGGATACGCAGTAGATACGTGGTGGACGGAATCGAAATGACGCCGGTTGCGAATGAACCCTTCAACATGGCGCAGTATGCCATCGGCGCGGCCGCTCAACGCACGCCATCAAAGACCGCGCTCCTCGTCTACAATACGGCCAACCCCGAAAGCCCATCGGAGACATGGTCGTTCGCAGCGCTTGAAGACGCGATCCTCCGCCTCGCCCAGGGATTGGCTCAGCGCGGCCTGAAGCCCGGCGACCGCATCGCCATCCGGCTTGGAAATTCCAGCCAGTCCGCACTTCTGTTCTTCGCGGCCATTGCCGGAGGCTTCATCGCGCTGCCCCTGTCCGATCAGCTGACGGCAACCGAACTCAGGAGCCTGCTCGACGATAGCGGCGCAGCGGCAATCGCGAGCTTCGAGCCGCTGTCCGCTGACATCGCGCGCGGCATCACCATCTTCTCGCCAGACGACATCGCCGGCCTCATTCAACACGCACCGCGCGCCGGTTACGCGGCGACACGTGCGAATGACGCCGCGTTCCTCATCTATACATCCGGCACCACGGCGAAGCCGAAAGGCGTTCTCCACGCCCATCGCTCCGCGCGCGGACGCTCACCCATGTATCAGGGCTGGTACGGCATCAACGCCGATGACCGGATGCTGCACGCCGGCGCCTTCAACTGGACGTTCACGCTCGGCGTCGGCCTCACCGATCCCTGGGCGAACGGCGCGACGGCGGTCGTTTGCACCGGCGAAAAATCACCCGAGCTTTGGCCGCGCCTCATCGCAGCGACGGGCGCGACGCTCTTCGCTGCGGTTCCCGGCGTCTACCGGCAAATCCTGAAGTATGCGCGGCCTGAACCAGGCTCTCTCGGCAAATTGCGCCACGGGTTGATGGCAGGAGAAACGCCTCCGCCCGGCCTCGTCGAAGAGTGGACCAAAGCAGCTGGCTTGCCGCTCTATGAAGCGCTCGGCATGAGCGAAATCTCGACCTACATTTCGACAGGTCCGGGAGTGCCCTATCGGCCCGGCACCGTCGGCAAACCGCAAGCCGGACGGCGCATCGCGATCATTCCAGCTGATGGCGGAACCGAGCCGCTGCCTCCCGGCACGGAAGGTTTGATCGCCGTGCATCGCTCCGATCCGGGCCTCATGATCGGCTATTGGAACCGCCCGGAGGAAGAAGCCGAAGTTTTTCGCGGCGAGTGGTTTACCGGCGGCGATCTGGGTTCCGTCGATGCCGACGGCTACATCACCCATCTTGGCCGCGCCAACGAGTTGATGAACGCGGGCGGCTATCGCGTCTCGCCTTTGGAGATTGAGGCAGCGCTCGCCGCCTGCCCCGGCGTCGCCGAAGTCGCCTGCACGGAAATCCGCATTCGCAGCGATGTCTCGATCATCGGCGCATTTGTGGCTCCAACCGACGCCAGCAAGAAGGATGCTGAGGCCATCAAAGCTTTCGCCGCCGAACGCCTAGCCGCCTACAAGGTGCCGCGAGAAATCATCTTCGTCGATCGGCTGCCAAGAACGCCGAATGGCAAGATCCAGCGCAAAGCCCTCGCTGCGCTGGTCCCGGCGAACGCCTGATAGAAATATTTAGAGAAAGGCGGCTCAGGCCGCCTTCTTCGTCTGCTCGGCAATATCAGCGAACTGCTGAATAAGCGCGCGCACGCCCTTCAAGCGCTTCTCCGGCAGATCCCAATCGGCGCGGTAGACGAGCCGCTGATCGGGCTGAACCTTGAGCGCGCCCCTCGACTTCTGCACGAACGCGATAAGTCCTTCCGGATTTGCGAACTTCGCCTTGTGCAGCGTGATGACGCCGCCCTTCGGCCCTGCATCGACCTTGGAAATGCCAGCTGTCCGGCAGAGGCCTTTGATCTCCATGACGTCGAGCAGATGCGAAACTTCCGGAGGCAGCGGGCCGAACCGGTCCACCAATTCGGCCGCAAACGCGTCGATGTCCGAGCGCTTCTCCAAGCTCGAAAGCCGCCGGTAGAGACCCAAACGAAGTTGCAGGTCGGCGACGTATGGCTCCGGAATCATGATCGACGTTCCGAGCTGGATCTCCGGGCTCCACTTGTCGTCGGCTTCGAGATCGCCGCCCTTCATCGCGGCAACCGCTTCTTCCAGCATCGACTGGTAAAGCTCAAAGCCAACCTCGCGGATGTGGCCCGACTGCTCTTCGCCCAAGAGGTTGCCCGCGCCGCGAATGTCGAGATCGTGCGAGGCGAGCGAGAAGCCCGCGCCCAGCGTATCGAGCGATTGCAGAACTTTCAGCCGCTTTTCCGCGCCTTCCGTCAGCTTCTTGTCAGGCGGCGTCGTGATGTAGGCGTAAGCGCGCGTCTTTGAACGGCCGACGCGTCCGCGAAGCTGATAGAGCTGCGCGAGACCGAACATGTCGGCGCGATGGACGATCAGCGTGTTCGCATTGGGCACGTCGAGACCGGACTCGACGATCGCGGTCGACAGCAGGATGTCGTACTTGCCCTCGTAGAACGCGGTCATCACGTCCTCGAGTTCCGTAGGCGTCATCTGCCCCGTCGCACGCGCGAATTGGAGATCGGGAACCGCCTCGCGCAGGAACTCCGCCATATCGTCGAGATCGGAAATCCTGGGCGAAACGTAATACGTCTGCCCCCCGCGGAAACGCTCGCGCCGCAACGCCTCTTTGATAATGACCGGATCGAATGGCGAAATGAACGTGCGCACCGCCAAGCGGTCGATCGGCGGCGTCGTGATCAGCGAAAGCTCGCGCACGCCCGTCAGAGCGAGCTGCAGCGTCCGCGGGATCGGCGTCGCCGAAAGCGTCAGCACGTGCACGTCTTCGCGCATCTTCTTCAGGCGTTCCTTGTGATTGACGCCGAAGTGCTGCTCTTCGTCGATGATGAGAAGGCCGAGCCGCGCGAAGTCGATGCCTTTGCCGAGCAAGGCATGCGTGCCGACCACGATGTCGATATCGCCGGACTTCACGCCGGCCTTCACCTCGGCAAGCTCCTTCGGGCTCACCATGCGCGATGCTTGCGCGATCTTCACAGGCAATCCCTGGAAGCGCTGCGCGAACGTGCGGTAATGCTGGCGCGCGAGCAGCGTCGTCGGCACGACGACGGCGACCTGCAAACCGTTCATCGCCGCAACGAAAGCTGCGCGAATGGCAACTTCGGTTTTGCCGAAGCCGACGTCGCCGCAAACGAGCCGGTCCATCGGCTTACCCGAAGCAAGATCGCCCAGCACCGCGTCGATGCTCGCCGCCTGATCCTCGGTCTCCTCATAAGGAAACCGGGCGACGAATTCGTCGTAAGCGCCAGCCGGCGGAACGAGCACGGGCGCTTCCCGCATCGCGCGCAGGGCCGCAATCTTGATGAGCTCGTTGGCGATCTCGCGCAGGCGCTTCTTGAGTTTCGCCTTGCGTGTCTGCCAGCCGACGCCACCCAGACGGTCGAGCTGCGCATCGCCTTCATCGGCGCCATAGCGCGACAGAAGCTCGATGTTTTCAACCGGCAGAAACAGCTTGTCCCCGCCCGCGTACTGCAGCTCGAGGCAGTCATGTGGTGCGCCAAGCGCCGTAATCGTCTGCAGCCCCGCGAACCGGCCGATACCGTGATCGCTGTGCACGACGAGATCGCCGACCGAAAGGCTCGTCGCCTCCGTCAGAACGTCGGCCGCCTTGCGCGCGCGCCGTCGCTGACGCACCAGCCTGTCGCCCAGAATGTCCTGCTCGGCGATGACAGCGAAGTCCGGCGTCTCGAAACCTTCCTCGACGCCGAACACGGCAAACGCCGTCTGCCCCGGACGCAGCGCCAGCACTTCCGAGAAGTTCTCGACCTTCGCGATGTTATCGAGGCCATGATCCTGCAGCAGCGTAATCAGCCGCTCCCGCGCACCCGGCGTCCACGCCGCGAGAATGACCCGGCGGTTCTCCTCATGGATGCGCCGGATATGCGCCACGGCCGCATCGAAAACGTTGGCATCGGGATTGGCGCGCTCGGCGGCAAACGTGCGTCCGCGTTTGCCGTGCATCGAATAGACATTCGTCTCGCCCGGGCTCTCGAACGGCGTCAGCCGCGAGACGGTGCGCGCATCGAGCGCCGCACTCCAGTCCTTGGGCGTGAGGAACATCTGGTCGGGCGGCACCGGCTTATACGGCGGCGCGCCGAAGCGCTGGCCTTCGAGTGAATCGACGCGCGCCTCGTAGTGCTCGCGGATTTGCTCGAAGCGCCGGTCGATCGCCTCGTCGTCGAGATGATCGAAACTGACGCCTACCCCCGGCAGATAATCGAACAGCGTCTCGAGGTTAGGATGGAAGAATGGCAGCCAGTGCTCCTGGCCGACGTACCGCCGTCCGCTCGACACTGCTTCATAGAGCGGATCGTCGCCCGTGTTGCCGCCGAACAGCGCAACATAACGCGTGCGGAACAATGCTGTCGCAGCTTCCCCGAACGCCACCTCGCTGACGGGCATCAGCGAAAATTTCGGTACGGCTTTCAGCGAGCGCTGCGTCTCCGCATCGAACGCCTTGATCGTCTCCAGCTGATCGCCGAAGAAATCGAGCCGAATGGGATTGCTGCGCCCCGGCGGATAAAGATCGATGATGCCGCCGCGCTGCGCATATTCGCCAGGCTCCATGACCGTGCTCGAACGGTCATAGCCGTAGGATTCAAGCCGCTTGATGAGATCGGCAGGGTCCAGCCGCTGGCCCGGAGCAATCGTCTTCACCGCGCCGCGAATAAAGCTTCTGGGCGGAACGCGCTGCAGAATGGAATTGATCGTCGTCAGAACGAGCGTCGGCTTTTTCCGGCCGCCGACGGCCAGCCGCCCGAGCGCGGTAATGCGCTTCGACACGATTTCGGGATTAGGGCTCGTGCGGTCGTAGGGAACGGTGTCCCACGACGGAAAGGGCACGATGGCGATGTCCGGCGCATAAAAGGCGACGGCCGCCTGCAGCTCATCGAGCCGGCGGTCATCGCGCGCGATATGAAGATGCAGCCCGGGCTGATCGTCCGTGCGCGCAGCCTTCGTGATGTCGGCAACGACGCGTCCGTCGAAACCTTCCGGCACACCGGAAAATACGGCGCGAGTGTTTTGAACCTTTGTGGTCATCTACCGTGTCTTATTTCGCCTCGGCGCCTAGGCCATGAAAGGCGCGGATATCATTCAACAGGTCCTCGAACTCAAAGCCGTTGTAACCCTCGCCGGAAAAGATCCACTGTTGGAGAGCGGGATCGGGAATTGCCAGAAAACGCTCGAAGCGTTCTATCTGTTCAATAGTATAGGATGCGAGACGGTCATCGGCATAGCGGCCGACCAGCACGTCCATTTCCTTCGTTCCGCGATGGTGAGCGCGGTAAAACGCACGCCGCCTCTGCGCTTCGAGATCGTCCGTCATTTGCCGTCCGGTTGCGTAGGCATGGTAAAAGCTGAGGCGGCGGCTTGACTGAGCGCCGGCCGGCCGTCACGGTGCGCCGTCCGCGAAGGGTTCCTATACCGTCCGCCACCGCCCGCGCCTAGCGGATGAGGCCGATGCTTATTGCCGCGACCAACGGTAGCGGGTAGCCATCCCCCGAGATCTGCCAACGGCGAGCCGAATCCGACGATGCGTCCACCACTTCTAAACCCGCTTTTCGCATCGGCACAGACCCTGACGGGCATCGGCCCCCGTCTCACGCAGCTGTTGAAGAAATGCCTCGCACTGCCGCCAGGCGTCTCCGAACCGCGCGTCGTCGACGTGCTCTGGCACATGCCGACGGGTGTCATTGACCGCCGCAGTCAGCCGCAGCTCTCAGCCGCCGTGCCGGGGACCATCGTCACGCTCGAGCTGCGCGTCCTGAAGCACCGGCCCTCGCCGCGCGGCAATACCAAAGCTCCCTATAAGGTGACATGCGAGGACGACACCGGCCGCATCGACCTCGTCTTCTTCCACGCCGAACACAAGTTCATCGAGCGCCAGCTGCCGCCAGGCGAAATCCGCTTCGTCTCCGGCCGCATCGAGCGCTACGGCGACAAGCTGCAGATGACCCATCCCGACTACATCGTGTCACCCGATGCGCGCGATGAAATGCCGTTACTCGAACCCGTTTATCCGCTCACCGCAGGTCTCTCGGGCAAGATCGCGCTCAAGGCGGCGCGTCAGGCGGTCGAACGCGTGCCGGAAGTTCCCGAATGGCAGGACCCGAGCTGGCTCGAAGCGCGCTATTGGCCAAAGTTCAACGAGGCGGTCGCCAGAGTGCATCGCCCCGTCGAAGCGCAAGACGTCTCGAACGGCGCGCTCCCCTGGCAGCGGCTGGCCTATGACGAACTTCTCGCCAACCAACTCGCATTCGCACTCGTACGGCGGACCATGAAAACCGAACGTGGACGGCGCCTCACAGGCAACGGCCGGATCCGCGCGAAGATCATCGATGCGCTTCCCTTCTCCCTGACTGGATCGCAGAAAACCGCGCTCGCCGAAATTGCCGAGGACCTGTCAGCGCCACATCGGATGTTGCGCCTGCTGCAAGGAGACGTGGGCTCCGGCAAGACTTTGGTCGCGCTGCTGACGATGGCGATTGCCGTCGAAGACGGCGCGCAAGCCGCCTTGATGGCGCCGACCGAAGTACTTGCCCGCCAGCACATCGATACCATTGCGCCGCTCGCGGACGCCGCTGGCCTCAGCCTCGCGCTGCTGACGGGGCGGGAAAAAGGCAAAGCCCGCGATGCCGTGATATCGCGCCTTGCAAGCGGCGAGATCGACATTCTGGTCGGCACCCACGCGCTCTTCCAATCCGACGTCGTGTTCAAGGACCTAGCGGTCGCCGTCATCGACGAGCAGCACCGCTTCGGCGTTCACCAGCGCATGGCGCTGCAGTCAAAAGGATCGAATGGCGACACCAACGTCCTCGTCATGACGGCGACGCCCATTCCCCGCACGCTTCTCATGACGCACTACGGCGACCTTGACGTCTCCAAGCTCACCGAAAAGCCCGCGGGCCGCAAACCCATCGTCACCAAGGCGGTGCCGCTCGAGTTGCTGGAGCGCCTGATCGACCGCGTTCGCGTCCAGCTTGCCGAGGGCGCGCAGGTCTACTGGGTTTGCCCATTGATCGAAACATCCGAAGTCTCCGATCTCGCCGCCGCGGAAGAACGCTTCGCCTACCTCCGCCAGATTTTCGGCGAAGGCATCGGCCTCTTGCACGGTGGGTTATCGGGCAAGGAGAAAGATGAGACCATGTCGGCCTTCGCTGCCGGGCATCTCAAAATCCTGGTCGCGACAACCGTCATCGAAGTCGGCGTCAACGTTCCCAACGCCAACATCATGGTGATCGAGCACGCCGAACGCTTCGGCCTCGCGCAGCTCCATCAGTTGCGGGGCCGCGTCGGCCGCGGCTCGCGCGAATCCTTCTGCATGCTGCTCTATAAGGCGCCGCTCGGAGAGACCGCCGAAGCGCGGCTCAAGATGATGGAAGAAACCGAGGACGGCTTTCGCATCGCCGAGAAGGATCTCGAGCTCCGCGGCGGCGGCGAAATCCTGGGCGCGCGCCAAAGCGGTGCGCCGGCCTTCCGCATCGCTGAAGTCCCCGGCCGCGACGCGCTGCTAGAGGCCGCTCGCGACGATGCCGAACTCATTCTGCAGAAGGACCCGAACCTCGTGTCCCCGCGCGGCCAGGCGCTCAGAACGTTGCTCTATCTCTTCGAGTGCGACGAGGCCGTGCGCCTCTTCCGCGCCGCTTAAGCCGGAGGATTGTCCGCTCCCACGCGGAAACGCGATGCCTTCTTCTGCGCGGCGGCGGCCGCGAGCCGTCTCTTCTCTTCAAGGTCCGGCATCACGATGCCGCCCGAGAGAATGATCTTCGCCGCCTCCTCGACCGTCATCGTCAGGAAGACGACGTTCGATCTCGGCACAAAGCAAATGAACCCGGTCGGCGGCACGATACCGGTCGGCATGAAAACCGTCAGCAGGTCCTCCGTGCCGCCGGGCTTCACGTCCTTGATCTCGCCCGTCGTCTCGCCGGTCACGAACACGAGGCTCCAGATTTCCTTCGACGGAAACTCGATCATCCCGACTTTTTGGAAACTCGCGTTCGGCCCGGTCGTCGAAATCACGCTTTCGAAAATCTGCTTCAGCGCGCCATAGACGTTCCGGACGATCGGCGTCCGCGACAACATGAGTTCACCGGACGACACGAGCGTGCGGCCGAGCAGGTTGGCCGCGAGCGCGCCGATGAGCGTGAGCCCGACGATGGCGATGACGAGCCCGAGGCCCGGCACCGGAAACGGCAGATAGGTATCAGGATTGAAGGTCGTCGGAAGGAGCGGCTTGATCCAGGCGTCGATCCAATGGATCACACCCCACATGATCCAAAGCGTGATCGTGACCGGCCCGACAATGACGAGACCCGTCAGGAAGGCGTTGCGGATGCGGGATCCCAGGCGCCAGCCGGTTCGGCCATCATCGCTGGCAAGCCGCTTCAGCCCAGCGGTCAGCTGCGCCTCAGTCTTCGCGTCGATGCCCGGAGCCTTCGGGCGGCCGGCATCGTGAGCAGGCGGTACAGGGGCCATTCTCTCCCACTCGAGCTTCAGCCCGATGGAAGCCGGGCAGCTCTCAGTTTGTCACGACAAGACAATCAAGGCCACTGGTTCTGAGCTTGTTGCAGAGGCCACGAGGCTCATCTTGCGAGGCGTAACCACCGATCCGCACGCGGTAAAACGTCCCCATGCTGCCGATGACGGCTTCGTCGACCATCGGTACATGATCGCCGAGCTCTGCCCCGTGCTGCGCAACGACGTTCTGAGCCAGCGCTTCGGCGTCGGCGCGCGAGCGCAAAGCTGCGATATGGATCTTGTATTTACCCTTAGCTGCGACGGGATTGGCCCGCGTATCGGCGAGCGCCACCTTTGTGGGCTTGTTGACGGAGCCCGGCGCCACGATGGTCGCGTTGCTCCAGCTCGATGTTTCCGGCACGGGCGGCGGCGATGTCGACGCTGTCGTGACCGTCCCGCTGCCCGACGGCGCGGGTGCGGCCGCCGATGAACCGCCGCCGAAAATGTTGGAGAAGAAGCCCGTCACGTTTCCCGGAATGGCGGTGATCGACTGGCCGAACGACGATCCGGATGTGGGAGCTGGCGCGGCTCCATTGGAAGCCGGCACGGCCGCTGACTGCAGGCTGGAATCATACTGACCCGCGGCAGCGTCTTGGCGCGTGATCGTAGCCGAGGTGCCGTCACCCGAACCAGCGCCCCCCGAGTTCTGGGTGCCCGCAGCTTCCGCGATTGCAGCAGCCGAAAGGCCCGCCGAACCAGCGTTGGGCCCCGGCGCCGCATTGGCGACGACGTTACCGCCCGTAGCAGCGGGCCGAGCAACCACCGGCGGACGATCGGGCGTCGTGCCCGTATCGGGAAGCCCGGCCATTCGGTACGCCTCGGAGCGCTCGGCAATGGCCGACTTCTGATCGCCCGGGCTCAGGCCGTTCTTCAGCCAGATCGCACTCGTCAGATCGGAGATGGCAAGTCCAGGCTTGTTGTCCCGCTTGTAGGCAAGCCCGCGCGTATGGAGAGCTTTCGCCATTTCCTGGGTGGAGAGCACACCGGCCTTGATGGCGAGTGTCAGCTGGGCAACGGCATTCTGATAGCGGCCCGCGGCATATTCCTTAAGGCCCGCGTCGTACGCTTTGCGCGAAGCCGCCTTCGCAGCAGCCTTTTGTTCCTCGCTGCCGTCGCCGCTTTGAGCCGCCCCCGGACCCTGCGCCGGCTTCGCTTTGGCGGCTAACCCTTCCGACGGCCATACGGCGACCGCGCCGGAAAATACGCACGTCACGATGGCAGCGAGCGCCAGCGGGCGCGCCAACACCTGGAACTGCGTCATTTGTCGTACCTTCCCCAATGGTCACGTTCTGGATCGCGCAACCTCCCTCAAAGGTAGTGCAATCATTTGAACGAGGCAAATTGTGGGCCCCCGCCCTCTCGCTCCCAGCTTATCAGCTTTAGCAATTCTAACAGCATTATTGGCGGTTATTCCACCGCCGAGCTTATTCCACGGTCACCGATTTCGCCAAATTGCGCGGTTGATCGACGTCCGTCCCCATCAGCACGGCCGTTTGATAGGCAACGAGCTGCGTCGGAACCGCATAAATCATCGGCGCAACGAACGAATCGACCTTCGGCATTTGGATATGGGCGGCAAGTTTGCAGCCCGCATTTTCCGGTGCCGCATCCGAAATCAGGATGACCTGCCCACCGCGCGCCGCCACTTCCTGCAAATTGGACACCGTTTTCTCGAAGAGATCGTCTTCGGGCGCAACGACGACCACCGGCACGCTCTCGTCGATGAGCGCGATCGGGCCATGCTTCAGCTCGCCGGCGGCATAGCCTTCGGCATGGATGTAGGAAATCTCTTTCAGCTTGAGCGCGCCCTCAAGCGCAATCGGGAAGCTTGAGCCCCGGCCGAGATAGAGAACGTCGCGCGCCTTCGCCAATTCATGCGCGACGGCTACATACTGTTCGTCGTTCCGCAGGATCGACGCGATGTGGCGCGGTACCTCCATCAGGGCGTTGACGAGCGCCGCCTCTTGCGCGTCCGTGATCTTGCCCCGGGCCTTGCCGATGGCAATGGCAAGGCAAGCGAGCACGGAGAGCTGGCACGTGAAGGCCTTCGTCGAAGCAACGCCGATCTCAGGGCCAGCGAGCGTCGGCAGCGCCGCGTGTGATTCCCGCGCGATGGTGGAGGTGCGAACGTTGACGATCGAGGCAATGCGCTGATTGTTCGACTTGGCGTAACGCAGCGTCGCCAGCGTGTCGGCCGTCTCGCCCGACTGCGAAACAAAAACAGCCAGCCCGTTCTCGGGCAGTGGTGACTCGCGATAGCGCATTTCCGAGGCGACATCGATGTCGACCGGCAGGCGCGCATAGCGCTCGATCCAGTACTTGGCGACGAGGCCGGCATAATACGCCGTGCCGCACGCCGAGATCGTCACGCGGCTGATTTTTGCGAGATCGACGCCGAGATCGGGAAACCGCACGCGCGACGCCGTCATATCGAGGTAGTTCGCCAGCGTATGCGAAATAACCTCCGGCTGCTCGTGAATTTCCTTCGCCATGAAGTGGCGATAGTTGCCCTTGTCGATCAACAGCGAGCTCGCAACGGCTTTGACGAGTGGCCGCTCCACGCGCACACCGTCCAGGTTGAAGATTTCGGCGCCCGAGCGGCGCAGTACCGCCCAATCGCCCTCTTCAAGATAGGTGATGGCATCCGTGAAAGGTGCAAGCGCGATCGCATCCGAACCAAGATACATCTCGCCCGACCCATGGCCGATGGCGAGCGGCGAGCCCTTGCGCGCCGCGATCATCAGATCGTCCTGGCCCGCGAAGATGATCCCCAGCGCGAAGGCGCCCTGAAGATGCTGCAAGGCGTTGCGAACGGCCGTGACGGGCTCGGCGCCCTGGTTCATCTCGTCGGTGATGAGGTGCACCACGGCTTCGGTGTCGGTATCGGTCTCGAACTTGTGCCCCTTGGCCTCAAGCTGCTTCCGAAGCTCGCGGAAATTCTCGATGATGCCGTTGTGGACGACCGAAACCTTCGCCGTCATGTGCGGATGTGCGTTACGCTCCGTCGGCCGGCCGTGCGTCGCCCAGCGCGTGTGCCCGATGCCCGTGCGCCCGGCGAGCGGCTCGGTGATCAGCCGCTTTTCCAAATTGCGAAGCTTACCCTCGGCGCGGCGGCGCTCAATCGCGCCATCCTCGACGGTCGCGATGCCGGCCGAATCATACCCCCGGTATTCGAGCCTGCGTAGCGCGTCGACCAGGTTGGTCGAAACCGAGGATTTTCCGAGTATTCCGACGATCCCACACATCGACCCGTCCCCCTTGAAAGGTATCCCCCAAATCGAACGATGGAGGCGGTTAACGTTCTTCTCAAATCACAGAGTGTTTCAGAGCAACACGACCGCTTTTTGCCCTGAAACGCGCGCAAAATCCCGTTTTGGTAAATTAACTACTTTTTCTGTGCTGCCGCTTTGCGCCGCGACATCACAGCCCTGAATTTCTCGGCCCACCCAGGACGCTCCTCCTGCGGGCTCCGTTCGATCGCCAGAGCCCCGGGACTGACGTCCTTGGTGATGACGCTGCCGGACCCGATATAGGCGCCAGCACCTATTTTTATGGGCGCAACGAGCGACGTGTTGGAACCCACGAAGGCGCCTTCCCCGATCTCGGTCTTCTCCTTGTTGTATCCGTCATAGTTACAGAAGATCGTGCCGGCGCCGATGTTCGCCCCTGCACCTACCGTGCCATCGCCAAGGTAGGAGAGGTGGTTGGCCTTCGCGCCCTCCCCCATCGTGACGTTCTTCACCTCGACGAAATTGCCGATGTGCACCTTCTCGCCAATGCGAGCACCTGGCCGGAAGCGGGCGAATGGGCCGACACGTGCGCCCTTACCGATCACCGCCCCTTCGATGTGGCAGAAGCCGAGGATCTGCGCCCCCTCCTCCACCTTGACGCCCGCGCCGAACACGACGTTGGGCTCGATTGAAACATCTGCCGCGATCTCAGTATCGAAGTGCAGCCAGACCGTGTCCGGCGCAATCATCGTGACCCCATCGCGCAGGAATGCCGAGCGCGCCCGCGCCTGCCAAATGGCCTCGGCCGCGGCAAGATGCTCCCGCGTGTTGACGCCGAGGACGTCACTCTCGTCGCACTCGACGACGGAAGCCTTCAGACCGTAAGCGCGCGCCAACGCGATGGCATCCGTCAGGTAGAACTCGCCCTTCGCGTTGTCGCTGCCGATCCGGGACAGCAATTCGGAAAGTTTCGGCACTCGGAACGCCATCACACCGGAGTTGCAGAGGCTAATCTTGCGCTCGTCCTCCGACGCATCCCGCTCTTCGCGAATGCCGGTAAGCGCCCCGCTGTCATCGAGAAGCAAGCGGCCGTAACCCGCCGGATCTTTCGGCCGGAAGCCGAGAACGGCGACACCGGCGCCTGCCGCAAGCGCCGCACGCAGCCGCTCGATCACCGCGCCCCGCACGAGCGGCGTATCGGCGAAGAGCACAATGACGTCATCGCCCGCCTGCGCATCAATTCCGGGCTTGGCTGCAAGCACGGCATCCGCCGTTCCGCGCTGGGCCGGTTGCTCGAATATGAGAGCGCCGGGCGCGACGCGATTGGCCTCCGCCGCAACGGCCGCCATGTCAGGCCCGACGACGACAGCAATCTTCCCACCCGCAATTCCCGACGCCGTGGTCAGCACGTGCGCGAGCATCGACTGCCCGGCAATTTTATGCAGGACCTTCGGCAGGGACGACTTCATGCGCGTGCCCTTGCCCGCAGCGAGGACGACGAACAGACAGGGCCGGAAACTCATGGATTACCTTGCTTTGCGTTTGTGACGGAGCCAAGTGACGAGCGTTTGCCAACGTTTTCGCCGCGCCGCCGCTCATGCCATACCGCCTGCGATCTATCGGCGGCAAGTGCGGCTCGCGTCGTCGATCCGCTCCGTCGCAGCCGGGCCACTCACCCGCGACTTAGAACGCCTCTTTGCCTAACAGTTCCCGATGGATAGGCCGTTTGCAACATCTCTGCCTTCGTCCACAGCTTCTAGCAGCGAACGGCCCCACTGCCATTGCGGCAAGCCCGCGCCCGACCCAACGTTGACGATAGGGTGAAAACGATTCGGGGAAATGGTCGGTCCGGCCAATTCCCTCCAGTAGGGCGACAGATCAATGACCAAGACTGCAAGCGACAAACCGATCCGCAGAGCCAGCGGCGCCACGCCCTATGCAGCCTTATGGTTCACGCTTGGCGGCGCCGGCCTTGGTTACCTGTGCGTGGCGTTCTTCGCGCCGCACTTGCTCCCGGACTTCTCCGGTGGCCGGCTCGCAGGCGGCAGCGAAGCACAGGTGATGCGGGTGGCGGCGGATGTCGAAGACTTGAAATCATCGCTGAGCAAACTTCAGCTCGACGTCGACAGCGTCAAGGCTGACGTCAGCGCACAGGCGGCGCACACGGACCAGCTGAGTTCAAAGCTCGCCGCCCTCGACGAGAAGATGCAGGCTCCGCCGATGCAAACGTCGGCGCTCGCCGAACCCGTGCCACCGCCCACGCCGGATGTGCCGGACTTCTCGGGCGCACCTCAGCAGCACGCTGAAGAAGAGGCTCACGACACGCCCCCCCCCACGAAGGTCATCAACGCCGCCCCGGCCGCGCCGAAGGTCGGTGAGATCGTGACGGGCAGCGTCAACAAGAGCAACAAGGCTGCCAGCGAGGAAGCCATCAGCTTCGGTCCTGCCGTCGTGAAGGCCGAGCCAAAGCCGGTCGGTATTCAGCTCGCCACCGATAGATCGGTCGACGCTCTTCGCATTACCTGGAGCGCATTGGCCCAGCTCCACGGCGATACGCTCGGCTCGCTGACCGCGCAGTACGCCGATCTCGGAACGGCGGCCAATCCGAACTACGGTTTGATCGCGGGCCCGATCAAATCGAAAACTGAGGCGAAGAAGATCTGCAAGGAACTCGCCGCGCAATCGGTGAGCTGCAAGATCAGCGACTTCAAGGGGGCAGCTCTTTAAGAGCTGAACGTCAAGGGACGGGATGCAGCCCGTCCCTTGAGCCGCTTCAAGCTCGCCGCCTAGGGGCTCGCGGTATTGAAGGTATCGCAGACTTCCATCCGGCCCGATTCCAATCCGGTCTTGAACCACCGCACGCGCTGGGCCGCCGTACCATGCGTGAACGCATCCGGAATGACCCGCCCCGTCATTCTGCGCTGAATCATGTCGTCGCCGATCTGCGTCGCGGCATTTAGCGCTTCTTCGACATCGCCCGGCTGCAGGCGGTTCTTCATCTGATCGTTGAGATTGGCCCAGACGCCCGCAAGGCAGTCAGCCTGGAGTTCGGCACGCACCTGAATCTGATTGGCGGTCGCCTCATCATAGGAACGCTCCTTGAGTGCCTGCACCTTGTCGAGAATGCCAAGTTGCTTTTGCACATGATGGCCGACCTCGTGCGCAATGACGTAGGCCTGCGCGAAGTCTCCGCTAACATTGAACTTGCGCTTCAACTGATCATAGAAGACGAGGTCGATGTAGACCTTTTGATCGAGCGGGCAATAGAAGGGACCCATGGCCGCTTGGCCTGCGCCGCACGCCGTCCGCGTAATGCCGGAATAGAGCACGAGTGGCGGATCCCGGTACGCCCGCCCGAAGCTTTTGAAGACGGAATTCCACACGTCCTCCGTATCGGCGAGCACGCGCTTAACGAAGATGGCTTCGTCATCGCTTCCCGGCGATTGGCTTTGCCGCGAACCCGGAAGCCCGGGAATGTCGGACGGCCCACGGGATGGCCGTTCCGAATGCGGCATGTCCGGCATGCTGATCTGACTGTTCGGGCCAAGCAGAACTTCAAGCGGGTTGATCCCGAAGAGCAGCATCACCGCGCCGATGATCAGCAATGACGTCAGACTGAAACCGCCCCGCCCCCCAATCGGGATCTGCATGCCCCCGCGCGGGAATGGAAAACCGCCCGGCCCTTGCCCGCGACGATCCTCGACGTTGCTGCTTTCACGGTCGTTCTGATCGTAGCGCATGTCAGCCTCTGCAAATGGCGAAGCAGTACGGTTCGGGGGCGGCCCAAGATAACGCATGGGCCGCAACACCGATCCGCATACTGCACGCGTGTCGAACCTTTACAAGCAGCACCCTGCAAACTGGCCGCGGCGCCCCTCCCGCTACGTTTTGGGCTCGTCGGAGCGCGCCTTTTTGGTCTTGGCTGTGCCCGGAAGCGCCAGCAGATCCGGCACTGCGAGGCCCTTCGGCTTCGGCGCCGGCTTCAGATGTGCACGGACCGATCGGGAGGCCACAACGGTCCCGTCATCGGCGTATGCCTCGTGGTTGCGCTCGATCTCGGTGAGATCGTAGCGGTAATTGACCATCAATCCATGCGCCTCGCGCAGGCCCTTCTCGGAAGTGTCCGCGAGCCAGTTCAACCGCTCGAGACGGGCGCCGTTGCCCAGATGGAAGCGGGCCACCTGATCGACCGGCCGCGCGTCGCTTGACCGGGCGACGAGAAAGTAATGCGCAGCCAGGCCCATCAGAGCGGATTTGATCTCCTCGGCCTCCGGGGTGTCCTTCATCGCATCCTCGACCCAGCGCGGATCGCGAAGCCGCGACAGCGCCTGGCGGTCTGCGGGCGAAATCGGTACGTCGCTGCCGTTGGCGAGCGTCCGGTCCACCCAGCGCGCGAAGCTCGGCACGGGCGAGAGGGTCACGAAGGTCCTGAGGCTCGATACGTCCCGGGCCAGATCCTCGACCACCTGCTTCAAGAGGAAGTTGCCGAACGAAATGCCTTTGAGACCTTCCTGGCAGTTGGAGATCGAATAGAAGACGGCCGTCGTGGGCGGCGCATCGTCCTCGTCCGAGCGATGTCCGTCGAGCACGGTCGCGATGGCATCGGGCATCTCGCGCATCAACGCCACTTCGACGAAGATCAACGGCTCGTCGACGAGCGCGGGATGGAAGAAGGCAAAGCAACGCCGGTCCTTGGGGTCGAGCCGCCGCCTGAGGTCGTCCCACCCGCGGATTTCATGCACCGCTTCATATTCGATGATCTTTTCCAGAATGGCCGCCGGCGTCTGCCAGTCGATGCGCCGGAGCACGAGGAAGCCGCGATTGAACCACGACGTCAAAAGCCGCTCGAGATCGGCATCGACGGCGGCGAGCGCTTCATCCGACTTGATGTGGCGAAGAAGGTCGCCTCGCAGCGCCACGATCTCCGCTGTCGCGCCGGCCGCAAGGTTCAAGCGGCGGAAGAATTCGAGCCGAGGGCTGTAGGAGGCCTTCTGCAGTCGCGTCAGCGTCTTCTCGGAAGGATGCTCGAGATAGCTGCGCGCAGCGTCCGCAACGACAGCCGGATCGGGTTGTAAATCTTCCGCGAGGAAGCGGAAAAACTGAAGGCGTTCCTCGCTCGAAGCCTTCCTCAGCTGATTGAGAAGCTGCCGCGCAATGGCAACGCCCGACGCTTCGCCGCGTCCCGACATCAGCGCGCGCGACAAAACCTCGATGGACTCGCCGCCGGCCTCGCGAAAGAGCGCCTTCGGCAGCAGCGCACGACCTTGCTCGGCGACGGTCGCCATCAATTCCTGAAAGAACGAAACGTTCACGCGTTCTGCCATCAGCTGTGGAGCTCCTTACAGGCGTTAACCTTTGCTTAACCGTATCGAACGAGCATCCCGTCCTAACTTGTATAGGGCCTTTCCATGACCGATCGATTATCTTCGGGCTGGCCCGCGTCGTCGCTCGACGCGGCCAAGAATGACACCGGACGGGTCGCATTCTGCGGACCTTACGTCCTCTCCGCCATCACGGGCTACGGCATCGCCAAGATCGAGGACGTGATCCGTGAAGGACGCGAGTTGCCTCCCCATCGCAAGCCCGTCGTGCGCGGCACCTACGCCGACGAAGTCGAAGCCGCGCTCGCCTACTTCGGCTTTCGCATGGAGCTCAAGGAAAGCTTCATGCACCGGGCGCGCAAAGAGCGCCCGACGTTCTGGACGTGGATGCAGAAGCCGCGCAACGCCTGGGCCTACTACATCCTGGCGATTCACAAGGGCAAAGAAGGGCACTGGATCCTCGTGAAGGGGGTGAAGATGTGCGACACCTTCACGGAGGGCAAATGGACCTTCGTGGTCGACGGTCCGCATCGCGGCTGCCGCATCATGGAAGTCTTCGAAGTCAAGAAAGCACACGACGCTTAAAAGCCCTTCGGGCATCCACGCGTCTCCCCGGCCGGTCAGATCATCGCGCGGCGGATGAACGGCGTATGAACCCGCGCTTCACGGCCTATTCAAGGCTTGAGCCTATAGATGGTTCCATCACCCATCATTGGACCGGGCAAAGGGAGAAGAGGCCGTGGCCGAGTTCGTTCGTTCGAGCGCCATCATGTTAATGGCGGTCGTGGTGCTGGCAGCAGGCGTCGCCGTGGTCTTTTACGGATAAGGCGCACCCGCCAAGCGGCGCTTTACGAAGCCGCCTTGTCGAGACGCGCAAGTTACGCCACTTAGAGGGGGCTTCGATTGCCCCCTTTATTCTCTGGCCTCATGCGCGGCATCACTTGGCAGACACCTCCTACTCCGATCTTCTCAAAGATGCTCAGGCGCGCTTCGCCGATTACCTGACGCCGTCGGTGCGATTGGGCGTGACCGGCCTGTCGCGCGCGGGCAAGACCGTCTTCATCACCGCCCTCGTCCGCAATCTCGTCGCTGGAGGCCGCCTGCCGTTTTTCGCCCCCGACGCCGAGCGCCGCATCATCCGCGCCTATCTCGAGCCGCAGCCTGACGACAGCATTCCCCGGTTCGACTACGAGGCGCACCTCGCCGACCTTCTGTCGGCGCCGCCCGTCTGGCCCGAGAGCACCAAGCGCATATCGCAGCTGCGCGTCACCATCGAATATCGCTCGGCCTATCTGCTGAAGCGCGCCATCGGGCTTTCCAAGCTTCACTTGGACATCGTCGATTACCCGGGCGAATGGCTGATCGATTTACCGCTTCTCGAACAGGACTATCGCGCCTTCTCGAACGAGGCGCTGAAGCTCGCGAGCGCGCCCTCGCGTGCCGAATTCGCCAAACCCTTCTTCGCCTTTCTCGCCGGCACCGATCCGGCAGCTGCCGAGGATGAGCATATCGCCATGACGGGCGCCAAGCTCTTCACGGACTATCTCCGCGCAACGCGCGATAGCGGCGCGCAATCGACGCTCGCTCCGGGCCGCTTTCTGCTTCCCGGAGACTTGGAAGGCTCGCCGCTGCTCACGTTCTTTCCAATGCCGCTCGCATCAGAGGCGCGCCTGCCGCGCGGATCGCTCGCCGCCATGATGGCACGGCGGTTTGAAAGCTATAAGCAGTCCGTCGTCAAACCGTTCTTCAACGACCACTTCGCCCGCCTCGATCGCCAGATCGTGCTCGTGGACGTGCTGACTGCCCTTCATCGCGGCGCCGAAGCCATGGGCGATCTCGACCGCGCGATGACCGACATCCTGTCGGCCTTCCGGCCCGGAGCCAACTCCTGGCTATCCGTGTTCTTGAGCCGCAAGATCGACCGCGTCCTGTTCGCTGCCACCAAGGCCGACCATCTACCGGCCTCGAGCCACGATCGCCTGGAGGCTTTGCTGAAAGAGATCGTCGACGACGCCGCCAAGCGCGCCGAGACCGAAGGCGCGGGCGTCCATTCGTTGGCTTTGTCAGCGCTGCGCGCGACACGCGAAGCCACAGTCAAACACAGCGGCGAAATCCTCCCCTGCCTGCGCGGCACGCCGATTAAAGGCGAGAAGATCGGCAATGTAACGTTCGACGGGGCGACCGAGGCCGCGATCTTTCCCGGCGACCTTCCCGCCGATCCCGCAGCCGCGCTCGACGCCGCCCGCCACGCCAAGGCGGCCTCTCTGGAACTCGTGCGGTTTGCGCCGCCGAAGCTCCTCGACACGCTTCCCGATGGCAAACCGGCAGCGTTTCCGCATATCAGATTGGACCGCGCGCTCGATTTCCTGATTTCGGATTATCTCGCATGACATTCGAGAACGATCAGCCGCCCAGAAAGCCGCGCATATTCAAGCTCGACGACATCGCCGACGAGCCCGAACTCGAAGAGGCCGTGCCCGGCGCCGGAGCCGTGACTTCGAGACGAACGGCGCTGCCCGCATCGCAGCGCCTAACGGTCGGCGACATCAATCGTGGCTTCCGCTTCGGCGGCATTCTGTTCTCCGCCATGGCCGCGCTCGCCTCGCTGGCGGCGGGACTTTGGTTCACCCGTTTCGTCTCGGTCGCGCTGGAGCGGCAGGACTGGGTCGGCTGGGTCGCCTTCGGGCTGATGACGATCATCGCCCTGGCACTGCTCGGCATCGTGCTGCGCGAGCTCTTAGGCTTCCGGCGCTTGGCTCGGCTGGCGAGGTTGCGCACGCTCGTCCGCGACGCGATTGCCAAGCCGAATGTTCAGAGCGAACGGAAGGCCGTTTCGGCTCTCCTATCGCACTTTCGCGGGCGGCCCGACCTCGCCTGGGGCTTGGCGCGCGTGAAGGATCACACCGGCGACGTGCTCGAAAAAGGCGACCTTCTCCGCCTCGCCGATCGCGAATTGCTCCGTCCGGTCGATGGCGAAAGCCGGCGCGTCATCCTCAAATCCGCAAAGCGCGTGGCGACCGTCACGGCGATCTCCCCGATGATGTGGATCGCCATGGGTTTCGTTCTGGTCGAGAACGTCCGCATGTTCCGCGCCATCGCCGCGCTCTACGGTGGCAGGCCCGGCGTGCTCGGAGCGCTTCGCCTTGCCCGGCTCGTTGTCGGCCACATCATCGCGACCGGCGGCATTGCCATGACGGACGACCTGCTCGGTCAATTCGTCGGCCAGGACGTCCTGAGGCGACTGTCACGCCGTCTTGGAGAAGGCGCCTTCAATGGCGCGTTGACCTCCCGCCTCGGCGTCGTCGCGGTCGAAGTCATCCGCCCGCTTCCCTATCTCGATGCCGAGCCTCTGCGCGTACGCGAAATCTTCAACGAGCTTTTCCGCTCGTTGCGCGGCTCCGAAAAAGCCGGGGTGTAACCGTAGCCGAATGAGCCCCTAGGCCGCCGCGGCGTCGGGCTGCCGTGCCAAGCCGCCGGGCGTGGCGCTCTTTCGTGCCCAGTCGTTGGAGCGATGCCCCGCATCGACCAGCACGGGCGGCGGCTTCCGGTCCTCGTTCGTCGCCAGCGCCCACCGCTCGAGCGGCCCAGCCCTCAACGACGTCAGCCAGCTCACCGGACCCGCGAGCACCAGCCCGCCGATGACGGGCGACATCCACGCGAGCAATGCGGGCGACACCGTCCAGGCGATCGCACCGGCGATGCCGCCGATTGCCGTGTGCCAGCGCGCGAACCACATCGCGTCGTCGAACGTCAGGGCTCCGTCTCCGCGCTTCTGGGCCTTCCAGCCGGAATCGCGCCCCGCCAGAATTTCGGCGGCACCGACCGTCTGCGTCACCATGAAGATGGGCGCGATGAGCATCGAATAGACGGTTTCGATCAGCACACCCACAAAAACGCGGATGGCCACGAACACATTACGTTCCTTCCACGCTTGCTGCCAGGCAAGCACGAGCCCGAGCGCCTTCGGCAGCAGCACCACGACCATGGTCGCCATGAAGAGCCGGAGCGCCGCGCCGGGATCAATCGTCGGCCAGATCGGGAACAGCGTCTTGTCATCCCTGAAGTAGCTCGGAATCATCTGCTGACCCTGCAGCGCCAGCACGACGCCCACGATGAGCGACAGCGCCCAGATGCCTGAGATCAGATAGGACGCCGCGCCCATGCCCAGATGCAGCCGGCCCATCGGCGTCAATCCGGGCTGCGAGACGATGGCCAGATGCTGCAGGTTGCCCTGCGCCCAGCGGCGGTCGCGCGCCACGACATCTATAATGTTGGGTGGCATGCCTTCGTAGGAACCTTGCAGCGACGGCATCATGTGCACGCCGTAGCCGGCCCGCTGGAGAAGAACCGCCTCCACAAAGTCGTGGCTCATGATATGGCCGCCGAAAGGCTTCCGGCCCGGAAGCTCGGGCAGACCCGCCGCTTCGGCGAAAGCCGCCGTGCGGATGATGGCGTTGTGGCCCCAATAGTTGCCTTGGTCGCGATGCCAGAATGCAAGACCGGCGGCGACGGCCGGCCCGTAGGTATTGGAAGCGAACTGCTGCAAGCGTTGTAGCAACGTCTCGCCGCCGACGAGCCTCGGCACCGTCTGGATCAGCCCAGCCTTCTCGTCGGCCTCCATGGCGGCAGCTAGCGAAACGAGCGTCCCGCCCGACATGACGCTGTCGCCGTCGAGAATAATGAAGGACTCATAAGCAGCGCCGAACCGCTCGACCCAGTCGGAGATATTGCCGGCCTTGCGCCCGGTGTTCTTCAGTCGCCGCCGGTAATAGACCGGAGCGATCCCGCGCAATTGTTCGCTGAGTGCCCGGTAGACAGCGGCTTCTTTGTCGCCGTCGTTATCGCCGCGGGTATCGGAAAGCAGGAACACATCGAAGTAGCGGCTGCGGCCGAGTTCATCGAGCTCACGCATCATCGCCTCGACGGCGCCGGCAATTCGTGTCGGGTCCTCGTGATAGACCGGAAACAGCAAGGCCGTGCGCGAAGTCAAAGGCGACGTCGGCGGTGGCGGCGGAATGCTGTCCGGCCGCTCCCCGGTAAAGAGCGGCAGGAACCCGAGAGCCGCGCTGAGGCTACCGATCGCGATCCATCCGAACGCGATCGTCGACAGGATAAGAAAGAGAAACTGTACTGGCGTGATGACGACGAACGACAGGATCGTAAAAAGCTCATGCGCGAAAGCGCCGGTCAGAACGGCAGCGCCCGCGAAGATCGCCGTCCGTGGCACCCAATACCCGGCCCGGTCCGGATCCGCGACCGCCGCTACCGGCGTTGCGAAATCCTGAACGGGCATGTCGAGCGGAGCCGCAGCCGGCAAATGCCGCCACGGACCCGCATCGCGATGAGTATTGGAATCGGGAGATGCGTCCCCCCGCACCCCGTGTACGAAATTCTCGCTTACGGCTTCGTCCATCTATAGAGCCAAGTCTCCGAAACCGCCTGATCGCCTGCTTTCAACACAGCCCGCAGCTCAACCAGTTGGCTGTCGCCGGGTGCCAATTCGAACGTCACTCGAACACCTGAAATTTCGAGATTTCGCTGAACGGATACATTGGAGACCTTGCCCGCACTCGCCGACAGGTCGACGGCAGGCAAGTCTTTGGCATCTTTGACAGTAGGTCCTGTCAAATCGATGACGAAGATGACGTTCCCCTGCTTTTTTCCGCGTCCGATCCGCGTCTTGAGGACGCGGGCGCCGGACCAGGATGGAGGCACATCGGGGCCCCAGTAGATCTTGTAATTGAAGACATGCGGACCGCCTGCAGCCAGCCCATTTGCCGGCTTCCAATAGGCGGCGATGTTGTCGTGGATCTCATCCTCGATCGGAATCTCGATGAGTTCGACAAAGCCGTCGCCCCACCCGCTTTCAGGCTGAACCCACACGGAGGGCCGCCGCTCATACCGGCTCTCGAGGTCTTCATAGTTGCGGAAGGAACGGTCGCGTTGCCAAAGGCCGAACCCTTGCGGATCCCGGTCCGTGAAGGCGCTGAGTTGTAGCGTCTTGGGATTGTTGAGCGGCCGCCAGAGACGTTCGCCGCTGCCATTGATCATGGCCAGGCCTTCGCTGTCGTGCACAGCCGGACGGGCATCATCGATTCGTCGTTGGCTCGCCTGTCCATGGAAGTACATGCTCGTCAAAGGGCCGATACCGACATGCGTGAGCGTCGTTCGCGGATATAATGTCGCTTCGACGTCCATCACCGTCGTCTCTCCAGGCGAAATCGCAAACCGGTAGGCGCCTGTCGTCGACGGGCTGTCGAGCAACGCGTGGACAATGATCTCGGTTGCAATCGTTTTCGGCCGCTCGATCCAAAAACTCCGGAAAAACGGAAATTCTTCGCCGGATGGCTGAGCAGTGTTGAGAGCAAGACCGCGCGCCGACGTGCCGTAGCCCTGACCGCGCCCAACCGCGCGCAGAAAACTCGCGCCCTGGAAGACTGTGTACTCGTCGAAGGCATCCGCACGGTTGATCGGTCCGTGGATTCGAAAGCCGGAGAATCCAAAAGGCGCCGAATCGGGACCCGGGCCGATGAGCGGACCGAAGGAAAACAGATTGCCGTCCGCGACGAGTCGCGTGGCCTTGCCGTTCTCCACGATCCAAAGATCGACGGGAACGTCGTACAGCCAGCCCATGGCGAACGGCTGGACCTGGAAGTCGACGTGGTCACCCTTCCAGATCGCCTTCTCGGACCGGAAGCGAATATCCCTGTATTGATCGTAGGTTAGCTTGTTGAACGGCGGCGGCAGCGCGTCCATGGCGGGCTTCGCGAACGGCTGATCCGCCAAGCGCTTGGCTTCCGCCTTCAGAGTCGTCGGCCCAAAGGACATGCCCTGCGGGGTCGCCTGTGGCGCCGCGGCCTCCCCTTGAGCGTGGGCCTCGGTGGCGGCCAGGGCCAATTTCGCGAGTCCAAGCGCAAAACTTCCCGCCACCGCCTTCTCGAGCAGTTTGCGGCGATCAACCAAATTACCTGTCATTTCCGATGTCAGCCAACTCTTGCGGTGCAAACGTTTCGCCCCACGCTCTATCACGAGCGCAGCGGGCGGCCGGTGTGAAATCGGTATGGGACGATTGTGGCAGATTTTCCACGTGCACCAGCGCGCCCTGTGACTTTCCCGTCATCGATTTAGGACTCGACACACTCAACATCACCGGACCCATAATGGCGCCCGACGCGTAATACCGAAACCAGTTTTTCCTGTTAAACAATAGCGCACTAACGCAATATCCAGTGGCGAGCAGAACCCGAATCAGCATCGAATCGGTGATGCAAACAGCACACACTCAAAAATCATTATTGAAATGCTCTTGGCCTATCCAAAGCACCCCGCTATGGAGGCTCCATATAATAAGGTCGCAAATCGTATAATCCTTGTGCTCAACGCACACGTTGCAGCGATTGAAAATTGCAACCACTCGAAATGCCTTCAAAATTAGTTCGTCCGCAATTCGGCCGCCCAGTGGCCTCCGTGTGGCAACATCAGCTCTCGTTGCCATTCTGTCACAACCCGCGGCGATTCAACTGTCCACAACTCTAAACCCTATTTCCCGCCCGAAACGGATCTGCCTATACATTGGGCCTGAGCGGTAATTCGGGGGGAAGCCCGTGACCGCAGAAGACGGGTTTGAGGACGGTTAAAAAAGAAGCACCACTGAAGAAGAGTGTTGGGCTGAACAGACCGTTCCGTCCTCATTCCTCAAGTCGAAGCAGACGGGAGCTATTCATGAACAAATATAGTCTGAGTGCGCTTATGGCGGCAGGCCTGGTTGCAGGCAGTCTGTCGGCCGGCAGCGCCTCTGCAGCCGATCTGGGGGGTAACTGCTGCGCAGACCTCGAGGAGCGGATTGCAGAACTCGAAGCAACGACGGCTCGTAAGGGCAACCGCAAGGTCTCCCTCACGATCTCTGGCTGGGTCGGCCAGCAGGTCACCTGGTGGGATGACGGCACCGAGTCAAACGTCTATGTGCACGATCTCGGCACCACGCTCGCCAGCCACGTGAAGTTCACGGGTCAGGCGACCATCCTTCCGGGCTGGACGGCTGGTTATGTTCTTCACCTCGAAGCCGTCGGCTCTGACAGCTTGACGACGAACCAGTTCACACCCGATGGTCCTTCGGTTCTGACTGGTGGCACCAACGGCGTTGGTACGCTTCAGTCGTTCTGGTTCTTGAAGAGCGACCAGCTGGGTAAGGTCTCGGTCGGTAAGCAGTCGCAGGCTTCGGACAACACGGCAATCCTGGTCGACGGTTCGGGTTCGCTCGTTCCTGCCAACTGGGTGTCGTTCGACGTCAACAGCTTCTTCGTCCGTACGTCGGGCGGAGCATTCACCGACGTGACACTGGGTGCTGCTGGCGGCTGCGTCTGGGGCGACTGCAACGGTCTGCCCACGAACAGCGTCCGTTACGACTCACCGACGTTTGGTGGCTTCTCGGTTTCGGCTTCTTGGGGTGAAGACGATTTCTGGGACGTCGCAGCTCGTTACGCTGGCGAATGGGCTGACTTCAAGGTGTCGGGCGCTGTCGCATATAGCGAGAGCTCCGAGTTCAACCGTAACTCGCCCAACATGGTTCAGCCCTTTGGCAGCCAGTACCTGCAGGTTGGCTTGTACGCTGAGCACATCCCGACCGGTCTCTTCGCCTACGGTGCCTATGGCCACCTGGACATCGATGACTCGGGCGTTGATGCAAACGAAACGTTCTACGTAAAGGGCGGTATCCGTCAGCGTTGGAATCCGCTGGGCCACACCGTCCTCTACGGCGAGTACGAGCGTGCTGAGAACAACGGCTTGGTAGCTGGGTTCATTGACGACGGCGGCGTCCCCGTTACAACCTTCACCGGCGAGAGCCACATCAGCATGTGGGGCCTCGGCGTTGTCCAGGAAATCGACGCTGCTGCAATGTCGCTCTGGGTCAAGTATCGTCACATCGATGCCGACCTGCGTGACTTCGAAACCGGCGGCATCCCGACCGACAGCTTCCAGTACGTTGGCATGGGCGCTCTGATCAACTTCTGATCCGAGACCATTCCGGAAATACGAAAGGCCGCCCAATTTGGGCGGCCTTTTTGCGTGTCGCACGAATTCGTGGAAGTGGCCGCTGAGCAACAATGAAGTGTTGCCACCTAGTCGTCACCCCATTTTATAGCCCCCTGATTTTGCATTTCAATTTTAGAGCGCACACAGACAATTAATCTGAATGAGCTTTTCTCGCATCACGTAGGAATAAATATGCGAAGTGCGAAGCTCAATTGTTGCGCACGTACGAATCACTAATCTCCCCGTCCAAGCGGCGAAGTCACTTGCCAGGTGTTCAGCCTCGCGCTGCTCCAGAGTGGCCTCTACGGCGAACGCCGAAGTACCGCGTCCAGGATAGAAGTGCTGAAGACGGGAGAAGGCAGAATGACGAAATTTAGGGTAGGCGCTCTGGTCGCTGCAGGCGTCCTCGCTGGCGGTCTCGCCACGAGCGCCTCTGCAGCCGACCTCGGGGGCAATTGCTGCGCAGACCTAGAGGAACGCATCGCAGAGCTGGAAGCAACCACCGCGCGCAAGGGCAACCGGAAAGTCTCACTGACAATCTCCGGCTGGGTTGGCCAACAGGTCATGTGGTGGGACGACGGACGCGAATCGAACGTCTATGTCACCGACCTTGGCTCGACCATTGCGAGCCACGTGAAGTTCACCGGCCAGGCGACGATCCTGCCAGGCTGGTACGCAGGCTATGTCCTCCAACTCGAAGCCATCGGCTCCGACAGCTTGACGACCAACCAATTCGTGCCCGATGGCCCTAATGCGCTTCTGGTGCCCGCCACGATCAACGGCGTCAGCACCCTGCAGTCGTTCTGGTTCGTCAAGAGCGACCAGCTCGGCAAGGTCTCTATCGGCAAACAGTCCGACGCGGCTGACAACTCCGCGATCCTGGTTGACGGTTCGGGCTCTCTCATCCCAGCCAACTGGGTGGCCTTCGACGTCAACAGCTTCTTCATTCGCGAAAAGGGCGGCGACCTCACGCCCCTCCATTGGGGCGGCAATTATTGCCAGACTTTTGGCGGCGCATGGGGCGACTGCGATGGCGTACCGCGCAACGTCGTCCGCTACGACTCGCCGACCTTTGGTGGCTTCTCAGTTTCGGCCTCGTGGGGTGAGGACGACATCTGGGCCGTCACGACCCGCTATGCTGGCGAATGGCACGGCTTCAAGGTTGCAGCCGTCGCCTCTTACGCGGAAAGCACCGACGAGTTCTGCTGCAACAATGCGAGCGGCTTTACCGTCTTGAACAACACGCAGCAGTACTTCCAGACTGCCGGCTACGTCGAGCACATCGCGACAGGCCTCTGGATCTACGGTGCGTACGGTCATAACGACTATGACGACGACACGAACCTGACCGGCAGACCCGGCCAGGAAGAGACATGGTACTTGAAGGGCGGTATCCGTCAGCGTTGGACCCCGCTCGGGCACACCGTTCTCTACGGCGAGTTCCTGCATGCTCACGGCGTCGGCGTCTTCGCGGAATCGGGCATCGATGGCTTTGCTCCGCTCGGCGACTTCAGCCCCCGCAACAGAGACACGACCGAGGTTGCAGGCGGCGGCATTGTGCAGGAAATCGACGCGGCGGCGATGTCCGTATGGCTCAAGTATCGCCACCTCGACTACGACGACAACTCCGGCATCCGCTACGATGACTTCCAGTACTTCTCCTTCGGCGGTCTGATCAATTACTGATCCGGCGCACGATCACAGACATGCAGGAAGCCGCCGGATCCGGCGGCTTCTTTGCTTTTTTGCAAGGCCGCCACGGGCTCTTGGGCGCATTGCCGGCGCCGGTGAAAGCGCCTACCTCTTGGCCATGTTTGAGACCTTTTTTGCCGAGCTCCGCGCAGCCAAACTGCCGGTAAGCCTCAAGGAATACCTGACGTTGCTCGAAGCCGTCGGCGCCGGCGTTGCAGGCGGCCGCGTCGAGGACTTCTACTATCTTGCCCGCGCCACGCTCGTGAAGGACGAGCGAAATCTCGACCGTTTCGACCAGATCTTTGCGCACGTTTTCAAAGGCATCGACCTGCTGCCCGAAGCCATCGAAGCCGAAATTCCCGAGGAATGGCTTCGCCGGATCAGCACGCTGCACCTCTCCGAAGAAGACAAAAAGAAGATCGAGGCCCTCGGCGGCTGGGACAAGATTATGGAGGAGCTGAAGAAGCGCCTCGCCGAACAGAAAGAGCGCCACCAAGGCGGCAACAAATGGATTGGCACCGGCGGTACCTCGCCCTACGGCGCCTACGGATATAATCCCGCCGGCATCCGCATCGGGCAGCACGAGAGCCGGCATCGCCGCGCCATCAAGGTTTGGGATAAGCGCGAGTTCAAGGATCTCGCAGGCACCGCGGAAATCGGTACACGCACGATCAAAGTCGCGCTCCGGCGCTTACGGCAATTCGCCCGCACCGGCGCTGCCTCCGAACTCGATCTCGATGGTACAATCCGCGGCACCGCTGAAAAAGGCTATCTCGACGTTCGCCTTCGCCCGGAGCGGCACAATGCGGTAAAGCTCCTGATGTTCTTCGACATCGGCGGCTCGATGGACGATCACATCCGCGAGGTTGAAGACCTCTTCTCGGCGGCTCGTTCCGAATTCAAGCATCTCGAATACTACTACTTTCACAATTGTCTCTACGAAGGCGTGTGGAAGGAGAACGCCCGCCGCTACACGAACAGGATCGATACCTGGCAGGTGCTGCACACCTACCCTGCCGACTACAAAGTGATCTTCATCGGCGATGCTTCGATGAGCCCCTACGAAATCACCGTCCCAGGCGGCTCCGTCGAACACATGAATGAGGAGCCGGGCGCCGTCTGGCTGAAACGCGTGACGGATACCTATAAGCACGCCGTCTGGCTCAACCCCGTCGATGAACGGCATTGGGATTGGACCCCCTCGATCGGCATGATCCGCCAGCTTCTCGAGGGCCGCATGTTTCCGCTCACGCTCGATGGCCTCGATGCTGCAATGCGCAGCCTGATGCGCTGAAATCATCACGCTGACGCAGTTCGAGCCCTAAGATGCCCATGCCGCTGTCAAGTTGCTTCACAAACCATTAGGCTCCAGGTGTGGCAAACGTGATTCTAAACGTTGACCTTGGGCCCCGTCTGGGGACAATGGGTTTGGAATGTCAGGGGTGGGGGGAAACATCCCAATGAAAAGCCTAAAAGTCCTTCTCGTGGCCTTATCCGCTGCAGCGCTTGGCGGTTGCGGCGCGTCTTTGCCAAGCCTTCCGACGACCGGATCGCTTCTAGGCACCCAGCCGAAAGTCACGCCGAACGACCCGCTGACACGAACGATGGACGTTGCGGCGACGTCCGCGCGCGCCATCAAGTGCGGTTATAATTTCGATCCCGCAAAACTTAAGAACCAATTCATCACCGCAGAAACGGCGGCTAATCCGGCCGATGCCGTAAAGTTCGCGCAGGTCTACGATACGGCCTTCAACGGCGTCTCGAAGGCGCTTGCTCAAAAGGGCGCGGATTATTGCTCGCCACTCAAGGTGGCCCGCATCAAGCTTGCGCTGGCGCGCCACCTCAATGGCGACTACACGCCCTCGCCTCCCGAACCCTCCGAAGACGAAGGTGGACTGCTCAGCGGCTGGGGCGGCGGCGACTCGAGCAGCTCCAACAAAGGCGCGAACATGCAGGACATGTTCCAGTAGCGATGGCGAACTGGCAGCCGATCTAACTCACGCTTGGCCGGAGCGAACGCGTGCAGCAGATCCTTTGGACCGAGATCGCGCTTAAAGCCGTCGCCGGCCTCCTACTCCTGATCGCGCCGCAACAGATGCTTGCCATCATTGGCTTGGCGCGGCCTATCACCGGCCTTTGGCCACGCCTTGTAGGTGCTTTGCTGCTCGCTATTGCAGCCAGCATCTGGATAGGACTGCAATATCCGGGAGCGCGGGGTTCGATTGGTCCGGCGGCCCTCGTTCCCCTCAATCTCCTGCCCGCAGCCGTACTGGCCTCAGCCCTGGTCATGGGAGTGGCGGCCCCCACAAAACGGGGCAAGCTCGCAATCGGGTTGAGCGCTATCCTCCTGGCTGCGCTTGGGTTTCTCGAAATCGCACACGCCTAAGACTTTCTTCAAATTTAAGCGGCGTAACGCTCACCTAACATTTCCTCGCTACATCTATGAAAATCGTGCAGCCGCGGGGGGACCCGCCTGACCTAGGTCGCACCGACACATGCCTGTTGCCGCTCGTTCGCTGACATCTCTTGAGCTACCGGCCGCGGACGAGCGCGTCTCTTGCCATGTAGCGCGCCATCCCACGGTTTGCGACTTCGACCTCATCACCGAACGCGCAGCCTTCGACGCTCTCGAAGCTGAGTGGAACGGCCTCTTCGACCGCGCCGGCAAATCCCACCACGTCTTCCAAACGTTCAATTTCTGCTGGCATTGGGCCAATCATTATGTGCGTGAGCCGGCCCATGGCGAACCGCGCGGCAGAGCCAAAAGCGGACTGCAACTTCGTATTGTCACGGCACGCCGCGATGGCCGCCTGATCATGGTCTGGCCCCTCGTCTGCGAACGCGTACGCGGCATCACTCAGCTCTTCTGGATGGGCGGCTCGGTCAGCCAATATGGTGACGTGCTGATCGACGCCGGGCCCGACGAAGCGGTGGTCCTCCGGTCCGCATTCAAGTTCATACGGGCACAAGCGCGAGCCGATATCCTCCGCCTGCGCCGCGTTCGTGATGACGCGAATATAACCGCTTTGATGACCGAAATCGGCGCCACCGCTGCCGACCGTCAGCTCGCGCCCTATATGGATTTGACGACAGCGGGAGACTTTTCGGCGTTCGAGCAACGCTACGCAAGCAAGACGCGAAAAAACCGCCGCCGCCTTGCGCGCCGCCTCGAAGAAAAAGGGCCGATGCAGTTCCTCCGCCTCCATGGCGGCGATGAAGCGCGTGAGCTTGCGGGCAAAGCCGTTGCCCTCAAAGCAAAGTGGCTCCAATCGCGGGGGCTCGTCTCTAACGCGATAGCGGACCGGCGCATGGTAGGCCTTTTCGCCGACTTCGCCGAAGGCAAAACAAGACCCGTAGGCTGCGTTGTCTCGGCTTTGAAATCGAACGGCGAGATCGCAGCGCTCGAAGTCTCCTTCGGCTGCAAAGCCCGCTTGGCGATGCACATGATCGTCTTCAATCTGGCCTTCGAGAAATCAGGCGCGGGCGTCCTGCTTCTCGAGCAGGGCTTGAAAGATGGGTACGCAGAAGGCTTCGACGCGCTCGATATGCTGGCGCCCGGAGACGATTACAAATTCGACTGGTGCGATAAATCCGATGGCGTCACGGATTGGGTAATGCCCCTCACGCTGAAGGGCGAGCTTTACACGCGCGTGTATCTTGAGTTTTTGCGCGGCCGTCTCAAGAGGTGGCTCAAGAAGCTTCCCCAGCCCCTGCGCCGCTTGATGCGCGAGGGCTGGGCTAAAACGGCGTCGCCCACGTCTGAGTGACGCGGTTACTTCACGCCGAGTTTCTTCTGCAGGCTCGATGACGACGTCGTGTACTGGAACAAGAGCTTCTTGTCCGGATAGACGATCTTGTGTGCCGCCTGGGCCATCAGCGCGCCTTCGTGGAAGCCCGACAAAATGAGCTTCAGCTTGCCGGGATACCAGTTGATATCGCCGATCGCGAAGATGCCGTGCTCGCTCGTCTCGAAGCGCTCAGTGTCGACCAGAATAAGGTTTTCGTGAAGATTGAGGCCCCAGTTGGCGACGGGACCAAGCTTCATCGTCAGCCCGAAGAACGGCAGCATGGCCGTGCAGGGGATGCGCTCGGAGCCAGATGCCGTCTTGACGTCCAGCGCCGACAGCTGCCCGTTCGATCCCTCGAGCGCCGTCACCTGACCGATGAGCAGGCGCACGCTCTCCTCTTCGACGAGCTTGCGCATCTTCTCGACGGAATGCGGCGCCGCGCGGAATTCATCGCGGCGATGGATGAGCGTCAGGCTCTTGGCGACCGGCGCGAGATTGAGCGTCCAGTCGAGCGCGCTGTCGCCGCCGCCGACGATGACGATATCCTTGCCCCGCATCGTCTCGATCTTGCGCACCGAGTAGAAGACCGACTTGCCTTCGTATTCCTCGATGCCGTTGAGCGGCGGCCGCTTCGGCGTGAATGATCCGCCGCCCGCTGCGATGACGACGACCTTAGCGAGAAATTCCGTGCCCGCATCCGTCGTCAGGCGAAAGCGGCCGTCGGCTTCGCGCTTCAAGCCGTCCACGCGCTCGTTGAAATGAAATTGCGGGTTGAAGGGCTTGATCTGCTCCATCAGCCGGTCGGTCAATTCCTGACCCGTCACGATGGGAAGCGCAGGAACATCATAGATCGGCTTTTCGGGATAAAGCTCAGCGCACTGGCCGCCCGGGCGATCCAGGATATCGATCACATGTGACTTGATATCGAGCAGACCCAGTTCGAACACCGCGAAGAGACCGCAAGGTCCCGCGCCGATCACGACGGCATCGGTTTCGATCGACCCGGAGTTGTCCTCGGCTTCCAAAATTTCAGTCGTCTTAGCTGCCGCGGCAGTGTCTTCGATCATCGCGATCGTCCGTTCCTAGAACTGTTTTGCCGGCACGCGGACGACGAGCCCGTCGAGAGCGTCCGTGATCTTGATCTGGCAGCAGAGCCGGCTGCCTTCGCGGACATCGAACGCGAAATCCAGCATGTCCTCTTCCATATCGGCGGGCTTGCCCGTTTTGTCCCGCCAAGCTTCGTCGACATAGACGTGGCAGGTGGCGCAGGCGCAGGCGCCACCGCACTCAGCCTCGATGCCGGCAATATCGTTAAGCTTAGCCGCTTCCATGACGGTCAGTCCGTTTTCCGCTTCCACCGTCTGACTTTCGCCGTCGGGCTGGATGAACGTTATTTTCGTCATGGTTGCGTACGAATCCTCAAGCTGGAAATACCGCTCGTCAGCGGCGCGCGAACGTTAGGGATTGATTAGTTAGCGGGCACACTTAGAGGGACACCGCAAGCATTTCAAGCCGCACGGGAGCGCGCCCCCTGCGACGCGCCGGTGCTGTGGCTTCAATGCTCAGCCAAGCTTCTCGGATTGCTGGATGAACCGGCTTGCCTCCGAGGCAGCGGCGTCGAGCTTTGCAAGCACCTCCGAGCGGGCCTTGCTCTCATTCCCGGCGAGTTCTTCTGCGAGCTGCGCCATTCGGGCAATCCGCCAAGCACCCACGGCCCGGCTCGCCCCTTTCAACGTATGAGCCGCGATTTTCCAGTCGCGTTCGGTCGCAGCAGAGCCTAAGGCGGCCAACGTCAGGGGCAATTGCGTGAGGAAAAGCTGAAGAACCTCGTCTTCCAGTGCTTTATCCCCAAGTGTGTAGCGCCTGAGATGCGCGAGATTGACCGGCTGTCCGCTCGAATATTCCTGATCAGCAGGAGCCTCGATATCGAACGATTGCGCCCGGCAGCTGTCCATATCACCCACGCGAAACCGCACTTCTCATCGCTGCACCCACAAGCCGCCATGGCCGGCATTTGAAGCAACATGCTCGCAAAGCCGCGATAACTCTGGGTAAAGTCCGCTGCCGTCTTTCAGACACCTCCATAAACGGTTAGTTAACCTATTGGCGTGAGGCCGCAGGCTCGCCATCCGGCAGGATCGGCCGCATTCCGGCCGCAATGCGTGGCCCAAAATCGCTAAACCATTTGGATGCATAGACATTCCGTTTGGTTACCCATGTGTTTCCATTTTGTAACCAAGTAAAAATCTTATAGGGTGCGAGTGGGAGTTCCGGTGGGCCTGAAGCGCACGGGCTTGTGTCGCGTACCGGATCAAGTGGGGGGCATTGCGCATGTCGCAGGATCAGATTGCGAAGCTCATGGCTATCGGCGGCAGAACGCAGCCGGGATCGGCGGAGCCCACGTTGAGCGCTCCCGACGGATTGCGCCAAGCGACAGGTCTAGCCGCGAGCCAAACAGCAACCCCATCATCGACGCCCACAACGAACCAGACATCAAGCCAGCCGTCAGGCCCCTCAGCCATTCAGAAGGGCTCGATCGACATGCCGCTCGCGCTGCCGCCGCCACCGCCCATGCTCGGTGACGACACGCCCCGCCCCTCATCCGCGGCGCAGCTCAAGACCGGCAATGAAGCTTCAAACGATGAGCCGCCAAGCCGCCGCACAGCGCGCCGCCGGCCCGCCGGCCCCGTACGCGGCAAAATCGCCGCTAACGACGACGTGCCGAGCATCGGCGGTCTGATCTACGCGCTTGAGCAAAAACCCTCGAGCAAGGTTTTCCGCTTCGCCGCCATCGGCAGTGCCGTGTGGGCGCTTGCCGGATTGACCGTAGGCGCTCTGACGATCGCGCCAGGGTGGCAGGCAGGCGAAGCGTTCTCCGCGCTGCTCCTGCAGCCGGCAACGTTCTACACCATTACCGCCATCGTCGCGCCGATCGGCATCATCTGGCTGCTGGCGCTCTTGAACTGGCACATCGCCTCGCTCGCTCTCAAATCCGCGACTATGAGCGAGGTCGCCATCCGCCTCGCCGAACCCGACAGAACCGCCGAGCAGTCGATCGCAAGCCTCGGCCAAGCCGTCCGGCGCCAAGTCTCCTTCATGAACGACGCCGTTTCGCGCGCCTTGGGCCGCGCCGGCGAATTGGAAGCACTCGTGCACAATCACGTCGCCGAACTCGAGCGCTCCTACGAGCACAACGAACGCCGTATCCGCGAGCTGATCAACGAACTGGGTGGCGAACGGCACGCCCTCCTCGATACCTCGACAAACGTCACAGAAACGCTGAAGACGCTCGGCACCGAAATTCCGACGCTGATCGAGAAACTCTCCCAGCAGCAGCTGACGCTTCGCGGCATCATCTCAAACGCTGGCGAGAACCTCGCAAACCTCGAAGGCTCACTGGCGACCGCCACCGGCCGCTTCGAGAACGCGGTGGGATCCCGCACGCTGCAGCTGCAGTCCGTTCTCGAAGACTACACGGCCGCATTCTCGACCGCGCTCGGCGCCCGCACAGAGCAGATGCGCGTCACGTTCGACGGCTACATGCAGACGCTCGACACCACGCTCGGCAATCGCACCGAAAACCTGCAGACCGTGTTCGAGGAGTATGCGCGCGCCCTCGATACCACGCTGTCGAACCGCGCTCAGGCGCTCGACGTGCAACTTGTCGAACGCACGCGCTCTCTCGATGAGGCCTTCCAGAAGCGTCTCGAGCTTTTCGACGATCAGATTATGCGCTCGACGACGGCGATCGATCACGCCGTCAGCGAAAAGGCATCGCTCCTCACCAACGCGCTCGAGTTGCATTCGCGCACGTTCCGCGAAACGATTGCGCACCAGGCGGCAGAACTCGACGACTCCGTGATGAACGGCATCAACGCCGTCCGCCGCACCAGCGAGAACATCACCCGCCAGACCATGAAGGCCATCGACGGGCTCTCCAAGCAGACAGGCGTTCTCCAGGATGTTGCCGAAAACCTCTTCGCGCAAATCCACGGCGTCACCGACCGCTTCGAGAACCAGGGCCAGCAAATTCTCAAAGCGGCGACCGTGCTCGACTCGGCCAACCATAAGATCGACTCGACGCTGCAATCGCGGCACGCCGAACTCTCCCACACGCTGGATCGTCTCTCCGGCAAGGCCGACGAATTCGGCCGCACCATCGCTGGCTACTCGACGAACCTCGAAGGCTCGTTCTCGAATATCGAGCTCAAGGCGCGCGCCATCGCCGAAGAGCTGCGCGACAGTGCCGAAAGCCGCTCGCGTGCCCTCATGGCGGAACTCGACCGCGTCAAGCACGAGACCGAAGCCCAAGGCGAGCGCGCACTCGCCGATCTTCGGAACCGCTTCCAGAACGTTTCGGGTGAACTCTCCCGCGAATTCGAAACGCTGACGACGCGGCTCTCCTCTGCATCGGACGAAACGCGCATGCGGGCCGCCGAGGCAGCAGCGACCCTCGCCCGGGAACAGGCGCGAATCCGCGAGGAAGCAGCGCGCCTCCCGGCGTCCACGCGCGAAACGGCAGAATCCATGCGCCGCGCCCTCCAGGATCAGCTGCGCGCCATCGAGCAGCTGACGCAGATTTCCCAGCGCGCCAACGCACCGCGCGAAATCGTTCGTCCCGATCCCGCTCCGGCACGCCTGACGAACGCGCTGAGCTCCTCGCTCGCACACCCGGAAAGCCCGCCGAGCCGCAGCAGGGCTGCCGCACAACCGGAATCTCGCGAAGGCTGGTCGCTCGGTGATCTGCTGGCCCGCGCCTCGCACGAGGATGAAGCCCCGGCTCCAGCTCCTGAGCCGCCGCCGGCCCAGGCGCCCGTCCGCCTTGACGTCGGCATGATTGCACGCTCGCTCGATCAGGCTACGGCCGGCGCGATCTGGAACCGTATCCGCGCCGGACAGCGCAACGTCCTTGTGCGCAGCATCTACGCTCCGGAAGCCCGCGCACTGTTCGACGAAATCTCCAACCGCGTCAAAACCGATAACGAGCTCTCGCAATCGATCTACCGCTATCTTGCGGACTTCGAACGCATCATCAAGGAAGCGGAAGCCCGCGACACGAGCGGCCGCACGGCACAAACGCATCTCGTCTCCGAAACCGGCCGGGTGTATCTGTTCCTCGCCCACGCAGTAGGCCGCATCCGCTAGGATCGCGCCGCCTGCTTGCGACCGGGCGGCGATGAACATGATGCAGGCCCAGACCCTCCGATGACGGCGCCCACCATCGAAGCTCGCGGCGAAAGCTGGCCCCTTAGAGAAGCCTTCGTCATCTCACGCGGCGCTAAAACCGCAGCAGACGTCGTCGTCGCAACCGTCACCGATGGCGAGCATCGTGGCCGCGGCGAAGCCGTGCCGTACGCGCGCTATGGCGAAACGGTCGAAGGCGTTCTCGCGGATATCCGCGCCATCGCCGGACGTGTTTCCGCCCGCGCAGATCTCACAAATCATCTGAAGCCCGGCGCCGCACTCAACGCTCTTGATTGCGCGTTCTGGGATTTGGAATGCAAACGGTCGAACGCCCGCGCTTCAGAACTCGCGGGGCTTCTTCCGCCTGAAGCGAAGACGACAGCCTTTACGCTGAGCCTCGATGCGCCCGCGACCATGGCGGAAAAGGCCGCTCACGCTTCGAACCTTTCGCTCCTGAAGCTGAAGCTCGGCGGCCTCGGCGACGATGACCGGATGCGAGCCGTACGGGCAGCGCGTCCCGATGCCCGCCTGCTCGTCGACGCCAACGAGGCGTGGACGTCAGAGAACCTCGCGCATCTCCTTTCCGTCGCCGCCGAGTGCAGCATCGAGCTGATCGAACAGCCGCTACCCGCGGGCCGCGATGACGCCTTGCGCCACCTCGATCGCTCCGTGCCCATCTGTGCCGACGAAAGCGTGCACACCGCAGCGGACGTGCCGCGTCTTGCCGCTCTCTACGATGCTGTCAATGTGAAGCTCGACAAGGCCGGCGGCTTGACCGGCGCCATCGCGCTTCTTCGCGAAGCCCGGCGGCACGGGCTCAAAATCATGGTCGGGTCGATGGTGGCGACCTCCCTTGCCGTCGCACCTGCAATGTTGCTCGCGCCCGAAGCGGACTGGATCGATCTCGACGGCCCCCTGCTCCTCGCGCACGATCGTGAGCACGGGTTGCACGTCGAAAACGGCATCATCTATCCGCCTCAGCCGGAACTCTGGGGCTGATCACGTCAACTCTTTGCTGCGAGCTCACGAGCCACAGGCCCGCTACCAGCGCGACAAGGGATGTGGCGGCCATGGCGAGATAGGACAGCGATCCTCCGCTCGCGTAAATCCAGCCCGCTATCAGCGTTAAACAGCCCATTGCGAGGCCCGAAGAGATCGTCGCGTAAAGCGCCTGCGCAGTGCCCTGCTTGTCGCGCGAGACCGTCTCGTGGATGTAGTGGATCGCGCCGATGTGCGTCGCCCCATAGGTCAGACCATGCAGTATCTGCAGTGGCAGCAGCACGGCAAGCGGCGGATCGAACGCCATCGCCAGCCAGCGCACGATCGATGCCGCACCGCCTAGTGCGATCAGCCGCGCGGCGCCGATACGTTGAAGGAGCTGCCCCGAAACGGAGAACAGCAACACCTCGGCAAAAACGCCGATCGCCCACAGGCTTCCGCACCACGCCGCCGACAGCCCGTGCGCCTCCCAGATCAGAATGCCGAAGGCGTAAAACGCGGCATGCGAGCCTATCGCCAAGCCGGCAGCAAGCAGGAAGAAGCGGAATTCGCGCCTCTGAACGAGCTCACGGATAGCATCGGCTCGCCAAAGCGTCACCGATGGCTTCGCGCGCTCATCGACACCACCTTGCGACGGCAGGATGTGAGCCGCGGCGACCGTCAAGACACAGCCGAACGCAATGAGCCAGACGCCAGCGCCGCCTCCGAACGCGTTGATCGCGAAGCCGCCCGCGAAGCTCGCCGCAACGAACGATAATGAACCCCAAAGGCGCACCCGGCCGTAATCGAACCCACTCTGCCGCATGCCCCCGACGGCAATCGTCTCGATCAGCGGCATGATCGTCGAATTGCAGAGCATGAGGAGCGTCGCAAACAGAAGGATCGTGCCGAACGACGACGAAAGCCCAAGCGACACCACGAACACCAAGCTCAGCCACGCCAGGATGATCAGGTATCGCCGATGCGCCATCTCGCGGTCGGCCGCCATGGCGATAATGGGAGTGACGAACAGCCTGAGAAACAGCGGAGCCGCTATGACGACGCTGATCTCTCCGGGAGTCAGGCCGCGCCAGTTCAGCCATACCGGCATGAACGGAACATTCATCCCATAGACGACGAAGAGCGCCGCAAAGAACAGCGCCACACGCACCGCAAAGGCTTGCCGCTTTCGGCCGTCAGCGCTCATGCGTTTGTCTCGTCCTCTCAATTTGCTCAGGTCACCGTATAAGCCGGACCGCTGCGGATGGTCAGTGTTCAAGTGGGTTCAGCTGGAGGTTGCGCCTGCGCTTTTCGAGAATCGCGTAAGTCTCTGAGCTGATCATTTTGCGGAGCAACACACGGCATGCAGCCTCTAACTCCGGCTCTCCCTAGCGACACTGAAACCGAATATCGAGCTATCGAAACGACGCTGCTGGAAACCGCTCGCGGCCGATGGTTCCTGGCTGAGCACGGGCGCCGCGCGCGCAGGCTCGACAGCACTCTTCTTGATGATGCGATCAAGCGCTTGCAAAGCTCGTTGCGCGAGCCCCCGGCCCTCCTCGGGCAGCTGAAGGCCGAGATCGAGGGTATCAAGGCGCAGATGGCCGAAACACGGTCCACCCTGCTCGCCAAACCTGTTCTCGATGAAAGCATTCTCCCGACACACGCGATCCTGAAGGCGGCCGAGGAGATCCACGATATCGCCTGGTCGCTGCAGGCCAATCCGTTCGATCCGAAGGGCTGCGAGGAAATCGCCCGCAACGCCGGTAAGCTTTATGCGATGAGCCAATCGCAGGCCGCGCAGTCGAAGCGCGTCGTCGCCGCCGCAACCGCGCTGGAAACCTCCGCGAACAAACTTGAGGGCATTCTCGAAAGCATCATGCACGAGATGCAGGTGGACAGCGCCGCATAGATCGCATCATCGAAAAGCTGCGCACAAAAAAACCGGGCCGAAGCGCCCGGTTTTTTGTTTAGCTCTTGAAGCGGCTTACCACTTCGTCCGCACGCCGACCGAGAAGAGATCGATCGATGCTTCCACCGTACCGTTGAACGTCGGACCGGTTGGAAAACCGTTGAAGGTTGCAGGGCTCCGGCTGATGCCGCCATCCTGAACGAAGATATGCGAATAGCCAGCATCCAGCGTGATGGAGTCGCTCCACTTGTAGCTCGCACCGATACTCAGCCAAACTCGGTCGTTGTCGGGAATCTGAACGATTCTTTCCGAAGCATCTCGGATAGGCGAAATCTCGTAGGCAACGCCGCTACGGAGCGTCAGAACTGGAGAATAATCGTATTCACCGCCGACCGAGAAGAACCAGCCGTCGTGCCAGTTCGTGTCGAGCGCGAGCTGATTGCCACCCGGGAGATCGAGCGGCAATTGTTTGAACACACTCCAGTTCTTCCATTCGACTGTGCCGAGCAGCCGCGTCGTCGGCGTGATTTCCTGCCTTGCGCTCAACGTCACGATATCGGGAAGGTTGACTTTGGCAGTTCCGGGAACGTTGAACCCGGAGGTAATACCATCCGAGTGAAACGTACCCTCGAGCTCATGGGTCATCTGAGAGCGATAGCCGAGACCGATCGTGGTGCCTGCTCGCGGCTCGATCGTGATGCCCGCCGTGCCGCCGAACGCCCAGTCGGTCCCTCCGAACTGAGCGATGGAATCGGGACTCTCGCGGAACTGCAGCTTGCCCTGCGCCCATTCGATCTGCACACCTGCGCCGATCGTAATGCCCGGTGCGATGCGATAGGCAATCGTCGGATTGGCGTTGATCGTCAGCAGCTTGGTTGTGACCCCCAGGTACGAACCGGGATAACCGACGTTTTCGGGCTTCGATGCCAAGCCGAAGGGCGAATTGATCGCGATACCGACCCAAACGTCCTTCGAAACCTGATAGGCGCCGTAGCTCGCGCTCGCCACTGCGTCGATGCCGATGTTGCCGCTATTGCCGGCAAGGGGAGAATTGATGTCGATGTTCGCGTCCGGCAGGATCAGCGTGTAGGACGATTCCGAATTGAGCCCCGGAAACTGCGCCGTCGCGGCCGGGTTCCAGAACATCGAGCCAAGGCTGCCGCCCGCTGCGGCGCCAGCGGATGCCGATCCAAGGAAGACCGTCGACTGCTCGTGAATGTCAAATCCACCGGCCGTCGCCGCGCTTGAGCAAGCCGCCGATGCGGCCAGACCCGCTGCTGCCAGACGGAACACGTTTTGACGACTTTTGAAGTTCCGCATTTCACGCCCCCCGACGCTTACAAACAGCGTTAAACTTATCGTTCACAATACCGCGCATCGGGCGCTTACGACATCGTCGGGACGCTGGCTCATGCTGAAAGCTGGTATATGTGCTACTTGAGCAACAAAAAACCGGCCCGCCAGTGGCGGACCGGTTCTTGCCAAGCCCCGTTTCAATCCCTCGAAACTTCGCTTGGCGCTCCCCCCGGAGTCGGTGAACGGCGTCTATCGCCGAAATCGCGCGCAAGCTGCCAAAGTCTCAGATGCGGCGCAAGACTTGACGTTTTTATCGGCGTGCGAGTCGATCCTCCTTGATGCTCACTCGCAACAGATGCGGAGCGTACGGAGCAAAGCGCGAGCGAGTGAAGCTACGCTTTTCGAAGCGCGAAATTATGGTCGACTGGACCATGGCCTGAACCGATTCGCATGTCGGCCCCCGCATCGAGCGCGCGCCAAACGAACAGTTTGCCAGCTTCCACCGCCTCTGGCAGCGGCTTACCCGCGGCAAGGCCCGCAGCGATCGCCGCCGACAACGTGCAGCCGGTGCCATGCGTGTTGTTCGTCTCGACTCGGGGACGGCGGAAAGCCTGATGCTCCCGCCCATCAAAGAAAACATCGACGGCGTCCGCACCAGCGCCATGCCCGCCCTTGACGAGAACAGCGCCACAGCCGAGCTTCATCAACGCTTCGGCTTGCGTGCGCATCTCGTCTTCAGTCTCAGCCTCGGGACAATCGAGCAGCCTACTCGCCTCGGGGATATTCGGCGTGATCAACTGCGCCCGCGGAATAAGCGCTGAACGCACCGCTTCGATAGCATCGGCACGAAGCAGAACGTCGCCGCTCGTTGCCACCATCACCGGATCGACGACGACGGGAACACGCGGCACTTCCGCGAGCAGCCGCGCGACGGTCTCCACCGTTGCGGCATCACCCAGCATGCCCGTCTTGATCGAGGAGACTTCGAGATCGGAGACGACGGAATGAAACTGCGCGGCGATGAACTCGAGCGATATCGGAAAGACACCCGACACGCCGTGCGTATTCTGCGCCGTAAGCGCGGTGATGATCGTCGCGCCGTAAATTCCGAATGCCGAAAACGTTTTGAGATCCGCCTGAATCCCAGCGCCCCCGGAAGGATCGGATCCGGCAATTGTCAGCGCGATCGGAACAGCCTCGGCAGCCATAACTGTCATTCCAACACGCTTAAGGCGCGCCCTTCCTCAAAATCTCATTTCCGAGATCCGCAGGCGTAATCCAGGATTCGATCCGCCCCAACGCAGGAAAATTCTCGATCATCCACTGGCTGAACCAGTTCTGCGCGCCGAATACGAACAACAGACCCGTCACCACCAGCACGAGCCCCATGAACTTCTCGAGCGTCGCGTAGTGCCGTTTGAACCGCTGCATGAAGCCGAGGAACGGCCTGATTGCGACGGCGGCCAGCACGAACGGAATACCCAATCCCAGAGAATACACGAAGAGCAGACTGACGCCGGTCCACAGGCTCGATGCGCTCGCGGCAACCGTCAGCACAGTCGCCAGGATCGGGCCGATGCACGGCGTCCAGCCGAACGCGAAGGCAAGCCCCATCAGGTAGGCGCTGGCAAAGCTTGCCTCCGATGCCGCCTTCGAGTAGCGCGCCTCATTGTAGAAAAGATGCACCCGGAAAATGCCGAGGAAGTGCAGGCCGAAGAGGATGATGACGAGGCCCGCGACCGTTCCGAGGATGGCGCGGTAGGACAGCAGCACCTGCCCGATCGTGCTGGCTCCGGCGCCAAGGCTGACGAAAACGGTCGTGAAGCCCAACACGAAGAAGATCGAGGAGACCACAACACGCGCCCAGACGCGGCGGTCGATCCGCTCCTCGCCCGTCAGCTGATCGAGCGTCGTGCCGCCGATATAACCGAGATAGGGCGGAACGAGGGGCAGCACGCATGGCGATAGGAAGCTGGCGAGGCCGGCCAGGGCGACCCCAAAATAGATTTGCGCATCTGCCAGCATGCCTTGCTTCCTAACGAACGTGCTACTGCCGTCTCAGCACGCCTTTAGCGCGCGAGCGCAGCGATGCCCGGCAATTCGCGGCCTTCGAGCCACTCGAGGAAGGCGCCGCCTGCCGTCGAGACATAGGTGAAATCATCCGTTACGCCAGCCGAATTCAAAGCGGCCACCGTGTCGCCGCCGCCCGCAACCGACACGAGTTTTCCTTCTCGCGTCAAAGCCGCAGCCGCACGTGCGAGCGCGAACGTGCCTTCTCCGAACGGCGCAATTTCGAATGCGCCGAGCGGGCCGTTCCATAGCAGCGTTTTCGTATGCTCGAGCAATTCGCTCGTGCGCGCGACCGACTGCGGACCGACATCGAGGATCATGGTGTCGTCGGGAACGTTGTCGATGCCGACGACCATGTGCGCCGCGCCGTCCTTGAACTCGCGTGCGACGACGGCATCGACGGGGAGCACGATCTCGCAGCCCTGAGCCTTGGCTTCCGCCATGATCTTCAATGCGGTGTCGTGGAAATCGGGCTCGGCGAGAGACTTGCCCACGGCATGCCCCATTGCCTGCAGGAAGGTATTGGCCATACCGCCGCCAATGATCAGGTGGTCGACCTTGGACACGAGGTTCGTCAGAACCGGGATCTTGGTCGAAACCTTGGCACCACCGACGACGGCCGCCGTCGGGCGGGTCGGCTTCTCGAGCGCGGTGCGGAGCGCGTTGATCTCTTCCATCAACAGCGGTCCCGCATAGGACGGAAGATGATGCGTGAGCCCCTCGGTTGAGGCGTGCGCGCGGTGCGAGCACGAAAACGCATCGCCGACAAAGATATCGCCGAGCTTTGCAAGCGCCTCGGCGAAAGCCGGATCGTTCTTCTCTTCGCCCTTGTGGAAGCGCAGGTTCTCGAGAACGGCAATGTCGCCGTCGTTGAGTGTCGCAATCGTCTTGGCAGCTTCCTCGCCAATGCAGTCTTCGCCGAATTCGACGGGCCGCCCCAGAAGATGCTGCAGCGTCACGGCGACGGGCCGCAGTGAATACTCGGCTTCGGGGCCGTTCTTCGGCCGGCCGAAATGCGAGATGACGATCACCTTCGCGCCGCGATCGGCGAGCGCGTTCAGACCCGGAAGCAAACGCTCCAAGCGCGTCGCGTCCGTCACTTTGCCCTCGCGCACGGGAACGTTGAGATCCGCTCGAACGATGACGCGTTTGCCTTTGACGTCGGTTCCGTCCGTGGTCTTCAACTTGTCGAGGTTCATTCGACTTCCGTTCCCGATTTGCGATGATGGTGTCTTGGAGTTAGCTCGGCGTCAGGCTTTCGAAACCAAGCGGCGCGCTGCGTCCGCAACGTGAGAGGCCGTGATGCCGAAGTGCTCGTAGAGCTTAGGCGCAGGCGCCGAGGCACCGAAGCTCTTCATGCCGACGAAGGTTCCATTGGAGCCGAGCCATTCGTACCAGCACTGCGCGATGCCGGCCTCCACGGCAACGCGCGGTGCGTCGCCCAGAACTTCGCGCTGATAGCTCTCGGGTTGCGCCCGGAAGAGTTCGAACGACGGCATCGAGACGACGGCTGCGTTGATCCCGTCCTTGGCGAGCGCCTCAGCGGCTTCGACTGCAAGGCCGACTTCAGAGCCCGTCGCGAGCAAGGTCACATCGCGCTTGCCCTCAGGTGCCTTCAAAACATAGGCACCCTTCGCGCTCAGGTTCTCGCGGCCATCCAAGCGGAGATTGGGCACGGCCTGCCGCGACAGAGCGAGGATCGAGGGCGTTCCTTCCGAAGCGATCGCAACCTCCCAGCACTCGGCGGTTTCGATGCCGTCGGCGGGACGGAACACGTTGAGGTTCGGAATGGCGCGCAGCGAGCTCAAGTGCTCGACCGGCTGATGCGTCGGCCCGTCTTCACCAAGCCCGATGGAATCGTGCGTCAGCACGTAGAGCACGCGCTGCTGCATCAGTGCGGAAAGACGGATCGAAGGACGGCAGTAATCCGCGAAAACAAGGAACGTGCCGCCGTAGGGAATGAACGAGCCGGAAAGCGCGATGCCGTTCATCGCCGCCGCCATGCCATGCTCGCGCACACCGTAATGCAGATAGTTGCCGGCGAAGTTTTCCGGCGTCACCGAGCTGTGATGCTTGGTCCGCGTACCGTTCGATCCCGAAAGATCGGCCGAACCCCCAATGAGTTCAGGCAAGACGGGAACGAGGCGTTCGATCGTGAGCTGCGACCAGACCCGCGTCGCGCGCTTGGCGCTGTCGCCGGCGAAGGCGGTCTTGGCTTCGGCAATCGCCTTGGCGACGATCTCCTTCGTATTGCGGCCCTCGATCAGCGCCTTCGTTTCGGCGCTCGCATTGGCAAAACGCTTGACCCATTCCGCGCGCGTCTTCGCGTGCGCGCTGCCGGCGGCGCGCCAGGCGGCGAGAACATGGTCCGGGATCTCGAACGCGCCGTGCGGCCAGCCGAGCTTCTCGCGCGTGTTCTTGATCTCATCGGTGCCGAGCGGTTCGCCGTGCGCCGACGCCTTACCGGCTTTGTTCGGCGAGCCGTATCCGATCTGCGTCTTACAGGCGATGAGCCACGGCTTCGATGGATCCGCCTTCGCGGCCTTGATCGCGTCTGACACGGCTGCAGGATCGTGGCCGTCAACCCGAATGGTGTTCCAGCCCGAGGCTTCGAACCGCTTCACTTCGCTGTCCGAGACGGAAAGGTTCGTCGCGCCGTCGATGGTGATCGAGTTGTCGTCCCACAGCACGATGAGCTTGCCGAGCTTCAAGTGGCCCGCGAGCGAAATGGCTTCCTGGCTGATGCCCTCCATCAGGCAGCCGTCGCCGGCGATCACGTACGTATGATAGTCGATGAGATCCGAGCCGGCGCGCGCGGACAGCAGCCGCTCCGAGAGAGCCATGCCGACCGCGGTAGCAATCCCCTGCCCCAGCGGACCTGTCGTCGTTTCGATACCCGGCGCATGGCCATATTCGGGGTGGCCGGCCGTCTTCGATCCGAGCTGACGGAAATTCCGGATCTCCTCGATCGTCATCTCCGGATAGCCGGTGAGATGCAGGAGCGAATAGAGAAGCATCGAGCCGTGACCGGCCGAGAGAACGAAGCGATCGCGGTTCGGCCACTCGGGCGCACTCGCGTCAAACTTTAAGGCTTCGGTGAAGAGCACGGTTGCGGCGTCCGCCATGCCCATGGGCATACCGGGATGGCCGGAATTAGCCGCCTGAACGGCATCCATCGCGAGCGCGCGGATGGCATTGGCCATTTCGCTGAGGCTTGCCGCCGGCGACGTGTCGGCCTTGATCTGAGCTTTACTCATTCTGTTCGTGAATCCGCATTTATGAGCGTCGCCCGAGCGCCGCCGTAAGGACGAGGGACATTTACCGGGGAGTTGCAGCGTCGTCTACCGCGCCGAGCCCCTTGGTGCACGGCAAAAGGGCACCTTTAGGTCCCCTTACCCGTGAGGACCAAGTGTCACGCGGCTGACCGCGCATATTTTCATGTTCGAAGACCGCGCCAGACCGCTCCCTCACGAGGGAATGCCGCCCGCCTTGGCCTTGACCTCGCGCAGGCTCTTTTCCTTCTGCGCGGTCTTGGCCTCCTCCACCTCGTCCTCGCGGAACAGTTTCTCGAGCATCGCCTGCGACGTTCGCGCCCGCTCCAGAAGCTTCTCGACGTCCGAGGACAGCTTGTAGTCCTCGTTGAGGCGGCGTTCGTCGTGCTCCTTGAAGGTCGTGACGATCCGCGTCGCGACCCGCTCGGAATAGCCAAGCCCCAGCATCAGCGATCGCGTGAGGTCGAGGGATGCCGCGAAGGTCTCGCGCTGAAGCGCCGTCACGCCAAGATCGAGCAGCCGGTAAGCGTGCATGCGATCGCGCGCACGTGCGTAGATCGGAACATGCGGATAGTGCGTCTTGACGTATTCCGCCGCGCGCATCGAGGCCTCGACATCGTCGATGGCGAGCACGAACGCCCGCGCCTTCCCCGTCTGCGCGGCCTCCAGCACTTCCGGCCGGCTCGCATCGCCAAAGAAGGCCTTGCTGCCGAAGCGTTTGACGAAGTCCACCTGCTCGACGCTGATATCGAGCGCGGTGAACGGGATCCCTTTCGCGCGCAAAATACGTGCCGTGATTTGCCCGAAGCGTCCGAAACCGGCGATGACCACATGCCCGTCTTTTTCAGGCAGGGTATCGAAGGGCCGACTGTGGGGCTTGGCCTTCTTCGACAACCTGCTGTCGAGCAGCAAAAGGATCGGCGTCATCGCCATCGATAGCGTGATGACGACCGCGAGGATCTGCGAGGGTTTGCTGCCGAGAACACCGGCCGCCTGCCCGACCGACAGGAGGACGAACGCGAATTCGCCGCCTTGCGACAGCGCAAACGCAAGCCGCCGTGACGGCCCTGCCTCCAGACCCTGCCAGCGGCCCAGCAGAAACAGAATGACCGCCTTGACCAGGATCAGCGACGCCGTCAGCGCCAGGATCAGCACCGGCTCGGCGAGGATAAGCCCAAGATTGAGCGACATGCCGACGGCAGTGAAGAAGATCCCGAGCAGCAGTCCCTCGAACGGCGCGATGTCCGCCTCGAGTTCGTGCCGGTAGCTGCTCTCAGCAAGCAGCGCGCCCGCGATGAAGGCACCGAGTGAGGCCGGCAGTCCGACGGTTTCCATGATCAACGTAATGCCGACCACCGTCAGAAGCGCCGCCGCCGTCATCGCTTCCTTCACGCGCGACCGGGCGACGAGCCGCAAAAAAGCATCGAGCACATAGCGCCCGACGACAATGACGAGAACGATGATTGCGAGCCCTTTGACGAATGCAATGTAGTCGATCGACGGCGCTGCCTTCGCCGCGCTGACGGCGAAATACGGAGCAAGCGCAATGAGCGGAATGGCTGCGAGGTCCTGAAACAGGAGCACCGAGAACCCGAGCCTGCCGTGACGTGTCGAGAGTTCGTTATTTTCTTCGAGCACCTGCAAAGCAAAGGCCGTGGACGATAAAGCCAAAGCCGCGCCCGCAAAGAGCGATGGCTGCCACTGCGTGCCGAAGAACAGAATGCAAAGAAGGCCCAGCGCAACCGACGTGATCGCCACCTGCATCGTGCCGATGCCGAAAATGGCCTGGCGCATGGACCAAAGCCGCTTCGGCCGAAGTTCGAGGCCGATCAAAAACAAGAGAAGAACGACGCCGAATTCCGCGAAATCGAGAACCTGCTTGGCATCGTGCTCATTGAAGAGCCGCCCGACGCCGTAGGGACCAAGGACGACGCCCGCGATCAGATAGCCAAGAACGGCAGCGATGCCGAGCCAGCGAGCAAGCGGCGCGGCAAGCGCCAATGCGGCCAAGAGGATGGCGAGTTCGTGTAGTGTCAATCTGTCCCCGCTGGTCTAGCTGTGTGGGCGGATGAAGCGAAGCTTCACCGCGCGTCCAGAATACGCCGTGCACAGCACCATGTTACAACGCCGAACGCCGTCACGCGCCGGGGTAATTCGCACACGCGTGCAAAGCATGACGCCTGAATGCGACAGATTGCATTTGAACTGAAAGTTTCAGAGGCCCGGCCGGGCCCGGGGCATTAACGGAACGGATGCGCCTCGACGACAAGTCCGCCGGCCTCCTGCCAACCGTCGGTTCCATCCCGGTACCAGGCAATGTTCGTGTAACCGAGGCTCAGGGCCCGCTTTGCCGCGTTCCAGCTCATCCAGCAATTCTTCAGACAGAAGAAGACGAGCGGCTTCGCCTTGTCGCCCTGCGTCAGCTTTTCAAGGCTCCGACGAAAGTAGTCGGCGGCCGGGGACGCCAGCACGCCATATCCGACGTTCGGGACCCACACCGCATCCTCGATCGTCATATGAGTGGGATCGCGCCAGATCGTGTCCGCCGGAAGCCCTGCCGGCTTTGGCGGATGCGGATAAACGTCGATGAATATCGCGGTCTTCCGCGACCACAGTTCCATGGCCGCATCGTCCGAGAGCACTTGGGCGCCCTTGAGCGTGAGAGGAACAGGCCGGCGATAATCAGAGGTGCGATAGGAAGGCGGCTCGGTAGGTGGCTCGCCGGAGGGTGCGGGACCGGACACGTCCTCCTCCGCATTGACCACGGAGCCGGCCGCCATCGGCATAAAAAGCGCCGCGCAGATAATCAACGCAACGATCAATCGCAAGCGCGGCTCTTTCCTTTGGGCAGCTTGCCGTCCGGGTAGAAACGGAAGCGGCAACCGTCAGCCGCTTCCGAGTAAACTTCGATCCTACTGCGCAGCAGGAGCGGGAGCTTGCGCCGCTGCAGCGTCTCCGCCCGGCGCAGGCTCTGCGGCAGCAGAGGTGCGTGGCTTCGTGATCATCTCCGTCGAAGTATCGTCATCCACGAGAAGCGGCACGCCATAATCGAGCAGAACCTTGTCGATGTCGCCCTGCCGCTTGCGGATGACTTCGTTGAGCTTGCGCTTCCAGGCATCGTCACCGTTGCGCACACCCATGGTGATGCGGAAGGCGATCCGCTCCGCGCCAGTCTCCTTGACGAGCGGTACGACAACCAGCGGCTCACCATCGCGCGCAGCCCAGTAGGCAGCGATCGGCCCCCACAGGACGCCGGCATCGACATCACCCTTGCGGATATCCTCGATCATCGTCTTGGCCGGATTATCGAACCGGCGATCGACCATCATCGGATAGCCGTGCACGTTGCTCATCAGGCCGTAGCGCGCAGCAAGCGTGCCGCCGGCCGATCCCTGCTGTACGCCGAACCGCTTACCCTGAAGACGCGGATCAGCAAGCGTGTCTACGCCATCAAGCCCGGTGCCCTTCTTGTAGACGAGCGCAGTCGTCGAACGATAGATCGCGTTGGTGTTGAGGACCTGATCATCGCCCTGCCCCCAACCGATCACGAGATCGCACCGCTTGGCGCCGAGTGTCATGCGCACGAAACCCGTTGCCTTCGGGAACCACGTGTAGGTGACAGGGAGCTTAAGCTCGTCACCGATGATATTCGCGATCTTGTTCTCGAAACCCTCTTCTTTTTGGTTCGAGAACGGAAGGTCCGCCGGGTCTGCGCATACGCGCAGCTGCTGCCTGTTGACGAGATCGGCCTTGGGAGTTTCAGCGGCTCGCAAATGAGATGCGGAAGCAATGAGCGAAACGCCGGCGGCTGCCGCCAGCGCCAATGCAGCCACTGAGAAGGATGAAATCTTGAGCGCTTGTTTCCTCACGTTGGTGACCTTTTTGTTATGGCGGCGTGAACGTCGCGGCTCCTGATAAGAAGTGGGGGCACGCCGCATCGCGGCCCGCCCCCCCTCTTAAATCTTCCTTGCGATATCAGGCAGCTTGACGCGACGCTGTCACGGCAAGCCTGCAATGAAGCCCGATGATCATATGATGAGGACTGGATAAAATTCCCAGATCCTCAGCCCATGCAATCGTCGGCGCCCTTCTTTGCTTCCGGCGAGATATCTTCGCGGCCATTCGGACGGCCAGCAGGCATAGCGCCCGTCGAACGTGCCTTGATGTACGTGTAGATATCGTCGATGTAGCACATGATGTTCTTGTCTTCGCCGAACGCGGGCATCACGTACTCCGTTCCGCCGCGGTTGGCGACACGGCCGCTCGAGACGGTCGCAAGGAACTCATTGTAGTCCATGGTCTTCAGACTTTCGGCGAGCGCCGGAGCGAACGTGCTGCCCAGTGCGTTCGGACCATGGCAGACGTGGCAAGCGTCGTGGTAACGGCGGAAGCCATTCCAGGTGCCCCAATCGACCATATAGTCCTTCGTCACGACGGGTGCGGGGTCGCCATCCTTCGTGCGATAGCGGCCATCTTCGAACTTGAGGCCTTCGCTCTTGGCGAGTTCGCTGACCGGGTTCGGATAGACGGCGTCGCCATCGGGCTTCCGCGATCCAGCTTCCGGCGCGTTCGGATCATCGGGATTGGGAGCAGCTGCTGCTGCGGGCTCGGCCTGAGCAACCTGCTGCGGCTGAGCGGGAGCAGCTTCAGGAGCAGGCGCTGCAGGCGCTTCGGCTGTCTTCTCGGGCTCGGCTGCCGGTGCTGCTGCAGGCGCTTCGGCTGCAGGCGTTGCAGCGGCCTCAGACTTCGTCTCCGCTGCCGGAGCAGGCGTCGAAGCGGCAGCTTTGTCTTCAGGCTTGCTCTGTTCCTGGCAAGCGGCAGTGCCAGCCGCGGCACAGGCCATCAGCGCGACGGCCAGTCTCTTACTGAACTTGTTCACGAGGTTCCTCTTCATCCTGTCGTTAATTGCGTGGGTCCCCACTTCACTGAACGCTTCCTGATCCGTTTTTGTTTTTTGACCGTGGATCGTCGGTGGTGAGCTTCCGTCGCATCGAACGCATACACTTTAAGTCCGCGTTCTCAAACGAACGAAGATCGCCACCTGGGGCGCCGGCGTTTGTATTCGGCCATTTAGCTTTTTGGGCAAGCGCTGATTTCGGACGGCAAAAAGAGCCGGTGCAGGTTTCCCCGCACCGGCTCCTCTATGTGTAGGCTCGCGCCTTATGGGAGAGCGAACACGGTGAGCGAACCACCGAGGTTCGTGTACTCCGACAGACCGGCGTAGCCACCAACGGCACCCAGACCATCGGTCGGGTTCGTCAAGCCAGCGGCGAGACCGATACCGGCCCAACCACCAACGCCCGAGAAGATCGCAACGTACTGCTTGCCACCATGGGTGTAAGTCATAGCGTTGCCGATGATGCCCGACGGCGTCTTGAACTTGAAGAGCTCCTTGCCATCCTTCTGGTCGACGGCTTTGAAGTAGCCCTCGAGCGTGCCGTAGAAGGCAACGCCGCCAGCGGTGGTCAGAGCGCCCGACCAGACCGAGAACTGCTCAGGCTTCGACCAGACGATCTTGCCCTTCGTTCCGTCCCAAGCGATGAAGTTACCCATACGCTTCGGCTCATCCGGACCCGGGAACATGGACAGCGTGGCGCCAACGTAGGGCTGACCAGCCGTGTACGAAACCTTGAAGGGTTCGTAGTCCATGCAAACGTGGTTCGTCGGAACATAGAACAAGCCCGTCAGCTTCGAGTAAGAAGCCGGCTGCTGGTCCTTGGAACCGAGAGCTGCAGGGCAGATGCCCTTCGTGTTCACGTCCTGGCCCTTGCCATCCTTGAACGTCGAGTACTTAGCGACGCGGATCGGACGGCCATACTCCTTGGACGACTTGTCCATGTCGATGCCCGAAGCCCAGTTCACGACCGGATCATACTTCTCAGCGACGAGAAGCTCACCGGTAGCGCGATCCCAGGTATAGCCGAAGCCGTTACGGTCGAAGTGGGTCGCCGTCTTACGCTTCGTGCCATCGAAATCGAGCTCAGCGAGGATGGGCTCGTTGATGCCGTCATAGTCCCACTCATCGAACGGCGTCATCTGGTATGCCCACTTGGCAACACCGGTGTCGACGTCACGAGCGAACATGGTCATCGACCACTTCTGGTCGATCGGCTTGCCATCCGGTCCCGCACGCTGTGCAGGGTTCCAGGTGGAGGGGTTACCCGTCCCGTAGTAGATCAGGTTGAGTTCAGGATCGAAGGCCATGTAGCCCCAGGTCGAACCGCCACCGATCTTCCACTGATCGCCGTTCCAGGTCTTGAGCGAAGAGTCCTTACCGACCGGCTTGCCGAGCGACAGGGTCTTCTCCGGATCAACAAGGATGTCGGAATCCGGGCCCATCGAGTAGGCGCGCCAGACCTTCTTGCCGCTGTTGATGTCGTAGGCGGTGACGTGGCAGCGAACGCCGAATTCGGCGCCCGAGATACCGATGATCACCTTGTCCTTCGTGACAAGCGGAGCACCCGTGCCCGTCTCGCCCTTCTTGGGATCGCCGTTGACGACCTTCCACAGTTCCTTACCCGTCTTCGCGTCGAGAGCGACGAGCGACGTGTCGGCCTGGTGGAGGAAGATCTTGCCTTCGGCATACTGAACGCCACGGTTGACCGTGTCGCAGCACATCACAGGAATAACCGAGGGATCCTGCTTCGGCGTGTACTTCCAGATGATCTTCTGTTCGTCGTCAAGGTTCAACGCGAACACGATGTTCGGGAATGCCGAGTGAAGGTACATCGTATTGCCGACGACGAGCGGACCGCCTTCGTGACCACGAAGAACGCCCGTAGAGAACGTCCAAGCCACTTTGAGCTGACCAACGTTTTCGGTGTTGATCTGATCCAGGGTCGAATACCGCGTACCGGCATAGTCGCCGGACTGGACGGCCCAGTTATTCGGATCGCTCGACAACTTGATCACGTCCTCGTTCGCCCAGACGGGCGACGAGAACGCGGCAGTTGCGAGCAAACCGTAGGCGAATGCACTTTTGCGCATCGCGCTTCCTCCGTTTTGAGAAAAGTCTTGCCACGCTTGCAAGTCGATCCCGAAAACTCCCGATATCCCCTTCTCCGAACTTAGGAATTGCGGGATTTTCTTCCCGTCTTTGCCTGCCGGAGCGAGAGGTTCTTCACGAAACCGTGTAGAGATCGGTAGTCCTCGTGAACGAGCGGCATGTAGACACTTTTTTTTCCCGCCCGCAACACGAACTGCGACACTCATTCCGCTGCGGCAAATTAGGACAATACTTCTGACCCAAAAAACACCTGTATTCGCGGGGGTAAATTGCGCTGCACAAAAATTGCTGCAACGCACGTCTAGTTCTTCTCCCGGACTGAAAATTGAGCGTTCTGATCACGAATCCTCGCGCGTTCGTGAAAATTCGAGGCGAAAGTGCCCTTTCTGCCAGTCATAATCCGTGACTTCCACGAACCAGGACCAAAATGAGCGAAATTCCTGCTTACGCTGCAAATACTTCCCGCCGGAAGTTCATACGCGGAGCAACCCTGATAGGCCTGTTACCTCTACTGCCTCGCATTTCGCGGGCTAACGCTCTGCGCATGGGGGTTGCTGAAATCGCGCCGGGGATCTTCGTCCACACCGGCAGATTCGAATTGGTAACGAGCGGGAATCGCGGAGATATTTCGAATGCGATTTGTGTTGTTGGCACATCCGCTGTCGCCGTCATCGACACCAGCGGCTCGTTTGCCGCCGGTAATGAATTTCGCGAGGCTATCCAGGAGATAACCCATACGCCCATTCGCTACGTGATCAACACGCACATGCACCCCGATCACGTAATGGGAAATGCGGCCTTCAAAGCGCAAGGCGTCGAGTTCGTGGGCCATCATAAACTCCCGGCAGCCCTCAATGCGCGGAAGGAAAGCTATCTCAACAATGCGCGTGAACGCCTTGGCGAAACGGCGTTCGCTGGCACCGAAATCATCGCGCCGAGCCTCCTGGTCAAAGACACGCTCGACCTCGATCTCGGCGGGCGGACGCTGACTTTGAAGGCACGGCCGACGGCGCACACCGATAATGATCTCACGGTTTTCGATTCAGCCACCGGCACGTCTATTCTCGGCGATCTTCTGTTCTCCGGGCACATACCAACCCTCGACGGATCGCTCGTCGGTTGGCTCAATCTCATAGAGGTGCTTCGGGGGGAGAACGCGGCGCGTGCCGTCCCGGGACATGGGCCGAACGCGATGTCCTGGCCTGACGCTATTACACCCGTAGAGCGCTATCTGAGCGTTCTTGCACGTGATGTGCGCAAGATCATCAAGGACGGTGGAACGATCGAAGAAGCGGTCGCAACCGCAGGACCGTCCGAGAAAGGCAAGTGGGCTCTATTCGACGAGCACCACCCGCGCAATGTTACGGCAGCCTTTACCGAACTCGAATGGGAGTAAGCTCGCCAAGCGCCCTCCACCGGCTCCACGAAGCGGAATCGCCAAGCGCAAACGAGCGATTTCGGCGGAGTTAAAAATCAGAAGCAGCGCAACTCGCCCTCGACTTGCGCGCGCCGCAGATCCTTGATCTTTTCCTGGAATTCCGGTGCGTGAGTCCACGCAACGTTTTCCCCGCCGCGCAAGCCGACGGACAAAAGCGTCTCCGCTTCCTCGTACTTGGCGTAAGGCAAGATGTTCGCGATCTCGTCGATGGAACACGAACACTTCTCGAGGATCTCGCGGCTTCGTCCATTCACCGCCATGCACGCATAAACATAGTCGGCGCGCACGGACGTCGGATAATCGTTCGCCGGAAGCTCCTGCGCGTTGAGACGCGCTGCAGAAGCTGACATCAATAGCGCCGCCGCTGCGAAGAGCCCCCTGCATGCGGGGCCCGCAAAGTGTCTTGTCATTTCACGTCTCCTACCCCCTCGAGCGTCGTCGTCTCTTCGAGAGTCGGCGCTTTCTTGTCCGTGTTCGTGAAACTCGCGGTCATCTTGGCCAAGTATCCTGGGATCTTGTCCGAGAGTGCAATTGTAAACGTCGCGCCTTCAAAACCGTTCATCTTCGCGCGGTTCGGGTCCTCGGCGAATGGCGTAGCGGTCACCTTGTAGCCTTCAACCGGCTGCCCCTTGTAGACGATCGTACCCGGGGTGACGGTGGCACTCTTGGCGAGATACCTGCTGAACATACCCTTGAGATAAGCCGTATCTCCGCCTGCCAGCATACGGAAATGCGAAACCGAGTTGTCCAGGAATACGATCAGCATCGGATTGCCGTCCATATCCGTGATCCGTTGCGGCTCGCGGGCTCTATCGCCGGTATAGATGTTGACCAGGACGTTCTTCTTGCCGGGCGCACCGTCGCTCTCGACCTTCACGACGATGTCGTCGGTGAAGCCCTCGCCCAGCGCCTTCGGATCTGACGGCTTGCGCTCGAATTTGTAGACAAGATCGGTGCCGGGCGCGACTGACGCGATGTGCGGACGGTTGAAAAGAATCTCGGTGGGTTTCGGCGTGTCTTCAGCAGCGGCGCCGAAAGCGCTGAAGCAAGTAACCGCGAAGGCCGCGAGGGCGGCTTTGCGGATGGAAAGTTTGGACATTCGGGGCGATCCTCCAGCCGTCTATTGCGAATTTTTTTGCCCGGGTGTGTAGCGGTACTGCGGCGGCTTGACCAGATGAGTTGCGATATTCGGTCAACGAGCGGCGGCCCTGCCCCGTCCCGGCCGGAGCAAATGTCCGGACAGGATGACGCAAGATCCCAAAGTCTCAACTTACAAGGCAGTAAGCCGGCGATGCGGAACACGGGCTTACAATTGCGGCTCGTCAGCCGTTGCGAGACTCAACTAGCGCACGAATTTGCCGAACGCCCTCGGGCCGCTGCCGGTGCTGGCCTTTCCGGTGACTTGGAGCGTCTTGGGATCGATCCGCAGCAACACGTCATCGCCCCAGCAGGCGACATACACATTGGCTTCGCTTGTATCTGCCTCGATGCCTTCGGGGTGATCGCAGGCCGTGATCCGCGTGATGGGTGTAAGCGTCTTCTCGTCGAACACCGTGATCGTGCCGTCATATTGATCGGTGACGAACCCGCGCCCTTGCGCCAAAGCCACTGCATAAGGGCGCCGGCCCGATGGCACGCGGCCCACGACCGCGCGCTTCGCAATGTCGATCACGGTAACGTCGTCGCTTTTGACGTTCGCTGTGAAGGCCCGCGCACCGGCTCCGTCGATCGTGATCCCGAACGGGCGGCTCCCAACCGCAACCGAGCCCAGACGCGTTCGGGTCTCGACATCGATGATCGATATCGCGTCGCTGTCCCGGTCCGCTGACAGTAAAAGACGGCCGTCCGGCGTCACCGCGAGTCCGGATGGAGATTGCCCGACGGCGACCTCGCCCGAAACCTCGAGTTTTCCTGTATCGACGATAATCAGCTTATGCGCATACCAGTCGGCGACATAAACCTCTGGTCGCGAAGGATGCGCGGCAATCCCGAGCGGAGCGCCGCCGAGAACGAGACGCCGCTTCACGCTGCGCGATATGGCGTCAATTTCGATAAGCTCTTTGCTGTCTGGCGCTGTGACGTACGCCGTTGCCTTGTCGGGCGATAGGGCGACGCCCGCAGGCTTGCTGCCTGCTTTGATGCGGCCGATCTCTTTCATGGTTTTGAGATCGACGAACGAAACGCTATCGGACGGTTGATCCGTCACGACCGCCTCGCCCGCAACGGCAGAAACCGCCCTCAGGCAGATGAACGCGAGCAGGCAAAAACCCAGCTCGCGCCCAAAGCTTGTAGTCCGCAAGCGCGCGATCAGCTTCCGCCCTCGATCTTCTTCTTCAGCGCTTCGAGTGTCGAGGTGTAGAGGTCTTTGACGGCCTTGAAGGCAACTTCGTCGGAAAGCTCCGGCGGCGGGTCATTAAGCATGTAGCCGCGGTAGAACGCGCCCTTCCATTCCACCGTGGTCTTGTCGCCTTCGCTGGAAACCGTGATGCGCGACGAGTAATCGTTGACCGGCAGAACCTTCACGTCGACCTTGGTGATCTCGTAGCTGTAGGACTTGCCCTCGGCGTCATACGTGTCGAGCTGCTCTTCGACCGTGCCGCCGTTCTGCAACGTCAGGGTGCGCGTTGCGCCCTTCTCATTGCCGCCCTTGCCTTCCGTTTTGGCGACGACCGGGATCCAGCTCGCGTCCTGGAAGTTGCCGATAGCAGCCCAGACCTTGTCGGCCGGCGCGTTGATTTCAATCGTCTCGACCACCTTCTGGCGCGACGGGCCATGCGCCCACGCCGAAGCGGCCATGGACAGCGGCGCGAGGCCGAAGATCGCCGCGGCGATCAGCAAGCGTTTGAGCATACATTTCCTCCGGAAGGTTTCATGCGTTTGGCCGGATTGTGGGCCGGGGCCGAGCGCGGGGACATTAGGCAGGTTCATCATCAACGGAAAGACGGCAAAATGTGTCGCATTCGTCGCATTCTAGGTGACCGTTCGCAACTCTTGACCGTCTGCACTCCGTTGTTTTACCTGCCCCCGCGTGCTTTGGTCGAATCCCGCCGGTTGCGTGACCAGGGACCATGAGGAGCAGGATTTGAATTCCCAAAAGTCGAGTAACGGCGCCAATCATTTTGAAAATGTCGCCTGTCCTTTTTGCGGCCTTCATTGCGACGATCTAGAGATCGGCCCCTCTGGTGACGGTCTGAAAGTCCTGAAGAACGGTTGCGCCAAGGCGGTTGCCGGCTTCGAACGCCCGCTCGTGGAACCCAATCCGCAGGTCGACGGCAAAGACGTGTCGCTCGATGAAGCGATCGCGACGGCCGCTCGTCTTATTAAGGAAAGCCGCCTGCCGATTTTCGGCGGACTTGGCACCGACATCGATGGCGTCCGCTCAGTCATCGCGCTAGCTGAAAAGGGCGGCGGCATCGTCGACCATGCGCTGAGCGACGGTTCGTATCGCAATTACCGCGTTATGCAGTCCTCCGGCTGGGTGACGACGACCCTGACGGAAGCGCGCAACCGCGCCGACCTGTTCATCATCGCCGGCTGCGATGTGCAGAAAATGCACCCGCGCTTTTTCGAACGCATCGTCTGCAACGAAGCCTCGATGTTCTCCGATACCCCGCCGAAGCGAACGGTCGTGTTCATCGGCGAAGGCCTCGATCATTCCGCCCTTAAGGGACAAGAGCGCATCGGCGAGGTCATCACGCTGCCCGTCAAAGCGGAGCGGATTGGGGAAGTCCTCGACACCATGCGTGCGCTGAATAAAGGCGCGACGATCCCCGGCAACGACATTGGTGGCTTACCGCGCGCCGCCGTCGACGACCTTCTGGCCCGCTGCAAGGCGGCAAGCTACGGCGTCATCGTATGGGCGCCCTCGTCGCTCGGCTTCCCGAGCGCCGATCTCACGGTGCAGGCTGTCAACGAGTTCGTGAAGGAAATCAACCTCACGTCGCGTTTCGCAGGTCTTTCCCTCGGCGGCAGCGAAGGCAGCACGTCTGCAGGCGCCGTCTGCACCTGGCAGTCAGGCTTCCCTCTGCGCGTGTCCTACACCAGCGGCAAGCCCGACTACGATGTCGAGCGTTATTCGCTGAACCGCCTGCTCTTTGCGAAGGAAGGCGACCTGCTGCTGTGGCTCGCATCCTTCTCGCCCGACCTGACGCCGCCGGATACCGATATTCCGATGATCCTGCTCGGCACGCCGTCGATCAAACCGGCGCGCACGCCCAAGGTTTATATTCCGGTCGGAACACCCGGGGTCGATCATACCGGCGTGCTGATGCGCGTCGACAGCGCCGTATCGCTCCCGTTGCGCAAGCTCAGGCAGTCGAAGCTGCCTAGCGCTGCCAGCGTACTGGAAAAAATTGAAGCTGCCCTCTAGGCCCAATATCGAGATCGATAATGTTGATTAAGCTCACCGGCGGCAAAGTCTACGACCCCGCAAATGGCGTGGACGGCGAGGTTCGCGATATCTTTATCGAGAATGGCCGCATCGTCTCTCCCGAACCGAACGCCAAGGTTGATCAGGAATACGCGCTGCACGGACGCGTGATCATGGCGGGCGGTATCGATCCGCACTCCCACATCGGCGGCGGCAAGATGAACATCGCCCGCATGATGCTGCCCGAGGACCACCTCGGCCATGAGGTGGCGCGCACCGAGCTGACGCGCGCCGGCGCCGGCCACGCGGTCCCCTCGACGATGCTGACGGGCTATCGCTACGCGGAGATGGGCTACACCGCAGCTTTTGAGCCCGCGATGCTTCCCGTGAACGCTCGCCAAACGCACATGGAGATGGCCGATACGTCGATCATCGACAAAGGCGCCTTCGCGATGCTCGGCTCCGATGATTTCTTTCTGCGTCAGCTCGCCGGCAAGGCCGACTTCTCCGCGATCAAGGACTACATCGCCTGGACGATGCACGCCACGCAGGCGATCGCCGTCAAGGTCGTAAACCCCGGCGGCATCAGCGCTTTCAAATTCAATCAGCGCAAACTCGATCTCGACGAGAAGCACGTCTATTACGGCGTCACGCCCCGCGACATCATCCTGACGCTGGCGCGTGGCCTGAACGAACTCGGCGTCGTCCATCCCCTGCACGTTCATGGCTGCAACCTGGGCGTCCCCGGCGGCTACGAGACGACGCTCGATACGATCAAGGGCTCGGAAGGCCTGCCGATCCACCTCACCCACATTCAGTTCCACAGCTACGGTACCGAAGGCGATTTGAAGTTCTCCTCCGCCGCGGCTCCCATCGCCGAAGCGATCAACCAGCACAAGAACGTCTCGTGCGACGTCGGCCAAGTCATGTTCGGGCAGACCTGCACGGCATCAGGCGACTCCATGCGCCAGTTCGTGACCAGCCGTTCCGCCGATCCGAAGAAGTGGGTCGTGATGGACATCGAATGCGATGCGGGCTGCGGCGTCGTTCCCTTCAAGTATCGCGACAAGAGCTTCGTCAACGCGCTGCAGTGGGCGATCGGACTTGAGTTGTTCCTACTCGTCAACGATCCGTGGCGCCTGTTCCTGACGACGGACCATCCCAACGGCGGTCCGTTCACCTGGTACCCGCATCTCATCCGCCTCCTGATGGATAAGAACTTCCGTCAGGACATGATGCAGAAGATCAATCCCGACGCGCTGAAGTATTCGACGCTCGCCTCTCTCGACCGCGAATATACTCTCTACGAAATCGCGATCATGACGCGCGCCGGCCCGGCAAAGAGCCTCGGACTTGTCGATCGCGGCCACCTCGGCGTCGGCGCTTGGGCCGACATCACCGTCTACGACGACAATCCCGACCGCGAAGCCATGTTCTCGACGCCCGAGCTTCTGTTCAAGAACGGGGAGTTGATCGTGCGCAACGGCAAGATCATCAAGGTCGTCAACGGCGGAACGCACGTGGCGCGTCCGAACTACGATCCGGGCATCGAGAGATCGCTGAAGCGGTATTTCGAGGATTATCACACCGTCCGCATGGAGAACTTCCGTCTCACGGACGATGAAATCATCGACGGCGGCCGCGGCTCGCTGATCATTCAACCGACCAGGGCGCGCGCAGCATGAGCAAGACCGTCAACGGGGTCGTCATCGACGATACTTTCGCCGAAGCCTTCGGCATGAGCGGAACCGGTATCATCATTACGGCCGATACGCTCAAATGGGCGCGCATCGCGGCAACCGTCGCAACGGGCTTCGGCACGTCCGTCATCGGCTGCGGCGCGGAATGCGGCATCGACAAGGAATTGTCGCCCGACGAGACGCCCGACGGCCGTCCCGGCGTTCGCATCCTCATCTTCGGGTTCTCGCCCGACGCACTCGTTCCGCAAATCCGCAACCGCATCGGCCAGTGCGTGCTGACGAGCCCCGGCTCCGCCTGCTACGCGGGCTTCAAAGCCGACAAGACGATTGGCCTCGGCAAAGGCCCTCGCCTCTTCGGCGACGGCTTCCAGACGGCGAAGAAATTGGGCGGCACGCGCTACTGGCGCGTACCCGTCATGGACGGCGAGTTCGTGATCGAAGAGGAAACCGGCTTGACCACCGACGCCGTTGGCGGCGGCAACATGCTGATCCTCGGCACCGATCGCGCAGGACTTCTCGAGACGGCGGAAGCCGCGGTCGACGCCATCGCCAAGGTCGATGACGTCATCACGCCCTTTCCCGGTGGCATCGTTCGCTCGGGCTCAAAGGTCGGCGCCAAGTACGCGGGCATGTTTGCGTCCACGAACGACGCCTTCTGCCCGACGCTGCGCGGCACGACCAAGAAGACCGAACTTGCGCCCGATACGCTTGCGGTCCTCGAGATCGTCATCGACGGCCTGACCTCGAAAGCCGTCGCTGACGCGATGCGTGCCGGCCTCAAGGCCGTGACCGACATCGGCGCCAAGCGCGGCGTCACGCGCATCACAGCCGGCAACTACGGCGGCAAGCTTGGACAGCATCACTATCATCTGAAGGATCTCATCTGATGAGCGGCTTCACGCTGCGCCTTAAGGCGCCCGCGACCGAGCGGCTGACGCTCTCCGGTATAACGCCCGCCAAGCTCTCGGCCCTTTCGGCCCTGGAAATTGCGCGCCTCCCCGTCGGTGTCGAGAAGGGCGGGGTGACGCTCGGAGACGCCTTCGAGATCTCAGGCAGCGCCGGCGACGTCCTGACCCTTGAAGGCGCGACGGCCGAACTCGATTACATCGGCCACGGCCTCGACAGCGGCACGATCCGCGTCATCGGCAACGCCGGCACGTACGCGGGCCGCAAGATGTCGGGCGGCAAGCTCGAGATCCACGGCAACGCTGGCGACTTTCTCGCCTCCGGATCGACCGGCGGCATGATCCATGTTCGCGGCAATGCCGGCGATAACCTCGGCGGCATGGTGCAAGGCGACCGCTTCGGCATGCTGGGCGGTCTCGCAGTTGTAGAGGGCAATATCGGTGCCCGCGCCGGCGATAAGATGCGCCGCGGCACCATCGTCGTTCGCGGCAAGACGGGCGCCCACACCGGCTCGCGCATGATCGGCGGCACCATCTGGGCTGAGGGCGGCTTTGGTCCCGAACCCGGCCTGATGATGCGCCGTGGTACCTTGATCGGCCCGAGCGTCGAGAAGCTGCTGCCGACTTTTGTCGACACGGGGAAACACGATCTCGTGATCGTGCGCATTATCTCGCGCTATCTGAAGACGGTGCTTGGCGATTTGGCGCCCAAGCCTATGCCTTTGTTTGTGCAGAAGATTGGTGGCGACCTCGCGACCATCGGACGAGGCGAGATCCTATTGCCGGCGTCCTGACGCGCGCATTTGGCATCTACAATTCCGGTTGAGGCGGCCCGAAACAAATCCCCGGGTCGCGACGTCATTTTATTGTCAAGTACCGCTGACGCTCAACCGGACAAACGCCATGCTTGCACTCGTTCTCTCTGCATGCCTCACGACTGATCCGAATGTCTGCCGCGACTACAAGATCCCGATCCAGGCGGATGTCGACGCTATGACTTGCATGGCCCAGGCCCCTCCCCATTTCGCAAAATGGGCCGAGGAGCATCCCGGCTGGCAGGTGATGCGCTGGCGCTGCGCAAGCGCGTCTGAGAACGATATCTGAGCCGGAACTCACGCTTCAACGGTCGACGTTCGTCACGCGATAAGGGGCGGGCGGCTGCGCGCCGCTAACCTCGATGACGAACTTCTGCCGGATGGCGCGTTCGAAATCGCCATAGCCCTGAGCAGGCAGAACGAAGCTGCCGGGCCCAGCCATGACGTTCGCGCGATACCACTCTTCGAGCGGGTGCTTGCCTCCCGGTACGGCCTTCGGCAGAAGCGCTGAACTCTCTGGCGTATCGAGCAGAATCGGCAGTCCGTTGACCGTGACACCATTGGCCACGAGCTCGTTGCGGACGCTTTCAATCGATTCCTCGGCGTTGCAGTTGTCGGGCCCATCTCCCGAAACATCAACGAGGATGCGAGCCGCCTTGGCTGGGATCTGCGGGACGATCTTATCGTTCACCGATCGCAGCATGCGGGTCATGCAGGTGAACTCGCCACCCTGATGCGGCAATGCCCGCACGCGTTTGGCGGCGGCCAGAGCATCCGCCTTGTTCGCGATCCGTATCCACGGAATGACGAACGTCGGCGTGTCGGCCCACGTCACCATGGAGAAGAGGATGCCGCCTGCGGATCCGCCGGTGATCGCCTCGATCACGCCGGGATCCTCAAGCGCCTTGGCAATGCCTTCCATCTGGAGCTTGTAGCGGGAGTCATCGACCGAGTTCGAGACGTCCACGGAGACGACGAGCGCGGTGTCGGCCGGTGCCCCCTCTTGCGCCCATAACGAGAAAGCTCCGGCCAAAATTGCGCCGGCCGACATGACGGCGGCAATTGCCGCCCGCCGCTGATTGATGAAGCTGAAAATGGAAAAAACTCCTGCAGGCAGCGCACGGCGACATATGCCGAGCCTATGGTGACAAACCTACCAAAGGGAAATTTCCCCGCCAAGCCGTCCCCTGAAGCCGGGGACCGGGGCATCAACGTTTACAGGGCCCCTAGATATTCACGTCACCGGCTCGCCGCCGCGCGTCGCTCTTGAGAGGTGCAGCGTCGGCCAGGCCCCAGATCAGGCCCGCCATCAGAAAGAAGTGGCGCCAGTGATCGCTGTCGATCACAAAACCTTCGAACGCCAACCCTGCGAACGACGCAAACGCGATGACGGCAGGCCCCTGTATCCTCGTCCGCTGCAGCGCGGTTCGAAACCCGACGTAGAGCGTCGCGATCACTGTCACAACGTAGAGCATCCCTCCGAGCCATCCGGCGTTCAGGAACATCGTGAGATAGACGTTATGCGGCTCCTCGTGATGGTAGGTGTCGCGGAAGGTATGGGTCCCGATCCCGAAGGGATGCTCCACGATCAACGCACGCGCCTTTTGCTGGCCGCCAAAACGCCCATTCGGGCCCTCGTCATAACTCTGATCCAGGTTGGCCCGCTGGCTGAGCAGGTCGCGGACCTGATCAAGTTGTGTCGCCATAGCGAGCGCACACATGAGCCCTGCGATGCCGATGATGCTCACTTTCCCGAAGCGATTGAAATCCGTGGCGCGCCGCGACCGGAACAGGACGAACCCGGCCAATATCGCAACGGATAGGAATGTCGAAATCCAGGCGCCACGCGAAAAGCTGACGAGGAGGCCGATAACCAGCGGCAACGCCACCGCCGCCGCTATGAGCGCGTGCAGGGGTCTGCCCCGCAACATCACCCAAACGACGGTGACGATCGCCGGAGCGACGGCGGCACTGTAGACATTCGGATCCTTGAAAGTGCCGCGCGCGCGATCGTAATTCGTGAAGAGTTCATACGCCGACGGGACAAGGCGGAAATAACCGGCGAGCGCGGCCGCCGTGGCGATCAGGCAGGCAATCACGTAGCAGCTGAGCACGAGCTTCGCTCGCGGCTCGGGATCTTCCGCGACATACCCCGCGATAATAAAAGCGCCCGCCGCGAGAAATAGCGTCACCAACTGATGGATGACGGCCGTCGAGAACGTCGTCGACAGCATGGTCGCCGCGAAGCCCAGCGCAAAGATCGCGAGCCAAGCCGCAAAGTTGAAGAACGCAGCTTTCCCGAATTTCAATACGCCGAGCACCGGCAGAAGGCCGATGACCGCGGCCATCAACGCATCCGCAATCGCAGGCTCCGAAAAAACGATCGTGCTGAGTGCCGTCGCAACAGCGACGAAGAGGCCGGCAAGCGTGCTCCGGCGGATAGCCAGTGACCTTGGCGCCGCGGAATAGAATTCAGGAGCTGAAGCGGCGTCAGTACGCATTCTTACCTGTGATGAGCGAGATCGGCGTCATCGCGATGACGTAAAGGTCGAACAGCACCGACCAGTTGTCGATGTAGTAGAGATCATGCTCGACACGGCGGACGAGCTTCTCGTGCGTGTCAGTTTCGCCGCGCCAGCCATTGATCTGCGCCCAGCCCGTAACGCCTGGCTTCATCCGGTGGCGCGCAAAGTAGCCTTGCACGACATTCTCGTAGAGATCGCGGTCGGCCTTGGCGCCGGTTGCATGCGGGCGCGGCCCGACAAGCGACATCTCGCCTTTCACGACGTTGATGAGCTGAGGCAGCTCATCAAGGCTCGTACGCCGGATGAAGCGGCCGACCGGGGTCACACGTGGATCGCCGCGCGTGACGAGGTTGCTCGCCGTCGCATCTTGTTTCTCAACGTACATCGAGCGGAATTTCAGGACTTCGATGAGTTCGCTGTTGAAGCCATAGCGCTTCTGACGGAAGAAAATCGGCCCCTTGCTGTCCAGCCTGACAGCGATGGCGACGAGCGCCATGACGGGCGAGACCAGCAACAACAGCAGGGCGCCGAGAACCCGATCCTCGATGTTCTTCAACACTCGATCCCAGTCGCTGAGCGGCTTGTCCATGACCGCCAGCATCGGTACGCGGCCGATGAAGGTGTAGGCGCGCGAGTTGAGCCGCAGCTTCGAGTTCAAAGCCGAGACACGAACGTCAACCTGAAGCGTGAAGAGCTTGTAGAGGATTTGCATCAGCCGCTCTTCGGCACGCGCGGGAACGGTGACGATGAGCAAATCGACTCCCGCGTCGCGGCAAAAATCCGTCAGCATCTCGAACGTGCCGAGCCGCGCGATGCCGCCATAGTTGCCGACGGCGCGATCATCCTGCCGGTCATCGAAGATGCCGAGAATGCGCATATGGTTCGACGGATCGCTGGAAAGCGCAGCGATGAGTTCCTCGGCGTCCTTCCCGCCACCGACAATGACTGTCCGCCTGACAAGACGCCCGGCGCGCGTCAAACGTTCAATGGTCCAAGCCGCAACCGAACGAATAAGACAGAGAAAGACTGCCGATAATTCCATCCAGGCGGCAACCTCGCGCGGGACAACGGCGGTCTGGTCGAAGAGAAACGCAAGGCCTGATATGCCCAGCGCGACGGCTGCAAGAGAGGTCAAAACCTTCCAGACTTGGCTGCTGAAGTTGCGCAGCGAGGGAATGGAATAGGACCAGTTCCGGCGCAGTATGCAGATCGACAGCACACCGACCAGAGCGGTCAGAGCCAAGCTCATGACTGACAGCGAGGGCGAATTCCCCAACAGAAGGTTCGATAATGGCCAAGCGGCGATGATCGCCAGAAGATCGGCCAAAGTCACGACGAGGAGAATTTTCGGACGTGAGGCATTGCCGAGCCTGTCGAAGAAAAACGACTTGGCGAAAGCGCCAACGCCCGCTGCACGCGGATAGGCGGCATGGACGACGAGCTGGGGAGAGCTGGACTTCTCGGACATTGCTACTCGGAACCTTGGGAATTGAATACAATTCCATACGATCGCCCTGGTGAGGCGACGGTAAACGGCCGGCACTTTGCGGAATGCGCGACGGGTAACACCGCATCCTTGGTTAATGAACGGTGTTTTTTGCTTAGCTTCGTTCCTTAATGGGAATTTTCCCCGCGCAGGGTCCGCCTGCTGACCACAGCAGCTTGCATATCCCGCCTACTGCCCATTTGCTCGAAGCGAACACCCTGCACGTATGGCCGGCGTGCCACTCCTCTTTCCTTCCCGCACTGTCCGAGAGCGAAGCGAGGAAACTTCAGAAGCAATGATTGCATTTTGAAATGTCCGGCACGCCGAAAGGCGGCTTTTTGCCGGCCCGCTAATTGATGCTCAATCTTCTTCAGTCTAGGCTGGCTCTCCGGCTTGCCACACATCCAAGGTCAAAAAAATGGATCATCTGCACGCAAAGCAGCAGCACCCCAAATTGGGTCTGGCTTCGTTGGCGATGATTGCATTGGCATCCGTATCGACGCTCGACAGCGCAAGCGCAGCAAGCCGCCAGCGGCATTCGGGTGATGCCGCTGAGGAGAGCCTGAGCCGCGACGCGGTTATGGCCGTCGTCTCGATCAAGGATCAGCACGTCACTATCTACGATGCCGACGGCGGCCGGATGCGCGCCCGCGTTTCGAGCGGACGGACGGGCTACGAGACGCCCGTCGGCGTCTACAGCGTGTTGCAGAAAGAAGAGGAACACTACTCGAACCTCTACGATGACGCTTCGATGCCCTTTATGCAGCGCATCACCTGGTCAGGCGTGGCACTCCACGGCGGAGCGCTGCCAGGCTATCCAGCCTCTCACGGCTGCGTTCGCCTGCCCGAAAGCTTTGCCCGCCGCCTCTTCCCGATGACGAAGATCGGCATGCGCGTCGTTATTTCATATGATGACGTGGCCCCCGTCGAGATCTCGCACCCTCTCCTGCTGAAGCCCACGCCGCCGCCGGCAATCGACGCCGCCGTTCCCATAGCGATGTCTTACCATGAGGATTACGGCGACGAGGACCGCAGCCCTTTCGAGCCGAACGTGAAGCGCTGGCCGGCTCGCCTCGCACAGCTTGAAGCATTGAAGTCGGTGGCGGCCGGCAAGCAGATCGAAGCCGATGCTGCCAACAGCCAGGCCGACGAGATGAAGCAGATCGTCGCCGAAAAGAAGGAGCCGCGCGATAAGACGGCAAAGGCTCTGCGCAAGCTCGAAGCGGCCAAGAAGTCCGCGGATGATAAAGTTGCGCGCGCCGACAAGGGCCTCGCCGGAGCCAAATCGCCCAAGGCGGTAGCCAATTGGGAGGCCACGAAGGCAAAGGCCGTGAAAGCCGCCGAAGACCTGGCCGCCAAGCTTGCGGCTTTGAGCGCAACTCTTGCCACGCAGGAGTCCGAGTTGCAGCTCGCCATGCAGCAGGCGGCCCCCGTCGAAGAGGCCCGCGTTGCAGCCGTTGCCCGCGCCAAGGAGGCCAAGCGCAAAACGCAACCTGTCTCCATCTTCATCAGCCTCAAGACGCAGAAGCTCTACGTGCGCCAGGGCCACGAGCCGGTCTTCGAGTCTCCCGTTACGATTAGCGAGCCCGAAAGGCCGATTGGCACGCACGTCTATACCGCAGTCGATTTCACGAAGGACGGCAAAGATCTGCGCTGGACGGCCGTGACCTTGGAGCACAGAGGCTCCAACTACGCATCGTCTGACGACCGCCTAGCGAGCGACGCCGAAGGAAGGCCGCAGACCGAAGCCGGTAAAGCCGCAGCCGCCCTCGACCGCATCACCATTCCGGCGGATGTCATCGAACGCGTGTCCGAGGCAGCCTGGCCAGGTTCGTCGCTGATCATCTCCGACGAGCCTATGAGCAAAGAAACCTCGAAGGCGACCGACTTCGTGGTTTTGATCAGCACAGAGCCGCAAGGCGGTATCAAGAAGCGTCCGAAGCAATTCTTCCGCTACGACAACTTCTATCGGGATAGCTCTGACGACTTCTATTACGGATACGACCGCAACGGCCGGCGGCCGTATTATCCGCGCCAGAAGCCGCTGTTCTGGTGGTGATCTGACAACGGTCTAAGCTTTCTGTTCGCACCGCTGGAATTATTGCCCGCGGCGCGCGCCTCTCCTTGAAAATGCCGCGAGGACGTTATTGCCTGCGAACAAACCAGTTCGGAGGATACGTTATGAACGCCCAATCGCGGCTCGCAAGCGATGTGACGACGCTCGGAGTCATCGAACAACTTCGCGATGCTTTGAAGTATGCAGATGGCGAATTGCAGCGCCGTTGTGTCATCTCGACCAAAGTGCGCGACGCTCTGAGGACGGCCGAACGCTTCCTCGCCAACGCCAGCGCCTGACGGGACGCCTGAAGCCCTCGGCTCGAGCTTGAAACGGTTACGAACCGTATGCGGTGGTGGCACGTCGCGGGCAGCTTTGATCAGGCAAACGGCAAACGCAGAATTCGGCCCAGGCGTGAAACAACTGCCTGAAAGAAATAGCGCGACTGATCCCAGAGGTTGGGCTTGCGCGCCCCTTCGAACAACTCTTCGAATTCGAACCGCGGCTTCAAACCAAGCCGGTGCCGGTGCGGATAGTAAAATACGAGCACCGGCGAACGCCGCCACCAGACTTTAAACTGCGCGTCATTCATCTCTCGCGGCGATACCGGCCATAGCAGCCCGCCTGCATGGATCATATCCGCGCACACCAAATCGTAGACGGCCGTCGCTATTCCCTTGCGCTGATAGGATCCCTGAACTTCGGCTCTCCGTATGCGCGCGATGCCCTTCATCATCCGGCCCACCTCGCAAATACCGATCGCCTCCTCGCCGATGATTGCCGAGAGTTCGGTGCGAAAAACGCGGTACGTGATGCCGCTGTCCGACAGCGCCCGCCGCACGAAAAAGGTTCTGCCGCTTTGGGTGTAAATTTTGACCAGGGGCTGATCGCGCACCAGAGCACCAAGCCGGGTCTCCGCCTCGACCGGCGCAAAATCCGATTTCGCCTGTTGCGCTATCAGCCTTGCATAAGTCGCTTCAGCTCGATCAAGCAGCTGAGACACAGGCTGGCCCCTCCCACCCTATTCGCGTATTAGGCATCGTGCAGAGCAATTTACCCAAACTACGATGAAGATCTCCCTGAAGGCGTTAACACCCCACCGGAATCCCCATGCAGCGCAAGCGCCGCGATGTTGGCAAAACCCTCAGTTCAGAACGCATACGCACGGGCCGCCACCGCTTTAGCGTTGTCATCAATATTTCTTGGGCTTCATGCGTGACTGCACGTATAGAGCCCCCATCCGCTTGAGCCCTAATGGCAACTTTAAAGGAACATGAAAGTTGCAGGTTACAAATAATCGGAAAAAATCGATGCACGATCGATCGCTAGACAAGAAGCCGGCGCCCAGTGCTGTCCAAAGCCCAGGCCCTTCGTCCGCGCACGCCCCGCTTCTTTCCGGGCGAGCAGCAGCAGTCCTTGGCGTTCTTGCACTCATCGCCATGGCCGCGGGCGGGTACTTCTACTGGCAAAACGCGGCACTCCACCCCTCGACGGAGAACGCTCAGGTTCACGCCAATATCGTGCAGATTACGCCATTGGTCACGGGGTCCGTCACCGAGGTCAAGGTGCAGGACTTCGCTGATGTCAAATCCGGTGACGTCCTCGTTCAGTTGGACCGCGCTCCGTTCGAAGCGGCGCTGAAACTTGCAGAGACGCGGCTCAATCTGGCCCAGCAGCAGCCCGCGGGTCAGGGCCCACAAGCCGCGGCAGGCAAAGCCAACCTCGAGCAAGCGCAATTGGCCGTCGACCAGGCACGAGCCGATCTCGATCATGCAACGATCAAGGCGCCGGTCGATGGAACTGTGGGGAAAGTCCGCATCCGGCCGGGCGAAATCGCCAAGGCCGGAATGGCCATGTTCCCTCTCGTCGACACCGCGCACTGGTGGGTCGATGCGAACTTCAAGGAAACCGATCTCGCCCGCATTAAGCCCGGACAAACCGCCACCATCACGATCGATGCGTTCCCCTCCCGCACCTTCGACGGCAAGGTTGAAGCTGTCAGCCGAGCCAGCAATGCCGCCTTCTCGTTGATGCCAGCGGAGAACGCCACGGGCAGTTGGGTGAAGGTTGTCCAGCGCTTCCCCGTTCGCATCGGACTGACGCTGAAGCCGGATGATCCAGCAATCGGCGTCGGCGCCTCGGCATACGTCACCGTCGACACCGCCGAAGAGGCGAACAGTGACGTCAAGTAATCGCGTTGCAGATCAGCAGAGTGCGCCCCTGCCGGAAAGGCTTCTGAGTTCCCTAGCCGTTCTGCTCGCCGTTCTGATGGTCATCCTCGACATGACCGTGGTGAACGTCGCGCTGCCCGACATGATGGGCGCGCTCGGCGCGACGCCCGATCAAATCACATGGGTCCTCACGTCCTACATCGTTGCCGAAGCCATCATCATTCCGATGAGCGGCTTTCTTGCACAGCGGTTCGGACGGAAAAACGTTCTGCTCGTCAGCGTCAGCGGTTTCGTTGTTTCATCCATGCTGTGCGGACAGTCGACCACCTTGTTCGAAATGGTGCTGTTCCGCCTCTTCCAAGGCGCGTTTGGCGCGAGCGTCGTACCGCTCTCGCAGGCGACGATGGTCGATTCCTATGACGCTGCGAACCGCGGCAAGGCTATGGCCATCTGGGGCATAGGCGTTCTGCTCGGCCCGATCATGGGCCCGACAGTCGGCGGCTTCATCACCGATCATCTCGGCTGGCAATGGGTGTTCTACATCAACCTGCCGATCGGCATCGTCAATTTAGCCCTTCTCGCCGCCTACATCAGACCGACAAAGGCCATGCGCGTGCCCATCGACTGGCTGGGAGCGGCGTTTCTCGCCATCGGCGTCGGCAGCCTTCAGATGTTGCTCGACCGCGGTAACGTCGAAGACTGGTTGCAATCACCGGTGATCGTCTCACTAGGCATCGTATCGGCTGCGTGTCTCGTGGCATTCGTGGCGCGAAGCTTCAACCGGCCCGATGCAATCCTGAAACTCAGCCTCCTGAAGGATCGCAACCTCGCCACATCGACGTTTCTCATCATGGCATTCGGCGTAGGCATGCTGAGCACGATAGCGCTGCAGCCGCTCTTCCTCGAGCACCTGCTCGGCTATCCTGCGAGCACAGCGGGACTTGTCATGGCGCCCCGTGGAATCGCCGTCATGGTCGGCATGATCATCGTCGCCGCGCTGATTTCACGTGTGGACCCGAGATGGCTTGTATTTTTCGGCCTCGCGCTCGCGGCCGCCGGCACCTACGTGACGACGATAACGTATAATCTCGAGATCGACAGGTTCTGGATCATCGTGCCGACCATCGCACAAGGCATCGGCATGGGCATGATCTTCGTGCCGCTGTCATCGCTCGCCTATCAGACCTTGCCAAAAGATGCCTCGGACCAAGCCGCGAGCATCTTCAACATCGCGCGTACGATCGGCGGCTCCATCGGCATTGCGATCGCCGCAACCATTCTAACGCGCGCGTCGCAGCGCAATTGGCAAAGCCTCGGAGGCTCACTCGATCCCTATAATCCGACCCTTCACGCATGGTTCGGCGCAACGGGACTGGCAGCCTCCGATCCTCAGGCGCAGCAGATGCTCGGCGCCGAACTCATGCGCCAGTCGATGATGATCGGCTTCATCGAGGCCTTCGGCTTCGTCAAACTGAGCTTCCTTGTCCTGATCCCCTTCGTGCTGCTCCTTCGGGATACCGGCGCAGGGTCTCCATACGCGCCAAGCACGCAGAACTAAGCGTCGCCGCAGAACTCATCCTCTTGGCGTAACCGGCAATGTCCACGGCTCACCACACGCCGCCTCGCCCGATTAATCGATAGAAGCTGCAAAACCCTATCGCCGCGATCGCCGGTAATGAAATCTCTGCTCAAGCAGAATAGAATTCTGACTTGGCGGGTACGGCCCAACTTAAGTGCTCCTCACGGGCCGTGCCTCACTCCCTAAGCAACGCTGCCTGCCTTTCACAACGAGAGTGCTGGCAGATCGGCTGGACTACGCTGACGCGGCTGACGAAACTTTGTCTTCAGGCGCATAGATCACGAGCCCTGAAACGGGATCGACCCACGCAAGGTGGCTCCGCACCTCTTTCACGCCGGGCACGTTCTTTGCGGCAACCACGGCGGCCTCATCCTGCTGATAGGCGTGAACGCGCCCCACAGGTCGACAATGCCGTCCTTGACAGTCACGCTGATGAACTGACTGGCGGCCCACGGAAGATCGCTTACGGCCTGACGTACGTTTTCGCGGAGCGCAAGATCATCTGGCCGAAGGGAGGCGCCGCCGCGAACGAGGCCTGCGAGGGCCTGCACCAGATTGGCCCGGCTTAAGATCCCGACGACCGCGCCGTCCCGCACGACCGGCAAGCGCTTGATCTGATGCTTCTCCATCAGATGAATAACTTCGTCGAGATCCGTATCTTCGGTGATGGTGATCGGATCGTGCGTCATCACATCTCCGACCGTCCGCCCGTGAGAGCGAATATATTCCTCGGCGAGCGTTTCGGGAGAAACGAGAAATGACCACCACCGCGATCTCTTCACCTGGGTTCCCGTCTCGGCGCGGCGGAGGCAATCGCCCTCGGTCACGATGCCGACAAGCTCGCCTTTCGAATTGATGACGGGCAAGCCGCTGACCCGGTATTCTTGCATCTTCGCTGCCATATCGGGGATCGAACAATCGGGTGTGACCGACACCACGTCTTTGGTCATGACGTCCTTGGCCTGCATCATCAGATCCTCCGGGCTGAAGCACTTCTGTGTTCAAACATTCTGCACTCGCGCGCAGCCGCAGAATGCGGGCGTACCCTAGAGCGCAATCACATTTTCGATGTGAGAAGGTATGTCAGCGTCACCGACGTGCGTGAGGTCCTTATCGACTTCCGCAGCCAGCCTTTCTCGTGCGCTGGAAGGCAACGCCTTGCGCAATTCCCCGAGCATGGTTGGCGGCGCCACTAGCACAAGCTGATCGTAGGAATCCTTCTGGGCGTAATCGCCGAGCATTGCGGCCAGCTGGCCTGCAAACTGATCTTCCATCGCGCGATGCAAATCTTGCCGGGGCTCCACGGCGTGACGTGTGTGCCCGACGGACTCGTGCACCCGGCTCGGCCTGTCCCTTCCCTGTAAGTGGCTTGGCGGATTATCGAGCCTTTTTTCCGAGCCAGGAACCAGATGAACGCCTTTGCCGCGGCCCACCGCTTCCAGTATCCGAGCGCGACCGCCGTCAGCAACCAGGATCCATGTGCGCGTAGGTTTCATAGCACTCTCCTAAAACTTCAAGAAACTTGCGCTTTTCCATGCCGCCCATCGGAAGCAGAGCGCAGGCTACTTAGGAGTTTTCTTTCGGTCCCTGAAACGGCCAACCACGCTTTCCAGGCAAGCGGAAATCGCCACAATGACCGTGATCAACAAAAGCGCCACGACCATCTCGACGATCTGGAAGTTGGTTGCATCACGAGCAACAAACAAGCCGGCAATGAATGCCGAGACCACCATGACCAAGCGGATAGCCCAATTTATCATGGGGGCACCTGACTGGTTAATGACTAAAGTCCGTCAAAGTCGACCGGTCGTGCGGACCAACTGATCATAACACAGAGTATTTGAACTTGGGCAGATTCTACGGGGGAGATTCTGAAGAGGATTACCCAAAGGGACACCTGATCGGGAGAGTGTCCGGGCGTGTGCAGCCATCACCGGCATCTCCGGCCACCGTGATCCGCCGGAAGCAGCCGCAACTGAGTTGACATGTTTACGGGCCGGGTCGGAAAGGGCCCGCACACCTGCTGCCTGGGCAGAGCTGGGATGTTTCCCCGTGGGACGGCTCGGCAGCCGGCCAGCGGCCGAGCCGATAAAGCCTCAGCGTTCCTGCCGCCGGCCTTGGTGGGTCGTGTTCTGATGGATGTTTTCCTGCCGGCCTTGCTCGGATAAGTTTTCGCTGCCGGTCGTCGGGTTTCTGCTGCTTCGCTTCAGACGGGTTCGAACCCGTCCCCGCGTGGCTCCGGTTTTCCTCAGGCACTGGCGGTGCTTTTGCGCTCATGTTGTTCTCCTGTCTTTGTGACTGGGGAACATCGCTCAGTTGGGTCCGTTCCCTGGTCCGCATCCGAGAGGAGATGATCTGGCAACTTCATCAGACGCTTCGATGCCAATGGCGTGGGCTCAGCCTTGAGCCGCCGCCATCCGCTTGCCCGGCACGAGCGATGTGATTTCCACGCGCTGCCCAAAGCGGCATACGAGGGCCGAGTTTTCCGGAACCTCTTTCCAGTTGCCGTGCTCGCCATCGATGGGCTCGGATACGATCACGACGTCGTTTTCCGACGCCTGATAATAAAGGCTGTTGGCTCTGTCGTTGATCGCATAACGGAATGCGTAGAGATCGCGGCCATTACTCAGCGCCGACGTAAAGCGCAACGGCTCACTACCCATCATATCCGCAAGCTTCCCGAGCACGTTCTCGGTCGCGGCCAAAACATCCGGCGTTCCGGTGGACGATATCAACCCCTGCCCGAGGATCGCCAGAAACATCGCCTCGGAATCCGTCGTGCCGACGCGCGATGGATAGAGCGCGTCGGGAATTAAGGCTTCCACCTTCCTGCGAACACGCGTCCAAGGACCGACGAAGCCGTTGTGCATGAACAGCCATCGCCCGCACGCGAACGGATGACAATTCTGTCTCGTCACCGCTGTCCCGGTGGCCGCGCGGACGTGCGCAAAGAATAAGTGGGAATGGAGATGCCGGCAGAGGTAGCGCAGATTTTCATCAGACCAAGCGGGCTGGATCTCGCGATAAAGGCCAGGCTCGGGATGTTCGCCATACCAGCCGAGACCGAACCCATCGCCGTTGGTCGCGGCTGTCGACTCAAGAGCACGTATGCTTTGCGAAATCAGCGAATGGCTGGGGCGAGTGACATAATGCTCCAGCGCGACTGTCGCGCCCCGATAAGCGATCCAACGGCACATATGAGGTCCATCAAACTGAAACAGTCGTTTGGGCGATCCAATCGATCACAGCTGCGAAAGGATCGGACGCTTCCGGCGTCTGCCTGTTCCTATCATAGATGGCCACCTGAGAGTCCGCCGAAGTGCCCTCTGCGGCGATTGTCCGGCAACGCTCGATCTCATCCGCACACTGAAGTGCGCCGATATCCTCTTCGATCATGGCAAGAGTGCGATCCAAGAAGTCCCGCACGGGAATGGGGCCATCCTCCGTGGCGAATGTCCCGTGGATCCCATACCTTTGCGCTCGCCACTTGTTCTCGACAGCCAAGGCCCTGGAAACCGTGTCCGGCGGCCGCCCGAGATTGGGCCGCAACACGAAGTGTCTGACGAGAGAGCGATAAAGAGCCGCAATGGCGATGGCGTCGTCAATCCGCGTGCAGCAGTCCGGCGCCCGCAGCTCGAGCGTCGGATACTTGGCGGACGGACGTAGAGTCCACCACAGCGAACTCGAGCTCTCGATCGCGCCAGCGTTTACCAACGCCTGAACATACGCCTCATATTCGTGCGTGCTGCTGAAGTACTCCGGAATGCCCGTTCGCGGCAGCTCGTCGTAGGCCGCAAGCCGGTAGCCGCGGAGCCCCGTGACATGGGACTGCCAGAACGGCGACGACGTCGAAAGCGCGATGAACAGCGGCACGAAGGGTGTAATCCGCCGCATCAATTCAACCCTGAGCGCCGGATCCGGCACGGAGACATGAACGTGCATGCCGCAGAGCAGATTTCGCCGCCCGATGATCTGCAAATCGTCCATGACTTTGTCATAGCGCTGCTTGCGTGACTGAACGGACTGCTCCCAATTCGCCGTCGGATGCGTTCCGCACGCAATGATCCGCAGGCCGTGAGCCTTCGCGTATTGTGAGACAACCCTCCTCAGATAGGACAGCTCGGTTCTCGCATCAGACATCTTGAGCTGAGGCGGTATCGCAATTTCGACCTGCGACTGCAGGAATTCGCGATCGACCTGTCCCTCGGTTGCCGATTTCGCGCTTTCAAAAAGGCTGTCCGGCGTGATGAAGGCAAGATTGCCCGTCGAATCGACGAGAAAATATTCTTCCTCGATGCCGAATGCAAAGCCGGCGGGTTCCGCCACGGCGCGCTCACGCAGCGCGTTGGCCAGCGCCTCGGACCCGGGACTATGACATATACCGTTCACGTCAGATGCCATTGGTCTGCAACCATGCCTCAAGGACAGCGACTTGCCACAGCTTGGAGTGCCCCTTCGGAGTGAGGCAGCTCTCAGGTTCTCGAAGCAGCGACTCCACATACTCCGGCTTGAAAATTCCACGCTCCCGCGCAGCTCGGCTCGTGAGCGTTTGATTCACAAAATCCAGGACCGGGCCTTGAATGTATTTCAACGCTGGAACCGGGAAATATCCCTTCGGCCGGTCGATCACCTCATCCGGGATAATCCCGCGCGCGGCTTCCTTCAGAATGTACTTGCCGCCGTTGCCGACTTTCAGCGGAGCGGGAATGCGCGCTGCGAATTCCACGAGTTCGTGATCGAGGAACGGCACGCGCGCCTCCAGACCGTACGCCATGGTCATGTTGTCGACGCGCTTCACGGGATCGTCGACAAGCATGATCGAGGTGTCGAGCTGAAGAATGCGATCGATCCCTGAGCCTTTGGCATCAGCCAGATATTGCGCAACAAAATCGCCACTGTAATCGCGGCCGAGGTATCGATCATCGAGCGCCCTGAGCATCTCGTTATGATCACGATCAAAGTACAACGCAGCGTAATCGCTGGACGGATCGTTCGAGTCCATCAGCTTCGGGTACCAATGGTATCCGCCGAACACCTCGTCCGCGCCCTGGCCGCTTTGTACCACTTTCACGCATTTGGAGACTTCCCGCGATAGAAGGTAAAAGGCGACGCAGTCGTGGCTCATCATCGGCTCTGACATGGCAGCAATCGCGCCGGGCAGCGCCTCGACAGTCTCGCGCCCATCGATCACGATGCGATGATGGTCGGTACCGAAGTGGCGCGCGACGATATCCGAATACTGGAATTCATCGCCGGCCAAGCCGTTGACCGCATCAAAGCCAATCGAGAACGTCTTCGTCTCTTTTCCCTGGTCGGCCAGCATACCAACTATCAGCGAGCTATCGAGACCGCCCGAGAGCAAGACGCCCGTCGGAACATCGGCAACAGTCCGGCGCCGAACAGCGGTGCGAAACTGCTCCCGCACCTCTTCCAGAATTTCCCGCTCGTCAGCGTTGATGCTGTCCTGAGCTTTGCCGCCCAGACTCCAGTAAACATGTTCGGAGCGCGTGCCGTTCGGCTCGACTGTCAGGATTGTCCCTGCCGGCAGCTTCCTGATGCCTTTGAAGATCGTCAAAGGTGCGGGCACGACCGCGTGGAAGCTCATATAATGATGCAGCGCGACCGGGTCGATCGATGTGTCGACGCCAGGAACAACCAGGAGAGCCTGCAGCGTTGATGCGAAGCGCAAGGCATCACCCGACTCTGCGATATACATCGGCTTGATGCCGAGACGATCGCGCGCCAGCACAAGACGCCCGCTGGCAAGTTCCATGATCGCAAACGCGAACATGCCCTGGAACCGCTCGACGCATTTTGTGCCCCACTCGCGGTAGGCTTTCGCGATCACCTCGGTGTCACCGCCGGAGAAGAACCTGTGCCCTCGCAGTGTGAGTTCTTCGCGAAGTTCTTTGAAGTTATAGATGCAGCCGTTGAAGGCCAAAGCGAGCCCAAGTTCGCCATCGATCAGCGGCTGACTGGACAAAGAAGAGAGGTCAAGAATTTTGAGGCGGCGATGACCGAAAGCGAAGCGGTCGTTGGAATAGACCCCGCCGGCGTCAGGACCTCGATGCTGAAGGCGGTTCGCCATCTTGAATGCTATGGCGGGATCAGCTGTCCCGTTGAACTTCACTTCTCCGCACAGTCCGCACATGATTCCCATTCCAGCCTAAACAAGCCCTGGCAAACCTGTCGGCCTTGGAAAAGGTTCCGCAAACTTTGCGTAACCGAACGCAAATTCATATGTGGGAGTTGAGCTTAGGTGCACCGCAGCGCAGTTGCCAATGTACGCCCAGACATATGCGGCACCCAGCGAAGCTCGGCCTTATGGGCACTCAATTCAGAGTCGCATGAGGGTTAGCGGACGCAACATCAAAAAAGTGGCGGCTCGGGACGAACCCCTGCCGCCACCTTAATTGTTATATGCAGGTAAGCTGCACATCAGCTCGTCACGGGTCCATCGAAGTACGATCGATCGAGCGGCGGCTGTTCGGACTTACCTCGCTCGATGACAGCTGCAAGATCTTCCACCATCCAGCTGAAAAGCTGCCTGCCCTCATCGATACTCGCAAGGCTTGGCTTACCCGTGACCCCGTTCAAGCTCGTTCTGTTAACAGGGTGCGCAAAAACGAGCCCGCCTGTGCGATCCGGATCATCCGAGCTCGCCGACAATTCAGGCCGCGCGATCTCAGGAGCTGATGCGAGCATGAGCGACGTCTCGGCCGCATTCGCATGCCAATCATCTCCGTCAGCAAAGTGCGCAGCGCGCACACGTTCGCTGACAGTCGCCGTGTTGATGAGCGCGATCATCATATCGTCATGCTCGGCCCGCAGCATCTCGAGAGCGCATCTCAGCGGTGCTGCATTCGTCACGTGACTGTTGACGATGAAGAGCCGCCTCACCCCGCTGTGATAAGCCCAGTCGCCGATCTCCTTCACGACGTTGATCAGCGTTATCGGCTGAAGAGCAATCGTGCCGGGCCAACGGCGGCTATGGCCGACCGAGCAGCCGTAAGGCAGAACGGGGAGCATTGGAACGCTCGTCCGCTCAGCCACTTTCTGGCAGAGGCGATCTGCCAGAACGTAGTCCATGCCTGTGCCGAGATGCGGACCGTGCTGCTCGGTTGCGCCGACGGGTAGGATCGCCGAGTGCTTGGCATTCGCCAAGTCACCCGGCAGTTCGCTCCAGGTTCTTTCCGCCCAGTTCATCCGCGCGCCCTTAGTAGAACTTCAGGTAACGGGCGCGTTCCCAGTCGGAAACGTGATTGAGGTAGCTCAGCCACTCATCGCGCTTGTAATCGACCCACGTCTTCTTCATCGCGGCGCCAAACACGTCTTCGCTCAGCGGATCGGCATCGAATGCCGAGACGGCCTCATCGAGCGTGCGCGGGAGATGATAGACACCCATCTCTTTGAGCTCGGCTTCGCTCTTGAGATACATGTTCTCGGTGTGCGGATCGCCGGGATCGAGTTCGTTCGTGATGCCTTCGAGACCGGCGGCAAGAACGAGCGCTGCACCGAGGTACGGATTGCAGGCGCTGTCTGCTGCACGGAGCTCGACACGGCCGCCACCCTGCGGAATGCGCAGCGTGTTGGTGCGATTGTTGTTGCCGTAGCAGGCCCACACTGGCGCCCAGGTGAAGCCCGACATCGAGCCCTTTAGAACGAGGCGCTTGTAGCTGTTCACGGTCGGAGCAACCACGGCGCAGATCGCCGGCAGATGCTTCATGACACCGGCCAGGAACTGGTAGCCGAGCTTGGAAAGCCCGCAGCCGCGCGGATCTGCCGGATCGGCAAACAGGTTCTTGCCCGTCTTCTTATCCGAGAGCGACATGTTGAAATGCGCGCCACTGCCGGCCCGGTCTGCGTAGGGCTTCGGCATGAAGGTTGCGAAGCCACCGTGCTTGCGGGCGATCTCGTGCGCCATGAGGCGGAAGAAGACGAACTTGTCCGCCATCGAGAGCGCATCGAAGTAACGGAAGTCGATTTCGAACTGTCCGATGCCGTCTTCGTGGTCGAAGCTGTAGACATCCCAGCCGAGCCCGTTCATGGCGTCGACGAGTTCACCGATCCAACCCATGTTGTCGAGCGTGCGCGTGACATCGTAAGCGGGCTTTTCGAGATGCTTGCGCTCCGACAGCGGCTTGAAGCCGAGCACCGGATCGTCCTTCAGCACGAAGAATTCTGCTTCCATGCCAAGGTTCATGCCGTAACCCATTGCGTCGGCTTTTGCGAGCACGCGCTTCAGGATGTTGCGGCTGCAGGCTTCGAACGGCTGCCCGCGGCACCACAGATCGCTTGCAAACCACGCAACATCGTTCTTCCAAGGGAGAACGGTGCAAGAGGCCGCATCGGGATGTGCAGCCACTTCTTCGTCGCTGACGTCCTGCGGAACGCCTTCGAGAGCCGCGCCGGTGCAAAGCTCCGATCCGCCGAGCATGCGTTCCAGGTGCGATACCGGCACCGCTTTGCCCTTCGACACGCCATGCATATCGACGTAGCTGGCGAGCAGGTACTTCACCCCTTGCGATACCAGCTGGTCTTCAAGCTGCGAGCGCCCTTTGTTCACGATGGCGTCCATTGTCCTATAGTCTCCGTGTCCGTTTTAGGTGTTGGGGGCTTGAAGCCGGCGCGGCAAGGCCGTTAGCTGTTCGCCAATCCGCGCCGGTTCGTCTGTTGCTTGGTTACTTCGCGGCGACGAGAGCGCTGACGAACTTCGCGTCGAAAGTGTCCTCGATCTTCGGCTCAGCCTTGATCTGTCCCCGCTTGATGAGGACGTCGGCGATCAGCTTGCCCGAAGTGAAGAACGACTTGGCATCTTCGCGCGGAGCGAAATATCCGGACATCTCGGCGACGGGAATGTTGTAGGCCCCCTTCGCCTGCTCCTTCACGTCGTCAACCGACGTCGAGAAGTATTTCGCGACGATCGCGTAGGCTTCGTCGGGATTTTCCTTCAGGAAGGCCATGCCATCGATGTAGCCCTTGATCACAGCTTCGACCGTCTTCGGGTTCTTCGCAATGTAGTCGGCCGAGAAATAGAGGACGTCGGTGATGAGACCCGGAGCGGATGCCGATGTGTAGAGCGCGTGGTAACCGCCGTTGGCTTCGAGCTTCAGGATCTTGCTGACGTTGGGCTCGTACGTAGCGCCGGCAACCGCACCGCCCATGAGGGCCGCGGCAACGCTCTCAGGCGTCGCGTCGAGGCCTTCGACATCGGCTTCCGTCAGACCAGCCTGCTGCAGCGCGTAGGCGACGAGCAGGTTGTCGCACGTTGCGAAGGGATAGGCGACCTTCTTGCCTTTCAGGTCAGCAATCGACTTGATCGACTTCTCGGCGAGGATGGCGTCGGCACCGTTCGAATAATCGATAGGCATCACGACCCGATAGTCGTTCCCGTTGGCGACCAAATTGATCACCTGATCGTAGGTGTACATCGCGCCCTGGATGCCGCCGCTCTGAAGAGCCGCAGGAATAAGCGCCGGATCAGCGAAGTCCTTGAGAGCGACTTTGACGCCGTACTTCTCGAACATGTTCTTCTCAGCCGCGACATAGAACGGCGCGTAGCCGATCCATGCGACTGTCGCGAGATTCACCTCTTCGGCGCGTGCGGAGCTGGCGTGCATGGACGCCATTCCAGCCAACGCAGCCGCTGCGCCCATTCCCACAGTCCGCAGTTGTGACAAAAGCCTACGCATAGTCTGGTATACTCCTCCGTTAAGGTACCGGGCGTCATGCACCGGCTTCGACGCTTCGCGATGCAGACCTGTCGAGCGACAGGCCAACCGTTTCGCGGATCCGGTCCATCACCGTCCGCTTGAGTTTCAAGAATTGGGGATCGACGCGCATCTCGCCGTCGCGCTTGTCCGGGAGCGGCACGTCGTAGATCGTGTCGATCCGGCCCGGATGGGGCGACATGAGGACGACGCGCTTGCCGAGATAAATCGCTTCTTCGACATCGTGCGTCACGAACATGATCGTCGTGCCTTCCTGCTCGACGACGTCCAGCACGAGATCCTGCATGACCTCGCGCGTCTGCGCATCGAGTGCTCCGAAGGGCTCATCCATCAGAATGATTGACGGTTTCGACATCAGAGCGCGCGCTATGGCGATGCGCTGGCGCATACCGCCTGAAAGCTGCGAGGGGTAAAGATCCTGCGAAGCGGCAAGCCCGACGAGCGAGATCAAGCGCGAGGCGCGTGCCTCTTCGGCACCCCGTTCAAGTGCGAGGTTGTCATGGCTGTTCGCCACGAGACGGCGGCTAAAGAGGACGTTCTGCTTCACCGTGAGCCACGGGAAGAGGCTGTAATCTTGAAAGACCATGGCGCGATCGACGCCGGGCCCCGTGATCGGCTTCCCGCCGATGAGGACGATACCGTCGTCGGCAGATTCAAGGCCCGCAACAATGCGGAGAAGTGTCGACTTTCCGCAGCCCGACGCACCCACGATGGTCAGGAAGGTACCGGCCTCGATCGTCAGACTGACGTTGTCGAGTACGAGGTTGCTACCGCGCTTGCCTTCAAAAACCTTGACGACATTTTTGATCTCGATGGCTTTGGTCATCGCCTATTGCCTCCGGAGATAAGGAAAGAGAGCGTGATGCAGCGCACGCAGCAGCTGATCCTGGATAAGTCCGAGACATCCGATGACGATCAGGCCGGCAAAGATCTTGTCCGTCTGCAGGAAGCGCTGAGCTTTGAGCACCGCGTAGCCGAGGCCTGAGTTCGCGGCGACGATTTCGGCAACGACCAGGTATGTCCACGCCCATCCGAGTGTGATGCGGCAGGTGGTAAGCATCGCAGGCGCGGCCGAGGGGAAGATGACTTTGTAGACGATTTCACGCCGGGTGCCGCCCATCGTCTGCGCGGCCTCAATCTGCTGCATCGGCACTTTGCGAACGTCGTCCGCAAACATCAGCACCATTTGGAAGAACGTGCCGACGAAAATAATGGCAACCTTCGAATTCTCGCCGACGCCGCACCACAGCATCATCAGCGGAACGAAAGCGACGGCCGGCATGTACCGTATGAAATCCATCGCCGGCTCGAGAAACGCTTCAGCCGGCTTGAACGTGCCTGCGACGAGCCCGAGCGGAAGCGCGATGATGAGCGATGCAAGGAAGCCGAGTGAGACGCGCTGAACGCTAATCGCCAAGTCTCCGGCGAAGCCTTCGTTCACGATCCAGGACCAAAAGCGATTCACGACGTCGATCGGACCGGGCATGAACATCTTCGGTACGATGCCGGCCTCGTTGACAAACGCCCAGACAACGATCGGCGTAGCCACCCCGAGGAAGGCGTAGAGCGCGTACTGGCGCTTCGTGAGCGTGCCGCGCAATGTCCATTGGCGCTTAGCTGGGGGCGGTTTACGTGCGGGCTTGTTTGCCTGCGGGGCTTCAAGTTTCAGAGGCGAAGCATCCATCCAAATTCTTCCGTATCGGCCAAACGCTCGTCATTCAGGCTTTTGGCGATGACTTTGAGCGTTGTCGAAGTCCCGCTTGAGCCTCACTAATTAAACGCTTAATTAATATTCGCAGGCAAGTGTTTGAGGCCAGCAAAATGCAGCTTTTTTGAACAATCTTTGCACCAGCTCGCACATTCTCAAGGCACGACGAATGCAAGACCTTCGAGTTTGGTAGGAACGCCGCAAATGGTGATTTGAGGGGAGCCACGAGGTTGAAAACGGAAGGCAGTTCATCGGTAGCCGCACGCAAACGTAAGCCACGCAAGGCCAAAGGAGCGCCCAAGCGGCGTCCGGTGCGCGCCGGCAGGCCACGATTGAACGGCGACTCACCCGATGCGGAGATGATAATCTGCGCAGCCGCGCTCGACCTCTTCGCCGAGCGCGGGTTTTCGTCCGTCACGACGAAGGACATCGCCGTTGCGACGGGCTTCAATCCGGCTCTGATCTATTACTACTTCGGCAGCAAGGAAGATTTGTTCCGGCGCGCGGTGACGCTTGCCGTCGAACGCGCGTTCGAGCAGTTCCGCGTGGCGCGCGAGGGATTGGAGCATCCCCGTGACATCATATACGGCTGGCTCGATACGCACGTGAAAGAATTCGAGACGATATCGAAGCTCATCAAGATCGGCATCGACTATGCCAAGACATCAAAACGGAACGTGCGTATCGACGATGCGATCAGGCGCTTCTATGTCGATGAACGGGACGTGTTGAAGGCCGCGCTTGCAGCAGGCGTAACGCGCGGCGATTTCCGCGATCTCGACGTCGAAGAGACGGCGAGCTTCATTTCCACCTATCTCGACGGCGTGTTCGCACGCGCGATGATCCTGAAGGACTTCGATCCAGTCCATGCAATCGGCGACCTCCGGTCCTTCTTGAACACCCAGTTGAAATGGAAGAAGTGAGTTGGCGGCAGCCAGGGCGGGTTACGCTGCGATCTCCGGTCGGGCCTCGGCACTGTGATCGAAGGAGAAGCGCGCACGCCTGCTCTACGGGAGCTTGAAAGGGCGCAGCTCTTCGCGATGCTCGCTGACGTAACAAGGACCCGGCGGCGCTTTTCGCGCCCAGGCCGTTGCCTGAAATCACCCTCACCCACGAGGAACGGAAGCGCATCGGCCCATCGTGATCGGACTGCAAGTGCGCTTCTGTTCCCCTCTCATGATGGGATAAACGACAGGCCAGCCCAGCGATGCCCGGCCTTTCGGCGCGGCCCGTTCAGCGGCCGACCTTCTCGGCCATAAACGTCGTCATAAAGCCAGCTCCGCCGCTATAGCGCCACCCATTGCGGACGACTCCGTCATCGCCGGCTCCCATGGCTTTGGTAATGAATCCTAATCTCTTGCCTACGGGAATAGGAGATGCTGTCAGTTCCAAAACAGAAAGTGACGCTTCGCCAAACGCCATCGTCATCAACTTCGTCATCGCGGGATCGTCCTGCGCAACATATGCGGGTCCCGCCATCATGAGCATCGCCGATGTGAGTTCACCGGCCAGGGAAAATTTAAGAAGATAATTGATGCCGAACTCACCGAAGCTGACGACATTCTTGCACAAGTAGGTGCCGTCGCTGTCCGCGCACTCGAACTCTTCGAAATTCGCCATCGGAAAATGCGGGCGCAGCTGCCTCTCAATCTTGGCCAATGCGTCCCAAGGCGCCTCCGCAAACGCCGGACCAGTGACCAATAGGCCGAGAACGGCCAGCAACAGCTTCCTCATGAATCCCCCCAATGTGCTCGACATAACCATAACCGGCATATGGTCAAGGTCAACGGCGCTTCCCGTGAGGTGCAATGGATGATCGTCGGCGTCCTCGAACGACCGCGAAGAACGAAGCTGTTGGAACGGAGAAGTTTTAAAATTTCAGGAGAACGGTGACTGCCTGAAACAAGTCATTGGTGGAGAGGGCTGGATTCGAACCAGCGTAGGCGAAGCCAACGGATTTACAGTCCGTCCCCTTTAGCCACTCGGGCACCTCTCCCAGGCCGCTGATGCGGCTCAGAAAATGAAAGCGCCCTGCCAACCGGGCAGGGCCTTCGCCCGCGTTATCTTCACGGGGGCCTTTCATGTCAATCAGAAAAGCTGCAATGTGCGCTTCAGCCCAGCATCCCGTTGCCGCAGAGTGCATTTCGGCGGGCTGACAACGACCAATTTATCGAGGCGACCCCTGCAAAAACCGCGATTCAACAAACCGTGGCGCGATAAGAAGCGCTCGGGCGACTTTTCCTCCCGCCAGCCCAGATCGGGCTTCAATCCCAGCGCGCGCTCCAGGGACGCCGGTGGCCGCGCGGACGACGCGGATGGCCCGATTCGTCTGTTTGGCCTCCACGCGGTCGAGGCGGCCTTGAAAAACCCGGCGCGACGCGTCTTGCGCGTTCTCCTGACTGAGAATGCCGAACGCCGCCTCCTGGAGGCGGTCGGTACCATCACGCATCCGATCGAGCGGGTGACGCCCCGTGACCTCGACAAGCTCCTAGGGTCCGATACGGTCCATCAGGGCGCGGCTCTCGACGTGGAGCCCCTGCCCGAGCCGGATTGGCATGATCTGGCGGCATCGGCGGGCGGGCGCCCGCTCATCGTCCTCGACCAGGTGACGGATCCGCATAACGTCGGCGCGATCCTGCGGTCGTCCGCTGTGTTCGGCGCGAGCGGTCTCGTCATGACGCGCCGGCATAGTCCGCCCCTCAACGGCGTCCTCGCAAAGTCTGCATCAGGCGCCCTGGAACTCGTTCCCGTCGCCCTCGTCGCCAATCTTTCGCGCGCCCTTGATGAATTGAAAGCCGCGGGCTTCACCGTGGTCGGTCTCGACAGCCAGGGCGATCAAAGCATCGAAAGCCTCGACTGGTCGCAACCGACCGCACTGGTGATGGGCTCGGAGGGCAAAGGATTGCGCGAGCTAACTCGAAAGACGTGCGACAGCCTCGCCCGCATCACGACGGACGACACGCTCGCGAGCTTGAACGTCTCCAACGCGGCGGCAATAGCGCTTCACACCGCGCTCCTCGCCCGCAGAAAATGAACGCGAAAAACGAACGGCCGGCGCGTTCCCGCGCCAGCCGTTAAATCAATTCAGCAATCGATCACGATCAATCGCAGATGAGAGGGCGCTCGCAGATCTCACGGCCGCCACGGCAGATCGTGTCGCCGAATTCGTTTTCGAAGCACCGGCGGCCCGTCCAGCGGCACTCGAGAGGACCACGATAGCAAGCACCGTCGTCATAACGCGAATAGTAGCGCGGACGGTCACGCGCAGCCGCAGCCGCACCAAGAATGCCAAGACCGATAATGCCGGCAGCAACGCCTGCGCCGACCGCGGCGCCGCGGCCGTGCCGCGCCTGCGCGTCAGGAATGGCGGCGAGCGTCATCGAAGTCGCAGCGGCAAGCGCCATCATCGCATTGCCAAATCTTCTCATCATGGGTTGTACCCCCTTCAACAGGAACTCATACGCGTTCTTATCCCGCGAGTTGTGCCAATACTCGCCGAGCACCTATGAACATGTCCTGAATGTGAGCCGATGCTGCGCGGGCGATATCGCAAAAAAAGCGCCCGGCCGAATGCGGACGGGCGCGCGAACTCAGATCATATGACTTGGCGCCAGATCACCAGTCGCCGCGGCGGTGACCACGATAGTGCCGGTTGTGCCATTCCTCGTGATAGTAGCGGCGGTTCGGTGCGCCCCACGCCGCATAGTACGGCGGCAACGGACCTCTGAAACGAGCGATGATCGGTGGGCCCCACTCGCCGGAGTTGTAGTAGGGATAATACCCGCGTGGATCGTAGTAGTACGAGTAATACTGCTCCAGCGCAGGATTGGGGCGGTACGGGCGGTATCTCAGATCCGGGCTGTTGCGACCAAACGCAGAGGCTTCCCCGCTGGGCGCCAGCGAAGCGGCCGCAAGCACGGCCAGCGCCATCAAGGACTTAAAGCGCATTGGTGAACTCCCTCGTGGTTCCATTGGCTCGCGTAACGCAAGACGCGAAAACAGCAAGAATCGTTGCCCAGACTATCTTAAGAACGCTTCAATGCCATCTGCCAACGAGCCCTGGCGGCTTGAATTCGAAGCCGCCGTTACATCTCTGCCGATAGACTCGCGGAGTTCACCGCGCGTTGCGGCTGGCTTTCGGCGAAATCAGCGTCAGCAGCAGGATGTAGAGATCGAAGCCCAGCGAGCAGTTGTCGATATAATAGAGGTCGTGCTCCACCCGCTGCCGCATCATCTCCTCGGTCCGCGTCTCGCCGCGGAAACCGTTCACCTGCGCCCATCCCGTAATCCCGGGCTTGACGTTGAGGCGGCGCGGATAGAGCGCAATGCGCCGCTCGAAGAAGCGGTCGTGCGCAACCGCATGCGGCCGCGGGCCGACGAGCGACATCTCGCCTTTGAGCACGTTGATGAGCTGCGGCAGCTCATCGAGCGAGGTACGCCGCAAGAAGTTGCCGACGGTCGTGATGCGGCTATCGTTTTCAGTCGCCTGAACGACGACATCCCCATCATCGAGCGAGGTCATGGTGCGGAATTTCCAGATGCGAAATTCCTCGGTGTTGTAGCCGCGCCGCCGCTGCTTGAAGAACACCGGCCCCGGACTATCGATTTTTATGAGCACAGCGATCGCCGCAAAGAGCGGGCTGAGGATGAGCAGCGCCAAGCCGGCTGCGGCCATATCGAACCCGCGTTTGGTGGCAGCCTCGAAGGTCCCCAGTGGCGGCCGCGTCAGGGATACCGTAGCAGTCTGCCCAAACCGAGCGATACGGGCATCCTTGAACCGTCTCACCAAGCCGCTCGTCGTCAAGTGTAAGGCGATAGGAAGAACGTTGAAGGCGTTGACGGCGCGCTCCACAAAGGGGCTGCCGTAGAGCGCATCCGAAATGACGACGTCGTCGATGCCGAGCATCCGTGCGTTGACGACGGCGGCGTCCAGAACCGCATCGATCTCCTCGGGCTGCTGCGCACTTTGTGGAACAGCCGTGCGCGCAATGACCCAAAAGCCGGTGGTACCTTCGTTGATTTCCCTCTCGAGCGAAATGGCATCGCTCGCGAGCGCAACGATCATTACCTTCCGCCTCCGCACCCAGCCGCGCGCCATGATGTGTGCGATACCGATGTTCAACGCCGCGTTGAGGACGAGCACGCCGGCAAGACCGGATACGAAAAAGACGAGGAGCCATCCGCGCGAAAATTCGTGCGTGCTCTTTGTCAGAAAGCCAATCAGGGAAAGACCCGTGAAGACCAGGCCCCACGTCAGAAAGATGCGCCCCGGGCTGCGTCCGCCTTCGAGCATCGCGCCGGCCGCGTACTCGTCGCGCAACAGAAACGCCGAAGTATAGCCGAGCCCGGCGAGCCCGCCGACCGCGGCGTAAGTCCCAACCAATCCTTGCTCACCATAGACGAAGCAGTGGTACGCCGCGCCCGTCGCGAGCGCGATCAGTGCGATGCTGGCAAGCTCGATAACGAATGCCGCTGCGCCGATGCCCGCCTGCGTCAACGCAAAACGTGAGACCTTCACGAAGTTCGGCGAAGCGAATTGTCGGATACTACCAAGCACGGATCGTCTTTCCCGTCAGAACGCCAGCAGGTCACGGCCCTGCCCTACGGGTCCAATGCATTCCCCGGGCCGCGCCCCGGTATCGTGCGGTCCGCCACAGCAGCCAGCCTGAGCCGATTGCGGATTTTAAGTTGCAGTGGCGCGCTCAGGCGCGCAGATCCCCTGAAAACGTGGAGCTTCCGCGATATGTGCGCAGAGCGCTCAGCACTCGCTAAGGTCCCGTTTGCGCTTCCCTCCGTCACGCGCGTCCACACCCAGCGCCCGCGGTTGTTCGAAAACGGGACGTCCAAACCCGCAAAATGAAACACATCATTAACCCGCGAACAGCTCTGCGCTCCAATTAACGGGCGTTTACGGGGCCCTCCCCGCGGGCATGGGACTTGCGCCTCTGGCTACCGAGCAATCGGCAGCCAGATGAGAAGAGTCCAAGTGCAACAGATGACCACAGCCGCCCTCGACCTGGCGCATCCCGGATTGGGCGACGCCAATGAAGAACCGGCCCGCGCTCTCGCCTACGTCGACGGCTGGTCCATCAACACCCCGAACATGGAAACCGCGATCAGCCGGATCCTCAACCGTGCGAAAGCCGGAGTGCCATGCACGGTTTTCACATTGAACCTCGACCACCTCGTGAAGCTTCGCAGTGACGAGCGCTTCCGGCACGCCTACCGCCAAGCGAGCATCGTCACGGCCGACGGCGCGCCAATCGCGTGGCTCGCGCGCACGCAAAGTCCGGACATCGTCCGCGCGACGGGATCCGACATGCTTCTGCCATTGATCGACGCCGCCGCACACGCGCGCCTGCCCGTCTTTTTGTTCGGCTCCACGGAAGTCGTACTGGCGAAAGCAGCCCATGAGATCGCCAACGTGACGGATGGCCTCTCAAACATCGCCGGCATGCTCTCGCCGTCTCACACGTTCGATCCAGAGGGCCCCGAGGCAGACCGTGCCATCGACACCATCAAACGATCGGGTGCCCGCATCTGCATCGTAGCGCTTGGCGCTCCGAAGCAGGAGATCTTTGCAGAGCGCGCCCGTGCCCGCGGATTGGGTTGCGCGATGATCTGCTCGGGCGCCTCGCTCGATTTCATCGCCGGCGCTCAAATACGCGCGCCCGGCCTTTTCAGAACGCTGGGCATGGAATGGCTGTGGAGATTGGCCACCAACCCGCGCCGTCTCGCCAAGCGCTACGCCGAATGCGCTGTCCTCCTGGCCGGCATTCTCGTGGCCCTACCGGTACGCCGCTACGTCGCGCAACCCAGGCTTTAAACAAACAGCGGGTATGATGGGAACGGCCGGCATGAAGTGAGGGATAGGAGCCAGACCACCCGGCAGCGATGATCATGTCGAAGCACTCGTCTCACATACACCGCAGATAGGATTGGCTTTCTGCCGTCACGTTGATAAGGGAACCAGAATGAACGCAGCGACGTTCTAACGTGGTTATCAACGGGAGGAACATTTTGAAAATCAAAAACCTTGCCCTGCTGGCGGCGGCTGCGTCGATCGTCTCGGTCACGTCCGCATCGGCACTCACGGTTGGGGCGGCAAACCACGCCGCACATTCAACGGCCATCCAGAAGGTCGACCACAAGCCCCATCACAAAAAGAAGCACCACACCTTCCGCAAGCGCCACGACAGGCATCCGCCCAAAGGCTGGCATCGCCATAACAAGCGCCCGCACGATTGGAGCCGCCGCGGCTGCCTCGCGATCGGTTCGATCTGGTGGTGCCCGTAACCAACTCGAAGAAAGCAGAGAGCAATCTCTGCTTTTTTTTTGCTCCCTGGCCCCCGCCACTAAGGCGACGGGCACATACCGGAGGCCAGTCTCAATTCGAGCCGAGTGCCGCGGGCGCGGGATGACGGGCATCGCCTCGGCGATTCTGGCGCCGGACATAGGTGATCTTCGCCGCAGGGCGCTCGGCCTTCAGCTTCAGCGCGGCCGCGAGCGCATCGTCACCTTCGACCGTCGCGCGGCCCGCCTGCCCTTCGACGTTGAACCCGATAGTGAACTGCATCTGCCGTAACTCCGCCCGGGAAAGGAACCAACCGAGGCAAGCATAACGCGCCAGATAATGCCCGGTTGCCCCTTCGCCGCCTTGCGCATTGCACGCAACCTCCTGTATCAAGCGCGGGCGCGTCCCTCGCCGCCGGAATCTCAGATCTGGTAGCGGCGTATGGCGCTGATGTTCCTTGGCAAGCCGGCTTAGCACAGTGGTAGTGCACCTGATTTGTAATCAGGGGGTCGGGGGTTCAAATCCCTCAGCCGGCACCAATCAAAACCAGCCTCCGGTTTTCATTCTGACGTACCCGCAGCGGCGGTGGGATTGCATCCGATGACTGCTGGCTCGACGATGACATTCCTGGAGCTTCTCTATGAGGCCGACGCCCCTCTTCGGCCCTTCTCGTTTGCGGCCGGTGATGAGGGCGCAAAGGAGCTTAGGTGTGCTCCCGCGCTCCGTTCTTTGGTTTCCCGGGAAAACAGGACATTCGCCAGATACGTTGTCCTCGGCGCGCGGTCAGGTGCGGCTAGCTTCGGGAACAGCACTGAAACTGGGTTGCGAAGCGGGCACGCCCACATTGGCCCCAAGGAAGCGACACCGAAGATAATCTGCTGGACCGAACTTCCTGACGTTGAATACGAGCCTTTGCAGCTGGTTGAACTTCTTGGGGCGTTGCCGGATGGGGATGGTGCTTTCCAGGCTGACGCCGCTCTTCTGACTCACGATGGGTGCTTCAATTCCGTAGACATTCAGATCGAGCTGCCATGGCCATCTGATTTCAACGTCGATCGGCTCCCTGATGACGCGGGGGCTCAAGAGCTTACGCGCACCGGCCGTGCTGACGATGATCCCCGTCGTGCTCCTTGGCACCCGCAGATACCGAACGAGAGATCTTCCAAAGCCCAGCTCCGCAAGGGCCTGAAACGGTTGCGACGAGGATTCTATTAGACGGATGACGTCCCAGCCTTGCGGAGCATTCGCAATAGCCGCCTCAATGATGTCCCTGCTGTGCTCCGCCAAGTGTGCGTCGTCTTCAAAAGTGAGAGCGTAAGGCAACCCACGCTCTAGGATCCTCTTGCAGATCACCAGATGACTTGCCGAGCATCCGACTTCTGCGTCGCTGAGGTCGCAACCATAATATGACCGCAGCCAATCGGGCACCGAGCGTCCTTCAATTGCCGAAAGCCGTTCCCCGGCAAGACCCGCGCGAGCCAACTCCTCCTCAATCAGCTCACGGCGAAATGTATCGCGGTCAAGATTGATGAAGAAGGTAGGAATGCGCTGGATATCCACTTACGGTCCCCATACCGAAACGAGAGATTTGAATCATCTCAGCACGCCGGAAATCTATATTAAATAGATAATGGAAAGTGAGGGAACTTATCCCCTCGCAATGCAGCATCCACTGTTCATTGCACGCGAGGCTTGCTTATTGGATATATGGAGAATGCTCGCTAATTCCAGGATTAAACGCGATATCCAATTCCATTTGCCGGAGGCCCAACAGAGGTCCGCAATGGCCTACTTCATGTCAGCTAGGCACGCTTTCCAAAGGACTTTTTCCTCACCTTGCGCAAGGCTCGGCTCCAGACGCTCTCGGGAACGATTTGAAGACGGCGCAGGCCTTCATCGGCGCTCCTTATTGCATCGTGCGTAAAGACGTTGCCGCCGACAATCGCTTTATTGGCGGGGACCGGACATGCCGCCGCCATGGCGACGAGCCGCGCTACGCGACCGAGCTCGATTGTCAGGATGCCGCCGTCGCAGCCTCAAGATCACCAGAAGCGTTTTTGCATTAAGACCCTGGCGTTGCGGGTAGCCACGACACCTGTCGCGAACCTTTCCTTCCAAGGATCATCGCTGATCATCAGGTCATATTTTTCAATGCCGTTCTTGAAGGCATGCTCAATCGTCATGAGCATGAGCGCGCGCCCCACAGAATAACGCTGCCACTTCTCATCATAGGTCAGTTTCGAGAGATAGAGCGTCGCACCTTCGCGGAAGTTCAAATATGCCGCCACCGTCTCGCCGTTGACGGAGAGAACCGTGAGCCACGTTCGGCCCGAGCGGATGCCATCGGCAGCCACTGCAGCAAACAGTTCCTCTGTGCCCGGCGCTGAAAGCCAAGCCGAAGGCTTTTGTTTCCGCGTGTGCCACTCCCTCTTGGTAGCAAAGAGCCACGCAACATCGGCTTCAACTGTTGCGGCTGTCGAAAGGCGAAAATCCACGGTTCCGATTCGGGCCAGCTGACGCAGCTTGCGTCCGTGGTCGTCACGTAGGTTTTTTGAAAGGCCGGAGTAATAGGTCTCCCAGTTGGGGAAGTTCGTCAAATCGATATAGGGCGAGGGAACGTCTTCGCCGGTGGAGATTGGGATCGACTTGAAGTGCTGCCATAGCGGACTGTCGTCGCGTTGCCATTGCAGTTGCAGCTTCCGCAGACGGTACAATCGCTTCAGAAAATCGCAGAGGTGGCCGACATATGCCTGAGCATTCTCGGACTGCTCGACCAAAACTTCGTTGTAGTGCGGCGTCAGCGAGTCCAAGAAGGCTAGGTCATAGAAGATCAGCCTGCGGCGGCGGGCGACAAAAGGCGCGATCAACACCGTGCGTCCTTGCTCGCGAACCACGACGATGAAGAGGCGTACCGGGCTGTTCCTGTGCCGCTCCCAACAGAGCCTCGCCCAAGCATAGCGCAGGAACGGTGTCGGCACGGTGCTGCGCTCGAACAAGCTTTCCCATTCCGGCTTCAGGGCCGAGAGACCCGCTTCATCGCGAATGATTGTGAGTTCGAAGCGCTTCCCCTGAGTTGACACGCAGTACGACATTCCCCGATTTGCTTGATTGGCTGGCGCAAAATATGCGCGGAGTAGCGCATCGTTCGCACCGATTGCTCAGTCGACAATACGCTTGAGGCGTTTCGAATAGTGCTTTCTAACGCGCCGGATGAACGGCAGCCTTTTGCCAATCTCGGCGAGCGCCGGAACAGGATCGCGCCTGTGCCAATTCATGTGCACATCCGCTACGGCCGCCGCACCGATCGTTGCCGCCAGCCTTCGCACGGCAGCCGGCCAGCCGATCCGCCCCGAACGCGCAGCGGTCCAGGTTCGGTAGACGGCTGATGACGTCCAGACATAACGCTTGCCTGCGGGGCCAATCCTGAGATTGCTGTCGGCAGCGGCGCCTTGCGCCAGTTCGATGGCAAGCGGTCCGAGACCCAGCCCGCAGTGCTCGGGCACAGCGTGATTACCGGCGATGCGCGGATTGAGCTCGAGGAAGTAGTATTTTCCGGATCGCGTATCCCTCAACATCTGTATGCATCCGATTCCATGATACTCGAGCCGGCCCAGCAAACGGTCGCCGATGCTTTTGATTTCGGCGTCGAGTTCGATCGTGCGGCCATCGACGGCCAAGCCGGTCCCGTCTTCCTCATCCGTTCGAAGGATCTCGGCGGCGAGGTATCTGATCGGCACGCCGTTCTGAGCGGCGAAATAAAGGTTGATGCGAGGACCATCCACGTAGGTTTGGACGATGAGATCGCTATGACCTTCAGGCCATTCTGGTAGCGCCGCGGACAGTTCGCCATCCGAGCTCGCTATCACCGCCTTGCGTGTGCCCATTCGCGCGCTGGAGTTCGAAGGCTTCACAATGAGGGGGAAACCTATCGTCTGAAGTGCTGCGCGTAGGGCGGCGTAATCGGATACCTCCACGTGCCTCTCACACAAGACACCCACCTCGGCTGCGAGCGCCATCATCTTGGGCTTGCTCAAACAGGTCGCGATCGTCTCATCGTCGGTCTTCACGTAGAGGCGATCGTTCGGAAGAAGGTGGGCGTGGCGCGCGAAATGCCTCAAGCACACCTCGAGCACTGGGTAAACCACGGAGACATCCGGGCGCTTGCGCAGAAATTCGCCGAGAGCTTCGAAGAATGCAGGCGGATCATTGATGGACGGACTGTGCCAGCACTCGTCAACGAAACGCGAGAACTGGGCGACGCTCTCGGGCTCGAGTGTGATGATGACGTTGTAGCCCAAAGCCGACAGCGTGCGCGCAAGCGTCAGCGTCGGCCGGTAGTTGCCAAGGAGCAGAACGCTCGTTTTGGTCTCGAGAGTTTTTCGACCGGGCTGTTCGCCACGGACCGGGCGAGCCGCAAGGGCGCTTGTAGATTTTACGTGGTTCGTCGTTGCACCCGAAAGCGGGCTCGAGTTACTCAAGTTTTGAGGTAAGACTGATGTGAATTTGCGACTTGTAACTTCAGACATGGTAGTCCCCGCCCTCTCGCGCCCTCGCCATTGTATTCCAACCGTCCAATCCCGTGCGTTTCGAAACGCACGAAAGTTCCTCGTTGGTTCGTCCGGCCTTCCTTTCGGCGCGCTCCCGTGATCGAGATCACGGCCAATCAATTCGTTAGAACTCTGCTCTCCCCCTGGAATGCGCCGCGAATTCTCCGGGATATCTTTTTCTGCTTCTTCAGAAGCTTCGCGATGGGGCTCGTACGCATTGCGACGATCCCAGCGCCGGCCAAGCCAAACCTTCCATTCTTCATCGAATGTGCGATGGCCTGAGAGCCAAACAACTTCTCGTGCGGCGTTTCCCAATTGCAAGTCACGAAATGGAATGGGCTCGAGACTTTGGGAAACGTCTCGAACCGGTCAAGCACGCCAAGCGAAGCAAGAACCATCATCGTTCTTCGGCAATTCTGACACTTGCCGCAGTTCTCGAATGCGGCCGGCTTTACGTAACAAGTTCGGACCAATTTCCGGAAGGTGTCCCAGTCCTTCATAAGGTTGATCTTGTCGAACCGCGAATAATAGGCGCCATCGTGGATGACGTGCACGCGTTCAGTTGACAGCAGCCCATCCGTCAGCGGATCGGAACCCCAGGGCTCCAACGTGCCATAACTTTTCGACGAGGGAACAAAGAAACGGTTGATGCCCGATGACAATGCGAGCGCCGTCCCAATAAGTCCACTGCCGTGTCCCATCTCCCAAAAACCCGGCGGAATGAACGCTCTGGCATTTGTCGTGACTCGAACGAGTTCGACGCCCTCCTTCCTAAGCGCCGCCTCATAAGCAGATGCCGCGTCATCGAAGATCTTCGCTTCTGAAAGCGGGATGTCGAACCCGTGAATAAAGACGGCATACTTCGTTCTGAAGCCAGGGGGGCGATCGAAGTTCAAGTACTGCGTGAAGAATGAATCCACACCGCCCGAAAACGCTGCCGCAGCCACACCCTCTTTAGCGGGAGCACTGCTCGAAAGGCTAGTCGCCTTGACGGTGATCGGGTTGAACTTGGCGGGATCCCACCTGCTCAAAATCCGCCAGTATTCATTAAGCCCGACGCTCAACTGCTCAGACAATTCACCGTCGAAGGCAATCTCCTCGCCGCGCGCCGATGCTAGCGAACTCAGCGTAACAACGAACGGTTCAAACGCGGCGTGCAAGAGATGTCCAAAATTCTCGGGAACGGAAAACCACAGAGTGTCGGGAAATTTCTGCCGCGTGAGCCCCTCGCAAGAAACGCTGGCCCGCAGGACAGAACACCCTGCTTCCCGCTCTATTACCGGCTGGCCAATACGCATATTTCGTCCGCCCACAGCATCGCTGATCGAAATCTCTCGACCGAGCACTGACCTTCCCGGATCTGGTAGCCGTTCGATAGCGCAAACACAATTCCCGGAATAATTTTTGAACGGAAATGATAGATCTGCACTCAGATCCACATTTCGGGAAACTTTTCGCCACACAATGGGAGTTTTTCCCGCGACGCACGTTCAAAGACTTATGTCAGCGCAATATATCAAGAAATGACCCATCCCTCCAAAAAGCAAAACATTGAAGGGTTGAGCTTCGAATTACATATCCGGCCCCAATGGAAAAATCCTGGTTCCAAAAACTCGGGGCATCGAAGTGTGGGAGCATATGAAGGGTGATCTGACCGCTGCATCGCTCAAGCGCGACGTTCGGAGTCGGTCGCATCGAAGTCGCCCAGCCCAGCTCCACTGAACGCTGGCTATCGCAAAAAAAACCCGGCCTCGCGACCGCGTGGCGTAGCCCGGCTCGTAATCGGCTTGCATCTCAGAAAGTGCAAACTTGATGCGTGGTTGATAGAATACCGCAAGCCCTCAGTCGGGATCGTTTCCCCGCCGCGGCATTGCAATCGTGAGCCTGGGCCCGGTCACGAGGCCTCCCTGTTCGCCTTCCCCAAAAGCGTGAGGGTCTTTCTGTCAGGTCCGTTGCAAAACGTGTAGAGCGCCCGCGCGTAAATACTTTCGTGGCTGGTCACCGCAGCAAAAAGCGTCATGGAGGAATGAAACTTCAAGTTATCAGGCGCGCCCAAAATATCGATCAGCGCCTTATCTCGATGCTCGAGCATCAGTGCGGTCGCATGCGCGAGACGCGGACCAAGGACCGGATGGCTGACGTACGCTTGCGCCTCCTCGTAGCTCCCGATGCCGTATGTCTGCGCCATCGAACTCGATCCAAGCCCGCGCAGCTGGGGAAATATGAACCACATCCAATGCGATCGCTTTTTCCCCGCCGTCAATTCTGCGACCGCTCGCGCAAACATATCTTCCTGCGCAACGACGAAGCGCTCGAGGTCGTAAGGATCAGCCCGATGCTCCATGGATCTCCCTGGGCCGGCGTGAGACCGGCCCGCCCACCAAACTTAGCGCCCCTCAGCCAACATTATGGGATCAATTCGCGAAACCGCAAACTTTCCCACAATGCTGACGTTCCGTAGTCGACGTGTTGGGTGCAGCGGGCCTGATCCTACGCAGGCATCAGTACTTTAGCCGGGCCTCCTGACCGAATGACGACAGCGGCGCAGCATCTTGCGGCAGCGCAAGCTCGCCGCGCGCCACCCGCTCCTTCAGATAGGTGAAGCTCTGCGCCGTCTGCGCGAAGAGATGCTCGCCGGCCTTCAGCGGTGAACGCAGCGCCTTCCCCTCCTCCGCAAAACGCGGCAGAGGCGCAACAACCGTGTCGTAGTCGGCCGCAAAGAACAGCGGGAAGGAATAGCGCTCTTCCGAAACCTTCCGCACCCGATGCGACGTCGCGACGAACGTGCCGTTCGTCCACACCTCCATCATGTCGCCGATGTTGACGACATAAGCCCCGGGGATCGGCGGCGCATCAATCCACTCGCCTGCCCCGTTCAAGACTTCGAGACCCGCAGCTGTAGACCTCAGCAGAGTGAAGCATTCGTAATCGGTATGAGCGCCGATGCCTGGCCGGTCTTCCGCGCTGGCGTCAAACGGATAGTGAATGAGGCGCAGCTGGCTCGGCGGCTTGGTGACGTACTTGTCGAAGAACGTCGGCTCTTCCCCGAGCGCAAGCGAGAAACCGCGCAACAAGACACGTCCCAAACCGAACACCGCGCGATAGTAGTCATCAACGGCCTGGGCGAAACCGGGCAGGTCTGGCCATTGATTAGGTCCGAGAAGCGGATTGCCCGCAACGTAGTCCGGATCATCGGCCGGCAGATCCATCGAGAGGTCGTAGGCTTCCTTCTTGTCCTTGGAGCCCGACGCGAAGACCTCTTCGCCTTCCGGCACGTAACCGCGATGGCAACGCGAGTTGCCGATATAGACCTTCATTTTCTCTTCGTGCGGCAGCGCAAAGAAACGCTTGGTTGCATCGAGAACGCCTTCGAAAAGCGATTCATCGATCCCACCGCCCGTAATGTAGACAAAGCCGACGTCGCGCGCTGCCTTGCCGAGCTCTTCGGCTACGGCCTTCTGCTCGTCAAGCGTACCGGTGCGGAGCTTGGTGACGTCGACAATCGGGATACTCTGGAAGGTTTCAGATGCGCTCATCTTTTCCTCTCGCTCCGTTGAATTGGAAAGTGGTGATTGGCCTAAAGCTTGTTGTCGGCTGCAAGCTGCATGAACGTATCGTCGAACCGGAGCTTCACGTTCGAGGTATCGCCGAGCGTCTTGCCGGGAAGCTCGATGCCAATTGCGTCCTTGGATTTCGCGTCATTCCCCATGAGCTGATTATTGAAACTGAAGGTCCGGACGAGATCCATCGCCGTCACCATGTCCGGCGAACGGATCGCCTTGGCGCCTTCCGCTGGGTCGTAATAGAAGGCCGTCGTTTCAATCTGCGCGTTGAGGCTCTCGACCGTCGTCCCAGAAAGCTCGGCCATAAATTTGCGGGCCTCCTTGCCCTTCTCGTCATCGCCTTTGATGACGGCGAGCGTCTCGAACCAAGCACCTGTGAGAGCCTTGCCGAATTCCGGATGGTCCTTCAGAACCTTGGTGTTGACGAGCAACGCATCGACAAGTTCTCCGGGCATCTCTCCCGACTGATAGACCACGCTGACGCCGGGTTGCTTCTTGAGCTCCATAAAGCCCGGATTCCAGGCAACAACCGCATCGACGTCCGCTGTCTGAAAGGCCGCGACGAAGTCCGCATCGGAAACGTTCCGTAGCTTGCTGTCGTCGATCGTCATCTGGTTCGCCTCGAAGGCCCGCGCCAGCATGTAGTGCGAGATGGAGTACTGGACGAGATTGATCTTCTTGCCCTTGAGATCGGCGAACGTTTTGTTCTCTCCCTTGAGGACAATCCCGTCGTTACCGTTCGAGTAGTCACCGAGGATGGCGATGGTCGTGTCGACGCCCCCGGCGGCGGGAATGGTCAGCGCGTCCATGGTCGTTGCAGCGACAGCGTCGGCTTTGCCGCCGGTGTACTGGTTGATCGACTCGACGTAGTCGTTGACCTGCACAAGCTCGATCTTGATACCGTACTTCTTCGCCCACTTTTCAAGAATGCCAGCGTGTTGCGCGTAGGGCCAAGGAAGATACCCGGTGTAGATGGACCATGCGACTTTGAAGGTCTCTTCCGCCCGCGCCGGATGCGCCGCACCGGCACAAACAACAATCGCCGCCGTGCAAAGGACGGTCGTGAGGATCGAACGCTTAGTCATGAGGCTCTCCCTATCACTGATCGAAGGAAGGAAAGCGCTTCTTGGTTGTCTTCCTGCCCTAATGACTTTTGTTCTTGAACGTCGACGTCGAGGTCGACGATTTTCCAGTTTTTCGAGCAGGCCTGACCCGCTCCCGTGACGTCCGCGATCGCAAGACCTCCATCATCGATCGAAAAGCTGGGCGCGAGATCGGCTCCAACCCGGAAAGGCAGGCTCGACCGTCCAATCATCCACGAACCATTGCGCTCGCGGCCGAGCGAAATTTCGCAATCGAGGAGCGCTCGCGCCTCCTCCAGAGAGGAAGTCGCGACGAGTTCGGAAAGAGAACCGTTGTGCGGCAACGGCTCTATCCGGCCCCTCGCATACATGAAGATTTCGCCAACCCTGACGAGGAAGCCGTCGCGGCCGTCCTGGTCCTGCAGCTGAACAGCAAAGCGCGGCGCCAAAGTTGGCGACGTCCGATGCCAATGCTCGATGTAGGCGATATCCCGCCCGCGCTCGACGAGGACGCCATCGACGAAGTCCAGATAGCCCGCGTCAGCCGCATCGCTGGGACACTGGAGATTGATGATGCGCTGCCATTCGAAAGCATCGCCGGCCTTGACGAACCGGCCCGCAAATCCTTCCTGCTGCGCCATCCAGTCGAGGTGCTGCGCGCCCAAATCGCCGAGGCACGCAACGCCGTCGAATGAGGGTGGATTGGCCGGTTGCCGCAAATCGGCAAAAAGGTTGGGCCCCTGCAGCCATGCGACGAAGGTCGTGGTGTCCTGGCGACCGTCGGGCCAAGCGATCAGCGAGCGCTCCCAAAGACCGATCGTATCGCGGATCTGTATTCTTTGCGTCTCTTGCATAAGACGCACGATGACAGCAGGGGCCGATCGCCAGAAGCCGTCCGATAACGATACGAGTCATTGATGAGATTTATGACTCACTCGAATTCCTGCTCAGGGTTTGAGCCGCCAGCTGGATCGATGTGCATGTCGATCGTATCAAGCAGGGCGCGAGCCGGCTCCGAGAGCTTCGCATCGCGCGTGATGAGGTAAACCTCATAGTTCGGCAGAACCGCGGGGTCGAGCATCGGCCAAAGCTGACCGGACTCGATGGCATCCGCTGCCACGACCGTCGGCAGAAAGCCGATGCCAATGCCGATCTGAATGAGACGCTTCACCTCGTGCAGCGTCTCGGCTGAACCGCCCGTCCGCTCGCCCAACCCATACGTTTTGCGAAAACTCGCGAGTTCGGCAGGCTCATCCTCACCCGTCAGAACAAAAACCTCATCGGCCAAGGTTTCCGGCTTTGCCACCTCTTTACCGAAACGAGGATGCCCTGGGCCGCAGAAGAGCTGCTGCCACTCCCGCCCAATGGGCCGGTAACGAAGCTCCAGACTTGTTGCGGTGTCGCAAGCAATTCCGATATCGGCGCTGCCGTCCTTGACCGACAGAACCACGTCGCGCCACGGCGCGATATCGAGATGGATTTCCACGTCCGGATTGTTCCGGTGGAAGGTCAGCATGGCTTGGTCGAACGCGGGCGAAACGAGATCCGAGATGACACGGACCGTTACGAGCCCCTGCAGCCGTCCCGACGTGCGCGCGACCTCGCCCGGCAATCCGGAGATCAAGATTTCGATCTCCTCGGCTGCTCGCAAGAATGCACGCCCGGCCGGCGTCAGAACAACGCCCCTGGCACTCCGCATGAACAGTTGTGAGCCGACATGATCCTCGAGGCGCTTGAGACCGGCACTGATCGTCGGCTGCTGCCGGTTGAGAGCACGCGCCGCCGGGCTAATCCCTCCCGAACGCACGATACCCAGGAACAGCTTGACGAGGTTCCAATCGAGATTGCGAGCAAAGAGCAGACCGGCTTTCGACACCCGCAAATCATCAGCCATCACGGTGCGTCCATCAGAAGAAGCCAAACTCGCGCCATCCCAACCATAGCGCTTTACGGCACGCCGTGAACCGTTGCCTGCACCTTGGCAACGTTCGACCTATGAACAGCTTCATAGGGTTCGAAGTAGGCGATCGAACCTTTCGCCAGAGGTTCGGCTACAAAAGCCTGAAGCGGAAGCGCCGCCCAGCGCTCGTCCGTTGCAGCGGCGAGCAGGCGCTCCACATAGATCCGCGTCGCATCGATCAGACCGCCATCGTAACCCGCGCCCGCGATGCGCTCCGCCGCACCGTGGTTCGGGAGAATGCGCGAAAAATCCCAGCCCGCAACCTCGGCAAGGCCGGCAAGATGCGCCTGCAGCCGGCCGGGTTCATCGACATACGTCACCGTGTCTTCGAGCGTGTCTCCCGCCAGCAAAGTCCCGTCGGCGGGAAGATAGAGCGCGACGCCGTCCCGGCTGTGGATGTCGAGGGGCCTGAGCTCGACGCCCACATTCCCGCAACTGAGTTCCAACCCGCCGGAGAACGTCGTCGTCGGCAGGATGAGCGGCGAAATTACGGGCGGCCCGTCGAGGCTGCCCGCTTCGATCTCAGCCCTCTTCTCCAAAAGCAGCCGCGCCGTCTCATCGCACGCGATGATCTCGCAGTCGGCGAAAGCGGCATTGCCCGCCACGTGATCGAGATGCCAGTGGCTGAGCACGACGCGAATATCGCGAACACCACGAGCCTCGAGCGCGCGCCTGATCAAAGTTGCATGCGCGACAGACAGGTGCGTGTCGTAGACGATCGCCGACACGCCGTCGACGATCGCGTAGCTGCAAATGCCCAGCGCATAACCGCCATCATCGAGCCAATTGGGCTCAGCCGAATGGTACCGCTTGCCCGGCACCCGGCCGTCATAAAAGCCAAGCAGATGAGGCCCGAGTTCAAGCAGCCTCATCGTCGATGGTTCATCGGGCATCCGGTCATCCGCCAATCAGGGTTTTCGCATGAGGTACGGTCGCAGTTATGCCCGAAGAGCGCCGAAAACCGCCACGCGGCAAACGCAACGCACTCCGCACAGGGATAGACTCCGCTTTACATCACATCAACCTGCGGACAAGCCGCCTCGCACATACCTCCCGCCCCCTGAAGGACGTGCACGCCCTTGCCACCCATGCTACCGTGAGAGACGTGCGGCGCGGGTCCTCTTCACATACTGAACGGGCGAGCCTCCCGCCGGAACCAGGAGGGGTGGCATGCCAAACTTTGGAATTCCTCGCCGGGCTGGAGCGGATTTCAAGGCCGAGTCCGCCGCCGTGAACTGGAAGCGTGGCCTGTTCCGGGTTTGGCTCCTGATTTCCGCCGGATGGATCATGGGATGGACGATCTATCTCCTGCTTCAGGGCGTCCAAGGCAGCCTGACCACGCGTGGCGATTTCATCGAAGTGCCGATACTGCTCTTCGCTCCGCCGATCGCCCTCTGGCTGTTTGGCCTGGCAGCCGCCTGGGCGATACGCGGCTTCGAAATGGATCGCTAGCCACCTGTCGAGGCCCGCTCACGTGGGCTCGGACCCGGCCCCCGACTGGTCCGCCGATCCCTTCGTCTTCCAGAACCGATGCGCCCGCGCCTCGTCGTTGTCCGGATTGGCGAGCACCAGATGCTCGACTAGCGCATTTGCATCCTTGAGGACGTCTTCCCAGCCAAGTCCCGCAGCCTTCAGCATTTCGGAAGCCTTTGCCGCCGCCGACGCGCGCTCGCCTTCATTGGGAGACGCAAGCATGGCGCAGAGCTTGGTGAAGCGAGGAAGATCGAGCGCAATGAGACGGCGCTCAGCCGGACCGGACGGGACGCGACGACGCCACTTGGCCATGTAATCCCCTGAACCCGTGCGACCTCGACAAGCCGCATCCCTTAACAGGTTGCAGCCGCAGTCTTGACCTCTTTTGTACTCCGCATTCCCGCCACTTGAACAGCCACCCGCGCGCAAGAATGCTTCAGCCGCCTAAGTAGCGCGCAAGTCTTTGATTTTTAGAGATTGTACTGGAGGCTTGGAGCGGGTGATGGGAATCGAACCCACGTATTCAGCTTGGAAGGCTGCTGCTCTACCATTGAGCTACACCCGCAACGGACTCTAATTGCCCGGAAGAGACGGGTTTCTGCCATAGCCCCGCAGAACATGCAAACGGTCAAAACTGCGCAAATGCTTGCAACGGGCGAGTTATCCAACAAAGGCTCAGGTTGCATCGGCTTCGCCGCGAACCACGCAACGGAAGTCACCATCGGCTTAGTCGCATTAGTCGCAAGCAAATTACAAATCTCGCCTAACCCAGGTTGATTGTGTCTTTCCCCCCTGCGACAAAGGAGAAAAAGGCAGCCGAGACTGCCTCGGACCATCGGGGGGGAATAACGCATGACACTAGCCAGCTCGGCCGACGCATCCGCGTCCGGTTTGCTCGCTCGAGAACGCATCATCGCCAAGGCAGGCTTCAATCGCTGGCTCGTCCCGCCGGCCGCACTCGCCATTCATCTCTGCATCGGCATGGCCTATGGCTTCTCCGTGTTCTGGAAGCCGCTCCAGGGCGCACTCCTCGGTGCCGACGGTAAGCCCTTGCCCGAATGCTCCGCCGGCGCGGTGACGTTTGGAGAGAAGGCGGCAGGCACCCTCAAAGCGCTGACGGCCACCGACTGCAACTGGAGCCAGTTCGATCTCGGCTGGATGTTCACGTTCTTCTTCGTCCTGCTCGGCGTCTCAGCCGCGATCTGGGGCGCCTGGCTGGAACGGGCAGGCCCGCGCAAAGCCGGCGTCGTGGCAGCCATCTGCTGGTGCGGCGGCCTGGTGATCTCCGCGCTCGGCGTCTACCAGCATCAGCTCTGGCTCATGTGGCTCGGCGCCGGCGTGATCGGCGGCATCGGCCTCGGCCTCGGCTACATCTCCCCCGTCTCGACCCTGATCAAATGGTTCCCCGACCGCCGCGGCATGGCGACTGGCCTCGCCATCATGGGCTTCGGCGGCGGCGCCATGATCGGCTCGCCATTGGCCACGCTGCTGATGGGTCACTTCAAGACCGAAAGCGATCCGGGCGTCTGGCAGACCTTCCTCGTCATGGCCGCGATCTACGCCGTGTTCATGCTCATCGGCGCGTTCGCTTATCGCCTGCCGCCAGCGGGATGGAAGCCCGAAGGCTGGACGCCGCCGGCCTCGACGAATGCGATGATCACATCGAACCAGGTCCACCTCGCCAACGCCCATAAGACACCGCAGTTCTGGCTTCTGTGGCTGGTCCTCTGCCTCAACGTCTCCGCCGGCATCGGCATCATCGGCGCCGCTTCACCAATGTTGCAGGAGACCTTCGGAGGCGCCCTGATCGGACAGCCCGAACTTGCCTTCGCCGACATCAAGAAGGACGCGGTACTCGCAGCCCAGGCGGCAGGCGTCGCGGCGGGCTTCGTGGGCCTCATCTCGCTCTTCAACATCTTCGGGCGAATTGTGTGGGCATCCTCCTCCGATGCGCTCGGCCGCAAACAGACGTACTTCATCTTCTTCGTGCTGGGTGCCGTGCTCTACGTGCTGGCGACGGCAGCGGCGGAGTGGAAGTCACTCGCCCTGTTCATCGGCTGCTTCTGCATCATCGCGTCGATGTACGGCGGCGGCTTCGCGACCATCCCCGCATATCTCGCGGACATGTTCGGCACGCAGTTCGTTGGCGCGATCCATGGCCGTCTGCTCACGGCGTGGTCCACGGCTGGCATCGTCGGCCCCGTGATCGTCAATTACCTGCACGACACCCGGCAGGCGGAAGGCGTTCCTGCCGCTGAAATCTACGGGCCGATCTTCTATGTCCTGGCAGCGCTGCTGGTCGTTGGCTTCATAGCCAATCTGCTGGTGCGGCCCGTCAACCCGAAGTGGCACATGACGGAGGCTGAAATCGTCGAAGAACGGGCCAAGCTGCACGAGAAGACATCGAAAGATGTCTCCGGCAGCTACGGCATCGGCAAAGGCGGCATCGATGCGAAAGCCGTGCCCTTCTGGCTTCTGGTCCTCATCCCGCTCGGCTGGGGGATCTGGACGACGGTTCAGAAGACCGTCGCGCTCTTCGGCTAAAGAAATTATGCGTGCGGCCCCCCGAGGCCGCACGCAGCTCCTCACTGGTCGTTTGAGAAGAACCGTAGAGCCGCGCTAATCTGATTAGCTCAGAATCTAACTAGCTCTGTCCGCGCCACAAGCCCGCGCCGGCGGCCGGCTCCGCGAAGCGGAGTCGCCGGCGCCAACATTAATGCGTCCAGTTCGTCGTCCGGCCGTAGCGGAAATTATCGGCATACGACTTGCGGATCGGCTTGCGCGGCTTGGGCTCAATGAGCGTGTAGGCGATCCCGGCGCGCGTCGCGTACGCGACGGCCTCTTCCTTCGTGTCGAATTCAAGCCGCACCTGCGATTGCATATCGCGCGAGCCGGTCCATCCCATAAGCGGATCAATCACGCGCGGCGATGCCGGACCGAAGTCCAGGACCCACTCCTTGGTACGCGCTTCGCCTGATTGCATGGCGGTTCTGGCTGGCTTGAAGATGCGTGCCGTCATGTCAGCTCCGAAGGCGTTGAGATCCAAAAATCATGAGAGCGATACCCTAGCATTTACCATCCCCCTCACCGGCGTCAATCTCGCCGGGATCAGCCTAATCGGCGCAGCGGCCTGCCAAAATTTCATGCCGCCGGTTGTTTGGATCGCGCGCGGCATCCTTTCGGAATTATTCCGAACTTTAATCATGCCCGTAAGGCCGCGGATCGGGCTCGCGTTCTAAACTCACGCGCAGACGGGAAGACTTGGGAGACATCGCAGATGACCAAGGAGCCCACAAAATGAAAAACATTCTCGCCCCAGCATTTGCCGCGCTCGCAATCACAGCACTAGCGGTGCCGGCTTTTGCCGAAGAGCCTTCATCGACAAACCGCGCACAGCACCGAATGGGTGACGAGGGCAAACTGCCCGCAACCGGCGGCGTGTCCGGCCGCGTTCCCGAAATGGGAGCCGGCACGGGCCAGAGCTCCGGAACCTCCGGCTCGTCGCATCGCATGGGTGACGAAGGCAAGCTGCCCGCAACGAACTCGATGAGCAAAAAAGTGCCGACACAGGGGGGCACCAGCAGCCCCGGCAAGTGAGACGCTCAGGCCCAGTCTTCAGGCCCTGTCTGAGGCGGATAATTGAAGAACGCGGTCGGCGGCTTGTCTCGATGGCAGCGCACCGGCCGCCAATTTCACGGTCTCAATTCGCTTCGAATCTCAGGAGAGACTTGTCATGACAGTCAGACCAATCATGGAAACGCGCCCTCAAGAGGATCCGAGTTGGTGGGGAGCCATTCTTCTCGGCGCTGTATTCATTATCGCCGGCCTCATCGTTCTCGGTGATGTCGTCGCCGCCACCGTCATCAGCGCCTTTCTGATCGGTATCGTCCTGATCATCGCCGGCATATCGGAGGTGTTCCAGTCCTTCTCCGCCCCGCATTGGCGGAGCTTCTTTTGGAGGCTGCTCATTGGCCTGTTGTATGCTGTCGCCGGATTGATGCTGGTGACGAACCCCGCTGGCGCCTCGATCGCGCTGACACTCGTCTTCGCATTGGCGCTGATCGCCTCGGGCATCGTGCGGATCGTCCAGGCCATGGAATACTGGCAATGGTTCGGATGGTTGTTGCTCGCCTCGGGCATCGTCGGCATCGCAGCAGGGCTTGTCATTCTGTCGAAGTGGCCGATCAGCGGCTTGTGGGTGCTCGGCCTCGTAGTCGGAATAGACTTGCTGGTGCACGGCTTCTGGTGGATCACGCTGGGCCTCGGTTTGCGGCGGGATAGCAGAGCCATCGCCGCCTGAGGCGCGGCGTCACGATGCGGCGGGCCCTAACCCCGGAACTTACGTTCCGGGCACGTCAGGGTCTGCGCGAGCGTCACGCGTCGGCTCTGGCCTCGACGATATAACCGTCGTCGTCCCTCACGTAGATCTTCAGGTCCGGCCTCTCCTGCGCAAGACGAGCAGCGAGCGGCCGGCCCTCCGCCCGATGAGCGCGATGCTGCTCATCCGTCCAAAGACTTTGCGACGGCTCATCGGGGTCCAATGAAGCCGTAAAAGCATCTGCCCAGGCCTTGAGATCAGCCGTCAGCCCCGCTGATAGCCCGAGCTGCTCAGGCGCGAAATTCCCGTACAGGCCATCGTCCATCGCCCATAGCGGATGACTGTGGTAGTCGGCCATCACCTTGACCGACCGGGACAGCGATGGATCCGGCGGGTCGTCGTCAAATGAAGCAAGCGACGAGTCAGGGGCTGGCCTGCGCATGCTGCCCGGCCCGGCCGTCATCCAGAGAATGTAGCCAAGCTGCGCAACGGCAGCGGCGCCAGCAGCCGCGAGGAGCGGCCCCGGCACATCCCGCCAACCGAGAAGTTCGCCAGAGCTTCCCGCCCAAACGACGAACGCGGTGGCCACGAGATAAAGAATGAAGGCGTTGCGCGTCTTTGCGCGCCCAGCGGGATCCGGCGGATCCGCGCGATCAAAAAGGCGGGGCGCGAGCCAAGTCAGATAAAATGCCTGCGCCAGCGCCGAGGCGAGAAACAACCACATCGCAACGTTCAGCCGAAGAAGCAGCGCCACCCCGCCCAGAAAGATCACGTAGGAAGCTCCGATCAACCACGTGCTTTGCGCAATTTCAGCTGCGTTCGGCTTCTTTGCCGCTATGGCAGCGATGGCATAGTCCATCAACAAGGACGTGAGCCCCACCCGCGTCGCAAGCCAGCCCGCGAATGTGTAGAACGCCCCAATCAAGCCGAGCGCGAATCCAATCGCGTTCATAGAACCCCCGCTTACGAACCCCGCACGCACCAATCATAAGACCGCACACGTCTCGTTAGCACGCCCCAGAACATTTCCATTCCGAAAAACCTCGGTGGCGACCGCTGTGAGGATGAACACGTAACGGCTGAGCAACGGGCCGGCTCACCGCGCCTCGTGGGATTGTTTTTCTGGCTCATCCGGAACCCTCGCAACCCCAAACCAGCCGTCCGAGTTTTGACGTCAAGAGACGGTATTATTCGCCTCGGAGTGCTCCCGCTAGCATCGCCTGCAATTTAAACGGCGTTAACTGTCGAGGTGAGCGATGGCCGACATCGTAATCGTCAACCCACGCTTCAACACGTCCTTCTGGGGCCTGGAGAAATGTATGGGGCTCCTCGGCAAGCGCGCCAATCTGCCGGTCGCATGCCTGCCTTTGTTGGCCGCCCTCGTTCCCAAACACCATGACGTGACGATCGTCGACGAGAACGTCGAAGACCTCGATTTCGATCGCCTCGCGCGGGCCGACATGGTGTGCGTCACGGGCATGACCGTTCAGGGAACACGGATGCGGGAAATTCTTGAAGAGCTGCGCGCCCGCGGTACCTTTACAGTCGTGGGCGGCCCCCTGGCGACGGTCGAACAGGAGGAAATCGAGGATCTCGCAGACGTCATCTTCATCGGCGAAGCCGACGTAACGTGGCCGCAGTTCATCAAAGAGTGGGAAGCGGGCCGCCACGCGCATCGCTATGAGCAGCGCGAGAAGACCGACATGACGACCTTGCCGCTGCCGCGGCTCGATCTCCTCAAATCGAAACATTACATGTTCGGCAGCATGCAGATCTCGCGCGGCTGCCCGTTCACGTGCGAGTTTTGCGACATCATCGTCACGTTCGGCCGCAAGCCACGCCTCAAATCGGCCGCCCAAGTGCTTGCCGAGCTCGACGCCTACTATCGCGAAGGCATCAGCATCGTCTTCGTCGTCGACGACAACTTGATCGGCAACAAAAAGGCCATCAAGCCGATGCTGCGCGAGATCGCGAAATGGCAGGAAGACCATGCCTACGCGCTCACTCTCTTCACCGAAGCATCGCTCGACCTCGCCGAAGACGACGAACTGATGAGCCTCATGGGCCGCGCCGGCTTCCAAAGCGTATTCATCGGCATCGAAAGCCCCGACGAGGCGTCTCTCCTAGAAACGAAGAAAGTCCAGAACGTCCGTGAAAGAGCGGGCACGCTCATCGAACGTGTGAAACGCATTCAAGATCGCGGGCTCGACGTCTGGTGCGGAATGATCGTCGGCTTCGACAACGACAAACCGAAAGCCTTCGATGTCCTTCCGGGATTTCTCGCTGAGGCGAGGATCGCGAACGCCCTCATCGGCTTGCTCCACGCCATTCCCACGACGCCCCTTTACGACCGTCTGAAAGCCGAAGGCCGGTTGAACAGTGATAAAGGCAACGAGACCTACGGCACCAACGTCATTCCGCTCGGCATGACGCCGATGATGCTGCGCGAAGGCCTAATCAAGGTGACGGAAAACTGCTATTCGGCGGATGCCTACTTCCAGCGTCTCGATGCCCTCTACATAGAAGGCGGCTTCAAATACGCCGCGCATCAGCTCGACTATTGGCGCAGCCATCGATTGGCGTGGGTCCAAAGCTGTATGAAGGACTACGTAACCTTCCTCATCCTCGCCAGCCGCCTCGCCCGTCTCATCGATGATAAAGAGCTGTCGCGCCGCTACCGCGCCCAGTTGCTCCGCGCCTTCCAAACCCGCATGTTTGAACCCCAGCTGCTCGTCACCTATGCGGTGAAAACAGCGATGCACTATCACTACGACGCGATAGCAAAGAGCCTGACGGCCTCGGCGGCAGGTGGTCCGATCCCGGAGTCGGTCCGCTCGTTCTCTCGCGCGCGTTCACGCGTCACCTCCGAAGGGGTGGCGACGTGATCATGAGCGCATGATTTTCGGCAGCGAACACAAGCGGCAAGCGCAACGCACATCAGAGCGTTTGCGGGGGACTGAGCTGCCGCTCCAATATAACGACGTTGACCCGCCCTCTTCTTACGCTGAATAAGCGTACACGGAATTCCATTCTCCAGCGAAGCATACGGTGGGCATACTATGGCAGACGAAGTCCAATCGGCTTTGGGTGATAGCGCCGCTCGGCAATTGGCCAACGCGACGAAAACCGTGCCCCAAATGTCGAGCATCACACCGCGATGGCTCGTACATTTCTTGAGTTGGGTTCCCGTCGAAGCCGGCATCTATCGCGTGAACAAAGTGAAGGATGCCGACAGTGTCGAAGTCGCGTGCTCGCTGCGCGATGAACGCATTCTTCCGCAAACGTTCGTCGACTACGACGACAACCCCCGCGAATATCTGTTGAGCGCCGTTCAGACCGTACTCGACATCCACACGCGCGTTTCCGATCTCTACAGCGTCCCGCACAATCAGATCAAAGAACAGCTGCGCCTCACGATCGAGACCGTGAAGGAACGCCAGGAAAACGAGCTGCTCAACAACAAGGAATACGGCATCATTCCGAATGCAGCTGCGTCCCAGAAGATCAGGACGCGTACCGGAGCACCGACGCCCGACGATCTCGACGAGCTCATCTCGAAGGTCTGGAAAGAGCCCGCTTTCTTCCTAGCCCACCCCCAAGCCATCGCCGCCTTCGGCCGCGAATGCACGCGCCGTGGCGTGCCGCCGCCGACGATCACATTGTTCGGCTCACCCTTCCTCACCTGGCGCGGAATTCCAATCGTTCCGTCTGACAAGCTCGAAGTGAAATCCGGCAAGACCAACATCCTCTTGCTGCGCACGGGTGAAGCGAAACAAGGCGTCGTCGGCCTGTTTCAGCCGGGCTTGCCGGGCGAACTGTCCAAGGGCCTTTCCGTCCGCTTCATGGGCATCAACGATCAGGCAATCGCATCGTATCTCGTGTCTCTCTACTGCTCGCTCGCCATCCTGACGGACGACGCCGTCGGTGTCCTCGAGAACGTGGATGTGACGAAGTACCATGCCTACAGCTGATCACGGACGAACCGCGGACATCGACGCACTCGCTGCGGCAGCACTGGGGCAGGACAGAGGCATTCGCCCGCCGGCAGGTTTGCCCGACCCCCTGGCGCTGACGAAGCTCGCAAACGAGCTCTTCGCAGCATTACCGGGGCAATCGGTGCCATATCCGGCTGGACCGTCACAAGCAGGCTTTGGAGCCTCGCCTGTGGACGTTGGACCGAGCGCGGCTCCGCATAGTGCTGCTGCCGCCGCATCACCGGCTCCGCTGCCTGGAGCGGCATCGCCCCTCGGATCACCCGAGCCTTCCTCGTTCGCAGGCGCCGCATTCGATCGAAGCGCGACGCCTGGATTAGCCGGATTGAGCCCAACTTCACTACCAGGTAGCGGCCGGTCCGGACCTGCGCTGCCGGGCTTTGGAGCCTCGCCCTACATCGATGCGGGACACGTCTCCCCATTTTCACTTCCGGTCACGCCGCCAACACCAGGGATCGCAGCGACCGCCGGTCCGTCGCATCCGGCATTTGCGCGCGATGTCTCCGTGATCGACCTGAAAAGCATCGACGTTTTGATCGGCACGCCCCCCGGTTCTCTGCCCGCGAGCATTGACGCTGGCCCCTCTCTTTCAGGACACGGCGCATCGCACGCCATTCCTGCGCGGGCCGAAAGTCCGCAATCGGCAAGCGCACTTCCCGGCGTCGACCGAGCCTCGCCACCCGAGCCCCCCGCAGCAAAACCGCCGCCGCAAATTCTCAACGACCACAACGGCATTGACACGCCGCGCTCCGGCGGCTCGGCCCACAACTACGATCGTCTAGAGATTCCTTTCGAAGCCGAACTGAGAACGTTGCTCGCGCCTCTCGCTGCGGACCCCCTCAGCGCGCTTCTGGGCGAAGCGGGATCCGACTTGTATTTTCTCAATACCGGCGCACAAGCTCCGCGAACGGCAGCAGATCCGACGAGCGCCTCGCAACCGGCGGCGGCAGTCGGCAGCGGACGAGGCTTCGATGTCGGCGCCGTCCGCCGCGATTTTCCGATCCTCAGCGAAACGGTCAACGGCCGCCCGCTGATTTGGTTTGACAACGCGGCGACGACACAAAAGCCGCGATCGGTCATCGAGCGGCTCAAATATTTCTACGAGCACGAGAACTCGAATATCCACCGCGCCGCGCACGAACTCGCAGCCCGCGCAACGGACGCCTACGAAGGCGCGCGCAGCAAGGTCGCGCGTTTTCTCAATGCAGGCTCGGCGGAAGAAATCATCTTCACGCGCAGCGCAACGGAAGCGATCAACCTCATCGCAGCAACGTTCGGACGCCAGCACATTGGCCCCGGCGACGAGATCGTCGTCACCCATCTCGAGCACCACGCGAACATCGTTCCCTGGCAACAGCTCTGCCTTGAGAAGGGCGCGAAACTCCGCGTCGCGCCGGTCGATGATTGCGGCGCGCTGCTCCTCGACGAATTCGGCAAACTCCTGAACGCGCGCACCAAGCTCGTTGCCTTCACGCAGGTATCAAACGCGCTCGGCACGATCACATCGGCAAAAACCATCATCGATATGGCGCACCGCGTCGGCGCCCGCGTGCTCGTCGATGGCGCCCAGTCCGTTTCGCACATGAAGGTCGACGTGCAGGACCTCAACGCTGACTTCTTCGTCTTCTCAGGCCACAAGTTGTTCGCGCCGACAGGCATCGGGGCGCTCTACGGCAGAAAGGATTTGATGGATACGCTGCCGCCCTATCAAAGCGGCGGCAACATGATCCGCGACGTGACGTTCGAGCGGAGCGAATTCCACAAGTCACCGCAGAGGTTCGAAGCCGGCACCGGCAACATCGCCGATGCGGTCGGCCTCGGAGCGGCGGTAGACTACGTCGAGCGGATCGGCCTTCACAACATCGCCGCCTACGAGCACCAGCTGCTCGTCTACGCCACGGAGCGGCTGAAGGACATTCCCGGCCTGCGCATCATCGGCACCGCGCCCGAAAAGGCGAGCGTCATTTCGCTGACAATGAATGGCATCCCGAGCGAAGAGATCGGCGCACGGCTCAATAAATACGGAATTGCCGTGCGATCGGGTCACCACTGCGCCCAGCCGATCCTGCGCCGCTTCGGACAGGAGACGACGGTCCGCCCCTCCTTCGCATTCTACAACACCTGCGAAGAGATCGACGTCCTTGTCTCCGCCCTCAAGGACATCCACGCCGAAACAGCAATACCGCGGCTCTAGACAAGTGGCGTGATCAAGGAATGAGCTTTTCAGCTTGAAGCTGCTTGAAGAGCGCAAAGAACGCGTCGTCAGTCGGCATATAGAGATTGAACCCTAATCGGCGGCTCTTCGACATGTCCGTTACGACTTCAATCGGTCGTCCCAGGTCAGCATCGGTGTGCCAAGGCGAGACGAGACGATCGATATCCGCCTCGGCGAGGCCATAGCGGGAAGAGATCTCACGCCAAACCGGCGCGTCGCCGGCCATTTGCTGCTCGAGCGGCCGCACCGTGCCGTCGAAGTCCTCTGCCTGGATGTTGAACCAGCTCGCAATGCGATGCCACATCCAACTCCAACGGAAAACATCTCCATTGACGACGTTGAACGCTTGATTGAAAGCAGCAGGGGTTGTCGACGCCCACAGCATATGTCGTGCGAGAAGTGCCGCATCGGTCATGTCAGTAAGACTGTTCCACTGCGTGCTGGAGCCCGGGAATCGGAATGGACGCCCTGTCTCCCGGCAGATCGTGGCGTAGACCGCCAACGTCGTTCCCATGTTCATCGCATTCCCGACGGCCTTGCCGATAATCGTATGGGGACGATGGATGCTCCAATGGAAGCCGTCGCGCGCCGCCGCCGCAAACACTTCGTCCTCCTGAGCGTAATAGAAGTTGTCGATGTCGAGGCGTGCTTGCTCTTCACGGAATGGCGTTTCTGGAAGCACGCCTTTTCCGTAGGCTTCAAATGGCCCGAGATAGTGCTTCAATCCGGTGACCAGCGCCACATGCCGCACAGATTGTGCAGGCCGAAGCGCGTCGAGTAGGTTTCGTACCATCGCGGCATTGACGCGGATGTTCTCGGCTTCCGTCCTCTGACGCATCCAGCTGGCGAGAAACACATGAGACGGCAAAAGGCCCTCAAGCGCGGCCTTCAGGGAGGCCGGATCAAGCAAGTCTGCAGCAACCTGAATGACTCCATCTTGTTGCAAGGGCCGTCGCGCCAGTCCCAGAACGCGCCACCCCTCTTTTTGGAGCAGGTCGGCCGTAGCGCTGCCGGCAATGCCGCTAGATCCGGCTATCAACGCGGTGTTTGCCATGTGACGTTCCTTGAAGTTCTCGGTCTTTACAGATATCGCGTTCGACCCCAGACGACCATGCACCCCTAGGTGAGGCTGATCTGCGCGCCGGAACTTCGTGACGATCTTCTTTGCTTAATCCGCCAGCGGTTAGGAACCTCAGCAAAGCCACCCCCGTTGATCTCACCGAGGTGCACAAGGCCGCAGCGGCCAAAGCCGAGCCCTCTTTGCGTTTCCTGTCATCATCGGGAGCTGGTCTGCGAGGTCTGATGTGAACTTGGCTTCGCCTTCTTCGTTCCAACGCAATATCCTGCCGGCATCTCCAAGAACGCGGCGGCTATGCCGAACGAATGACGAGCCCCCTCAATGTTTGCAAGGTCCCCATGGAGACAGATGTCTTGATCGTCGGCGGAGGTCCCGCTGGCCTGAGTGCCGCTCTGATCCTGGGCCGATGTCATCGCAAGGTTCTTGTTTGCGATGACAACAAGCCGCGCAACAGATTCTCTCACGCAGTTCATGGCCTGCTTGGTCGCGAAGGATCGCCACCCTCGGCGCTCCTGGACGTAGCTCGCGGAGAACTTGCAAAATATCCCGGCATCAAGATGTGCCAGACGCGAGTAGTCGATATCGTTGCGGCTGGCGATCATTTCCAATTCGGATGTGAGGACGGGCTGCAAGGTACGGCAACCAAAGTTCTCCTCGCGACCGGCCTTGTTGATGAGCTTCCCTCATTGCCGGGCATTGAGCCCCTCTACGGCATCTCCGTTCATCATTGCCTGTACTGCGATGGCTTCGAGTATTTCGGCAAGCCTGTCGCTGCATATGGCAAGGGCGACAAGGGAGCAGCGCTCGCGATCATGATGAAGCACTGGATGTCCGATGTTGTCCTCTGCAGCGACGGCAGCGAGATCAACCCAGAGACAGCGAAGAACCTTGCAAACCACGGCATCGCCTTGCGCTCCGAGCGCATCACGTCACTGGACGGTAAGGACGGGCATCTGCAGACCATAAGATTTGAAAAAAGCCCGCCGCTCACCCGCGCGGCTCTCTTTTTTGCAACCGGCTGTCGTCAGGCATCGGATCTCTCGAAGCGACTTGGTTGCGCGCGCGACGAAAAGGGCGGCGTGGTGACCGACCCCCTAACCGAAGAAACGTCCGTACCTGGCGTCTACGTCGCGGGCGATGTCTCGCGCGACGTCCTCATGGTTTCGATTGCAATCGCGGAAGGCGCCAAGGCTGCGGTGGCGATCAACAAGGCCTTCCTCCGCCGCGACGGGTTATGCGAATAATCCGGGAAGCTGACGATGCACGGCATCCCGAGTGAAGAGATCGACGTCCTGATCGCCGCGCTCAAGGACATCGCGTCCAAAAGCAATACCGCGGCTCTGATGACCGTCGCGCAGCCAAACGCAGAATTTTGATCGCCGCTGACAAGTCAGAGCGAATGCGGTTCGACAATTTTTCGAGAAATTGGCCGGGGCGACATGATTCGAACACGCGACCCTTCTTGATCATTCCCCCGCGAGATAACTTTCAATTCTGTCTATCTCATCTGAAGAGAATTGAATCTGCGGCATGTCTTTGTGTCTTGAGCCAATCCCTTCGGACAGTTCAAACTCCAAACGCTCAGAGGAATACGAGCGCAGTCGTGTCCAGAGGTTCGGGGCATTCTTGAGCGGACTCGATGTCTCCGCAGTCAGCGCATGGCATTGGCCACAGTTTTTGCGAAGTAATGCCTCCCCTCTTGGAGCCTCGGTAGCGTGGCTTGGACCGTTAAAACAAAAGAACAGGAGTCCCGAGACTGCCGCGCGCCCACACTGTCGCATTCCATCCTCCGTCAACCGGGTGCACCGACGCGCAAGACGATCTGACACGTCACGCCAGCCTCTATGCTGCTATCCACGCATAACACGCGTTAACTTCCGCTTCAGACACTTGAATTTCGACAAGGTGCAAGACGCCGCTAAGGCGCGCGGCAATCGTGCGAACACTCCTTTCGCTTTTGCCGCTCATCTTGCCTACGACTTGGGCCTGCGCAGAGACATTATGTAGGCCGCGACGTCGCTAAGTTCACTTCGCGTCAGATGAACGTTCGGCATCGGCCCGTGCGAATTGAGAAGCCAGTTAGATATGTGCTCGGCCGATTGGTTCGGCTTGTTGGCAACTGCGGGAAAGCCTGGCACGTCAGCGTTTACAGTCGAGGTCGGTTCCTCTCCGATCAAGTGGCAATTTGTGCATAGCGCGCGAACAATGACACGCCCATTTTGGGGATCTGGCTTCTTAGGCTTTGTCGCGTCGGGTGCTTGGAAGGGCTCGCTATCGCTGGGCTGGCCCTGAGCCAGCGATGGCACTGCAGCAATGGCAAGGATAATCGCGCATAAGCCGGCAGCGTTACGTGCACGCCATTTAGTCGGCCCGATCATTTCGACGATCGATTGAAGCACCATAAGGGCGTCTCCAGATCTATTTATTACAATCTATTAGAACCGTATCGCGGGACGGGCCGTTTGCAATTGACATGGCTCAATCGGTGGACGTCATCATCTAAACTGCCTTGCGTCAAAGCTCCGAGGATTTCGAACGACACACTAACCGGAAGCGACTGCGCCTACAGTAAAATGACGCTTTCCAAATGCGAGCCTATTTCATTGTCTCGGCTGCTCTTCTCAAGGATGGCCAGGCGGATTATGCAGCCGGCTTTCCGTTCCCGTGCCTTTTGCCGATAGCCTCAACCATCCGCACATGACTGCGTGGGGCAATAGCGTGTTGATTCACTTCCGCAACTCCTTAGGCTCTGGAACTCTTTGAATTCAACGATCCGGCCCGATTCCGGCAAACGGCAATGGATTGGCCGCAGCCCATTCGAGATAGGTTTTGCGCTCGATCGGAGCGAGGGCCTGACGCAAAGCCGGCAGAAGTAGAACGTGTTCCGCTTCGACGTGATCCCGCCTGCGCTCAGCCACATGCCGCAAAAGATACGCCAGTGCATCACTCGCTGCCTTGCTGGACCGGGTCATGCGAAGCATCTCGACCACTTCATCATTGGCGAACTGGATTTCGCTGTGCTGACGATCGAATAGGACCGCACAACGGCATTGCTCCTCATTCGGCCGACGTTCGAGCAACGGGTAAATGACCTCCTCTTGGAAGCGGACATGCCCTACCCAAGCTGCGCTGAAAATTTCAATGAGGCGTTGAGCGTGATTGTGGTCGGCTGCCTTTGGCAATCCGTCTGCGAGCGCGAGCAGCCCGCGGCATACTTCGAGTTGGAGAGCGTGGTCGGCAAGAAACCTTGCTCCCGGATGATCCTCGTCGAAGTGTGATGTTGGTACTTGTTCGGCCAATGGCGTAAAGGCTCCGGTTTCGGAAAGAAAATTTGCCTCTGCGGGCCCTTCGGACCTTGATCGAGATCAGTTCCGAGCCGCCGGGCGCCAAATATTTTTCGGCTCGGTCCGGCGTCACCGGCTGGCTTGCTGATTGCCGAGGCAGTAAAGTGCAGACGAGCCGAGTAGTGATCTCACGGTCATCCATGCTTCATGCGATTCTGGAGTCTGCCGTTTCCGCTATCCTGGCGATCGACGACGCCGGCCGCATCCAAAGCGTTAATCCGGCAACGGAAGCGATGTTTGGTTACAGCGCCGATGAAATGCTGAACCAAAATATCAAAATGCTGATGCCCCAGCCCTATCGCGCGGAGCACGACGATTATATCGGCCGACATATCAAGACAGGCGAGAGGCGCATCATCGGCATCGGCCGCGAAGTCCAGGGCCAACGGAAGGATGGCAGTATCTTCCCGATCCATTTGGCCGTCAGCGAGTTCATGGTCGACGGCCGGCGCTTTTTCTCCGGCATTATCAACGATCTCAGCGACCGGGCCGAGTTGCAAGATGAGGTGGACCGTCAGGCACGCCTATTCGAGACTGTTTTTCAGCACGTTCCCGAAGCTTTGGTCATCTCGTCGCCGGACGGGAAAATACTTCTCTTCAACCCCGCAGCCACGAAAATCTTCGGGTACGATTTGGCCGAAGCCACCGGCATGGCATGGGCAAATTTGTTCGGAGATGCCAACAGTCCGCGCCAGATCGAATTCGATATTTCTCGCTCGATCGATCAAGCACCAGACCTCAATCTCTCCGTCATACTGCGCCGTAAGGACGGCAGCACGTTTCCAGCCGAAGGAAACATAACTCAGGTCTTCGATCAGCAGGCCAGACCGACTGTCCGGGTGAGCCTATTCCGAGATGCCACAGAAACTCTCAGAAACAAAGAAGCGGCGGTCAAATCGCAACGTCTCGAGGCTATCGGACAACTCACCGGCGGCATCGCCCACGACTTCAACAACCTGCTCACGATCATCTCGGGCAACCTCGAGATTCTCGAAGAACAGCCTTTAAGCGAGCAAGATCGCGAACTTCTCGACCGAGCAGCGCGGGCGGCGGATTCGGGCGCACGGCTTACAAAGCGCCTCTTGACCTTCGCGCGCAGGCGCCATCTTGCGCACGCTGTCATCAACTTGAACGACCAAGTGCGCACCATGACGGAACTGCTCCGTCGTACGCTCGGCGATATGATCGAGCTCCGCTCCCAACTCGCGTCGCCGTTATGGCTCGTCCGCGCCGACGCCGGAGAAGTCGAAGCGGCCGTCTTGAACCTCGCCATCAACGCGCGCGACGCGATGCCGGAAGGCGGCACCTTGGCAGTCAGAACCGACAATGTCGTTCTTGAGGAGGGAGAGACGGGCCTCGAGGATCCTCTCAAAGCCGGAGATTATGTGCGCATTTCCGTTTCCGACAACGGCATCGGCATGACCAAGGATGTTCTGAGCCGCGTGTTCGAACCCTTCTTTACGACCAAATCTGCAGGACGCGGCACGGGCCTTGGCCTTAGTACGATCTATGGTTTTATCAAACAGTCCAATGGCAACATCACGATTAGCAGCGAGCCAGGCGTTGGCACGACAGTCAATCTGTACTTGCCCCGTTGCGACGAAGGGGCCGTGCACCACGACGAAATCGCATCTCTCCGCCAAGAGCCGCAGGCGAACGGCGAATGCATTCTCGTTGTCGAGGACAACCGCGACGTTCGGCAGTTGACCGTACGCAGGCTCAGGAGGCTCGGCTACGATACGGTCGTATGTGCGAGCGGCGTCGAGGCAAAAGCCGCACTCGAAAATGGACAGAAGGTCAGCGCAGTCTTCACCGATATCGTAATGCCGGGAGGCGTGAATGGTATTGAACTCGCTACCTGGATCTCAGCTAACCTGCCAGCCCTGCCCGTCCTTTTGACGACGGGCTTCGCCGACGAAGCAACCGGCACGAGCAAAGCTGACACCCACTGGCCAATATTGCGCAAGCCATACACTCAGCAACAGCTCGCCAGCATGTTGCGCGCGACGATCGACAAGCAGCCTGCTCGCTAAGTGCCGTTGCGAGACTGACGGTCTAAACAGTGCGGCGCACGTCGCTCGCGAACATATACCCGACGCCGCGGATTGACTTTATGTGGTCGATACCCGTCTCGTCATCGATTTTTCGGCGTACACGGCTGACGAGTGCATCGATCGAGCGATCGAGCGGGGAATAGTCGTGTCCCTTCATGAGATCCATAATTTCGTCTCGCGACAGGACCCGATGCGGGTGCCGCACGAAGAGCTGGAGCAAATTGAATTCGGCTGTGGTCAATTCGCGGCGCTCATTGAGGTGCCCCTTGAGTTCACGGCTGGTTATGTCCAGGGTCCAATTGCCAAAACGGAAAACCTCGTGCGCGGTAGCCAGCTGAGCGACAGGCGCTTTGCCACTTTCCTTTCGTCTCAACACCGCGCGCACGCGCGCCAGGACCTCTCGCGGACTGAAGGGCTTGGCAATATAATCGTCGGCGCCGACCTCCAGTCCGACGATGCGATCGACCGTATCTCCCTTGCCTGAAAGCATCACAATCGGCACATCGCAGGAGACGCGAATTTCTCGAGCGAGACTGAGGCCATCGTCACGACCGAGCGTTAGGTCCAAGGTTATGAGGTCAATCGCTCCCCGCGCCAGGGCCGCGAGGGCGTTCTTGGCATCAGGCGCTTCAATCACGTCGTAACCTTCCCGCTCGAAGCAGGTCTTGAGCAAGCTCCGGATCTCGGGATCATCATCGACAACGAGTATGTGTGTCACAACGCGGGAGTTCCCAAAGGTCAGGCGGTTACAATCCATTACAATTGATTACACAGAGTGCAAATGCCCGGCACGTTCATCCTGTCATATGCTCCCAAGGGATGCGGGCAGAAGGATACCCAGGACATGTACAGCGCGCCACAAAACGAGCAGGCGACGGGCTTCAAAGTCCAGCGGGGAGACAACTTCCATTTCGGGACTGTCCGGCGCGTTGAGGCGAAGGAACACGTCTTTTGCGAAGGTGACCCTAGGACACACGTATATCGCATCGAAGACGGTGTGATCGCCCTGTCGAAAGTCCTTAGCGACGGGCGGCGACAGATTATAGACTTTGCCTATCCCGGCGATTACATCGGCCTCGGTATGTTTGGCGACCATGTTTTTGACGCCCAGGCCACGTGCGCTTCAAAGGTCAAGTGTCTGCCAACATCGCAATTGGAACACGATGCTGCGCGCGACCCTGCCCTCGCCCTCCGGCTCTATAATGCCGTTTCAGCGGAACTCTCGGCGGCCCGCCGGCTGCTGGTTAGCGTCGGTCAAGGTACCGCGATGGAACGAATTGCTTCGTTTCTCATCGAATTGAAGGGCCGCGGCGGCCATTTGGAAGACGACACGATCAAGCTGCCAATGCGCCGGTCAGATATTGCTGATCTGCTTGGTTTGACTATCGAGACGGTCAGCCGGACGCTGACGAGACTCAGGATGATGCATATCATCGAAATCCAGAAGGGAAATGACGTTCGCATCCTTAATTCCGATCGCCTGCTGGAGTTGGCAGGTTGAGGATCCATGAGCTGAAGGTTTCGCGATGCAATATCGAACGATCTTGCTGCATTTGAACGACGAAAAGCGCGTCGGCCACCTCATAAAAACAGCGCTCACTTTATCGAGAAGCGGCGGGGTGCATGTCGTCGGACTTTACGTGATCCCGTCGGCAATTCCTCCACCTGATCTCGTGGGTTTGTTTGCCACGACGTTAATGGAAGACCAGCTTTCCAGCTATCGTGAGCAAGAACATCGGATCAAGCTTGTTTTCGATGCCAAGATCAAGGGAGCCAGCAACACCACGCACGAATGGCGGACAGATGCTTCATCATTTGATGCCGACGTTGCAGATGCCGTTATCAATCACGCACGCACGGCCGATTTGATCATCGTCAGTCAGGCAGGGCAGAATCCATGGATCGATGACGTCCCGGAACGCGTAGCACTCGAAAGCGGACGGCCCGTTTTGGTTGTTCCGCAGGAAGGCGATTTTGATGAGATAGGTAAAGACGTCACTATCGCCTGGAAGCCAACAAAGGAGGCCACGCGAGCCGTGTTCGATGCACTGCCGATTTTGAAAGACGCAAGGCGCGTTCGAATTCTGAGCGTGACAGAGAACGGCGGCTCTTCACCTGACAGCAGCAACCGAACATCAGGCGACGAACTTGCTTCCTCGCTCCTGCGCCATGGAATCCTTGTTGAGACCGAAACGGTTGCCCAGGATGATCTATCGATTGCCAATCGGCTTCTGGTACATACTCGACGTGCGTATCAAGACCTCATCGTCATGGGTGTATACGGTCATTCGAGATTTCGAGAATTCATTTGGGGCGGTGTCTCACGAGACATCCTGCAAAATACAAAGGTCCCGGTGCTGCTTGCTCATTAGCGCCCCTGCAGAGCATTAAACTCGACGCCAGTCGTTGTCCTCAGCGCGCATGTCATTTCAGTGGGTAAAAGGCATGACGAGCAAAGTCTTGGGTAGGGGCCAATCGACAGCATCCAGCTCGAGGGAATGCCCGAGACTTACCCATTTGGCGTTTAGTAATTCAGCTGACGTGTCGTCAGCTGAAGCGAATGGCGTCGCTCCCTCAGCACTTGAGGCGCGAGCGCGTTCAACCTCCTTACAATAAACAATATGACCAGCGACGCTAAGCTGAAGGCTCGCCTTCATCGGCAGATCAAAACCGACGTCGAGCTCTGCGTTACGACGCGATGAGCCTCACTGCCGAGCACGAGGCGCATCAAGCCTCGACGGCCATGCGATGCCATTACGATCAAATCGCAGCTGCGTGCGTGCGCGGTTTCAACGATCCCCTCGGCGGGAAATTTCTCTTTGACGTGAACTGTGTCGCAAGAGATTTGCAATTTTGCCCCGATAGCAGAGGCCTCGGCCAAGATCTTGCCTGCGTTCGCTGCTGCGGCCCGCTCGTATTCTTCTACCGGAAAGACAACCGCAACTTCTGCCGGAGCCGCTAATCTCCAAGGCTCGCTCACGGTTACGATGGTCACTTTTGCATTGACCGATTTTGCCAAGTCAAAGCCCTGCGCAACAGCTTTTTGAGCCAACTCTGAACCGTCGGTCGCAATAAGTAGATGTTTAAACATGTCAGCTCACTCAGCCGAATAGGTACCACATCATAGAAGCATTATTACTCGCACGTTATGGCGTTGCTACTTCAGGATGCATGCATCCGATCCAATAACGTTGATCAGCGTCAAGTCGTCGGTCAGCGCCCTATGGGGGCGCTTCATTGCGACGGGACGGTTAACTGCCACGCCGGAGGCTAGCCTGCGGCTGCTTGCTCGTAGATGTCCTCCTCCTGTGCATTGTGTATGCGAACGAGTGATTCAATAGACTCGATCACTCGCTGAGCATCTCGGATCAGATATCTGTCCACGGCCTCAACCTTCAGACCGTTCGTCAATCTTGAAAGCAAGCGCGATAAATGAAGAATTTCGCGGTGTGCACGGCTCATGGCGACGAGCCCCGGAGCGTCATGAATGATTTTGGCAATTCGCGGATACACATTGCTCTCGTCATCCCGCTCGTGTTCGACGATGTTGCGAGAAATCAGATCGTTCGCTTCAAGGATTAGCGGCACCGCCGCCTGAGGAGACGCCTCGTCGAGAGCGTCAGCAATTTCTCTTAAGCGATCGAGGCTGGCTTGAAGTCCACAGTGATCCTGCCGAAGAGCGCGGCTGGAATCCGTCTGGAGCCGAGGCTGACCAAATCTCCAACCTGGTGTCAGCGCACGCAGCGCATTGAGTATGACAGCGACGTCAATTGCCTCCTGTGTCAGGGCACCCTCTACTGGCGTCAGATATCCGAAAGCCGCGGCGATCATAGCGACGCCTGACATGGCCATGCCTGCAGCGATGCTCTGAATAGCAATGCGTCGCGTTCGCCGGGCAATCGCAACAGCGTCAGAGACCCGATCGAGCTGATCAACGAGAATAACGACGTCGGCGGCCTCGGAAGACGCGCTCGCGCCACGGGCGCCCATTGCGATACCGACGTCGGCGGCCGCAAGAGCGGGCGCATCGTTGATGCCATCGCCGACCATAATTGTTGGGTGAAGCCGTTGTTCGATAACGACGGCCTCAACTTTGTCCGATGGGACTCGTTCGGCAAGCACCGCGTCGAGGTCGAGAGCGGCAGCGATTGTGTCAGCAGACTCGGCGCGATCGCCAGTCACCATAATGATCCGCTTAACCCCAGCGGTGCGCAGATTTTGCACCGCCCTTGGCGTTTCGCGCCGCAGTTCGTCAGCCAAAAGGATCGCACCGATCATCGTACCATCCACTGACACGAATACACTCAGCGCTGATCGCCATGATGCCCGACGCAGCGCGCGTATCGCCCAGGGTTGAGGCTGTACCGGCCCATATACCAAATCGAAGGAACCCGCGCGCACTAGGTGACCTTCGACCCAACCCTGAAGGCCCGATCCCATCGTCTCTTTGACCTTTGTCGGCTGAGACAGCATCAGTCCCCGCGCACGCGCCGCGGTAACGATTGCTGCCGCGACCACATGATGGGACGCCTGCTCGAGAGAGCCCGCAAGGCGGAGTATTTCGTCGGCCGATCGCTGCGGCGCGGTTTCAATTGCGACTAGCCTCGCGCCGCCCACGGTCAGCGTGCCGGTCTTGTCGAACATCACGGTGTGCGTTCGCGCCAGTGCTTCGATCGCGGCACCGCCTTTGATTAGAATGCCGCGGCGAGCCGCGCGCGAGATACCGGCGATGAAAGCGACTGGAGCCGCTAGAATGAGCGGACAGGGCGTCGATGCCACGAGAACGGCTAGGCCACGGATGGGATCACCCGACCATAGCCAAGCTGCTGTCGCCAACGCCAGCGTCACCGGCAGCAGCAATAACGCATAGCGATCTGCGACCCGGATGAACGGCGCCTTCGCAGTTTGCGCCGCGGTCACCAACTTGATGATTCCAGCGTAAGTGCTTTCGCTGGCACTCGCTGTCGCGCGCATTTCGAATGTTTCGCCCGCGTTGATCGTGCCGCTATGAACGGGATCTCCTTTCGGCCGCGTCACGGGAATGGGCTCACCCGTCAATGCAGCTTCGTCGAGCGTTGCCGACGCTGCGAGGATGACGCCATCAATGGGAATGACTTCGCCGGCGCGCACCAAGACGGTATCGCCGACGGCGACGTCTTCGATTGCGACGTCTTCCAACACGTCTCCGTGGCGCCGGTGAGCGATGCGGGGGGCACGGTCGGTCAGAGACTTGAGATCGCGTTCGGCGCGCGCGACGGCAAAATCCTCCAGCAGATTGCCGCCGGCATACATGACCGCCACAACGACCCCGGCAAGGGGCTGCCCGAGCAGGAGTGCTGCCGTCATGGAAACGAACGCAACGGCATCGACGCCCATACGCCCGGCCATGAGGTCGCGCACCATGGACACGAACAGCCCGATGACGACCGGCACCGTACCTGCCGCCCAAAGCCATTTTGCGGCAACGGGATGGCCGGTCGCGTAAAGCAGGCCGCCGGATGCCAATCCAGTCAGTGCGATTGCAAGAAGTGCTCGCCGCTGCAGTCTCTCAGGAAAGGCAATAGGCAAGGTTGAGCCTCGCAGACTTTGGGACCACACGACCGGCCCGAAAAGCTGTTCGATCCCGGCCGTTGAACCATCGCGGCAACGCGCCGGTTAGCGGGGCGGCGTCGAGATTGATACGCCGAACGAACACCTCGTATCGGGGTTCATGTTCGACGTCCTGGACCTCTATCCATGCAACGGCACATTATACTGCGTTCATTTCACTCGGAAGGGCTGGAGTTGAAAATGGCTCCTTCCTTAGCTGGTGACCTTGCTACTGCTCAGTCGTGGCGGCACTTTCACGATAGCTGGTTGTGGACGCAGCACGGAACCGGTTCAACCCGGACCTCACAATGGAGCCGAACATGAGTGATGAAGGCAATCTCGCCCTGTTCTGCGATTTCGAGAACATTGCCTTGGGCGCACGCGATGCCAAGTTTGCGAGCTTCAACATCCAGCTTGTGCTCCAGAAGCTTCTCCTCAAGGGCAGCATTGTCGTCAAGAAGGCCTATTGCGATTGGGATCGCTACAAGGAATTCAAGGTCACGATGCACGAGGCGGCGTTCGAGCTGATCGATATTCCCCATGTTCGGCAATCGGGCAAGAACTCGGCTGATATTCGAATGGTCGTAGATGCTCTCGATCTCTGCTATACGAAAGCCCACATCGATACGTTTGTGATCATCTCAGGCGACTCGGATTTTTCACCGCTGGTGAGCAAGCTTCGCGAGAATGCGAAGACGGTCATCGGGGTAGGCGTGAAGAACTCCACCTCCGACCTCTTGATGAGCAATTGCGATGAATTCATCCTTTATGACGATCTGGTCTTGAAGCGAGAACCGGCCGTCAGGCGCACACGCAGCGAAGACGAAGCCAAGGCTCCGGTATCGGCAAAAGTTATCGATAAGACGTCAAAGACCGCCGAGGATCGAACGCAGCAGGCAATCGATCTTGTGCGGGAAACGATCGCAGCGCTTCAGGCGGAGCGAAGCGGCTCAGCCAAGCTTTGGGGATCTATGGTCAAGCAGACTTTGAAACGACGCCGGCCCAGCTTCAATGAGTCGTTCTACGGCTTTGGCTCGTTCAATGATCTTCTTTTGGAAGCCCAGGCTCGTGGACAACTCGACCTCGAGCTTGATGATCGTTCGGGAGGCTACGTGATCCGGAGCCTCGGCAGGGGCTCATAGCCCACAATCCGCGAGATCAACGGCAACCTAGGCAGTTTTGCACGTCCAAATGACGAGATCCGTTATGACCAGGGTGAACGCTTGATTGAGAGCGGCAACGGCGCTCGCTTCGTCCGAGATGCTCGAAGGGATTCGAGCTTCGAACAGCTTTGCACCGAGGATATTGCCATTTTCGCCTATGATCTTCGCTGAAAAGGAGATCTCGGCGATGGGCGTTGGTGACATCACGACTTGGAAGCTGCGCAAATCTAGCAAGAGCTGGTAATCGATCTTGAGCCCTTCGGGCTGGCGTCCAAGGGTCTTCAGATAGCCGGCATTATCGAAACTCTGAACCACACGCGATTGCACAAGCCGGCTCAACGTATCTGGCCATTTTGCCTGGATCGCTGGGGAACGGTCACCCGCTGGCGTTACGACCGTGACCTGATCGTTGAAGACGCTGCCCACCACATCTGGTTCGGGAATGACGAGCTGGCCTTGCGGAATTTTTGTTAGCGGCGGAAACGCGTCCGCGGCTTTGAGATCAAAAACATGCGTTGACGCTTTTTGTGTTCCCCCGCCCGTCATGCGCTCAAGACCCGACAGTATTCCGTCAACGCGATCCGAATTGCGAGCAAGTGCAGCGGAGAAGGTATTGATATTTGCAATGAGCGAACGCAGCGGCTCGGCGTTGTCTGTTACGATCGCGTCGATGTGGCGAAGAACGCTGCGCGCAGAGTCCGTCATGTTTTGGCCAGCATCGGGATCAGCGGTAAGAAGCGGCGGCTTACCGTCGGTCGAGGTTACGGCCGGCGCGTTCGCCGCTCCCCCGTTCAACGAGAGGACCGGTGAACCCGTGAGCCCTTGAAATGCGATCTCAACCTTGGTGTCGGCACGTACTGGCGTCTCGCGGTCAATGGACATAACCGCGATCACCTGCTTTGGATTTTCCGGGTTCAATTGTAGCGCAATGACTTCACCGACTCGGATGCCATTGAACTGCACGCCAGAGCCCTTGAGAAGCCCGGACACAGTATTTTCAAATCGTACGCGGTAGAGTGTTTGCTTTGTCAGGCCGCCGGCATGGTTCAACCAGTAGACAAACGCAAAAATTGCCGCGACAGCCGACAGGGTGAACAATCCGATCAATGTGTAGCGCGCGCGGATTTCCATCCTTGTTCCCTCAATCAGGTAGGCGTGCAGATCCGTGTTCGAGCAGCCGTCCCCGCTGCCCCCGAAAATAGGAGATTACCCAGGGGTGCTCGCTGGAAAGAATCGCGGACATCGGACCATCCGCCACTATTTTCCCCTCTGCCAGGACCGCAATGCGATCACATACCGCGTGCAGAGTATTTAGATCGTGAGTGATCATGAAGACCGTCAGACCGAGCGTCCTTTGGAGCGTTCGGATCAAAGCATCAAACTCGCCCGCCGATATGGGATCGAGGCCGGAGGTTGGCTCGTCGAGAAAAACCAATTCCGGATCGAGTGCAAGAGCGCGAGCCAAGGCAACGCGCTTCGTCATGCCACCCGAAAGTTCGGAAGGAAACTTGTTCTCGTCCCTCCTCGATAGCCCAACCATAGCGAGCTTCGTCGCCGCTAATTCTTCCAACATGGTTTCGGGGAGGCGCAGAAACTCGCGCATCGCAAATTGCACATTCTGAATGACGGTCAACGATGAGAAAAGCGCCCCGTTTTGAAATAGAACACCCCAGCGTCGCTGGAACTGGCGACGAGCCTCGTCATCCAGAACATCCACGTTTTGCCCGAGAATCTCGATCGTACCGGTGCGCTTGGGCAGCAGTCCGATGATCGTTCGTAACAGGACGGACTTGCCACTGCCCGAACCGCCTACGAGGCCGAGAATCTCGCCGCGTCGGACGTCCAGGGAGATATGATCGAGCACGATCCGATCGGCAAAACCGACCACCAAATCACGAACGTGGATCATCGGTTGGACTGCAGCGCTCTCCATGGCTCACATGCCAATCGATGCGAAAAAGATCGCGAACAGTCCGTCGAGAACAATGACGAGAAAAATCGACGTCACGACGGAAGACGTCGTCTGAAGCCCGAGAGATTCGGCACTCCCTTTTACTTTCAAGCCTTCGGTGCACGCTACGATGCCTATGACGAGCGCCATGAAGGGTGCTTTGATCATTCCCACTTTGAAGTGCGTGATCGAGATGGCTTCTTTCAGCCGTGCAACGAAAATTTCCGGGCTCATCCCGCCGTACAGCCAGGCAACCAGTTCGGCACCGTAAAGCGCCGACATCGAGCCGAGGAACGTCAGGATCGGTAGCGCAATCACCAGGGCGATAACCCGAGGTAAAATGAGAACGTCTGTGGGGTTGAAGCCCATCGTCCTCAGCGCGTCGATTTCCTCCCGCATTTTCATCGACCCAAGCTCGGCCGTGTAAGAGCTACCCGAACGGCCCGCCACCATGATGGCCACTATGAGCACGCCAATCTCACGGAGAACGAGAATGCCGACCATATCCACCACATAGTCGTCCGCGCCGAATTTCCGGAAATGGAAAAAGCCCTGCTGCGCGATGATCGCGCCGATCAAAAACGTGATCAACAGGATGATCGGCACTGCCTGCCAAGCGACCCGATCAAGATGGTGTACCGTGGACGTCAACCGGAATTCCCGGGGATTGAGCGTCGCCCGGAGAGCCGAGACGGAAACCGCGCCAAGCATGTTGAGAAGCAGCAGAAAATTTTGCCAAGCGCGCGTAACGTACTCTCCGACTGCCGGGGCCCCTGAATATCCCAAACGGGCGATTGGATGCACACGGCCGGCTTCTTCGCTCGACTTTTGCACGGCATCGAACAAGGCGGCGTATCGGTTTGGAAGACCGACAATCGTCACTTCGATTCCGCGCGATTTCAACTCGCGATCTAAGCGCGCAAGTTGCCACGCGCCGAAAGTGTCGAAGGCACGGACACCGCTCATGTCTATCGATGTTGGGATTGGGGGATCAGCTTCAGCCAAGAACGAACCGACGATTTGATCGAGTGCCTTGGCTCGCTCCGCGGTCCATTCGTTCGCCGCCGTCATGAGCGACGAATTCGACTCTCGGACGGCTGTCAGCAGGGACGTGGAGTCTGCGCTCAAGACACACGTTCTGCCGGCAAGTATTGCTCCTCTTCGTCAGGCGAATACACAACCAATCCAGAGACCGGATCGACCCACGCGAGATGGCTCCGAACCTCTTTGACGCCCGGAACATTTTCCGCGGCCACTACGGCTGCCTGGTCCTGCTGATAGGCGGTGAATGAACCCCAGAGGTCGACTACCCCGTCTTTCACAGTGGGATTGACGAACTCGATAGCCATCCAGGGAAGCTTTCCGAGTTCCGCGCGCACTTTCTCGCGGATAACGGCATCGTCCTCACGCCCATTGCCTCCACCGCGCGCCAAGGTCGCCAGCTGCTGCACGAGATTGGCCCGACTTACAATCCCGATCACGGCGCCATCCCTTACGACAGGCAGACGCTTCACCTGATGTTTTTCCATGAGATGAACAATCTCATCGAGATCCGTTTCTTCGCCGATCGTAATCAAATCGCGCGTCATTACGTCGGCGACCTTGCGGCCATGAGAACGAATGTATTCGCCAGCGAGCATTTCCGTGGACGCGAGATACCAGCGCCAGCCTGACCTCGTGGACGCGGTTCCGATCTCAGTGCGACGCAGACAATCGCCCTCGGTAACGAGTCCAACCAGCCGTCCGCTTGCGTCGATCACGGGCAAACCGCTGACGCGGAACTTCTGCATCGTCTCTGCCATTTCCGCGATCGACCTATCTGGCGTGATCGACACCACGTTTTTTGTCATGACATCCCGCGCTTTCATGGTTCAACTCCTTGGAGCGAGCGTGAATAGCAGATCGATGCCCAGAACATCCGCAGCACTACTGGCGTTTGCTTGAGGAGAACGGCGCGAGTGGCCCACGCGCTGCTTGCCAGACCGCATCGGCGATGGCGGTGAAGCCTTTGCCGTAGTCATTGGCAGCTTGCTGCCAAAACTTCGCATAGACCTGATAGACGTCGTCAATTGTCTTGCAATTCGCAAGCTGCTGCGGGAAAGCAGCGTCTTTTGCCATGCGGTCGCCGACGAGCCGGAGCCAGCTTTGCGTGATTGCCTCGCTCGCGTGCCGGGCATCCGAATTCCAGGTGCCGAGTTCCCCGGCTACCGGATTCCAGGTTGCGAGTAAGGGAAAAATGGTAATTCCAGGAGCCGCATCGGGCGTCACTTTGGGTTCTGAGTATTGTTGACGATCTGACATAACCGGACCTCCTACGCTACAATCGGACCCTCACCACTATTACCTTCGCCCGTCCGTATTTTTCTGCCTTGATGGAAATCAACAACGGCCAACCTAATAATCTTACCGCTGAAAAACGTAAGTGCCCGGCGCATTTTCGAGGGGTTCCAGTCCGTCCCGCGGCGCGCCCATTGACGGTGGCGAGGACTTCTCGGATGAACGTTCAGCGAGCCAATCTGTCCACGCCAGCCACCAGGAGCCTTCGAATTTCGGCGCACTGGCGTGCCACTCATCGGGGCTTTCAAAGCTATCGGTTTCACGCTTGGTCGCCATCCGATAGCTGCGTCCTGATGATCCGGGAGGCGACACGACGCCGGCATTATGCCCTCCACTGGTCAGCACAAACGTAACATCCGTGTCCGTCAGGATGTTGAACTTGTAGACCGACCGCCACGGCGCCACGTGATCAGTCTCGGTTCCGAGCGCGAAAATCGGCATGTGAAGATCGGTGAGCGCAACCGCCCGCCCATCGACCATGTAGCGTCCCTCAGCGAGATCATTGTTGAGAAAGAGGGAACGAAGATAGTCCGAATGCATGCGGTAAGGCATGCGCGTCGCGTCTGCGTTCCAAGCCAATAGATCAAATACGGGCTGGCGTTCGCCCAGCAGGTAGCGGTTGATGACATGGGACCAGATGAGATCGTTCGAGCGCAGAAGCTGGAAAGCCCCGGCCATCTGCGTGCTATCCAGGAACCCCTGCTCGTCCATCATGTCTTCGAGGAATGAAATCTGGCTTTCGTCGATGAACAACGTCAGTTCACCGGCTTCCCTGAAGTCTGCTTGAGCAGCAAGAAACGTTACAGTTTTGAGACGATCATCATTATCGAGCGCCATCGCTGCCGCCGCAGTCGCCAGCAGCGTTCCGCCAAGACAGTACCCGGCGGCGTGAATTTTCTGTCCTCCGGCAACCTCACTGACCGCGTCAATAGCCGCCATCACACCAAGACGGCGATAATCCTCGAAGCTCGTGTCGCGATCCTCTTCCCCCGGGTTGCGCCAGGAAACCATGAACACGGTGAAGCCTTGGCCGGTCAGATATTTGACCAATGAGTTTTCGGGCCTGAGATCGAGAATGTAGAATTTCATGATCCAGGCGGGGATTATGAGTATGGGCTCGGGATACACGTCCGGCGTCGTCGGCGCATATTGGATGAGCTCGATCAGGTGATTGCGAAAGACGACTTTCCCGGGCGTGACTGCGATCGTTTCGCCAACCTTGAAATTCTCGACGCCTTCTGGCCCCTCCTTGTTTCGAAGCCGATCAAGATCTTCAAGGAAGTTCCATAGACCGCGAACGAGATTCGATCCCGCTTCTGCCTGGGTGCGTACAAGGACATCCGGGTTGGTCAGCGGAAAATTCGTCGGGGCAAAGACGTCGAGCGTCTGTCTCGTAATGAAGTCGAGTCGGTCGGCATTCTGCTTTTCCACCCCGCGCACGCCTGTAACGGCAGAATGCCACCACTCCTCCCATAGAAGAAAGGATTGGGCATAGACGTTAAAGGGAAACTCCTTCCAGCGCTCGGAGTGAAAGCGCTTGTCATTCGACCGTGGCAGAATGCATGGAGCCGCATCGGGCCCCGACAAGGCCGCAGCTTTTGCATAGTCCGCCAGACGGGTCCATTGATGAACGGCTTCGCCAAAACGCTCGAGTTGGCGCCCCGGAGACGTTGCCAAGTGAATAGCCCAATCGAAGCAAGCATTGGCGCATGCTGCGGGAGATACACCGGCCGTCGTCCGCGCCAGCAGATAGTGCAAATAGCGGTCCAGATTTTGATAGAATGCATCTTGATCGTGCAGGCGCAAAGGGTCCGCGGCGCAACTCTCAGATCTTGTGGCGCGCGCGTTTGCGGGAACGCAGCCTGAATTGGGGTTCAGCTCGGGCCCGCTGCCCTCTACCTTGGTCAACACGGCAACTTCTCCAAAATGATCCTAGACCAGGATATCGAATAGGACGCCCAGAGCCAATAGAATTGACCCATGTCAAAAAGGCTGGTCGACGCGGGCGTTCGGGATTGATCCAAATCAGCTGCAGGCTGATCGTGTACCGGCTAAACATCCTCGGCAAATGCGGAATGAGCGAAGGAACGGGATGACCGTACGCAACCTCACTCACCTGATGGCTCCAAAATCAGTCGCATTGATTGGCGCCAGTTCGAAGCCACGCTCGGTGGGGCTCACGGTGATGCGCAATCTCTCGGCAGGAGGCTTTGCTGGCGACATCAGCCTGGTTAACCCAAATCATTCCGAGGTCGATGGCCGCCCTTGCTACCCCTCGGTGAATGACCTCGCCGAGGCGCCCGACCTGGCGGTCGTCGCTGCGCCGCCCGCCGCTGTGCCTAGCATCATTGCAGACCTCGGCCGCAAAGGGACACGCGCCGCTGTCGTGCTGACGGCGGGTCTCGGTCCAAGGTCGAAAGAGATGCTCGAGGCCGCTCGTCCCTATTGCCTCCGCATCCTCGGACCGAACTGCATCGGGCTTATGGTTCCACAGATTGGCCTGAATGCGAGCTTTGCACATCGCGCTCCGCTAGCCGGCGATCTCGCTTTCGTATCGCAATCTGGCGCGCTGATTACGGCAGTTATCGACTGGGCGGCTGCTCGTGACATCGGCTTCTCGCACGTGGTGTCGCTCGGCGAAATGGCAGACATCGACCTTGGCGACATGCTCGACTATCTTGCGACCGACCGGTCTAGCCGCGCCATTCTGCTCTACGTCGAAGCCGTGACCCACGCACCCAAATTTCTTTCTGCGGCCCGGCGTGCTGCAAGGTTGAAGCCCGTCGTCGTCGTCAAGAGCGGACGCCACACTGGGGGAGCGCGCGCCGCTCTTTCGCACACCGGCGCGTTGGCTGGCTCAGATGCTGCCTATGATGCAGCGTTCCGCCGCTCGGGTTTGCTGCGGGTCAGAACGCTCGACGAACTTTTCGCGGCTGCGGAAATCCTCGCCCACGCATCAAAAATCGCCGGCGAACGACTGGCAATCCTGACGAACGGCGGCGGAGCCGGCGTTCTCGCGGCCGACGAATTGCAGGATGCCAAGGGCGTTCTGGCAAAGCTCGATGCTAAGACAACGTCGGCGCTCGACAAGGTCCTTCCGGCAACCTGGTCGCACGGCAATCCCGTCGACATCATCGGCGACGCCACTGCGAAGCGGTACACCGATGCGCTTCACGAGCTTCTCCAGGATCCGCAGTCCGATGCCGTTCTCGTTCTGCACTGTCCGACCGCGACCATATCGGCACGCGATGCAGCGATGGCCGTGATCAACCAGATTGACCTGAACCGCCGTGACGGCAACGGGGCAGCGAAGCCCGTCATCACGTGCTGGCTCGGCGAGGCTGTTGCAAAGGAACCGCGCGAGCTATTCACAGCAAACAATATCCCAACCTTCGCGACGACGTCGGAAGCAGTCACCGGCTTCATGCAGTTGGTAGACTATGCGCGAGCTCAAAACGAGCTGATGCAGACACCGCCCGTCGCCGCAGACGAGCGGACTTACCATACGGAAGATGCGGATGCGGAAATTCAGCGTATCCTCAGAGCCGGGCGAACCGTAGCGTCAGCACTCGAAACGAAGACGATACTCGCAGCCTACGGTATTCCAACCAACAAGGCCGTACTCGCCAGGGACATCGTCGAGGTTCGCTCCATCGCGGCCGACGTGCTGAAGCAGACGGAGGCATGCGCGCTCAAGATCGCCTCGCCCGATATCTCCCACAAATCCGATGTCGGCGGTGTACGCCTCGGCCTGCAGAGCGCCGCATCCGCGGAACAGGCGGCCGTGGATATGCTGGCTCACGTTAAGGCCAAGCTGCCAAACGCGCGCATCGATGGATTTACCGTTGAGCCTATGATCAGCAGACCAAATGCACTCGAACTCATCGTCGGTATGAGCGTCGATCAGACATTTGGCCCGATGATGTTGTTCGGCGCCGGCGGCGTCGCCGTTGAAGTCATTGGCGACAGTGCCCTGGCCCTGCCGCCGCTCGATACCCTTCTCGCCCGCCAGATGATCGCCGAGACGCGCATCTCTCGCTTGCTGGCCGGATATCGGGACCGGCCCGCTTCCGACGTCCGCGCCGTCGCGGATGTTCTGGTACGCGTGAGCGATCTCATTATCCGTCACCCTGAAATCCGCGAACTGGATATCAATCCGCTGTTGGCCGACGAGCACGGCGTGATCGCGATCGATGCCCGTCTGAAGCTTGCCGATGCGCGGATCAGCCCAAGACAGGAACTCGCTATCCGGCCCTATCCCGCGGGGTTGCAAAAGGCGATTACCGTCAATGGCATCGGCGAGATCACACTGCGGCCGGTCCGGCCAGACGACGAACCGCGTTACGGACCGTTCTTCGCGCTCATATCACCGGACGACATCCGCCTACGTTTCTTTACGGGCCGGAGCGCGTTTCCTCACTCGTTCTTGGCCAAGCTGACGCAGATCGACTACGCAAGAGAAATGGCATTTGTTGCGATAAAGAAAGACTCTGGCGAGCTGCTCGGTGTGTCACGCCTCATTCTGGAACCCGACCGGACCCGAGGTGAATTCGGTGTGCTCATCAGGTCCGATCTCCATAATCACGGCCTCGGCCGGCACCTCATGAACGCGCTGTTGAGCTACGCGCGTTCCGAAGGCGTGACGGAAGTGTTTGGACTTGTGCACGTCGATAACCGGCAGATGCTCGCGATGGCCGATGAACTCGGCTTCGAGTTGCGCATAACCCCGGAAGATCCGTCTGTTCGAGAAGTCGTCTGGCATCCCCGAGACGTCACGGTTCATGCGAGCCTGTCTTAGGCGGTCGAGAAATCGAGATTCATTTCTCTGTTTCGGCCAATTCAGTCTTCGCGGACTGTGCGGCCTTAAAGTTTCGGAGCAGCGTCATCAGGAGTGGCAAGACGACCGCCGACACAAACGCTTCACCCATTGTAAATGCAGAGGCATCGGCTCTGCCGGCCATCGGTGAAACGTCCTGCTCGAGTGCATGTATCGCCGATTTTCGCACGGTGAGCGCGAATGAAAATTCGCGGCCAGGCTTGAGCAATACGGCAACTGCAAAAACCAAAAGTGCGACAAACACGTTGACGGCGCCCAGAACAGCCACGGCTCCAGCAGGACTCAAAGTTGGCTCAAGAAGCCAAAACGAAGCGAGCTCCAACAATCCGAGGCCGCAAATCGCTATAAATGCGGCGAGCGCAAAGAGCGCGGACTTTCTCAAGATATAACGCGCATAACTGTTTAGAATTACAGCGTCAGCTGCCGATAGTTTATCGATATCCTGAGTGAGACTTCGCAGGTTCACGGGTCACAAACCTTCGATTTCGCAAATAAACACCGCACGCGCTTCCCTCTCTTTAAAAGATGGAGCACTCAGACACTAGAGCCTTGATCTGTGTTCATCGGCATTGCTCCTCGATAACCTTAAGCGGCTTTCTTCCGCCGTTGCGGCGAGAGAGCGGCCTGCTTCAACACTTCTGCGCTCGCAAGATAGAGCAAAGTCACGCCGGCAACCGCGGCGAGAATTGACGCCGGCAGGGGCACGAAGCCGACGATGCCGCCCAACGGCGTCAGCGCCACGATGAGGGCCACGGCCAATGCCCCAAGCGACGTGCCGACGAGGACCGGATGAGGCTTGCGCGCCCAGAAAGGCTGCGCCGTGCGGATGATGAAGATGACAAGGATCTGCGTCGCTGTCGACTCGACGAACCATGCCGTCCGAAATTCGCTGACGTTGACATTAAAGCCAATCCGCAACAGCGCAAAAGTCGCCACATCGAATACGGATGATAGAAGGCCCATGATCAGAGTGAAGCGGAGCACGGCATTCATATCCCAGGTCTTCGGCAGAGCGAGATCCTCTGCGTCGGCGGAATCAAAGGGGATACCGATTTCGGAAACGTCATAGATGAGATTGTTGAGAAGAATCTGCACTGACGCCAGCGGGAGGAATGGCAAGAACAGCGAAGCGAATGCCATCGACAGCATGTTGCCGAAGTTCGAACTCGTTCCCATCCGCACGTATTTCATGATGTTAGCGTATGTGCGCCGGCCTTCGGCCACGCCGTCCGCGAGGACGCCGAGGTCGGGCGCAAGCAGGATGATGTCAGCAGCTTCGCGCGCCACTTCCGTTCCGCCTTCTACTGACAGACCGACGTCGGCTGCATGAATGGCGGGCGCATCATTTATTCCGTCGCCGAGAAAACCAACCGTATGGCCGCCGGAACGTAAGGCCTGAACGATACGGCTCTTCTGTTCCGGCGAAACCCGAACGAAAATATCGACCTCCTGCGCTCTAGAGATAAGCGCAGCTTGGCTCAAGGCAGTTATCTCTTCGCCCGCGATCATGCCGCGAGCCGGAAGCTTCAATGTTTCGACGAGATGCTGAACAACGGGCGCTGCATCGCCTGAGATGACCTTTACGCGTACGCCTGCCTCTGCGAGGCGGGCAACGGTTTTCGTCGCCGACAACTTGGGCGGATCACGGAAAGCCGCGCATCCGACAAATATGAGATCGGCCTCATCGGTGAGATCGATATGATCGCGATCTATCGCCATAGGCCGCCGCGCCACGCCAAGCAGGCGGGTACCCTCCCGGCCCTTGGCCTCTATGAGGTCGATGATTTCCGCCCTCAACGCGGCATCGATCGGAACGATAGTACCTTCTGCAATCTCCGCTTGGCTGCACAGCGAGAGGAGCGACTCCGGAGCGCCCTTTGTGATCATCTCATGTTCGTTGCCGCGAGCGATCAAGATCGAGCATCGGCGCCGGTTGAAATCGAATGGTAGATCGTCAATGTGGTGCCAGTCTTTGACGCCAACGCACTCGCCTGCCATCAGCGCATCGTCCAAAGCGCTGCGCATGCCGCTCGCAAAGTGACTGTTCAGCCGCGCGAACTCAGTGACACGATTGCTCTCTGCACCGTTGATGCCAAAGCTGCCGGCATGCGCGATCTTCGCCTCTGTCAGCGTGCCGGTCTTATCAGTGCAGAGGATGTCCATCGCGCCGAGATCGTGGATAGCCGACAGCCGCTTGACGACCACCTTACGGTCAGCCATTCGCAACGCGCCGCGCGAGAGCGTGACAGTGATAACCATCGGAAGCAGTTCGGGCGTCAGACCAACGGCCAGCGCCACAGCGAATAAAAAGCTTTCGAGAGAGAGCCCGTGTTTGACGAGCTGAGTCAGCAGCACAAAGAGGACAAGAAAGCCCGTCAGACGCAGGATTAACATGCCGAGCGCATGAACGCCCTGCTCAAAGGCCGTCGGCGTCGCCATCTCTTGTATCGAAGCCGCAATAGCGCCGAAGTGCGTCGCTCCGCCCGTCGCCACGATGAGCATGACGGCTTCACCGCCGACGAGGCTGGTCCCCCCAAAGAGTTCGTCGAAAGCGTCCGCGGGCGCGGGGCCTTCGCAGGCTCCGACACGCTTCTCGACTGGATAAGGCTCTCCTGTCAGGATGGCCTCATTGGCGAGCGCAGCTCGGCTTTTGATGATGATACCGTCCGCAGGCACAAGATCGCCGGCGCGGAGTTCAACAATGTCACCCGGGACGATATCTGCAACCGGCAGTTCGATCGTGCGTCCATCGCGGCGAACGGCGGCGCTGACTGCTACAGAGCGCTTTAGCGCAGCGACTGCTGATTCCGCCTTCTGCTCCTGCACCATATCGAGCGTGACGGAAAACAAGACGATGACCACGATGATGACGAAGCTCTGCCAGTCCCCGATCACCCCCGAAATTGCCGCTGCGATGAGCAGAATTGCGATCAAGGGTTCACTGAGCCGCCTCACGAGTTTGAGGACAAGGCTTCGTCGTACGCCGGCGACCGCGATGTTGGCGCCATAACGCGCGAGCCGCTCTGCGGCCTCCGCCGAGGTTAGGCCTTCCGGCCGCGAACCAAGCGCGAGTAAAACGTCGTCGTGGCAAGGGTCCAAAATCTCAGCCGATCGCCCTTTCGATCGTCCTGGACTGGCCGCTCATCCCTCACGCTCGTTGCTCCATTCAGCGCTGTTCGCCAGCGCACAATAGTAGCTGGCGGTGCGGCTCAATTGATCCATGGCAATCGCCCGTGAGCCGGGCCAGCAAGGGAGTTACCCAGACTGTGAGACTGACGTGCGCGCATCAACCGATCAACCTATCAGCAATGCTTTCCAAATTCGCGTCCCGCATGCTGATGATGGCTTCAGACCTGCAACTTTGCGGCACTCTGATGGGTATTCTGGACAGAGCTTTCGGGCGCTCAGGGTTGACGAGTCATACCCCCATCGGGTATGCAACAACTTCGAGCTGGTGAGAATTTTGTGAAACTTGTTGCCGCCATAAGGGTCGCACTTGCGGCCGCGCTTCTCTTCCTCTTTTCGGGGACGTTGGCGTTTGCCCACGAGGGCCATCATCATGGCACGCAAAAGCAGCATGCGGTTACGCACATTGAGCGGTCTACCGCTCAATCTTCGTCTCACGCGTCAAGTCTTTTTGGCGCGAAGATCTCGAAAACAAAATCTGCAGAGCTGCACCACGCGACAGAAGTCAGTGTCGCCTCAGCAGATTCGACACCGGGCTCCGGCTGCGGACCTGGCTGCTGCTGTTGCGGCGGCGCTGCTACATGTGGAATGTCCGCCTGCTCTGCCCTTGGCCTAGCGGCGACTGATGGAATTATCCCTCATCCACTGCGGTCGGGCAAACTTGCCTTCAAAGTTTCCGACGTTCGCACAGGGCGTTCAGACTCCGGCCTCGATCGGCCTCCCAAACTTTAATCCCTGAAATTTTGTGATGCCTCCGGCTGGCTTCGCGCTTGGCCGGTCGACGCATCGATTCCGCTTGTTTCCGCTGTTCGGGTCTTCACCCGCGCAGCCGGCAGGCAATGCAAGCGCGCTTATTTCAGGGATTGAAGACAATGAGACTGACAACAATCGCACTGACTTTGGCGCTATCGGCTCTGCCTCTGACCTCAAGGGCCGGAGACATGAACAATGCGCAGCACATGCACGGCACCGGTCACATGGCGGAAGGCTCACAGTCGGCGTCATCCAAGGCATTCAACGACGCCATGATGAAGATGCACGAGAAGATGAGCACGCAGATGAGCGGCGACGCCGACGTCGATTTCGTGAAAAGGCATGATCCCGCACCATGAGGGCGCGGTCGATATGGCGAAGGTCCAGCTTCAGTACGGCAAAGACCCCGAGTTGCGCAAACTCGCCGAAGGAATCGTGAAGGCGCAGGAATCTGAAATCGGCTTCATGAAGGCTTGGGTCGAAAAGCACGGGAAGTAGGCCATGCTGAACAGAACTGCAGCGGCAGAGGTCGCGAAATCACTAGCAGCCAAGGCTCACCTTCTTCTGGTGTGCAGCGTCTTTATCGCCATTCTTCTCACCTCGTCGCTTGCGATGGCGCACGGCGGCGAAGACCATGGCAACGAGGAAAAAGCGGTCGACCTGGGCATTGGGGCGCGCGTGGCGGCAAGCTCCGAACTCTACGAAATTGCTGGCGTGCCGACTGCAGCTGGCGGTGGCAAGCTCGTCATCCATCTGACCGATTTCTGGTCGAACAAGCCAGTCAAAGGCGCAAAGATCGACGTCACGCTCGGAGAAACGACTGCGCAGGCCTCCATCGTCCAAGATCATTATGAGTTGCCCGCGCCATGGGTAACGAAGCCGGGAAGCTACGCGCTCACCTTTTCCGTTGTGGCTGGCGAAAATTCAGACCTGCTGATCGGGACGCTCGATATCCCGGCAGCATCAATTCAGCACACACACGAGAGCATCTGGGACCATATCGTTCCGCGCTACCTGAATTCCAACGCGAGCGAAAAAAGCACTGTAGCAATTCTCGATCTACCCAATAATCCCCGCCGCGTCGCTGACGGGTCGATCTTCATGCCCAAGGCAACGCAAGCCCTGCTCGGCGTCGAAACGCAGCGAACCCCGCAGGCAAGACCGATCTCAAAAATCATGAGCTTCGCGGGGCAGATCGTCACTGATCCGAACAAGAGCGGCATCGTGCAATCGCTGCTCAATGGCCGCATCGAACCGCCAGAGGGCGGCTTCCCGGTCATCGGCTCCAGCGTGGAAGAGGGGCAGGTTCTTGCCTATCTCATGCCGCGCGTTGAGCTTGTCGATCAGAGCGACATCCGCCAGACGACAGGTGACCTAGACCGCCAGATCAGGCTCGCTGAGGCAAAGGTCGCACGCTACGACAAGCTGAAGAATGTCATAGCCGAGTCGCTCATTACCGACGCGCATACGGAACTCGACGGCCTTAAGGCTCGCCGCGCCGAAATCAAACCTGTTCTCGGTGTGCGTCAGCCGCTGATCGCGCCGGCCTCCGGTATAATTGCCGTCGCGAATGTGACGGCAGGCCAGGTTGTCGATCCCCAGACAACTCTGTTTCAGATCGTCGATCCGCATAGTCTTTTCGTCGAAGCACTGGCCTTCGATCTTTCGGCAGCACCCGGCATCGAGCGGGGCGTGAGGACGGCAAGCGCCGTCACGTCCGATGGTCGGAAGCTCTCCCTCGAATTCGCAGGGCGCGGACTTTCGCTGCGTCAGCAGGCTGTTCCGCTTCTCTATCGCATCAACAGCGATGGCGAGGGGCTCAGCCTCGGCCAGCCGGTGACTGTCGATGTTCCCGTTGAGGAGCCGGTCAAGGCGATCGCCGTTCCCCGCTCGAGCGTCGTGCGCACTGCAAATGGACAGCTGTCGGTCTTCGTCCATGTCGCGCCAGAGCGCTTCGAAGCGAGGCCAGTCGTTACCGAAAAAGTGGACGCGGACCGCGTTGGGATTACGGCTGGCATCGATGCCGATGTTCGCATCGTCGCGCGAGGTGCCGAACTCGTCAATCAGGTGCGGTAAGGCCATGTTCAATTTCCTCGTCAGAACTAGCCTTGCCAACCGCCTCGTCGTGCTCGCGGCTGCGGCCATACTCGTCGTGTGGGGCAGCTTCACGGTCTCGACCCTGCCGGTCGATGTGTTTCCGGATCTCAACAAGCCGACCGTCACGATCATGACGGAAGCCGAAGGTCTAGCGCCGCCCGAGGTCGAGCAATTAATCGGCTACCCGATTGAGAGCGCCATGAGCGGCCTTTCCGGCGTGACCCGCGTGCGTTCTGTTGCTGGCATCGGCCTCTCGATCACCTACGTCGAGTTCGACTGGGGAACCGATATCTACCGCAACCGGCAACAGGTGGCGGAGCGGCTTGCAACGCTCGCAGGCCAGTTGCCGCCCGGCGTGACGCCGCAGATGGGGCCGGTCTCATCCATCATGGGCGAGATCATGCTGATCGCCGTCACTGGCGGCCCTAACGCCGATCCGATGACGGTGCGCGAGACGGCGGATTTTGTCATCCGCCCACGCCTCCTCGCGATACAGGGTATCAGCCAGGTCATCCCGATGGGCGGCGAGGTCCGGCAATACCGTGTCACACCGAATATCGCGGCAATGGCTTCACTCGGCATCGGTGCATCCGACATCGAAGCCGCGATCCGCTCCTTCGGCACGAACACGGGCGGCGGCTTCGTCAATCAGGATGACCGCGAATACCTCATTCGCAATATCGGGCGCACGACCAGCCTTGAGGATTTGCGAAGCATTTCCGTTGCGGCGCGCGCTGGTCAACCGGTCCTGCTGCGGCAAGTGGCAACCGTCGATTTCGCAGCCGCGGTCAAGCGCGGTGACGCAGGCACTAATGGCGCGCCCGCCGTGATCATCTCGGTCCAGAAACAGCCGGGCTCCGATACGGTGAAGCTGACGCAAAAGGTCGAAAGTGCGCTTGCCGAGCTTTCGCGCAGCCTGCCGAACGGGATCAAGGTCGATCAGCTTCTCTTCCGTCAGGCGGATTTTATTTCAGCATCCATTTCAAACGTCAAAAACGTCCTTATGGAAGCGGCGGTCGTCGTTGCCGTGGTGCTGTTCCTGTTCTTGCTCAATGTGCGGACGACGGCCATTTCCCTGACGGCAATTCCGCTCTCGCTTTTCGTCACTGTTCTCGTCTTCAAATGGTTCGGTCTTTCCATCAACACCATGACGCTTGGCGGCTTGGCCATCGCCATCGGCGAACTCGTTGACGATGCCGTGGTCGATGTCGAGAATATCTACCGCCGCCTGCGTGAGAATGCCCGGCTCCCGAGGCCGCGCCCACTGCTCGACGTCGTCGCTGACGCCAGCATCGAGGTGCGGTCGGGCATTATCTATGCGACCTTCATCATCGTCCTTGTCTTTGTGCCGCTGTTTGCGCTCTCGGGCATCGAAGGGCGGCTGTTCGCACCGCTTGGCGTCGCCTACATCGTCTCGATTCTTGCGAGCCTCCTTGTTTCGATCACGGTAACGCCTGTGCTTGCCTCGTTTCTGCTCCCCAAGTCCGTTGAGAAGGCGCATGGCGATAGCGCCATCGTACGGACGCTGAAGCGCTGGAACGAAAGGGCGCTGCGATGGTCGTTCCGTTCGGGGAGGATCGTTGCCGCTTTTGTTATCTGCGCTTTCCTGGCCGCCGCGTTATCTGCTGCATTCCTCCCACGCTCGTTCCTGCCGTCATTCAACGAAGGAACGCTCACGATCAGCCTGACGCTCAATCCGGGTATCTCGCTTGAAGAAAGCAACCGCTTGGGACTGATCGCGGAAGCGCTGCTGAAGGAAATTCCGGAAGTCAAATCTGTCGGGCGCAGGACGGGCCGCGCCGAACTCGACGAACACGCTGAAGGCGTGCACTCGAGCGAGATCGACGTTGATCTTAAAAAGTCAAACCGGACGCGCGAAGAGATCTTAGCCGATGTCAGGCGCAAGCTCGCCGTCCTGCCGGCGAGCACGAATGTCGGCCAACCAATCTCGCACCGCCTTGATCACATGCTTTCCGGCGTTCGCGCCGAGATCGCGCTCAAAATCTATGGCGACGATACCGAAACGTTGCGAGCGCTTGCGGAAAACTTGCGCAGCAAACTCGGCGGAGTGAAAGGTCTTGTCGATCTGCAGCTTGAGAAGCAGGTTGTGATCCCGCAGCTGGAAGTCAAGGTCGATCCTGCCCGCGCGCAGCTCTACGGGATTACTCCCGCAGGCGTAACGCAAGCGCTCGACAGCCTGTCGAATGGGCGCAAGGTCTCGACCATCGTGGATGGTGCGAAACGCTTTGATGTCGTGCTGCGGCTCGCCGATCAGGATCGCACGTCGGCGGGCCTTGGCAGTCTCCTTATCGAAACGCCGAAGGGCCGCATTCCGCTGCGCCTTGTCGCCGACGTTTCGGAGTCGGAAGGTCCGAACCAGATTTTGCGTGAAAACGGTCGCCGCCGCATGGTCGTTCTCGCCAACAGTGATGGCTCGGACATGGGAGCCATCGTAAGGCAGATCCGCGACCTCGTCGCAGCGACGCCTTTGCCAGCGGGATATTCGACCAGTCTTGAAGGCACTTTTCACGCGCGCGAGGAAGCATCGAAACTGATCCTTGGGCTGTCGGTCATTTCGCTGTCATCCATCTTCATCGTGCTCTTCAGTCGTTACCGCTCGGCGGTTCTTGCGCTCATCATCATGGGGAATGTGCCGCTCGCCTTCATTGGCAGCGTCGCTGCGTTATGGCTCGCGCATCAGCCGCTGTCCGTGGCCTCGATGATCGGCTTCATCACGTTGACCGGCATCAGCGCGCGCAACGGGATCCTCAAGATCAGCCATTACATCAATCTGGCCCTCCATGAAGGCGAGCCGTTTGGCGAGGGGCTTGTCATCAGGGGCAGCCTCGAGCGGTTGACGCCGGTCCTCATGACGGCGCTCTCCGCAGGCTTGGCGCTTACGCCGCTGCTGCTCGATGCCGATGCGCCCGGCAAGGAGATACTGCATCCCGTCGCGGTCACGATCTTCGGCGGCCTTGTCAGCGCAACGCTTCTCGATCTCCTCGTGACGCCGCTGCTGTTCCTGCGCTTCGGCAGGCCCGAGCTGGAGCGTCTCGCAGCCACTGCCCTTCCAACGGGAAAACCGGAGCTCGCTAAAACTTTCTAACGAAGGAGCATGATATGTTTCGCAACAAAGCCCGACTGTTTGCCGCCTCTCTGGTGCTCGCGGCGGCGTCACCCGCGCTCGCGCATGAGGCAGTCAAAGGCCCGAATGGCGGCCACGTCATGGAAGTCTCCGGTTATCATATCGAGTTTGTGCCATCGCAAACTGAAGTGACGTTCTACCTTTCCGACCAAGCGGGCAAGCCAATCGCCTCGAAAGGCACCAAGGCCAAGGTGTTTGTGCAGGATGGGGGAAAGACGACGCCACTCCAACTTACGCCCACAGATCCCGACAAACTGACCGCCAAGCTTGCTGCACCTCTGGTTTCCGGTGCTAAAGTTGCGGTGACAGCGACAATGCCGGACGGCCATAACCTGCAGGCTCGGTTCGTCCTGCCGTGAATGGTACGAGCCTCCCATCTTCGATGGAGGCCCAAACCGCGAGCGCCATTCGAACGGAGCTGAGCCGTTAAATTGCCGGTTGGGGTCAGCTTGATTGCGCTTGGGGTTGGAGTTGACAATAGGGATCCTCCGCAGTGAAATGATTTTCACTGGGTCTCGCGACGTCCCCGTGAGGCGACAGCCCAAAGCGCCATGCCGTCACCCCTGAAATCACGGTTCCCCAACTGGCCCGTCTTATCGATCTGTCAGGCGGTCCGTTGCTCATCGATGTGCGGCCGGATGATGCCCTAAAGCGCGACCCGCATCTCATTCTGGGTTCGCTTCCGCGGCCTGTGACGAAGCCCGAGGATTTGCTTTCCGTCTCAGGTGGAAAACAGGCCGTCGTCATTTGCGAGAACGGAGGCGCATTAAGCCAGGGCATTGCTGCGTGGCTGCGCCATGCAGGTGTGGCCGCTGAAACGCTCGAAGGAGGCTTCGCCTTCTTCGTTCCAACGCAATATCCTGCAGGCAAAGATGTGCCAAACGCGAGTAGTCGACATCGTGGCGGCTGGGGATCATTTCCAATTCGGATGTGAGGACGGGCTGCAAGGCACAGCAACCAAAGTTCTACTCGCGACCGGCCTTGTTGATGAGCTTCCCTCATTGCCGGGCATTGAGCCGCTCTACGGCATCTCCGTTCATCATTGCCTGTACTGCGATGGTTTCGAGTATTTCGGCAAGCCTGTCGCTGCATATGGCAAGGGCGACAAGGGAGCAGCGCTCGCGATCATGATGAAGCACTGGATGTCCGATGTTGTCCTCTGCAGCGACGGCAGCGAGATCAATCCAGAGACAGCGAAGACCCTTGCACACCACGGCATCGCCTTGCGCTCCGAGCGCATCACTTCACTGGAGGGTGAGGACGGGCACTTGCAGACCATAAGATTTGAAAAGAGCCCGCCGCTCACCCGCACGGCGCTCTTTTTCGCAACCGGCTGTCGTCAGGCTTCCGATCTCTCGAAGCGTCTTGGTTGCGCGCGCGACGAAAAGGGCGGCGTGGTGACCGACCCGCTCACCGAAGAAACATCCGTACCTGGCGTCTACGTCGCGGGCGATGTCTCGCGCGACGTCCTCATGGTTTCGATTGCGATCGCGGAAGGCGCCAAGGCTGCGGTGGCGATCAACAAGGCCTTCCTCCGCCGCGACGGGTTATGCGATTAGCTTTAAGGGGCCAATCACTTCAAGTTGGTTGCTCACCTCGCTCTTGGCGCCCCGAAAACTGTCGCAGGGAAGCGCAGCTAGCAATCGAGAGCTTGCCAGACTGCTTGTGAACTTCTCCATGCGCTGCAGTTAAGGGCCGGCAGCAAGCAAAACATTTGCTCGGTGTAGCGCTCGTTGCTAACAGTGCGCCCTGTCTTCTGCGCGTACTGCAGCAAAAACCAGTGTGATCCTCGAAATTCCAAAGGGCGACGCGAATGTCGTACTATCTTTTGCTGTGGAACCCGGCGAGCGAGAAGACAATCACTAAGAGTTTCGATTTGGACCAAGGCAGACGCTCCGGAAGCTGGAGCTGCGGGAATGCGAAAGGAGTCCGCGTCGGCGACACCGTGATTCTGCGAAAAACAGGTCGTGGAACACGGGGCATCGTGGGGATGGGTACCGTAACCCGGGGAAGTTACGAAAGCCGCTGGAGCCACTCGGGTGAGGTAGGCCTATTCGTAGATGTGGAGTGGAATACTCTAGAGAACGAACCAATATTAACGCAGGAAGATGCGGTTCCTGAGAGTTCGCTTTGGAAGGCTCAATCGGGTGGCGTTCAAATTTCGGACCAGGAAGGAGAGCTTCTTGAAGAACTCGTCTTTTGGTCTTTTCTCCCGTCGACCGATGATTTTGTGAGCTACTGGATCGAACAGCCTCCAACCGAAGCCCAGCGCCGCATGTTGGCAACCCACTACTGGTGTCCGGATGAGGCAATGCATCCCGGATATTTGTCTGCCGGTATGGGCTGGCCTAATGCCGCTTCTGCGAACCTCCATTACGGGCTGTTTGCTGGAGCCACCGCTTCAAGAATGGGCGTCACCTTACCTGCTAACGCCGATAAGGTGGCGTTGTTTGCGGCGATCGTCAGACCTTCCGGAGATGTGCTCTGGCTCCTCCATGATCAAGTTCGTGAAGCAATCGCACGGCTGCATTGGCACACCTTAGGTGGAGCTGTTCACACCTATCATGATCAAGAGCGAAGCTTGATCGCCGAAGGCTATCTTACGGAGCAAACCGTCACCTCTCGCGAACGAGACCGCTCTGTCAGATTAGCGTGTTTGAATCATCACAGCCCTATATGCGTCGCATGCGGTTTTGACCCCGGAGCACTGTTTGGCGAAGCCTTTCGACATATGATCGATATTCATCACCTTGATCCGATAGCAGCAAGCGAACCCGGACGTCTAACCGATCCCGAGATTGATTGCCGGCCGCTCTGCCCGACTTGTCATCGCCTTGCACACCATGGATTGGCAGCTGGCAAGTGCCGGACAATTGATGAGTTAAAGGCTTTGCTGCGAGGTCGATTTAGCTCGGCAAAGTGATGGCCATCTGGCTTGCGCGAGCCGAATTTGTACAACGGGGCGGCGCATCTTGTACAACGCTCACAATCGTCAAACGGCATGACTGAATAATTGGTCGGGGCGACATGATTCGAACACGCGACCCTCTGCTCCCAAAGCAGATGCTCTACCAGGCTGAGCTACGCCCCGACTAGGGCCATCATCTGCCGCTTTCGCTCAGCAAGGTCAAGTGATGCGCAGCGATTGAGGTGCGGCATCCGGCTTTACTGGCCGCCTGCCTCTGAGAAAACCGGATAGCGCACCTTGTCGCCCGGCTTGATGCCGAGCCGCGCTGAGGCACCGCCTGGAATTTCCAGCACGGCAAGCACAGCCGAGCCCGACGAGATGACCCGGTCCGACAGCGGATCGGCCCGCTCTTCGATCCGCGCGATCGTGCCGTCGGCGCGAATGAAAAGCATGTCGAGCGAAATGTAGGTGTTGCGCATCCACATCTGCAAAGGGCGCTCGGCTGGATAGGGAAAGAGCATCCCCTCGCCGTCGCTCAGCGCCGTCCGGTACATGAGGCCCAGCGCCTTCTCCTGATCCGTCGAGGCGATCTCGACCTTGAAGGAGTGCTCAGTACCGCCCGCGGCCGACACGATGGTCAGCTTGTCCTGACGCATCTTGGCGTGCGCCGTGGGAATAAGCGCGAGCCGCGCATTCATCGCCGGCCAGATTGCAGCCATTAGCGGCAGCAAAATAAAAAGGGCCACGCAAATCGCAGCCCCCTTCATAGAATTCGATATCACTGCCGCCATCTGTCCCGCGTCAGTTACGCGATGGCAGCCCCGTCGGCACGCCATCCGGCCTGAGTTCCGCGGCCATGCAGCCCTTCGATCCATAGCCCCAGCGGACTTGGACGATCTGGCCCGGCCGAAGTTCAGTGAACCCGAAGCGGCGCAGCGTTTCCATGTGGCAGAAGATATCGGGCGTGCCCTCACCCCGCGTCAGGAACCCGAAACCGCGTACGCGATTGAACCATTTGACGTAGGCGCGGCACCAGTCGCTTTCGGGCTGAACCACAACGTGCGTACGCTGCGGCAGCTGCGAGGGATGGATGGCCGAGCTTTCGTCCATGCTGAGAATGCGAAATGCCTGCATGCCTTTCGGCCGCTTGAGAACTTCGCAGTGAAGGCGCGCGCCTTCGTAAGCAGTTTGAAATCCACCGGCCCGGAGGCAGGTGACGTGCAGAAGTATGTCCGGCAGGCCGTTATCAGGAACGATGAAGCCGTAGCCCTTCGACGCATCGAACCATTTGATTGTTCCAGCAACCTCGAAAACTTCGGCTGCCGCGTCGTCGAGCGCTTCGGGACCGACTGGGCCCGCTTCGAAATATTCCGATAGCCCGGGACGTTTAATATCCCCCATACTTGCTTACCCCGCGTGTACTGTGCGTCAAACGATAACCATCGTTCCGCGTCGGCATCCGCGCATTCCGTTCTGGAAGAGCCCTCTTCAGAACCGAACGTTGAGACGCAACTGCGTAACGGTGCAAACCATAACACCGGCTCTGCCCGGAACCAGCGGCAATATTTTGGCGTGCCCCCTTGACCACGACTTGTGGTGGATTAATCCACATCTCATCATGCACATTAAGCCAATGAAATAGCGGTAAAAAAGCAAGTTGCGATTCATCCCCAGTTTCGATTGAACCCGGAAGCTCCCGATGAATTCCTCCACACGCGTGCATAAGTTTTTGAACGCAAAAAGCGACGTAAGTGATTCGCTCAAGCGAGCTTGATTCTCATGGGGTTCGGCGCAGGTGATGACACCTCTCATGAGCGAGCTTCTTCAGCGCTCATCCACAGCAGAGCAAAATTGCGAGATAAGGCGACGGGGTGCCGCGAGACGTTTCATGTCCCAGTGTGGCAGAGCTGCAGCGCATCCAGTCACAGCGAGGATTCGCGGCCCCTGGACGCCGGCAATCGACCCCACGAATTTATTGATAGGTGAGCGATGCGCTACTTGCACACGATGGTCCGGATCAAAGATCTGGAGCCAAGCCTGAGGTTCTATTGCGACGCTCTCGGGCTCAAAGAAATCCGGCGCATGGAAAATGAGAAGGGCCGCTTCACGCTCATCTTCCTGGCCGCTCCTGAAGATGAAGAGCGCGCCAGGAACGAAAAGGCGCCCATGATCGAACTCACATACAATTGGGATCCGGAAGACTACGGCTCGGCCCGCAACTTCGGCCACTTGGCGTTCGTGGTGGACGACATCTATGCCACCTGCGCGCGGTTGCAGGCGGCAGGCGTCACAATCAATAGGCCGCCGCGCGACGGCTACATGGCATTCGTGCGCTCCCCCGATCTTGTCTCGATCGAGCTTCTGCAAAAAGGCGCACCCCTGCCGCCGCAAGAGCCATGGGCGTCGATGCCGAACACCGGGACGTGGTGAGCGCGCGACTGATGACTGCAGCCAAGGACGTTGCGGTGATCGGCGGCGGGCCGGCGGGCCTGTTCACGGCGGAGATCATTGCGAGAGCCGGACATCGCGTGACGGTCTACGAACGCATGCCCTCGCCCGCCCGCAAGCTCCTGATGGCGGGACGCGGCGGCTTGAACCTCACGCACAGCGAACCCATCGAAAACTTTCTGACGCGGTACGGCTCGGAAGCGGACAAAGTCCGCGCCGTGGTAGCAAGCTTCCCGCCGTCCGCCCTCATCGACTGGGCGAACGGTCTCGGCGCGGAGACCTTCACCGGTTCAAGCGGCCGCGTCTTCCCGCGCGCCATGAAAGCCTCGCCGCTTCTGCGCGCTTGGCTGCGCCGGTTGGGCGAACTTGGCGTCACCATCAAGACGCGCCACCGCTGGGCCGGCTTCACGCCCGAAGGCGGCCATGCTTTCGAGACGCCTGACGGCGCCATCGCAGTGAAACCAGATGCAACGCTCTTCGCACTCGGCGGCGCGAGCTGGCCGAAGCTCGGCTCGGATGCCGCCTGGGCAGAAACATTTGCAAGCGCGGGAATTCCGGTAACGCCACTCGCAGCGGCTAACTGCGGCGTGCTCATTGACTGGTCCGAGATCTTCCGGTCCCGCTTTGAGGGCTCGGCATTGAAGCGGATCGCGCTTAGCTATGCCGGCGACACGGCACGCGGTGAAGCCATCATCACGCGCACCGGCCTCGAAGGCGGCGCGATTTACGCGCTCGTGCCCCACCTCCGCGAGAGCCTGCGCGCTCAAGGCAGCGTCTCTCTTGCCGCGCTTGGCGGCCGGCTCGCGGAACGCGAGTCGCCAAGCGCAATTATAACAGTCGATCTGAAGCCGGACATCGAAGAAGCTGCATTGGCCGATCGCTTGGCAAAGCCGAGGGCCAAGGAAACGCTGACCAACTTCATTCGCAAGGCGGCGCACCTCGACCCGCCTCAGCTCGCACTTATTCGTGAAGCGGGCGCAAGCCTTCCCGAAGATCCCTCCGCGTTGGCCGCGCGCATCAAATCGGTCCCAGTCACGGTGACTGGCCTGGCAAGCATCGAGCGGGCGATCTCCACCGCCGGCGGGATGGATTGGACGGCGCTGACCGATGACCTGATGATCGCAAACCGGCCCGGCCTGTTCGCGGCGGGAGAGATGCTCGATTGGGAGGCCCCGACGGGCGGCTATCTCCTGCAGGCCACGTTTGCGACCGCGACCCGCGCCGCCAACGGCATGCTCCGCTGGCTCGCGTCCGCGACATGAATCGAACGCGGTCGACCACCGGCTACCTGACGGCAAGTCTCAAATTGCATCAGCACTGAGTGCTCGAGGATTACAGCTTGTCGCAGGCAGCCTGAACGGCGGTTCTACGCACCCGGACAGTAACAAAAACGGCTTCCCGTCTCAGAAGCGGGAATAATATACTATTCTTATTTATAGATATGGCTTCCCGGGGGAATGATTTTCCCCTATGTAAGCCAGCTCTGGAGGATTCATGACGTTGTTCGAAGCACCCGCGTCCGCCCCAGGCGGACCCGCGGCGGACGATCGTTCCGCGCCGCAGCACGCCGCAGCGGCCGAGCTTGACCGCAAGCTGGCTGACCTCAAGACGCTGGAAGAGCGCCTTGCTGCCATCCGTTCGGCGATCGAAGGTACTATCGCCTTTTCGACCAGCCTCGGCATCGAGGATCAGGCGATCACGCACGCCATCGCGGCGACCGGCACAGACATCGACATTTTCACGCTCGATACGGGCCGCCACTTCCCCGAAACGCTCGACACGCTGTTCGAGACCGAAGGCAAGTACGGCATCAAGATCCGCGTGATGTTTCCCGACGCGGCCGAAGTCGAAGAACTCGTCTCCAACGATGGCATCTACGGCTTTCGCTATTCCGTCGAGGCCCGCAAAGCCTGCTGCGAAGTTCGCAAAGTACGCCCCCTCAACCGCGCGCTGAAGGGCGCAGCGGCCTGGGTGACCGGTCTACGCCGCGAGCAATCGCAGGGCCGCTCCCATGTGCACTTTGCGACCTACGATCCGGCGCAGAACCTGATCAAGCTGAACCCCATCGCCGATTGGACGTGGGCTCAGCTCGAAGAGTACGTCGCCGCCAACAGCATCCCGATCAACCCACTGCACGCCAAAGGCTTCCCCTCCATCGGCTGCCAGCCGTGCACCCGCGCCATCGCACCGGGCGAGGACATCCGCGCCGGCCGCTGGTGGTGGGAAAACGAGAACGGCAAGGAGTGCGGATTGCACACCCAGGCCCCAGACCCCGGTTTTGAACCAAAGGACCGCGCCGCATGACGGCTTCGCCTTCGCATCTTGATCTCCTCGAATCCGAAAGCATCCACATCTTCCGCGAGGCGGCGGCTCAGTTCCGCAAGCCCGTGCTGATGTATTCGATCGGCAAGGATTCAACCGTCCTTCTGCACTTGGCGCGCAAGGCGTTCTTTCCGCAGCCCGTCCCCTTCCCGCTGCTCCATGTCGATACGAAGTGGAAGTTCAAGGACATGATCGCGTTCCGCGACCGCACCGCACGCGAACTGGGACTCGAGCTGATCGTCCACACCAACGAGGACGGCATCAAGCGCGGCATCAACCCGATTGATCACGCGCCCTCGATCCACACCGACGTTCTGAAAACTCAGGCGCTGAAGCAAGCGCTCGACAAATACGGCTTCGACGCCGCATTCGGTGGCGCGCGCCGCGATGAGGAAGCAAGCCGCGCCAAAGAACGGGTCTTCTCGTTCCGCGCGTCCGGCCACCGCTGGGATCCGCGCAAGCAGCGCCCCGAGATGTGGCACCTGTTGAATGGCCGCCTCGGAACCGGCGAGACCGTTCGCGTCTTTCCAATGTCGAATTGGACCGAGAAGGACGTCTGGCGCTACATCCTGCGCGAGAAGCTCGAAGTGGTGCCGCTCTATTACGCTGCCGAACGGCCGACCATCGTCCGCAACGGTCAGATCCTGATGCAGGATGACGAACGTCTGCAGCCACGCGAGGGCGAGAAAGTCGAAATGCGCAAGATCCGCTTCCGCACGCTCGGCGACTATCCGCTCACCGCAGCCGTCGAGTCGGATGCCGAAACGATCGAAGCCGTGGTCGCTGAGACGATCAATGCGCAAACCTCCGAACGCCAAGGCCGCTTGATCGATCACGATCAGGCCGGCGCCATGGAAAAGAAGAAGCAGGAAGGCTATTTCTGATGTCGGTCCACGCCCTCCATAAACATGAGTCGATTGAGAAGGCTCAGCCGCATCTCGAAGTCGTGCCCAATCTCGTGCGCGAGCTTGGCGGCATCACGCATCTTCTGACCTGCGGCTCCGTCGACGACGGCAAATCGACGTTGATCGGCCGCCTGCTCTGGGACGCATCCGACCTCTACGAGGATCAGCGCGAGAACGTACGCCGCTCGGGCCGCAAGGCCGCCGGCACCGATCTTCCTGATTTCTCGATGCTGCTCGACGGCCTCGTCGCCGAGCGCGAGCAAGGCATCACGATCGACATCGCGTGGAAGTATTTCGATACTGATACGCGCCGCTTCGTGATCATCGACTCTCCCGGCCACGAGCAGTACACGCGCAACATGGCGTCCGGCGCCTCGCACGCCGACGTCGCCATCGTGCTCGTTGATGCGCGCTCGGGCGTGAAGAAGCAGACGAAGCGCCACACGGCGATCCTCGATCTCGTCGGCGTCAAGCACGTCGTGCTGGCGGTGAACAAGATGGATCTCGTCGGCTGGTCCGAGGACGTGTTCCGCAAGATCGAAGCCGACTTCCGCACGCTGTGCTGGAAATTCAATTTCTGGGACGCGACCGCAATTCCGCTGTCCGCCGTCTTCGGCGACAACGTCTCCGCGGCTTCGGAGAACATGTCCTGGTACAGCGGCCCGACGCTGATCCAGCATCTGGAGAAGACGCCGAGCCGCGTCAGCGAAGCGGGCTCCGTGTTCCGCTTCCCGGTCCAGACCGTGTTGCGCGATGGCCTTGATTTCCGTGGCCTCGCAGGCACCGTCACGTCCGGATCGGTGAAAGTCGGCGACGTCGTCGTCGATACGCTGAGCAACGCCAGCGGCAAGGTCATCCGCATCGCCACCATGGACGGCGATCTGGAAAGCGCTTCGGCTGGCCAAGCCGTCGCCCTGCAGCTCGACGTCGATATCGACGTGTCGCGTGGCGCCGTGCTGTCGGCGCCCGAGATGCGGCCCGTTGCGGCCCAAACTGTCGAAGCGCGTTTCGTCTGGCTGTCGGAAGACGAATTCAGCCCCACCGCCGGCTATCTGTTGCGCACATCGACCGATCTCGTTCCGATCTCCAACATTGAGATCAAGGGACTTCTCGATCTGGAAACGATGGCGTCCCGGCCGGCACGCGCCTGCGCCGCCAACGACATCGCGATTGCGAAAATCTCACTCGGCCGCGCCGCCGCCATCGACGTCTTCACCGAGACGCCGGAGACCGGGACGCTGTTGCTCGTCGATTCCATCACCGGCGCCACGATGGCAGGCGGCATCGCAACGTCGGTCAATTCCAAGGCCGAACAGCCCGTGGACGGTCACTTCGTGCTGAAGCGCGATATGCTGGCCAACGGTCTCAATCGCGATCTGTCGATGAGTTCGAAGGATCGTGAGGAGTTCATGCGCCGCGCCAACGAAGTGGCGATTATCCTGCGCTCAGCAGGCGTCTCGGTCGCAATCGAGCCCCCGCCGCCCCTCGACGACGGCATGGACCCGGGCCTCTAAGCTCCGTCAGCTAATCATCTCGCATCTCGGATCCTCGGGCTCGCCCCGAGGATCGTTTGTCCGCAAACTCTCAGGAGCGCGGCAAGATCGCTCACGCGACACCGCCGAAGATTGCGCGAGCGCTATATCAGCTACACATCCGCAATTGCAGAGCCGCCTGATCTCGCGTAGGTCAGTCCTTAATCACGCCGCGGAATTTCATGCCCGAAATAGATCTCAGCACATTCTGGACTTCAGTGGTTGCGGCTGGCTTCGTCGTGGGCTTTCTCGTCGGCATGACGGGCGTCGGCGCTGGTTCTCTGATGACGCCGTTCCTGATTGCGAAAGTCGGCATATCGCCTGCGCTGGCCGTCGGCACCGACTTGCTCTTTGCGGCGATCACCAAGGCGACGGCGACCTTGCCTCACCACAACATCGGCAACGTCAACTGGCGGCTGGTATCCTGGCTGGCATTGGGGAGCGTGCCGGGCTCACTCGGGATGCTGGCCGTTCTACACGTGCTCGATCCGAGCCTCACCGCACTCGCTGAACTCATCCAGAGAGCGCTCATTGCCGCGCTCGTGATCAGCGCGATCTCGATTCTGATCTATCCCTTCGTCGTCCGTCGCCAAGCGAACGTTGCCGAGCCGCCCGAAACGAAAATCCGCCGCCTGCCCACGGTGCTGCTCGGTCTGACTCTCGGGTCGATCGTCACGCTGACGTCAGTTGGCGCCGGTGCGATCGGCGTCGTCGTTCTGACGTTGCTCTACCCGACGCTGCTGACGCGCCGCCTCATCGGCACCGACATCGTGCACGCTGTCCCGCTGACGCTCGTCTCCGGGCTCGGCCACATGTCGATCGGCAACACGAGCTTTGAGCTTTTGGGATTGCTGCTGGTGGGATCGATCCCGGGCATCGCCATCGGCTCGCGGCTCACTGGTGTGCTGCCTGATTGGCTGCTCCGCATCGCCCTCGCGCTGATCCTCTGCTTCGCAGCCTACCAGCTCGAACTGAAGCTCTAGATCTCTCTGTCATCCTCAGCCGAGCGCGCGGTTCGCGCGTCGAAGGCTGGGGATCCAGCGAAAGAGTCGCCGAAGGCGCAAAGCAATCGCGTCTTCGACGAGTTCTACGCTGGATCCCCGAACACGCATCGCTTCGCTCGCGCGCTCGAGGATGACGAAGAAAATCAGACCAGCTTCACATCCGCGTGGAACTGATTGCCGGCCGGCGTCGGCGCCACGACACCCGAGCGGATCGCGAAATCGCCGAAGTGCTCGCCGTCCTCGCGCTCTTTCGAGTAGGAAATGAAGAGCGGCTCCAGCAGCGAAACGATGCGCTGCTTATCGACGTCCTGCGCATAAAGCTTCGACAGCCGCGAGCCGTTGAACGCCGCACCAAGATAGAGATTGTAAAGCCCCGGATTGCGCCCCACGAGACCGATCTCGGCGAGATACGGCCGCGCACATCCGTTCGGGCACCCCGTCATGCGAATGACGATGTCGTCGTCGTTGAGACCGGCGCGATCAAGACTTTCCTCGAGCGCAGTGACGAGATCGGGAAGGAAACGCTCCGCTTCGGCCAATGCAAGACCGCACGTCGGCAGCGCCACGCACGACATCGCATTCCGCCGAAGGCCCGAGGATACGTCGAGCGACACCCCATGAGCCGCGAAGATCGCTTCGATTTTCGCCTTCGCCTTCGCGTTGACGTTGGCGAGAATGACGTTCTGGTTTGCCGTGCAGACGAATGAGCAGATGCCGAGTTCGGCGATCTCACGCAATGCTGAGCGGAGTGCGTAGCCCGGCTTGTCCTTGATGCGGCCGTTCTCGACGAAAAGCGTCAGATGCCACATCTTCTCCGACGCCTTCTTGGCATCGAGCGTCTGCCGCCAGCCGATCTTGTCGCCCGTGCCGGTGAAGGTGAACGGCCGCGGCGCCCCGAGCTTGAAGCCGAGACGCTTCTCGACCTCGTCGCGGAAATTGTCGAGACCACGATCCTCGATCGTGTATTTCAAACGGGCGCGCGCGCGGTTCTCGCGATTGCCCCAGTCGCGCTGAACGGTAACGACCTGTTCAGCAACGGCGATCGCCTGCTCCGGCGTGCAGAAGCCGAGGAGATCGGCCGTGCGCGGAAACGTGTTCACGTCACCATGCGTCATGCCCATGCCGCCGCCGACGGTGACGTTCCAGCCGACAACCTCGCCCTTCTCGACGACCGCGATGAAACCGAGATCGTGCGCGTAGATATCGACGTCGTTGTCCGGCGGCACCGCCACGACGACTTTGAATTTGCGCGGCAGGTAATGGACGCCGTAGATCGGCTCCTCGTCCTTCTTAGCGGGGCGCGAGGCGTCTTCGACCTTTTCGCCTTCGAGCCAGATCTCGTGATAGGCGCCCGTCCGCGGCAGCAGATGCTCGCTGATTGCCTTGCCGAGATCGTAAGCCTTCTGGTGCGCCTTGGAGAGGTAGGGATTTGCAGCCGTCATGACGTTGCGGTTGACGTCACCGCACGCCGCCAGGGTGTCGAGGCAGATGTTATGGAACGACTGCATCGTGCGCTTCAGGTTCGACTTGATGACGCCGTGAAACTGGAACGTCTCGCGCGTCGTCAAACGCATCGTGCCGTTGGCATATGTGCTGGCGATCGTATCGAGCCCGATCCACTGCTTCGCCGTCACGACGCCGCCTGGAATGCGCAGGCGGATCATGAAGGAGTAAGCCTTCTCGAGCTTCTTCTTGCCACGCTCGCCGCGAACGTCGCGATCGTCCTGGATGTAGGAGCCGTGAAACTTGATCAGCTGCTGATCGTCTTCCGCGATCGCGCCTGTTTCGACTTTGAGCAGCCCCTCAGCCAGCGTACCGCGCAGCTGATGACTGTGCTCCTTGATGATTTCGTTCTTCGAACGCTTGTCGGTCATGTCGTATTCCCCGGCTCCCTTCGACTCAGCGGCTCAGAAGGGATTTCGTGCAATTGAATTAGTAGACGTCGCGCTGGTAACGGCCGGCCTTCGTCAGCTCCTTGAGACGCACGCGTGCCGCGTCCTCATCGCCATGCAGCGGCTCGGCGAGAATTTTGACGAGCATCGCATCGACGTCCTTCGCCATGCCCTTCTCGTCACCGCAGACGTAGATGTGCGCACCGTCCTGAAGCCAAGCGTTGAGTTCCGCCCGGCGCTCCCAGAGACGATGCTGGACATAGATCTTTTCCGGCTGATCGCGCGAGAATGCAACGTCGATCCGCGTGAGGTCGCCCGATGCCAGATAATCCTGCCATTCGAGCTGGTACAGGAAGTCATTGGTGAAGTTCCGCTCGCCGAAGAAGAGCCAGCTCTTGCCCTTGGCGCCGTCGGCAACGCGCTCCTCGATGAAGGCGCGGTAGGGCGCAACGCCCGTGCCGGCCCCGATCATGATGATCGGCGTATGGCCATCGGCCGGAAGACGGAAATGCCGGTTGGGCTTCACGTAGATGCGCGCCGTCTGGCCGATTTTGCGGCGCTCGCCGAGGTAGATCGACGAGACGCCCTTGCGATCCCGGCCGTGCGATTGCCAGCGCACCGCGCCGACGAGCAGATGCGCTTCGCCCGGATGCGCTTTCAAGCTGGAGGCAACCGAATAGAGCCGGCCCGGCAGCGGACGCAAAAGCCCGGTGAGCTGATCCGGCGTGAGCTTTTCCGGATAGGCGAGGAACAGATCGAGCAGCTGCCGGTCGGACGCGAACTTTGGATAGGCCTCGCCTTCGAGGAGCGCCTTGACATCGTCACGCCCAGTTAGCTTCGCGTAGTTCTCGACGAGCGCGCGCGACAGCGTCGTGACGTCGTAGGATTTCTGCAGCTTCAGAAGCAGCGCCGCATCGGAACCAAGCCCGACAGTCTGCAGAAGTTCGTCGACGAGCGCAGGATCGTTCTCCGGCATCAAGCCGATGGCGTCGCCCGGCTTATACGTGAATGCGGGATCCTCGAACGCGAACTCCGCATGCCACGTCTCGCGCGTCGAACCGCTGCCGTTCAAATTGACGAGCGCGGAAATCTCAGCTTCGAGCGGCTGCTCGGCGGAATACTTCGGCTCGTCGTCGTCCGCCTGCGGAAACGCACCGCCGAAGTCGACGTGCACCACCGTGCCGCCGGCCGCGGCCGTGTCTTCCGGCGCGAGCTTGGCGAGCGCACCCTCAGTCCACTCGGCTGCTTTCTTCGCGAAGTCGAGATCGAGATCGACGCGATCGAACGTCCGTACACCGCCCAATTCTTCGAACCGCTGATCGATGGCTTTGCCCGTCGCGCAGAACTGCGCATAGGCCGTGTCGCCCAGCGCTAGAACAGCAAAGCGGACGCCGTCGATCCGAGGCGCCGCATCGCTCATCAGCGTTTCATAGAAATCGGCAGCGCGAGCCGGCGGGTCGCCCTCGCCCCAGGTCGCGGCGAACACCAGAATGTTCTTCGCCTTGGCGAGCAGCGCCATGTCGGCGTCGGCCATGTCATAGACCTTGGCGTCGAGCCCGTGCTTCTGGGCAGCCTTCTTGGCCTTCGTCGCCAGTGCTTCCGAATTCCCGCTTTCACTCGCGTAGAGAATAGTAAGCGGCGCGCGCGGTTTTGCGGCCGGAACGGCCTGAGCCAACCCACCGCCCTGCGCGGCCTCGAAACCGGCGAAAAACCCGGCGAGCCACGAACGCTGCTGCGGAGTTGTCCGCGCAACCACTTTATTCAACAGTTCAATGTCTTCCGGCAGGAAAGGCGCGTTGCGCGGAAGTAGCGGGGTCGCGGTCACTCAAAGCTCTCCTCGTCAGGGCGTTGGCCCGGCGGTCAAGGCGCGGGCGTAGCGCGCCTCCGGGCCCGGGAAAAGCCCAAACATGCCGATCAACCATGCGACTGAGACGGCATTCTAATCGGTGATGTCTTAACACTTGCCCGAGGATGCGAGCCCTCGCGCAGCCAGGGACGATTCCATACGCTATATTAGAACAATATTCTATAGGGATGGGGCAATGCACCCCAAACGTAAGAATAATTTTCTAATATACCAGATCTGCACACCTCTCAGCCCTTGGTTGCAGGTCGTCCTCACCCGCATCGAGCCTCCACACCAAAATTTGCGGACCCGCTCAACTCCCCTCCAACCGGTCAATCCAATCACACGCAGACGTGAAGCGCATTGATTTGAAAAGCAGACCCCGATCATGATCTGTATAGGGTGAGATCGGAAACCAACCTTGACTTTGGGAGGTTGATCCGCAGATTGGCATGGCACATGAAACGTGCCTGCACCGGTCTGGCGGCCCTCGGCGGGGCCACAAGGAACGTAAGCAGTTTACCGACTTGGAGGAAACAAAAATGAAGATTTGGACCAAACCCGCAGTGCGCGAGCAGGAAGTTGGCCTTGAGGTCACGAGCTACCTGCCGGCCGAGATCGACCTCATCTAACGGATGACGTCTTCGGTCTCGCACGGTTTGTGAGACACCGGCGCGGCGGTCGATGGATCATCGGCCGCCGCAGCCGTTTCGCGCCTAAGAACTGAGAGCGCCATCGGCTTCGGCGACCGCCGGCGCAACCGCATAAGCTCACATGATCATCAAGGTACTCGGATCCGCCGCTGGGGGCGGATTTCCGCAATGGAATTGCAATGGCTTTCACTCGTCCAGCGTGAGAGCCGGCGTAGCGGGGTATAAGGCACGTCTGCAATCCTCCCTTGCCGTCAGCGCTGACGGCGTGAATTGGGTGTTGCTCAACGCCTCCCCCGACATTCGCCAGCAGATCAACGAAACCCCGCAGTTGCAGCCCGCCAAGGGTGGCCCCCTGCGCAATTCGCCAATCAAGGCCGTCGTCCTGACCAACGCCGACGTCGACCACATCACCGGCCTCTTGAGCCTGCGCGAAGGCCAGCCCTTCTCGATCTACGCCGCCGACCGCGTGCTGGCGACGCTTAAATCAAACAGCATCTTCAACGTCCTCGCCCAGGACAAAGTCAGCCGCATCCCGTTCGAACTGGACAAGCCGACAGCGCTGCAAGGCGCTGGCGTCGACCTCGGCCTCACGGTGGAAGCCTTCGCGGTGCCCGGCAAAGTCGCACTGTTTCTCGAAAAGGGTGACGCCAGCTCCAACTTCGGCAGTCGCGACGGCGACACCATCGGCCTCAAGGTCACGGCCAACGAGACGGGCAAATCTTTCTTCTACATCCCTGGCGTCGCCGAGATCGACGAACCGCTCGCGGACAAAATCCGCAATTCCGAGCTGCTTTTCCTCGACGGCACGCTGTTCGAAGACGACGAAATGCTGACCCAGGGCCTCTTGAACAAGACCGGCAAGCGTATGGGCCACATCTCGGTTTCGGGCCCCGATGGCTCTATTTCGGCCGTGCGCCCGCTCAATGTGAAGCGCCGGATCTACATTCACATCAACAATTCGAACCCAATCCTGGACGAGAACTCAGAAGCCCGTAAAGTCGTCGATGTATCGGGATGGGAAGTCTCCTTCGACGGCATGGAGGTCCGCATATGAACCCAGTCAGTCTCGAAAAGAAAACCGCCGAACGCCGCGATAACGAACCGCCGATGTCGCCCGCCGAGTTCGAGGCTGCACTCCGCGCGGTCGGACCCGAGCGCTATCACGATCTGCACCCCTTCCATCACATGCTGCACGGCGGTGAGCTGAACAAGGGCCAGGTGCAGGCCTGGGCGCTCAACCGCTACTGCTATCAGTCGGCCGTTCCGCGCAAGGATGCGGCTCTCATCAGCCGCGCTTACGACCGCGAGCTGCGCCGGGAATGGACACACCGGATTCTCGATCACGACGGTCTGCCGCCGGACGAGCCGGGCGGCATCGAACGCTGGCTGATTTTGACGGACGGCCTCGGGCTTGATCGCGACTACGTCATCTCACGCCGCGGCGCCCTGCCCGCCACCGTTTTCGCCGTCGAATCCTACGTCACGTTCGTCCGCGAGCAGCCGTTGACGATCGCGGTCGCCTCTTCGCTCACCGAGCTCTTTGCGCCCAAGATCCACAAAGAGCGCATCGCCGGTATGCTCGAAAACTACGATTTCATCGATGACAAGGTGATGGCGTACTTCAAGCGCCGCCTGACGCAGGCACCGCGCGACGCCGACTTCGCTTTGCAGTATGTTTTGAAGAACGCCAAGACGCGCGAAGAACAGGAAGCCTGCATCGAAGCGGTCCGCTTCAAATGCAATGTCCTTTGGGTTCAGCTCGACGCGCTCTATCACGCTTACATCGCCGGCCACATTCCGCCCGGCGCATTCCGTCCAGAGACCTGACCAATGAACGTCGAAACAAACCCCAGTCGCGCACGTGTGATGATCACACCGGCTTCAAAGCCGGGAATGCCACCCCACATTAAGCTCAGGCACGATCCTGGACGGGGCCGGTGGCACGTGCTCGCCCCAGAACGCGTGTTCGAACCCGATCCGATCGCCATCGAGATTTTAAAACGCTGCGATGGTGTGAACTCGGTCGAAGACATCGCGACCGAACTTGCAAAAGACTACAACGCACCACTGCAGGAAATCCTCGCAGATACTATATCTATGCTCCAGGAGCTCTCGGATAAGGGCGTCATCAGAGCCTAGCAGTTGAACCGGGAAACCTGGGTGGAAACGGAGCTGACGTTATGAATGAAGTCGCACCGATGGAGCAGTTCTCCGAGAAGCCCTTGGTTGAGGCTTGCGCTCGCGCGCCTGTTGGCCTTCTGGCTGAGCTGACACACCGCTGCCCGCTGCAGTGCCCGTACTGCTCGAACCCGCTTGAGCTTGATCGCGTCAACACTGAATTGACGACCGAGCAGTGGCAGGACGTGATGCGTCAGGCCGCCGATCTCGGCATTCTGCAAATCCATCTTTCAGGTGGCGAGCCGACGGTTCGCAAGGACCTCGAAGACATCATCGAGGTCGCCGCGAAGGCTGGCCTTTACACCAACCTCATCACCGCCGGCGTGACGCTGACACGCGATCGCCTGAACCGCATGAAGGATGTTGGCCTCGACCACGTCCAGCTCTCGATCCAGGACGTAGACGAAGCCAACGCCGAAAGGATTTCCGCCTACAAGAACGGCCTCGCGAAGAAGCGTGAAGTCGGCAAGTGGGTGCGCGAATTCGATATGCCGCTGACCATCAACGCGCCCATTCATCGCCACAACATCGAGAACCTGCCCAACATCATCAACTTCGCCGTTGAGATGGGCGCCGGCCGCATCGAAGTGGCGAACATCCAGTATTACGCCTGGGCTCTGAAAAACCGGGCGAGCCTCATGCCGACCCGCGCGCAGGTTTTGAAGAGCGCCGAAATCGTCGAAGAAGCCAAAGAGCGTTTGAAGGGCATCATGGTCTTCGACTTCGTCGTCCCGGACTACTACGCCAAGACCCCGAAACCCTGCATGGGCGGCTGGGGACGCGGCGTGATGAACGTCACCCCGCAAGGCCGGGTCCTTCCCTGCCATGCATCAGAATCGGTCCCGGGCCTCGAGTTCGACAACGTCAAAGACCGGCGCTTAGCGGACATCTGGCTCAACGGTCAGGCGTTCCAGAAGTACCGTGGCACCAGCTGGATGAAGGAGCCCTGCCGCAGCTGCCCGCGCGCCGAGATCGATTTCGGCGGCTGCCGTTGCCAGGCCATGGCCTTCACCGGCGACGCGACGAATACCGATCCGGCCTGCAAGCTCTCGCCCCACCATCAGGCGTTTGTTGCGGCGGCAGAAGCCGAAAGCGGCGTCGCCAATCCTCCGCCGTTCGTCTACCGGCGCATGGCGCCCGCGAAGGCCACGGCCGGTTGACAGCCTCCAGTTGAGACATCGCATTCAATATGAGCGTGACCGTGCAGTGCAGCATAAACGGCTAAATTTTTATGCGCCCGGTGCGGCATTGTGTTCGGGTCTGGTTCAGAAAAAAAATGGCAACTTCCTGCGACTGAGCTAAGAGTGCTGCGTTTCTGAGGTGTACGCTCTCAGGCGAAACGGGAAGGAAAAATAGAATGCGCAAGTGGGTTCTGGCGGTCGCAATGATCGCAGCGGGTCCGACCGTCGCCATGTCCGCCGATGCGGACGCCGGCAAGACGATCTTCAACAAGTGCAAGGCTTGCCACCAGGTCGGCAAGAACGGCGTCGGCCCGCATCTCGATGGCGTTGTTGGCCGTAAGGCTGCAAGCGTCGAAGGCTACAACTATTCCGAAGCGCTGAAGAAGTCCGACATCACTTGGGATGAGGCAGCACTCGACAAGTGGATCACGGATCCCAAGAAGGACGTTCCCGGCACCAAGATGATCTTCGCTGGCATCAAGGATCCGGACGATCGTGCCAACCTCATCGAATATCTCAAGACGCTGAAGTAAGCTTCATCGTCTGACAAAATCAAAAGCGCCGCGAGGACGTGATCCCCGCGGCGCTTTTTTGTTACCCCTTAGAGCGGCTGCACCTCTCTGCTATCGAGCTTCTCGAGCATCTGATCGATCGTCCGGCCGCCGAGCCTCAGCTCCGGCGCAATATCCTTGAGCGGCACCAGCACGAACGCCCGCTCGCCGATGAGCGGATGCGGCACCTTGAGATCAGGCTCCGAAATCTCGAGATCCCGAAACGTCAGAATGTCGACATCGATGACGCGCGGCCCCCATTTGAGCGTGCGGACGCGCCCCATCTCATTCTCGACCGCTTGGCAATGCAAAAGGAGATCGTGCGGCGACAGCTCGGTTTGAACAGCCACACAGGCGTTGACGAACCACTCCTGATCGGTAACGCCCCACGGCGCCGAACGATAAAGCTTCGATCGCGAAACCACGCGGACGGAACCGTCTGCCGTCAGCAGCCGGATCGCCTCCTCGATATTGTGAACGCGGTCTCCGAGATTGGTGCCTAACCCAAGAATGGCATCGAACGCGCCCCCCTCGCCGCGCAGCTGCGCTTCAGCGCGGCCGACTTGCCTCATTGAGCGTGTCTCCCGGCCAGCAATCAGTCGTACTTGATATAGGCAAAGCGCATGTCGCCCTGCGGCGTGCCTTCGAGGCCCTTGCCCTCCTTGCCGGGCTGCCAGTGCACGACCTCTTCGATCTTCTTTGCAAGCTCGAGATCCTTCGACGTAATGCCCTTGGACGCATGGTTCATCAAACGAACCTCGACCCAGGCATAAGACAGTGTCATATCCGGATGATGCCACGCCGCCTCGGCAAGATGGCCGACGGTATTGACCACCATGAGCGTGCTTTTCCAGCTTGCCGTCTTGTAGGTACGCCTTATCCAGCCATTCTCGAGCTTCCAGGTCGGCAGATTGGCTTCAAGCCAAGCCTTAACGTCGTCATCGGCCATTGGTTTTTCGCGTTCCGCACTCATCTTGCCCTCGACCTCCAATTATCGGACAACCAGCTTCTTTAAATTCTACCGCCCCCGCACCCGCGAAAGCAAACGGGTGCCAACAGCGGTTTTCTAGAAAGGACCGTTTTAACGTGAGGCCTTTTCCGGCGTCCTCTGCCGCGATCCGCGTCACGGCTCCCGCGCGTCTGCACTTAGGGTTCCTCGATTTGAACGGGGACCTGGGACGGCGCTACGGTAGCATTGGCTTGAGTATCGACCGCCCGGCCACCGAACTCGCCGTTGCGCGGGCCGATCAGCATTCGGCAACCGGACACGAAAGCGAGCGCGCCCTTGCACTCATCCGCAAGTTCACCGGCGAGCGGCCGGACAACGGCTACGCCATAAATATTACCGAAGCGATTCCAGCCCACGCTGGCCTCGGCTCGGGCACGCAACTTGCCCTCGCAATCGGTGCAGCCGTGGCAGCCCTCGAAGGGCGCGAATTGTCGGCAGCCGACATCGCCTCGCTTGGCGAACGCGGTGCACGATCCGGAATTGGCGTCGAAGCGTTCACTTCCGGCGGCTTCATCATCGACGGCGGCAAGGGCAAGACCGACAGGCCCCCGCCCGTGACGCTCCGCTGTGATTTCCCGGCAGAGTGGCGCGTGATGCTGATCTTCGATCGCAGCAACGCTGGCGTCTCGGGCGAAGCCGAGGTGAGCGCCTTTGCGGGCCTGCCCCCTTTCCCCGAATCGAGCGCAGCTCACATCTGCCATCTGGTGCTGATGAGGCTGATGCCCGGGTTGAAGGAACAAGACATTACCGCTTTCGGTTCGGCCCTGACCGAGATTCAAGAAATCGTCGGCGGCCATTTCGCCTCAAAACAGGGCGGGAGTGCATGGACGAGCAAGGCCGTCGGAAACCTCGCGTTGCGTATGCGAGAGCTGGGTGCAACCGGTATCGGACAGAGCTCCTGGGGGCCAACCGGCTTCGCCTTTGTCGACAGCCAAAAAGCGGCAGAACGCCTCTATCATTCTTTATACGAAGAGGCTAAAGGCGTCGGGCTCGAAATCCTTATCGCACACGGCCGCAACTCTGGCGCCCGCATCGAAACGCTGCGAAATCCAAAAACGAATGGAGCACTAGATAAATGAGCGACGCCACCCCTATTCTTCATATGCTCGCGCCGCAGAAGCACATGAGCCCGTTCGATGTGAACATGGCCGCCGATGCTGGCTACAAGGTGATCGTTCCCTACATCAACGTCGAACTGGGCGAGGTCACAGGCCTCATTCAGGATGCCATCTTCTCGCGTCCCCCGAACTACGGCGTGCGCACCGGTTTCTTCATGGGCGGTAAGGATGCGATTCTCGCGCTCGACATGCTCGACGCTGCCAAGAAGGCAATGGTGCCCCCGTTCGAATGCTCCGTGTTCGCAGATCCCGCCGGCTCGTTCACGACGGCTGCCGCCATGGTCGCCTGCGTTGAGAAGCTCTTGAAAGAGAAGTTCAACACGGGCTGGAAGGGCACGAAGGTTGCTGTCTTCGGTGCAACCGGCGTCGTCGGATTCGCATCCTCGATCATCTCCGCGCTCGAAGGCGCCGAAGTTCAGCTCGTCGCCCACCGCGGCGTTGAACGCGTCATCAAGAACGCCGAGATTTCCAAGGCTCGTTTCGGCGTTGACCTGAAGGCTGTGCCCGGCGAAACGGACGCGCAGAAGCAGGAAATCATCGCCAACGCTGACGTCATTTTCGCAGCAGCTGCTGCAGGCGTTCAGGTCGTCTCTAAGGAGCACAAGCAGCTCGCCAAGAAGCTGAAGGTCATCGCCGACGTCAACGCCGTGCCGCCCGCAGGCGTCGAAGGCATGGAGCTTTTCATGAATGGCGAAAAGCTTCCCGGATGCGACGCGCTCGGCGTCGGCCCGCTCGCCATCGGCGACATCAAGTACAAGTGCGAGTCTGGCCTCTTCAAGCAGATGATCGATTCCGACAAGCCGCTCGTTCTCGACTTCCGCGACGCCTACACGTACGCCAAGAAGCTCGTCGGCCTAGCTTGAGGTCAATCACTGGAGCCAAACAGTGAGCGGCGAGACGGTTCTCATCGCCGCGTTTTCCGGGCGGAGCCTCGCGCAATCCGCCCGGCGCGCCGGATTTGAGCCGCTCGTCGCCGACGCGTTTGGCGACCTCGATACAAGACAAGCCGCCGGGGACTTCCGCGTCCTCGACGGCGCCATGCCGACGGGCTTCCGCACGAAGCCGCTGATTGCGGCCCTCGAAGACCTCTCCCGATCCGCTCAATCGAAACCGGTCGGCCTCGTCCTCGGCTCGGGCCTTGAGGACAAACCGCGCCTCGTCGCAGCGCTCGCAAGCCGCTTCAATCTGCTTGGTTCCGGCGATGCGACCTATAAGGCGTGCAAGGACCCTCACAGCTTTTTCGCCCGGCTGGATAGGCTCGGCATCCCGCATCCGCAAACGCAGACGGCGCCGCCCGCCGATCCCACAGGTTGGATATCAAAACGCATTGGCGGCAGTGGCGGCCGGCACATTCGCGTCTGTCACGGTCCCCAAGCCGCGAAACCGCGCCGCTATTTCCAGAAGCTCATCGACGGTGATCGCATTTCAGCGGGCGGCGTATTTACTCCGCATGGAAACACGGTTTCCCTCACCCGCCAGTGGATCTCGCCCTCGGCCGAGCATCCCTTTCGTTTCGGCGGCTGCGTATCCACGCCGGAACTCGAGGACGGTCTACGCGGAACGATCATTAATGCCGTCGACACCATCGCCGGCGACCTCAAGTTGCGCGGCATGGCCTCCTTCGACTTCATTGTCTCGGAAAACGGCGCTGCCAACCTCCTGGAAATCAACGCTCGTCCCGGCGCGTCCCTAGATGTGCTCGATGATAGCAAAGGCCGAATGTTTGCCGGTCACATTGCGGCTTGGATCGGAGCTGGCCTCCCGCTCATGGAGGAAAAAACGAAATGTGCGAAGACGATGGCGATTCTGCATGCAGACCGGGGTCAGGTCACTCTCGGCGATATTCCCTGGCCCGACTGGAGCGCCGACCGCGCTTCGCCCGGAACGTTCATCCCGCAAGGCGCACCAGTCGCAACGGCTCTCGCCGAGGCTCCAACAGCCGATGCGGCAGAAGCCCTCGTCCGTAAACGCTTGGCGGAACTCGAAGACCTGATATACGGACACGCCAAATCATGACCCGGAGTTTCCCTACATGGTAAAGCAGCCCAGCGTGTCGGCAGGTGCCGCAAAGATCGTCGACGATATCGTGGCCAACGCCGATGCTCTCCGCATCTCCGTCACGAAAGGCTCGCTTGGCGAGCGCCTCATCGATATGGGCGCAGAAGTCGTCGGTGGACTCGAAGCTGGCCGCCTCCTCGGTGAAGTCTGCATGGGCGGTCTCGGCACGGTCGCCTTCACGCAGTCGTCGGGCCTTCCCAATTGGCCGCTCGGCGTCGTCGTCTCGTCGAACAATCCGGTCATCGCCTGCCTCGGCAGCCAGTACGCCGGCTGGACGATCACGGACGAATCCTCGGGCTTCTTCGCACTCGGCTCCGGTCCCGCCCGCGCGCTCTCGCGCGTCGAAGACTTGTACAAGGAACTGGGCTACGCCGACCACAGCCAGCAGGCAACGCTCGTCATCGAAGGCGATAAAGCCCCGCCGTCCACCGTCATCGCCAAGCTCGCGACGGCATGCGGCGTCGATCCGACCGGCCTCACCGTGATCTACGCGACGACATGGAGCCTCGCCGGTACCGTGCAGATCGCAGCGCGCGTTCTGGAAGTGGCGATCCACAAGGCGCACGCCCTTCACTTCCCGCTCGAGAACATTCTCGATGGCACCGGCACGACGGCGATCGCACCGCCCGTACCCGATTTCGTCAAGGCCATGGGCCGAACGAATGATGCGATCATCTACGGCGGCCGCATCCATCTCTTCGTCAAGGGCCCGGACTCCGACGCCGAGCGTCTGGCGAAAAACCTGCCGTCGAGCACGTGCAGCGTCTACGGCAAGCCCTTCGCTGAGATTTTCGCCGACGTCCAGGGCGACTTCTACAAAATCGATCCGATGCTGTTCTCACCCGCTCAGGTGATCGTCTCGAACGTCGAGACGGGCAACTCCTTCCGCGCAGGCGAGCTGGCGCCGGAGATCGTCGATGCGAGCTTCAGCTGAGCTTGAGCCTCAGTCTCAGCCAGGCCCTGGCACTGGTCTTCACCTCGCCCTTCTGATCGAGGAAGGGCGGGGCGAATGGCACGCGCGTCGCATCGTGCGCTCGCTCGAAGCCATGGGCGCGCGCGTCACCGTTTCATCCCTTCCCCATTGCGCATTCGATACCGGCCTCGAAAGCGGCATAGATATTCCGGGCTTCAAAGGCCGCTTGCCTGATGGCGTTTTCGTTCGCTCGATCTCGGCAGGCACGCTCGAGCAGATCACGTTTCGCTTAGGCCTGCTGCATGCGTTGCGCGAAAGTGGCGTACGCGTTTGGAACGACGCTCGCGCTATCGAGCGCTGCGTGGACAAATCGCAAACCACGTTTCTTCTGCACAAGAACGGTATCGCAACCCCGCGTACGCGCGTCTGCGAAACGCTTGCGCACGCGCAGGAATACACCGAAGGGCTCGATCGCCCGCTCGTCGTGAAGCCCCTCTTCGGCAGCCAAGGCAAGGGCATCGGCAAGATCGCGAGCCAAAGCGAATTGCCCGCGCCCGAGACCGTCGATCAGATGTACTATATGCAGGACTACGTCGCGCCGCGCGATGGTCTGTATGAAGACTGGCGCGTGCTCGCAACACGCCATCGCGTCATCGCCGCCATGACCCGGCGCGGCACCGATTGGGTGACGAACATCCATCAGGGCGGGCAAGCGCGCGTTCATCTCCCCGATGACGAAATGACACGCATTTCGATGGCCGCGATGCGCGCCGTCGACGCCGATTATGCGGGCATCGATATCATCCGCACGGCCGAAGGCGAGCTGCAGGTACTGGAAGTCAATTCCAATCCCGCCTGGCGCGGCTTGCAAACGGTGGCCGACATCAACATTGCGTGGGCCATTGCCGAAGACTTCTTGAAGACCGTCCTCGCCCATCGCGAAGCATCCGGCATCCCGGTTACCGCGGTGCCATGACGGGACCCCGGCAGCCCGCAGAAATCACTGCAGCATTCCTCGATGCGTGCCACGCCGAGCTCAATGCCTTGAAGCCCGGCAACGTCCATCGCTACGCACCTGGCCACGGCATGGAGGTTCTCCATTTCGAGCAGGCGGCAAAGGCCGCCGCTGGTCCGATCGCCGATCCGGCCTTGAGCGTCGGCAAGCGCATCCTGCGCGCGACTGAAGCGAGCGTGGCAGCGGCGGGGCTCAACACCAACCTCGGAATCGTGCTGCTCTGCGCACCTCTCGCGAAAGCCGCACACGAGACGACGTTCGATGTCGGCCTGCGCAGGCGGCTTGGCTCCATTCTCTCCGCTCTCGATGTGCAGGACGCGCAAGATGCGTTCGAAGCGATCCGCATCGCCAATCCCGCCGGTCTCGGCGCCGTGCGCCAAGGCGATGTGCGGACAGCCTCCAGCGATCTCACACTCATTGCTGCAATGCAGCTTGCCGCCGGCCGCGATCGCATCGCAAACGCCTACGTCGATGTCTTCTCCGACATTTTCGACTTCGCCTTGCCGGCCCTGAATACGGCCCGCGCTGCAGACGGCAGCAATCCCGACTTCGCGATCACGACCTTGCACATGGCGCTGCTTGCAGAGTTCCCCGACACCCACATCGCGCGCAAATACGATTCTGAGACCGCAGCGGATGTGCAGCAGGAAGCGCGCGCCTTGAGGTCGTGCTGGTTTCCCATTGCAACCCCGCAAACATTACCGGCGCTCCTGGAATTTGATGCAAAGCTGAAACGGAAGCGTCTCAACCCCGGCACCACTGCCGATTTTGTAGTCACGACCCTTTTCGCCGATGCGCTGATCGAGCGGAAACATTTGTGAATGCCGTCGCGGCCGATTTTAAGGGCTTGTCTCGCCCGGTGACCTAGGGCAATACAGGCCCGTGTCCGCATTCTCTGCGGACCTATCCCTGTGCCGACGCTGGTACTCATGACACCAGGGCGCCGACGTGCTTGGATAATCATCGCCAGAGCAATACAGCGAAGTCCCGGCTTTTTGACGGGGGAGCGTTGGTGCTCGTATCGTTTATTTCGTGGGAGGAACCCCCCTAATGGCCAAAATCAACAAAGTCATGGTCGGCGAGTCGCTCGTCGGCGACGGCAACGAAGTCGCTCACATCGACCTCATCATCGGACCCCGCGGTTCGGCTGCTGAAACGGCTTTCTGCAACGCGCTGACGAACAACAAGGACGGCTTCACGACGCTCCTCGCCGTTATCGCGCCGAACCTCCCCTGCAAGCCGAACACGATCCTTTACAACAAGGTCACCATCAAGGACGCCCGCCAGGCCGTTCAGATGTTCGGACCTGCTCAGTACGGCGTCGCTAAGGCCGTTCAGGACTCGGTCGCTGAAGGCGTGATCCCGGCTGCTGAAGCTGATGATCTCTACATCTGCGTTGGCGTGTTCATCCACTGGGAAGCTGCCGACGACGCCAAGATCCAGGACTACAACTACCGCGCCGTCAAGGAATCGATCGCACGCGCAGTTGCTGGCAAGCCGACGGCTGCTGAAGCAACGGCACAGCGTAACTCGGCTTCGCATCCGTTCGCTGCGAAGGCTTGAAGCGGAAACCGTCCTCAGCAGGTTGAAAACAAAAATGATACTGCCCCTCCTATGAAGGGGGGTCTGCTGCAGCGATTGGGTAGACTGCTCTCGGGCCGTTACAGCGGTTGACATCCGAGCCGAAGCCAAGGCCGCAACTTGGCTTTGACTCGGCTGGAGCGGCTGCTGCCAATTCCGGACTCGAAATTATCGGCCGGCGACTTCCTTGAGGTCGCCGGCCGTAATCTTTCCAGAGTGCAGTGCCGAGGCGATGAGCGCGCCTTTGACGCCGATCTTTTGCAGGGCATTGAGATCCGCGCGATTGCGGACACCGCCAGCCGCGTAGACGCTGCGCCCTGCAGCACGCGACACGATATCTTCCAGCCTTTTGAAATCCGGTCCGGCATTCGCGCCCACCTGATCGAGCGTCATGACGATCACGCGCGAGGGCCAAAGCGAAGCATCGGCCAGAAGCATATCCGGCCCCATGAACGCATCGTGCCGGAAGTCGAGCGACAGGATCGTGCGCCCCGGCGCTTCCGCCGCGATGTCCGTCCACACGCGCTCCGTCTCGACACTCTCCGATCCGACAACCAGCGTAGCGACAGGGGCGGCCAGCACAGCTCGCGATGCGCCCCGCGAATCTGTCCCCGCATCCACCCAGATTTCAACGCCAGGAAGAACCTGGCTGATTGCCGGAACCAGGTGCTTGTTGCGCCCCCTGCCTTCGATGCCGTCGAGATCGGCCAAGTACAGTGTGCGAAACGGAAAAAGCCGGGCCAGCCCCCGCGCCAAATCCGCCGGGTCGGCACTGGCCGAAAGGGGTGTTTCGATCGGCCGATAGGCCGAACGATCGCCTTTCACCGCACGAACGGCCTGGCCGTGCGCGACATCGATAACCGGAATGACGTCCACTGCTTGCCTCCTCGGGCCTTGAGTGTATCACGAGCAGCACTGGTGAGGCGAAGGTGCAAATGACGAACGTCACGATCGGCTTGGATGTGGGCGGCGCGCACCTGAAAGTCGCGCGCGTTGAGGATGGCCGCGTCGTTGCCGTTCGCCAGATCGCCTGTCCGCTGTGGGAAGGATTGGACCGGCTCGATAGGGCGCTGCGCGAAGCGGAAGCGCTCCTCGCAAATCATACCGTTTGCGCCGTCACCATGACGGGCGAGTTGACCGAAATCTTCGACAGCCGCGAATCGGGTGTCCTCGCGCTCATCGAACGGCTGCGCGAGCGACTCACGGGCGAGCTTCGCATATTCATGGGCCTCAAAGGCTTTGCCTCGCCGCAAGCCGCCCGCGGCGATCCGCTTTCGGTTGCTTCGGCGAATTTCATCGCAACCGCCCTCCTCATCGCGCGCCGGCAGCCGAAATCGCTGCTGATCGACATGGGCTCGACGACGACCGACATTATCGCCTGCGACCGGCCACTCGGCCTGACTGATGCGGAACGCTTGCAGACGGGCGAGCTCGTCTATACCGGGCTCACGCGCACAAGCGTTGCGTCCATCGCAAACCGTGCCCCGCTAGCTGGTCAATGGCAGGGCCTCGCGCGTGACGGCTTTGCAACGATGGCCGACGTGCGCCGCATCCTCGGCGATCTTCCCGATGACGTCGATCAGCATCCAACGGCGGATGGGCGAGGGAAGTCGCAAGAGGAAAGCCTCGTCCGCTTCGCGCGCGGCTTCGGGCGTGACGCGGAGATGCGCCACTTGCCCGCGTGGCAGGTTTCCGCCGCTTACGTTTCCGAACGTCAGTTGCGTTCGATTCACGACGGCGCGCTGCAGGTTCTCTCACGCCCGGCCGAAGACGTGAACGCGGTGGTCCTCGCCGGCATCGGCGCGGACTATGCCGAACAAATTGCAATGCGTCTTGGTCTTCCGGCAATCACGTTCGGCGCGCTCGTTGATGCCCATGACGATGCGCGCCTCTGGGCCACGCGATGCGCGCCCGCCGTTGCCGTAGCGCTCCTCGCTCACAAATAAAAAAGGCCGCGATGTTTCCATCGCGGCCAGAACTTTTTTCAGAGATCGTGAGTCTCAGTCGCGTTCGCGCGTGAGCTTCACGAGATCGAACGAACCGGCTTCGATCTTCAGGTCGTAGACGTGTCCGTTTTCACGGCGCGCATCGTTGACCTTCCAATATCCGTGCGACCAGCGCAGATCGCGCCACTCGACGAAGCCCATGTGGCGCAGTCTCTCAGCAACGATCGCGGGATCTTCCGGAGGAGCACGGTGGCCGGCGCTGGCAGGGATTGCCGTGGCGATGCCAAGGACTGCCACAGCCGAAGCGAGCCGTACGATACGGGAGACGTCAATCATGAGTTCTGCCTTCTCTGGTGAATTCAGGTGGGGGGTGCCGAGCATCAAACATTATGAAGCGCGGTTAGGTTCCCTCTATACGCTTTCCACGGCAGTGAGCAACAAATGAGGCGATGAATAGAAAACGCACACAGAGACTTATTCGGCATCCTTGAGTTGTGACTCGAGATGTTGTGTCGAAAAACCCGTCATACTTTTCAACGCTTGATATTGCGCGCGCGCGGCTACACGATCGGCGTGCGAAGATTTCACCGCTGCAATCAAAATGTTTTTGGAGGTGTGTTCAGTCGAAACGAATTCGATCATCTTCACTTTGTAACCCGACGCCTCAAGAAGCAGAGCACGGGCGGCATCCGTGACGAGATCGGCTTGGCGTTGCTTCAGCAGCGGAAACTTGATGAGCCCTTGCAGGCCCTCGCCCGTGTCTTTCACCTGCGGGGCAATTTCATGCTGGCAGCACGGCGCCGATAGAATAAGTGATGCCTTTCCGCGGACGCCCAGCGCCATCGCATCGTCCGTAGCGGTGTCGCAGGCGTGAAGCGCGATGATGATGTCAGCGCGCGGCGGTGATGCCCGCGATGCTTCTTCGGCAACGAATGACAATCCATCGAAATCGAGATCGCGCGCGAGGCGATTACAAAGATCGACAAGCTCAGGGCGCATTTCAATTCCGGTCATCTGGCAACGCCGGCCCATTTGCGTCGTCACATGATCGTAAAACGCAAACGTGAGATATCCTTTCCCCGAGCCAATATCGATGACGGTCAGTGGCGCATCGCCTCTTAATTCACTGTCCTTGATCAGGTCGTCCGCAAGCTCGATAAAACGGCAAATCTGCCGGTATTTGCCTTGCATCGACGGCTTGATGCGGCCCTCGCTATCGGCAACCTGCAATGCCTTCAGATACGGCCTGTCCGGCGGGACGAGATAGTCTTTCTTCCGGTCGTGCGCTGCGGGTTGTGCGCTCTTCAACGTCGCCTTTCCAACCGCGAGATGCGGCACGCCCTTGCGGCTGTAATCGAGGCGCACGTCGCGCGCCGTCGAAAAGAGAGTCGCGCTCATGTACGTATCGCCGATCAACGAACCGATCGCACGCAAGCCCTCTTCGATCTTGTAGGTCTTCGTCTCGTCCTTGCGCGGAAAGCTCGTGACGACCTTGAGATGCGGCGCGTCTTTTAGCATCACGAGCGTCGCCACAGCTTTCGAGGCTTCGCCTGGCCCGCGAAACTTTCCAAGCGTGAGCTTCGCGAACGATCCGTCATTGAGGGCGGACGAAAGCGCCGTCATGAATGCCTGCTTGGCATCGCCGTCTCGCTTCATGACGTCGTCTGATCGAACCGCGCCTGACGCCACGCCGTGATCTTTTCCATCAGCCATTCCCATGCCTCTTCTTCGCGCGGGCCGGCGGTCTTTGAAATTGCGATTTCGAGATACTTTAATTCCGCTTCGATCTTCTCGGGCGGCAGCATGTGAAGCCGCGTCGTCAGCACCGCAAGCTCGATGACCGCAGCTTGCGCACGATTGAAGCCCTGCCAGGCTTTGTGCATCTGCTCGTCGACAATGGAGCAAAGAAAACGCGGCCGCTGCTCGTCCTCGATGACGCTGTCGACCTTCAGCTCCCAATGCGACACGCAGTCGGCAAGCCGCTCTCCCTTGATCGTCCGCGTCGGCAGCAACGGCCAGATTTTCCGCCCCGTCACGCCACCGGCAAACACGCGAACGTCGTCCGTATGGCTCGCCGCCGCAACCGGGTTGATCCGCAAGTTCTCCAGCGTCGTCGAAGGCCGGAACGGCGCAATGATCCAATGCTCGCCGTCATTGATGAGGCCTAGAGGCGCAATATGAGCGACGCCTTCGCTGTTGAAAGTCGTGACGATCGTCTCGACGATACGCGGCATCACGCGCCTCCTTCGCCAGCCAGAATTGCGGCGAGCGCCGCATCGTCCGATGGTCCGAAGATGGACCACGAAACCTCGGACCGCGCAACGATCTCGGGGAAGTGCGCATCGACGACGCCCTGGCCGGCCAGTTCCTCAGCGGACGATTGTCTCTCCAAGGTGACGGACTTCAGCAGAATGAGGCGGGCGTCGAGGAGTTCCGCCAGACGCACAGACAGGCTGTCCGAAGTGGCCGACCAGCTGCCGGGAACCGTCTCATCGTCTCCAATCATGCGCAGCGGCGCCCAGACGGGAATTTGCCCGTCCATGATGCTCTCGGAAATTTCCTCGAGCGTATGGGCGACTTTCAGGCCCGGTTGCTGAGCGGCCATCCATTCTGCCATCTGCTCCATCGCCAGCATGGCAAGCCGGTGCGCCACGGCATCGTCGAAACCCATCTCGCGCTGCAAGTTGCGAACTGCATCGGCAAACGGGCCACCGCCCGGCACGATCACGACCGGAACCTGCGCTGCACTGAGCCTCTCCAGTGCGCCACCGAGGCGTCCGGTTTCCGAAAGGCTTCCGCCGACTTTGATGACGAGCGGGCGAACCCCGCTCGGCTGTTCAGGCACGTCCGAACTCGCGTGCGGCCTCTTTCGTCGGCGGACGAATGATCTCGACGCCACGCAGCGGGCCGCGCTCCAGCTTCTCGAGCACGACTCGAACGGCTGCAATGCGTTTGTCGGCCAGCACCTGCGCGGCAATTTTCTCCGCAAAAGTCTCGACGAGGTTGATATGCCCGCCACGCGCGAGCGCGACGATGATATCGATGATGTCGGCATAGGACGGAACTTCGGCAATCTCGTCTTCGGCGCTGAAGACATCCTTGCGCAACCGAGCCTCAACGGTGAAACGCACTTTCTGCGTTACGCCCTGCTCTTCCGCGTAAACGCCGACATTGCAATCGACTATGAAGTCCCGGACGAAAATGCTGTCGGCGACTTCGCGGATTTCGGATTTCACGTCGTCAGCGTTTGCAGGCTTCTTCTTATCATTCATGCGACTGACGTCTCCGGCGGCACGTTGGCGAGTTTGGCGTTATCGATGGCACGGCGTACCGCACTTACACGGGCCGCTTCAATGGCGCCTTTGCGGCCGCCGCTGCACAAAGCGCCGCGAAACCCAAGCATGTCGGGTTGCAGCCGCACGAGGCCGGGAATATCCCCTTCCTTGAGCGAACCCGCGAGCCCCGCAAAGAGACCATTGTCACGCGCTGTGCGGACGAATTCTGTCAACCGCCCCGGACCAAGGACCGTGGTCAGGCTGCCGGATTCCTTACCGGCCGTGTCCAGCATCACGCCGGCAAATCCAGCTGCGGCCAGCGCCAGCAGCACGGAGAAATCCGGGGCACGATCCGCCATCAAAACCGCAACGAGTTTCGCGGACGGCAACTGAGCACCGACGGTGGCAATCGCGGCGCGCGGGTCATCCTCTCCGAAGAACCCGATCTTCACGATATCCACGCCCGTCTCGGCCATCGCAACAGCAGCCACGGTCATCACCCGTGGTTCCGTCGGCAGATCGCCAACCGTCGCGCTGACCGGCGCACGGCCGTCGACTCGGCGGACGATCTCGCGAACTGTGTCGAGCGGCAGCGCACCCAGCGCGCCGGATGCCGGATCCTTGCAGTCGATGATGTCGGCTCCGCCCTGCAGCGCGATCTCTGCCTCGTCCGCGTTCGTGACGCTGGCGAGAAAGGCGGGCTTGCCTCGTCTCAAACCTTCGATCATTCCATCGTTCCAAGATTGACCCGGCGCCGGCCGTATCAGGCGGCGAAGATGCGATTCTGCTCCTGAAGCACGGCAGCACGGTCCCGGCGCTGCGCCTCGGTCAAATCGATGCTCACATCCTGGATGACACTCGCCTTTCCGGGCGCCAAGCGCAAGATGCGCGTCCCGAGCTGAATTGCCTCGGTCCTGTCGTGGGTTACGAAAATCACGGTGGTGGGGTGGCTGTGCCAGAGCTCCATCAGGAGCGACCGCAGGCTGTCGGCGGTTTGCTCGTCGAGCGACACGAACGGCTCGTCCATAAGCAGAATTTCGGGCTCCAGAATGAAGCCGCGAGCCAGGGCCGCACGCCGCTGCATGCCGAGCGACAGCCGCTCAGGATAGGCATTCATCGCCTGCCCGAGCCCCACGCGCTCCAGCATGCCCGCAATCCGAGCGTGCCGCGGATCGCCCTTAGGCAACGCCAGCGCGATGTTCTCGTAGACCGTGCGCCACGGCAGCAGGCGCGGCGTTTGGAAGATGAACGCTAAGCGGTCTGTCGCCGGCCCGAGATCGACGCTGCCGTCATAGTCCCGGTCAAGCCCGGCGATGATGTTCAGCAAAGTCGACTTCCCGCACCCGGAAGGCCCCGTGATGACGAGGAACGACCGCGGCGCGACATCGAAGGAAATATCCTTCAGCACGAGCTGAGCTTCGCGGTCTCCGACCGGCGGGAAGATCTTGGAGCGAACCGAGACGTGGATCGCCGCTCCTTGGCTGGCTTCCTTTTCGAGTTCCAACGCGTTCAACGCCGCCATGCGGTCACCCGTGCCTGCAACGGTTGCAACACCAAGAATTCGATGGCTTGGACAATCAGAATAAAGGCCAGCGCGTAGGCCAAGATGGTGCTCACGTCGAACTCCTGAAACGCAATGCTCAAGCGATAGCCCACACCGCTCGACCGTCCGAAGGCTTCGACGACCAGCACGATCTTCCAGACGAGCGACAGACCCGACCGCGCCGCCGCTGCGAAAAAGGGTGCGAGCTGCGGAAGGATGACGTGGCGCAGCGTTTTCCAACGCCCAAACTTGTAGATCCTCGCCATCTCGTCGAGGTCCCGGGAAAGGCTGCGCGCGCCCTCCCGCATATTGACGGCGACGTTGGGAATTTTGTTGAGCGCCACCGCCGTGATCGCCGCGAGATCCGTCAGCCCGAACCAGATGTAGCAAAGCGTGATCGTGACGAGCGCCGGCAGATTGAGAAAGAGAATGAGCCAGGCGTCGAAGAACTTGTCGGCGGTCTTGAAGCGGCCCAGCGCCAGACCGATCGCCGTGCCGATGAGCATCGAAACCAGGAATGCGATGGCGACGCGCAGGAGCGTCGCGGAAATATTCACCCAGAGATCACCGCTCGCGCTCTCACGCCATAGAACATCGAAAACAGCAATCGGAGTCGGCAGGTAACGGTTCTGCGCGTAGGCGGCGATGAGATACCACAGCACCGCCAGCGCCAAAAGGGAGCCTGCCATCCACGCCAGACGCTCCATCGCAGCCGTAAAACCAAGCGGCGCGGTGAACGGCCTAGGTGTGGAAGAGATTCTGGTCGAAGTGTGTGCCATCGCCAACGAGTTCCGTATCGCCGAGTTCAATGAGCAGGTCTGTCAGCTTCTTTGCAGCCGCCGTCTGCGCCTCTCCCCACGAGCCCGTGATACCGGACCTGTAGTAATCTCTGATCGCAACAAGTTCGGCATCCGAAGCCGGCTTGATCAACGGCCGCAACCGCTCCCAGGCCGCATCAGAAGAAGCGAGCACCTGGTTAGCCTCGGCGACGACCGTCAGCAGCTTGGTGACCGGAATGCTGTTGTCGCGGACTTCTCTTTCAGACCATATGAAACCGACGAGCGGCGGCGTCGGGCTGATGCCGAGCCCCTGCACCACGTCCGCCATCGTGAGGAGTTCATGCGCGCCTCCGGCTTCGAGCCGCGCGGCGTACGTCCAGAAGTTCAAGACGGCGTCGAGCCGGCCGTTCTTGAATTCTTCCGACACCAGCGGAGCTGCGCCGAAGACGGGCTCCGACACTTTTGCGATGTCTTCGCCAAGCGTCTTGCGCGAGTACGCACGCAGCATGATCCAGCTCTTATCGATGCCCGTACCGGCAACCCCGATTTTCTTGCCCTTGAGGTCGGCCAGCGATTTGACCGGGCTGTCCTTGCTGACCATCAGGCTGCCGAGCGCAGAAGAATAGGGAGCGAACTTCAGGTCGTCCCCCTTGGCACGTTGCCGGAGCGCCCAGGTCCAGTCGCTGACGATCACGTCTGCCGCCCCCGAAAGGAGCGCGACCGGGGCTGCCTGGTTGTTCGCAACCTCCACGATCCGCAAATCGAGATCGTGCTTCTTGTCGATTCCATCCTGGCGGATCGTGTCGATGAGCCAGCTGACCGAACCGAACTTCACAGAGGTCAGCCGCACCGGGACGGAGGCGGCCGCAAAACGCGGCCACAGCGACGCCGCGCCGAGTGCGGATCCAGCGGCCAGAACGCTGCGGCGTGTCAACGTCATCATTGCGCTGGAGCCTCGACGTTGAAGCGGTTCCTCCAGAGATAACGAACGCCGTGCAGCCAAAGTTCGTCGGTGTTGCCGTTGACGGTCGCCGACATGGTCTTGGTCAGTTCGCCGGTTTTGGTGTCCCGCGCCACAATCCGCACGCTGAGCAACGCATCGGTCACCTTGTCGACATAACCGGTAACGGCAAGATCCGCCCCGGCTTCCTTGGCGATCGGAACCTCGCAGCCGCCGCAATCATGGAACGGCGAAGCTTTTTCGATCTCCCCCGCCTGCGCACTCAAGTCGACGACGGCATACCTCCCGTCCTTCGCCATTAACGACTTCAGCTCATCCGCCACGAGCTTCAGGCGCCGCAAATCCTCCGGGTTGTATTGCGGAACGATTTCCCCGTCCTGCTGCGCATCGTGCATGTCGAAGGGAAAAACGGCGGCTTTGGTCGGCGCTGCGTAGGCTGGCGAGCCAATAAGAAACGGTAGGAGCAAGCATAAGAAGTGCTTAAACGAGAACATGGACGGTCGTTTCCAAGTGTTTGAGCGATCTGGGACTTCACGGTTTATTGGACGCGCCTGTCCAAGCGCCAACTGTAGGTGCCCGTTTACCCCCCGCCATTGCAAGAGGTCCCGGTTCGCTTTGCTGACCATTCCCGGTCACAAACGCGCGAGCCGGAAGTCATCAACTTGACAACACGGAGCCCGGCCCCCTTTTAGCAACACAGTAACAGTTAGCGTCACGAGGCTGGCTTAGCCAAAAGCCGATTGGAGTTGATCATTGGCATTCCTGAGCACCCGAACCGCTGAACACACACGAGCATCAGGCTGGAAGACCGTCTCGGCCGCTCTTTTATTCGCGCTGGCCGGAGCCGCGCCGGCCTTGGCCCAGGGCACCAGTACCGAACCTGCGCCGATCCCAATCCCCTCGGCACAACCCGAGGGCGTAAACGTCCACATCCTTTACGTTAAGGAGAAGAGGCAGAAGGAGCTTCCCCTCTCGCTGCTCGACCAGCCCAACCCGGATGACGGCATCGCCGGCGCCAAGCTCGGCATTGCAGACAATAATACGACGGGCCGCTTCCTCAATCAGACCTTCCACATGGACGTTCTGGAAGGCGACGTCGATGAACTGATCAAGGGCGCCGAGGAGAAGGTCGCGAGCGGCGACAGTTTCGTTATCGCTGATATGGAGCCGGCCTCGCTTCTGAAGTTCGCCGATGCCCTCAAGGACAAACCAGCGCTCATCTTCAACGCCGGCAATGCCGACGACAGCGTTCGCGAGGAGAACTGCCGCGCCAACGTCCTGCACACGGCTCCGACCCGCTCGATGCTTGCCGACGCGCTCGCCCAGTACCTCGTCTGGAAGAAATGGCCGAACTGGCTCCTGGTCGTGGGCCCGAGCCCGAATGACCAGCTGCTCGCCGACGCCTACAAACGGGCCGCCAAAAAGTTCGGCGCCAAGATCGTTGAAGAACGCCACTTCAAGATCGACACCGGCAACCGCCGGGCCGACGGCGGCTACGAGCAGATCCAGCAACAGATCCCGCAGTTCATGCAGGGCGCCAAGGATCATGACGTCGTCGTCGTCGCGGACGATGACGAAGTGTTCGCTGACTATTTCCCCTTCCGGACTTGGATTCCCCGCCCGATCGCAGGCTCGGCTGGCCTCGTGCCCTCAAGCTGGCATCCGGCACTCGAGCTGTGGGGTGGAACCCAGTTCCAGAACCGCTTCAAAAAGTTGAGCGGCCGCATCATCCGCCCGATCGACTATGACGCCTGGGTCGCCACACGCGCCATCGGCGAGGCGGCGACGCGCAAGCAGACGAGCGACTTCAAAACGCTTCGCGACTACATCCGCTCGCCCGAATTCCAGGTCGCAGCCTTCAAGGGCGTCGCCACGAATTTCCGCGCCTGGAACGGCCAATTGCGCGAACCGCTCCTCGTATCGACACCCAAGCACCTGGTCAGCGTCTCACCGCAAGTGGGCTTCCTGCATCAGTTCAGCGTGCTCGACACGCTGGGCCTCGATAAACCCGAGAGCAAATGCAAGGCCTACACGCAATGACCGGATCCGACCTTTCGCGCCTGCAGACCTACGCCCCATGAAATACTTCCACCTGGAGACGAGAATGCCCCGATTTTCGCAAGCCTTGTCCGTGACCGTCGCTGCCCTGCTGACATCGTCTTACGCGACCTCCGCGAGCGCCTATACCGCCTACATCACGAATGAGAAGGACAACACCGTCTCCGTCATCGACACGGACAAGATGGAAGTCATCAAGACCGCGAAGGTCGGGCAGCGTCCGCGCGGCATCGTCATGTCCAACGACGGCAAATGGATCATCATTTGCACCAGCGACGACGACGACGTGAAGATCTACGACGCCAAGACGCTCGAGTACGTCAAAAGCCTCCCCTCAGGTCCCGACCCCGAGTTGCTGACGCTGCATCCGGACGGCAAGCGGCTCTACGTGGCGAACGAGGACGACAACCTCGTGACGGTCGTCGACATCGAAACCTCAAGGGTCATCACGGAAATCCCGGTCGGCGTCGAGCCGGAGGGCATGGGCATGAGCCCCGATGGCAAGGTGCTGGTCAACACGTCTGAGACGACGAACATGGCCCACTTCATCGACACGGCAAACCACAAGACGTTCGATAACGTCCTCGTCGACAGCCGTCCGCGCGTCGCAATTTTCAACGCCGCCCAGACACAGCTCTGGGTTTCAGCAGAAATCGGCGGCACCGTGACCGTCATCAATCCCGCCGACCGCAAGATTGTCGGCAAGGTCAACTTTGAAATCCCGGGCGTCGAGAAGGAAGCCATCCAGCCCGTCGGCATCCGCATCACGAAGGACGGCAAGACGGCCTTCGTGGCGCTTGGGCCGGCAAATCGCGTGGCCGTGATCGATACGGCGACGTTGAAGGTGCTTAAGTACATTCTTGTTGGCCAGCGCGTCTGGCAGATGTACTTCACGCCGGACGAAAAACTCCTGCTCACGACCAACGGCGCCTCGAACGATGTGACCGTGATCGACGTTGCCAATCAGAAGGCAATCAAATCGATCAAGGTCGGCCGCTATCCCTGGGGCGTTGTGGTTTCGCCCAACTGAGCGGTTGCGAAAAACAAATGTGAGGCACTGCGCGATGGCATCGAAAGCGCCGGCGGAAGCCGAACGGACGCCAGCCCTCGTCGTGAGCGGCGTGAGCCACAGCTTTGGCGACAGGCAGGTCCTCGACAACGTCTCGCTGACCGTGGAGCAGGGCGCCTTCGTCGTCCTGCTCGGCCTCAACGGGGCGGGTAAGTCGACCCTCTTCTCGCTCATCACGCGCCTCTACGACAACGTCTCGGGCCAGATCGCCATTCGCGGCTTCGACGTGCGCCGCAAGCCTTCCGAGGCCCTGCAGCGCCTGGGTGTCGTCTTTCAAAGCCGCACGCTCGATATTGACCTGACCCTGATGCAGAACCTTCGCTATCACGCGGCGCTGCATGGCTTCGCTGGCAGGGCGGCAGCAGAGAGCGCCCGCCAGGCACTGGAACTCGTCGGATTGGCGGATCGCGCCAATGAGAAGATCCGGGCTCTCTCCGGTGGCCAGCTTAGGCGCGTGGAAATTGCCCGCTCGATGATGCACCACCCTGACCTGCTGCTGCTCGACGAAGCAACCGTCGGCCTAGATCTCGGCTCCCGCGAAAGCGTCATCAAGATCGTTCGCGACCTCGTCGCCCACGAAGGCGTCGGCGTCCTTTGGGCGACGCACTTGATGGATGAGGTTCTGCCGACGGATAGAGTCGTCGTTCTGCACAAGGGCAAGGTTCTCTACGATGGACCAGTCCCACAGCTCCTAACCCAGACCGGCACGACGAGCGTACGGGAAGCGTTCCGCAACCTGACCGGCACGAAAACAACGATTGATGAGGCCGCCTGATGACGACGCATGCGGCGCCTCTTGTCCGGACCTATCACGAAAGCGACGATGCGGCCCGCCGCCGCCTGGGAATTGCAGGTTATTGGGCCTGCTTCAAAGGCATCGTTTGGCGTGAAATCCTTCGTTACCTGCACCAGCGCGAACGGTTCTTGTCCGCCCTCGTGCGGCCGCTGATCTGGCTTTTCATTTTCGCAGCAGGATTCCGTCAAACCCTCGGCGTATCGATCATCCCGCCGTACGAGACTTACGTTCTCTACGAGGAATATATCGCGCCCGGCCTCGTCGCCATGATCCTGCTCTTCAATGCGATGCAGTCGTCGCTCTCGATGGTCTATGACCGCGAAACGGGCTCGATGCGGACCCTTCTCATCAGCCCCTTCCCGCGTTCGTTCCTGCTCTTGTCGAAGCTGTTGGGCGGCGTCTCGGTTGCATTGCTGCAGGTCTACGCCTTCCTCCTGGTTGCATGGTTCTGGGGCATCGAACCACCCCCGATCACGGACGTGAAACTCTTCACGTTCTTCGATCCGCCCACATGGGCTGGAGGCGCCATACCGCCAATGGGCGAGCCGATCCTGACCGCGCTCTTCTCTGTGCCGGGCTTCATGCAGCCATTCGCCGGCTACATCACCGTCATTCCTGCGATCATCCTGGCCGGATTGATGCTGGGCTCGCTGGCCCTCTTCATGTCGTCGGTCATCAAGCAGCTCGAGAACTTCGCTGGCGTGATGAACTTCGTCATCTTCCCGATGTTCTTCGCCTCCTCAGCCTTGTACCCGCTGTGGCGCATCCGCGAGGCAAGCCCCGCGCTCTACGAAATCTGCCGGCTCAATCCCTTCACATATGCGGTAGAATTGATCCGCTTCGGGCTTTATGGACAGGTCGATTTGGTTTCGCTCGCGATCGTCGTCGGTTGCACGGCCGTCTTCCTTGCCGCGGCGGTTTTCGCCTACAATCCGTCGAAAGGGTTGATCGCTCGGCGCGGCGGCCCCGGCAGTTCAGCTTGAGGTTGGAAATGAAAACGTTCGGACACTCTCTTCGCGCCAGCTTGCACATCCTGACAGCGTTCGGGGCCTTGGCAGCCATTGCGGCTCCGGCCCTTGGCGACGAGCCGGCGAAACCCGAATGGCCCTGCGTCTACCGCAAAGTCCCGGTCCTGAGCGCGGCAACGATTTGGGATGGTCCCGAGATCAAGGACACGTCGAGCTGGCGCAAGGACGAGACCATCCGCAAGCTTTCGCAGTACCTGATCTCGCGCCGCGTCACCGAGGAAGAGGCTGATGCTGCGATCAAGAAGTTTGCGGAGGGCGTCCCGCCTGATGCTCGTGACGCAAAGTTGACGGAGCTGTTCGCTGCCGTCCTCACCCGCACCAACGAAGATCGCAGGCTCGTCATGTCGGGCATCGAGCGCTTCCACAAGCGCCAGCTCGAGCGCGCCAAGGAAATCGAGAAAGAAGGTATCGAGCTTCCCCCGCTCGATGAGAACGGTGCGCCGGCGCAGGATACACACGCCCCTGCAGGCGAGATCTCCGAGCTCTCGAGCAAAGAAGAAAAGTACAAGTGGGAGGTACGTGCCTTCCAGGAGAAGCAGGCCAACATTCCGATCGCCTGTGAAATTCCCCAGCTGATCGACGAACGCGCCGGCGCTCTCGCCCGCGCCATTCGCGCTGAAATGAAGAGCTAATCAGAGCCGAGAAACCGCCCAGCCTCAACTAGAGCAAAAATAATCTTCACGTTTGGTTAGTCTTAACGCGTCCTTAACCAAGGTTGACATAGTCTCAACTCATCGGCTTCGGCACCAGCCTCTTCCCAAAACCCGAAGCCAAGTTGCAAGCGAAGTGTTGTCATCCCTGGTCTCGCGTTGTGAGGTTGACCATGCACTACGAACTTGTCTCGCGTGCACTTGCCTACGCCTCGTGTATTTCAACAACCAGCCTGCTTTTGACGTCGGTGGCGATCGCCGCAATCAACGTCGGAAGAGTGCACCCCAGTTCCTGCCATCCCAATGCCTGCCTCGCCGGCATTCGCGTTGGCTCCGAAGCTCAATTGGGTGCTTTGACAAGCAAGGCGCACGTCGCCTCGCTGGCGGCCAAATTCTGGCCGGTCATCTAACGAAGAAACAACCTCAAGAAATACGTTCGCCGAAACATCCGCATCTACCCGGGAAAGCGGACCTGCGTCTTGGCGCGCGGCAAGTGAAGTAAAAGCACGAACACAAAAAGCCATCCGCAGCGCACGGTGGCTCAGTCGAAGAAGCTTCGAAGTCTCAACTGCCAAAAACACTGCACTCAGGAAATGCCCGACTGCCCGGCCGGGATCTAACTGGCCGAACCTAATGCCAACCTGCCTCTAGAAAATCAGCAACTGGAATGAGCGCGAGCTAGGCGTGGCTCGCGCTCGTTTGCTGTTTGACGACCCGGTCGATGGCCTGCAGCTCGGAAATGAGCGCGCCGAATTCTTTCAGCGGCACCATATTCGGCCCGTCGGACGGCGCCTTGTCCGGATCCTGATGCGTCTCGATGAAAAGCCCGGCGACACCGGCGGCCACCGCTGCGCGCGCCAGAACCGGCACGAAGCGCCGGTCCCCGCCCGATGATGTCCCCTGCCCGCCCGGCTGCTGGACGGCGTGGGTGGCATCGAAAATGACCGGAGCACCCGTCTCTGCCATCTGCGGAAGAGCCCGCATATCGACGACCAGCGTGTTGTATCCAAAGCTCGAACCGCGCTCGGTGACGAGCACGTTCGGATTGCCCGACCCGGTCACCTTGGCGACGACATTCTTCATGTCCCACGGCGCCAGGAACTGGCCTTTCTTGATCTTCACCACCCGCCCCGTTTTGGCGGCGGCGATCAGCAGATCGGTCTGGCGGCAAAGGAAAGCTGGGATCTGCAGCACGTCGGCGACTTCGGCGACGGCCGCACACTGGCGCGCCTCGTGAACGTCCGTGACGACCGGCAGCCCGTACGTCTCGCGGATTTCCGCAAAAACCGGCAGGGCGGCCTCGAGCCCGATCCCCCGGCGGCCGGAGAGCGAGGTACGGTTCGCCTTGTCGAACGACGACTTGTAGACAAGACCAAACCCGAGCTTTTGCGAGATTTCGCTCAAAGCCGCTGCCATCTCGAGGGCGTGCGCGCGGCTTTCCATCTGGCAGGGTCCGGCGAGGACCGCGATGGGCTGATCGTTGCCGAAAACCACGTCGCGGACGCGAACCTGGGCGGCAGGCTTCAAAATTTCATGTTGAGTCATGGGCGGGTTTATAGCCGCCGCGGCGCCGCCTCGCGAGCCCTGAGAGCGCATACCCCAAACAAAAACGGCGGCCGATGGCCGCCGTTCAGAAACCCGAAGGTTTGAATTCTTTAGATGAGGTCGATTTCAGCCGGCAGATAGCTGGTGACTTCGAGACCGACTTCCTGCTCGCGAACTGCGGGCTTCGTCCAGACTTTCATGTGCGTCCTCCGTCTATTTTATACAGGTTGTTCCTGTTGGATGCTTAGTTAGTGAAACAACCCCTCAATTACCAATCTCTTTTTTCTGACAGCGGTCAAACTTTTCGTGATCGAAAAGTCGAATTGTTATATCATATCAAAACTCTGGCAAAGGGTTCGCGCTCACGAAAACTGTTGTTTCGGTGCTTCAGTTGACCAGCCTCACACGCATTCGCAGATGCACCGTCACTTTTGGCGGCCTTATCGCGTGCTAATCCAATAAAGCAAGCCGCGACTCGAAGAAGGCGGCATAACAAAAGCACGTGGAGACCATCAAATGCTCGACAACGTCACTTGGCTTGAGCCTGTCCGGCCTTACCTCGAGCCCGTTCTGATCGGCGCTGCAATCGTCTTCGTCCTGGACCTGATCGGCAATATGATTTCGTTTTCCAACCGCGTACTGAACGCCTTCGCAACAGCGGTTGTGTTCGCGATCGTATTCGGCGCTCTGCTCTACACGGAAGTTCTAAAGCTCGACGTGAGAACCGATGTCACGACGACGACGAGTGAACCGGCAACGCCGCCGCCCGCAACGACGCCATAACGAAGGGCTGAACGGTCGGCGATCATCGCTTGATCATCAATCCCGGCGCATGACGCCGGGATTTTTCGTTTGGACGCCGCGTCGCGCTTACGATAAATCCGGCGTCACTTCGCTGGCGTCCTTCGCTTTCTTAACGCTGCCTTCGAAGTGCGCGCCCTCAGCGACCGTAAGCCGCTCCTGCACGATGTTCGCTTCCACGACCGAATGCTCGTGAAGAATGACGTTGGAGCCTTTGAGTTCGCCCTTCACGCCGCCCTGTATGGCGATTGTGCGCGCAGTGATGATGCCTTTGACGTGGGCGCCATCGTCGACTGTGACAGATTCTCCGTGTACGTCGCCTTCGATGTGACCTTGTATCAGCAGCGAACCTTTGGTTTTCAGGATAAGCTGCTGGCCATAGATGGAAATGTCGGGCCCCAGAATGGATGTGGGCCTGTCCGTCGAAGTGGGCTGATAGCCCGGCGTTGATGCGGCATTGGCCACAACGCCGATCGGACCCGAAAAGCGTGGCGGCGCCACAGGCGTCGCGTTGGTTCTGGCAGTTTCCGCACGCGTCTCTGCTCGTGAATCACGACTGAACATGAGAACCCCCAACAATTGATCACTATGAAGATGAGAAATGCCCTGTCCCGCCAGACCAAAAGGGACATGCGATTGCAGCGGCAAGAGGGCACACTGCGAGAAAAACTGAGGGAGAGACTCTCTTGAACAAGCTTTTATTGATTTCACCTCGTTCGTTCATCCCCGCGGTCTGCGCCATCGCGACTGCAGCTGTGGCCGCGCTACCGGCAACGAGCATGGCGCAAACGGCACCGTCCAATCAGGCTCAGAAGATTGCGCAGTACCGCGAGAAGCTCGCCGAATACAACAAAGCGCGCGCCGCCTATGAAGTCGTGGCCGGCCCCTATTGGGACGAGATCGCCAGAAAGCGCACCCTTCGCCGGGCGAAACAGCAGCGGAAAGAAAAAACGACGCCGGCGGATTACGTGCTCGCGCAGCCGCCCGTCTATAGCGGCCCGCCGAAACCAGAAGATCCGGAAAAGAAAGCTCCGCGCGACATTCCGGTCGTCGAAGACTTCCTGAGGAACGCGAAAGAGCACTTCGGCTTCACGCCCGAACGCCCGGCGAACGACGAGCAGTACCGCCATGCCTACGCGCAGCTCGCTCTCGCGGCCGGATTGACGCCCGAACAGGCGGTTAAAATCTACGCCTTCGAATCCACGGGCAACGGCAGCTACGACATCCAAGCCGGATTGGAGTACGGCCTGCCGACCGAGCGCGCGATCTCAACGGCGCTCGGCTACAATCAGCTTCTCGGCGCCAATAGCGTCGGTCTTCTGGCCAAGAATGGCGATAAGTTCGTGGCCGCCTTGCGCGCCAAAGCCAACGCGGCAGACGGCGAGCGCAAGGAGCGCTTGCTGAAGAAAATTGCGACCCTGAAGAAGATGATCGCATTCACGCGCACCGTACCCGATGAGTGGAGCGCGCACGTTAAGCTCGCCGAAACACCCAAGGGCCAGGGCATCCACGCGCTCGTCCTCGACATCGACATCAGCCCGCTGATGCAGGTCGAAAAGCTGCTGACGTCGCTCAATTACGCCAAGCGCATGGGTTACACGAAGTCCCTCTCCGCCGCCGAACTGGAAATGTTCAACCTGACGGGCGACGGCAACGGCTTCGACATGGTCTCCATGCCGGATGCGATGAAGAAGAAAATTCCGACTGCGAATTTCTTCCAGCGCCATGGGTTCGAGCGCAATCTCATCGCCGTCCAGAACAACACGGTCGAAAAGCTCATCGCCGCGACCGATGCCAAGATGGAACTGGAGGCCAAGCTCGACGGCGCTAAAGCACTCGCCGCCGCGTTCGAGCTCCACAACCAGACCCGCTGACACACAGAGCCGAGGGACCGGTCGAGATCTGGCTTAAACCAGTCTCGACTGCTCCACGGCCGCCGCGATGAAGCTCGCAAACAGCGGATGCGGATCGAACGGCCGCGACTTCAATTCCGGGTGATACTGCACGCCGATGAACCACGGGTGATCGGGATATTCGACCGTCTCGGGCAGAAGACCGTCCGGCGATAAGCCGGCGATCTTAAGCCCAGCGCGTTCGAGCGCTTCGCGATAGCGCATGTTGACCTCGTAGCGATGCCTGTGGCGCTCCGAGATTTGCGTTGAATGATAGATCTTCGCGATGTGGCTGCCTTCGGCGAGCGTGGCCTCATAAGCGCCAAGCCGCATCGTGCCGCCGAGTTCGCCACCTTGGCGGCGCTCTTCGAGCTCGTTGCCGCGCATCCACTCGGTCATCATGCCGACGACGGGCTCGCCCGTGTCGCCGAATTCCGTCGAGCTGGCGTCTTTGATGCCCGCCAAGTTGCGCGCCGCTTCGAGACACGCCATCTGCATGCCGAAGCAAATGCCGAAATAGGGAACCCGCCGCTCGCGCGCGAACTTCGCCGCCAGGATCTTGCCTTCGGAACCGCGTTCGCCGAAGCCGCCAGGCACCAGAATGCCGTTGAGGCCTTCGAGATAGGGCGCGGGATCTTCGCGCTCGAAGATCTCGCTTTCGATCCACTCGAGCTTGACCTTCACGCGATTGGCAAGGCCACCGTGGACGAGCGCTTCGTTGAGCGACTTATAGGCATCCTTGAGACCGGTATATTTGCCGACGATCCCGATCGTTACTTCGCCTTCGGGCTGCGCGATGCCGCGCGAGATCGTCTCCCAGCGGATCAGATCCGGCTTCGGCGCGCCGGTGATGCCGAACGCGGCGAGCACCTCGCGATCGAGCCCCTCGCGATGATAGGCGAGCGGCACATCGTAGATCGAGGCCACGTCGAGCGCCTGAATGACAGCCTCGGGCCGCACGTTACAGAAGAGCGCGATCTTCTTGCGCTCGCCGACGGGAATTTCGCGATCCGAGCGGCAGAGCAGAATGTCCGGCTGAATGCCGATCGAGCGCAGTTCCTTGACGGAGTGCTGCGTCGGCTTCGTCTTCAGTTCGCCCGCCGACGGTATATACGGCATCAGCGTCAGATGAATGAAGACGGACGCGCCGCGCGGCAACTCGTTGCCGAGCTGGCGGATCGCTTCGAAGAACGGCAGGCCCTCGATGTCGCCGACCGTGCCGCCGATCTCGACGAGCACGAAGTCGACGTCCTCGTTGCCCGACAGCACGAAATTCTTGATCGCGTCGGTGACGTGCGGAATGACCTGCACCGTGCCGCCGAGATAATCGCCGCGCCGTTCCTTGGCGAGAATGTCCTGATAGATGCGCCCCGTCGTGACGTTGTCCGACTGTTTCGCCGGCACGCCCGTGAAGCGCTCGTAATGGCCAAGGTCCAGGTCCGTCTCCGCACCGTCGTCGGTGACGAAAACTTCGCCGTGCTGATAGGGGCTCATGGTCCCGGGATCGACATTCAGATAGGGATCAAGCTTCTTGAGCCGAACTGAATAGCCGCGCGCTTGTAGAAGCGCGCCTAGGGCTGCGGACGCGAGGCCTTTGCCGAGGGAGGAGACCACGCCGCCGGTGATGAAGATATACCGCTGCATGGGCCTTGGTTCTGGCACAGCCGACCCCGGATTCGGAAGCGGCTTTTTTGCACCTTCACCAAACGAAAAGGTCGCAAGGCTCAGACGTTAACGGAGTGCGGCGTTAAAGCGGCCTGCCGCACTGCTGTGAAACCTCTTGCGTTGCGGCAGCCTGCACGTCCGGAGGCACCGTTTCGCTGGCGATCTGCGCTTTGAGGGCGTCGGCCGTTTCACGCGTGTTGCGCGCCGCGGGTGCGATGCCGTCGCGGCCATAGGTAACGTCGATCGCGACGACGCGGAGATCGACCGGCTTGATCGAGATTTGGTTGCCTTTGTCGGTCGTCTTCGTCTTCCCGCATTTGAACGTCGTCTGCGGGGGCGTCGCCGTGAACGTCTTCTGATGCTGCGCCAAGCCATAGTCGGCCGCAGCAGCGAGAGCGATCTTCTCAAGCCGATCGGAGGGCGTTCCGGGAGATCCGGCAGCCGTGACGTGAATGCTGCCGTCTGGGTTGTTCGAGATGCTGTACCCGGCCGGAGCGAACAGATTGGCGGCCTGGTAATTCGTCACCGACGCCGTCGTCAGATCGCCGAGAGAGGCGCCACAGCCGCCAAGGTGAAGAAGAGCGGCTGCTCCTGCGCCCAACGCCGGAATGCGCCACGCACCGAGGTGTAACCCTCTCAGCCGGATCGAATTGAGGTCAGCCATGTTGTCTCCCCCGAGATTTCCCCAGTGTCGCAGGGAAATCGCGGAGGGTCTAGCTGGCCGGGACGCATGGACCCGGCCGCGCACATGAAACTGAGGCGTGCCTTACTGATTCTGGGGGACGAGTGGCGCGCGGGGCGCGTCGAGCTTGTCCAGAATGCCGCCACGGCCGGGCTCGGTCGTTGGTGCTTCGCCGCCGGTCGCCGGCGCCTGCGTGCCGGTCTGGGGAGCGCGATCGAAGGCGGAACCCCGCTGGGCCGAGTGATTCGCCAGGATCGTCAGCAGGATGCTGGTCGCGAAGAACGCGGCGGCAAGGCCGGCCGTCGTACGCGTCAGAAGGTTGGCCGTTCCCCGGCCCGTCAGGAAGCCGCCGCCACCACCGCCGCCGCCGCCCATGCCGAGCGCACCGCCCTCGGACTTCTGCAAAAGCACGACAGCGACGAGCGCCGCGGCGATCATCAAATGGATAATGAGCAGTACGGTAGCCATAGGTATTTTGATCCGGATTGAGCGGGCGGCAGGCCCTGCAAGCGTGCGCGTATACACTAGCCTGGGGCGATGAACCAGCCCTTGGGTGCGTTCAAAGGGCCGCGAATGTCAACCCAGTCGACCTCGGGCGCTATGGTGCCCGTTTCAAGCCCCTTGAGGCCGGGCGGCGGTTTTGGGACTATTAGTCACCCGCGTGCGGCGTGACCACCGTTTCGCCAAAACCGAACTGGGGCAGTGAGGGGTCGGGCACGTAAGGTGGACTGTATGCGTCCGAGGCCCGCGTGCCTGCGCTACGTTCCACGATGACCGGCGGGGCCGGCGCAGCCCGTTCCTGGGAAACCTTCTGCTTCGCTGGCTTGGCCGGCGCCGCATTCTCGGCCTTGGGCGGCGGCGGCTTCGCCTTCTTCGGCGGGTCCTTCTTTTCAGGCTTCTCGGCAGCTTTATCGGCAGCCGGCTTGGCGGGTTTCTTTTTCTCGGCCGCTGCCGGTTTGGCGGACGCGCCGGGCTTGGGCGGGTCATTTGCGGCGGGCGCGGTCGGATCGGCGTCCGAATTGATTTCGATGCGAGCGGCTGCCTCGCTCGCCCGCTCCGCCTCAGGCGAGAGCTTGGCGTCGCGGCAGCCGAATTTCACCTGCTCGTCGAGCTGAATGTAGTGCTCGATCTCGCGCAGCCGCTCGGGCGGCAGATTGGCCTTTGCCCACTGCGCACCCTTGCTCATGTCGTCGAGCACGCCGGATGCCCGGAACCGGATTTGCTCCAGACGCAGCGCGCTGCACGTCTCAGGATCGACTTTGGGTTGTGTCGCCCACGCGGAAACGGGCGCGCAAATCATCGCGCCGATTGCAAACCCAATCGCGTGGCGAAGAGAAAGCGGCATCACGTCGACTCATACGCGCGAACTATGGCGAGAAAATCGTGAGCCTTGAGACTGGCGCCTCCCACCAGCGCGCCGTTGACGTTCTCCACAGACATCAACGTGGCAGCATTATCCGGCTTCACCGAGCCGCCGTAGAGAATGCGCATGCCCGCACCTTCCGTGCCGAATAGATCAACGAGATCGCGACGGATGGCTTCGTGCACGATGCGAACATCCTCTGGCGTTGGCGTCAGCCCCGTGCCGATCGCCCACACCGGCTCGTAAGCCACAACCGTATTGGCCGCGGTCGAGCCTTTGGGCAACGATCCCTTGAGTTGCTCAGACACCACGCGGAGTGTCGCACCCGAGACCCGCTCCTCTTTGGTTTCGCCCACGCAGACGATCGCAATGAGCCCGGCGCGATGAGCAGCCTCTGCCTTCGCCCTCACCTGCTCGTTCGTCTCCCCGTGGTCGGCGCGCCGCTCCGAATGGCCGGCGATCACGGCCGTCGCACCCGCATCCTTGAGCATTTCCGCCGAAATATCGCCCGTATGAGCCCCGTTCGCAGCCGCGTGGCAGTCCTGGCCGGCGAGCAACACGGGGCGCCCCTCCAGAGAGGCCGCAAAACCCGCTAGAAGCGTCGTTGGAGGCGCAATCATGACGTCGGCTGGGATAGATGCCATCGGTCCTGAAAGGGCGTCACCGACTGCGAGCAGCTCGCCGACGCTCGCCTTCAGCCCGTTCATCTTCCAATTGCCCGCGACCAGAGGCCTTATCTCGCGCCGTTCGTTCACCATTCTTATCCCTTCTTTTTGCAGCCGCGAAAACGCCACTGCGAGTGCCCGCCGGAGTGAACACTCCGTAACCTCATCCCGGTCGCCCTTGCAATCCGAAACGGGCTGCGCTTCATATCACGCCAATCGCTTCGCTCCGCGGAGTGCTCATGCCATCCGAAGCTCGATGACCTAACGCCCTCCCGCGGCAGCGTCACGCTTCCATCAACGGGACGTCTTTATCTATGCTCGAAGCTATGAGACGCGGCACCCAGACTTGGGTTGCCAAGCTGCTGTTCGGATTGCTGGTGCTGAGCTTTGCCATCTGGGGCATCAACGACGTCTTCCGGGGCTGGGGCCGTGGCGCCGTCGCCAAGGTCGGCGACACCTCGATCTCCGACGAAGAATTCCGCCGCGCCTACCAGAACGAGCTCGACCGCGTATCGCAGCAGGCCCGCCAGCGCATCACGGCCGAACAGGGCCGCGCCTTCGGTCTTGACCAGCGTGTGCTGGCGCAGATGCTCGGTGGCGCCGCCGTCGAAGCCCACGCCAAGAAGCTGGGCCTCGCCCTCTCCGACAAGACCCTGGTCGAAGGCGTCCAGTCGGACCCGGATTTCCAGGTCAACGGCAAATTCTCCAAGAACGATTTCGACGCGCTGCTGCGCCAGATCGGCATGTCAGAAGAAGGCTTCCTGAACCTGCGCCGCAAGGATGAGCTGCGCGCGGCGATCGTCCGGTCGCTGGTGACGGGCCAGACGGTGCCGAAGCCGCTTCTCGACCTCATGCACAATTACAACGACGAAAAGCGCGTCATCGAGTGGGTCAAGATCGATCCCGAGGCCGTGACTGTCGCGGAAGCCTCCGAGGACACGCTTAGAGAGGCCTACGACAAGGACAAGGCGAAATACATGACGCCCGAGTACCGCAAGGTGCAGGTGCTCACGCTCGGTATCGATGATCTCAAGAAGCAGATCACGATCACGGACGAAGAAATCGCCAAGTCCTATGAGGCGACCAAAGATACCTACGACAAGCCCGAAGAGCGGCGTATTCAGCAGATCGCCTTCAAGGACAAAGCGACGGCGGAAGCAGCGCTGAAGGATCTTCGCGACGGCAAGAAAACCTTCGGCGATGTTGCGAAGGAAGCCGGTGCGAAGGAAACCGACGTCGATCTCGGCCTTGTCGCCAAGAAGAACCTGATCGACCCCAAAATCGCCGACGTCGCCTTCTCGCTCGAGAAGGACAAGTTCTCCGACGTTGTCGAAGGCCGCTTCGCGACGGTCATCCTGCGCGTCACGCAAATCGATCCCGGCATCAAGCGCACGCTCGATGACGTGAAGGATCAGGTGCGCGACAAGCTTGCGACCGAGAAGGCCAGCTCCGAATTGCATAACAAGCACGACGAGGTCGAAGACAACCGCATCGCCGGCAAGACGCTGCAGGAGATCGCCGAAAGCTCGAAATTGACCTTCAAGGAAATCCCGGCGACGGACGCAACGGGCCTCGCGCCCGATGGCAAGCCCGTGATGGAAACGCCTGACCTTCGCAAGATTGTCGCCCGCGCGTTCGCACCCGACAACAGCTCGGACGACACCGCCATCGAACTCGCCGAAGGCGGCTACGCCTGGGTGAATGTGCTCTCCGCCGAGCCGCCCAAGCAGAAGCCGTTCGAAGAGGTGAAGGAGCAGGTGAAGAACGACTACACCACCTCCGAGCGTCACCGCCTGATTGACGAGCTTGCCAAGAAGCTCACCGACCGCGTCAACGCCGGCGAGCCAATGACCGCACTCGAAGCCGAAGCCAAGAACAAGGTCGAGAAGACAGAGCCTCTGACGCGCAAGACCCTGCCGCAGAGCCTATCGGAGGAGATCGTCGCACAGGCCTTTGCGGTGTCGAAAGGCAAGGCGGGTCATGGCGCCTCTCCCGATCGCTCGACGGACATCGTCTTCCAGGTGGCCGATGTGATCGCAGCGCCCGAAGCCTCGCTCACCGAGACCGACCAGCTGACCCGCGAACTCAACGCCGAACTCGCAAACCAGACGGTGACGGAATATACCGAAGCGCTGAAGAAGCGGTTCGGCGCAACCGTGAACGCTGCTGAGTTGAAGTCGGCCCTCGGCCTAAGCGAAGAGTGAAACTGACGTGACCGCCTCGACGGCAGCGCCGGCATCGGCCAAAACTTCGTCTGTCGGCTCCTCCTCCATTACAGAGGCGAGCACAAATTCAGGGCGCGCGGATATTTTTCCCGCGCCCGATCAGTTTGCGAAAATCTACGATGACGGCGCAGCCCAGGTTGTCTGGACGCGCCTCATCGCCGATTTGGAGACGCCCGTCTCGGCCTACCTGAAGCTCGGCGAGCAGCGCGCGATGAGCTTCCTCCTGGAATCAGTCGAAGGCGGATCGGCACGCGGCCGCTACTCCGTCATCGGCTTCGCGCCGGACCTGATCTGGAAGGCCAACGGCGACATCGCGGAGATCAACCGCGCACCGGAATTGGACGCTAACGCCTTCACGCGCGAGGACCGTCCCGCGCTGCAGTCGCTGCGCCACCTGCTCGCCGAAAGCACCATCGCACTTCCCGAAACGTTGCCCCCGATGGCAGCCGGAATTTTCGGTTATATGGGCTACGACACCGTGCGGCTGATCGAAAAGCTGCCGGAAATGAAGCCGGACGCGCTCGGCGTTCCCGACGCCATCCTGATCCGCCCGACGCTCATGCTCATCTTCGACAACGTCAAGGATGAAATGATCCTGGTGACGCCGGTGCGCCCGCGCGAGAACACCTCCGCTGCGGAAGCCTATGCGCAAGCGCAAGCTCGCATCGAAGGCGCCATCGCCGCGCTCGATACGCCCCTTCCCCGCGCCGTTCCCGCGCCGCAGCCCGCCCTTACGCTGCCGGAGCCGCAATCGAACACGTCGCCTGCCGACTACATGGAGATGGTCGCGAAGGCGAAGGAGTACATCAAGGCCGGCGACATCTTTCAGGTCGTGCTGTCTCAGCGCTTCTCGGCGCCGTTCGCCCTGCCCTCATTTGCGCTCTATCGCGCGCTGCGCCGGCTCAACCCCTCGCCCTTCCTGTTCCATCTGGACTTCGGCGACTTCCAGCTCGTTGGGTCTTCGCCCGAGATCCTCGTTCGCGCCCGCGACGGCGTCGTCACCATCCGGCCGATCGCCGGTACGGCCCGCCGTGGCGCAACCGAGGCCGAAGACAAGGAACTGGCGGCACGCCTCCTCGCCGATCCGAAGGAACGCTCCGAGCACCTGATGCTGCTCGATCTCGGCCGCAATGACGTCGGCCGCGTCTCCGAACCAGGCAGCGTCACCGTCACCGACAAATTCGTCATCGAGCGCTACAGCCACGTCATGCACATTGTCTCCAATGTGATCGGCAAGCTGGATGAGAAAAATCACGACGCGATCGACGCGCTCATGGCGGGCTTCCCCGCGGGCACCGTTTCCGGAGCGCCGAAGGTCCGAGCGATGGAAATCATCGCCGAAGTCGAAAAGGCCAAGCGCGGACCCTATGCGGGCTGCGTCGGCTACTTCTCGGCAAGCGGCGAGATGGACACCTGCATCGTGCTCCGGACGGCCATCCTCAAGGATGGCATGATCCACGTCCAAGCCGGGGCCGGCATCGTGCACGACAGCATTCCCGAGAACGAACAGCAGGAATGCATCAATAAGGCAAAAGCCGTCGTCCGCGCCGCCGAAGAAGCCGTCCGCTTCGCCTCGCGTTCATCCAACGCGCGCTGATCGGGGATGCTCCCCTGATCGATCAGCGGACCTTCGGCTGTGCGCGCCAGCGCTTGGCCCACGCCCGCTGCCAGGGCGACCACTTGGGCCGCCACAGCAGGCTGACGATGCTGTGCCAGAGCGCGTAAACCGGCAGCCAGAACAGCACCCGGATCGGCAGCACGCCGAGCGCGAAGACGACACGGCGGATCCGGTTTGATGCGGATGCCCCGTATTTCTGACTCCGCGCCTTAACCCACGTACGGACCTTCTCCTGCCCCAGCACGCGCTCGGCCACCCGCAACGCAACGAAGGCGATGACGGCGACCGGCAGCAAAAGCCAGAGCACAATCCAGAGAAGTTGCGTGAAAATCCACCAGACGATGCTGAGGAGAAGGCTCAAGAGCCAAAAAAGCGGTGCCAGTAGATAATCCATTGCGGATGGACCTTGTCATCACCGCAGCGCGAATCTATGGCCTATCGCTTAACGGCACCGACGGCCTGCTATAAGGTCCGTTCGTCGCGCAACGCCAGCCCAAGGCCGCAATGCTCTCTCTTGCCCTCCTCCGCCATGCCAAATCAAGCTGGGACGCGACGGACATCGACGATTTCGATCGTGCCCTGAATGAGCGGGGCCGGAACGCGGCGCCGGTGATGGGCGCGGCTCTGAAGGAACTCCAGTTCGCACCCGAGCGCATTCTCTGCTCTCCGGCCAAACGGACCCGGGAGACGCTGGCGCTGGTCCAGCCGTTCCTCAAAGACGGCGAAGTGACGTTTGACGAGCAGTTGTATCTTACGAGCCCGGATACGATTCTGGAGCGCCTGAAGGCCGTTCCTGTGGGCGTCAGCCGCGTCCTCGTCGTCGGCCACAACCCCGGTCTCCACAGCCTCGCCTTGATGCTAGCCGGCACGGGTGACGCGAAGTCGATCTCCAAGCTGGAAGACAAATTTCCGACCGGCGCACTTGCGGTCTTCTCCTTCCCCCAGGTCACCTGGCGCGACGTGGCGCCGGCCTCGGGCCACCTCGAAGCCTTTGTCACGCCCCGCGACCGCGCTTGAGGCGGCCAAACGGCGTGGCCGTTGAATCAAGCGCTTCCCGGGCCATATTTTCCGTGTCGCGGTGCGTCCAGGGTCTGCTAGAAGGGGCGTATTCCGCGCTTGAAGATGCGCGCGAGCAGACCAAGGGCCAACATGCTGATCCTGATCGATAACTACGATAGCTTCACCTACAATCTCGTCCATTATCTGGGTGAGCTCGGGGCCGAGAGCGTCGTCATTCGCAACGACAAGGTGACGGCCGAGGAAGTGCTCGCCATGAAGCCTCAGGCGATCGTCCTGTCGCCCGGACCCTGCACGCCCAACGAAGCCGGTGTCTGCCTCGATCTCATCAAGAAGGCGGGCGCCACGATCCCGCTGCTCGGCGTCTGCCTCGGCCATCAGTCCATCGGCCAGACCTACGGCGGCAACGTCGTTCGCGCGCCCACGCCCATGCACGGCAAGCTGTCTACGATTTCGAACACCGGCAAAGGCATCTTCAAGGGTCTTCCGCCGCGTTTCGACATCACGCGCTACCACTCCCTCATCGTCGACCGCGCCACGCTTCCCGAGTGCCTGGAAGTCACGGCCGAAACCGACGATGGCATCATCATGGGGCTGCAGCACAAGACGCATCCCGTCCATGGCGTTCAGTTCCACCCGGAAAGCATCGCCTCCGAGCAGGGCCACGCGCTGCTTGCCAACTTCCTTTCGCTGGCAGGCTTTGAGCCCAAAAGCCGTAAGGCAGCCTGAACCGTGACAACGACAGCAAACGTCGCCAATCCGGCGCGCGAATTGAAGAGCCTCATGAACCGCATCGCCGAAGGGGAAACCCTGGGCGACGAGGGCATGCAGCAGGCGCTCGATCTCCTGATGTCGGGCATCGCCCCATCGGTGGCGATGGGCGCATTCCTGATGGGCCTGCGCGTTCGCGGCGAGAAGACCGAGGAAATCACCGGCGCGGCGAAGTTCATGCGCGGACGCATGACGACGGTCGATGCGCCCCCCGGTGCCATCGACATCGTCGGCACGGGCGGCGACAGCCGCGGGACCTATAACATTTCGACCGCAGCCACGTTCGTTGCAGCCGGAGCCGGTGCCATCGTCGCCAAGCACGGCAATCGCGCCGTCACCTCGCTATCGGGAGCGTCCGACGTTCTAGCGGCCTTGGGCGTCAAACTCGACGTGCCGCCTGTTGTCGTATCGCTCGCGATTGCCGATGCGGGCGTCGGCTTCCTGTGGGCGCCGCTCTATCACCCGTCATTCAAGACCTGGGCGCCCATCCGCGCCGACTTGGGCCTGCGCACGATCTTCAATCTGCTTGGGCCTCTCTGCAATCCCGCTCGCGTTACGCGACAGGTGCTCGGCGTCTACGATGCCAAGCTCGTCCAACCGATTGCCGAAGTCTTGCGCAAGCTCGGCTCCGTTCACGCTTGGGTTGTCCATGGCGCCGATGGCATGGACGAGCTGACGACGACGGGCGTCACCCACGTCGCCGAATTGAAGGACGGCGATATCTTCGCCTTCGACCTGACGCCGGAAGACGCGGGCCTCCCCCGCAGCAACATGGAGGCGCTGAGAGGCGGCGATGCAGCAACCAACGCTGCTGCCATCCATGCGCTCCTGCAAGGCGAAACGGGTCCCTATCGCGACATCGTCGTTTTGAATGCCGCCGCAGCACTCATCGTGGCCGGTAAGGCCGACGGCCTCCCCGACGGCATCGAGAAGGCCGAAGCATCAATTGACAGTGGCCGCGCCGCGCGCGCCCTCGACAGGCTTGTCGCCGTCACCAACGAACGGGTTTGAAGATGGCGGACATCCTCGACAAGATCACAGCCTACAAACGCGAAGAGGTCGCCCGCGCCAAAGCGCTGAAGCCTTTGCGCGTAATTGCCGAATACGCGCGCTCGGCGCCAAAGGTCCGCTCCTTCGCGGGGGCCATCGAAGCCAAGCATGCGAAGAAGCAGCCAGCCCTCATCGCCGAGATCAAAAAGGCGTCGCCCTCGAAGGGATTGATCCGCGCCGATTTCGATCCACCCGCGCTCGCCAAAGCCTATGAGGCAGGCGGCGCGGCTTGCCTGTCGATCCTCACCGACCGTCCCTCGTTCCAGGGCGCACCGGAATTTTTGACCGCCGCACGCGAAGCCACATCGCTGCCCGTTCTGCGCAAGGACTTCATGATCGACACCTATCAGGTCGCCGAGGCCCGAGCCTGGGGCGCCGATTGCATCCTCATCATCCTTGCGGAAGTCGATGACGCGACCGCGCACGATCTCGCCGCCGCCGCCAACGACTGGGGCATGGATGCGATCGCCGAAGTCCACGACGCGGCCGAGTTGGAACGCGCGCTGAAACTCGATTGCCGCCTCATCGGCATCAACAATCGCAACCTCAAGACCTTCGAAGTGAAGCTCGAAACGACGGAAATTCTCGCACCCCAGGTACCGCCCGGCCGCATCGTTGTCGGCGAAAGCGGCATCTTCACGCCCGCCGACATGGCGCGCCTCTCGAAAGTCGGTGTCGAAACGTTCCTCGTGGGCGAAAGTCTGATGCGGCAAGCCGATGTGGCCGCCGCTACGAAGGCCCTTCTCCAGCCGGTAACCGCATCATGAGTGAGCTTTCCCACATCAACGAGAAGGGCGAAGCCCGGATGGTCGATGTCTCGCAGAAGCCGACCACCGCGCGCCGCGCCGTGGCCGAAGGCTTCATCGCGATGCGGCCGAGCACGCTCGAACTCGTCGAAAAGGGCGAGGCGCACAAAGGCGACGTCATTGGCACCGCCCGTATCGCCGGCATCATGGCGGCCAAGCGCACGCACGAACTGATTCCGCTCTGCCATCCCTTAGCGATCACCAAAGCGACCGTCGATTTCGCACTCAGCCAATCGCCGCCCGGCATCCGTGTGACGGCGGAAGTGAAAGTCTCGAGCCAGACCGGCGTCGAGATGGAAGCGCTAACCGCCGTATCGGTCGCCTGCCTCACGCTCTACGACATGCTCAAGGCGGCGGATAAATCCATGGTGATCGAGGGCATTCGCCTCATTGCCAAGGACGGCGGCAAATCCGGCGTCTACCGTGCTGCAGAGCGCCCCGGAGGCGCCTGATACATGGCGCTGCTGCCCGTCGCAGATGCGCTGAAGCGCATCCTGGAGTCCGCCGCAACGCTGGAAACGGAAGACGTCGATCTTCTCCACGCACGCGGCCGCACCCTTGCTGCGCCGGTTGTTTCCAAGCTCGACAATCCCCCCTTCGACGCCTCCGCGATGGACGGTTACGCCGTCCACGCCGAAGACGTCGCCAACGTTCCGGCTCACCTGACCGTCATCGGCGAAGCGGGCGCCGGCCGGCCGTTCGGCGGCACGCTGAAGAATGGCGAAGCCGTACGCATTTTCACGGGCGGCCAACTGCCTGCCGGCGCTGACGCCGTCGTCATCCAGGAAAACGTCGATGCAGCGGGCGCGGCCATCACCGTGCGCGAGACGGCTAAAACCGGCGCCAACATCCGGCCGCAAGGAGAAGACTTCAGGACCGGCGAGACGCTTCTCGAACCTGGCCGCTTGCTGACCGCGCGAGACGTGCTGATTGGCGCATCCTGCGGTCACGGGAAGTTGCCCGTCGTGCGCAAGCCCGTGGTCGCAATTCTATCGACCGGCGATGAACTTGTTCTCCCCGGAACTCCGCTCGGGCCGGGGCAGATCTCGTCGTCGAACGCCTACGGCCTCGCAGCCGTCATCGAAGCCGCCGGCGGCGAAGCGCGCATTCTCGGCATTGCACGTGATACAATGGCGTCGCTTGAAGAGTGCATCGCCGCGTCAGACGGCGCCGACATTCTCGTGACGAGCGGCGGCGCGTCGGTGGGCGATCACGATCTCGTCCGCCCCGCCCTCGAAAAGGCAGGCGCCAAGCTCGAGTTCTATAAAATCGCGATGCGCCCCGGAAAACCGCTGTTCTTCGGACTGCGCGCGGCCGCTGGCAAAACGCAATACTGCATCGGCTTGCCGGGCAATCCCGTGTCGTCGATGATCTGCGCACGCGTATTCCTCGTGCCGCTGATCGGACGCCTCCTCGGACGCGAAACCGCGTTCGAAGCCGTCGAAGCCGTGCTCGCCGAACCGCTCGCCGCAAACGGCCCCCGCCAGCACTACATGCGAGGACTGCTCGACACGTCCGCCGCTCCGCCGCGCGTGACGCCGTTCAAGAACCAGGACAGTGGGTTGATCAAATCCCTGCAGCGCGCCGATTGTCTTGTAGTAATCCCGGCGAACGCACCCGCCCAAGACGCCGGAACGCCGGTACAGGTGCTGAAGCTCGATATTTGAGGCAGCCTCGACAGGCATCCCGGGGTGCCTCAGCGGCGCACAATCGCGTTACGACGCATGCGAACCAATTCGCGGGTTTTCCCGTGATAGTGGCGCGAATATCCATAATCAGCACAGGAACATTTAAGCCAGCCGCGGCGTTTCGCGATCTCTGCACTTAAGGGTCAAGGGGCGACGCACAATGCTTATCCATGTGGGTTATGATATCGGCTTGCAACTCCATGCGCCGACCCCGCTTCTTCTGCTTCTCGATGTCCACCCGAGCCGCCGCCGCGATATCGTCTATGAAGACGTGCGGAACGAGCCAGATATTCCGGTCGAGCACGGCCTCGATCTCTATGGAAACCGGACGCAGCGCCTCATCGCACAGCCGGGATCATTGAAGCTGAGCTATCGCGCCGTCGTGCGCGACTCCGGCGTTCCCGAAGAGCAGCCCTGGAACGCGCGGGAAATTCCGGTGGCCGAGCTGCCGAATTCCGCCATGCATTTCCTCAGCGGCAGCCGCTATTGCGAGACCGACGAGCTGACGCCGCTCGCCTGGCAGCTCTTCGGCAACGTTGAGCCGGGCTTCGCCCGCGTCAAAGCCATCTGCGATTTCGTGCACAACCACATCAAATTCGACTATCAGGCCGCCCGTTCGACCCGCACCGCCGCAGAAGCCTATCAAGAACGCACCGGCGTCTGCCGCGACTTCGCCCACTTGGCGATTGCGTTCTGCCGCTGCCTGAACATCCCGGCAGCCTACGTCAACGGCTACCTGGGCGACATCGGCGTGCCGGCCGATCCGGCGCCAATGGATTTCAGCGCCTGGTTCGAAGCCTACATCGACCATCGCTGGGTGACGTTCGACGCTCGGCACAACATCCCGCGCACCGGCCGCGTCGTGATCGCGCGCGGACGCGATGCGGCCGACGTGGCGATGATCACCTCGTTCGGCCAGCATTACCTGAGCGAATTCAAAGTCGTCTGCGAGGAAGTTAATCCCCAGCGCGCCCAGCAACTGACGTCCCGGGCGGCCTGACGGTAAGGGGCGAGACGCGAGGGACGCTTAGTCCTTCGCGCGTTCGACGTAGGAGCCGTCCGCCGTCATGACGACGACGCGCGTACCAGCACCGATGTGCGGCGGCACCATCACGCGGGCGCCGTTCGAAAGCTTTGCCGGCTTATACGACGACGACGCCGTCTGGCCTTTAACGACCGGGTCGGCTTCCACGATTTCGAGCGTCACGCGGGCGGGCAGTTCGATCGAGATCGGGTTGCCTTCGTGCAGCGACACGAGGCACGTCATGCCTTCCTGCAGCCACTGGCCCTGGTCGCCGACAACGTCCTTCGAAATGGTGATCTGGTCGAAGGTCTCGGGCTGCATGAAGTTGTAGCCCATGTCGTCTTCGTAGAGGAAATTGTAGTCTTTTTCATCGAGATAAGCGCGCTCGACCTGGTCGGTCGTGCGGTAGCGCTCAACGACCTTGACGCCGTCCGCGATGCGCCGCATTTCGAGATGGGTGACAGGAGTACCCTTGCCCGGATGGATGTTTTCAGCGTGCATGACGACAGCAAGCCTGCCGTCGAGATCGAGCACGTTGCCTTTACGAACCGAGCTTGCAATAACCTTCACCACGTAACGTCTCCGATCTTGAATTTCATGCGCTAAAGCCGCCTCGTGGGACGGCCGGCCGGCGGAAGCCTTCAGGGAATCTGTCGCGTCTCATACCCGCTAAGTTCTTTGCCGCCAAGTGCGGCAACCCTGTGCTGAACCCTCAACTTGTACGAATGTCGCAGCTTTCTCCCTGGTGGCGACCTGATCGCCATGCCGACCGCAGGCCATTCCTCATTGGCCGGAGCCGCATCAAGGCCGCGATAAGAAGTTGGTTTCTTTCGCAAGGCTTTCTCGAAGTCGAACCGGGCCTGTTGCAGGTTTCCCCCGGTAACGAGACACATCTGCATGCCTTCCGCACGGACCTGATCCAGACTGATCTTGGGCGTCGAGAGCTTTATCTGCACACCTCCCCTGAGTTCGCGATGAAAAAGCTTCTCGCGGCGGGGGAGACGAAAATATTCGCGTTCGCACCCGTCTTCCGCAATCGCGAGCAGGGAAACCTGCATGCACCCGAATTCACGATGCTCGAATGGTATCGGGCGAACGAGCCCTACCAGACACTGTGGGAAGACTGCGCCGCTATTCTGCGGATCGCCGCCGAGGCGACGGGACATACGCCATGGAGCTTCCGCAACAAGACGTGTGATCCCCACGCGATCTTCGATCACCTCACACTAGATCAGGCGTTCGCGAGGTTCGCCAACGTCGCTTTGAAGGGCGCGACCCGCGAAGAGCTTCTGCAGCGCGCAGAAGCCCAAGGCATCCGTTGCGAGAGCGACGACACTTGGACGGACATCTTCAGCCGCGTCCTCGTCGAGAAGATCGAACCCTTTCTCGGCTCACCCGTCCCCACTGTTCTTTACGAATATCCCGTTGAGGAAGCCGCCTTCGCCCGCCCCGTGCCGAACGATCCCGCGGTCGCCGAACGGTTCGAGCTCTATGCCTGCGGCGTCGAGCTGGCGAACGGCTTCGGCGAATTGACCGACGCCGCCGAGCAGCGCCGCCGGTTCGAAGCCTGGATGGATCAGAAGCAGCGCATCTACGGCGAGCGCTATCCGATTGATGAGGACTTTCTGGCAGCCCTCGCTCACATGCCGCCGGCATCGGGATGCGCGCTTGGCTTCGACCGTCTCGCCATGCTTGCAACGGGCGCCGAGCGGGTCGATCAAGTCATCTGGACGCCATTGACCTTGGGCGACAGCAGGGAGTGAGCACGATGTCAGACGACACGCATACAGGCGGGTGCCAATGCGGAGCGATCCGCTTTCGCATCGAAGGCGCGCTGACAGAGGCGTCGGTCTGCCACTGCCGCATGTGCCAGAAGGCATTCGGCGCGTTCTACGCGCCCCTCGTCAGCGTACGCGACGCCAAACTCGTCTGGACGCGTGGAGAGCCTAAGAAATTCCAATCGTCGAATGCCGTCGCTCGCGGGTTCTGCGCCGATTGCGGCACGCCGCTCACCTATGAAGCACCCGACGGCATCGCGCTGGCCATCGGAGCATTCGACAACCCGGCAAACCTCGCACCCAAGGTCCAGTGGGGCGTCGAAGCGAAGCTTGCCTTTACGGACACCATTCCGAGCCTGCCGCAGCACGACACACTCGCAGACGGAAACGCGGGAACCTTCCTGAAGACGCTGGTTTCCTATCAGCACCCCGATCGCGACACGGATGTTTGGCCGCCTAAATGACACTCATCGAACGCAAGCTGACCTCTGTCGATGATCTGATCGCCGCCGAACTTGCGTCCGAGAATGCGCGCGCTGCCTTGACCGCCGTCTCCGCCCGCTACGCCATTGCGCTGACGCCCGTCATCGCCAACCTCATCAACCCAGCTGACGTCGACGATCCAATCGCGCGCCAGTTTGTTCCAAGCGAAAGGGAACTTGGCACCCATCCGCGCGAAGTCGCCGATCCGATTGGGGATCACCTGAAAAGCCCCGCGCCCGGCATTGTCCACCGCTACGCCGACCGCGTGCTTCTGAAAATCGCAAGCGTTTGCCCGGTTTACTGCCGCTTCTGCTTCCGCCGCGAAATGGTCGGCCCCCAGAACGGCGAAGCCCTCTCGGCTGAAGATCTGGCGGCGGCGCTGGACTACATCGCCGCCAATCCGAACATCTGGGAAGTGATCCTGACAGGCGGCGATCCCCTCGTCCTCTCGCCCCGCCGTATACGCGACGTCACCACGGCGCTATCGGCCATCCCGCACGTCAAGATCTTGCGATGGCACACGCGCGTCCCCGTCGTCGATCCTCAGCGTGTGAATGACGATCTCGTTGCCGCGCTCAAAGCCACAACGAAAACGGTTTTCGTCGGCCTGCACACCAACCACGTCCGCGAACTCGAGGGTCCGGCAACCACTGCGATTGCGCGCCTTGCCGATGCGGGCCTGCCGCTCGTCAGCCAGACGGTCCTGCTGAAAGGCATCAACGACAGCGTCGAGGCACTCGAGGCCCTGATGCGCCGCCTCGTCGAACTGCGGGTGAAGCCCTACTACCTCCACCACGGCGACCTCGCGCCCGGCACCGCCCACTTCCGCACGACCATCGCCGAAGGCCGCGCGCTGATGGCCGGTCTGCGCCAGAGGCTCTCAGGTCTGGCCCTCCCGACCTACGTTCTCGATCTCCCCGGTGCCTTCGGCAAGGTGCCGATCGAGCGTCACTCGGCGGCCGGCGCGGACGGCGCTGAAATTTTTTCCGACCGCAATGGCCGCGCTCATCGCTACGAAGACGCCTGCGCCGCCCCGGAAATTCCATAACTCGGGCGAGCCCTCCCGCGCTGAACGCCATTTCGGCGGGAAAAATCGCCTGCCCCCAGGCCACTTAAAGCTCAGACCAGCCAAGGCTTATTTCGATTGGACGCACCCCCATTTCGATGTCAGATTGTCGCGAGACAAAACAGCCGATCAACGGCTGACATCGACTGGAGAGGAATGAATGAACATCGAACCGGCCCGCGAGAAATTCTTTGGTGCATGTCCGCACGATTGTCCGGACACCTGCTCGATGATCTACGAAGTCCAGGATGGCCGGCTTGTCGAGGTGCGCGGCAACAAGGAACACCCGTTCACGCGCGGCGGCCTCTGCGTGAAGCTGAAGGACTTCGCCCAGCACCACGCCAATCCCGATCGGCTGATGTATCCGCTCCGCCGCGTTGGCCCCAAGGGCTCAGGCCCGAACGGCGGCAACAATTTCGAACGAATCACGTGGGATGAAGCGATCTCCGAGATCGGCCGGCGCTGGCGCGAGATCATCGCGACCTACGGCGCGCAAGCCATCATGCCCCAAAGCTATCTCGGCAACATGGGCCTCGTGCAGGGCATCAACTCCGGCGACCCATTCTTCAATCGCCTGGGCTCCACGGTGAACGAGAAGACCTACTGCACGTCGGGCTCCTCGACCGCATGGCTGCTGACGCACGGGCCCACGGGTGGCGTCGATCCGGAAAGCTTCGTCCACTGCAAGTACATCGTGATCTGGGCGTGCAACTCGATCTCGACCAACCTGCACCATTGGCCGTTCGTGCTCGAAGCCCAGCGCCGTGGCGCCAAGATCGTCGTCGTCGATTCCTACAAGTCCCGCACCGCCAAGGCCGCCGACTGGCACATCTGCCCGAAGCCCGGCACGGACGGCGCCCTCGCACTCGGCATCATCAATTCGATGGTCGAGCAAGGCCTGGTCGACCAGGACTACGTCGACAATTACACGCACGGCTTCCCTGAGCTGAAGGAACGCGCCGCAGAATTCACGCCCGAATACGTCGAGCGCGTCACCGGCGTCAAAGCGGCCGACGTCGCCACGTTCGCCCGCGAATTCGCAACCTCGCAGCCGTCCGCCATCCGCATCGGCGTCGCCATCGAGCGCTCAGCCGGCGGCGCGCAGGCGGCCCGTGCCGTCTACGCAATTCCCGCTGTCTGCGGTTCCTGGCGCCACGTCGGCGGCGGCATGCTGCAGCTGCCGCTGTGGGACTTCCCCGTCGATTGGGTGAAGGCCGCGCGGCCCGACTGGATCAAGCCCGGTACGCGCGTCGTCAACAATCTGCGGCTCGGCCAGGCGCTCACCGGCGAAATGAAGCTCGATCCGCCGATCATGAGCATGTTCGTCTTCTGCACGAACCCGGTCAGCCAATCGCCCGAGACCAACAAGATCGTCGAAGGCCTGAAGCGCGAAGACCTGTTCACGGTCGTTGCCGAACACTTCATCACGGACACGGCGAAATACGCCGACATCATCCTCCCGTCTGCGATGGCGGGCGAGGCCGAGGACATGATGTGGTCGTGGGGCCACTTCTACCTGACGTACAATGAGAAGGCCGTCGATCCGCCGGGCGAATGCAAGCCGACGAGCGAGATGTGGCGCCTGCTCGCCAAGGAGATGGGCTTCGACGACCCCGTCTTCAAAATGACCGACAGCGAACTGTGCGCTGCCTACATCAACTGGGAAGACCCGAAGATGAGCGGCGTCGGCATGGACTACTTCAAGGAGCACGGCTACTTCAAAATCGACGTGGGCTCCGCCGATACGCGCGCGCCCCACGCTGAAGGCAAGTTCCCAACACCGTCCGGCAAGGTCGAGTTCCTGCTGCACGACGCCAAGAACTTCGTCGCCGGCCCCTTCCGCGCCATGTACGAGGGCGAGCAGTCGGGCGAACCCGTCGATCCGCTGCCAGGCTACGTCGCGCCGCGCGAAACGGCGGAAGCCGATCCCGCCCGCGCCAAGCTCTACTCGCTCAACATCATCTCGCCGAAGAGCCACGCGTTCCTGAACTCGTGCTACGCCAACGAGCCGCACAAGATCAAAATCCAAGGCGAGCAGTTCGTCATGATCTCGCCGCGCGATGCGGTCCGCCGCTCGGTGCGCGATGGCGATCCGGTCCGCGTCTATAACGATCGCGGCGATTTCGAAGGCGTCGCCCGCGTGACTGATGATGTGCCGGATGGCGTCGTCGTCGCCACGCTCGGCTACTGGCGTTCGCTCAACCGCTCGGATGGGTCGGTCAACTCGATCTCGTCCGACGCCTGGAGCGGACTCGGCCGGGCGCCGACGTACTCGGATAACTTGGTCGAGGTCGTGCGCGTGAACTGATCCGCAGACCGCCTGCAAATAGAAAACAGGTCTGCACGACGCCAAGTTGTGCAGACCGCTGTTCCCTGGGTGACAGCTCCAGGTAGACCATCGCGCTATACATGCCGGTGAACTTAAGGCCGGCGTGCCTCACGGAGCTTCCGATCAGAGCGCTCGGACCGGCAGCCAGGCAGCGATGGAACCTATGTCACCCGTTCACGTGGCCTTGGCCGCGGTCACATATCTCCTCGTCAAGCACGCGGTTGCCGATTTCATCCTGCAGACGGATCAGATCTTCCGTCAGAAGGGATCCTACGGCGCCGCAGGCGGGCTGTGCCACGCGCTGATCCACATCCTGTTGACCGCGCCCGTTTTTCTCTTTCCCGGCGGCGGGCCGATGCTCGCGGCGGCCCTCCTCGCAGCCGAATTTGTGCTGCATTATCATATTGATTGGACCAAAGAGCAGATCGTTCGCAGCGAGAATTGGACGCCCAAGGACAAATATTTCTGGTGGGCGCTCGGGACCGATCAGCTGCTGCACGGACTGACCTACATCGCCATCCTCTGGATTTGGCTTCCCCTGGCCTGACCCGCCCAGACCTGCCCGGACCACAGCTGCCCCCGCGCCCTTTTGCGCATCTTGCGCACCCTCGCGTGCCCCTGGCATATGGCCGGAGCCGCGGGATGGCGCGCCAACCTGACAGCGCAATTAAATTTTATCGAACGCACGTAACGTTTCTCTCCCACCTGCCGAAAACAACCTTGAAGGGGTGATTTTGGACCGGAAGGCTCGTGACGCTGAGTGGACAGGCTTAATGCGCGCCGCAATCGCGGGCGATCAGGACGCCTATCGCCGTTTGCTGTCTGAGCTTTCGCAGGTCCTCAGAGGCGTGGTCCGCCGAGGCTTTGCCGGTGTCGGCGTGCCCCGCGGCGACGTGGAGGATGTGGTGCAAGACGTGCTTCTCGCAATCCACCTGAAGCGGCATACCTGGGACCCGTCCCTGCCGCTCGGCCCCTGGGTCATGGCGATCGTCCGCAACAAGATGATCGACGACCTGCGCCGGCGCGGCCGCCGTCCTGAGGTCCCGGTGGATTTGAATGACTTCGAGTTCGAAGGCGAAGATCAGCAAGCGTCGATCGATGCCCACGATGTCGGACGCGTACTTGACCGGCTTTCGGACAAGAATCGCGACATCGTCCGCTCGATCAGCATCGACGGACAATCGGCCCGGGACGTCGCAATGCGTTTGGGAATGAGTGAAGTGGCCGTTCGCGTCGCCTTGCACCGAAGCCTGAAGTCTCTCGCAGAGACCTATCAAGAGAAGAAAGCATGAAGACGGACGATCTCATCAATGCCCTCGCCGCCGACGCCAAAAGCGTCGAACGGCCGATTGCGCAAACGGTCGCGATCGCCGTCGGAGTGGGCGCGCTGGTTTCAACGCTGATCTTCTTCTGGTCCCTGGGCTTGCGCGCCAACTTCGCGGAGTCGGCTGTGTCTTCGCTCCGGTTTCTCTTCAAATACGTGCTGACGTTCAGCCTTGCCATCCCCGCTTACGTTCTCGTTCGCGGGCTGTCGCGGCCGGACTTCCAGCCTGGAAATAAGCTCTGGTGGCTAGCGCTCGCCCCGGCGCTGCTTTTGAGCGCAATGGGTCTCGAGATGCTCGCAGTGCCATCCGATCAGTGGCACGCCAAGATGGTCGGCTACAATTCGCTGACCTGCCTGGTCGTTATCCCTCTGCTTTCCTTTGCGCCGCTGGCTGCCGTTCTCTATGCGCTGCGCCAAGGCGCGCCCGCCAACCCGGCACTCGCCGGGGCTATCGGCGGTTTATTGTCGGCCAGCATCGCGGCGACCCTCTACGCCAGCCATTGCCGCGACGACAGCCCGTTGTTTCTTGCAGCCTGGTACACCATCGGCTTCGTCTTGATGACAGGGATCGGCGCGCTCGCGGGATCTCGCATCCTGCGCTGGTGACAGCTTTCTAAAGCAGATCGCGAATGCGATAGTAGAGCATGCCCAGAGCCAGCATGTAGTTGCCTGCGATATCGCTCAACGGCAAGCGCGTGTGCTTGATGCGGTCGAAGAGATCGAACTGCTCCGTCGTCCCGCAAATCGCATCCGACACGATCTCCGCCGCAATGTGCGTGGCGTTGACACCATGCCCCGAATACCCCTGCAGATAATAGAGGTTGGGCTCGAGCCGCCCGATGGCCGGGACGCGATTGACCACGATCGCAATCGTCCCGCCCCAAGAGAACTCGACCCGCGCATCTTTCAGCTGCGGGAAGACCTCGATCATGCGCGGGCGCATGGTGCCGGCAATGTCCGCTGGATCGCGGTTCGTATAGTTGCAGCGGCCGCCGAAGAGCATCCGGCGGTCCGGCGTCATCCGGTAATAATCGAGCACGACATTGCTGTCGGCCACCGCAAAGTTCTGCGGATCGACGCTCGCCGTATCGCTGCCCGTGAGCGGCTCGGTCGCGATGATGTAGCTGCCCGCAGGCAGCATCAGGCCCTTGAGCGCTGGCTGGCCGAAGCGATTGAAAATTTCACCGCCGATGACGATGGAGCCCGCTTCCACCCGTCCGCGCTCGGTTTCGACCCAGGGCTTAGCGCCGCCGTGAACTTTGATCGCTGGCGAATTCTCGAAAATTTGCACGCCGAGCTGTGCCGCGGCATTGGCTTCGCCCCGGACCAGGTTGAGCGGATGCAGGTGGCCGCTGCGCCGGTCGATGTAACCGCCGTAATAGGAACTGGTGCCGAGCACGCGCGGCATCTGATCGGCTTCGACGATCTCCAGCCCGCCGCCATCGCCATCCTTGATGCGATCTTCGACATAGGCGCGCATATGGTTCATGTGTCGAGGGCGCGCCGCAACTTCCATCCACCCGTACTGCAAATCGCAGGCGATGCCGTATTTCGCGATCCGGCTTTCGATGATCTCGTGCCCGCGATAGCGAATGTCGCGCACCAGCTTCGCACCCGCCGCACCGAGCTGTTTCTTGATCGTTGCTTCGCCGCTGATGCCGCCGATCATCTGGCCGCCGTTGCGGCCTGACGCGCCCCAGCCGATGCGCTTGGCTTCGAGGAGGACCACCGAGCGGCCGCGTTCGGCCATCGTCAGCGCGGTGGCGACGCCGGAAAAGCCGCCTCCGATGACGCACACGTCCGCCTTGACCGTACCCTCCAGCGCCGGATAGCGCGTCTGGTCGTTTGCGGTCGCCGCGTAGTACGAGCGTATGTAATCTTGAGCCGTCACGATGAGCCGGTGATTAGCGCGCCGCGTTCGCAAACACAATGCCGGGTGACATTGTCAACCGGTAGCCCCGAACGCCCAGCGCTCTTCCCGTTCGGCCCTGACGCGCTGACGTCTCGTGAAAATGGCCGCGGCAAGAACGCCCGTCGTCACGATGCCGATCAGGATCGTCGAGATCGCGTTGATCTCTGGCGTGACCCCAAGGCGCACCTGGGAGTAGATCTTCATCGGCAGCGTCGTGGCACCAGGCCCCGTGGTAAAGCTCGCAATCACGAGGTCGTCGAGCGACAGCGTGAAGGACAAGAGCCACGCTGAGATGACCGAAGGCGCAATGATCGGCAGCGTCACCTGGAAGAAGGTTCCGAGGGGAGTCGCGCCAAGATCCATCGCCGCCTCTTCGATGGACTTATCGAAATCCTGCAGCCGCGCCTGCACGACAACGGCAGCAAAGCACATCGTGAACGTGATGTGCGCCAGCGTGATGGTCCAGAACCCTCGGTCGAAACCGAGCGCCACGAAGACGAGCAGCAGCGACAGGCCCGTGATGACGTCCGGCATGACGAGCGGGGCGAAGATCATGCCCGAGAACAGCGTCCGCCCCGGAAAGCGCCCCATCCGAACGAGCGTGATCGCAGCAAGTGTGCCGAGCACGGTTGCCACGGTCGCCGAGATGAAGCCGACGCGAAGCGTCACCCACGCGGCATCCTTCAACGACTGATTTTCCAGAAGCGAGCTGTACCATTTGGTTGACCAGCCACCCCAAACGGTCACGAGCTTGGATTCGTTGAAGCTGTAGATGACGAGCAGCAGGATCGGAATGTAGAGGAACGCGAAGCCCAGCGTGATCGACGTCAGGTTGAACCAGGAAAAGCGACGGTTCATCGGCCGGCCTCCCGCACCTTCTCCTGCTGCCGCTGGAAAATCACGATCGGGATGATCAGCACGAGCAGCAGGATCACGGCCACGGCCGATGACAACGGCCAGTCGCGGTTATTGAAGAACTCGTTCCACAGCGTCTTACCGATCATCAATGTGTCGGATCCACCCAAAAGATCGGGGATCACGAACTCGCCGACAGCCGGAATGAAAACGAGCAGGCAACCGGCAAACACGCCCGGCAGAGACAGCGGAACCGTGATCTGCCAGAAGGCCCGCCACGGCTGCGAGCCTAAGTCTTGCGCCGCCTCGAGCAGCGACGGGTTGATCTTCTCCAGGCTCGCATAGAGCGGCAGGATCATGAACGGCAGGTACGAGTAGACGATGCCGATATAGACCGCCGTCGTCGTGTTCATGATCTGCAGCGGCTCACTGATGATGCCAAGCTTGATCAGGAACATCGAAAGAAAGCCTTCCGGCTTCAGGATCGCGATCCACGCGTAGATGCGGATCAGGAACGAGGTCCAGAACGGCAGAATGACGAGCATGAGCAGCGTCGGCTGCCAGGACTTCGGCGCCCGCGCCATCCCGTACGCCATCGGATAAGCGACGAGAAGCGTCAGAACCGTCGAGATCGCCGCGATCTTCAAACTCGAGAAGTAGGCGTTGACGTAGAGCGGATCGCCGAAAATGAAAGAGTAGTTCTCGAAATCGAGCTGCGAGATGAATTCGCGAATACCTGTCGACCAGCTGAAGACAGGCACGTACGGCGGAATGGCCGTCGCGAGATCGGAAAGCGATAGCTTGAAGACGATGAAGAACGGAATGAGGAAGAAGACGAGCAGCCACAGATAGGGCGCCGCGATCACGTACCAGCGTTTGAGGCTGGAGGTCTTTGTGCTCATGCCTTGCCTCAGCCCGTCAAAACCACGCCCGCGTCGATCGGCCAGTCGAGCCAGACATTATCTTCCCAGCTGATCGGCCGCTCGACGGTGTGTGCAGAATTCGCCCGCAGCGCCGTGATCCGTTCGCCGGGCGCCGTGCGCACATGGTAATGCGAGATCGACCCGAGATAGCCGATGTCCTCGACCTTGCCCGGGATGACGTTGACGGTGCTGGAGGGCTGCTCATGCGAGATACGGATCTTCTCGGGCCGGAGCGCCAGCCATACCTGCTGGCCGACCGTCACCGGCTCTGAACTGCGCGTCTTGTACTGATAGCCGTCCTTCGCGTTGATCTCGATGCAGCCTTCGTTAATCGCAGCGACCGTCCCCTCGAAAATGTTCACGTCGCCGATGAAGCCGGCGATGTAGCGCGTCTTCGGATTTTCATAGATATCCCCGGGGGTCGCGACCTGAACGAGCACGCCCTTCTCCATGACGGCAATGCGGCTTGCGACCGTCATCGCTTCTTCCTGATCGTGCGTGACGATGATGAAGGTCGTGCCCGTCGTCTCCTGAATGTGCATCAGCTCGAACTGTGCCTGCTGGCGCAGCTTCTTGTCGAGCGCGCCGAGCGGCTCGTCGAGCAGTACGATGCGCGGCTTCTTGGCGATCGCACGCGCCAGCGCCACGCGCTGCTGCTGCCCGCCGGACAGCTGGTTCGGCTTGCGTTTGGCGAACGGCCGGAGCTCCAGCATGCCCATCGCTTCGTCGACGCGCTCGGCGATGTTCTTCTTGGGCATCCCCTCCTGGCGCAAGCCAAAGCCGATGTTGGCCTCAACCGTCATGTGCGGGAAAAGCGCGTAGGACTGGAACATCATGTTGACGGGGCGCTGATAGGGCGGCAGGTCCGTAATGTCCTGGCCCGCCACGATTGTTTTGCCCTGCGTCGGCCGCTCGAAACCCGCCAGCATTCTCAGAAGCGTGCTCTTTCCGCAGCCCGAAGGACCCAGAAGCGCGAAGAACTCACGCTCATAGATGTCGAGCGTCACATCGTTCACTGCGACGAAATCGTCGAACCGCTTCGTGATGCCCTCGAAGCGAACGATCGGCGGCAGGTTCGGATTTTTCCAAGGCGCAAAGCCCGACTGCGGTGCGGCGGTTCGACGTCCCGCACGCTGCGAAGAGGCATTGTTCGCCTGTGAATCGCGTGCAGTCACAACACTCATGATCGAGGTCCTAGAGCAGTTTGCAGAGTGGCTTAAGTTCGGAAGAGCGCTCCCTGCGGGAGAGCGAAGCATGAAAGAAAAAACCGCGCCAGGATTTTACTGGCGCGGTTCTTGGTTATTGCCCAGTCGTAATGCGTGTCCACGTTCGTGTGACGATCCGCTGAGTTTTGTTGTCCCAAGCGGTTTTGACGTACAGCTTCTTGAATGTCTCAGGGTCCGGATAGACCGCCGGATTCTTCAGGACGCTCTCATCGATATCCTTCTGCGAGGCGAGGTTGCCGTTGGCGTACTGGATGTAGTTCGACGCCTTGGCCATCACCTCGGGCCGGTTGAGATAGTTGAGGAAGATATGGGCTTCTTCGACATCCTTGGCGTCCGCAGGGATCGCCATCATGTCGAACCACATCTGCGTGCCTTCCTTGGGGATGTTGTACTTGATCACCTGCCCGTTCTTGGCTTCCTCCGCGCGCGTGCCCGCCTGAAGAATATCGCCCGACCAGCCCAGCGCCATGCACGCGTCGCCGTTGGCCAGCGCGTTGATGTATTCGGACGAGTGGAACTTCTTGATGTAAGGCCGGATCTTCATCATCACCTCTTCGGCCTTCTTGAAGTCCTCCTCCTTCGTGGTGTTGGGATCGAGTCCGAGATAGTTCAGCACCACCGGCAGAACGTCTTCCGGTGAATCGAGCACATAGATCCCGCAATCCTTGAACTTGGCGGCAATCTCGGGCTTGAAGATCATGTCGAGAGAGTCGACGGGTGCATCCGGCATACGCTCTTTGATCTTGGCTTCGTTGTAGCCGACGCCCGTTGTGCCCCACATCCAGTTCATCGCGTACTCGTTGCCTGGATCATACTGAGCGACGCGATTGTAAACGTCAGGCCATGCGTTGGCGAAGTTCGGGATCTTGGACTTGTCGAGTTTCTGAAAGACGCCCGCTTTGATCTGCCGTGACAGGAACGATCCCGTCGGCACGACGATGTCGTAGCCGCTACCGCCGGCCAGCAGCTTCGTCTCAAGAACTTCGTTGCTGTCGAAAACGTCGTAGACGACCTTGATGCCCGTTTCTTTCGTGAAATCCGTGAGGATCTCAGGATCGATGTAGTCCGACCAGTTGTAGACTTTGACGACCTTCTCTGCCGCCTGCGCCATCGGCGCCACCAGCGCCATAGCAAGCACGACAGAACACGCGGCGCGACGCACCACTTTTCCAACCCTCATTCAGAAACCCTCCAGACCCGGTACAGCGGCGGAGGCGGCGATGGCGTTGCGGTTAATTCCGTAACGTAGCAAACCGCCGCTAACTCCGCGCTTTGCTCAACATCCACCATACTGCTCGCTTAAATTTCGAAGCACAACGGACTTAATTGGAAAATGTTAGGGGCGGCCGGGCACGCAAAAGCCTATAATCCGCAAACTAAACTGCGCGTTCTCAGGTCAGCACGCTGCCGCCTTAGGCAATGGCTTTTTGAGACTTAACGAAGGCGGATAGACCCATGCTTCGTCGCGGCTATTGAGGTCCCCTCACCCGGCAGGTTAAGTCTGTTGCACCTTCGAACTCGCATCCATCGTGTCTGACGTCTCGCTAGAGGCAAGGAGCATAGCCTTGACCGGCCGCGTACCCGGCCCGGCGTCTCGGCAAACATGAAGCATTCCATCCATCGCTCCGGCCAGCGCGCCGCCAAGACCAAAACGACCAAAGCAATCACCCAGGTGTCCTTATGAATACCCCGACCGCACGAATCCTAAGCGAAGACGGCGACTTCGGTGTCGGCTCCACGCCCGAAATGCTGCGCGATTGGCTGCGCCAGCACCGCATCGAGGAAGTCGACTGTGCCGTGCCCGACATCGCTGGCGTGGCGCGCGGTAAGACCATGCCGGCCGAGAAATTCGTTAAGCTCGGGCCTGTTCACTTACCGATCTCGATCTTCCACCAAACGATAACGGGCGACTACGTCGGCTTTGAAGAGGACGGGCAAGAACTCTACGCCGAAAGCGACCTGATGATGGTGCCGGATCTCTCGACGATCCGACCTGCCCCCTGGGCCTCGAGCCCGACGGCACAGGTCATCCACGACGCCCAATGGCAGAGCGGCGACCCGGTCGAGATCGCGCCCCGCAACGTGCTGAAACGCGTCGTCGATCTTTACGCGAAGGAAGGCTGGGTGCCCGTCGTCGCGCCCGAGCTCGAATTCTATCTGACGAAGACCAACCCCGATCCCGACTATCCGCTTGAGCCGCCGATGGGCCGGTCTGGCCGCCCAGGCGCGGGCCGCCAAGCTTACAGCCTCGGCGCGGTCGACGAGTACGACAAGATCGTCGATGACATCTATGAATTCGCCGAGCGGCAGTATCTGAAGATCGATACGATCATCCAGGAGGGCGGCGCGGCGCAGCTTGAAATCAATCTGCTGCACGGCGACCCGGTCGATCTCGCCGACCAGGTTTTCCTCTTCAAGCGGACGATCCGCGAGGCGGCTTTTGCTCAGAACTGCTACGCGACATTCATGGCGAAGCCCTTGGCCAACGAGCCGGGTAGCGCCATGCACGTCCATCAGAGCGTCGTCGACGCAAAGACCGGCAAGAACATCTTCACGCAGGCGAATGGCGAGCCGAGCAAGCTGTTCTTCAACTTCCTTGCCGGCCAGCAGGCTTACTTGCCCGCTGCGATGTGTCTGATCGCACCCTACGTCAATTCCTACCGCCGCCTCGTGCCGAACGGCGCCGCACCGATCAACGTTGAATGGGGTTACGACAATCGCTCCGCTGGATTGCGCGTGCCGATTTCTCCGACCTCGGCGCGTCGCGTTGAAAACCGGCTCGCCGGCGCCGATTCAAATCCTTACGTTGCGCTCGCAGCCAGCCTCGCCTGCGGTTATCTCGGCATGAAGAATGACCTGGAGCCCCGGCAGGCAGTCGTAGGTAATGCTTATCGCAACGACCATCAGCTCCCCCGCGGCCTTCTCGAAGCCCTGACCGATTTCGAGGAGAACTCAGCGCTGCACGACATTTTGGGCAAACGCTTCTGCCACGTGTATCTGGCCTTGAAACGCAGCGAGTTTGAAGAATTCATGCGCGTCATCAGCCCATGGGAGCGCGAGCATCTGTTGCTCAGCGTCTAAGGCATCTTGGACCGGCGGTCTTGGCGCCCGCCGGTCTACTATCAGCGCACTTCGTATATTCAAGCGGCCTGCTGTTATTGAAACGCAGTCCCCAGATGCGGGCATTTTCGTCCCTAAATGCCTGCTTCGGTCATAAATTCTTAATACTGCTCCCAAACAAGTTCGAATTTTCAGCCAATCTTGGATTGATTTCAAATAGGCCAGAGCAAAAGTAGCCACGCGGGCGGGCGACCCCGCGCCTCGAGCATGCATTTCGCATCTCGGACAGGACGCGGATTCTTTCGATGACGAAGGCGGAAACCTTGGCTGACAGAAAAAGCGAAACGATTCTCTTCGTCGATGACGAGCCGCTTTCGCTGAAATATTTCAAAAGCTCGGTCGGAAAATACGCAAACGTCGTGACCGCCAGTAGCCCCGAAGCGGCAATGGAAATCCTGGCGAAGTCCGGCAACGATATCTCCGTCGTCGTGAGCGACGAACGCATGCCGCGGGAGAGCGGCGTGTCATTTCTGAGCGAGGTTCGTAAATCGTGGCCCTCAACGATCCGCGTACTGACGAGCGCCTACGCTGATACCGAAAATCTTCAACAGGCGATCAACGCGGCAGCGATCTACCGCTTCGTGCCCAAACCCTGGGACCTCGATGAATTATGCGCGGCCATGGAGGACGCTCTCCATGCCGAGAGGTCGGCGGCCGCCCTGGCCGAACCGGTAATCGGTCCGAGCGCCGGTGGCGATGCCGAAAGCGCCAACCTCGCGCTGCTGGCCATTCTCGCCAATGGCCTCGATGCACCCCTGAAATCGCTGGATAAGGAGGCCGGGCTTCTCGCTGAATTCAGCCAGCCGGGCGCGCTGGATCCCTCGCCTTCCGTCGCGACGTCCTTTCTTGGAGCCTGGGCCTCGAGGCTCCGCCTGGGCAAAATCGCAGCATCTGCGGCACAGATACGCCGCGACGTAGAGCATTGCCGGTCACTTGCAAACTCGATCGGCAACCTCGCCCGCAGCCTTGCCGATCCCGCCGTGACCCCGACGTCGTCCATGGCAGACACGATCTGCGAAGTCACCGAGCAGGCCCTCGTCCCCGCATCTGGAGATGCCCTCGTCCAGCCACCCGCCGGCCAAGACTTCCCCTACGCTATGCCGCGCGAAATTATGAAATTCGTTCTCACCAATTTGCTGCGTGGCGGTACACGGCCCTCCGCGAGTAACCCCGGCACTTTCCCATCGATAGAATTAGTTTCCGCAGCCGGTCATAATGAAGTCCGGATCACCTCCGCGACATCGGATCGCGGAGCCCCCGCTTTGGAGAATAATGAGACTTGGCGAACAGTCCGCTGCGCCTTATGGGCCTTCGGAGGCGAACTTTTGTCGTCTACTGACAAAGCCTTGGGCAAATCGACGCTCACAATGTGCCTTCCTAAGGCATAATCCGGCCAGTGTAACTTCTAAGACCTTAGATGAACTAGATTCATCTAAACCCTTTCTAAATTCCACCGCGCCAAACTGAACCACTGTGATAATCTTTGTTATCCACTTTGGGCGTCGTTCAGTTATGGAGCAGTCCCCTTGCGCATCGAACGGGATATTGATCGCACAGTTTCTTTTAGGAGTAGTCAGGGCACGGTTTTTCGCGGGACGCTGAGCAAGCTCTCACGGCGGAATATCGTTTTTGAAATCTATAATCCCTTCTCTCCCGTCCAGATGAGCGAGGTCCTAAGCGACCTCAAGGTGCGGCGCGGCAAGAACCTCGTCTATCAAGGCGATGCGGTCGTAACCGGCATTGTCGCGACCAGCATTCTGGTTGTCGTCTCGGCAACGCTGGTCAACCAGTGGTCCTCGGTCGATACGATCATCTCCGACCCGGCCGGTCTTGGAGCCGAAGTCGGCCGCTTCGTCGAGGAATGGGACCGTGCCAACAAGCTCCAGCCCAACTACCAGCTCAAAGTTGCCGACCTCAGGTCGTTTCTGAGCGATCTTAGCTTCTGGCTGGACCAGGTCGATTTGGCGGTCGAGGGCGAACCCTCAGGCAGCCACGGCTTGCTCGACACTGCCCACTATGAAGAGATCAAGGCGCCGGTGATGCCGCGTCTAACGCAGCTTTTTCTCGAACTAGAGGAAGCCTGCCGCGAACTCGAGGTCGATGAGGTCGAGAATCATAAGCAACTGGCGCAACGGGATCTTTTGCCGTTGATGATGGCTTCCCCATTCTTCAACCGAGTCTATTCCAAGCCTCTGGGCTACGCTGGCGACTATGAGATGGTGAACATGATGTTCCGCAAGGAGCGTCGTGGAAAGACCACCTACGGCCAGATCATCAACGATTGGCTGCTGAACGGGGGCCCCCCCGAAGCGCACCGCAACCGCATCTATATGCTTGGCAAAATGCTCGACAAGGCTGCCGAGGAAGCGGCTGCAGCGAACAAGCAGGTCCGAATTTTGAACGTCGGCTGCGGGCCGGTGCAGGAACTCCAGCTCTTCCTGTCCAAGAACAAGGAAGCGCACCGCTTCACCTTCGATCTTCTCGACTTCAATGCCGAAACGCTAGCCTACGCGAAACGCCAGATCGAAGCCGCCACAGCTGGCAACGAAGAAGGGCCGAACGTCACCTACATCCTGAAGACCGTCCAGGATCTGCTGCGCCAAGCCATCGAACTCCCTGAGGCGGCCAAGACCTACGACATCATCTACTGCGCAGGCCTCTTTGATTACTTGTCTGATCGCGTCTGCACCAAACTGGTACGCCTCTTCCACCAATGGTGCGAACCCGGCGGCCGCGTCATCGTGACGAACGTCCATTCGTCAAACCCTGTGAAAGGTTTGATGGAACATATTATGGAGTGGCACCTGGTCCTGCGGGACGAGTCCGATATGGTTCGCCTCGCTCCAGATCTTGGGCCGCTAAAGATTTATACAGATGAGACGGGTATCAACGTCTTTCTTGAGATAGATAAACCCACCGTCTTACGGCATGGATGACAAGAACGACCTTCGGCGCGCCTTCGAGGCTGAAGAGCAAGAGCTTCGGCTGCGGCAGTCGAAGGTCGCGTGCATCCTTGGCATCGTTCTGATCCCGGCGGGTTACGCCCTCGATCGCATCAGCTATTACGATCAGCTCACGACTTTGACGGTCATCCGCTTCGCTGCTGCGGGGCTGATTGCCGTCATCTACGCCTTGCACTTCTGGGACAAGACCGCCGCCCACGTTCGCTACCTGACAATGGCGGGCCTGCTCATCGCCGTCGCTTCGATCTCGGTGATGATCGGCATCACCGACGGCGCGAACTCCACCTACTACAACGGGCTCTTCCTCATACTTTTTGCCGTGGGCGTGCTGGCGCCGATGCAGCCGTTCGAAGCCGCACTCCTGTGTATATCGACGCTGGGCATCTACATCATCGCATGCCTGCAGGCGCCTGACGCTGCAGCGACGACGAAAACACTGCTGAACAACCTCTACTTCCTTGTCTTGACGTGCATCATTTCAGTGACGGCCGTGCACTTCAATTATCGCCGCCGCTTCAACGAATTCCGCTTGAAGTTCAAGCTTGCTTCCCAGCACCAGGAACTCTCCGCCCTCGATCGCCTGAAATCGCAGTTCTTCGCCAACGTCAGCCATGAATTGAGAACACCTCTGACGCTCATCTTGGCGCCCGTTGAACGGCTGAAAAATGAAGTGGCAGCCATCAGCCCATCAGCGGATCAACTCCTCGGGGTCATCGAGAACAACGCGCTGCGCCTCCTGCGGCTCGTGAACGACATTTTGAGCCTCATTCGTCTGGAGGAAGGGCGCGCCACGCTGTCCAAGAAGCCCGTCGACATGGCGCACTTCATGAAGCACACCACCTCTTCAATGAAGCATCTCGCGTCGCTGAAGGGCGTCAACCTCGAGCTAGCTGAACCCGAAGGCGACCTGCTGATCGATGCCGATCCCGACGCGCTCGAAAAGATCATCAGCAACGTCATCGCCAATGCGATCAAGTTCACGCCACCCGGCGGCCGCATCGATATCTCGGCCGGGCGTGAAGGCGACATGGTGACGATCAAGATTTCCGACACCGGCATTGGCATCCCGGCCGAGCAGCTCCCCCATATTTTCGATCGTTTCTACCAAGTCGATGGCTCCGCTACGCGCCGGCACCAAGGCTTGGGCCTTGGCCTCGCCCTCGTCCGCGAACTGATCACGCGCCACGGCGGTGACGTCACAGCAACGAGCGATTCAGGCCGCGGCACCACTTTCGTTTTACGTTTTCCTCATGCCCTACAGGTTACGCAAATCGATATGAGAAATTCGGATGAAAAGCCGGATGGATTAGCCGACGATCCGCTGCGCGCGTTCGATCGGAAAGCCTCGGCCCGGGCCATCTTGGTCGGCGACGACGCAACGCCGGTAGTTGCGAAAACCGGCGATCTTCAGCAGCAAGACGATCGCCGCGATCTCCCTCTCCTCCTCGTGGTCGATGATGAACCGGATATGCGCCGCTATCTGGTCTCCATGCTCCGCGAGAACTATCGCATCATCGAAGCGCCCGACGGCATTACCGCGCTCGAGAAGGCCAGAGAACAAAAGCCCGATCTCATCCTGCTCGACGTCATGTTACCGGGCGTTACGGGGCTTGAAGTCTGCCGCTCACTCAAGGAAAGAGCCGAGACGCGGTCCATCAAAATCATCATTTTGACCGCTAGAGCCGACGAAGATGCCAAGATCACAGCTTTGAAACATGGCGCCGATGACTTCCTCATCAAGCCGTTCAGCGGCTTGGAAGTGCGCTCGCGCATCATCAACCTGATCAGAGCCGCCCAGCTCGAAGCCGATCTGCATCGGACGAACGCCGAACTCAAGCAAAGCCTGCAGCAGCTTCGTGAGACCGAGGCGGCCCTCGTCCAAAATGCTCGCCTCAGCGCGCTCGGCACGATGGCCGCCGGCCTCTTGCACGAAATCGGCAATCCGCTGAACTTCATGGGAACAGCGCTCCAACTCGCCGCCCGGGATCCGACTGTCCAGGCCGACCCCGATACGGCCGACACCCTGAAGGATATCCAGGCCGGCTATGAGCGCATTCACCGCGTCGTCACCGACCTCAGAGGTTTCACCGCTCCGCACCGGCCCGAGCATCCGCGCCCATTTCAAATGGAAGCGGCCATCGACCATGCGCTGCGCTTCACCGCGCACGTCCAGAAGGGCATCACGATCACGAGACACGATGCCCCCAACGGGACGGTCGTCGGCTCGCAGTCGACCATCGCTCAGGTGCTCGTCAACCTCATCGTCAACGCCGTCGCGGCGGTCCGCGCGATTGAAGAGGAACGCAAACCAGAGATCACCATCACGTCGGTTATTGAAGGCGAGGAACTGATTGTCTCAGTAAGAGACAATGGTACGGGCATCGATCCCAAGATCCAAAATCAGATTTTCGACCCGTTTTTCTCGACAAAAGACGTGGGCGAAGGCATGGGGCTCGGCCTCGCGGTCAGCCATCGCATCATCGCCAACCACGGTGGTTCACTGAGTGTTAAGAGTAGTCTTGGAGAGTGGACGGAGTTCCGTTTCAACCTCCCGATCGCGTCGGACAAAGAGAACCAGGTCTTCCATGGAGTCCTTTCGTACTGATCAGCCCGTCGAGATCCTGATCGTCGACGACGAGCCGCAGGCCGTCAAATACTTCAAAAAGGCCTTCGGCACGAAGTATGACGTGTTGACGGCGACAAGCGCCGACGAAGCCGAATCCCTTATTCTCTCCGGCAATCACAATATCGCGCTCGTCATCTCGGACCAGCGCATGCCCGGACGCAGCGGCGTCAGCCTTTTGAACCGCATCCGTAACGAGCGCCCCGATATCATTCGCATGCTGACGACGGCCTACGCCGATCTCGACAGCGCCATCGATGCGGTCAACAAAGGCGAGATCCTTCGCTATATTTCGAAGCCTTGGGACCTGCGCGTGCTCGAAGCCGAAATCGAGCAGGCGATCACGTTCTACCTTCTAAAAAACGAATACGACATGCTTCTGCGCGATAAGCTCAGCGCGCTGCATCGTACCCTGTTGCGCGATCGCATGAACGACCTCGCGATGTTGTCCGGCTTGCTGCCCTACAACAACGCGCCGCTCACGATGTATCAGTACTTGAAAGACGCGATCGCCGAGACCTCCTGGCGCCCATCGGCGCAGAAGGTCTGGTCGCAGCTGCGAATTCGCGATCACTGGCGCATTCCGGTTGAAGAAACCCAGCGCGCCGTCGATCTTTCCACGGAACTGACGAAGCCGCCGCTGCTCGCCGACAGGCAGGCTGGCGAAGTTGATCTGATCGCAACGCTCAAGGACTGCGCCGACGCCATCAACAAGGACCTCGGCGCCAACCAGGTCGTGATCAATGCCCCTCCGCGACCGATGATTGTTTTCGCCGATCCGTCAGCGATAAGCGAGATCATGACACGCCTTCTCGGACCTATGAGCCAGTGGGCCGCGACGGGCAGCACCCTGCTCGTCAACGTCTCGCAAGATGCGGCCAGCGGCGATCACGACGACGTCGCCATCCATCTCGAAGTCCGCAATTGCGAACCCCACCGTTCGATGCAGGATTGCGTGCTGTTTACAGCGCCGCTGCATACGGCCCCGAAGCGGGCGAGTGATTACTTGAAAGCAACGCTCGCCATCGGCCACATGGGTGGCACCATCAGTTCGCCGCCAATGGAGAACGGCTACAAGGAAGTCCACGTCACACTGCCCACGCGCACTCGCCCCGGCGCCCGCAAGATCAATGCACTGCCGAAGCAGTGGCTGCAGGATCTGAGCGACGAATATGAGAAGTGGGTGCTGGGCACGCTCGAAATGGCGGCCTGAACGACCACGGGGCGACCATCATAGGTTAAGCCGCGAGTTCTTCCCGCGGCAAGCCTAAGCTCTTCAAAATAGGCAACCATCCCGGCGGCGTTCAAGTGGCCGATGGCGCATGGCTGCGCTCTTAATGCATTTGTCGCCCCGCCACGGCGGCACCTTAGAAATGCTGTCCTTTTTCGCCCGCACATAGCTCCTGTGCGTTTTCCCCGCACCCCGCTTGAGATTGCTGCGAAGGTATGGCCCCTAGGAACAGGTCGCCACGAAAAGGAACCAAATTGCCGGGAATGACATGTGTTGACGGGGAGGACATCGCGCTTGCTTCCAGCCTTCGTTAACGCCTGCCCGCGTCAGGAGATAATCGGATGACGGCTCATGTATGGGTGAAGGATGATGGCTTTCTCTTTACCGGCATCTTCAGCAAGCAGCGCGCAGCGTTTTTAAACGACGGGCCACCGTCAGCGGCGGCACGGCGAGCGGACTTGGCCAAGCTGAAGCAGGCGCTATTGGCGCGCCAGACCGCCATCGAAGCTGCCGTGAGCAAGGATTTCGGCTACCGGGCTCCCTACGAAACGCGGATCATGGAGATCAACCCGATCGTCCAGACGATCAACTATCTCCGCCGCAATTTGACGAAATGGATGCGCCCCGAGCGCCGCCGCGTCGCCCTGCACTTCCGCCCTGGACGCACCAAAGTCGTCTATCAGCCACTCGGTGTCATCGGCATCATCTCGCCTTGGAACTACCCGGTATCGCTCGCGCTCATCCCGCTCGCCACCGCCATCGCCGCCGGCAATCGCGCCATGCTGAAGCCATCCGAAATGACGCCCGCAACCAGCGAGCTTCTCCGGTCGATGCTGCGCGAGCTTTTTCCGGAGGACCAGGTAGCCGTGGTCACCGGCGGACCAGAAGCCGGTGCAGCGTTCGCACGCCTGCCCTTCGATCATCTCATTTTCACCGGCAGCACCAGCGTCGGTCGCTCCGTGATGAAGGAAGCAGCCGGCAATCTCGTTCCGCTGACACTCGAACTCGGCGGCAAGTCACCCGCCTTGATCGGACCCGATGCCGATATTGAGGCGGCAGCGACAAGCATTGCCTTCGGCAAGCTAGCAAACGCCGGGCAAACTTGCATCGCGCCCGACTACGCCTTCGTGCACGAAAAGGATGCCGCCGCCTTCGTGGCAGCCTTCGATGCAACTGCGCGAAAATTTTATCCGCGTGGCGCGGCGGACCGGAACTACACGTCCATCATCAACGCGAAGCACTACAATCGCCTGCAGAAGCTCATCGATGATGCTAGGCACAAGGGCGCAAAAATCATCGAAGTCTCCGATGCTGGCAATTCAGATTCGCGCAAATTTGCTCCTGCCATTGTGCTCAACGTCACCGATGACATGGCCATCATGCAGGAGGAGGTCTTCGGGCCAGCACTGCCTGTGATGACCTATCGGAACCTCGACGATGCGATCGGCTACGTCAATCGCAAGCCCCATCCTCTGGCGCTCTATTACTTCGGCAAGAACAGCGAAGATCAGCAAAAAATTCTGATGCGCACGACCTCCGGAAACGTAACGATCAACGATACCTTGATGCACTACGTCCAAGACGATCTACCATTCGGCGGCGTCGGACTGTCGGGCATGGGCGCCTACCATGGTCACGAGGGCTTCAAGTCGCTGAGCCACGCCAAGGGAGTCTTCCAGCAGAGCAGGTGGAATTTTGCCCGCATCCTGCACCCGCCCTTCAACAAGACGACAGATATGGTCATCCGCTATTTTCAAAGATGACTTTACCTGCCAAATCGCATGTATTCGGCCGCGCTTGATCCCTCGAGGCGCAGCGGAACTGAAGTACCAGAAAAAGGAATTCGAATGCAGGAGACAGTGGTCAGGGTCATTTGCGCGATCGGGCAATCCGGTCAGCTTGGCCTCAATGGACAGCTGCCGTGGGAAGGCAATCGCGACCCTGAATACGTGGCCGACGTCGCGCGGTTTTTCGATATCACGCGAGGCCATGTCTTGATGGCAGGCCCCAAGACCATCGGCGCAGTTCCGGAGTTTGCGCGCAAGGACCGCACGCTCTTCGTCTTACGCTCGCACATGGATCCTGAGGAAACGCTCAAGCAGTTCGCCGGCCGCGTCGTGTACATCGGAGGCGGCCCGCCGGTTTGGGACATCTACGCGCGATACGTCAGCCATTGGGACATTACGCGGTTGCCCTATGACGGCCCAGCAGATCGCTGGTTCAATCCAAACTGGCTGACGGCTGGTCAGTATGCCGACGGACCCAATGCGGCCCGCGCCACCTGATAAGGAAAAGGCCAGATGCGATGAACGCGTCTGGCCCCAATTGCGCAAGGATTGAGTGATTTTTCGCTATTAATGCTGACCGCCCTTACGGCCGGCTTCAGCCGCCCGCTGAGGATCATTCCGAAAATTTCCGCCGCTCTCATGTCCGCCTTTACGGCCGGCCTGAGATGCGAGCTCGTGATTCCGCGAAAAGCTCCGCTCATGGTCCGGAACGCTTGCGCCGCCCTTACGGGCGATCTCACGCTGCTTCTCGGCATCCATGGATGCAAAGCCGCGTTTTGATGTTCTGTCCTCTTGAGCCATGTGGACGTACCTTATTATTTGAAGTGGAATTTGCGCCTCGAACGATCGAGACGAGGTGATCGTTGCTAACAACACGGCCACGCTCTGGTGACGGCGGCAACGTGAAAGGAACACCTCTTCGCCGGGTCGGTTCCGCGAATTCTTAAACGGCGATCATGACGATTTCGCAAGGATGATCCGCGAGCGGAGCTTCGCAGAAAAGAAGCCGCGCAACCGTCTTGCCCTGAGGCCGTTAAACTCTCGAAGACCTCGAGGAGCCGACGTCTACAAAGGAAGCAAATGGCAGAAAACGATCGCAATCGTCCACGGATCTACACGCCGGAACAAGTGACCCAGGGGGAAGTCATCCTCAAGCAGCCGTGGCAACGCGCTGTCTTTGTGACAGGCCTCGCCGCGGCCGTTCTTCTCCCCATCGCGGGGCTCGGTATTTATTACTTCAGTTGAGCGGCGCCTGTGCCGGCGCCGGCACAGCTAGATATCGAAGTCGTCGCCGCTGCCCCAGTAGTCGTCGCCACTATCGTCCATGGCGTCCTGCATCTCGTCCTGTGAGCGATCGGCGTCAGCCAAGTCGCGCTGCGCCTGATCGCGATCATCCTCAGCATCCTGCGCTTGATCCTGGAGCTGATCGGCGGTCTTTTGATCCGCCGCGCCGGTGCCGGCCTGCGCGCTGCTGCCGCCGCCGAAGAGGCTGCTGATGCTGTTGGCGAGGAACACGCCGCCCGCCACGCCGGCAGCCGTCGACAGGGCCGACTGCAGGAAGCCGCCGCCGCCTCGACCCTGACCAGCCGCGGCACCCCAAGGGCTGTTGGACTGGGTGGGCTGCGGACCGGCTTGAACGGCTTGGCCAAAGCTAGGCCGTGGCGCGTCCGGCGCTCCCGGCTGCGACGGCGGCGCGTCCCGCGACCCGCTTTGCGGGACGGACGATCCGCCTCCGAGGAAACTGCCGCCGCGCCCCGTATACTGAGGCGCTTGCTGCTGCTGTTGCCGCAGGGCGTCTTCAAGCTCCCGAATACGGACCTCTGCCCGTTCCACGGCCTGCTGTTGAACGATGACGGTCTGCGCCAGATAGTAAGGCGCATCCGGAGAGCGCCGTACCAGATCCTGAATGAGCATTAAGGCTTCGGGATCCTTCTCAACGCCGCCGAAATTGCGGAGCCGCGCAAACAGATCCTCTATGAGCTGCTTCTCTTCCGCGTTCATGAGGCCAATCTCCCTTGCCTTGCTTTTCAACGAAACTTCTGGCGACGGATGTAGGAACCGGATTGTGGAACGCCATGGGCCCCAAGATTAATTTTTAGTCCTCCAGGGAGCTGCGCCGCCTCCAGCCGCGGAAAGAGCCGCGGAAAGATTGGCCTGCGAGACCAGCGATCGAAGCGGAGCCGTCAGGAACGGCCGATCCCGCAAGGGGCGCGCCTGCGAGCCAACGCAATGCAACAAAAACTCAGGCTCACGCGTTTCCGCTCGCCCACGTGGGTGTATCAGAGTGAGGATTTGCCCTTGAGCAACGAAGATTGGGGCGGCCTGCCCGGCAGTGTTCTTGTAGATCTGTATCTCCGCCTGCGTGACGAAGTCGACCGCAAGCGCCAGACCCTCGATCCTAACGACAGACTTCGAGCCGCAATCGCCATGGCGGTGCTTGAACTCTCGCAGGGCGCATCCGGATCGCTCAACGATATAGAAACGCGCGTCCGCCGGCTTCTGGATCTCTCAGAAGATGGGACTGCGTCCTTGCATGCCCTGATCTTTCCGGAAGCACCCATCGGCCCGGCGCTTCCTGCACACTCGGCAGCGACGCCCCAGGCGAGCGAACGCCTCGCCGCTCTTTCCGCATCGTCCGGGTTCGAGCCTAGAGCCGCCAACGCGGCCTAAGCTTCAGCCGGAACTTTTCCGGCAGAGTAGTGCTACCCTGTCCTGTCAGACCAACAGGCTGGAGGTTCTCATGGACAAGGTCGCGATAGGGTTTCTCTTTGTACTCGTCGTGAGCGTTTGCTCTGCGCTGGTGCCCATGATCAACAATGTGAACCCCTGAAACACAAAAAGCGGCCGCAAGGGCCGCTTTTCGCATTTCCGGGGTGAGGACCCAAGACTTAAAACTTGACCTTGATGCCGCCGTAGGCCGCGAATGGCATCCCCGGCACGACGGTGCGCGGATTGTCCTCGTCGAACTCGACGCCCGTCTGATCTGACAGATCGTTGGCTTCATCGACGCTGAAGTAGGTGCCGTACAGCGAGTAACGCTTGTCGAACAGGTTCTCGAACAATCCGTAGATCTGGATGTTCTCGGTGATGTCGTAGGACGTGTGCAGGTTGACCTTGGCGTAGCCCGGAAGCGGACGCGAGAGGTTCGCCTGATCTTCGAAGAAGAACTGCGAGCTTGCAGCCACCACGTCGGCACCCACTTTCCACTTAGGCGTCATCCAATAGTCGAAGCCAGCCTTGAAAGTGTGCGCCGGGATACCCGAGAGGCGGTCGCCCTTGCGGACAAAGGTGCACTGGAGTTCTTCATCGTCGTCACCATCACCGCCACCATCATCATCATCCCCGCACGGGAAGACGCCAGGACCGTCAGGATGGTTGGGCGCCGGGAAGTACGGGATGTTCGATTGGAACGTAGCGTCCGTGTAGGTGTAGTTACCGTAAGCGAAGAGGCGCTGCGAACGGTAGGCGATGTTCGCCGTCACACCCTGACGCAGCGTTGTGCCGATGTTCTGGAAGTAGCCACGGCCCGTCTCCGTCGAGGCAGCGCTCATGATGTCGTCGGAGTTCTCGGTGCGGAAGAGGCCGAGACCCCAATCCCACTGCGAACCGTTCCAGTTGTTGATCGTGCCACGGAGACCCGTTTCCCACGTGCGCGAGACGACTTGCTTCAACGGCGGATCCGCCGTCAGGAAGCTCTCGATGATGCAGGGATTTTCAGGGTCGGAGCATGCGATTTCCGCAGGCGTCGGCGCGCGGTTCGCTTCGGAATAGCCACCGTACCAGTTGAGACCCGGATTGAACGTATAGGTCAAACCGGCTGTCGGATTGAAACGGTTGTACTTGTTGACACCGTTGAGCTTCTCCATTTCGTCATTTTCGGAATCGCCTGTGTTCTCGATCTCGATGCGCGCAAAGTTGTAACGGCCGCCGACAGTCAGTGCGAGCTTATCGGTAATATTGAAGGTATCAGCAAAGAACGCTCCGAAATAATCGTTGGTCGTCGTCAGTGAACGCGGGAAGAGCTCTTCGCCGTCCAAGATGATGCCCGTCCCGTCGACGACGAACTTCGGCTGCATGTAGCCAAGTTCGCTTTTCGCCGAATAGGCTACTTTGCCACGATCATAGCTGACACCAACGACGAACTGGTTTTCGTGACCGAAGAGTCTGGCCCTCTCGGTGGCCTGAAGGCTGATGCCGAAGCCATCAGCATTCTGCGACGTCTGGTCGATCGAGCCGTAGCCGACGTCGGGGTTGAATGCGATACGCTGCCCCGGATTGGCCGGATCGAACACGAACACCGGCTCCCCATCCGAGCACAGCGTACTGGCGTCATCCTCGCACGCACCCGGGTCCTCGAACAGGTTCCCGTCCGCATGTTTCTGGTTGAAGTGGCGATAGTACGTGGCGCCTGAGATGGTCAGCGTATTGGTCGCCTGCACTTTACCGTTCAACGAGTACATCTGCATCTCGTTGTCGGACGTCTGCGGCGAGGTAAAGGTCAAGCGCCGGCTGATGTCGAGAAGCTGCTCAGGCGCTGCCGCCGTCACGCCGACATGGTTGTCCGCGCCCGTGAAGTTGAAGTGGAACTCCGCGCCGTCGCCTTTGACGCCAAGGTCGAAATAGCCACGGCGAACTTCAGCCTCGGAGAAATCACGGAACCCATCATCATTGATGGCTTCGAACGCGCCGTAGATGCCCCAGTTGCCGCTCCGATATCCGGCTTCGGTCGAGACCTGCTTGCGGCCGAACGAACCAAAGCGCGTGTCGATCTCCACGCCCTGATAATTGAAGCCGTCCTTCATATCGAGGACAATAGCGCCACCCAGCGCGTTGAGACCGAACACGGGATTGCCGGTCACGAGGGCGACGTTGTTGATCGCGTTCGACGGCAGGAAGTCCCAGTTGACGATGTCGCCGAAGGCTTCGTTGATCCGCACGCCATTCTGATAGACGGCGAGGCCCTGCGCGACGCCGTTCACTGGCGAGGCTTCAAAGCCGCGGTATTGGATGTTCGTCTGGAACTGGTTGCCCTGAAGATCCCCGATGATCACACCCGGAATCTGCGTCTGAAGCGCTTCCTGAACGATGACTGTTCCGTCTCTTTTCAGATCGGAAGAGTTCATCTGGTAGACGCTACCCGGAACCTTGTTGACCGGAATTTCGCTGCCGCCCATCGGCGACATCTTCACGACGCTCGACTCGACGGGCTCGGCGAAATTCGCCTCCACCGGAGTTGCAACGGCGGCCGGGGGCGCGCTCGCCGCAACCGGAGCCGCAGGTTGCGGCTTTTTCTTCTGTGTAACGGGCTTCGGCTTCGCCTTCTGCTGTTCCTGAATAACTTGAACTTCGGGAAGGTTCTCGCCTGCCGCTGGAGGACTCTGAGTTGTACCACCCGCATCCTGCGCAAGCGCAGGACTCCAATCCCCGATCAAAAGCGCTACGGCTGCTGCCGAAGCAAGTAACTCACGAGTCATCCCCTGACTTCCCCTATTTTATTGTTGGCGCTTTCCTTGACGCTGCCCTGCGTCACGTCCGGCGCTTACCCCGTCCCAGTAATCACGACTCTGACTACTGCCCAGGACAAGGAACGGAGTTTAGGAAGAAGGGTCAATAGATTGGTCGCCCCGAGTTTTTCCCGATGCGGCCATTAGATGAGCATAAGTGACATTGGAGCAACGAAGTTGCGGAATCGGGAAAAATTCCCGCCCGCTGCAGGAAAGATCCGTGTGTTTGCCCGGCGGCCTAAGCCGAAGCGGCAGGCCAAATACTCGGACAACCCCATTTTCCGGATGTTGAAAATCATACGGCGGAGCTGATTGTATTTCCGCGGCATGCTGCGATGGGGAATGGTCGTCGGCAGGCTCTTTTCACTCGCTTGCTCAACAACCGGGGGATCAATTCCGTACACATCGAGACCGAGCTGCCAGGGCCAGCGTATTTCTACATCGATGGGCTCTTTGATGAGGCGGCGTGACAAAAGTTTCCTTGCGCCCGAAGCGCTCACGATCATTCCCGTCGTACTGCGCGGAATTCTTAGATAACGAACGAGGTTGCGGCCTTCTCCAACTGCCGCCAATACTTGGACGCGATCCTTCGATGTTTCAATTAATCGAATGATATCCCAACCCTGCGGAGCCAATTCCACGGCTCGCTGAATAACCGCCTTCATATCGCTGGCGAGCCGCGCGTCATCTTCGAGAACCAAGGCGTAAGGGAGCTGCCGTTCGATGATGTTTGTGCAGATGACCAGATGACTCGCCGAACATCCGACCTCACCGGGCGCCAAGCGTTCATCATAGAAGCTCTGCAGCCAATCCGGCACCGCACGGCCGAGAACCGCCGCCACACGTTCAGCCTGAATGCCTGCGCGCGAAAGCTCGGCTTCGAGCAACGCGCGCCTATCCATGTCCTCGTCCAGATTGATATAGAAGGCCGGCATGAGGTGGGTACGATATTGGTCCATGATCGCTCGCGAAGAAGACTCGACAACCACTCCATGCAGCAGCAGCCGCCGCGTCGCTATACCCGTTGCGATGTTATCCCGGCCTTCATATCACCGCTCCTGTTGGCCATGGGGTAACCTGACCTAGCGACCGATAAGTGGGCGAAAAAAACCGGGCATGCCGGCCGGTCGTAAGCCTGTAACCAACCGGTGACTGAACGGGAATTCGATGACGGATCTACTGCCTGAACTCCGCGCGGATATTGAACGGTTTTTCGCAGAGTTCGCCGGGACGGAAGTTTTTCTCGTGCGCAACGAGGGCAACGATGGCGACTGCCTCATTCTCGCGTCTACGCTCACCGCAATGGCGAAAGCCGGCATCGATGTGCGCCTTGTGGACGACCAGGCGGACTTCAAAGACCGCGTGGTCTTCATGGCCGGCGGCGGGAATCTCGTCGGCATCTATCAGGGCATGCAGCAATCGATTGCAGCATGCCGCTCCACCGCCGCACGGATCGTCATCCTGCCACATACGCTCCGCGGCAACGCCCCCCTACTGGAAAGCCTCGATTCGCGCACCACGATCTGGTGCCGCGAGAGGAGATCTCTGGACCACGTCACGGCCGTCAATCCGAGGATCGACTGCCGCCTCGGTCACGATATGGCTTTTCACTGCGATGCCGGCGAGTTCCTTGATGACCCCAAGTGCAATGCATCGGGAATGCCGTTGCTTCGATCCGGCCTAGAGCGCGCCGGCGTAAGCCTCGGCCAACTTGCCGGCATGCCGGTCGCGCGCCTCATGCGCACAGATCGCGAAGCGCGTTCGCCAAATCAGAAGAGCGACCTTGATCTGTCGCGCGCGTTTGGCGGAGTCGGCGAAGCGGAAATCTCAAAGCTCCGCGCCTGGTGCTTCTTGAAAACGCTCTCCGTCACGCAGCATGTCGTGACCGACCGGCTGCATGTGGCAGTCGGTTGCGCGCTTCTTGGCAAAAGTTGCGAGCTGCTCGACAATTCCTACAACAAAAACCGCGAAATCTACGCTCACAGCCTCGCGCGCTTTCCCTCCATCACGTTCACACAATCGGGCGGCGCGAACATCGCTGACCAGCCATCCTCGCGAAAGCCGCTGCTCGCGCGATTGGCAAAGCACGCACGGCGATTGACGGGCCTTGCCCGATCCTGACTAACTTATGTCTCGACAAGCTTCGCGCAGTTGGCGCCACTTGGCGGCAGCTGCGCCGCGTGCTGCTTCGTTGACCCCGGAGGTGTCGCTCCCATGAAAGCTCCGAGTTCACCGCCACCGCAGTCGATGTTGGCAAAGCTCCTCGCCGGCCCCATGGCGCCGGGCAAACTGGTTTGGATCGGGCTGCGGCCCGCACGCAGCGCGCCAATGATCATGCCGGGCGAGGCCAGCCTCGTTGCGCAACAGGGGATCGAAGGCGACCGTTACCGCACGCAACGCAACGGCCCGCGGCAGGTCACGCTGATCGCTGCCGAAGACATCGCGGCGATTGCCTCCTTCCTCGGCAGGGAGACCGTCGCGCCCGAACTTCTCCGGCGCAACCTCGTCACCAGCGGCATCAATTTGCTAGCCTTGAAAGGTTCACGCTTCCGCATTGGCACGACCCTACTTGAGGCAACAGGCGATTGCGCCCCTTGCAGCCAAATGGAAGCGAACCTCGGGCCTGGCGGTTATAACGCCGTTCGCGGCCGGGGCGGTCTCACAGCGCGGATCGTCGAGGGCGGCACAATTCGGATCGGCGACAGCATCGAACGCAACCCTCAGGAGCAGCAGCCAGCTTCCTGATTGAAGTCTTACTTTTGAGCTGCAAATGCTAGGCAAGCGGCGTTCATGGCGCGCTTCGCCCTGCAAATTTGCCGACGCTTCCAAACTCAACACATTATTTTACCGGCGTTTAATCGCTCAGCTGCTGTCGTGAAGTTCTCCACGACTGTCTCTAAACCCTTGGAAAAATTCGTGTCTTCTTCTCGCGTAAACTTGCAATCCCAGCGCTTGGCTTGGCTTCTCGGCGGTGGCGTTGCCGCCGCCGCATTCGCCTACATCTTCATCCCCTCTCACGAGGACCGGCTGGTCACGGCAGCGAAGCAGCAAGTCCGCAACCGCCTCGCCAATCCGGCAAGCGCCGTCTTCTCCGACATGCGCGTCGCCAAAGAACGCGTCCAATCGTGGACGTCGCTTGCGGTCCACGGCTGCGTGAAAGAACGCAGTCCCACGAACGATCTGCCGGTCTGGCGTGGCTTCGCCGTCGAAGACGGCGACGTGAGCTTCCGCCCTCTGTACTGCCCGTTTCTCCCCTGATCCGCGATCGCGGCACAGCGCGCGTTCTAGCCGTCAGCCGCTAATGGCTGACGACCCAAACGGGCGCTCATTTCGCCGGTCGCGTTCTGCAACCGGGTTACTTCAGCGGCCACTTCTCCCGCGAGCACAGCGCAAAACTCGCTGACCTCGGGCACGCCCATGAGCTCGCCGACGGTCCCGCGCGCGAGCGGGCCTGCGATGAACAACCGGGCGTCGGCCGTGCCGCTGGAAGAAAGAGCACGCGCGGCCCTATCGCAGGCGATGCCAAGGTGCGTGGGATCTTCCACCAAGTGCCCGGCCGCTTTCAGTCCTGCGAGATAGGTCTGCGATGACAGGATCTCCCCATGCGCCGGCCCGGTCGTTGTGACGATGTAATCGAACGTTCGAACGATACGTTCGCGCGTCCGCCGCAAACGAAGAACGACCTCGAGATGATCCGGGCTGCTCAGAACCTGATCGACGCCCGCGGCGACGATGAGCAATGACCCCTCGGCGATACGGCGATCGATTACGGCTTCGGGCTGCGGCGCGATACGAAACCGATGCACATCCCAGTGGGCGCGCAAGTGCCTGACGATCCGCTGCCGCTCTTTGATCGGGAGTGCCGGCCAGAAATAGCGCGCCTGCGCCCGCACGGCATCGAGCACAGCGTGCCACGTCACGCCTTGCCCTTCGGCCTCGGCCACCGCCGTACGCACCCGCCGCAACAACTCAGGCGCCGTTTTCGGAAGCGGCTCGTTGAAGATGCCGAATGGATCGACAGGGCTTGGGGCTTGCCCACGCGAGCGCAAGCCGCGGCGCGATATTGCCGTGATCGGACCCCGGTGCCCCTGCGCGTCGAGCGTCGCAATGACGTCCGCCATCGTGAGCCCCGTCCCCACGATCAGCACGTTTGCCCCGGGCTCGATATTCGCCAACGCTTCCGGCGCCGTCGCATCGGCGATCAATCGCCTATCCCCTCCCAAAGCATTCGCGATAACGGCCGGCACTCTTGGCGGCGGGTGGGTCGTGGCGATCAGGAGAATATCGGCAGAAACACTGGTGTTCTCACCACGTACCAGCCAACGCTCACCATCCTTCGTTACCGCCGTAACCGGCTCCCGGACATGTTCGATGGCCCCTTGCGCGAGGAGCGGCCGCAGCTGCTGCTCCATATAGCTGCCGAATACCTGCCGGCCCGGATAAAGATCGCCCTCGCTACTCGCCGCGTCCGCATCCCCGGCTGTCGCGTTCGTCGCGTCGATCCACCGGCGAAAATGCGCTTCGTCGCTCGGGATGAGGCTCATCTTTTGCGCGGGCACGTTGATGCGGTGCTGCGGATCGCTTCCGCCATAGGCGAGCCCAGCGCCGAGATGAGGACGCGGCTCGAAGACGACGATGCGAACGGCCAAGCAGCGAAGCGCTAAATGATAGGCAACCGCTGCGCCGGAAAAGCCGCCGCCAGCGATCGCGACCGTGACTTGTCTCGGAACTCCGCTCATGTGAGCAAGCCGCACACGGCGATCTCTGCGAGCAGCACGGCGTTGAAAGCACGTTTCGCCGTCAGCTTGCGGTCGGCGATAGGCAATGGCAGCAAATTCAATTCCGGCAACCTGTAGAATACCTCATGGCGGAGACGAGCGACGACAGCGCGAGAATTCATGCCGATACCGGCATTTCAATGCTCTAAGCCAGACTCTCTGATCTCTCGGGAAAGCAGAACGTAACACCACCATTGCAGAGGCCTAACGAAGAATTTCCGCAATAGTTATGAAGGCTAAGGCGTTTGGAAGACGTTGCGCCCCTGCCCCTTCACGGCTCGCCGGGGTGACTGCGAAATTTTATCGTTGGCCGATCCGTCAAGAGCCGAACAAAATTGCGAAGATACCTGTTCGCGCGCTTCCTGATGACGGAGAATGCGTATGTGCTGGGCATCACGTAGCGCCAGCGGTCAACGGAGGAAGCAATGATCCAAAGACCCGATCCGACCTTCCACGCTTCCCCAAAACTCGCCAGCGAAGCGCCACCTGAGAAGTTCGCCTACACGCTTCTGCTCAGCGGCGACTTCTCGCAGCCCGATGCGCTCGCCATCGTCGATGTGGACCCGTCGTCATCTCAATACGGCAAGATCGTCCACACCGTAACGATGCCGAACAAAGGCGACGAGTTTCACCACTTCGGTTGGAACGCCTGCTCGTCGGCGCTCTCGCCGCTCTCCGGTCACGCCTTCATCGAAAGGCGCTACCTCATCATCCCCGGGCTGCGTTCCTCTCGTCTCTATGTGATCGACACCAAACCGCATCCAACGCAGGCGAAAATTCACAAGATCATCGAGCCGGAAGAAATTCTCCACAAGACAGGTTATTCGCGCCCACACACGGTCCATTGCGGACCGGACGGAATCTACGTCAGCACGCTGGGCGGCGGAGGCGCCGACGGCACCGACGGACCGCCCGGCATTTTCATTCTCGATTGCGAAACGTTCGACGTGCTCGGCCGCTGGGAAATCGATCGCGGCCCGCAGCGGTTGCATTATGATTTCTGGTGGAACCTGCCGCGCGATTATATGGTCAGCAGCGAATGGGGCCTGCCGCCGCAATTCGAAAACGGTATCGTTCCGGAAGATCTTCTCGCCAACAAATACGGCCATCACATCCATTTCTGGAATTTGCGCGCACGCCGCAACGTGCAAACCATCGATCTCGGCGCTCAGCATCAGATGGCGCTCGAGGTGCGCCCCGCGCACGATCCCGCGCGCGAATATGGCTTCCTCGGCGTCGTCGTCGACACCACCAACCTCGAAGGATCGATCTGGACCTGGTGGCGCGAAGGCGCCGAATTCCGCATCGAGAAGACAGCGACCATCCCCGCGGAACCTGCGGATACCGAGTTGCTGCCGCCGCTCCTTAAGGGCTTCGGCGCCGTGCCGCCGCTCGTCACCGATATCGATCTCTCGCTCGACGACAAATATCTCTACGTCGCCTGCTGGGGGACGGGAGAGCTTCGCCAATACGACGTCACCGATCCGCGCAAGCCGAAACTCGCCGGCAGCGTCCACGCCGGCGGCATTGCCCGCCGCACGCCGCGGCCCGACGGATCGCCCTTCGCTGGCGGCCCGCAGATGCTGGAAATCAGCCGCGATGGAAAGCGCGTCTACGTAACGAACTCGCTCTATTCGACATGGGATGACCAGTTCTATCCGGAAGGCGTTCCGGGAGCTTTGATGATCGTCAACGTCGATCCAGCTGGCGGCATGGCGTTCGACAAAGCCTTCCGCGTCGATGTGCCGGGAGGCTATCGCACGCACCAGGTCCGGCTCGAAGGCGGCGACTGCTCGACGGATAGCTTCTGCTATTCGTCGGCCTGAGCGATGACCGAAGGCCATGACTGAAGGTTTGAACATCGGGCTTTGGCTCGCCGTTCTAGCAAGCGGCGTCTATCACGGGATCAACCCGGGGATGGGCTGGCCGCTCGCCGTCGCTGCGGGCCTGATGGAGCGGCGGCAGTCGGCGCTTCTGTCGGCGCTCGGTCCCCTCGCCGGCGGTCACTTCCTGGCAATGACCGTCATACTATTGCCCTTCGGAATGCTGACGGCCCTGCAGTACTGGAGCCATGAAATACGTCTTGCGGCGGCGGTCATCGTTATCTGCGCCGGCCTTCTGCTTCTTGTCTATCGCCGTCATCCCCGGTTTCTCGCACGCATTCCGCCGAGCGAACTCGGCCTCTGGTCGTTCGCAGTCGCCACCGCGCACGGCGCAGGTCTCATGCTGGTGCCGATGTATCTGGGGCTGTGTACATCCCAACCATCACCATTCAGCGATCACAGCTCAGCGATGCCGGTCATCGCGAACAACCTATGCTTGGCCGTTCTCGTGGCGGCCGCCCACGCAACGGCGCTGCTTGCGACCGGCGGTCTGGCAGCTTGGCTCACGTATCGCTATTTCGGCGTGCGCATTCTCTCCAAGGCCTGGATCAATGTTGATGCGCTTTGGGCCGGCAGCCTCGTCGCCGTCGGCGTTGTTGCGGCGGCCGGTTCTCTTTGATTGCGCAGAAGAAGCGCCGGCACGCGCCACGTTCGGCGGAACGGCCTAGAACCGATCCTTAAGGTTGACTGCCTTTTACCGCGCATCATCAAATCCTTTGATGACGAGCAGCACGTTCAGCCACCTTCCCTCGTTATGGCAGCTGCCAATGAAGCATAGTTGAGTTAGGTTCAGGCAGGTCTACCAGACACATGTCTTTGCCAGCCCGTATGGGAAAGCTGATGATGGCAAACGATGAACCACCACGAATTTTTCTCACGCTCCTCGTGTGCACTCTGGGCCGGGCGAGTTCGCTCGAACGGCTGCTGAATTCACTTGCGGCGCAAACCTCCAGGAATTTCGAAGTTATTATCGTCGATCAAAATCCGGTCGGCGTTCTAGACCCTTCGATCCACGAATTTCCCGAACTTCGCATCACGCACCTGCGCTCGCGCCCCGGACTTTCGCGAGCGCGAAACATAGGACTTTCTGCAAGTTCCGGCCGCTACATCGGCTTTCCCCACGATGATGTCTGGTTCGAGCCGACAGTCGTGGAAGAGGTGATCGACACATTCCGGAGAAACCCGAAGCTGAGTGCGATCACGGGACAATTCGTCGACGCCGCGGGCCATCCCCTCACCGCAAACTTGCCGGGCGAAGCCCAGATCACGCGCGAAAACATTTTTGAAGCCGGAAACGCCGCAACCGTCTTCATCGAGCGCGCGGCTGCGCAAGCTCTGAGATTTGACGAGGCGCTTGGCCCCGGTGCGCCAACGGATTTCCAATCGGGAGAAGAGACGGACTTTCTCCTGCGCGCACTCGAAAGCGGCGTCGCCAGTTGGTATTTCCCGAAGCTCATGATCTTTCACGATCCCGTCGATACCGCAGCGCCGCTGACTGAACGCACACGCCGCGCAACGGCCCACGCACGCGGCTTCGGCTACCTCATGCGCAAGCACCGCTACCCGCTTCCCTACATCTTGGGAAAAGTCGCGCGCACCACATTGGGCGCTGCGTGGTGTGTCACCACCGGAGACCTCGAAGGCGCGCGCCTCAAACTCTCATGGGCCAACGGCGTGCTCTACGGCTACAGCAAAGGCAGACCGAAACCGGTTGTCGCCACCAAGAGGGCACGCGCAAAAATAAAATAAAGCCGGGTCATTTCGCGCCGGCAAGGATGCTGCTCCGAACTTGGCAGGCCGCGAAAGCGCGGCTAAATCTGTGTGCGCATTGCGTGCGATGTAGCTTGCGCGGCCTCCCTTTTGCGCAAGCGCCATACATAACCGGGGGCACTCTCATAGATGCGGCGGCTGGAATTCGCGTCAACGGAAACATCGGCGCAGACAGAGAACTGTGCCGTAAGTTCATCGAGCCTCCCTTTCACGCTCGTCCACAAACAGCGCCTGTTGATCGCGACCTTCGGCGCGCCTCAAAAAATGCTGAGCTGGTCGCTGACGAAGCCCGGCATTCAGCACGCGCGCCAAGTTGCCTGGATTGAAATTCGCGACGCCGATCTGCCCGCCGGCGCGGATGCCGAGCAAGTCATCGCGGGGCGCATTGCGAAGGCGAATCTGGATGACGCCGTCACTCTGATAACTTCGCGCGACGTCGGACGCCATCACGTGGCTGACGTCGCGGTAGAAGATGCCATCGCGACGTGCGTCAGCACCGTCGGGCTATCGAATGGCGAGAGAGTTGGTGAGCGCTTTGCAAGGCCACGGGCCGGGCTCGGCACCATTAACACGATGGTTCATGCATCCCTTCCCCTATCGGACGCGGCAATGATCGAGGCGATAACGATAGTGGCTGAAGCGCGTACGACGGCGATTTTGGATTCAGGCGTACGCCGCTCGGGCGTCGCGATCACCGGCACGGGGACCGATTGCATCGTCGTGGCCGCGCCGCCGGGAGATACGGTGCGCTTCGCCGGTTTGCATACTGCCATCGGCGAAGCGATCGGAGCGGCCGTCTACCGCTCCATGCGCGACGGCATAGCCACATGGCTGCAGGATACGCAGGACATGCGGCTCGCCGTCGGCGTCGAGAGTTAGCGCTTAGGCCGCGAGAGCCGCAGCGGCACGGGGGCGGATCAGCGAGAACGCCTCAGCCGCGCGATGCAGCAGAGCGAAGCCAACAAAGCCGACCACGTTGACTGCAAGCACGTGCTGGATGACGGCCAGCGAGAAGGCTTCATGCACGCCGCCGAGCACGAGACCGGCTGCGTAGAGCGATGCCTGATAGGCCGCGAAGGCGGCAACGAAAGCACCGGCAAGAGCAGCAGCCGACGTTCCGGTCGAAACGGAAACCGCACGCGCAGCAACGAATGCAACGATGGTTGCAAGCCCCAAGGCCGCGCCCCAAGCAAACGTCTCCGCGGTCATTGGATAGCCGAGGACGCCAAAGCCGACGATCTGGTTCGACAGCCAAGCGGCAGCGACCAGCGTCATGCCCTCGCCGCTCTTCATCTTAGTGCCGGCAAACGCAGCAATGGCCGCGAGCGGCGCGGCGCAGGCGAAGGCCAGGCTGCCGCCGATGCTGAGAGCGGCGATCGAGGCGATCCAGAGCCCCGCCACGGCGGTTTCGTTGGTGAACGTCTTCATGGTCATATGATGTCTCCTCTGGTGTCAGTTGGTAGCACAGAAGCAAACCAAGGCGAGAGGGGCCTTGGCCCAGCCCCTCGCCCCGAAAATTCAATTGGTGAACCGCAGCCCGGCGTAGGCGCCGATCCCCGTCCCCTCGAAGCCATTGGGATTCTCGTAATGCTTGTCGAACAGGTTATCGATGCGGCCGAAGAGGCTCACGCCCTCCCGCAGCTTGTAGTCGGCTGCAACGTTGACGAGCAGGAAGCCCGGCAAGGTCACCTCCTCGTAGTCAGAGCGATCGACGTCCTCCGCCTCGCCGACATAGACCAGCGACGGCGTCAGCAAGAGCCGGTCTGTCGCCGTCCAGCCCGCCGATAGGCTCGCCTTGTGACGCGGACGGCGGAGGAGTTGCGTATGCGTGTCTTCGTCGGTCGCCTCCGTATACGTGTAGTCGGCCCTGATCCGCAGGCTCTCGGTGATGTCCGCTGACGCGAACACCTCGACGCCCGACGTCTTCGCCTTCCCGACATTGATGTTGGTGGTGAAGTCCGCGTTGGTGACGATGAGATTGGTGATGTCGTTGTAGAAGTAGGTCGCGCCGAACTGAGCCTGGCCGCCGAACACTGCCTGCTCGAAGCCGGCATCGAGCCCCAGACTTTCCTCAGGCTTCAAATCGCGATTGCCAAAGTAATAGGGCGGGAAATCCTGGAAGCGCTGATTGAGCGTCGGCGCCTTGAAGGCGGTGCCGGCGCTGGCCTTGAGCTTCGTTCCGGTCGCTTCAATCACGTAAGCCGGTGCGACGCGCCACGTCGTGTGCCCGCCGAAGTTCTCGTTGTCGTCATACCGCACATTGGCAACGAGGAAGAAGTTGCGGAAAATCTCTGATTGCAGTTCCGCGAACGCAGCGCGGTTCCACTCGTCGACGAGAAGCCCATCGCTGTCGAGTTCTTCGGTCTGCTGCTCGGCCCCGGTCAGGAGCGTATAGCCCGGCGCGATTCGCCAAACGCTGCGCCAATCGAATTTCACCCGTTCGCCGTCGGCGAAGTTGCTGCCCGCTATAATGTCGTAATTGTCCGTCTGCAGATTGGCGTAATTGATGCCGAACGTGTGCGTCAGCTGCCCGCCGAACGTCTTCCACACGGCCTCGCCGCGCGTATAAAACTGGTCGAAGTCGGAGCGCGTCAGAAACGGATTGGGGTGGCTCGGAAAATTGAAATCGTCGCCAGTGTAGTAGAGCCTCGCGTCCGTATAGCGGCTGACGAAATTGACCGTCACATCCTTCGTCACGTCGACGCCGATCTTGGTCGAATACGTCCAGTTGTCATACCGGTTGCTGTGGCGCGCCTCCCCAGGCAGCAGCAGATCGAACGGGGTAACGGGCGTATCATCGGCCCGGAAGTGCGAGACGCTGAACGAATAGTTGTAGCGATCGGCGCCACCGCTGATCCTCGCGGCTTGATTGAACGTGCCGAACGAGCCGCCTTCGACCATCCCGGTCACCTTCGGCGGTCCCTTGCCCGTCTTCGTATAAACGGAGATGACACCGCCCACGGCGTCCGCGCCGTAAAGCCCGCTCTGCGGCCCGCGCAGAACTTCGACGCGCTCGATATCCGTCGTCAGCATCTGCCCGAGATTGAAGGACCGGTTGGCGCTGCTCGGATCGCTGACGTCGATGCCGTCGATGAACACCTTCGTGTGGTTGGAGTTCGTGCCCCGCATGAAGATCGAGGTCTGTCCGCCCGGGCCACCCATTTGCACGATGTTGAGGCCGGGCACGCTCTTCAGCACATCCGGCAGCGTGCGGCGCTGCTGCGCTTCGATTTCCTTGGACGTGATGACCGTGACGGAGCTTGCAATCTGCTCCACCGGTGAGGCAATCCCCGTGGGTGACACGGCGATATCCGAATGATCCGCGCCGCGCGCCGTCCCGCTTGCACCACCATCCGAATTCTGCGGCGTCGAACTCTGCTGGGCGGCAGCCGGCGCCTTCTTTTTGCGCGGCTTGGCCTCAGGCTCCGAAGCCACGGTGACCTCGGGAAGCTCAGCCGATATCGGCTGCTGAGCGTTCGCGTCTATCGCTGCGAACGATGACAATGTGCAGAAGAGCGTCGCGCGCAAAGTGCGGCGCTTGTAGTCGCGTAGCATGATGACCCCCGTCGAACGACGATGAGGGCGGATTGCCACTCGGGGCACACAGCGGCTCAGCGGACCAGCACGCACGTTCTCGATTCCGATCCGACAAAGGATCGCAACCAAGCTGACGTACGCGTGCAGAAATCTATCCACTCAGCGAACGACCTGCATGACCCCGGCGGGCTATCCACCGGTTGACACATCAGCCGCCACTACGGGTGTCCGTCCTGCCGCGCCCCACGCGCGGAAGATGGGCAGCTTGTGCTGGCAGGTCTCCTGACTTGCGGCTCGGGCGTCCTCTCCGGCCTTCCCGAGGATCTCGATCTGAGACCGTCAGTGGCTTATTCGGAGCGGACTCGCCGCTTACAGTTGCGGGGGCAGTCCCGGCATTGACGCGGAAAGCGTCGCACCGTGTTCCCATTTTCACCACCCGGGCGGCTTCACCCAAATGGAACCATCACAATTGTCATAAACACATATTCGATGAACACGAGTCAACGCCGAACATCGCCGTGCTGTGGAGCGACCGCGCGCCACACCTCAGAGCCGCACCCAGCCCCCGCCCGGCCCTCTATCTAGGCCGCAGCGAAACCCACGCGAAAAGGACTTGTCCAAGCATCAATGGATGCGCAAACTCGCAATGCTTGGACGGCGGATTGTCAATCGAAGGGGCGGACCACATGAAGAAGCTGCGGCTATTATCCTGCATTGGCGTTGTCGCGTCCCTGATCTCGTCGCCCGCGTGGGCGCATCCTGGACATGTTGAGTCCGCAAATGCGACGGCCTTCATCACCGGCCTGCTCCATCCGCTGACCGGACTTGATCATGTGTTGGCGATGGTCGCGGTGGGACTATTGGCCGTTCGTCTCGGCGGGCGCGCGCTCTGGGCCGTTCCAGCAAGCTTCGTCGTCGCCATGATCGCTGGCGGCACGCTCCCGTTTGCCGGCGTGCAATTGCCGATGGTCGAACCGGCGATTGCTTCATCCGTGCTGGTCGTTGGCTTACTCATTGCCATGCAAGCGAAACTGCCTGCCGCCTCCGCAGCTTTGATCGTCGCATCGTTTGCGGTCTTCCACGGCTACGCGCATGGAGCCGAAATGCCGGTGAATGCATCGGCGCTCCAATATGCACTGGGTTTCATCGCCGCGACTGCCGCCCTTCACATGACGGGCATGATGGCAGCCATGGCGGCGAACAGATCGCCATCACCCCATGCGCACAAGGCGCTGCGCGTCGCCGGTGGCCTGGTTGCCGCCGCGGGAGTTGCGCTCACCGCATCGAGCTTTTGACCGTCTCTTCGCCGCTCGCGTGAGGAACAGCGCCAGCGGGGGCCCAACGCTACACGAGCGGTTCGAGAACGAGTATGCGCCTGGCAATTCGCACCTTGCAGCGGATAGCGATCTTCGGCCTCGGCGTGTTGAGCGTCTGGTTGATCGTCGATGTCTTCGAATTGGTCGACCGCAGGCTGCCGTGGATCTTCGCTCTCACGATCACTTACATCATCGGCGCCTATCTCATCCTTCCGCGCGCCGTCCGCATGGGGCTGAAAATTCTCCAGCGCAAGCGCGTGCCGAGCTACACGATCACCGGAGACGGCTTGCCCGGCGATCCCGTGAACCTCGCGCTAACCGGCACCGCCGCCGACCTCCGCTCGGCCTTCGCCACCGCGGGATGGTGCGAAGCCGACCGTCTCAGTCTCGCAAGCTCGTGGCGGATGGTTCGCGCGTTCGTCCTCAATAGGCCGTACCCGACAGCGCCCTTTAGTACGCTCTACCTCTTCGGCCGCGCCCAAGACATCGGCTTTCAGAGATGCATCGATAACAGTCCGCGCAAGCGCCACCATGTGCGCTTCTGGGCTCAGGATCTCGCTGGCACCGAGGCAGACTGGAGTTCACCGGCCTTCTGGCTGAACGACCAGCGCCCGGCGGAAGATGAGCACGTACTCTGGGTCGGCGCCGCCACCAAAGATACGGGTCTGTCTTTGACCCGCATGACCTATCAGATTACGCATGCGACCGACTCAGACACGGGCGCCGAACGCAATTACCTCATCGAAGAACTGAGCAAGAGCGGCGTTATCGGCAAAGTCACGAACTACAGGACCGGCGATGAGCTGGTGACAAAGCGCGTCAATCACTACGTCACCGACGGCGATATCGCGGTCGCCGAAATCGAAGCGCGACCGCAATAAGCAAAGAGCAAGAAGCTCGTTCGCTGTCCGGAAGCGGGCACGCTTTGCCCACTAACGCAGCTGGTTCTGCTCTTGCTTGTTGATGGACTCGCCCGGCCCCGGCGTCGTCACACCAGGACTGACGTTCGGCCCCGGCGAATTGCCAAGCTGTTCCTTTTCCTGCTGCTGGATGGACTGGCTCGGCCCCTGCTGCGAAGCGTCAGGAAGGACGTCAGGAGATGGCGAATTGCCAAGCTGCTCCTTCTCGTCAGCTTGCGGCGATTGCGCCTGAAGCGGCGCAGCTGCCATCGGCGCCGCAAAAATCAAAATGGCTAAAAGCACAGGCTTGCTGGTGAGATCCATAAGCATCTCCAAGAAACATTGCACGCTGACGCCGCGCGCCGCGCATTAATCGGCTGGTCTCGTCATTCTAAGTGAGATCGTATCCGCGCGTGCGTTGCCAAAAGCTGCCGAACATTGCGCAAAGAAGATTTGAATTTATGATCAAAACGTCACCTTAAGTCCGCCATAAGCCGCAATTGGCGCAGCCGGCACGATCGTCCGCGGATCGGTGAAATTGGTTCCCGCCGCTTCGTTGGCGTCATCCACATCGAAGAAGGTCCCGTAGACGCCGTAATGCGCGTTGAAGGCGTTGTCGACCAGACCATAGATCTGAATGTTATCCGTCACATCGTACGACGTGTGGAGGTTGACCTTGGCATAGCCGCCCAGCGGCGCATTCTGATTGGATTCATCGCCGAAGAAGATCTGATTGCTCGCAGCGATCAGGTCCGCCCCCATCCGCCATCGCGGCGTGACGCTGTAATCGACGCCCGCCTTGAACTTGTGCATCGGCACGCCCGGCAACCGGTCCCCCGGATGCACGAAGATATTCCCGTCTTCATCGGCGAATGGGTTGAACGGCGATTGCAGCGTCAGATTGCTTTGGAACGTCGCTTCGACGAAGTTATAGCCCGCATACGCGAAGAGCGGCCCTTGCCAATAATTGATCTGCGCCTCGACCCCTTCCCGCAATGTGTCACCCGCATTCGTGAACGAGCTGCGGCCGATGATCGGCGACGCGACGTTGATGATGTCGTCGGTATTCAGTGTATGGAAATAACCCAGGCTCCACGTCATCTTCTGCCGCGCAAGCGCATCCGCGCTGCTGCCCTTCAGCCCCACCTCCCACGTGTATGAAACGACCTGCTTCAGCGGCGGATCGGACGTGAGAAAGCTCGGCAAGAGACAGGGATTGTCCGGATCCGCACACGCAAGTTCGGCGGCGACCGGCGCGCGGTTCGCTTCCGAGAAGCTGCCGTAAAGCGAAACGCCATCAAGCAGCTTATACGTGCCGCCTGCGACCGGATTGAAGTGGAAGTAGGTGTCGTCGCTATTGAGGTTTGGCGCCAACCCCGTCTCGTCGTGAATCTGAATGTTCGCGACGTTGAAACGGCCGCCCGCTGTCAAAGTCAGCCGGTCGGTCGCATCGAACGTGTCGAGAAAATAGAGCCCGTAGTAGGTGTTCGTCGTCGATATGTCGACCGGGCGAATATCGGAGAGATCGGTGGCTCCCGTCGGCGTGCACGAGCCATCGTCCTCCTGCGTGCAGATATCGCCGAACGGTCCCACGAATGGACCGCCGCCCGCAACCACGAAGTTCGGCTGCAAGGTGCCAAGCTGGGCCGATGAAGAAAACGCCACCTCGCCATGGTCGATGCTGCCGCCCAGCAGAAACTGATTATTGCGATCGAACAGTTTCGATTTATCGACGCCCTGCAGCGCCGCACCGAAGCTATTCGTATCCACAAACGTGCGGTCGATTTCACCAAGCCCTTCATCGCCGGGAACGGTTATCAGATTGCCGCCCGTATCCCGCAGAAGAATGCTCGTGCCATCGAGATTATCGAGGCAAGCACCCGTCACCGGCGGACCGGGTGGATTGACCGCGCAGGGCTCCGCATCAGAAATATTGCCGTCGATATGCTTCTGCTTGAAGTGGCGGTAGTAGGAAACGCCCGATATTTGCAGCGTATCCGTCGCCTGCACGCTGCCATTGAGCGACACCATTTCCATCTCGTTCGTCGTCGATTGCGGCGTAGTGAAAACCCTGCCCCAGCCTTCATCCAAAAGCTCCACCGGCGACGCTGCGGCAACGCCGACCGAGTTGTCGGCGCCCGTAAAGTTCAAGTGGAATTCCGATCCGTCACCTTTGACGCCAAGGTCGGCATACAAACGGCGGATGTCGGATGTGCCCTTCTCGCGGAAGCCCTCGTCGCGAATGGCATCCATAGCGATGTATGTCGCCCAGTTGCCGAATTGCCTGCCGTCTTGGATCGATCCTTGCACGCGCCCAAACGATCCAAAACGCGTGTCCGCCTCGAAGCCGTGATAGTTGAACCCGTTTTTCATATCGATCGAGATGGACCCGCCGATTGCATTGAGGCCGAAGACGGGGTTGCCGCTCATCACCGTCATGTTGGCGATCGCGATCGGTGTGATGAAATCGTAATTGACGGTATCGCCGAAAGACTCGTTGATACGGACGCCATTCTGATAAACCGCAAGCCCCTGCGGCACGCCATCGACCGGCGAGGAATTGAAGCCGCGGTAATCGACGTTCGTCTGAAAACCATTGCCCTGGTAGTCACTCACGATGATGCCGGGCACATAGTTGGCTAGAACGCTCGCCGCGTAATCACTCCGCGTGCGTGCGATTTCAGATGACGAAACAGTGCTGACGCTGCTCGGCACCTTGCCGATCGGAACCGCGCCCCCGAGCGGCGACATCTTCACATCGTCCGATGGCGGCGCGACCGCGAACTGAGGCGCGGACGGCGATGGGATGGGAGGCGCCGCCGGAAGTGCACTCGGCTGCACGGCGGGTGCCTCTTTCACGGGTCCCTTGGCTTCGGACGGTGCTGCCGCCGATGGAGCCGCCGGTGCCCGCCGCTTGGCTTGCAATTCCTTCTTTACTTTTGCCGGGGGCTGCGGACGCGCCTGGATAACGTCAACTTCGGGAAGCGTGGTGCTTGGAGGAGCCTGCGCAGGCGTTTGCTGAGGAGCTGCCGGCGGAGACGGCGGCGCAGTTGTGACCGGGGGCGTTGGAGCCGCGCTAGGAGATGGCGTTGGCGTCGGGGCTGGCTCAGGCGAACTCGGACCCTGAGCTGGCGCTGGCGGACTTGGCGACTTCGCAGGCGGCGTCGCGCTGCTTCCAGCACCCTGCGCCACCACCGGGACAAACCCGCTCACCGAAATCAGCAGGACCATCGCCACCGCCGGAGCTCTGGCTCCCAGCCAAATCCGCGAAGATGCAAGCATATCGACGCCACTCCGGCATTGATGCGAACATCAAACGACAGGAGCGATTCTGGCCGCGCCGGGCAATGGGTCTGACCGAGAATTAATCAGTAAACCGACGGTTTGCCCGCACCTGGCGGCCCTGGTGCATCAGAAATCTCTTCCACGTGCAGGAGAGCCTTCGAAACCGGAATTTATCTGTCGGGCGGCGGGAAATCTCTAAACTGAGTGTCGCCCGTTCAATACGCGGCAAATTTCTGGGCGGTCAAAATCGTTCGCCAATGGAGCAAGCGGTGGCGATCGCCGGGCTAGCCCGTGATCGCCACCGCTGAGCATCAGAAGTCCAGTTTGACGCGAGCAGAGCCGATGTGCGCCAGATAATCCTCGCGGATGTTGGCGTCATAATTGAGCTCGAACGTCGAACCCGGATTGAACTGCGCCAGGATACCGGCACCCAGCGCAGCGGTATCCCGGCCAACGTCCGGCCCCGCGGCAGTGAACGTACCGCCGCCTGCCGCGAACGCCGCCGTGACGACCTGAGCCGTATCCGAGAACTCGTGCAGCCAGGCGGCACGGCCCTCGATCACCGTGTCAGCGGCGATCGGAATGAGCGCCTTGATACCGAGCGCCGACACGAGCGAGTCGTTGCTCTGGCTGTTGATGCGCAGAGCCATACCTCCGTCGCTGTCCTCGGTATATCCATCCTGGTGCAGGTTCGAATAGGTCAGCGACCCAATCGGGGTCACGATCGCACTCGCAAAGTGCATCGGCGCGCCGAGTTCGATCGAGGCGTTGAACTGGCGGCCGTCGTGGCTGGCCTCCGCGCTATCCTCGAACGGCACCGTCAACACTCGCCGTGTATCGTAGTCGTGCCAGGTGAAACCCGTGCGGCCCGACACATACCAGCCCGGATTCTTGATCGCGCCGTAAGCCTGCACGAGATAGCTGTCGATGTCCGTGCTGTTGCGCGACGTGTCGCCTTCACCATAGATGCGGGTATTGGCATAGCCGCCTGCAACGCCGATCCGGACGCCCGGCGCAATCCAGTTGTCGTAACCGGTGAGGATGCCATAGAGCCGTGCATCGTAACCATCGACGAGACTTCTCTCGCCCTGGTTCATGCCCACACCGAAGGCTTGACCCCAGAGCGCACCACTCCGCGGAGCGACGAAATCATCATCTCCATCCTTGAGCCCGCCGAGATTAGACCTGTTCGGATCACTCTGCTTAATGCCGAGTCCCGAAGGCCCTGGCACATAGCCAGGCGAGCTGCCCGTTCCGCCAACAGATGCTAACCGCGTATCGATGTGCTGGCCGATTGCGGAGTTGAGCGTGATCGCAGCCTGCTGAGTAGCGAAGTTCGTTTCAGGCGCGAGCTGACTGCCGGCCGTTCTCACGTCGTCTTCGTCGGAAAGCGATTGAACCGCACCGCCCAGGGCACCGAGCACGTCGCTGTCGTCACTGCCGGCAGCAATGAGCCCATTGAGGGTCGCCGCGGCAGGATTCGAGATACCCTCGATGTCGAACGCGTTTTTCACGGAAGCCCGGATCGCAAGCGCATTTCCGCTCGCTGAACCGCCGACCTGGTAGGCCTCCCAATCGACCAAGTAGGAGTCTTCGATCAGAGTTGGCAGATCCGTGCCGGTAAGATGCTTGGCGACGAGAAAGCTTTCTCCGTCACGAACAGTCGAATCGATAACCGGAGTGAGCGTGGTCGTCGTCGCGATCGTGCTGGCCGTCACAGTCGGCCAAAGTCCTGTGCCAATTGCCAACGTTCCGTTGATGAAGCCGCTGTTCTCGGAGGGATCAGCAGTCGTAGACCCTGTACCGCTGCCGGTAATATGCGGCCTGAGCTCGATCGAACTCGCCGTCCCCGCCAGGTTGGTGAACACGGTCACGTTACCGTTGAAGACGCCCGCGTTGTCGAATTCAAAGTGGTGATCCGGAACGACAGCAACGAAATCGGCGTAACTGGAAAAGGTGTTTGACGGATCGACGTCATCATCATCGTCATCGTCGTCGTCGCCGGCAGTCGGACGCTGCGAGACGCCGATCGCGAACGGAAGCGTGCCCGGATTTGTCGGAGGGGTAATTTCACGGCGCTGATCGACCACGAGATTACCCGTGACCGTGCCGGTGTTCGTGAAGACGTGATTGCCTGCTCCGAGCCAGATGTTGCCATTGATCGTTGCGGCGTTGAAGATCTCACTGTCTCGGCGGTTCGTCTGCGCGCTCAGCGCCAGATCGGTTCCCGCGAGAAGCGAACCCATGAACGCTAGGTTGGTCTGCTCGATAACCTGAATGTCGCCCTGAACCGTGCCATAGTTGTCGATGAAGGACTTGCCGTATGTCACGACACGGTGGGTCGGGGGATCCTCACCCTCGGGGCCGTTGCCCTGAATGCGGCCATCGTACGTCGCAATCGCAGCATTCACGATACCGCTGCCAGGAGTGGCTTCGATCGTCCCGTAGTTCTCGATCAAAAGCGCGTTGGCCCGAGAATAGATGCCGGCGGTCAACTGCCCCGTCGCTCTAATCGTCCCGAAATTGCTGATGATCTCGTTCTCGACTTCTTCTTCGTTGTTATAGATACCGGCGGCAATGCCGAGTGTGCCGCGCAGCGCCGGATCGCCATTAGGATCGACCGTTACCGCACCGGCCGCGTTGATCGAGTTGATCGTCTGCGGTCCACGCTCGACGGAGATCGTACCGAAATTGTTGACGGTGAACTGCTCGACATCACCCTGGGCATAGATGCCGGCGGCCAGTCCGCGGCCGGCATGTGACGCGCTGACTGTCGTGCCCGCCAGCACGTTGACGGTGAATACTTCAGCTGAGGTCGGCGGAGTTGGGGGGTCTCCCGCCACCTGGCCCCATATGCCGTAAACACCGTAATTATTGTTCGTCGCTGACAGCAAAGCCGCTGAAATACGCGACGAAACGTCGGCTCCAACCTCGAGCGTTGCGTCTTCTGTAATGCGTACCCCGGCGATCGGGTTTGCTGTTGCGATGCTCGATGCCGGAGCAGCTGCAACGGCCGAGGTTATGGCGGCGTCATCTCCGGAACAATCCAAGACGATGCCCGCAGTACCGCTGTTGGAGCAAGCAGCCAGAGCCTGGTGAGACACGCCCATGCTGAGCGCGGCGGCTAGCGAGGCAAGCAGAAGTCGCGCAGTGGGATGGCCCAAAGCGTGGTTCGATGAACGCATAAGTTTTCCCCCCTTCCAAATCGGGTTTGGAAGTTTTCTTTTGATTATTGGCTTGATTGGCTCAGGAAGGTCGAAGCCGAGCGCCAGATTGCAGACGGGAAGACTGGCGCCAGGACTTCGTTTGCTACGCTGGACTGAAGATCTTTTTGGACAACGCTTCTGGGCGTCGCATGCGCGGAACTCTACTCAACTCCACTCCCCTCCAGCTTCAGCCGGGTTCTTTTTGTTCACCTGCGGGCAACCCGTCAGGAAGAAGAGAAAGCTCGCTACACGAGCCTTCCCAGGCACTGTTATCGAAGTGAGCACTGCGGAATATGGGAGTATTTCCCAGACGATACGCTTGCGTTCAAAATGCTGTTGATGTTGCGTATTCGCCACGACGCAATTCCGAACTCGCCAAAAGGGGCGCGGCGCTGCCGATTTCTTAACTTTTGATACCGGATGTCCCGGTCGGCCCAGGAGCGGTGGCCAGGACGGCGGGACTTGCTTTGTCAGCACACGCTGGTTGCAGCACGAAAAGCCATAATCCATCGCTACCGGGACTGAGCACAGTTATAAAAAGGATAGTACATGCGAAACGTTGTATTGGGGCTCATGGCGGCAGTTCTTCTCGGAACGGTGGTTCCGGCGGCAGCCCAAACGCTCCGCTTCGATGATCGCGGCTTCACCTTCCGTTTCGGCAAGGACGACCGGCGCGGCGACGTCGAAGGCAAGCGGGCGAGCTGCGAACTCTATGCGCGGATCTCAGCCGTGCAGGCAGACAGCAACATTCGCAACCGCTGCGGCTTCCGTGGCCCGCAGTGGGGCACCGACGTCGGTCCTCACTTCATGTGGTGCCGTTGGGCCTCGCGCTCGGACATCGCACGCGAGCAGCAGTTCCGGGCCCAGCGCCTGCAGGATTGCTTCAACCGGCTCGGCGACTTCGACGACCGCCGTTAATGCCCATCACGCAAGGCACGACCTTAGCCCACTTCCAAGCCTCTCGGCATTCGCACATGCCGAGAGGTTTCGCCGGATGATCAGTCTAGGCGGTTCGCGTCTCCGCCATTCTTCTACCCTTTCGTGACCAAGCCATTCGCACAGCCGGCCTTGAACTCCTCCCAATCGATCGAGCCGTTCTTGTCGACGTCGAGCTGCACGAAGTTTTTGATGAACGGCTTCGCCTGATCCGGACCGAGATCGCGTCCCCCTCCGGCTTTCTTCCAAACGTCAGCACACTCATCTTCACCCAGCGGCGTCTGCGCTTGCGCCCAAGTGATCGCGCCGACGGTGCACGATAGAACGATGAAGAACCAAACAATGAGGGATCTGCCCATGGAACTCTCCTACCTAGATGACGCCCTCCAATGCCTGGGGCGCACATTCGCTAAGTAGATGCCGCGGCACCTGCTCCGCATTAGCAGCGTCGAAATGTGATTGCCGCTTTCGAGAAACGGCGCGAACGATTTGGGTAAAATTGGGCGCTGTTCGCGCTATGAGCCAATCGCGCTGGCCCTCAGAGAAAATCTCCAAACCGACGGCAAAGCGTCTCCTGCCGGGATAGCGCGGCAAGAGACGTTATCGAGCGTGATTAAAACTTGTAGGTAAAGCCGGTGATGATCGTGCGAGCCTGACCGAGCCAGCAATCGCCGCGCGACAGACAGGTCGAAATCACCTCTTTATCACCGATGTTCTGCGCGGTGATCTGCCAGCGCCAGTTTTCTTCCTCGTATGCGATCATCCCATCGAAGAGCGTCACGTCCGGCACCTTCAAGGTATTGGTCGAATCCCAGTTGGCGCCGATGTATCGTACGCCCGCGCCAGCCGACCATCCCTTCAAATAAGGCTGATCGAACTCCCACACGCCCCACAGCGATGCCATGTGCTTCGGTCTGGACTCGATCTGGTTGCCGTCCAATACGGTGCCGTCGTCATACTGCGCCTGCGTATAAGAATAGCCGGCGACAGCCTTGAGGTTCTTCGTCAACTGACCGGTGAATTCGATCTCGCCGCCCCTGCTCGTGATGGCGCCGTTCTGGACGTAGGTCAGACCGTCATCGGAGATGACGAGATGATTGCTCTCCTTGATATCGAAGAGCGCGCCGTTGATGGAGAAGTTAGCGCCCGGCGGCTGATACTTGAAGCCGACTTCATACATACGGCCCTGCTGCGGATCTGCCGGCTGGTTATTTGCGAGCCTTGCGAGCACGGGGACGAAAGATTCGCCGTAGCTGACGTACGGCGTCAGTCCGAACGCGAACTCGTACATCAGGCCCGCGCGGTACGAGACATTGTCGTCGCTCTGGGCCGCGGGACCAGAACCCGTATCGATCCAGTCCTTGCGCGCGCCGAGAATGGCGAGCCAGTTACCGAGCCGCAGTTGATCCTGTACGTAGAGGCCCGTTTGCGTCGTCTTCAGATCCGGCTGATCGCAGATCGGAAGTTCAGGCAGAGGACCATAAGCTCCACCGCCGCAACCAACGCCCTCGAGCCCTTCCGGCTGGCCATATATCGGGTTGTAGACATCAAAGGGGGTCGTGTTCAGAGCCGAGCCCATCCTTGAGCTGGATCTGAAGTTGGAGTAGTCGACCCCGCCAATCACCTTGTGAGAGATCCAACCCGTCGCGAACTTGGCCTGCAGGTTCGTGTCCTGGGTGAAGACGTCGGTATCCGTGACACTCGCAGACTTGATCCGCACCATCTCGGTCTGGTCGGGATCCAGATAGGGGAACCCTGGCGGCCTGTAGAAGTGCCCGGAGTACGTGCTCGCGTAATCGTTATGCACGTTCGTATAGCTGGACGCGTGGTTGAACTTGAAGACCTCGTTGAACTTGTGCTCGACCAGCAGGGTCGCGGACGCGGCGTCCGTGTCGTAATGGTCGCCCGGTTCGCCCACGAACCGGTTTTGCGGAATGCGCCGGCCGTTGACGTTCGGAAAAATCGTGCCGATGTGTGGGAGGAATTGCGAGGTAGACCCGGAACGATCTTTCTGAAAGTGGGTGAGCGCCGTAATCGTCGTATTGCTGTCTGGACGGAACGTGATCGCCGGCTGGATCGCATAGCGGTCGTTATCGACGTAATCGACCTGCGTGTCGGCATCGCGAGCGACACCGGTCAAACGGTATGACCATCGCTTATCCGACGTGATCGCGCCTGTCGTATCGAATTTGACCTGCTTGAAGTCGAAGCTGCCATACTCGACGCTGACTTCGCCACCTCTCTCCGTTTGCGGCCGCTTCGATACGGAATTGATGATGCCGCCGACCGATGCCTGACCATAGAGAACGGATGCAGGCCCGCGCAGAACTTCCAGACGCTCCAGGAAGTACGGATCAATGCGGTAGGTGCTCGTATAATAGCTGAAAGACCGCCGCAGGCCATCGAGGTAAGTGGTGGCCTCCACGCCTCGGATGAAACTGCCATCCGACCGGCCATCGACGCCGTAGGAGTCTGCGACGACGCCCGGAACGTAACGCAACGCCTCCTGCTCGGTTTGCGAGCCCGTGTCGCGAATTTGCTCGGCGCCGACGACCGAGATCGACTGCGGAATTTCGGAGAGCGGTGTATCGGTCTTCGTTCCCGTCGCCGAGTCCGTCGCGTTGTAGTTGGCGACCGGCGCGTATGCGCCTTTCACGTTGACGTTCTGGATGCCGGGCGCGGTTGGCTGCTGCGCCGGAGGCGACGTTGCAGTGACCGCCGTGGTGGTGGTCGCTTTCTGCTTCGCGACCTTCTTCTTCGGCGGGCTCTTGGGCTGCTCGGTCGATTCGACAGTCACTTCCGGCAGCGATGTTGAGGCGGCCGGGGCTTGAGCCGGTTCCGCTTGCACCGGAGCCGGCGCTGCCTGTTCTGGAGCGGGCTCTGCGGTCTGCGCGATGGCTACGGAAGAAGAAAATAGCAAGCCCGCCGCAGAAATAGCGGCAACTGATGTAGACGTGCGCACTCGAGCCCCCCGGCGTCGATATCAAATTACCAAATCGACACCGCAGCTGAACGCTCCGACGCCAATCAGAGCACAAGCCTACACGCCGTTCACAGAATGTCTACTGTCTTAGTATACTTATCTCAAATCTTTTGTGCATGCGCATCGCTCAGACGACTATTCGCTCCGGTATAGCAGCAGCGATGCTGGTGCTATAGAGAGGCCTGACCGGAATTTTGAAGCGGGCAATCAGCAAACCGCGCAAACTCGGCAACCGAATCACGACCTTTGGCCCCAACGAATCAGAAGCCGCCACGATTGGTCCTGCAATCTGCTCTGTGGGATCTGTTCTTCCCTACAGATGTGCATATCCCCGCGCGAATCAATCGTTCCTATCGACATTGAATCATCCGTACCCAGAATGACTGTCGTCAGAATCGGCTGGGCAACACATGCGGTGTCGGATGAGAATATCGGGCTGGCGGTTGTTCCTCACTATGGCAACAGCAGGCGTTGCCACGAGCGGATGTGCGAGCTTCAGTTACATCACTCAAGCCTATAACGGCGTTCCAGTCCAACAGGTCTCCACGCAATACGATACGTTCCGCGTCTTCGATAAGCCAACCGAAAACCGGATGATGATAACGTCAAGCCTTGCATCCGCCGCGGCTCAAGGATTTACAGGTGGGCTCCTGCTAAATCCAACAGCGACGGCATCACCGAAACCAATCTTCGAAGAGGCGGCGCTAGCATATCTCAAGCAGACGGGCCGCAACTGCAAAATCATGGATGGCTACCTTCTTGTGAACCCCCAGTGGGAGTTCAAATACAGCTGCGAGGTGGCAACGTCTTCGATCAATAAAACCTGAGACAAGCTCACCCAGTCCCCGCCGGATCCGCCGGATCAAACACTGTGATATCGGTCCAGATATCCAAATACGGAAAATCCCCGTAGTCGTGCTCCCACCAGGCGACGAACTGCAACCGCCCGTCTTGGGGCGTCACGTTCCCAGCGAGAATTGGTATCGCGCGCCCGACGAAGCGGTCAGGAACAGCCGCGCTGATCCTTGCCTCAGCGACAGTGACCACAACGTACGAGTCACGCCGAATGATCGGCCAGTTGACGATGTACGTGAAGCCGCGCCCCGCATGCCGCCACAGAAAGCGATAATGCTGAATGATCATGGGTTCCGCTCCGTCAACAGAAACTCGCGTTGATCCTCTGAACGGGGCGGACGCACGAGCAGCTGCCCATTGAGCGGCAGCGCCGTCAATTGAATGAAATAACCGCCCCCTTCAATGTGAGCCGTGCCGATCCGCTGCAAAACGTCTTCGGACTCGTCGGGCGGCAACGTGCCTTTGAAATCGGGATGCGCGGCATGTCTCGTTTGTCGGCGGGCAATAAGCGCGAAAACAGGCATCCAATTTTCATCATCGGGCATAGGAACCCACTCCTCGAAACAACTATTGAATGAAATGTCCCGTGAATTAAATGAGCTCAGGCAAAACATCGTCGCCGGAACGGCGTAGAAATCACATCAATGAACACGGCCGAGTATTCGCGAAAACCCGATCGCCGTCACGCGCTTTCCACGCAATTTTCGAAAAAACCTCCGCCTACGGAGTTTTGCGTTGCCAGACGCGAGTAAGCACGCAATGGACGGCTACGGCCTGGGCCAAGGCTCGCACGCAATGCCATCATCGTCAGCATCGTTGCGAGGCCAATAGCCGGGCTCGCCTCGCACGGCGGGGGCTAAGCCAACCGCTCGCGCTGTCTTGCAGTTTGATGACGCGAGGAAATGTCGAACCGTGACGTCAAGCGGCCATGGAGATGCCGAGGCAATTGCGAGAAGGCTGCCGCCCACACACCCCAGGAGGAGCCATGGCCAGAGCGGACGAACCGCACGCCTGAGACGAACTCGCAGGCCACCGGCTTTTCCATCGGCCTCGAGACCGAGCGACCTCCGGTTTCCCCTCCAGGCAGCTTCTCGTCCCTCGCGATGATGATCGTCCAACGTCATGGCACCGCCCGATGTTTAACGCGCGGCAAAAGCGTACCGATCGGATTGTAAGCACCACGTTAAGCCGGCCTGCCCGGTCCATTCGGCCACCACCCGGTGCCCCGTCTACCCTGCCCGAAACAGCGGCAATTTGCGTATTCCGAGGGCTTGTACTCCCCGCCACGCTGTGGCACTCGAACCACGCCTGCACAATTATGCAGCAAAAACAACTGCACCGCGTCTCCCAGAAAGAGAACAACCAAAAAACGCGCTGCGCGCCTCGCGAACAGCCGCGCGCACTGGAAGGGAATTCCCATGCTCGATGAAAAGCTCGAACCAATCTATGCAGAAGTCCTGCGGCGCAATCCGGGGGAGAGTGAATTTCATCAGGCCGTGCGCGAGGTGCTGGATAGCCTCGGCGCCGTCGTCGCCAAGCATCCCGAATATGCCGATGGCGCACTGATCGAACGCCTCTGCGAGCCCGAGCGCCAGATTATCTTCCGCGTCCCCTGGGTCGACGACAAAAATCGCGTGCAGATCAACCGTGGCTTCCGCGTGCAGTTCAATTCAGCACTCGGCCCCTTCAAGGGCGGCTTACGCTTCCATCCGAGCGTCATGCTCGGCACCATCAAGTTTCTCGGCTTCGAGCAGACGTTCAAGAACGCCTTGACCGGCATGCCGATCGGCGGCGGCAAAGGCGGATCCGACTTCGACCCGAAAGGCCGCTCGGACAACGAGATCATGCGCTTCTGCCAGTCCTTCATGACGGAGCTTGCACGCCACATCGGCGAGCATACCGACGTCCCCGCTGGCGACATCGGCGTTGGCCAGCGCGAACTGGGCTACATGTTCGGACAATATAAGCGCATCACCAACCGCTACGAGTCGGGCGTCCTCACCGGCAAGGGCCTCGTCTGGGGCGGCTCGCGCGTCCGCACGGAAGCGACAGGCTTCGGCGCCGTCTATTTCGTCGATTACATGCTGCGCACGCGCAATCAAAGCTTCGACGGCAAGCGGGTCTCCGTATCCGGCTCCGGCAATGTCGCCATCTACACGATGCAGAAGGTCGCCGCCCTCGGCGGGCGCGTGATCGCGTGCTCCGACTCGAACGGCTATGTCGTCGAAGAGAAGGGCATCGATCTCGAAACGCTGAAGGAAGTCAAAGAACGCCGCCGCGGCCGCATTGCCGACTATGCGAAGCTCCGCGGCTCAGACGCGATCTACATTCCCAACGGCCGCGTCTGGGATGTGCCCGTAGATATCGCCATGCCGTCCGCCACGCAGAACGAACTCACCGGCCAGGATGCGAAGACGCTGATCAAGAACGGCATGATCGCAATCGGCGAAGGCGCCAACATGCCCTGCACGCCCGAGGCGGTCCGCGCGTTCCTCGATGCCAACGTGCTGTTCGGGCCGGGCAAGGCTGCGAATGCCGGTGGCGTCGCAACCAGCGCGCTCGAGATGCAGCAGAATGCATCGCGGGATTCATGGAGCTTCGAGACGACGGAAGCGCGTCTCAGAGAAATCATGCACGGCATCCACGACAGGTGCGCGCGGACGGCGGATGAGTACGGCGCGCCCGGCAACTATGTGCTCGGTGCCAACATCGCGGGCTTCACGCGCGTCGCCGAAGCCGTACGCGCGCTTGGTGTGATCTAAACGAACGCGCTCGAACTTTGCGCAAGCGTCTTCAACATCCACGAGTGGCGAGGAAACTCGCCGCCCGGCGGTTCAGCGCGGCTGGCCCGCCTGCCCTGCCTTCAAACTTAAGGCTTCGCCCCGGAGCGCTGCTTCTTCTTATGAAAAGGCTTCGAGCCGGGCTTGTTCGCACCAGTGAACTTCGGCGAACCGGTTTGTGGTTCAGCGCCGTTGGAATGAGCGCGCGCTCCGTCACGCTTGCGATGCGGATTGGCGCGGAACTTCTCTTTGTTTCGATCCCGCCATGGTGCCTTGCCGCGGGATTCCCCCGGCGCGTCTGACGAACTCGCGTCGTTAGCCTCATGATCTTTGCGCTTCCAAGGCGAAGACTCTCGCTGGCCGGCATCATCTCCCATGGACGCGCCGATGCGCGAGATCCGCCCCTCATTGGGCTTCATGGAACGCGCGGCATCCGCAAACGTGTCTGCGACTTCAGCGGCGACCTGGAAGCGCGTATCGCGATCGAAGATCTTGATGGACCCGATCTCGGACTTCGTCACATTGCCCGCGCGGCAGAGCAGAGGCAGCAGCCAGCGCGGTTCGGCATTACGCTCACGCCCGATATCGACACGGAACCACACCATCTCGCGGCCGTGATCGCGAACGGCGCGCGGCGAGCGGCTGTCCGGCCCCCGCGTGCCCGCCTGGTCTCGGGACGCGCGGGTACGATCATCGCGACGTGGCGGCGGACCGGTATCCTCGGTCAGGTCTTCCGGCGCCGGAAGCTGGGCGCGATGGATGCGGACCAGAGCAAGGGCAATCTCGTCCGCCGTACGGCTCGCCTGAAGCGATTGCGCAAGCTTCAGGTCCTCCTCCGTCGCGGGGTCGGTGAAGATGGAACTGGCGAGGAAGCGTTCCTGATCGCGCGCGCGGATCTCCTCGACCGTCGGTGCAGCGCCCCATGTAACCTTGAGCTTAGCGCCTGCCAGCAAGGCTTCGGCCTTGCGCCGCCGGTTGAATGGAACGATCAATACGCAGAGCCCCTTCTTGCCGGCCCGGCCCGTGCGGCCCGAACGGTGAAGCAGCGTCTCGGCATCGTTGGGCAGATCGGCGTGAATGACGAGCGTGAGCGCCGGCAAGTCGAGCCCGCGCGCGGCCACGTCGGTCGCAACGAGAACACGAGCGCGCCCATCGCGCAGCGCCTGCAGAGCATGCGTGCGCTCGTTCTGCGTCAACTCTCCCGATAGCGCCTCGGCGGAGAAGCCGCGCTCCGACAGGCGCGCGTGCGTCCGCTTCACCGCTTCACGCGTCGAGCAGAATACGATCGCGGCGCTGGCATCATGAAACCGGAGCACGTTGACGATGGCGTTTTCGACGTCGCCCGGCACGACGCGAATGGCGCGATACTCGATGTCGGCGTGCTGCTCGTTGCGCTTTGCCGTTTCGATGCGGACGGCCTCGCGCTGGTAGCGCCGCGCCAGCGCTTCGATCTCGCGCGGCATGGTGGCGGAGAACAGCAGCGTCTGGCGGCCTTCCGGAGTCGCATCGAGAATGAACTCGAGATCCTCGCGGAAGCCGAGGTCCAGCATCTCGTCGGCTTCGTCGAGCACGACAGCTGCGAGCTTCGTGAGGTCGAGCCGGCGGCGTTCCAAATGGTCCCGCAGGCGCCCGGGCGTGCCGACCACGATATGAGCCCCGAAGCCGAGCTGACGGGCTTCCGCGCGCGCGTCCATGCCGCCGACGCAGGTAACGATCTTGGCTCCGGTATCGGCATAGAGCCAGTCGAGCTCCCGCTGCACCTGCATCGCAAGCTCGCGCGTGGGCGCAATGATCAAGGCCAGCGGCTCGGCTGCCTGGGCGAAACGCTCCGCGTCTCCAAGCAGCGTCGGCGCCATGGCGAGACCGAAGGCTACCGTTTTGCCGGAGCCGGTCTGGGCAGAGACGAGCAAGTCACGCCCCGCCATGCTGGGGTCGAGAACCGCGAGTTGTACAGCGGTCGGCGCCGAGTAGCCGCGCGCAACGATGGCGCGCCCGAGCGCGGGATGAACCGACGGGAAGGTCATGATGGGTCTTTTCAAATGATGGAAGCCGCCGGGCTCTATTCGAGTGTCAGGCGAGCGTCGCCAAAAATATCGTGATCGAGGTTGCCTAGCCGGTATTGGGCGTTTCCGCCAGCTGGCAGGTTGGCGCGCTTCTCATGTAGGCCGGGCCGAGGAACGGAAGCTGCCACGGCGGCGGTGGTGCAGAACCGGCGGCTCAGGCCTGTCCTCCCCGCCCCGCCTCAGGCTGTCGCGCCCATTTCTCCAGCCTTGACCTTCTTCTCACGCGTCAGGACCCGGGCGATGACGATGAGAACGAGCGAGGCAACGAGAACGATAGTGGCAATCGCATTGATCTCGGGCGTGATGCCGCGCCGGATCGAGGCGAAGACATAAATCGGCAGCGTGGTTTTGGACCCCGCCACGAAGAAGGCGATAATGAAATCATCGAAGGAGAACGTGAAGGCGAGCAGGAACCCTGCGGCAATCGACGGGAAAATCTGCGGCAGCACGATTTCCCGGAACGTGGTGAACGGGGTCGCATAGAGGTCACTCGATGCGTCCACAATGTCCCGGCCGAGGCTTGCCAAGCGTGCCCTCACGATCATTGTCACCAGAGCCATGGTGAACAGCCCATGCGCGGCGATGATCGAACCGTAGCCAAGGCCAAACTTCGGCGGATCGCTGCCCGGCCAAATGGCGGCAATCGCGGGGTTCAACAGCCCGAACAGCTGCACGAGCGCCACCAGCGTCGCGATGCCGATCACAACGCCTGGTACGACGATAGCCGCCGACAGAAGCCCATCGAACACAGCTCTCGTCCGCGGCCCAAGGCGCTCCAGGCCCATCGCAGCCATGGTGCCGAAGATCGCGGCAAGACTGGCGCTGGTAAAGGCGACGATGAGGCTGGTCCAAAGCGCATCCATTAGAAAGGGATTGGAGAGCGCCCGGCCATACCACTGCGCCGAGAAACCAACGAGCTCGCTCGCATTGCGCCCGGAGTTGAAAGAGAAAAGCACCACGAGTGCGATCGGCGCGTATAGAAAAAGATAGAGGGCGAAGACGAACGCACGCATCAGATCAGATCCACCTGCCGGGTGCCGGAGACGCGCCACGCAATGCGCATGGCAACGAGAAGCACGGCGACGACCACCACGACCAGCGTCACCGCAATTGCCGAGCCGAAGGGCCAATTCCGCGATTGCAGAAACAAATCGACCAAAGCATTGCCGATGAAGAAAACCTTGCCGCCGCCGAGAAGCTGCGGGATCAGATATTCGCCAAGCAGCAGGATCGTGACGAGCGACAGGCCGGTCATGACGCCCGGAAGCGATAGCGGCAGCGTGACGCCGAAGAAAGTCGAGATCGGCTTGGCGCCAAGAGCGGCCGAAGCATCCAGCAAACGCCGGTCGAGCTTTTCAAGGCTGACGTAGATCGGCAGGATCATCAGCGGCAGATAGCCATAGACGATGCCGAGCAGGACCGCGCCCGGCGTGTTCAGCAACCGCACATCATCGATGCCGACCAGTTCAAAGAGATGCGGAATACCGCGCGCGCCCAGCAAATACATCCAGGCGTAGGTGCGCACGAGCATGCTCGTCCAGAACGGTATGACGATCAGGGAAATAAGCAGCATCCGGTATTTCGGATCGGCTTTGATCGCGAGATAATAGGCGACCGGATAGGCGATCAGCAGACATGTCAGCGCGCCAAGCGGAGCGAGCGTCAGCGTGTTGACGAATGCTGCCGAGCGCGCGCCAAGATTTGCAAACTGCGCGAACGTGAAGGCCGCTTGATATCCGCCCTCCGGCGCACGTTCGCCGAATGCAAAGATGACGACGGCCGCGAAAGGCAGCACGAGAAATGTAAACAGCCATACCGCGGCGGGCCCGACCAGGGCCGCAGTCACCAATCGTCGCTTGTTCTCGGCCGAAAGTGCCATCTTTATAAGTGCTCTCGTGACAGTGCTTGAACTGAGGCTGGCCGGCTCCCGCGAGAATAGCGAGAACCGGACCTATCCCTCAAAGGCGCTGCTACGTCCTCAGGCAGACTTGAACCGCGCCATCAATTCGGCCCGAGCGGGATCCGTCAGCGTCACCGCCGCACCGAATTCGAGCGGCGTCAAAGCGGCTTCATCCGGATAGACGATCTTGTTCGACACGATCTCCTTCGGCAGCAGCGAGATCACGCGATTGTCGGTGGTCGGCGCGCCGTTGGCGATATGCTCCTTCACCGCGTTCTGCGGATCCATCAGATAGTTGAGCAGCGCATAGCCTGCCGCTTTGTTCGGAGCATCTTTCGGAATGGCGTAGTAATCGGTCCAGATCTCACCGCCATCGGTCCCGAGAATGTAATCGATGGCCGGCACGTCGCGATTGAGCTGCGCGCCATCGTTCGTCCAGCACATGGTCATCCAGGCATCGGTCGCGCGCATCGCCGGCTGGTAGTCGCTGTTGATCGCGAAGAGATGCGGTTTGACCTTGATGAGCAGCTCTTCCGCCTTGGCGAGTTCGTCCGGCTTGATCGAATTGAAGCCATAGCCCAGCGCGACCAGCGCGCTGCCGATCGTCGTCAGCTGATAATCGTGCACCATGGCACGGTTATTGGCTTCGGTCTGAGCAACCTCGAAGAAGTCCTTCCAGGTCTTCATCGTCGTCTTGATCTTGGATGTGTTGACTGCGAACCCGGTCGTGCCCCAGTTCTTCGGCAACGCATAGGTTTTGCCGTCGATCTGCCCTTCCTTGGTGAAGCGCGGATTTTCGCTAGCAGCACTGAAGTTGGGCAGCTTCGAGATGTCCAGTTCGTCGATGAGCCCGAGCTTGTGATAGGTCGAAATGGTGTAGTTGGTCGGCACGAAAAGCGACCAGCCCGTCGCACCGGCTTGCAGCTTGGCCAACATCTCTTCATTCGAGCCGAAGACATTGACCTCGACCGCGACGCCAGTTGCGGCCTTGAAGTTTTCGAACGTCGCCGGGTCGTGATAGTTCGGCCAAGTGGCAATCGACATCTGCGTGCCGAGTTCGCCAGCCGCATAAGCGCTCGAGGAGAACGCCCCCGGAATGCGCGACATCACCGCTGTCGCCACGCCGAGCCCCGTGATGCCCAGAAAGTGACGCCGGGTCACCGAGCCACGCTTGAAGCGCATGAACTCGTGCATGAAGTCGTCAGGCGAGATCGGCAGATTTTCCCTGTGCTTCTTGGTCATGGCGTGTTTCCCCTTTGGTCAGGCGGCGCTTTAAACCGGAAAAAGATGAGCGGCAGTGGGATCGAAGCCGAGAAAGACCGCCTGTCCCGGCTCGGCCAATTCGCCTTCGCGCAAGGTGCGGCGGTCTGCTGTAATCAGAAAATCACCAAGCCCCGGGACGGCGACCGAATACTCCGCAGCAGAGCCGAGAAATATCCGGTTCGTCACCGTGCCATGAAAGCCCGTGGCGCCTGGCTTGCCATGGAGATCGATGCGCATGGCTTCAGGACGAATGGCGAGGATCGCGTCGCCGTTCACGAGGCCCGGCCGTGCGCCGACGTCGATTGCCGAACCGTCGGCGAGCCGCAAAGTCTTGCCGTCGGCTTCGAGACGCGCGGCGACACGATTGGTTTTGCCAACGAAGTCCGCCACGAACAGATCGGCAGGATGATCGTAGACCTGCTGCGGCGTGCCGAGCTGACTGATGCGGCCCGCGTTCATCACACAGACGGCGTCCGCCATCGACAACGCTTCCTCCTGGTCGTGCGTGACCAGAACGAAGGTGATGCCGAGTTCACGCTGCAGCGTCTGCAGCTCGATCTGCATGGCGGTGCGCAGCTTTCTGTCGAGCGCTGCCATGGGTTCGTCGAGCAAGAGAACGGCGGGCTTGTTGACGATTGCGCGCGCCAGCGCAACCCGCTGCTGCTGCCCGCCGGAAAGCTCATGAACGCGCCGTTGGGCGAAGCCGCCGAGGCGCACCATCTCCAAGGCCCCCGCCACTTTGCTTGCAATTTCGGAAGCCGCGAGGCGCGGGCGCATCTGCCTCAAGCCGTAGGCAACATTCTGCTCGACATTGAGGTGCGGAAACAGCGCGTAATGCTGAAACACCATGTTGACCGGACGGTGGTACGGCGCAATGCCGTTCATCTCCCGTCCGCTGATCAACACCGTGCCGGAGGTCGGCTGCTCGAAGCCTCCGATCATCCTGAGGCACGTCGTTTTCCCACAGCCCGAAGGACCGAGAAGCGCGAGAAAGGCTCCCTTCGGTACTTGCAGATCGACGTCCGAAACCGCCGTCACGGCACCATAGCTCTTGGTGACCGAACGGAACTCGATGTCATTTTGCAAACAGGATTCCCGGTCGGTTTCTTAAGCCCCAGTAGCGCCGTGTGCGATCTTTGCAGTCAACCTTGTTTCCTCACAGATAAAGCAAAGCACCCCGATTATCGCAACTGCAATTTTCCGCCAGCGCCTCAACGGGCGAACCATTCATCAATGTGCCCGCTGTTCAGGCGTGCGGATAAAGGTGGCGCAAATGCCAGTCGCCCCTGCTCGAAAACCAACTGGTCCTTAGGCCGCTGGCAAAGGCATCGCGGGCTCGAACAGCCTACAGAGCTTGACCGGCCACCCAGCCGCTGGCCCAAGCCCATTGGAAATTGTAGCCGCCAAGCCAGCCGGTCACATCGACAGCTTCGCCGATGGCGAAAAGGCCACTCACATTCCGCGCTTGCATGGTCTGCGAAGAGAGTTCGCCGGTACTGATCCCGCCGGCCGTGACTTCGGCTTTGGCGTAGCCTTCCGTGCCGGTTGGGCGAAAGCGCCAACTGGCAAGCCGCCGCTGAATCTCTTCAAGCGCTCGGTTGGGCGCATTTGCGAGTTCACCGGCAAGCCCTATGCGCTCAGCCAAAGCTTCCGCCAGACGCGCGGGCAACGCCTGCGCTAGCACGGAACGCAGCGCGGAACGAGGATGGCTGCGCTTTGCCTCGATGAGCCACGACGATCCGAGCTGCGGTAAAAAGTCGATCGCGATCTCCTCGCCGGGCGTCCAGTACGAAGAAATCTGCAGGACCGCCGGCCCCGACAATCCCTTGTGGGTGAAGAGTGCTGCCTCGCGAAATGCGACGCCGCCGCATCGCGTAACGACATCGGCCGAGACACCCGACAAGGATTGGAACAGCGTGTCCTCTTTCCCCAGCGTCAGCGGCACGAGCGCCGGCCGGGGCGCAACAACCGTGAGGCCGAACTTGTGGGCAAGATCGTAAGCGAACCCGGTTGCACCCATTTTCGGGATCGAGAGGCCGCCCGTTGCGATCACCAATGCGGGCGCAGCGGCGGTCTCATCCCCGAAGCTGACGCGATAGACCCCATCGGCGTGCTCAACGTCGCGGACGCTCTGTCCAAGCTTCAGCTCGACCTGCCCTTTGGCGCACTCATCAAGGAGCATGGCAACGATCTGCCTGGCCGACCCGTCGCAGAAAAGTTGCCCGAGCTTCTTTTCGTGCCACGAGATGTGATGCCGATCCACCATCGCGATGAAGTCGTCTGGGCGATAGCGCCGCAGCGCCGACTTGGCGAAGTGGGTGTTGGCCGACAGATACCGCTCGGCCGGAGTTTCACGATTGGTGAAATTGCAGCGCCCCCCGCCGGAGATCAGAATCTTTTTTCCCGGCTCGCCGGCATGATCGATCAGAAGAACTTTGCGGCCGCGCTGGCCCGCTGTAAGGGCGCACATCATCCCTGCCGCGCCGGCGCCAAGGATGATTGCGTCATAACGATCGAATGCTCTAGTGCTCACGGACCCTGCTGCGCAATTTGTCTTCGTTCGGTTGTCGAGGAGATGCCTGCTTCAATACGTTTCCATCGCGCGCGGCAACCACGCGAATTGCCGTCTAGCGGCTGACGCCCCCTGTGACGCATAACGGCTAGGTCCTCTCCAACAAGATGAGTGGAAAGCGCGTCGCCTAATCGCGCCGAAGCCTCGGCGATCTCTCCACCGTACGAAAGAGTCGCACCTTCGTTAATAAAGCGGGGGGGGGTATCCCCACATCCTAGGCGTTGTCGTCCGCGTGGCGTTTGGAATGGATTCAAGTTCACCCGCAATCGCAAAGCCCTTCTACAGGTCCGCCCACCTCCGCTTGCGCATTTCTTCCCTGTACAGACTTTCTTTTTGCTGCCTACAATATCTCGTGGAACCATGCGCCCCGTCGAATGGAGCAGATATGGGCGAGCGATCGGAAAATGCTTTGCTTCGCAGCCGTCGCATTCAATCGGCGTGGGATGCCACTCCGCTGGAATACCGGGGTAAGATCGATGGCGAAAAATCCATCATGATCCGGCCAGAAAGCGAACGGCGGATCGTTGCTCTCTTTGATTTGACGGAAGAAGATATAGATTGGTGTATCGCGAACGCTGCTCAATCAGAGCCCGGCGCGGCAGCCGTGATACCGCTCAGCATACTCCCAAAGTAATCGCTGTTTCAGCGGATCAGCCGGCGCATCTAAACAAACGTCCTCCACGTCAACCTTCTAGAACAACGCCAACGCGGACCTGCGCTGGCTGTCTACTGGCATTCGGCGCAGCCATTTCGAGACAATCTTTGGACACGCGGCCGTCCCGCCGTATAATCGCTTCCGACACAGCATAAAGCCGGTTAGACGCCGGGAGCACCATGAGGGCCACGTAACATTGAAACCCATTTCTTGGCTCGGGCGGGGATCCTTGGCCTTGGCCCTTTTCGCGGCGCCCATCTTATTGATCGAACCTGCACGAGCGCAAAACAAAGCCGCGGGAACCCCAGGCGCAGCGAAGGCTGCGCCAGAGCAATCCGGCGCGAATGTCAATCAGAAAGCACCCGGCTGGACGGTGACGTGCGCGGACAGCGGCGAAGGCATGGCGTGCAAAGCCATGCAGACGATCATTGTGGCCAAGACCCGCCAGCGCCTGCTCCAGATATCGGTGCGTCGCGCCGATGACAGCGGTGCGATGGCGCTGCTGTTCCATCTGCCGCACGGGATCTTCAATCCTGCTGGCGTCACAACGACGGTGGACGGCGCCGCCGGTGAGACACTCGACATCCAGACCTGCGACGCTCAGGGCTGCTACGCGGCGTCTTCGATGCCGCCGGCGAAATTCGCTTCGCTTCTCAAAGGCGCGAGCCTAGCGGTCACCTTCCAGGACCTCAACAAGAAGAAGGTCACAGTTCCCGTCACGCTCAAAGGCCTCGACGAGGCCGCCAAGAAGCTCTGAATACGCGGATCCTAGAACCTCACGCCCGCCTTGATGCCCGCCGCGTGGCTCTCGGATTTATCAGAGAAGCGGCCGTCGTAATTGAGCTTGATGTCGATGCCGCCGAGCCCGAGCACATCCAGTCCCGCGCCAATATCGAGATATGTCTGATCGAACTCTGATCGCACGGTGAAAGGTGCAACGCTTTCAGGCGCGCCTACAAAGCTCGACGTCAGCGCGAAGGTGGCATCGTCGAAGAAAGTGACGCCGACCCGTGCGAAGGGCCGCACAAGCAGCCCGTCGGCACGCCGCCATTCCGCACCGATCTCGATCGCGGGGCTCGCCGAAAGAACCCAGTCGCTGTTATCGCTCACCGAAAGCGCCGCTGCGCCGCCGGCAGTCTCGGTAAAACCGCCGAAATCGAGGTAGGTGGCGTTGAGATCGATCATCGGCCGCAGATACCAGCTGCTGCCGCTCGACAGAACATGAGCAAAGCGCGCATGCACGCCGCCGAATGCGATCTCATGATCGCCCTCGGCCGTAGCGATACCGGCAAGCCCGATCCTCCGCGTCGTGTCGAACCAGCCGTGACCGCCGAACGCCGCGCCAGCAAACGTCGTCTGCCCCCAGTGCGTCTTGAGAAGCGCCGCGCCCTGCACACGCTCACCCTCAGACGACGCAGCATTGTTGGTCGATGCGTCGGTGCTCTCGTAGGAAGCAGCAAAGCCGAGCCGCCAGTGCTCCGAAATGGCCACCTGCAGGCCGCCCGACACACTCGCCACATCCTCGCGGCCGCCAATGTTGGTCCAGGTGCGGTCCCAATCCGACCGCCGCGCGCCGACCTTGGCCCAATAACACTCGCCTTCCGTCACGGGACCAATGCCGCCGTCCACCGTCGGGCAGCTCATCGCGCTGCTGAGGAACAACAGGTTCGAGTGCACCGTGCCGTGAACTTGGCTCAGGTAGTGCTCGCCGTGCAGACGATCGATCGCCGCGAGGAGCTCTGCCTCGTTGGGCAATCCCCGCAACGCGCCGAGCAACGCCCTAAGTGCAGCGTCCGGCCCCGCGCTCTGCAGCGCGGTGAGATAAATCGCGGTCGCCTCCTGGTTCGGCGTCATCGGACCAGAGATGAGTTCGAGGATTTGCGAGATCCGCCAGTTGAGCCAAAGCTCTCTGCCCTCGCCCAGCACATCGAGTGAGAATTCAAGTCCGCGGATCTTTTCGACAGTTGCGGTGCTGGTGAGTGCGTCCGCATCGGCAATCAGAACGGACCCGGCGTCGTTCTCGATGCTCATGAAGTTGGTGCGCACGAAGCCCGCAAAGTCTGCTGTGCCGGTAACGCTGACGCGATCGGCGCCCTGTCCTGCATCGTCGATGTCGACGACGAAGATGCCGGCGGCCGTTTGGACGAGATTGCCGGTGATCACCGTGGTCTCGATCGAACCCGCGCCGCCGGGCGATAATGCGCCACGGTTCGTCAGAGTGTTGCCGGCGCCGAGGTCGACGCTTTGTCCTGCGCGGAAGACGCCGCCCGTCTCGTTGAAAAACGAATTTAGGCCGGTTCCGAGATTGATGTTGCCGGAGATCGTGCCGTGGTTATGAACCGTCTCGTCGCCCGAGCTACCGCGCACCGCAAGCGCGCCGCCCGACAACGCGGCGTAATTGGTCAGCGTGTTGGTCCCGCCGTCTGCAAACTCAACGCCGTCCTGGACGCCGTGCACCGTCCCACCCAAAAGCTTGACGTCGATCGTTGCGCCATACGCGGCGAAGATGCCATCTCGGCCCGATATCACATCGCCCGTGCTTTCGATCGTAATCGCGCCCTCGGCGCGGGCGTAGATCCCTGATGTCTTGGCTTGGAGATTGCCGGCGCTGGTCACCGTGATGTCACCGGAACCTGAACTTTCTGCGCGAATGCCGGCATTTGAATCGGACGTGACATTACCGGTGCTATCGATCGTCAGGTCACCGTCGCGGGCCCAAGCAAAAATGGCTGGGCCATAGGCTTGAATATCGCCTGCGCTCGTCACGTCGATCGTACCAGCGCCGCCCGTCCACGCCAAAATAGCGAAGGAACCCGTAGACGTGATATCG
>NZ_DASRYS010000001.1:0-94120 GCF_035687085.1 Hyphomicrobium sp. | reverse complement strand
TTCGAACTTTCCATCCTCATTCACGAGCCATTGCCGTTTTGGATCGGCGCTTTCGCCGGCTTCTTCTCCTCAATTCTGACAAGCCTGCTCGTCATCGCCTACCATATGTCCCCGCGATAATATTGGGTCGTAACGGGGGGCAGCATGGCTTACGCGATCAAGGCCGCAGTTCGCGACGTGCGAGCGAAGACCTTCGCGTTCGCTGCGCAGAAGACGATGTATGGCGGAAAGCACGTCAGAGAAGGCGATACAATTTTTTTGTTCGCCAGCGAAAACGAAGGCGGCCCGGGGCTCATCGCGCGCGGGGTCGTCACGTCCTCGGAAGCGGTTGCCAAGAAGGATGGCATCGCCCGGCAAACACCGCGCGTCAGTGTCTCGATTAGAGTGACGGCATTCGCGAAGCGGCCGTTGGGACGAAACCAGCTTAAGCAGTTTACCGACTGGGACAATGGTGAGCCCGAGACTGAGCTGAACTTCAAATTCTATCGCCAAGCGACGAACAAGATCGTCGGCGTTTCGGATGAGGCTGTCGCGTTTCTCAGCCGGTTCTTCTAGCGGCGTTTGGATCCTCCGATACTGGCGCCTGCAATGTTAGTAGAAAATCTGCATCAGCGGAGGTGATGATCGCGGCGGTCGATGGATCGATTGCCTGTTCGTAGAGCTGGATTTCTTAGAAGAAATCCGTCTAAACGGGGCGTCGTTCTGAGCTTTACTGCCGTTCATCGCCACTGCAAGTTTGCTCCCAATCCGCGCGATGCCGCCATGAGATGGCGCGTGATCGGAACTGCTCTTTGGGTTGGGGGATAACAATGCGTATTCATTCGCTACTCGCTGGCTTGCTTTTGACGGCGGCTTCTATCGCCTCGGCACAGGCTGAGACGATCCGCGTCGCCATCGGCACGCAGGACACGACGATCAACACTGCGACCGGTGGCCTGATCATCCGCGAGGAGAAGCTGCTCGAGAAATACCTTCCGCGTGACGGCAAGTACAAAGACGTCACGTACGACATCCAGTGGAAGAACTTCACGAGCGGCGCACCGATCACGAACGAACAGATCGCGGGCAAGCTCGACTTCGGCGTCATGGCGGAATTTCCGGGCGTGCTCAATGGCGTTGCGCACGAAAAAGCAGGCCGCAAGAGCCTTTTCATCACGGCGCTTCAGGGCAGCGTCAAGGGGAGCGGCAACGGTATCGTCGTTCCGACGGCATCGCCCGTCCAGTCGTTTTCCGAGCTGAAGGGCAAGACTATTTCCGTGCCATTCGCGTCGACAGCGCACGCTTTCCTGCTGAGAGCGGTTGCTGCGCAAGGTTGGGATCCCGAGAAGGATGTGACGATCATCACGCAGGCGCCGGAGGTTGCGGGCCCCGCGTTGCAAGCCAACAAAATCGACGCGCATGCCGATTTCGTGCCTTTTGCCGAGCTCTTCCCCTGGCGCGGCTTTGCGCGCAAAATTCTTGATGGATCGCAGGCCGAGGGACCGACGTTCCACGGGGCGCTTGTCGACGCCGCTTACGCCGAGAAGTACCCAGAGATCGTTGTTGCGTACCTGCGCGCTGCAATCGAAGCCGATCGCTTGGTTGCGGCGGAGCCCGAGAAATACAGCGAGTTGATTGCGATGGTGACGGGTGTCGAAGCCGAAGTGAACTACCTGTTCCACGGCCCGCTCGGCTTGCAGACACGTGACCTCACTTGGAAGCCCGAGTTCCGTCAGGACGTCGCGACGGCGCTCGAAACCCTGAAGCTTCTGAAGAAGACGGACCAGGGTCTCGACCTCAACACGTTCATCTCCGAGACCTACATCAAGCAGGCCTTCAAGGAAGCCGGTCTCGATTATGAGGCTCAGCTCAAGAACTACGCGCAGTCACCGCTAAATGCGAAGGATGCGCTGACGGGTGAAGAGATCAAGGACGCAAAGCGGGTCGCGCAGATCTGGATCAACGGCGAGCCGCTTGTTCATCACTACGCGACTGCGGCCAACGCGTTCAAAGCGCTCAAGGCCTTCGAGGCCGACGGCAAGACGGTTCGCGTGTTCTACGCCCAGGATCGCGAGAGCGGCATCAAGCTTCTGGGTGCCAAGTCTTGGTTCGTGCGAACGGATAGCGGCGACGTCAGCGCCTTCCTGCTCAAGGAAAACGCCGAGGCGTGGGCCAAGAGCAACGGCGGCAAGGTGCTCGACTACAATGGCGCCCGAGCCGCGGTTCTTGCGAGCAACTGAGGCCGATAGGCTTGGCCCATTCATCTGAAGCGCGATACGGTCGTTGGATCGTAAGAGTAAGCTCGGTCGCCGTCTGCCTCCTCGCGTGGCAGGCGGCTTCCGCCTGTCACATCAATCTCGGGATCGTGACGTTTGCCAATGTGCCGGCGCCGACCGACGTGCTCGCTGCAGCCATCGAGTTCGCGGAATCTCCGAAGGTGTTCTCGCATATCGGCACCAGTCTGATGCGCGTGTTCGCGGGATACGCGATTGCGGCGATCGTTGGCATTGCGATCGGCCTCGCCATCGGAAGGTCGAAGCGGGCGTCGGATTTTCTATCGCCGCCGCTCGAATTGCTGCGGCCGATACCAGCCGTCGCCTGGATTCCGCTGGCCGTGCTGATGTTTCCGTCTTCCGAGCTTTCGATGATCTACATAACCTTCATCGGGGCGCTGTTCCCCATCCTACTCAATACTGTGCACGGGGTTGAGAACGTCGATCCGCGTCTCGTCGCGTCGGCGCGCAGTCTGGGTGGAACGCGGGGCGCCATCCTGCGTGAAGTGATCTTGCCAGGTGCTGCGCCCAGCATCGTCACGGGCCTCGCTGTCGGCATGGGGACTTCGTGGTTCTGCCTCATCACGGCCGAGATGATCTCCGGCCAGTTCGGCATCGGCTATTTCACCTGGGAGTCCTACACGCTGCAGAACTACGCCGACATTGTCGTCGGCATGTTTCTGATCGGTGTGCTCGGCATGGGGAGCAGCTATCTGCTTCGGAGAATCGGCGGGGCGTTGACGCCATGGCATACGCCTGAGGAATTACGCCGATGAGCGTCGTGAATTGAGTGCTCTGGTCAAGGGCGGCCGCATCGATGCGGAGCATGTATCGATTGCGCTTGGACGGGGTGCGGACGCGTTCGAGGCCGTGCAGGACGTCGGCTTCACCATCGAGCCCGGTGAACTCGTGTGCATTCTCGGGCCTTCCGGCTGCGGGAAGTCGACGCTGCTCGGCGCGCTTGCCGGGCACATCGAAATTGCCAAGGGCAAGCTGCACGTTGATTCCGCGCCGGTGTCGGGGCCCCATCCCGATCGTGGCATCGTGTTCCAGCATCACACGCTTTTTCCCTGGAAGACCGCGCGCGACAACGTCGCGTTTGGGCCGAAGATGCGCGGCTATGGCAAGGCGGAACGCAGGCGGCTTGCGACCGAGATGCTCGAGCTCGTTGGCCTCAGCGACTTCGCCAATCGGTATCCCAAGCAGCTATCGGGCGGCATGCAGCAGCGCGTGGAAATCGCGCGCGTTCTGGTGAACCGGCCGCGGCTGTTGCTGATGGACGAGCCGTTCGGTGCGCTCGACGCACTGACGCGCTTGATGATGCAGGAGCTGCTGCTCGCGATCTGGCGGCATGTTCCGACAACCATCGTGTTCGTGACGCACGATATTGACGAAGCGCTGTTTCTGGCCGACCGGATCATCGTCATGAGCCCGCGGCCTGGCCGCATCCTGGAAGTGATCAAGGTTCCCTTCGAGCGTCCGCGGCCGACTGAGATCATGGCCTCGGCGGAGTTCGGAAAGCTCAAGGCGCATTGTCTCGGACTATTGCGGTCGACTCAGGATCCGCATCCGCTGCAACGGCTCAGTCCGCTTGGCATAGCGGCCGGTGCGCGTCTCTAGCCGCGGCCCTTATCAAGTAATCACATATCGACTGAAGTTTTTCTTGGTACGGCATCGGCATCAGCGCCGTTTAGAAGTTTCGATATCATTTTTTCATGCTTCAGCAGCGCATCGGACAACGATCGCAGCGAAGACCTAGAGCAGCACGGGGACTTCATGAGTTTGGACAAGATCGTCGACGGCCTCAACGAGGTGGAATGCGACGTGCTTGTGATCGGTGGCGGGACGGCTGGCCCCATGGCGGCGCTGAAAGCCAAGTTGAAGAACCCCGGCGCCAAAGTCATTTTGCTTGAGAAGGCGAACGTCAAACGGTCGGGGGCCATCAGCATGGGCATGGACGGGTTGAACAACGCCGTCATTCCCGGTCATGCGACGCCTGAGCAGTATACGCGCGAGATCACGATCGCAAATGATGGCATCGTCAACCAGAAGGCGGTCCTGAAGTACGCGCAGGAATGCTACGCCATCATTCAGGAGCTCGATCGTTACGGCATCCGTTTTCAGAAGAACGAGAACGGCGACTTCGACATGAAGAAGGTGCACCATCTCGGCACCTACGTGCTGCCGATGCCGAACGGCGATACGGTGAAAAAGGCGCTTTACCGTCAGTTGCGCCGCGCGCAGCTTCTCATTTCAAACCGCTACATCGCGACGCGGCTGCTGAAAGACAAAGATGGACGTACTGCTGGCGCCATTGCCGTCAACACGCGCACGGCGGAGTTCCTCGTCATCAAGGCGAAGGCCGTCATTCTGTGTATGGGAGCTGCGGGGCGGCTCGGGCTTCCAGCGTCGGGTTACCTCTTCGGCACCTATGAGAACGCGGCCAATTCGGGCGATGGCTATGCGATGGCCTATCACGCCGGCGCGAAGCTCGCGAACCTCGAGTGTTTCCAGATCAATCCACTGATCAAGGATTACAACGGGCCGGCCTGCGCTTATGTCGCCGGACCATTCGGCGCCTACACGGTGAACAACGAGGACGCGCGCTTTATCGAATGCGACTACTGGTCGGGCCAAATGATGCTGGAGTTCTACAACGAGCTTCAGTCCGGCAAGGGTCCGGTGTTCCTCAAGCTCAATCATCTGCACGAGAATACGATCTCGGAGATCGAGTCCATTCTGCACAAGGTCGAGCGGCCTTCGCGCGGGCAGTTCCACGCCAACCGTGGCACGGATTATCGTAGTTCCAAGATCGAGATGCACGTTTCCGAAATCGGGTTCTGCTCGGGCCATAGTGCGTCCGGCGTGTTCGTCGATGAATTCGCGAGGACGACGGTGCCAGGTCTTTACGCGGCGGGCGATATGGCGAGCGTTCCGCACAGCTACATGCTGGGCGCCTTCACTAATGGATCGATCGCGGGCGAACACGCGAGCGATTATGCCAAAGACACCGATTTCGCCGCCTACGATCCGGAAGACGTTGCGCGGGAGCGCGAGCGCGTGTTGGCGCCGACGCGGCGTGAAGACGGCATCCCGCCCAACCAGATCGAGTACAAGACGCGCCGTTTCGTGAATGATTATTTGCAGCCTCCCAAGGTTCCGCAAAAGTACAGGTTGGCGCAGTCGCGGTTTGCCGAAGTGCGCGAAGATCTCGAGACGGGGATGATCGCACGCAATGCGCACGAGCTTCTCCGCGCGCTCGAAGCATCTTCGATTTTGGATTGCGCCGATATGGCTGCGGCTTCTTCGCTGTTCCGCACCGAAAGCCGCTGGGGCCTCTATCATTTGCGCACCGATCACCCGGGGCGAGATGACGAGAATTGGTTCTGTCACACGCTGCTCGGCAAGGTGGATGGGCAGATGACGTGCGAGAAGCGCGCTGTCGATCCTTACGTCGTGCCGATCGAGGATGACGAGAAGGATCTCTATTACCGCCAGCGCGTCGAAGCACGCGCCTGACCGAAAAACTACGACTATCAAGGGAGTTTGTTATGCCGCTGGCAAATACGCCGACGAGCGTTCCAGTCGTCGTCGATAATGAGAAATGCATCGCGGACAAGGGCTGCACCGTTTGTGTGGATGTCTGTCCGCTCGACGTTCTGCGCATCAGTGAAATGACGAACAAGGCTTACATGGCCTACGACGAATGCTGGTACTGCCTGCCATGCCAGTGCGACTGCCCGACGGCGGCGCTGACGGTCAACATTCCCTACCTTCTCAAGTAAACAGGGGGCGTGTGCTCGTACCGATGGCCGGCATCTTTGAAGACACCGCCGATCTGAATGAACTTGCGGAAGCGCTGCGCTCTGGCGATGCCGGCGAGCGCCGTGTAGCGATTTTGGATCTTGCCGATTCCGGCTTGCCGGAGGCCATCCCGCTGCTCGCCTCGGCGCTGAGCGATGACGATGCCGGCATTCGACTGCAGGCGGCCACCGCGCTCGGATCGTTCGATGGGGTGGAGGCAGCTGATGCTCTCACGCGCGCACTGACGGACACCGATCCAGGCGTTGCGCAAGCCGCCGCTGAAAGCTTGGCGGAACTCAAGGATCCGGCCAGCGCCGACGTCATCTTGCCCTTTGTCGAGCATCCCTCGGCCTTCGTCAAAGAAGCCGCTTTGCGCGCGCTGAAAGAGTTGCGGCGGCCGGAGGCGCTGAAACCTGCGCTCGGCGCCTTGCGAGATGACGATCCGCGCGTTCGCGTCCATGCCGTCGGCGTCATTGGGTTTTTGAAGCTCGAGGAATCCGTGCCTGCTCTCCGTTCTGCGGCGTCGGACAGCGACGCGACGGTGCGCCGGGCTGCGATCAATGCGCTTGCGTTCTCGCAGGCACCGGCGTCTGCCGATGTTATTGCACGGGCACTCAACGATCCTGAATGGCCGGTGCGCGAGGTCGCGGCGGAGTCGCTGGGCCGAAGTCCAGGAGGCGCGGCCGCAAAGGACGCGCTCGTTGCGCGGCTCGAGGATGAGTTTTGGCAGGTGCGGCTGAAGGCTATTCGCAGCTTGGCGGCGCTGAAGATCCGTTCAAGCGCGCTTGCAATCGCGCCGAGCCTCAAGCATTCGCAGCCCAATTTGCGCAAGGAGGCTGCTGCCGCACTCGGCGAACTGCGGGCCAGCGAAGCGAAGGCGTTTCTCGAAGAGGCGGCCGACGACATCGACGCCGACGTACGCAAGAACGTGCGTTGGGCGCTCGGTCGACTCGACTAATCGTTTGGAGCGCGTCCATGGAGGCTTGTTGGGAGGCCTCCTCCGCGCTTCGCCTCACGCTGTCAGACTGAGATCACGATTCCAATAGCTGAGCCGCGGGTGCGCAAACGGGTGCCCCGGCTGCAAGTGCTCGTTGCCGTCGAGCAGCTCGGCATCTCGGATGTCGTTCTCGGTCAGATGCGGCGCGCAGAGTTCCATGAAGCGGTAGACAAAGCCTCGCTGGAGGCGGCCGCGGCGGATTGCGATGCTGGTCGTGCTGGGTGCGAACGGTTGAGCGCAGTCGATCACGCGCAGCTCCGCGTCGCGCGCTTCATCATAGGCCATTGGCGCGATGAGCCCGACGCCTAAGCCCGACGCGACGTAGGTTTTGATGACGTCGGCATCGAGCGCAGTCAGCGAAATATTGGGATGGAGGTTGGCGTTCTCGAAAGCCTCGTCGATGCGGCCACGGCCGGTGATTCCGGACTCGTAAGTGATGATGGGATGCTGCACGAGTTCATCCAGCGTCACGGCTTTGCCGCTTGCGAGCGGATGCCCGGCTGGCGCCACGACAATATGGCTCCACTCGTAGAAGGGGAATGTGAGGATGTTTTCGACGTCGCTGAAGACGTCGGTGCCTATGCCAATGTCAGCCTCACCCGCGAGCAGGAGTGAGGGGATGTCCTTGGGGTTCGTCTGCCGCAGCTCCAGCCGGACCGCAGGGAAGCTGCGCTTGAACTTCACAACAATCTCGGGAAGCGCGTAGCGGGCTTGCGTATGGGTCGTCGCGATCTGCAGGATGCCTTGGTCCTGGACGGCATACTGGGCGGCGGCCTGCTTGATGTTGTCGGCTTCGAAGAGGACGCGTTCGGCCATGCGGGCGACATCAGCACCAAGGTCCGTCAGGCCAAGAAGGCGCTTGCCGCGGCGGATGAACAAAGGCGACCCCAGCTCTTCCTCGAGTTCTCGGATCTGCTTGCTGACACCCGACTGCGAGGCGAATATTGCGTTCGCCACGTCCGTTATATTGAACTTGTAGCGAATGATCTCACGCAGGATTCGCAACTGTTGGAAGTTCATCGCCCCTCTCGAATATTCGTCGACTGCTCGCTGTCAGCACCGCTGGCGACCACGAAATGCTGTCGGTTTTTGCTATTGGCCCGCGTCACACGTTATGGTCTTCGCCGGACAAGCCAATGAAGTTCTTCTTATTTTGATATTCCCGGGGGGAATTTGCGGGCCGGCGCTGCGACGCAGATCGATCACATCGCGCTCGACGCTAAATTGGATTCTTCGATGTTATTTCGGACTGACCAGAGAGCATGACTCAACTGCACTTTAAGTGATTTGCTTATCGCCGACTTCGTAATACGAATTGTACAAAAGGTAATAACGAAGGAGGCGAACCTATGAAGCGGACCATTCTTCCTCTCACAGCGGCATTGGCAGTCCTATCGTTCGCGGCCCTGCCGGCTGCGGCCGGCCACAGGGCGCACGGCTACAATCCCGATGGTTCGCTGACCGCCTGCAGCCGTTATGGCAATGGCTGCTACACGGCCGGGCTGCGGTCTGGGCGCGATGGCAAGAAGCTCGTTCTTCGTCACGGTACGAAGATTGACTGCAATCGCGACTGCGAGGGTACGCTTCGGGAAGCAACCGTCGATTTCTGGGACACGATGCGCGAAAACGGCAGCTGAGTTCGCGCCGCGCGTCTTCTCGAAAAGTAAGAGGGCCGCGTCTCGTGAAGAGACGCGGCCCTCTCGTTAGATCACATCTACGGATGACCAAGACGGGGTGTAGAGATCATCCCTTATTGCGATCAAAACTTGATCTGGGCGCCTGCCGTGATGAACTGGATGGCATCGATGCTGGCATCGCGCGTCGCCACTCCGTTCGTCGTCGTAACGTCGAGCTGGACGTGCTTGTAGGACAGGTAGAGATCGACAACTTCGCTCAGGTTCTGATTGAGGCCCACGCCCCAGCCTTCGATCTGCGAGTTGGCGACTTGATTAAAGCCCGTTCCCAAGGTCGGTACATTGAGAATGCCGCCGCTGTTGGTGCTGGCAGCGCCACGATCCAGGTTGAAGTACTCACCGAAGACCGTGGTTTTGCCGATGGGGAAGAACTTGCGCTCGATACCGGCCTGGATGGTCCAGAAGCTGGTGTCGTCATCGACGTTGCGGCCGTAGAGAGCGTCCAGACCATCGTCATGAAGGTGGCCGTAGGCACCGGAAGCGTAGAGCCCCGTTTCGACATGAAAGATCGATGCGCTCAAACCGAATTCCTGCGTGTCACCGACGCCGCGCGAGACGCCAGAGGTGTGATCGGGACCCGGGATATCGTTCGATTCCGTGTAGGCGATGCCGCCCGCCAACTTGAAGCCTGAGAATTCCCCAGCATAGCGAAGGGCGATGTTCCAGATGTCGTCTTCGCCCCATGCGGCCGAGGCAGTGAAGCCTGCGATCGTCGGCGCTTCATACTTGACGACGTTGAAACGATGGCCTTCACCCGGGATTGCCTGCTGCGTGCCCCGCGCAACGAATTGGCCATAACGTGCGGCGCTCAGCACGCCGTCCGTACGACGGACGAAGAAGCCCGAACCGCCATCGCCGAAGGTATTGCCCCAGCTGTTGGAGTAGGAGAAGTGGTTGGTATTCGCGAGGTTGATCTCGGTAATGCCGTCAGCCGCGTCAGACGTCTGACCGACCCACACCTTGCCGTACTCCTTGCCGGACAGATACCAGGCGCTGTGGCGAACGCTTACGCCGTTGTCGGCGCCGGGGCCGTCTTGGCTGATACGATCTTCACGGGCGCCTCGTACGCCAAGTTCGAGCAAGTAGCCGGCGTTCCAGCCTGGCGCGATTTGCGCTTGGCCGAGGAAGCGAACGCGATCCTGCGCCGTTTCGTTCGTCACGACATAGGCGTTGCGCTCGACGCCATCATCCCAGCCGAGGACGGCTTCGTTGACGAAGCCGGAAACGGTCAGAGAGACTTTGCGATTGCCCTTGCGGGCCGCGGTCGCCTCGAGTTCCGCGATGCGCTCTTCGAGGTCGGCGCAGCAGTTGCCCCCGAGATCTGCGGCCGACGCAGGCGCAGTGCCCACAAGCGCCAATCCCGCCGCTGCTATGCCGGCAGCGAAGCCTGCGCGTTTATAAGTCCCCCCGAACATTCCGTACCTCCAAAGATCAAACAGTTACTCGCCGCCTCATGACGTCGACCGCGTGTTGCGCGATGTGGTCAGCCGGTTGAGCGGCGCGTCCCCTGCGCGCCGATCGTCACCGGTTAGGCTCGATGGAGGCTGAATAAAGCTGAGGAAAATTCGGATATGAAATGAGATAAATTCCAACCCATAGGAATGAGTTGGTTCTTTCTAAAGAACGAAAAGAGGAATACTCGGGCTATCGCGAAATGTGTGCTGTGCGTATCGCGGCAACGCGGAAAGGCGGTCCCGCTCGGCGCGTTTTTTCCAGCTTAGCGGCGGCTATGCCGGCGATCTTGGACATGACGCATGAATTGAGTTGTTTGCTTATTCTGATTTTTCACAACGGATTCTCGCGGCGGTGCAGCCGTGTGGCGCGGTGTGATCAAAGCGAGAAAATCTTGTGGCACGAGTGTCACACAATTTGTGACTAGGTCAGGCTCGGTCCTAAGCGATCTGGTCGAATGTGCACTGGGCGGGCGCTTTGTCGGGACGCCACCGCAGCAGCCGCGTTCCATGGCGGAAGCGATTTCCGGTCACATGGTCGTAGCTCACCTCGGCGACGAGCTCGGGTTTCAGTGGCTGCCATTCTGCGGAGCGCTCCGTCGCCCAACGGCTGGGGCCTCCCGGCGCATCTCCGGTGAAGCCGGGCGGCGCGATGAGCTTTTCGAGCTTCGCGGTCAGAGCGGCTTTGTCGGTGTTGGCAAGGGCCGATGTGAAGCCGACGTGATGCAGTAGGCCTTGATCGTCATAGAGGCCCAACAACAACGAGCCGACGAGCTTGCTGCCCTGACCGTAACGAAAGCCGCCGACGACGCAGTCCGCCGTGCGGATGCGCTTCACCTTGATCATGGCGCGCTCGCCGAAGCGATAGGGCAAGTCGAGCCGTTTCGCGATGACGCCGTCGGTGCCAGCATGGCCGCTCTTCAGCCAGCGATTGGCGATTTTTAGATCTTCCGTCGACTCCGTGAGCGATATGCTTTCCGGCAGCTTTGCTGCGAGCTTTTCGAGTGCGCGGCGCCGCTCGGAGAGTGGACGCTCGTGAATGGGGACGCCTTTCACGGAGACGAGCGTGTCGAAGACCACCAGAGAGGCGGGTGTTTCGTTTGAAAGCTTTTTGATGCGGCTGGGGGCGGGGTGCAGACGCATCTGCAACGCGTCGAATGCGGGTTTGCCGTCGAGCACAATGCGGAGTTCGCCATCCAGGGCGACGCGTTCCGCTTTGATCGCGGCGACCGCGCTTACGACCTCAGGAAAGAAAGACGTCAAAAGCTTCCCGGATTTGGCCTGCAGTTCGACCGACGCGCCATCCTTGAATGCCAAGCAGCGGAAGCCGTCCCACTTCGGCTCATAAAGCCAGCCCGGCCCGACGGGGAGGTCGGCGGCGAGCTTCGCTTCCATCGGATAAATGGGGTTCTGTTGCGGCATGGGAGCTCCTCCGCGCAAATGCCATCGCCGGCTACTTCGTTCCGCTGGGAGCTGCGCGGTACAATAAAATCCGCGCTTTTTTCTATAATCCTGCGCGGCGTATTCCCTTGTGATTTGCCAATCCAGGTGGAAGGCGGCCGGCATTCTGCCGGGTCCATGGAGGCCGAGGAACCAGGCTCTGCTGTAAAGGTTGGATTGGCGGAAAATGGGCTCGTTTTGTGCGGAACGCACGTTTGAGGTCTCCCATGGTCGTCATGCGTAATTGCAGGCTTGCTCTGGTGGCCGCCTCGGCAATGGTCTGTACGGCTCTTCCCGCAAGTGCGGGACGGTACGATGGAATGTGGAGCATGGTCGCCCAGACAACGCGCGGGCATTGCGGCGTCGTCGAAATTCCGTTCGCGGTCAGTGGTGGCCGCATTTTCTCTACGGGCGGCTTCTTCGCGTTCTATCCGATCAATATGGACGGGCGCGTATCAGGTTCTGGACAGGCACGGCTGGTTGCGGTCTCCGGACCGCGTATTGCGCGGGGCGCTGGACGCTTCACCTTTCTTCGAGGCCGCGGAACGTGGGCTGGCACTGGGCCCTCGGGCCTCTGCTCCGGCGTCTGGACCGCCAGCCGCATCTGATGCGCGTACCGCAAACTTCTTAGAAGTCCGTCAGTCCGCGCGAATTGACGAGTGCGGGCTTGGGCTTCGCCGATCGCTTGTTCATCCAGGGCGGAAGGACGAACCGTTCGGTGTTGTAAGGCTCGGGCGCGATCATCGAGAGCGGTTCGCGGTGGTCTTGGATCTGATAGAAGATATGCGGCATCCCGAGCGAGGGGTCATGCGTCATGACCGGGTAGGGGACGACGGCTTGCCAGTCGGGATGGTAGCGGATCGTTCCGTGGACGGTGCGATAGATCATGCCCTTCAGCGCAAAGGCCACTTTCCGGTTCTGTTCGAAGTCTCCTGGCGCTCCTGAGCCGCCGGCCATTGCTGCGCCGATCGCGTAGTGATGCATGTTGCCATAGGATTGGCAGCCGATGGTCGGCGTCGAACCATCTCCGAAGCGGGCCTTGTAACGGGCTTCGAAGCGCTTGCCCATTTCATCGCGCAGCAAGCCGATGATCGACGAGACGATGACGCCGTTGCTTGCTTCCTGAGCAATGTCGGTGAACGTGCGATGGACGGCGCCGTATTGCAGGTAGACGAGGCAGTCCATAGGCTTTTCGACGAACTGCTTTTGGAAGTGTGCCAGATCGCCCGCGTAGAAGTGCGTGTTGGCGAGTACCGCCGGGTTCGTTGCGCGAACTTCTTCGATGACGTCGCGCCATTTGCTCGTCGGCGTTTGAACGATTTTTGGTCCGAAGCAGACGCGCCAGCCGAAACTCGCAGCGGCGTTCGCCATCGCGTTGGAGATAACGATGCTGTAGGGCGTCGAGCCCGAAATGATCGCGAGACGATCGGAGTTCGGTGTCCACTGGCCGCTGTCTCGCAGCCAGGAGATGAACTTGATGAACCCCGGCCCGTACCAATAATCCGCGGGGTCGGCCATGAAGCATCCGAAATACCGATCCGGATTGCTCATCACGGTGTCGTGGTGCTGAAGCAGCGTGTTGGCGTGAACGTAGATGATGCCAGCGTCGGCAATCGGCTCGTATTCGGAGTTTTGAGCTCCGATGTTGTAGCCGTTGACGATGGCGTGGACCTTATGTTTTTCGATCAGCCAGCGCGCAGCCGCGACGACTTCCTTCGCCGACTGCCGGCACGTGTCGGCGAAAATCGGCTGGATGGGTCGGCCGAGCAATCCACCGCGTGCGTTCAGCTCTTCGCAGGCCAAAATCATACCGTTCCGGAATTCGGCGCCATCAGCAGCTGCGGGCCCTGTCAGGGGAACCATGCTGCCAATGGGAACGGGAGACGTATCGCCTTTCACGTGAGATCTGTCCTTTGCTGGATGAATTATCAGGAGCCCGTTTGCCTGTGGACGTCAGGCTCGAAGAGGAGGTTGTGCATCAAAACGCGCAGGCGGGGCGGGCTCACGGGTTTGATCAGCACGGGGACGCCTGCCTCGCGGATGCCGTTGATGACCTTCGGCTCGGCGTCGGCGGTGACGACAATCGCGGGCGTGTCCTCACCGGCGGCTTTGCGTATTGCATTGATCACGTCGAGCCCGGTACGGGTCTGGAGATTGTAGTCGGCGATGATGAGTTCGGGCTCGGCGCCATCGGCCACGAGGCGCAAAGCGTTCTCCTCGTTGGCCGCCGAATGGACGTCGATGCCCCAGCGGCGGAGCAGCTGCGCCATGGACTCGCGGAGAATCTCGTCGTCCTCGACGAGCAGCACGGGCGTTCCCGCGAACTCGCCTGCCACCGCTTCGGTGATCTCGGCAGCCAGTCCGTTTTCGCTGTGCCATATGTTTCCAAGCGGGATCCAAACCGAAAAAATGGAGCCCTTGCCGACTTTGGAGCGCAGTCTGATCGGATGCTCGAGCAGTTCCGCCAGGCGCATGACGATATTGAGTCCTAGTCCCAACCCCTTCTTTTGAGCGCGGTTGTCGTCGGCCACCCGGTAGAACTCTTGGAAGACGCGATCGCAATCTTCCTCTTTGATGCCGCGACCGGTGTCGACGACTTCGATGCGCAATCCGCGGCCTTCTTTGCGGCAGCCGATCAGAACGCTTCCGACCTCGGTGAAGCGAATGGCATTGGCGACGAAATTGCTGAGGATGCGTTCCAGCAGCGCGCGATCGGTAGACACCGTCTTGTTCGGCGTGACGAACCTGAGACGGAGGCCCTTCTCTTGGGCTTGATGGCGAAACTGAATTCGCAGCCGGTCGAAGAGATCGGAGAGCTGGAAGGACGTTATGCGCGGCTGGATGCGGCCGGCGTCGAGCTGGCCGATTTGCAGCAGTGCGCCGAGGAGATCTTCCATGATCGACGCCGCCACGCCCATGGCGTGGAGGATCTCGGATCTCTGTTCCTCGTCCTGCTCACGGAGGCAATTGTAGATAAGGATTTTCAGCGAGGCGAGCGGCTGGCGCAAGTCGTGGTTGGCGGCGCGCAGAAAACGCGATTTTGCTTCATCGGTCGCTTCGGCCGCTTCCTTGGCCTCACGCAGCTCCCGCTCGTTCCGCTTCACCGCGGTGACATCGGTGAATGTGACCACCATGCCGCCCTGTGCTGCCGGCCTTTGCGCAACATGCATGATGTTGCCCGTGGCGAACTGATAGTCGGCCTCGTTGATGACGCCGAAGTCTCTGATGGTTTCCTGCGCCCAGTCGTCGGGCGCCGACGGGAGCACCCATTCGTGAGACTGAGCTACGGCGGCGACGTATTCGTCGTACTGCATTCCGAGCGCGACGGGCAGGCCGCAGCCGCGATGGAATCCCTCATTGATATAGATGAGCACGCGATCGGGCGACCATACGAGGATGCCGATGTCGATGGCGTCCAATCCGTCCCAGATGGGCGCAAGTTCTACCACGCCGCCCTGCAGGCTCGTGCGCCTATCATCCATTGGCTGCACTAGGGGCGCGGCCGAAGTGCGTAATGGCATAGTGCACGGCGCTCGTGCGGTCGCGGAGATTGAGTTTCTTCATGGCATTGCCGAGGTGGATGCGGACCGTCTGGCTGCTAAGCCCCAGTTCTTCGGCGATAGCTTTCACGGACGAGCCACCGCCCAGCAATGAAAGCACATCGCGTTCACGTTCGGTAAGCGCACCGAGGTCGCGGCCGGTCGAGGCTGGTTTGGCTTGAGCAGCAGGGGCGGAGGATCGTTCGATGATCCGCCGCGGAAAGGACACCTCGCCGGCGAGCACGCGTTCCAGAGCCCGTTCGATTTCGGAGCCTGCCGCCGACTTCGGGATATAGCCGATCGCACCTTGCTTGACGGAGCCGATCACGTGCTCGACGTCTTCATGCACCGAGACGACAACGACTGGGACATCGGGGAACTGGGAGCGAAGGACACTTAGGCCTCCGAGTTCCTCGACGCCTGGCATGACGAGATCGAGGAGGATAAGGCTCGTGTCCGGATGCTCGGCGAGTAATGCCGTGAGCTCTGCGAACGTCTCGGCCTCAAAGGTCTCAAGCTTCTGGTCAAGCCGGCGCATGACCTGCTTGAGGGATTGTCTAACGACCCAGTGGTCGTCGGCGATGATGACCTTCATCCTTACGCTAGCTCCCTTAGCGTTGGCCTTTCTGTCTAGACGAAATGCGTCTAGGGCGGCCTTGTTCAGTGTTGTGCCGGTAGCGGCAGGACGTGCTCCCATTCGCTTCCGATTCGAGCGAAGTGGAAAGGGCGTTCTAGACGCCTACAACACGCAAGCTGGTATGGCTGTCAATCGTCAGCCTGCAACACGAGCATGGAGTCGGCTCAACGCTCAGCGCTTGCCACACAGGCGAGGGCTGTATTTTGCCTGATATTTCAGCGGGGCGGAGGCGAAAAAAGGGCAGGCCGCACAGCGTTTCGGCAGGTGACACGAGATGAAAAGAAATTTTCTTGCAGGGCAATAAAAGTGATTGACGCTCCGCCGAAAGTCGCCGCATCGTCTAGACGCGAGGTCTAGAGCCTCGTGCGAACATCTAGCAGTGCGTTTCGCGAGATACGCGCGCTCCGGCCTTCCAGGGGGACCCGAAAATGGATTTCACGCGCCGAAGACTCCTCACGACCACGCTGGCCGCATCGGCGGCTGTCGGCATGCCTCATCTCTGGCTACCTGGTTCGAAAGAGGCTTGGGGCGCGACCCTCAAGAAGGGTGAACCCATCAAGGTCGGGCTGCTGTTTTCTTTGACCGGCGCGCTGGCAGTGCCGGAAGAAGACTCCACCCTCGTACTGCAATACGCATTCGAAGAGATCAATAAGAACGGTGGCATTAACGGGGTCCCCGTCGAGCCGGTCATCGTCGACGCGAAGTCGGACTTCAACGTCTACGCGGAAAAAACGAAGGAGCTGATCCTTCGCGAAAAGGTTATCGCGCTCTTCGGCTGCTATACCTCGGCCAGCCGCAAGGCGATCCTGCCGACGGTCATGCAGCGGAACCATCTGCTCTACTATCCGACCTGCTACGAAGGCGCGGAATGCACGCAGAACACCATCTGCACGGGCCCGCTCGCCAACCAGCATTCGAAGGACCTCATCCCCTTCATGGTGGAGAAGTTCGGCAAGAAGGTCTTCTTCGTCGGTTCCAACTACGTCTGGCCGAAGGAGTCGAACAAGAACGCCAAGATTTGGCTGGAGCAGGTTGGCGGCGAGTTGGTGGGCGAGGAATACATTCCGCTCGGCAGCTCGGAATTCGGTCCCGTGCTCAACAAGATCCGCGATACCAAGCCGAACTTCATCTTCTCGACGGTCGTCGGTGCTTCCGACATCGCCTTCCACAAGCAGTTCAAGCAGGAAGGCTTCAAAGTCGATTCGATGCCGATTGCTTCGCTCACGACCGGTGAGATCGAGACGCGGGCCATGGGTGCTGAATTCGGCGCCGGGCATTTCCTCTCTGCGCCCTACTTCCAGACGCTCGACAACCCGACCAACCAAAAGTTCGTCGAAGGCTTCCTGAAGAGCAAGTACGGCAAGAACGGCGTCACCCACTACAACATGGAAGAGACGTACCTCTCCGCTTACATTTTCAAGGCCGGATTGGAAAAGGCTGCTGCCGCAGTCGGCATCGAGAACGTTACGCCGCGCGTCATTCGCGATCACTCGGCTGGCATTCGTGTCGAGGACGAGGTGTCGCCGGAAGGTCTCGTCTGGATCGACGAGAACAACTTCAACACCTGGCTGAAGCCGAAGATCGGCCAATGCCAGGGAGACGGAACCTTCAAGGTGTTGAAGGCGGCCGAGCAGCACGTCGCTCCCGATCCCTACTCGATCTATCCGAACCTCGGCACCTGCACGAAGGACGGGCTGAAGGCAGCCGACGGCAAGCTTCGTACGAACGTCATCTAACGGCATTGGGCCCGCGGCGAGCGGGGACGCGGGCCCATTTCGCATTTCAAAATGAAACGACAGACGCCTCCCTCATGGGAGGGCGGATGCAGAAGAACTGCGGCCTATTCGTAGGGGAAATACACTGGCCATGGATATAGGTTCGCTTACCAACGCGCTCATCCTCGGCATCAGCATCGGCAGTATTTGGCTGGTTGCGGCGCTCGGTTTGACGATCATTTACGGTACAGCCGGGGTGATCAACATGGCGCATGGCGAGTTCATCATGCTCGGCGCCTACAGCTCGTACATGCTGCAGTACTATCTCGGCGTTCCGTATCTGCTGTGCATTCCGGCGTCGTTCGTCATCGTGGCACTCGTCGGCCTGGCGCTCGAGCGCGGTCTCATCCGATATCTCTACAAGCGCCCGCTCGATACGCTGCTTGCGACCTACGGCGTGTCGCTGGTGCTGATGCAGGGCGTGCGGCTGATCTTCGGCAGCGACCCGAAATACATCTCCGTGCCTGAGATCTTCCAGAGCACCATCACGCTCGGTTCAGCATCCATCTCGACCTTCCGCGTCATCGTTCTCGCGATAACGGCACTGCTGGTGCTCGCGCTGTGGCTGCTCTTCTACAAGACGCGCTTTGGTGTGCAGGTTCGCGCCGTTGTCCAGAACAAGGATATGGCGGCCTCGTTCGGCATCAATTCAAGCCGCGTCTACATGATGACGTTTGCGCTGGGCGCTGGGCTCGCCGGCGTTGCCGGTTCTCTCTTCGGCGTGCTCGCCATCGTATTGCCGACCATGGGCTCGAGCTACGTGGTGCAGGCGTTTCTCATGGTTGTCGTCGGCGGCGGCTCACTGGCGGGAAGTGTCGCGGCGAGTGGCGTGACGGGTGAGATGCAGTCGGTTTTCGCGTCCTTCACCAATGACACCTTCGCTCGCTTCATCATCTTCGTGCTGATCGTCGTGTTCCTGAGATTCAGGCCGCAGGGTCTCTTCTCCCAAGGTGGGGTGAGACGATGAGGCAGATCATGGGCAGGCGCATTTCAGACCGGGACCGCTAAATCATGGGCAACATCTATCATAACAAAACGGCGCAGTGGCTCGCCTATGCGGTCTTCTTCGCGGCAATCGGAGCTGTTCCGCTGTTCCAGGACGACAGCTTCCTTCTCAATCAGCTCGCCACTTACGGTGTCTACGGCATGCTGGCGCTGTCGATCAGCCTCTGCTGGGGGTTCGGCGGCATCTTGAACCTCGGCCAGGGCATTGCATTCGGCCTTGGCGCCTACGGCATGGCCATGACCATGCAGATGCAGACGCAGACAGAATCCAACCCCATCCCACCGTTCATGCTGAATAACAGCCTGGAGCATCTGCCCCTGCTCTGGGTGCCATTCCAGAGCACGGCGGCGGGCATTTTCCTTGCGATTGCCGTTCCGACGTTCTTCTGCGTGGTGTTCGGCGGCATCATGTTCCGGGCGCGCGTGTCGGGCGTCTTCTTCACGATCATGACGCTCGCCATGCTGTCGGCGTTCTACACGATCATTCTCGACCAGCAGGCCTACACTGGCGGCGCCAACGGCCTGTCGCCGCCGTCGGCTCTGCAGCTCGGCAGCATCGAGATCGATCCCTATAGCCCGATTGCCTACTGGATCGTCTTTGTCTTCCTCTGCGCTTCGACGGTGCTGGCGAAGCTTCTGACGCAGAGCTCATTTGGTCTTGTCACGCAGGCGATCCGCGACGACTCCGAACGCGTCCGCTTCCTCGGCTACAGCGTCGCCGGCTACGAGACGATGATCTACACCATCTCAGGCCTCATCGCCGCGATCGCCGGATGCTGCTGGGTGATGCTCGTCCAATACGTGTCGCCCGCTCAGCTCGACGTCGGCTTCAGCCTTTCGATGGTCATCTGGGCTGCGATCGGCGGGCGTCACTCGCTGATCGGCGCCATGATCGGAGCCTTCGTCATCCAAGGCGCGCAGAGCTACCTGGGCGATACGTTCCTTTCGACGTGGCTCCTTCTGCTCGGCGGCTTCTTCATCATCGTCGTGCGCTTCCTCCCCAATGGCCTCGCCAGCCTTCTCGAAGCCGGTCTTGGGCTGCTGAGTTCGCGGCGATCCTCTGCGCCGCATGGCAACGGCGCGGGCGAGCCTGTGGCGATCAAGGAAGAGGCATACTGATGAGCGGACTACTGGAAATCCAGCATCTGTCGAAAAACTTCGACACGACCAAAGTCATCAACGACTTCAGCATGACCGTCGACGAAGGCACGATCTGCTGCCTTCTCGGCCCGAACGGTGCGGGCAAGACGACGACGATCGATCTCATCACCGGACGCGTCAAGCCGACTTCGGGGACCATTCTGTTCGCGAATGAGGACATCACGGGGCGCGACGAGCATGAAATCGCGCGCGCCGGTGTCGGCCGCAAATTCCAGGTGCCGGCCGTACTGCGGGACATGACCGTCAGGCAGAATCTCGAAGTCGCCTACAGCCGCCAAACCAATCCGTTCTGGAACCTGTTCAAGTTTCACAGAGCAGGCCTGAAGCAGAAGTTCGATGAGGTTGCGGATCTCGCCGGCCTCACGCGGCGGCTCGATGTCATCGCCGGAAATCTTTCGCACGGTGAAACGCAATGGCTCGAGATCGGCATGGTGCTGATGCAGGAGCCGCGCCTCATGCTGATGGATGAGCCGATTGCGGGCATGACCGAGGGCGAAATCGAGAAGACGGCGCGCATTTTCCGGGATCTGCGGAAAACAACGACGCTGATCGTCGTCGAGCACGACATGGGCTTCGTTCGCCAGATCGCTGATGTCGTCACGGTGATGCACATGGGCTCGCTTCTCGCCCAGGGCACGCTCAGTGAAATCGAAGCGAACGCACGCGTGCGTGAGGTTTATCTCGGCGAGCAGGAGGCGGCATGAGCACGCTGTTGGAACTCAATAACGTCACCTCCTACTACGGCGCGACGCCAATCCTCAGGGATTTCTCGTTCGAACTCGAGCAGGGCCAATGCGTCTGCGTGCTTGGCCGCAATGGCGTCGGCAAGACGACGTTGATGCGCACGATCATGGGGCTGACCGACAAGTCGACCGGCGCCATCAGGATCGACGGTCAAGAGCTCGGCAATAAGCCCACGTACATCCGCGCGACGTATGGGCTGGGCTATGTTCCGCAAGGACGCGGCATTCTCTCGGACTTCACGGTGCGGGAGAACATTCTGCTCGGAACGTTCGCGCGCACCGACAAGCAGGAAGATATCCCGGAGCTTTGCTTGAAGATCTTTCCCTATCTTCGCGAAAATCTCGATCGCCGTGCCGGTTTGCTGTCCGGCGGTCAGAAGCAGCAGCTCGCGATTGCGCGTGCGCTCGCGGTCGATCCGAAAATCCTTCTTCTCGACGAGCCGACTGAAGGCATTCAGCCCAACATCGTGCACGAGATCGGCGAGATCTTGCGAATGCTCAACAAGGAGTACGGCATCAGCCTCATCCTGACGGAGCAGCACATCAAGGTCGCGCGCAAGCTCGGCGACGCTTTCATCATGGTCGATCACGGCCGCGTGGTCGCCCGTGGTCCGATTTCGGAAATGACCGATGAACTCGTCGAGCAGCACATGACGATCTAGCGAAGGAACAACTTGGGAATTGGTGCCATCCGTGGCGGTTCGGAATAGGCACCGGATAGTCGAACAGAAACTCAACCGCCAAACAACGGAGTGCAAATGATCTCTATTCCAAAGAAAGGCACGCCCGAGCGGGAGGAGCTGATCCGCCTGCATAAGGAATGCGTGGAATCCATGAAGGGTGTCGCCGGCTTCTCGGTGCTGAAGTGCGAGACGCCAGGCGATACGACGGTCCTTACCGGCGGCACCCACGAACATCCGTTGCTTCGCCGGGTTCTGCTGCGGATGCGCGGCGAATCAGTGAAGGGCAAGCTCATCATCATCTGCACGAAGGTGGATCAGGAATGGCGTATCGGCCGTTTGTCCGGCATTCGCGGCGTGCCGCCGGTGTTCGTCAACGACAAGGTCTATACGGACGAGCAGGAAATTCAGCACGACATCTTCTTGATGCGGCTCGATGAGCTGCCGGAGACGGCGGGCATGCCGGAGCACTTCGAGGAAGGCTGGAAGCACCGCGATGACAACTGGCCGGTGACCTAACTCCCTCTACCGCAGAGAGGCCTCAGCCCTTTCTGCTTCGCAAATAAATACATTTCCTGCCGCGTCTTTGGTCGAGGACGCGAATGGCGGAGCCATGTGCAGGGAAGCAACGTAACTGGAGACTACCATGTGTGCCATGAGGCTGACGGGATACGCTGACAAATTTGGCGTGCACCCCGGCGACAAGATCAAGTTCTACATCAACTGCGACGGGCCTTCCGAGTACAAGGCCGAAGTCGTCCACATGATCAACGGCGATACCAATCCGCGTGGTCCGGGCTTCATCGAAAAGCCGATCTCGTCGAAGGTCGAAGGCGTCTACAAGGGCCGCAAGCAAATCATTCACAGCGGCTCGTACGGATACGTCGAAGATGCGCCGCAGTTCCATCTGGAAAGCTTCACGCTGCAGTGCTGGATCTGGCCGACGACGCCTAAGACCCATCCGCGTTATTGGAAGCACGGCGCACAGGGCCTCGTGACGAAGTGGATGGACGGCAAGGGCTATGGCCTCTTCATCAGCGAGGAAGGCTGCCTCGAGCTGCGGATCAATGAGCACAAGATCACGACGGGCGTTCCGATCCGCGATCACGCTTGGCATTTCGTTGCCGCGAGCTTCGACGCCGCGACGGGTGAGGTCGTGCTCTATCACGAGCCGCAGATCGTCTACGCGCTGGATCCTGTCATCGAGCCCGTCAAAGCGACCATCAAGACGAAGATCGCGCATACGCCGGCGCCTGTCGCACTCGCAGCTTACGTCGACAAGATCAACGACGATCCTCTGGCGCAGTCATCACTGCCGGCCGGCGTTTGGTTTACCGGCAAGTACAACGGCAAGATCGACAGCCCACGCATCTCGAACAAGGCACTCAACCGCTTCGAGATCGAGCAGATGAAGGGCGGCGCGCAGCCGGGCCTCACTGAGCGGCGCAACTCCGGCCCGACGGGTGCGCTTTCGGAAGCCATCGTCGCGGCTTGGGACTTCTGGGACGGCATCGACACGATCGTCGCCAAGGACAACGGGCCGTATCGCTTCGACGCTCAACTCGTCAATTGCCCCACGCGCGCTCTGACCGGCTACAACTGGAGCGGCCAGAATTTCGACTGGAAGTATGCCAAGAAAGAATATGGCGCCATCCACTTCCACGACGACGATGTCGATAACGCCCGCTGGGTGAGCGATCTCGAGTGGGAAGTCCCGGCGGAAGGCATCAAGAGCCGGTTCTACGCGCTGAAGCTTACTACCTCCGAAGGCGATGAGGACTACATCCCGTTCTGGGTTGTTCCGAAGATCGGCAAGGAGCAGTCGAAGATCGCTGTGATGGTTCCGACGACCAGCTACATGGCGTATGCGAACGAGCATGTGGCGTGCAACGCGGGCGGCGCTGAATTGTTCGTCTACCGCGTGCCGATCATGCAGCACCAGAACATGTTCCTCGCAGAGCACCGCGAGTACGGCGGTTCGATCTACGACACGCACACCGACGGCTCGGGCATCTGCCTTTCGTCGCGTCTGCGCCCGATCCTCTCGATGCGGCCGAAGTACGATCACTTCCTCGCACAGGCACCGTGGCAGTATCCCGCCGATCTCCATCTCATCTACTGGCTGGAGACGATGGGCTATGAATACGATGTGATCACCGATGAGGACGTCAGCTACGACGGTCTCGCGCGTCTCGAGAATTACAACGTCATCATCACCGGCTCGCACCCCGAGCACAACACGGGTACGCAGCTCGACGCGCTCCATAACTACACGCAGCGTGGCGGCAGGCTCATGTATATGGGCGCGGACGCCTGGTACTGGGTGCACTCGTTCCATCCGGCCTACGACTCGCTTGGACGTGGTGTCATCACCGAGATGCGGCGTTGCGAGTCGGGCATCCGCACGTGGCGTGCGGAACCTGGCGAGTACTATCACCAGGGTACCGGCGAACTTGGCGGCATGTGGCGCTATCGCGGCCGTTCGCTCTACTCGGTCGCCGGCGTCGGCATGACGTGCGAAGGCTTCGACGTCTCGTCGTACTTCAGCCGTACGCCGGACAGCCTCGATCCGCGCGTTGCCTGGGCGTTCGAAGGCATCTCGTACGATGAGCCGATCGGAAACTTCGGTCTTGTCGGCGGCGGCTGTGCGGGTCTCGAACTCGACATCGTCGACGTGACGCTCGGCTCACCTCCACACACGCTTGCGGTTGCGACATCGGCCGGCCGGCATCCCGAATCCTACCTCCTCGTCATGGAGGACTTCGGCTTCAACCAGCAGGGTCTCGACGGTACGACACATCCGCGGGTGCGCGGCGATATCGCCTTCCACGAGACGCCGAACGGCGGTGCTTGCTTCGCGTTTTCGTCGATTGCCTTCTGCGGATCTCTGCCCTGGAACAACGGCAAGAACAACGTCTCGACGCTCGTTGGCAACGTGCTCAACCGGTTCATGATGGATGGACCGCTGCCGCCGCCGCCCGCTGATGCCATCAAGCATCGCGGCCGCGCCGACTACGAGACGCCGGCGCCCGTTACTCAAGCTTGAGGAAGGCCACTCCGGTGCCCGGGGATCATTCCTGGGCACCGGTCATCTCTCAAAAAATCCATTTGCACTCCCTTCAATGAATGAGGGCAACGCGCATGCTTCATCGTCCTGATCTCGGCTTCCATGACGAAGGCCAGGATCTTTCCAGCGCAGAATTTTATGCCGAGGCAATAGGCCGGCCGGGTGAGGCACGCGTGCTGCCGCCCGTCGCGTTTCGCTCCTTGCAATTCAGCCTGATGGAAGACGAGACGGTCTGGACGCGCGATTGGGTCTCTATCGGCACGCAAGATGAAATCCCACACGACGGGGACCTACTGCCGTTCACGGTCGGCCAACACGGTATTCATGTGCAACGTGTCGGCAACCAGTTCAAAGCGCGATTCAACAAGGCTCAGCACGGCGGCTGCCGCGCTATCCCGCTGCAATGCCAGTCCGGGAAGAAGACGAAGTGCTCGTTCACGTCTTGTGGCTATAGCCGCGACCGGGCGGCAATTCCCGCTCGCGATCTTGGTAACGATACGCCCGAGATGCAGCAATATCTCGGCCTTCGCCCTGAGCGCCTCTTGACCGCTCATGCCGGCCAACTCGGTCCGCTTATTTTCGTCAATCTCGATGTCGAGCCGGAGTCGAGCGCAACGGCGTTTGCCGATCTCAATGAAGCCGGCGGCTTTTTCAGAGACGGATCGCGGCTCGTCTCTTCGGGTTGGCTGGAGTTTCCCGCCAATTGGAAACTTCTCGGCCAGCACCTCGCGGCAGGTGCGCCGATGCTTGAAGACGAAGGCCGTGTGTGGACGCTTGCCCGCACGTCTATCGAGGAACAGCCCGCCCTTGTCGCTTGGCTGTTTCCCAATCTCGTCCTCATGAGAGCGGGCGACGAGACGTGCGCGATCGTGCTGCAGCAGACGGCGCTCGGGCAAACACTTTGCCGTTACTTCGTCTACAGCCCATCTCGCGAAAACGGCGCATCGGCATTCTGGACGAAGGAAATCGAGCATCGCGCGGCCAAGGCATGTGCCGATCATCATGGCACTGTGCGTTGGGGCACGAACTCGCGTCCCGAGACGATCGGCTCGGCGCTTCCTCTGCAGCGGGATCCGCAAGGGCTTTGGATGCAGCGCATGCTCGCCCGCCGCGCGGCGCGGGCTCCACGGCAGTTTTTCTCGCAACCCCTTTTTCAGCATGCGCGAGGTTAAGCACGATGCTCTCTCTCAAATACGATGCCGGTGACAACAAGGCGATCGCTCTCGCCGTCGGCGCCTACCAGAAAGAAGCCTTCGGTGAGGCCTTCGGCATGTTCACCGAACTCGCGGAGCAAGGCGATGCCGACGCCAAAGCCTGGCTCGCGGCGATGTACGTCAACGGTGAGGGTGTTCCGACTTCGCTGTCAAAGGCGGTCGAACTCTATCGCGAGAGCGCAGAGGCCGGGAATGTCCTTGCGCAGACCAACCTTGGCGCCATGCTTGCGATGGGGCAGGGCGTCGCGCGGGATGTGGCGGACGGCGTGGTGTGGCTCACCAAGGCCGCCGAGCAGGGCGATCTTTTCGCGCAATACAATCTCGCTACTCTCTATTCCAAGGGAGAGGGCATACCGGCCGATCCTGAGCTCGCTGCGAAGTGGTACCGCCGAGCTTCCGAGGCCGGACACTATCCCTCGCAAGCGCGCCTCGGGTTCTTTTACGCCAATGGAATCGGCGTCGAGAAAGATCGCGTGCAAGCCTTCGTGTGGCTGTCGCTTGCCGCGCAGCACGGCGTCGGCAATGCGCTCAACGCGCTCGAAGCGGTCGTCGGGCAAATGTCCGCAGATGAAAAGCGCAAAGGCTCTGCTCTGGTTGAGGCATGGCGGTCGCGCACGCCGGAGACTTCACGGCATGCCCGCCTACGGCCGCAGCCGGGTTGATGGCGATGATCTTCAGTCCGCAGCAGATCAAGTTCGAATTCCTGAGTTACATAAAGGAATTTGGCGGCCAGGCTGCCGAGTGGCGCGTCGGCTGCGCTGCTGACGCGCAAGAGGCGATGTTTGATCGCGAGGGCGTGGATCGCGAGCGGGATATCTGGCTCTGGAAGCCGGCATTGTCTCCAGCCGCCGCTCGCATCGTATTTCGCTATTTGACCGAGCAGTTGCACGTTCCCGCCGCCGAAAGCGCGGGGCAGGGCGCCAATATCTTTCTTTTCAAACGCATGAGCGGGAGCAGCGATGCCTGAGGGGGCGGGCTCGCAGCAGCCTGAAAACGGCGCCTGTCCCGGCCGGCGGCAACTTCATCTTGAACGATGGTCGTTCAGAACCCAGGGGGAATAGAGAGTATGTCTTCAATAAAGCTGTCGCTGTTGGCTGGCGCCTTCGCCATGAGTGCCGCAATGCCTGCTCTGGCGGGCGAGTTCGATCCCGCTCCCGCTCCACTGGCGTTCGACATCTTGTTCGGCACCAAGATTGCGAGCGAATACAATTTGCGCAGTGTCTCGCAGACGCGCGGGCGCCCGGCGATCCAAAGCTATGCCGAGGTCAACTTCAGCAACGGGATTTATGCCGGCATCTGGACGTCGAACGTCGATTTCCAAGGCACCAATCCGTATGCGGAGTTCGACTACTACGGCGGTGTGCGCCACAGCTTCGGCAAGCTCTCGCTCGACGGCGGTTATGTTTACATGGATTACCTGGGCGAGGACCCGGGCCATCAACTCGACTTCTGGAAGATCTACGGCATCGCGAAATACGCGTTCAGCGAGGACCTGACCATCGGCGCGAACGTTTACTGGACGAGCTCGTTCATCGGCTACAACGGAATCGACGGTACGCATTCGTCGGTTTTCGGCCGTTTGGCGTTGCCGGACTTCGGCCTGCCGCGCGACATCGGCACGTATGTATCGGCTGAACTTGGGCGGCAGTGGGTGAGCGACGACTTCGCGCCCGACTACACGTTCTGGAATGCGGGCGTCGGCTTTACGTACAAGTCGATGACGCTCGATCTTCGCTACACGGGCGCCGATCTCTCAGGCAGCGAGTGTGCCGCGTTCATCGGCCAGCGCGGCTCTTGCGGCGATCGCTACATGATGAGCCTGTCGTTCGACACGAGCCTCAGCAAGCTGAGATAAGCCGCCTTTCTTTCCGAGAAGGCGCAGCCGGGTGATCACGAGGCCCGTCCTTCGTGATCACCCGGCTTTTTTATACTCTCAGACGGCGCCTGCGATCAGGCTTGCTCCGGCCAATGTGACGGCTGCGCCGATCGCGCGAAGAACGGCATTGCCGAGGCGGCCTTTCAGCTCGCCGGTCAAACGGCCGATGGCGAGGCCCGCTGCATGAAGTGACGCGGTCGATGCTACGAAGCCTGCGCCGTAAGCCAAGCCAGCGGCCATGTCCGGCATTTCGGTGCCGTGCGCGTGACCATGGAAGACGCCAAAGAACGCTACGATCGCCGCAGCTGCGGGTAATGCCGGATTGATGCGGCACGCGACGGCCAAACCGAGCGCGAAAACGGACAGTGCAATCGCGAGTTCCACGGGGCCCATGGAAACTTGTGATGCGCCGAGAATGCCGCCGAGCACCATCGCGGCAATGAAGGCTCCTGGGATCAAATAGAGCGCGCGACCGCCAAGCTGCACAGCGAATGCGCCGACCATCACCATTGCTAGAAGATGATCGATGCCTGACAATGGATGCAGCAGGCCGGTCGTAAAGCCCATGGCCGAGCCGTGCCCGACGTGGGCTTCTGCGGTGCCTGCGCTCACTGCGAGAATGGCCGCGGGCAGCGCAAGGATCATTCCTTTTGCTTTGATCATAACGTCTCCTGTTTTTGAATGGGCGAACGCCGCTTCATCATTTTCGTCTTGGCGCGGGCTGATGTCCGAGGGCCGTGCGGACGCATGCCGAGAATAGCTGCTCGGCAACTTGGCGCGCGGCGACGGCGTCCTGTGCGAGGCAGCGCACGCCAAGGCCCGCATTATTGGGAAGCTCGCTCGCGCCTGCGACCGCGTTAGCGACGGATGATAGGATTTCGTTGAGTTCGGCTCGTCGCGGCAAACGTGAGGGAGCGCCCAGAAGCATGAAGTTCGAAACGACGCTCCACTTGCCAATAGGCGAGGCCGCCGATGCCAAGGCCTCGCCAGTGATGCGCTGGCAATCGCTGAGCAGACGCTTGCCGTTCGCGTCGCGGACCATCACGTTTGAGACGTACGTGTCGAATGGATGAGATGCGATCTTAGGATCATGCTGGGCGATGGCTTCGGCCAGGAAGAAGATCGAGCCCGGACCCATGCGAACGTTCAAGTCGCTGACGTAGGACGCACCGGGGAACAGAACCAGCGTGTCAGGGGTGAGCGCGAGGAAGGCCTCATCCTCCAGGACGACTTCAGCAGACTGCATCGCGGGCTGACCATGGCAGTCGTGAACAATCGTGGCGGCTTGCGTCGTGACGTGAGCGGCGGCGCGGGCTCTTACGCTCAAGTGGCTTTGGAGCTGCTCGGCGCGATAGAGACCGCCTGAGGATGATTGCTGGTAGACCGTGATCAGATGCGGGAGAGCAGCGTCAAGCGAGAATGGGCGTGTCATATGGAACGGGTAGGACACGAACTGCCGGCCGATCACCGTGCGCGCGCCGTGGCGCAGTAACTCCAGATCGAATCTGCCCATGCGAGGTGCGCCATCGCCGGAAGCGTCCGGAGTTTTCCGCGCCCAATGCACATTCATCGAAACAAGACTTCCGAAGAGATGCGATCGACGACGGCGTCAATTCCTGTCTGCTGCTTGCAGTTCGTCAATACGAGCGGTTTGCCTTTCCGGGCGGCCGTTGCTTCTTCTTCCATGCGCGCGAGATCCACGCCAACATGTGGCGCAAGATCGGTCTTGTTGATGACGAGGAGATCGCATTTGAGCACACCCGGTCCGTTCTTGCGCGGGATGTCGTCGCCACCCGCAACGTCGATGACGAAGATCCACCAGTCGACGAGGTCGAGCGAGAAAGTTGAGGCGAGATTGTCGCCGCCGCTTTCGATGAGGATCAGCTCGACATCGGGAAACTGCGCTTCAAGGTCATCGGCGGCTGCGATGTTGAGAGTTGGGTCCTCGCGAATAACCGTGTGAGGGCAGGCACCGGCTTCAACCGCGGCAACGCGGTTGGGATCAATGAGGCCCGAACGCCGGATGCGGTTAGCATCTTCCGCCGTCACCAGGTCGTTCGTCACGATCGCCAGCGATATGCCGCGTTCGGCGAACGCGGGGATGAGGCGTTCGATGAGCGCCGTTTTCCCCGATCCGACCGGTCCGCCGATGCCGACGCGCGCTGCGCCAACGCGCGAGATCTGCACTTCCTCGAAAGAGGGCTTTGTGTTCATGGCGTCATCTCAACATGTAGCGTTGCGCAAGCGGGAGTTCGCTCGCGGGTTCACAGGTGGCCAATTCACCATCGACGAAGACGTCGAAGGTTTGCGGATCGACGCGAATGTTGGGGCACGCGTCGTTGCGCACCATGTCTTTCTTCGAGAGTGCTCGGGTGCCTTGGGCCGGGAGTAATGGCTTTTTCAGGTCAAGCGACACCGAGAGACCACGTTCAATTGCCACCGGATTGACGAAGCAGGCTGACAGCGCCTTGCTTGCGCGGCCGAACGCGCCCCATTGCGGGCGCAGCATGCGGGGTTCGCACGTCATGAGCGAAGCGGCGCTATCGCCCATGGCGCCCCAGGCGATGAAGCCGCCCTTGATGACGAGTTCAGGCTTGATGCCGAAGAAGGCCGGATGCCAGACGACGATGTCGGCCATCTTGCCGTCTTCCAACGAGCCGACGTGGTCGGCAATGCCGAACGTGCGCGCGGCATTGATGGTGTATTTGGCGATGTATCGCTTGATACGCTCGTTGTCGCCGAACTTGGTCGTCTCTTCGGGAAGCCTGCCGCGCTGAGACTTCATTTTGTCGGCGAGTTGCCACGTGCGGCAGACGACTTCGTTGATGCGTCCCATGCCCTGGCTGTCGGAGCCCAGCATCGAGATTGCGCCGATGTCGTGCAAAATGTCTTCGGCCGCGATGGTCTGAGCGCGGATCCGGCTTTCTGCGAAGGCGACGTCTTCGGGGATCGACGGGTTCAAGTGATGACAAACCATCGTCATGTCGAGATGTTCGTCGAACGTGTTGACCGTATATGGATTGGTCGGATTGGTCGACGAGGGCAGGCACCAAGGAACGCCCGCAACGCGGATGACGTCAGGCGCGTGGCCGCCGCCTGCGCCTTCGGTGTGATACATGTGAATGGTGCGGCCGCCGATGGCCGCCAGCGTATCTTCCAGGAAGCCCGACTCGTTCAACGTGTCGGTGTGGATCTGGACGGGGAAGTCCATCTGATCGGCGACCGTCAAGCACATGTCGATGGCGGCGGGCATGCTGCCCCAGTCCTCGTGCAGCTTGAGGCCCAGGCAACCTGTTTCGATCTGCTCCACCAAGGATGCGGGCTTGTGCGAGTTTCCGCGACCGAGGAAGCCGAAGTTGATCGGCCATTCCTCGGCGGCCTGCAGCATCTTGCCGACGTTGAAGGGGCCGCCACAGTCGATGCCAACGGTGATGGGTCCCAGCGAGCCGCCCAGCATGGTGGTAATGCCCGATGCGATCGCGTGTTCGCAAAGTTGCGCGCTGTCGAAGTGGACGTGGACATCGATGGCGCCAGCGGTGGCGATCATGCCTTCGCAATCGCGTACCGTGGTCGCCTGCGATACGATGAGGCGCGGATCGACACCGGCCATGACATCGGGATTGCCAGCCTTGCCGATACCGACGATCTTGCCGTCCTTGATGCCGAGGTCGCCTTTTACGATGCCGACGACGGCATCGATCACCGTGACATTGCACAGCAGAAAATCGAGCGCGCCTTCCTTGCTGGTGACACCGGCCGCGAGCCCGGCACCATCACGCAAGGTTTTGCCGCCGCCGTGCAGGCATTCGTCGCCATAGACGGCATGGTCTTTTTCGACGACCGCGACCAGCGAGGTATCGCCGAGCCGGACGCCGTCGCCAGTGGTTGGCCCATACATGGCGGCATAGGCAGCGCGAGATAGAATTGCCAACGGTATTCTCCCTTTGATCAGCTGCCGCGGAAGCCGCCCTCGCGCGCGCGAGCGATGGCCTTGGCTTTTGTTTGCGGATCGTCTGCTGGTCCGTCCGACAGAGCGTTGAGGCCCGACAAGTGGCGGTTGCCGCCAAATTCCGTGAGCGTCACGAGCTTGTCCTGGCCCGGTTCGAAGCGAACAGCGGTGCCCGCTGCGATGTCGAGGCGCATGCCGAATGCGGCGTCGCGATCGAATTCCAGCGCGCGATTGACTTCGAAAAAATGGTAGTGCGAGCCGATCTGAACGGGACGGTCGCCCGTGTTGACGACTTTTATCGTCGCCTTGCGGCGGCCTTCATTGAGTTCGATCTCGCCCTCCTCGGCGATGATTTCGCCGGGATGGATCTCGTCGGTCGTTTCGAACTCCGCGGCTGGCCGCAGCGGATCGTGAACAGTGACGAGCTTGGTGCCGTCGCGGAACGTTGCTTCCACCTGCAACATCGGCAGCATTGCGGCCACGCCTGGCATAACATCGCTTTGCGTCAGGATTTGCGAGCCGAGCGACATCATTTCGGCGACGGACCGGCCCTCTCGTGCGCCTTCGAGTATTTCGTCGGAGATCAGCGCGACCGCTTCCGGATAATTAAGAAGAAGGCCTTTCGCGCGCCTTTTGCGGGCAAGTTCCGCGGCCGTAAAGATTGTGAGCCGCTCGAGCTCGGTGGGCGTAAGAAGCATGCGTTCCAGATCCTCGTCTTCAATTTGAGAAGAGACGTTGTCCGCTCGCGCCATGAGTCGCGACCGCGATCTCGGCAAGCGGAACGAACGACCTTATTGGCTCGTCGTTTTCGACGAGACGGCCGGCGAAGTCGTCGACGACAGCGAGCGCGCGGCCGAGCACGGCTTGGGCTTCGATCGCTCCGACGAGGCCGAGCCGCACCGCAGCCGTGGTCAAGGAGGCGGCGGCTTGGTAGCCGCTCATGAGCACTGCCGTTGCCTCGTCGAGGCCGAGTGCGTGCCACAGCATTCCTTGAACCACGGCAAGGTGGCCGTGGGCCGAATGCGCTTTCACCATCATGCGGTAGCGTTCGGCGCCTGCTATGCCGAGGCGCGCATGGGATGTGAGAAGGCCAATGCCGTTGCGGCGTGAGCCAGTCCGCAGCAGGTCGCTGAATGTCGATGCTTCGACTTCTGCATCCAAGTCGGCGATCGCCGTCAGATCATCCTTGCATCTGTGCGCGCGCGTCACTGCAATGCGGTCGGCTTCCGCCCAGCGATGGGCGATCTGGCCTTGCACAAAGTTTTCGAGATCGAATTTGCCGAGCCGGCTTTCGAGCTGCGACGAAGCTTCGAGGCCTTGGGAGAAAGCAAAACCGCCCGAGGGAAACTGGCTATCGGCGTGCTGAAGGGCGAGAAGCATTTGAGCCCTGGCCGTCATTCGCCTTCCTCGGTCCAGGAAGCTCGACCGTGCTTGATGAAGTGCTGGATACGCGAGACGTAGGTGTCCGTTGGACCATCGAGAGCGACGAGAATGTCGTTGCCTTCGAAGCGCACGCGCCAATGCAAGTTGCCGGCGTGATAGCCAAGCTCGTTTGCGTCCGCGATGGAACTTGGCGTTAATCGCATCCAGCGTTGCTCGCCGGCGCGTACGACGATGGCTCGCGTGTCGTCGATGTGAAGGACTGCTCCGTCGAAGAGATGCACATCGCGCGGCAACGTGATCGCTACTTCCTCGCCGCCGTCCGTTCGCGCGCGCAGCCTGTGGCGATCGAGATCGGTGACGGGCAGCTTGACGATTTCAACTGTGCCATGGTGCTCCAGCTTGTGCAGCCGTTCGTGCATAACGGGATCGGCGCGATCCCCCACGATGCGGTCTATGCGAAGCATGCATTCAGCCCTTTTTCGATCCGTTGTTGCTCGTCTCCGGCGTTGCCCATGCGCAAAACAAAAAAAGCCCGCAGACTCCCGTTGTGGGGGAGTGCGCGGGCTTTCCTAGCCGGAGGATACGTGACGGCACTGTCACATATCGAAGATGATATTGCTCGTCATTGAGCGAGAAATTCTGAACTAACTACTATTCGTCGCTTGGCCTCGACGTCAAGAGTTCATGTGCGTTGATGATCGCGCTTGCGAGTTCGTCCATCGGAATGCGCTTGGCCATCGCACGCTTGCGAATGCTGTCGTAGGCGGCATCCTCGGTGAGACTTTGGGTCTGCATCAGGATCGCTTTGGCTTTGGCGATCTGGTTGTTGCTAGTCAGACGCCGCTCGAGTTTGCGTATGCGCTTGTTGGCGTTTTGACGGTCAAGCCAGATGGATCGCGCGATGACGAGGTTCGTCAAAAGTCCGAACGGGCGAATGGGTCGTTCGATGACGCCAAGCGCGCCGCACTCCAATACAATCTGGAGCGTGCTCGGATCCTCAAAGGACACGACCGCGAGCAGTGCGGGATCCGACGATTCTACAGGCAAAAAAAGATCAAGGATCTTGTCTCGATTTTCCTGTTCGATCGCCGCGATCACGACTGACGCCGATGGATCGATCGCATCGGGCAGGGGCCACGTTGCTTCGCAGGTGCAGCCGATGCGGCGAAGATGTTCGATCAGCCTCATGCCGTCCGTATCCGGCGGGTGCAGGACCTGAACGCGCAGGCCTTTCAGATCTCGTATCAGTCTCGTTGCCACTGTGAGACCCGATCTATGTTTTGTGATCTGGCTGGCGCGAGAAGGCGGGCCATTCGCCAGCCGTTACGAAGTAGGGGTCCGGCCGAATGCGCGTTTCGGATTGCCAGATGATGTTGAACTTTCCCATCGCATCGATGCGCGCGATGCGCGACCAAAGCTCCGTATGATGATTGCCGGGATCGATGCGGATGCGTCCCTGGGGCGCGTCGAACTCCAATCCTGAAAGCTGTTGCGCGATTGAATCCGGGTCGTCGCGACCGGCCGCGGCCAACGCCTTCGCGTAGAGGTGGACCTGGCAGTAGGCTGCCTCGGCGCTGGCCGTGACCGGCGCGTCATCGCCGAAGCGTCTCTTGAAGCTTGCCACGAACCGGCGCGCTTTCTCAGTGCTCAATGTTTCGAAAAAAGATGCCGACGTCAGATGACCCGCAATCACTTCCGGCCGCATGAGCGCGACCTCGGCTTCCGTCATCGTTAGGCTTGCAATCGGCATCTTGCCGGCTTCGAACCCGGCCTTCGCGTAGGTTTCATAGAGAAGCTGCGAGCCGGTGCCGACGACGGTCGAAACGATGACTTCGGGCTGATGCTTCTCGATTTGCCTTATGACCTTGTCGAAGTCCTGCTGTTCGGGTTCAACCGGCACATAGATCTCGTCGAGCACGCTGCCGCCCGCGCCGTTGACGAGATCGCTTACGACGCGATTGTACTCGTATGGAAAGACATAGTTTGAGCCGACGAGCAGAAACCTTCTGCCATGATTTTCTATGAGATAGCGCGCCAGGGCGACGGCATTCTGGTTGGCCGAGGCTCCGCCATAGAAGCAGCGGTCGGAGTATTCGTAGCCTTCATAGAATGTCGGATAGAAGAGGAGGCCGCGATAGGCCTCGACCTCGGGAAGAACGGCTTTCCGCTGCAAGGAGGTGTAGCAGCCGAAGATGATACGAACGCCATCCTGAGCCAGTAGCTTCACCGCCCCTTCGCGATATTTGCTGATCGAGCAGGCCGGATCATAAATGATTGGCTCGATCTTCCGGCCGCGAATGCCTCCCGCGCCGTTGATTTCTTCGGCCGCCAAGAGCACGGCGTTGGCTTCTGAGATTTCGGCCGCTGCGGTGACCCCTGTGCGGGAAAACAGCACACCAATTCTCCAGCCGGCATCCGCCACAGTGAGCTTCCATGTTGGGAAGATGGAATGAGGCCGAACGCTCGACCGGGACCCTACCTCCTAACGGAGTTAAGGCTCTTCCTGCGATAGCATAATATTGGCGGAGGCCGGTCAAGGACGTTTTGGTCGCGAGTGGGCTGAAATTCTTGGCGTAGCCTGCTCATCTTTTGATTGCCTCGCCGCCAGTGAACTTTGCGCATAATGCCGGAAGGACCAACAGCGTGAGCAGGGTCGCGCTCACCAATCCGCCTATCACCACTGTGGCGAGCGGCCGTTGGACTTCGGCGCCTGTTCCGGTCGAAAGGGCCATCGGAACAAATCCCAACGAAGCGACGAGCGCGGTCATTACAACTGGTCGAAGGCGCGTGACGGCGCCTGCGAATATTGCCTTCCGGCGTTCCATTCCAGCTTCGATCAGTTGATTGATGCTCGTCATCATGACGAGCCCGTTGAGGACGGCGACGCCCGACAGCGCAATGAATCCGACTGCGGCTGAGACGGAAAACGGCATGTCGCGCAGCCAGAGCGCGATCGCTCCTCCCGTCAGCGCCAGGGGCACGGCGGTGAACACGAGCAACGCGTCGCGCGGCGAGCCAAGCGCGGAATAGAGCAGGAGGAAAATCAGGAAGAAGCAGGCGGGCACCACGATCATCATGCGATCGCGTGCGGCCAGCAGGTTTTGGAATTGCCCGCCCCAGGAGATGTAATAGCCGGGCGGAAGTTTCACTTGGTTCGCGACCTTTGCTTGTGCTTCCGCCACTACGGAGGCGATGTCGCGGCCACGGACATTTGCGTTCACCACGACGCGCCGCTTACCGTTTTCGCGGCTGATCTGATTTGGGCCCTCGGTGAATGCGAATTCGGCGACCTGCTCCAGAAGGATCGAGGACACTTTACCTGTGCGGTCCGGGGCCAGAGGAACGGGGAGATGCTTCAGCTTCTCGATGTCGCCTCGAACATCATCCGGCAGCCGCACGACAATCGGATAGCGCCGGTCGCCTTCGAAAAGCACTCCAGCATCTCTGCCGCCGACGGCGGCTCCGATGACGTCCTGCACAGCCGAGTTGCTCAAGCCGAGCCGCGCGATCTCTTCCTGATTGATCTTGATTTCGAGGAAGGGCAGGCCTGAGGCCTGCTCGACGCTGATGTCCGTGGCGCCAGGCGTGCTCCGCAAGGCGCTTGCAATCCGGTTGGCTGCGGTCAGCATCTGTTCAAAGTCCTCGCCGAAGACTTTGACCGCGAGATCGCCGCGCGTTCCTTCCAAAAGCTCGTTGAAGCGCATCTGGATCGGCTGCGAGAAAATGAGATTGTTGCCCGGCTGCTTCTCAATGGCGCTCTGGATCTTCTTCAGGAGCGCGTCCTTGCTGAGGCTCGGATCTGGCCACTCCTCCTGCGGCTTCAGGATGATGAAGGTGTCCGAGACGTTGGGCGGCATAGGGTCGGATGCGACCTCGGCAGTGCCCGTTTTCGAGAAGACGAAGGCGATCTCGGGAAGGCGGCTGATCGCCTTTTCCAATCCAAGCTGCATTTGCTGCGCTTGTGACAGCGACGTGCTTGGGATGCGGATGGCGTGCATCGCCACGTTCTTTTCATCGAGCGTGGGAATGAATTCCTGTCCGAGCGTGGTGAATAGCAAGCCTGCTAATGCAAGCAACGCCGCCGCACCGGAAATAAATGCTATTGGCCGCGTGAGCGCGTTTTGCAGCGCCGGTTCGTAAACGCGTTTCAGAGATCGAACGAGAGCATTTTCCCTCTCTTCCACGCGGCCGGACAGAACGATGGCAATGGCCGCTGGTACGAACGTCAGCGACAGTACGAAGGCGGCGAGCAGGGCGATGATGACGGTCAGCGCCATCGGCTCGAACATTTTGCCTTCGACCCCGCTAAAGGTGAGCAGGGGAACGTAAACGAGGATGATGATGGCTTGGCCGTAAACCGTCGGCTTGATCATCTCGTCGGCCGATTTGCTGACGGTTTGCAGCCGTTCGTGGAGCTCGAGTTTGCGGCCAAGTTTGCGCTGATGCTCGGCGATACGCCGAAGCGTGTTCTCCGCGATGATCACCGCGCCATCGACGATGAGACCAAAGTCGAGCGCGCCGAGGCTCATCAGGTTGGCGCTGATCTTCCATTGCACCATACCCGTCAGCGTGAGCAGCATCGCCAACGGAATGACTAGGGCCGTTATGAGGGCAGCACGGAAATTTCCGAGAAGCAGGAAAAGCACGAAGACGACAAGCAGCGCGCCTTCCGCGAGGTTCTTACTGACGGTTGCTACCGTCGCGTCGACCAAGAGCGTGCGGTTGAGCACGGTTTGAGCTTCAATGCCCGGCGGCAGGCTGCGTCTGATCTCTTGTAATTTCGCATCGACAGCCGCCGATACGGTGCGGCTGTTTTCGCCGATGAGCATCAAGGCGGTGCCGACGACAACTTCGGTGCCATTCTCGCTGGCGCTTCCGGTTCGGATCTCACCGCCGATCGTCACCTTTGCAACGTCCTTGATGCGGACGGCGCTCCCATCGCGGGATGCGACGACGGTATTGGCGATCTGCTCAGGATTGGTGAGCCTGCCGGTGCTGAGCACCGCAAAGCCCTCGCCATTGCGCTCCACGTAACCGGCGCCGCGATTGACATTGTTCTGTTCGAGCGCCTGCGCCACGTCGGCGAATGAGAGATTGAGCGCTGTGAGGAGTGCGGGGTCCGGCTGAACGACATACTGTTTCTCGTACCCGCCGATGGCGTCAATACCTGCGACGCCCGGAACCGAGAGCATCTGCGGGCGAACGATCCAATCCTGCACGGTGCGCAGATAGGCGGCGCGCTCGAGCTCCGTCGTCAGCCGTTGCCCCTCTGGGGTGACGTAGCTGCCGTCGTGCTGCCAGCCGGGCTTGCCGGCTTCTGTTTTTTGCGGCTCCGGCGCGTAGCGCACGGTCCACATGTAGATCTCGCCGAGGCCTGTGGAGATCGGTCCGAGTTTTGGCGTTGCGCCGTCGGGCAGATTTCTTTCCGCCTCGCGTAGCCGTTCGCTCACCTGCTGGCGCGCGAGATAGATGTTCATCGCTTCCGAGAAGACAGCCGTCACTTGCGAGAAGCCGTTGCGCGACAGCGAGCGCGTATATTCGAGGCCCGGGATTCCGGCGAGGGCGTTTTCTATCGGAAAGGTAATTTGCCGTTCGACATCGAGGGGCGCCAGCGCTGGTGCAGAGGTATTGATCTGAACCTGATTGTTGGTGATGTCGGGTACGGCATCGATGGGAAGCTTTTTCAGTGAATAAATGCCGTACGCCGCCGCAGCGACGGACAGCATTACGACCAGCCAACGTTGACGGACCGAGAATGCGAGCAGCTTGGCGATCATTGTGCGATCCTCGTCTCAGTGCACATGCTCGGCTTCGGCTTTGCCGAGCTCGGCCTTGAGCAGGAAGGTGTTGGCTGTTGCGACCGGCTCGCCGCCTTCAAGACCCGACGCAATGGCAACCGACGTTCCATCGTCGTGGCCCACCTTCACCGGCCGGGCTTCGAAGCCCTCGGCCGTCCGCACGAACACGTGGTCCTCGCCTTTGATTTTCTGGATTGCGGCTTTTGGAACGACGATGGGCGCTTCGGATTCTGAAACGGCGATCTCGGCTGTGACGAACGTCCCTGGCCGCCAGAGGCCTTCGCGATTCTCAACGGAGGCAATGACGCGCGCCGAGCGGGTATCGAGATTGAGCATCGGACTGGTGAAAATGATCGTTCCCGTCGCGCGGGCGCCGGTGTTGCTCGCCTCTATCGTCAGAGACTGGCCCGTGTCGATTTGCGGGAGGTCCTGAGGCGAGACGGTCAGCTCGATCCACACGGTCGAGAGATCGGTGATTGCGTAGAGTTCGTGAGCCTGACCCTCGCCGCCCATCGGCGTGCCGACGTCCACCAATTGCTCGACGATACGGCCGCTCATCGGCGCTTTAATCTCATAGCGCTCGAGGCCTGTTGGCGGTTGGCCGGATTGTGAGAGCCGGGCAACAGCTTCGTCGCTCACGCCCAAGGCGGAGAGCTTTTGGCGCGCGACGTCCCGGCGGACAGTCGCTTCCTCGAAGGTCGCCCGCATGCGAAGAAGGCGCTGCTCCGAGGAGACCTGCTTCTCCCAAAGCGTCTTCTCGCGCTCGTGAAGCGTTTCCTGAAGCCGATAGTTGACGAGCGCGGCGATGTATTCGCTTTTGGCATCGGCGACCTCGCGGCTATCGAGCACGGCGATGACCTCTCCGGCCGCTACCTCGTCGCCCAGCCGCTTTCTCAACTCAGCTACTGTGCCGATCACCTTGGCGGGTACGCGTCCGACGCGGTTGCGATCCGGAATGACGGTGCCTGCAACGCGAAGACGTTTTCTGATGAGCCCCGCATTGGCCGGTGCGACGCTGATTTCAGCTTCCGCGATTTGCGCGGGACCTAATGCGACCTTGCCTTCATGCTCCTCCTCGTCTTCGCCGTGCCCGCCGTGGTGATCGTGTGCGTGTTCGCCCTCGCCGGCGTGGTGGCCGTTTGCTTCATTCTTACCGTGCGTATGGCCTGAGGCACCGTCAGGATGCTCGTGCTGGTGTTCGTGTCCGGCATCGGACTCCGTGTGCTCGATCCCGGCCTTATGGTCATGGTCGTGGCCGTGGTCAGTGACGCGCATCATCGCGTACAGTGACAGCGCGCCGATCAGGATGCCCGCGCTCATTCCGCCGGCGATGAGACGAAGTCGCTTCATGGTGAGTGGTCCACTTGCAGACGCGCTGAGAACGGCATCGAACCGGCCTGGCGCTGATGAGGAGGGGCTAAGCTGGACGGCCGGAGTTCGCAGAGCCGGATGGGATGTCCAAGGCTCGCCTGTTCTCCGCTTCGCACAGCTTGCCCGTGCTTCAGCCTTGCTCGAATCTTTTGTCGAGCGAGCAGCCAGGCGCGCCTCTGGAGCATGGCGCCTTCTTCGATTTACCCCGGTGGGGCGTATTCGAATTGGGCGGCCAGTTCTGAGGCAACCTGCCCTCCCTGTGGCAATACGTGCGCCGGGAGAGGTTGTGACAATGCCGGTACGTGTGAGCGTCGGCGAGGATCATGTTCGCGGTTCGCAGGCCAGGACGCTCCGGTTCCGGTGAGGTGCCGATCGAGGCGCTGACGCCGGGCGCCGCCAGCAGCGGCCACAAGCCGAGTGCCAGAGCCAAGGTGAGTTTCTTGGTCGAGTGGCTACGGCCCTTGGGGCGTGAACAAACGAAATTGAAGTCTTGCTGTGCTGGTGTCTTTCGGCCGCTAAGCCAAACGGGCTCACCAGCGCCATGCCTCGCGGCGGCGCGCGTCATTCTTATTCTCCATCATTGTTCTATCGGATTGAGCAATCCAGCGGCCGTCCCGCACATCGGCGGGGCGCACTGAATGCAGGCTCTAAATCCGAAGAACGATGGTTCGACGCTCGCGCAGTGTAGGGGAAATGTCTGGCGGGGCTGCCTGATAGACGAAGCCGGTAGTCCCGGATTCTAAACGCGACGGCAGGGTGACAGCGTAAGGCGGCGTGCTGTCTATCGCGTCGAAGTTCGAGGACTGCTGATGGCTGCGGCTTTCCTGGACGATCGTCCCGCGTTCCAGGCGGAAGTCGACGCAGGGGTCGGAGTGAGCTGAATCTTCGACGTGAACAAATTGAGCTGAATCTTCGACGTGAACAAATAATGTGTGGTGGCTGGCATTCGCCTCGTTCTTATCGAGGTGCGTTCCACCGAACTCGATCATCGCCCCGTGCGCTTGGCTCACGCAAACGAAGACCGGCAGGCCCGCGACCGCCATGGTCAGCAGGACTGTTGAGGTCACCAGATAGCGAATGAGCCTGTGCAGCATGAGTATATTAAAACAGATTTGAATCGATCTTTGTTCAGAAAACGAACGAAGCGTCATTTAGTTCAGTGGTGCAGGAACGCCAAGCCGTTTGTTGCTGCTTGGCAACTGCAATTGGCTCGTGGGGCTCGCGGATGCACGAGAACTCCGCGCAGCGTCCGGGACAGGCGACGGATGAGAATTCTCACCCCTCGTGAGTAGGCCCAACTCGCATACGAGTGCTGCCCCGGACCTAGCCGTCAAAGCGCGCGTAAAGCCGCCTGCTGAAGCTGGTTTGAGTTCGAAGCGCGCCTGCGCTCGCCCTTGACGAAAGACGTCTTGGCGGCAGACGCAAAGCGTGGGGCGAAGATCATTTTGTTTACGGACGAATGGCTGTCGCCGTTGTCGGCGGTTGCGGAGCACGTGTTCGCATTGAGGATCGCCGTCAATTCGAACTGGGATTCGTTTGCACCCATCTCCGCTCTACTTGAGGCGATGATCGCGCGGCTCAGCGCGCTACGCTGGCCCGAAGTCAAAGCGCGCATGGAAGAGCTTGAGGCGGTCCGTCGAAAGCTCGATGCGCGATAGCAAACCCCCGGGCCTCACTCGGCGATGTCTCAGACACTCTATCGGCCGATATTCGTTCGGGTCAGAAGCATCGTTCGGATGACGTCGATGCCGTGTCCGCTGAGGCGCGGAATGCCGGCACCGCGACAGGACCTCGGAGGCTAATCGCAGATCGGGCCTTGACGAAGAGTTCTCATCTTCGTCCGGTCTGGTGCCGCTCCCGCGGCTGAATCAATCGAGTTTTTTTGGATGTGGCGCGCCGGGAAGGATTCGAACCCACGACCCCCAGATTCGTAGTCTGGTGCTCTATCCAACTGAGCTACCGGCGCTTTGTCCACCGCTGGGGCTGAAGCCCCGCCGGCGTCGTGGCCGGGCGGCGAAGCACCCTCTCTAGTGGGTCACGCAGCCGAGCGCAAGTGCTTCGAAGAAGAGTGTGAGGGACGAGACGCCGCGCTCCCTGCAAGTGGCGCGGAGATCTCGAATCTGGAGGGCGCGCAGAGGGTTGCGGCCTTCTGTCTGACGGGCGGCAGCACAAGCCCGGCAGAAATCAATTCACGGGGCGGTCGGGCAGCTCGATTCGGAAATGGGCACCTGCTTTGCTCTCGACCAGCGTCAGCGAGCCGCCGTGGGCCTGTACAAGCTCCGCCGCGATGACGAGGCCGAGCCCCGTGCCGCCCTTCTTCGTCGAGCCGTGGAAGGCCTTGAACAGGTTTTCTCGCGCTTTTTGCGGAACGCCGGCGCCATTATCCATCACATCGACGACTACCTTGCGGCCTTCGCGATGGGCGGCGACGCGGATCTCGCCGTCGGTTTTACCTTCAACACTTTCGATCGCCTGCGCGGCGTTGCGGATGAGGTTGCTCAAGGCGCGGAAGAGGTGCTCGCGGTCGGCGTCGATCCGCAAAAGAGCGTCCATTTCAATGACGAAGGCGACGGCGCCCTCGCGCGGCAGGCCCTGGCTGTCGGCAACCTCTTCGACGAGCGGCTTCAGCTGCATCAATTCGCGGCGCGGGGCCGCTTCGGAAACGCCGCCGAATTGCAGGGACGAATTGCAGAACTGGATCGCGCGGTCGAGTGAGGCGATGAGCTTGGGCACAAAGCGTTGAACGGTCGGGTCGGGCAGATCGGCAAGCCGGTCCGATATCAGCTGCGCGTTGGCGAGCATGTTGCGCAGGTCATGGTTGATTTTGGAGACGGCCATGCCGAGTTGCGCAAGGCGGTTTTTCTGCGTGAGCAAATTGGCGAGCTGGCGCTGCATGCTGGCGAGCTCGCGTTCGGCCACGCCGATCTCGTCGCTGCGCCCAGTCTCGGGCATGATGCGGTTCTGGTCCTCGGGATCTTCCGCGAAACGCAGCATGTTGCTCGTGATGCGCGTCAGCGGCTTCACGAAGAGACGGCTCAGCGCGAAATAAACGACGCCCGCCGTCAGCAGCGATAGAATAATGGACAGCCACAGGATGTTCATCCCGTAGCGGATCATCGCCGCCTTGAGCGGCGCTTCGGGAATGACAATCTCGATCAGGTCGTTGCGATCGGGGCCGCTGTGGCCGACAACGCGAATGGTGCGATCAGCCGACATAAGCGTCGCCACGGCATCCTTGGCCTGCTCAAGACGCGTCGTCAGGCCGTCCCAAAACGTGTCGGGCTCGGGCGGCAGATAATAGACGTAGTCGATCGTCAGATCACCGTCGGGCGGAAACACCAGGCGCCGCTCGCCTTGGCTGCGCGAAGCAATGGCCCGGACTTGTGCGGTACGGAGAAGGTCGGCGCGCAGAGCGGAGGGGATCTGTCCGCCGGGGAATGCATCGGAGGTGAGAGCGGCAAGCTGCGCTGCCGTCAGCCGTTCCTGCAGCCAGGTCACGCGATAGCTTGCGATTGAGGGCAAAAAGATCAGAGCTTCAGCGAGCAGCACGAATGCGGCCGTCAAAATGATGAGCTTTGCCGGAAGACTGCGGCTTTCCCAAAGCTGCTTTACCGCGTGCCACGGCGCGCTGGCGACGGAGGACTTCGCCTTCAGGCCGTCAGTCTTGGGAGCGCCGTCGTTGGTAATTGCGCGTTGCACCGGATCGAACTTCTCCATGGGCGGAGATCATTAGCCGAGCTTGGCAAGGAACGCGATCACTTTGCGCAGAGATGGGCTGCTCGGAGCCGTTGCAAAGTAACGAAATGCCGCTTTCTTATTGATCTCCGAAAGCGTGGGATAGGGTGAAACCCATTCGGTCATGGCCTTGATGTTGAGGCCCTGAGATATGGCGAGCGACCACATCTGAATCAATTCGCCGGCGCCCGCTCCGACGATGCCTGCGCCCAAAATTTTTCCGTGCTTCGAGGTGATGACTTTGATGTGCCCGTCGGGCTCGTGTTCGATCTGGGCCCGGTCGTTCTCGTGGTAGGGCCACCGGAGCACGAAAATCCTGCCGTAGCTGGTGCGCGCTTCCGTTTCGCTGAGGCCGATCGTTGCGAGTTCGGGGTCGGTAAAGACGACGCGCGGCGCGTGCTCGCCCTTCGTCCGGAACGGCCAACGGAAGAGCGATCTGCGCAACACGACGCCCGCATGCTCGCTGGCGATGTGCGCGCAACTTGGGGCACCGGTCGCGCCGCCGATCGCGTAGACGCGCCAGTTTGTCGTTCTCAATCCGCCGTTAACTTTGATGGCATTTTGCGCAACGCGTATGCTCGCCGCATCCAAGCCGAGGTCGGCGATGTTGGCTTTGCGCCCCGCGGCCACGAGGAGCGCCGTGCCTTCGAGAATCTCCGAGTCATCACCCGTCTGTAGCTCGACGGCGATTTTCCCAGGACCGCCTGAGATGCCTTTGATCTGCACGCCTTCGCGGATCGCGATGCCTTCGCGGGCAAGCCGCGTGAGGAGCACGACGGCGAGTTCGGGATCCTCGCCGCTCAAGGCTTGGCCCACGTCGAGCACGGTCACGCGCGAGCCGAGGCGGCGATAGGCTTGGGCGAACTCGAGGCCGGCGGATCCCGCTCCGATGACGATCAGGTGGGGAATAAGCGTCCTGTTCTCGAAGATCGTCTGCGTCGTGAAAAAGGGAACATCCGCAAGCCCGGGAATGGCGGGGATCACGGGTGATGAGCCGGTGGCAATCACAAAGCGGCGCGCGGTGACCCGATAATCGCCCGCTGCAACCGTCGAGCGACCGATGAACTTGGCTGCGGCCGTGATGACGCGGATGTTGAGACCCGAGAGACGCTCGACCGAAGCATTCTGGGAGACCTCGGCAACGGTGTCGGTGATGTAATGGTGAACGGCCACCGGATCGATCAGCGGCTCGACACCTCGAATGCCAAATGATGATGCGGTTCGCATGGCGTGGGCGCGTTTGGCCGCAGCGAGCAGGGCTTTGGCCGGAATGCCTCCGTAGTTGAGGCTGTCGCCGCCCATTTTATTTTTTTCGATCAGGACCACGCGTTGGCCAAAGGCGGTCGCGGCCATGGCCAATGCGAGCCCGCCGGCGCCAGCGCCGATGACGCAGAAGTCCGTTTCGATGGTCTGGGCCTGGGGCGTGTCTACGGCCTTGTCCTTGGGCATTGAGCGCGTTCCGGAAATGGGAGTGGGATCAGGCTCGCCAGGGCCGCCGAGCGCCCCCGCGCGTCGTTTCAACGTGATATTGATGTAGTTTAATATGCGGGCGGTGCTTTTTGTGGCCGTTATCGGCCGCTATCCCCTGCCGAGAGGCTGTTCTCATCGAAGGCGCGTCTTGCTAGGGGGCGGGTTGCTCACGCCTCGTTGACTTGCCACATGGGCGCGACTATAAGGGCGCGAATTCCCGAGATATCTGCACTGTGCCAGGGTCTTGAGCCCGGAGCGATGTGTATTGGTAAGTCTCGGATAAGTAAGCAATATGCCGGTCCTCGTTGGACGGCCTCAAGAGACTTGGACGGAGAGTTCCGTGAAGCGCACATATCAACCGAGCCGCCTTGTTCGCAAGCGCCGCCACGGATTTCGCAAGCGTATGCTGACGACCGGTGGTCAGAGAGTTCTGGCTCGCCGTCGTTCGAAGGGCCGCAAGCGTCTTTCGGCCTAGTCAGGTCTAGCGCGAAGGCCCCCGCTGTCGCTTTGCGGCTTTGGAGGCTGTCATTCCCATCCTGCCCACGCTCAAGGCGCGCTCAGAATTTCTTGCTGTGCGCGGCGGCCGGCGATCATCCACGCCGGCATTTCTGATCGAAATGCGCGAACGCCCCGCAGATGCAAAGCGGGCGGGCGATGGTCCGCGTTTTGGCTTCACGATTACGAAAAAGATCGGTAACGCGGTCACGCGTAACCGTATTCGCCGCCGCCTTAAGGCGGCGTTTGCGGCGGATCTCAAGCAAAGACAGCTCGGTGCCTGCGACTATGTCGTGGTGGCCCGCCACGCCGCTCTAGACCGGCCCTATGCCCTCATTCTTGGCGACATTGGCCAAGCCATGTCGGCGCTGCACCGTAGCCGGCCCGCCAGACCTGACAAAAAAGGTTCAGCGTGACTGGGTGTCCCCTTCCTTTTATGACCAGTTTCCGCCATCGCTTCGGCCTGAATGAGGCCCCTGCCAGTGGCGCCGCGCCCTCGAGGATTTGATGAGCTCTCCGAACGATCCCAAAGACCAGACCAATTTAATGCTCGCCGTGGTGCTATCGGTCCTGGTGCTGATGGGATGGCAGTACTTCTTTGCCCGTCCACAAATCCAGCACGAGCAGGCGCGCCAGGAATACAGCAAGGAACTCGAGGCTCAGAACCGGGGCACTTCTACGTCGGAGGTTCCGCCTAACGTCGCCAACGCGCCGGTCGCGCCTCCGTCTGCGACAGTTCCCGGCACGGTCTCGCCGCCGCCCGCCAAGCCGCTCACGCGGGAAGAGATTTTGAAAGAATCGCCGCGCATCCAGATCTCGACGCCGTCGCTCGAAGGCTCGATCGATCTGAAGAGCGGGCGCATCGACAATCTTGTGCTGACGAAATATCGCGAGACGCTCGATCCCAACAGCCCGATGGTCACGCTTCTGTCGCCAGCTGGCACGGCGGATCCCTATTTCGCTGAATTCGGCTGGGTGCCGCAGGCGGGTTCCGCGGTGAAGGTTCCGGATCGGGACAGCAACTGGACGGTCGTCGGCGGTTCGACGCTCACGCCTGAAACCCCGGTCAGCCTGATGTGGGACAACGGCCAGGGCATCGTCTTCCATCGCACCATGTCGGTCGACAAGGACTACATGTTCAAAGTCGTCGACGAGTTCGAGAACAAGACCGGCGGCGAAGTGACGTTGATGCCCTACGCGCGCGTCCATCGCAGCGGTCATCCGCCGTCCATGGTTTTCTCGGTTCTGCACGAGGGCCTCGTCGGCGTTTCCGGCGATCACGGCCTGCAGGAATTCACCTTCGCCAACGCCTTGAAGAACGGCGTGCCGACGACGTTCGACAACGTCATCGGCGGCTGGCTGGGCGTCACGGATAAATACTGGGCGACTGCGCTCGTTCCGGATCAAACGGTGCCATATCGCGCCACATACTCGGCGCTTCCGGCCCGTGATCCTGGCGGTAAGGATGCGTTCCAGACCGATTTCCTGCGCGGCGCGATCACCGTGCAGCCCGGAATGCGGAAGGGAACGGAATCGCATCTCTTCGCCGGCGCCAAGAAGGCTTCTCTGATCGACGGGTACGAGAATGCGCTGCACATTCTGCGCTTCGACCGCATGATCGATTGGGGCTGGTTCTACTTCATCACCCGCCCGCTCTTCCAGTTGATGGAGTTCATCAACGGCATCGTTCACAATTTCGGCGTCACCATTCTCATCCTGACCGTGCTCGTGAAGGCGGCGTTCTTCCCGCTCGCCAACCGGCAGTATGAGAGCATGGCCCGCATGAAGAAGATGCAGCCCGAGATGCAGCGCATCAAGGAACTGCATAAGGACGATCCGCAGCGGCAGCAGAAAGAGATCTTCGAGCTTTACCGCAAGGAGAAGATCAATCCGCTCGCGGGCTGCTGGCCGATCCTCTTGCAGATCCCGGTGTTCTTCGCGCTCTACAAGGTGCTGTTCGTCACGATCGACATGCGCCACGCGCCGTTCTTCGGCTGGATCCAGGATCTGTCCGCACCGGATCCGACGTCGCTCTTCAACCTGTTCGGGCTGTTGCCGTTCGCGCCGCCGGAGTTCCTGCACATCGGCATCTGGCCGATCATCATGGGCATCACGATGTGGATCCAGATGCAGCTCAACCCGCCGCAGCCGGATCCGATCCAGCAGCAGATCTTCCAGTGGATGCCGGTGATGTTCACCTTCCTGCTGGCGAGCTTCCCGGCTGGTCTCGTGATCTACTGGGCATGGAGCAATACGCTGTCGATTGCGCAGCAGATGCTGATCAACAAGAAGAACGGCGCCGAGTTTCACCTGCTCGACAACATCAAACGGACGTTTGCTCCATTGATGCGCCTCTTCAAGCCGAGCAGCGGCTCAGGCAAATGAGTTAGGCGGGCGGCTCTCTTCGGGGCCGCCCTTCACCGGATACCATTCATGACTGAGGTTCAGGCCTTATCGGCTGACCAAATCGAAAAAGGCCGGCGCCTCTTCACGCGCGCCTGGACGTTTGCGCGCGGCACGCCCGACCTCGATCATCTGCCGCCAGACGACAGGCCGGAGATCGCGTTTGCGGGGCGTTCAAACGTCGGCAAATCGAGCCTCATCAACGCGCTCGTCGGACAGCTGCGGCTGGCGCGGGCGTCGAATACGCCGGGGCGCACGCAGGAGCTCAACTTCTTCACGGAGCCCGAAGCCGACCTGTTTCTCGTCGATATGCCGGGATACGGATTTGCGGAAGCGCCGAAGGACAAGGTTGCCGCCTGGAACAAGGTCATCCGCGCGTATCTCGCCGGACGACGAACGCTTCTCCGAGTTTTCGTTCTGATCGACGCGCGCCATGGATTGAAGCCGCCCGACGATGAAATCCTCGATCTTCTCGATGGCGCGGCCGTCTCCTATCAGGCCGTTCTGACGAAGGCGGATAAGATCAAGCCGACGGAATTGGAGAAGGTGAAGGAGCGCACGCTGAAGGCGCTCGCGAAGCGTCCAGCCGCTTATCCCTCCATCATCGCGACGTCATCGGAAAAAGGGCTCGGGTTCGAAGAGCTGCGCGGGACGATTGCGCAGCTTCTCGAATCGCACGGCGGCTAAGGCCTTCGCCGCTCTCGTCAGTTCAGAAATTTCTGCATCAGCCCTGACGCCGCGCCGCCAAATGTTGCGAGCGCGCCGCCGATGATGGCGGAAATCGTCCAGCCGGCGACCCGCTTCAGCATTTGCGCGACGTTGGTGCGAACCTTTACCTCGATAAGTTGATCGGGCAGCGCCGTTTCGGCGGCAACGCCATCGGCACCGACCGTTCGCGCTGAGACGATGATCTGCAAGCTCGACCAGCCGCGCGACTGCGGCGTGATCAGAAAGCGCCAGCTCGCGAAGTCATCGCTTGCGTAGCCGAGATTGCTCTCGATCCATTGCGTTTCGGGCGAGGCTGACTCGATGAAGAAGCCGCCTTCAGGAGCGCGAAGCCGAACCGACATCGCTTTCGTGACGGCGACCGAGTGCTGCCAGACATTGCCATCGCCATCGAGCCCTTCGGTCAGGGCTTTTACGGAGGCCTTGGCAATGCGGATTTCGGCCCGCGAAGTTTTACCCACGCGCATCGTGCGGGGAATGTTTTCCGCGAGCTGTCCGGCTTCGACGGCGGGACCTTTCGCGCCTTTGACCTTGCGGCGCGGCTTGCCGTCGGGCGCAGGCCGCTGCTGTGGCGGCGCGCCCATCGGCGGACCCGAGCGGAATGAGGTATCGTGTCCGAGGCCCGGAGCTTGCGCGGGGCCCGGACCAGGATTGGGTCGTTGGCCGGGCATGCCGAGCGGTGGCCCAAGAGGCGCATTCAGCGGCGTCGCAGGACCCATCGGCGCATTGGGCGGCACGGGACCGCGCATGCGTGGGCCGGCCGGGCCGCTTGGCGCCGGCGCTCCCAGCGGCGGACCCATTGGCGAACCAAGGGGGGCTCCGATCGGTGCGCCGGGCGGGATCGGCGGCGGCAGGACGCGCGAAGGCTGAGGCCGCGGCGGCAGCCCTGAGAAAATCTCCGAAGGCGGCGCGGGGCTCGCCTCAGGCGCGGCCGGGCCAGCGGGATAGGAATGCTGCTCAGGCGCTGGGGCTGGTCCGTGCTGGGGGCGAGGTGGAACCGGCAATGATGGCTCGGGCGCGGATGGATTGCGCAGCGATGGTTCAGGTGCCTGCGGCCCTGACGGCTGGCCAAAACTTGGCGCGCTCAGGTCGCGGTCGCCGAAACTCGGCTCGCGGCGCTGTTGCGGTTCGCCTTCGCCGCCGAAGTGCGGGCCCGGATCCGAGGAGGCCGGTGACGCCGGAGCTGAACCGTGGCTGCCAGCCGGCGCATATGGATCGGCTCCGAGCCGAGGGTCAGCCGTGAGGCCGGTGTCGAGCGAGGGTTGCGGCTCGCCGAAATCTGGCATCGGCCCGGGGTGTGCTTCGGCCGGGGGAGCCGGATATTGCGGAGTCGGGGGCGCGGGCCGCGGCATATCGTTCATGATATCGCGCAACGATGGCGCTGAACGCGATTGCACGCGTTCGCGGGCGCGGGCCAGCACATCGTCCGCGACGGGCTGCTGCTGATGCGGCTGCGGCTGTTGCTGGGCAGGCGGTGGCGCGGGTGCTGGAGCCGGTGCTTCGCGCGGTGCGGCGAGTGCGGCTTGCAGGGCGCGGATGGCGTTGTCGAACGTCAATCCGTGCGCTTCGAGAATTTGTGCTGCCAGGCTTTGGCCGTCACCCACGATGGCCGCGAGCACGATGGCGCCGTTGATGTCGCGGCGGCGGCTTCCACGCGCAGCAGCTGCGGCCGCTTCCAATATGCGGCGGACGTCTTTCGATACGCCAAGGGAATCGTGCGGTTCGGAGGCGGGCGCGGTATTGGCCAGGACGCGCTCGACCACATCTGCCTTCAGCCGTTCCGCATCCATCTGGCTGGCGTCCAGCACGGCTGAGGCGTCAGGATCGTCGCAAAGGGCGGCGAGCACATGCTCAAGCGAAACCTCGGCCGCGCCGCTGGAGCCTGCGAAGTCGGCTCCCCGCGCCAGTGTGGCGGCGAGATCGGACGACATCGGAATTTGTGCAAAATCTGTGGCCGTCACGCCCACGACGTCTCCTGAACTGAAGGCCAAGACGGGCAGAACTGGCCAGGACTCATTGCCTTAACGTGCCGAAAGTACATGCTGATAGCAAGGTTATAGCAAGGCCATGACGCCGAAGGATGGCAGAATGACTTTAGTCCCCAACTGGCCGTGACAGCCTGCGGCAGTAGCGCCCGGATGTGGCAAAGACCGGGAAATTCATTGAGGCATTTTGCCGAGAAGCTATAAGACCGCCACGAGGCGACCGGCTCCCCGCCGGCGCGATCGAATGGGCAAAGGGGGCGCGCGTGACGTCAACGAAAAGTCATTCGGAAAATGCTGCTGCTGCGCCGGCCGAAAAGCCTTTGAGCGCGCATCAACAGGCGCGGATCCTTGCGGAAGCGATACCGCATCTCATTCTCTACGATGAGAAGACCGTCGTCATAAAATTCGGCGGCAATGCCATGGGCGACGAGGCGCTTTTCAAGGCCTTCGCGCAGGACATCGTCTACCTCAAGCAGTCCGGCATCAATCCGATCGTCGTGCACGGCGGCGGGCCGCAAATCGGCAGTATGCTGTCGAAGCTCGCGATCAAATCGGACTTCATCAACGGCCTCCGCGTGACCGACAAGCCGACCGTCGAGGTCGTCGAAATGGTGCTGTCGGGCAAGATCAACAAGGAGATCGTCTCCGCGATCAACCAGCAGGGCGGCAAGGCTGTCGGCATCTCCGGCAAAGACGCCAACCTGATGGTCGCCAAGAAGATCACGCAGATGCCCGATCCTCAATCGAATGAGATGAAGGAGATCGACATCGGCTATGTGGGTGACCCGGTGGAGGTCAACCCGCACATCGTCGAGGTCATTTCCAAGTCCGATCTCATTCCGGTGATTGCGCCCGTCGCCATCGGGCGGGGCGGCGAGACGCTGAACGTCAATGCCGACACGTTCGCCTCGGCGCTTGCCGCGCGCATGCAGGCCAAGCGTCTGCTGTTGCTGACGGACGTGACCGGCGTGCTTGATGAGAACAAGCAGCTTATTCCAAGTCTCTCGATCGAGGACGCTCGCGCGATGATCAAGAGCGGCGCGATCTCGGGCGGCATGATCCCCAAGATCGAGGGCTGCATCGAAGTCGTGGAAGCGGGCGTCGAAGGTGTCGTCATCATCGACGGCCGCGTGCCGCACTGCGTCCTTCTCGAACTCTTCACCGAACACGGCGTCGGTACACTCGTCAGGCGCGCAGAGCGCAAGCGGGGCAAAGCCTGATGGCTTCAGTCGTGAACGCATCCAGTCTGCCAAAGCTGATCGAGGCTGTGGCCAAGCGTGGGTTCGGTCACGTCGATACCTGGATCTTCGATCTCGACAACACGCTTTATCCGGCATCCTGCAATCTCTTCGCGCAGGTCGATCTGCGCATGAGCGAGTTCATCGCCAAGAAGCTCGGCGTTCCGCGCGAGCATGCGCGGCATTTGCAGAAAGCCTATTACCGGCAGTTCGGAACGACGCTCGCCGGGCTGATGCGCGTGCATAAGCTGCCGCCCGGCCCGTTCCTCGAGTACGTGCACGACATCGATCTTTCCGTCGTGCCGGAGTTGCCGGAACTCGCCGCCGCGATCAAGAAGCTGCCGGGCCGCCGTCTCATCTTCACCAATGGCTCGCGCGTTCACGCAGAGAACGTGGCGCGAAAGCTCGGCGTCCTCGATCTCTTCGAAGATATCTGCGATATCGCGGCGACGGAATTCGTTCCGAAGCCCGAGCGGGAAGCGTTCGACCGCATGCTGAAGCTGCACGCAGTTCCGGCGGCGCAGGCGGCGATGTTCGAAGACATGCCGCACAATCTTGTGCCCGCGTCGAGCCTCGGGATGACAACGGTGCTCGTACATTCCGACTACATCGATCATCCCGCGCAATTGAAAATCCGGGAGTGGCGCGAGCTTCCCGAGCACGTCCATTATCTTACGCGTGATCTCACGAAGTTTCTCGTCGATGAGATTTCTCTGCCTAAGATCCCCGGTTCATCGTGATGACCGGCGCGCTCCAGGAACTTACCGTTCTTGGAGTGCCGCTCGCGTTCATCTGGCTTGCCTTTCTGGTCGAGCTGACGCCCGGTCCGAACATGACCTATCTCGCTGTTGTGACGCTGGCCGACGGCCGGCGGGCGGGCTTCACGGCGGTTGCCGGCGTCGCCTCCGGTCTGCTGCTCATCGGCATTCTTGCAGCGCTGGGCGTGGCGGCGGCGGTTTCGCAATCGCGACTGCTGTATGAAATCATCCGCTGGGCAGGCGCGCTCTATATGCTGTGGCTGGCGTACGATGTCTGGCGCGGAGAGCCTGCGACGGAGACCGGCAATGCCAGCGGGAACATGAGTTCCCACCGGTATTATTTTCGCGGCTTTCTGACGAACGTGTTGAACCCGAAAGCTGCGGTTTTCTATATCGCGGTGCTGCCGCAGTTCATCGATCCGGACAAGCCGCTTGTGGCGCAAACGATGGCGCTGACGATTGCCTACGTCGTGGTGGCGACGGTCGTCCATGGCGGGATCGTCGCCTTGGCAGCGCGCGCGCGGCCATTGCTCGCGAACACGGCGCAGATGCAAGTCGTGAGACGTGTGCTCGCGATCGGCCTGTTGCTCGTCGCGCTCTGGCTTTTGTGGGCGACCGCCGAGGCGCCCGCCCAGCCAACGCAATAGGCTAGCCGCGTCCGATGAAGGGCATCGTGGTCGCCATCAGCGTCATCTGCTGCACGTTGGCATCGAGTGGCAAGTTGGCGATGTAGAGCACCGCATCGGCGACGTGCGAGACGTCCATCCGCGGCTCGACCATCACGCGGCCATCGGCCTGCAAAATGCCGTCTGCCATCTTGGCCGTCAAATCGGTTGCGGCGTTGCCGATGTCGATTTGCGAGCAGGCGATGTTGTCGGCGCGGCAATCGAGTGAGATCGATTTCGTGAGGCCGGTGATGCCGTGCTTCGTCGCCGTATAGGCAGCGGAGTAGGGACGCGGCACCTGCGCCGAGATGGAGCCGTTGTTGATGATCCGCCCGCCCTTCGGCGTTTGCGCTTTCATGATGCGGATGGCTTCGCGCGCGCAAAGAAACGGGCCGGTCAGGTTGACGTCGACGACGCGCCGCCATTCTTCCACGGGCAGATCTTCGATCGGGACGCCCTGGGTGAACGTGCCGGCATTGTTGAAGAGGAGATCGAGGCGGCCGAAGACCTCCAGCGTCTTTTGAAAAGCGCCGTGGACGGCATTTTCGAACATCACGTCGGCCGGCGTGATCAGGAAGCTGCCGCCACCGGGTGCTGCGTCTGCTGCGGTTTTCTCCAGCTCGCTGACGCGCCGTCCGAGCAGGGCGACGTCATATCCTGCCGCCTGAAGCTTCAGGGCAACGGCGCGCCCGATCCCTGATCCCGCGCCCGTCACCATCGCTACACGTGAGCTGTCAGCCATCGTCGACTCTTCATTTGAACATTGTGAACTGCTGCATAACTCCGAACGGCTTGCGGCGCCAGTTTCTGCGGGTGTTCGGCCATGATAGAAGAATCTGCGGGACAGCACGGGGGTGCTCGGCATGGCGGGAAGCGAAGCGGCAAGTTCCGGATTCTGCACCCATTGCGGCACGCCATTGCAGGGGAAATTCTGTAGCGGGTGCGGTGCCGCCGCCCCGGCGCTCGCTGGGCCGGAGGGCTGGGGCGCGATCAAGTCGGAGTTCTTGAACTCCCAACGCGACACTGGAATTTTCTCGGTCGTCGTTTCGTTTCTAGTCCACCCTGTCGCGACCATCATCCGGCTGACGGACGATCCGGTATACCGTTCGCACTGGGGTCTCCTGACGGCGTTAGTCGGTGCGCAGATGACTCTCGCTTACGTCATCGTGCCGAGGGCGTTCGCCCTGCTGTTCAACGTTCCCAATACGGCCAACAGCGCGACGGTCGTGACGAACGAGATCGTGCAGTACATAGGCATGGCGATCCTGACGCCCATTCAATATTACGTTTGCCGCGCACTCGGCCCGCGGGCACGGCCACCGATGTCATACGTGAAGCTGTGCGTGCTGAGCGTCAGCTATGGATCGATCGTGAGCATCGTCGTCACGCTCATTGCGTTCGCGATCGGATTTAGCGTTTTGAAGACCCAGGCGGCCATCGACCTCAACATCGTTTGGCAGGTCCTGACGTATGCAACTTACGGCGCCGTGCTGGTCTTCGTCGCGTGGAGCCACAAGATATTTTGGGGAATGTCGTGGCCGATTGCGATCGGCGTCACGCTCTTCGTTGGCGCGATGTCGTGGCTCGTCGTCTATCCGGCATTGCTGGCGCTGGCCGAGCAGGCCGACGTCACTGGAAAATTGAGCAATCTATTCGGCTAGATGATGAGGCGGGGCTGAGCTGATGCTTCCTTCGCCCTGGCCTTACCGTGTGGGGACGGGCTTCTCGCCGCGATAATCGTAAAAGCCCCGCTTCGTCTTGCGGCCGAGCCAGCCGGCTTCGACGTATTTCACGAGCAGCGGACAAGGACGGTATTTCGAGTCCGAAAGACCTTCGTAGAGAACCTGCATGACGCTTAGGCAGGTATCGAGACCGATGAAGTCGGCGAGTTCCAGCGGTCCCATCGGGTGGTGCGCGCCGAGCCGCATCGCCTTGTCGATCGCATCGACTGTGCCCACGCCTTCATAGAGCGTGTAGACGGCCTCGTTGATCATCGGCAGCAGAATGCGATTGACGATGAAGGCCGGAAAGTCTTCCGACACGGCGGTCGTCTTGCCGAGGCTTTCGACGAAGGTGCGGGCCGTCGCGAACGTCTCGTCGCCCGTGGCGATGCCGCGAATGAGTTCGACGAGCTCCATGACCGGCACCGGGTTCATGAAGTGCATGCCGATGAAGTCTTCGGGCCGGTCGGTCGTCGAGGCGAGGCGGGTGATCGAGATCGACGAAGTGTTGGAAGCGAGCAGCGCGGTCGGCTTCAGGTGCGGACAGAGTGCTGCGAAGATCTTGTGCTTCAGGCTCTCGTCTTCGGTTGCGGCCTCGATGACGAGGTCGCAGTCGCCGAAGTCTTCCAATGCCGGTGCGAAGCTGATGCGCTCGAGCGCGGTGTCGCGCTCTTCTTCCTTGATCAGGCCCTTGGCGATCTGCCGGGCCATGTTCTTGTTGACCACCTCCATGCCGCGGTCGAAGGACTCGCGCTTCAGGTCGTTGATGGCGACCGTGTAGCCCGATAGGGCAACGACATGCGCGATGCCGCTGCCCATCTGTCCTGCGCCTATGATGCCGACTTTGCTGATCGTGCGGGCAGGTTTGACGCCGACCTTGCCTTTTTCCATCAGCTTCTGCGTTTGCGGCATGAACGGGTGTCCTTCGGAGGTGAAAGCTGGCTTAGCGTCCAGCCTTTTGCAGTTCGGCGTCGAGTTCGGGCAGGGCCTGGAAGAGATCTGCCACGAGGCCATAGTCGGCGACCTGGAAGATCGGTGCTTCGGCGTCCTTGTTGATCGCAACGATGACCTTGGAGTCCTTCATACCGGCGAGGTGCTGAATAGCGCCTGAAATGCCGACCGCGATGTAGAGATCGGGGGCCACAACCTTGCCGGTCTGACCGACCTGCCAGTCGTTTGGAACGAAGCCGGCGTCCACGGCTGCGCGCGAGGCGCCCATGGCGGCGCCCAGACGATCAGCGAGCGGCGCGATGTACTTGGTGAAGTTCTCGCCGTTGCCCATGCCGCGGCCGCCGGAGATGATGATCTTGGCGGACGTGAGTTCCGGACGGTCGGACTTGGAAAGCTCGGCATTCTCGAACGCCGACAGGCCGACGGCGGCCGGAACGGCGATCTTTTCGATGGCAGCTGAGCCACCCTCGCCAGCGGCGGGGAAGGCAGACGTGCGGACGGTGATGACCTTCGTCGGATCGCCGGACTGCACCGTCTGCAGGGCGTTGCCCGCATAGATCGGGCGCTCGAACGTGTCGGGCGAGACGACCTTGGTGATGTCGGAAATCTGCATGACGTCGAGCTTGGCGGCGACACGCGGAAGGATGTTTTTGCCGTAGGCGGTCGCAGGCGCGACGATCGCGGAATAGTCCTTGGCGATCGAGAGGATTACGGCGGTGACTTCCTCAGCCAGACCCTTGGCCAGGTGAGGCGCATCCGCGACGAGAACCTTGGAGACACCTGCAAGCTTGGCTGCGGATTCGGCGGCGCTACCAACGTCCGAGCCTGCAACCAGGATGTGAACGTCTCCGCCAAGATCCTTCGCCGCGGACAATGCCTTGGCGGTTGCGGGAGACAGAGCGTTTTCGGAAAGCTCCGCGAGGAGAAGTGTGGACATTAGAAAACCCCCGCTTCGCTTTTCAGCTTTTCAACCAGTTCGGCAACGCTGCCAACTTTGACGCCGGCTTTGCGTGATGCCGGTTCGCTTGTTTTCAGAACCTTGAGGCGCGGCGCGATATCGACGCCAAAGTCTTCCGGTTTCTTGACGTCGAGCGGCTTTTTCTTGGCCTTCATGATGTTGGGCAGAGAAGGATAGCGCGGCTCGTTCAAGCGCAGGTCGGTCGTGACGACGGCCGGCAGGTTGAGCTTGATCGTTTCCAAGCCGCCATCGACCTCGCGGGTCACGGTGACGGAGCCCGCCTCGGGGACGACCTTCGAGGCGAACGTGCCTTGCGGCCAATCGAGCAGGCTCGCGAGCATCTGGCCCGTCTGGTTGCTGTCGTCGTCGATTGCCTGCTTGCCGAGAATGACGAGATCGGGCTTTTCGGTTTCGACGAGTGCCTTGAGAAGCTTGGCGACCGAAAGAGGCTCGACCGTCGTGCCTTCGGGGACTTCGATGAGAATGGCGCGATCGGCGCCGATGGCGAGCGCTGTACGGAGCGTTTCCTGCGCCTTGGCCGGTCCGATCGAGACGGCGACGACTTCCTTAGCGCCGCTCTTTTCCTTGAGGCGAACAGCTTCTTCGACGGCGATTTCATCGAATGGGTTCATCGACATCTTGACGTTTGCCAAGTCGATGCCGGAGCCGTCCGGTTTGACGCGGATTTTGACGTTGTAGTCGACAACGCGCTTGACCGGGACAACGATCTTCATCTCATCCGCCAGAATGCCCGGCGCTCCCTTGTTGTTGTTTCCCGCGCTTCGGACGAACGCGGTTCTTGCAGCGCGACGGCCGCCTTAGCGTGCAAACCGAGCGAACGGCCTGCCCGGTTGGCAGAAAAGAGCTCTCGCAGCTGCGAAGTGCGAAGCTACGGGTGGGTTTTTCTCAAGTCAATCGGCGCGTGCGTCGCGGTGACCCAAGTTTTCAGGGCCCGTCCTACTGGACAGTCCGCCACTGCCCGCAAGTCTTAAAATTCTCGCCCTTTCGCCTCCCATTTCCTTCCGTCAGCGGTTTTTCCCGGGCACCCACAGCTCGTCGGCTTTGCCGCGGTCGTTGACGTACCGGCTGGCGACGAAAAGGAAGTCCGAGAGCCGGTTGATGTATTTCAGGGCCGGCGCGCTCACCGGCTCGTCGGGAAGGGCTGCCAATTCGACCATTTTGCGTTCGGCCCTGCGCGAAACCGTCCGTGCGACGTGAAGCGCAACCCCAGCGAGGGAACCTCCTGGTAGGATGAAGGACCTCAACGGCTCGAGCTCGGAATTCATCTGGTCGATCTCTTTTTCCAGGCGCTCCACTTGCGCGTCGGAAATGCGCAACGGCTCGTAGGGCAATTTTTGGCCCCTGTCGGGCACGCAGAGATCGGCACCGAGATCGAAGAGGTCATTTTGGATGCGAAGAAGCATCGCGTCCACGTCCCCGTACGAGCCCGCTAAGTGGGCCCGTGCCAAGCCAATTGCGGCGTTGGTTTCGTCGACTGTGCCGTAGGCGGCGATCCGGGGAGAGGTTTTGGGGACGCGTTCGCCCGTTCCCAAGGCGGTCGTGCCGGCGTCACCGGTTTTTGTATAGATGCGGTTGAGTACGACCATTGGTGAGTAAACCTGGTTTGGCTCGTTTAGGATAAAACGCCCGCGTCAGTCGCAGTGGCCCGCCTTCAGTGGGTCACAAAGACGTAGGCAAGAATAATGGCGATCGCGACAAACTGGAGGCCTATGCGCCACCGCATCAGCTTTTGGCTTCGGTTCGGGTTCTTACCCTTCATCATGTTCCAGAGGCCTAGCAGCAGAACGATGATGACGGCAAAAACAGCAACTGTAGTGGCATGATAGAGAAGAGTTTCCATTACTTGTGTCCAAAGCCAACATTGGAGTTTTGCTTACGCCTTTCACTTCAGGGCGGCAATGTTGAAGTGGTTAAGCTGGTGCCGCGCGCAGGCGGTCCGATGAACAGCCAGCAAAGCATTACGCATTTGAAATTTGCTCTGCGCAGCAATTCCCTTAATTTTTCGCCCGCATCATTCGCCGGGCCGGTTCGGCCGATGCCGACGCCGCGCTCCGTTGCGATGTGCGCCTATTAAACGAGGCACCGTGTTTAAGAACCTACTGTCGTCGCGGACCAGCCGGCTACGCTCGAACAGCGTAGTCCACCGCGCGTTGGCCGGCGTATTGTTGCTGTCAGCGGCCATTGTTCCCCTCCATCTCACCGCGCAGGAGAAGCTGCCCTCCGATCCGACGGCCGCCAGGAAGGTGCTCGAGGAGAAAAAGCGTGAGCTCGATGCGAATGCCGCCCAGGAGCTGCGCATTCAATCGGATGTCTCCGAACTCAGCGCCGAGCGTGAGCGGCTGAACAGCCGTCTTTTGGAAACTGCAGCGCTCATTCAGCGCAGCGAAGGGCAGATGACGTCCATCGAGGGGCGGCTGTCGGAACTTGAAGAACAGGAACGCGTCCTGCAAGGCTCGCTCGCGCAGCGGCATGGTCAGATCTCGGGTCTGCTCGCCGCCTTGCAGCGCATGGGCCGCAATCCGCCGCCCGTGCTCGTGACGGCACGTGAGGATGCGCTCGGCATGGTGCGCAGTGCGATGCTGCTGTCGTCTGCCTATCCCGATCTGCGCGACAAGGCGACGACGCTTGGAACAAAGCTCGCCGATCTGCAGCGCGTCATGGGCAATATCCGCACGGAAGGCGCACGCCTGCAGGCGGAGACGGATCGTCTCAATGAAGCGCGCACGCGTCTCGCCAGTTTGATGGAAGCCAAGAAGGCGACGCTGGCTGATCGTCAATCGGAGCTTCAGTCCGTACGCGTTGCAACCGCTGATATCACAAAGAGCGTCACCAACCTGTCGGAGCTGATCAATCGTCTCGACACGACGGTGACGCAGCAGACCGGTCTTGGCGCGTACAATGAGGAACTGAAGGCGCGGCAGCCGGCGGGTGCAACTCAGGGGCAGCCGAAGGCTGGCGGCCCGCAGATCATTACGCCGCCGCCGCCCGCCCAAGACGCGGAACTGCCGAAGGCCTCCGGCGCCATTGCGACGCTTGCCAGCAGCCAGGCTCCTGCCACGGGCCTGATCCCGGCGGCATTGTCGGCTGCGAAAACGCCGACGCCGGAAGCGACAAAGCCTGCTTCGGGCAACACGAAGCTCGCCATGGTCGAACTCGAGCCGGGCGGCGGATCGCTCGTGCCGGGAAGCCCGGGCCGGATCAAGCCCGCTATTCCCTTCTCCGAGGCTAAGGGCAAGCTGCCGTTACCGGCGCAAGGCCGGCGCGCCCTCAAGTTCGGGGAAAAGACGCAATTCGGTGGCCAGTCGAAAGGCATCGTTATAGAAACGCGGCCATCGGCGCAGGTCACGTCACCGAGTGACGGCTGGGTCGTGTATGCGGGCGAGTTCCGCAGCTACGGGCAACTCTTGATCATTAACGCGGGCGATGGCTATCATATCCTGCTTGCAGGTTTGTCTCAGATCGACGTCCAGCCGGGGCAGTTCGTGCTGAGCGCGGAGCCCGTCGGTACGATGAGCGGTGGGCAAAAAGCGTCTACTGCGGCCCCCGTTAGCGGTCCTGTTTTATATGTTGAACTTCGTAAAGATGGGCGTCCTATAGATCCCGATCCCTGGTGGGCATCAGGTCAGCAGAAGGTACAAGGCTAATGCGCAAGACAGACTATGCATTCTGGACATTCCTGCTGATGACGGGATTAGCAGGCGCGACCACGCTGCTGAATGTCACGCAAACGTACTCGGCGACGTCTTCGCAGAATTCCGAGCTCTATAAGCAGCTCGATCTGTTCGGCGACGTGCTCGAGCGCGTTCGTTCCGATTACGTCGAGAAGCCCGACGATACGCAGCTCATCGAAGCGGCGATCAACGGCATGCTCGCCTCGCTCGATCCGCACTCGTCCTACATGAGCCCGAAGAACTTCCGGGACATGCAGGTGCAGACGCGCGGCGAGTTCGGCGGCCTCGGCATCGAAGTCACCATGGAGAATGGGGTCATCAAGGTCGTCTCGCCCATCGACGACACGCCCGCCGCCAAGGCCGGCCTGATGGCCAACGACCTCATTACGCATCTCGACAACGAGGCGATCTCCGGCCTGACACTGGAGCAGGCGGTGGAGAAGATGCGCGGCCCGGTCAACACGCCGATCATGCTGACGGTCGTGCGCAAGGGTAAGGACGATCCGTTCGACGTCAAAGTCGTGCGCGACGTGATCCGCATCAACGCCGTCAAGTCGCATGCGGAAGGCGATATTGGCTACATCAAGGTTTCGACCTTCAACGAGCAGACGCACGCCAACCTGGTGAAGGCGGTCGAAACGCTCGACAAGCAGATCGGTCCGAACCTCAAGGGCTACATCATCGACCTGCGCAATAATCCGGGCGGTCTCCTGGATCAGGCGATTGCCGTGTCCGATGACTTCCTGGAGCAGGGCGCGATCGTTCTGACGAAGGGCCGCAACAACGAGGAAACGCAGCGGGCGAACGCGCGTCCGGGCGACATCTCGGACGGCAAGAAGATCGTCGTGCTCATCAACGGCGGTTCGGCTTCGGCTTCGGAAATCGTTGCCGGTGCCCTGCAGGACCATAAGCGTGCGACGATCATCGGCACGCGTTCGTTCGGCAAGGGCTCGGTCCAGACGATCATTCCGCTCGGTGCCAACGGCGCCATCCGCCTGACGACGGCCCGCTACTACACGCCGTCGAACCGGTCCATCCAGGCCAAGGGCATCGATCCGGACATCACGATCGAGGAAGCCGTGCCGGACGACATGAAGGACAAGATTGCCGCCGAGAAGCCGCGCGGCGAAGCGAGCCTTCGTGGCCACCTCAAGAACCCGGACGGCAGCGACAAGGATGATCTCGCCAGCCCGTCGGGTTCGGCATCCTACGTCGCCAAGGAGCCCGAGAAGGACACGCAGCTGCAGTACGCGATCAACTTCCTGCACGGCACTGCAAAGGGTCCTGAGACGTCGTCGTCGACGCCTGCCGGCAACGCCGCTCCGCAGGCGGGTTCGGACAACAAGGCGCCGGCCCCTGCTGGGGACGATGACAAGAAAGTGACGCCGAACTAACGCGAGGCGTTCTAGAGTTGGGTTTCTGAAGGGCGCCCATGCGGCGCCCTTCATGCTATTCAGGGCATCGTTCAACAAGGGGTGGGTACATGCCGGACCAGTCGAAGAAAGCCATCGCGGATGCGCTTCCCTACCGGCCATGCGTGGGCCTGATGGTGATCAACCGCGAGGGGCTCGTTTGGGTGGGCCGCCGTGCCGACACGCCGGGCGACTCGGAGGGGCGTGGTTCGTGGTGGCAGATGCCGCAGGGCGGCATCGATGCGGGCGAGGATCCGGCGACCGCTGCGCGGCGCGAGCTGTTTGAAGAAACGTCCATCGTTTCGGCCATCGAGATCGCCGAGCTTTCGAAGTGGGTGACCTACGACCTTCCCGACCATCTCATCGGCTACGCGTGGGGCGGGAAATACCGCGGGCAGAAGCAGAAGTGGTTCGCGTACCGGTTCACGGGCGAGGATAGCGAAATCAACATCGTGCCGGCGCAAGGGGAACCTGAATTTATCGAGTGGCGTTGGGCGCCCGCGGGCGATCTCCTCGACCTCATCGTGCCCTTCAAGCGGGAGGTCTACCGGGACGTGCTTGCCGAGTTTGCTCCGCTCGCCACCGCTGACGACCGCTGAGCGTCTGAAGTGTCCCCAGCTGTGGACAAAACCGCAGCTGTTGCGTTCCATCCTCAATATGACAGCGTAATGTCATAGGACTGCTATGATTTTCTGTACGATTGACGAATCGAGGCGCACATTGGGTGCGGAAGTTATCCACAGGTCCAGGTCAGACTGATGACCACGTTGCCAGATCTCCCCCAGCTCGACCGGAACACGCTGCCCATTCGGGTCTGCGTGGGCATCATGCTGATCAACCGGGATGGTCTGGTGTGGGTCGGCCGGCGGCGTCCGAAGTGGGCGGCTCCTCACCACGGGGACATCTGGCAGATGCCCCAAGGCGGCATCGAGAAGTTCGAACCGCCGCGGATCGCGGCGCTGCGTGAGCTGCGCGAGGAAACTGGCGTCACCAATGTCGAGGTGGTGGGCGAACATCCCCAATGGCTGAGCTACGAGTTGCCCGAGGGGCTGCTCGGCATTGCGCTCAAGGGCCGGTATCGCGGTCAGCGGCAGAAGTGGTTCGCGATGCGCTTTCTCGGCGATGACAGCGAGATCGATATTTCGCCGAAGGAAGGCACGAAAGCCGAGTTCGATACTTGGAAGTGGGCGCCGCTCCAGGATGTGCCGGAGCTGATCGTGCCGTTCAAGCGTGCACTTTATCAGCGCCTGACTGGCGATTTCGCGCATCTGGCGCAGCCGGTGACGGAAGAGAGCCCGATCTAAAGCCGCTCCGCCGCTCCTCAAACCTTAAGCCCGGCCGCGTTCATGAGAATGCGGATCAGGATCGCGACGAGGCCCACCGTCGCGACGCCGGCAGCCCACAACAGCACCATCCAGCCGACGCGGCGCAGCCAGGACGGTTTTCCGTCGCCTGAACCCGTGCCGGAGCCTTGCGGTCTCAATGGTAGCCTTCTCCAGGTCTCACCTTGCCGCGGAACACGCTGTAAGCCCATGCCGTGTACACAAGGATGAAGGGAATGATGAAGAGCGTTCCCACCAGTGCAAAGCCCATGCTCTGCGGTGGTGCTGCTGCGTCCCAAATCGAGATCGAAGGCGGGATGATGTTGGGCCAGAGGCTGATGACCAGACCACTGTAGCCCAGGAAGACCAGAACCAACGCCAGGACGAACGGCAGCGCGTGCGCGTCCGGTCTTAGCGACCAAAGCAGTGCGAGCGTCGCTAGGATGACGAGGACGGGCACGGGCGAGAAGACGACGATGTTGGGGAACGAGAACCATCGCGCCGCTATCTCGGGATGCTGGATCGGTGTCCAGATGCTGACGATGATGATGGCGGCGAACACGGTGAGAATGATGGGCCGCGCCAGCGCGATCATACGTTCCTGCAATGGACCTTCGGTCTTGATGATGAGCCACGTCGCGCCGAGGAGCGCATAGGCGAACAGCAATGCAATGCCCGTGAAGATGCTGAACGGGTTCAGCCAGTCGAGCGCGCCCCCCGCGTAGGCATTATTGCTGACTTTGAAGCCCTGAATGAACGTGCCGAGGACGAGGCCTTGGCAAAACGTTGCGATGTAGGAGCCCGCCGCAAACATTGTGTCCCACAGGTAGCGGGGAGCCCTTTCGGCGTTGAGGCGGAATTCGAAGGCGACGCCGCGCAGGATCAGGCCGATGAGCATCACAATGATCGGCAAATACAGGGCGCTCAGCACGACGGAATAGGCGAGCGGGAAAGCCGCCAACAATCCGGCGCCGCCAAGTACGAGCCACGTCTCGTTGCCGTCCCAGATGGGAGCGACGGAGTTCACCATCAGGTCGCGATCTTCCCGCGCGGGGACGAACGGAAACAGGATTCCGACGCCCAGATCGAAGCCATCCATGATGACGTACATCATCAGTCCGAAGCCGATGATGAGTGCCCAGATGAGCGGAAGATCGACACCCATGGCGCTCACTTTCCTGCAGTTTCAGCTGGTTCAACGGCGGCATCGTTCTCAGCGGCGGAGATCGGACGCGACGGACGATGCAACGGATTGTCGATCGCATCCTCGGGCGGGCCCTCTTCGTCGGGTCCTCGCGCCACGATCTTGAGCATGTAGATCACGCCAGCGCCGAAGACGATAATGTAGAGGATGACGAACATCGCCAGCGACGTCGTGAGTGCGGCAACCGAATGGTTGGAGACGCCGTGCGCGGTGCGCATCACGTTATAGACAACCCACGGCTGGCGTCCGACTTCGGTGGTGATCCATCCGGCAAGAACAGCAATGAGGCCGGCCGGTCCCATCAGAACCGCAAAACGAAGGAGGTTCTTGGATGAAAAGAGCTCGCCTTTCCATCTGAGCCAAAGCGCCCACAAGCTTAAGACAAGCATGAGGATGGCGAGGCCCACCATGATCCGGAACGACCAGAACACGATCGTCGAATTCGGCCGGTCGTCCGGTGGAAATTGTTTCAGGCCCGGCACCTGGCCGTAGAGTTCATGCGTGAGGATCAGGCTGCCCAGATAGGGAACGGCGACAGCGTAAAGCGTCTTTTCCGCTGCCATGTCCGGCCAACCGAAGAGGTTCAGCGAGACGCTCTGGCCGGGCACGCTATCCCAGTGCCCTTCAATCGCTGCGATCTTGGCCGGCTGATATTTGAGCGTGTTCAATCCGTGGAGATCACCGATGATCATTTGGATTGGCGCTAGCACCACGATCAGCCCCATTGCCATCGAGAACATCGTGCGGATGGCGGGCGTCGAGCGGCCTCTCAGCATGTGCCAAGCGGCGGCGCCGCCGACGAAAAGGGCCGTCGATAGATAGGCAGCCACGACCATGTGCAGCAGCCTATAGGGGAAGGACGGATTGAAGACGACCTGGAACCAGTCGGTCGGCACGACACGGCCATCCGCGATGGTGAAGCCGGTGGGCGTCTGCATCCAACTGTTGGAGGCCAAAATCCAGAACGTCGAAATGAGCGTGCCGAGAGCCACCATGATGGTTGCAAAAAAATGCAGGCCGGGGCCGACCCTGTTCCATCCGAACAGCATGACGCCGAGGAAGCCCGCCTCGAGAAAAAAGGCGGTCAGAACTTCGTAGGCGAGGAGCGGTCCGGTGACGCCGCCGGCGAAGGTCGAGAAGAAGCTCCAGTTCGTGCCGAACTGGTAGGCCATGACGATGCCGGAGACGACGCCCATGGCGAAATTGATCGCGAATATCTTCGCCCAGAAATGATAGAGCTCGCGATATTTCGGAATCTTCTTCCAGAGCCACAGGCCTTCCAGCGTGACGAGGTAGCTCGCAAGCCCAATTGTCAGCGCGGGGAAGATGATGTGAAAAGCGATTGTGAAGGCGAATTGAAAGCGCGCTAGGTCAAGAGCGGTGGTCGATGCCGCGCTGGGTTCCATGATTCAGCCTCGGTATCCGAACGTGTGTCTAGCCAACGTTCTTCACTCCACCTTGACCTCGAGAAGCGCGCGGCTGCCGATGTAGGATCGGTGGCCATCAAGGCATAAGGCACCTGCCGGGACTCGGTGAACCTACGACCAAAGGTCGAAGTTCCTGAATACATCAGCTCTCAATTTGCTGACAAATAATTCGCGGCAGACGAGAGAAGTGGCAAATCAAATTCAGGGGATCGCCGAAGCCGGCCCGCGCTAGCGGCGGGGCAAGTTGAGCGGCCTAGTGCCGATACCGAACTGCGTCGAGGGGCTGTTGTAATCGCGAAGGCGGTTCGGATAGGTGGGGCCCGGAGAACCGACGTTGCCCGAGGCTCCCGCTCCAGCGCCACCGGAGGAGCCAGTATCGGGCGTGCGGATGATCGAATTCGAATTGCCCGATGGCGGCGTAACCCGTGTCACCTGAGCAAAGGCAGGCGCCGCCAAGCTCACTGAAATAGCGGCGGCAAAAATGATTGTTTTCATTCTTCCAGCTCCTTTTGCCCGCGATGCACTCACTCCCGCCCCTCAATTCAAATAGGGAATGGGAGCGCCGCTACAACCCTGGGGGTTCAGTCGATCTGGGCGCGCTTATGAGGCGAAGTCCGTCAGCGGACTAAAAAGATCGCACCTGTCGCGAGGCCAATGATCACGGCACACAGCAACGTCAGAATCAATGCACTGCTGGCAGGAGGTCTGTCGCTGCCGTTGGTCGGATCGAGTTTTGACATGAGTATCATGATGGAAATGGTTTGAATTGAGAATGAAAGAAAGTTTTCGCTATTTTTCAGCGTGTTGCGAGCAGTCTGTCAAAAACTAGTTGACCCTTCGTGAACATATTTTTGATGTGCAACCGTAATCGGTATCCCCGGCGGCGCGTGAATACCTATGTTTTTTGATGGGGTGATGCGGCGGGGAATTCAACGAATTCAGAATGCGGGGAGGACCCGCTGGAGGGGGGCGGAACTCAGAAGCGAGGAGCTTCATGAAATGCCAGTATTTGATCGAAAGAGGGGCTGGATCGCTTTTCTTATCGCGGTCCTCGGTATGGGCACGTTAGGCGTGCTCGCCTATGCCGATTGGGAGCCGGAGAGCCTTCGCATTCAGCGCGAAACAGAAAAGTCCTATCGCACCAAGCCGGTCGTTCCGATTGATCGGCCAAATGCGCATCATCGCGATTACTTGCGCGATGGACCTGCAGGCAATCAGCTTGGCCCTTCCCCAATTCCAGGATCCACTCTTCCTGGCTCAGGTAAACGCGCTTCCGGTGGCTAGCTGCCAACGATGAAATGCGCATGAGTCGGCATCATAGGCCGGTGGCGTGGTTCTGCCGGCACGATGTTCCGACGCGCCGCTGAAGTCGGGGCTTTCTCCGTATCGCAGCTGGCTGAGTGCGCGCACACGCGCTAATGTTGCTCAATGCCGTCTCGAGGGTTTGAACGGAAAAAGATTGTGCTTCGCTGCTGCGGCATCCGGCACATTGGACAATTTGCCCAATGCCATAGCTGGTACGACCGGGACAAGAAGCTAGCTTTAGAGGCTCGCGGCCTTATTGCGCGCAGAGCCGGGCATGGTTCAAGGAGCAAAAACGGCCGATGACTGGAGTTCCAGCCACGTTCGAACGGGACGCAAGAATCGTAAATGCCCGGCACGGCGAAGTTGACCCGGGCGAAGTCGCCATCGGCGTCATCATCGGGCGGACGTCGGAGTTCTTTGACTTCTTCGTCTACGCCATCGCCTCCGTTCTGGTCTTCCCGAAGCTCGTCTTCCCGCACCTCGATGCACTGACCGGCACGCTCTATTCGTTCGCGATCTTCGCGCTCGCTTTCGTTGCCCGGCCCATCGGTACCGTTATCTTCATGGGTATCGACCGCGCGTACGGCAAAGGCGTGAAGTTGACGATCACCCTTTTCCTTCTCGGCTGCTCGACGGTCGCGATCGCCTTCCTTCCCGGCTATGCCCAAATCGGCTGGGTGTCGGCTGCTTTGCTTGCGGCATTCCGGATCGGCCAGGGCTTGGCGCTCGGCGGCGAGTGGGATGGCCTGCCGGCGCTGCTTGCCATGAACGCGCCTGAAAAGCGGCGCGGCTGGTACGCCATGATCCCGCAGCTTGGCCCGATGCTGGGCTTGATGGTGGCTGCTGCTCTCTTCGCCTTTTTCGCGTCCAACCTCTCATCTGAAGACTTCCTCAGCTGGGGCTGGCGCTATCCGTTCTTTGTCGCCTTCGCGATCAACGTCGTGGCGCTCTTTGCGCGGCTTCGTATGGTCGTGACGCCGGAATACACCGAACACTTCGAGCAGAAAGAGCTCGAGCCCAAGCCCATCGGCGAGACCCTGCGCGCGGAAGGGCACCACGTCGTCATCGGGGCCTTCGCGCCGCTCGCGAGCTTCGCGCTCTTCCACATGGTCACGGTGTTCCCGCTGTCGTGGGTGTTCCTCTACACCGACCAGAGCCCGTCGCGCTTTCTCGTCATCGAGCTGATCGGCGCTATCGTCGGTCTCGTGACGATCGTGCTCTCGGGCTATGTCGCCGACCGGGTCGGCCGCCGGAACCTGCTGTCCGCCACGGCTGCCGCGATCGCTGCCTTCAGCGGTTTCGCGCCTCAGCTTCTCAACGGCGGCGAACTCGGCGAGATCGTCTTCATGATGTCGGGCTTCATCCTGCTCGGCCTGTCGTTCGGACAGTCCTCGGGTGCGGTCGCGTCGAACTTTGCCAAGGCCTACCGCTACACCGGTTCGGCGTTGACGACGGACCTCGCCTGGCTCTTCGGCGCTGGGTTTGCCCCGCTCGTCGCGCTCTGGCTGTCGAGCGAGTTCGGCCTGATGGCCGCAGGTGGCTACCTGCTCTCGGGCGCCGTCTGCACGCTGCTGGCGCTGGCGATGAGCCGGCAGTTGGAATCGACGGAGCGCTAAGCGCTCCTTTCAACGGCAAATCGAAGACATAAAAAAACGCCCGGCATCGAGCCGGGCGTTTTTCGTTGAGGGGTTTGCTTCGGCCTCAGACGAGGCCGAGCTTCTGAGCGAGGCCGATGCGCTGCAGCTTGCCCGTCGCGCCCTTGGGAATTTCGGGGAGAAGCAGGATCTTGCGCGGCACCTTGAAGTTCGCGAGGTGCTCGCTCGCAAAGTCGCGCAGCTCGCGTTCTGTCGCCTGCTTGCCTTCGCGCAGGACCACCGCTGCGGCGACTTCCTCGCCGAGCTTGTCATGCGGCATGGCGAAGGTCACGACCTGGGCAACGGCCGGGTGATCCATGAGAACTTCATCGACTTCGCGCGGCGATACCTTCTCGCCACCGCGGTTGATGATCTCCTTCAGGCGGCCAGTGATCGTGATGTAGCCGTCGGCGTCGATGTGGCCCTGGTCGCCGGTGCGGAACCAGCCGTTGGTGAAGGCTTCGCCGTTGGCTTTGTCGTTATTCTCGTAGCCGGCCGTGACGTTCTCGCCGCGGATGACAATCTCGCCCGTCTCGCCCGTCGGCAGCAGATTGCCGTCAGGATCCATGATCGCGACTTCGGGGCCAGCCGCGATGCCGACGGTGCCGGGCTTGCGGGTGCCACCAATCGGATTCGACGCCATCTGGTGCGCGGCTTCGGTCATGCCGTAGGCCTCGACGACGGGTGCGCCGAAGGCTGCTTCGAGCTCGGTAATGACCTGCGGCGGCAGCGACGAGGACGACGAGCGAATGAAGCGCAGCTTGTTGCGCTCGATAATTTCCCTGTTGTTATGCGAACGGGCGACGATCGCTTGATGCATCGTCGGCACGGCCGTGTACCAGGTGGGCTTGGCCTCATCCATGGCCGAGAAGAACTTGAGCGCGTTGAATCCCGGCGTGCAGAAGATCGAGCCGCCGCGGGATAGCGGCGCGAGCGTGCCCGCGATCAAGCCGTGAATGTGGAAGAGCGGCATGACGTTCAGCGCGCGGTCCTCGCTCGACAGGTTCAATGCGGCTGCAATGTTTTGCGCCGATGCTGAGACATTGCGGTGCGTGAGCGGCACGATCTTGGGGCGCGACGTCGTACCGGACGTGTGCAGGATGAGCGCCGTATCGTCGATCTGTGCGGGGCCGGCATTCTCGGGCTGTTCGCGTCCAGCTGGTGCGGACAGCGTGAAAGCGCCGGCGCCGTGGTCGGGATCGGACTGCAGGGTGATGATGAGAATGCCGCGCTTTTCAGCAACCGCGATCGCCGGCGAGGTGCTGCCCTCTTCGACGATCAGCGCCTTCGTGTTGATGTCCGACATGTAGAAGTCGTACTCGTCGGCGCGATAGGCGGGGTTGAGCGGCGCCGCGGTCGCAGCCGAAGCAGTCGCGACGAATGCGGTGGCCATTTCCGGGCCATTCGGAAGCACGATCGCGACGCGATCGCCACGGCCGATGCCGAACTCGTTCAGGCGAGCGATCGTGCGCAGCACGAGCGTGCGGAAGCCCCCAAACGTGAGGGGCTTAGCGCCCGAAGCTCTGATAGCGGGCGCTTGATCGTCGCCCGCTTTGAGCAGGTCGTGCAGGGTCGTACTCGTTGCCATTTTCTCTTTGTCTCCAGTCCCTCGCCAGCTGCGCGCGTCGTCCTTAGTATTTTTCTATCTTCAGGCGGCCGCCTTGGCTTGCCAACGTCGACGAGAGCAGCGTCACGCAGGCATAAACCGTCTCGATCTGCGGTGTTGGAACATTGGCGATGCGGCCAAGTTCAATTACGGAGCCGATGAGCGCGTCGGCCTCGATGCCGCGTCCAGCCTCGATGTCCTGAAGCATCGACGTCTTATGCGCTCCGACGGCTTCGGCGCCTGCTATGCGCTTCTCCAGCGGAATGCGGAAGCGGATGCCCAACGCTTCGCCAACCGATTGCGCTTCGCGCATCATGCGCGCTGCGGCGTCGCGGGTCGGCTGATACTTGCAGATGTCCTCAAGCGTCGCGTGGGTGAGGGCGCTGATCGGGTTGAAGCTCAGATTGCCCCAGAGCTTCGTCCAGATCTCTGCGCGGATGTCACCGGCAACCGGCGCTTTGAAACCGGCCCTTTGCAACGTTTCCGAAATGCGGACGATGCGGTCCGATTTCGAATTGTCGATTTCGGCGATCGAAAAGCGATTGCCTTCGATATGCTTGATGACGCCGGGCTCGGTTATCTCGGCTGCGGGATAAACGACGCTGCCGAGCACGCGCTCGGCCGGGAGGTTGTCGGCGATGATCCCGCCAGGATCGACCGATTCGAGACGGCGGCCTTCATGCGGACCGCTGACGCGCAGGAAGTACCACCAGGGAATTCCGTTTTGCGCGGTGAGCACGGCGGTGTCGCGACCATACATCGCGGGAAGATCGCGCACAACAGCAGCGACCTGATGGGCCTTGATGCCGAGGATGACGAGATCCTGCTCGCCGGCTTCGGAGATCTTATCCGTTGCGGCAATGCGCGAGACGTTCTCGGTGCCATCTTCTTCGATGAGCTTCAAGCCATTCGCGCGGATTGCTGCGAGATGCGGACCACGCGCAATAACGGTGACTTCTTCGCCATGCTGCGCCAAACGTGCGGCGAGCAGGCCGCCAATTCCGCCCGCTCCAACAACACAAATTTTCATAGAGCTTCGTCCCCTCACATCTCGCGGCAGTGCAAAATTTTTGTAGGTAGATCGCGTCGGACTTCGCCTCGGAAGCGCGATTTCCCGATTTATGTGTGGCGCGCTTTTAGTTCGAAATACCAGAAAAATACAAGCCCGCGGCCCGGTCCTTAGGGTCGGTCAAAACGGCGCCGCCAGTGGCTGATCGGAGATCCGGTGCGGTGCGCGGGGAAGCAGTTGCATCTCGACCTTTGCTCGTTGGCCGACGGCGATGACCGCCTGCCCGCAGTCGCATCCGATTTGCTTTTGAAAAGGCGATGCGCGAGTTCGCTTTGGAAATGGCTACTATCTCGCCGGCATTTACCATTTCTCCGCTCGCGTGATACGCAACTCATTCGCGCAAGGCCATTTCGGAAGGAAAGCGAGTTCGCGACATTCTTGCCTCGCATTGCATCAAGCGATTAACGCAAAGCTCGTGATGCTCTATGTCGCACAGGCTGACGGCGCATCGCGGCCTCCTGACGGGGTCTCATTCGGGTGGTCACACGACAACTAAGGTTGCTCGCGTAACCGCGCGCTTCGCCCGTCGCCCGCCAAGCCGGAACTCGGTTTCGGCTTCTTCGGTTTTGCGCCCGGGCAATTAGAGGGCGCTGGATGAAAGCTGCCGATCCATCGAAAGCTTATCTGCTATTGGAATCTGGTCCCATCGTGCTCGTCACGACGTCGTCCAAGGGCCGCGCAAACGTCATGACCATGGGCTTTCACATGGTGATGCAGCACGATCCGCCGCTCATCGGCTGCATCATCGGGCCGTGGGATTACAGCTACGAGGCTTTGCGCAGCACCAAGGAGTGCGTGATCGCGATCCCAACCGTCGATCTCGCCAAAACTGTCGTCGATATCGGTAACTGCTCAGGCCGCGACGAGGACAAGTTCGAGCGTTTCGCGCTGACGCAGGTGCCTGGGCGGGAAGTCGGCGCACCACTGATCAAAGAGTGCCTCGCCAACATCGAGTGTCGCGTCGCCGATACGGGCTTCGTCAAAAAGTATAATCTATGGGTTCTCGAGCCCGTCGCGATCCGCTTCGACGACAAGCGCAAGGAGCGGCGAACGCTGCATCACAATGGCGACGGCACGTTCACTGTCGACGGCCGCAAGCTCGATCTCAGAAAGCGCATGGTGTTGTGGAAAGACCTGCAGGTCTCCCTCTGAGCGGAGCTGGCCGTCAGGCCATGGTCGAGGGGCCGCGCTTTCTGAACAAAAGGGCAATGGCAAAGCCTGCTACGAAGCCGCCGACGTGGGCCATGTAGGCGACGCCGCCCGTATCGGCCGTTTCGTCGGTGTAGGCGATGGAGCCGAAGCCGCTGAACAGCTGAAGGACGATCCAGAAGCCGATGACGACGATGGCCGGCATCGAGATGATCTGCCGGACGACAAGCACGTCGACGCGCGAGCCCGGGAACATCAGTATGTAGGCGCCTAAGACGCCGGCGATCGCGCCTGACGCGCCGACGTTGGGAATGCTCGAGCCTTCGTTGAACAGGTATTGCGCGAAGGTCGCGGCGACGCCGGCTGTCAGATAGAACACGAGATATTTCACCGAGCCGAAGTGGTCTTCGACGTTGTTTCCGAAAATGTAGAGGTAGAGCATGTTGCCGAGCAGGTGCATCCAGCCGCCGTGCATGAACATGGCGGTGAAGATCGTCGGCCATTCCGTGGAAGGGTGCACGGTGAAGCGGAGCGGAATGAACGCCCACTCCTGAATGAAGCGTTCGCCGCCGTTGAGTTCAACCAGAAAGAAAAGGACGTTGGCGGCGATCAGGCCGTAGGTCACGACCGGGACGGTTCGTACTGCCGTGTCGTCGTCGTCGATCGGAAACATGATTGCCGTCCCCTTAGAAGCTCCGCCCCGTTCAGTGCTCTGTCGCGTTCGTCCGTCCGTACTCGGTCTTTCTTGTGCCGTCAGGCCGCGCGCGGCTTTGGTGCCGACATGAGGTAATTAACGCTGGTGTCGAGCGTTCGTGACCACGCATCCTGCAGCGGATTGTAGGAGATGCCTTCCAGATGCGCGTTCGTCAGGCCGCCCGCTTCGGCGTAGCGGCGGAGTTCCTCTGGCGTGATGAAGCGGTCCCACTGGTGCGTGCCGCGGGGCAGCCAGCCTAGAACGTACTCGGCGCCGACGATGGCGAGCGCCCAGGCTTTGAACGTGCGGTTCAGCGTGGAGAATACGGCGAGGCCGCCAGGCGCGACGAGGGCGGCGCATTCAGCGATGAACTTGGCAGGGTCGGGCACGTGCTCGACGACTTCGAGGCAGGCGACGATGTCGTATGACCGGCCTTCGGCGACGAGATCTTCGACGAGGACGGCGCGATAATCGATTTCGAGGCCCTGGGGTTCGGCATGCGCCTTGGCAATGGCGATATTGCGCTCGGAAGGGTCAATGGCCGTCACGGTGGCGCCCATGCGGGCCAAGGGCTCGGCGACGAGGCCGCCGCCGCAGCCGATATCGACCGCCGTCAGGCCCGAGAGGGGCCGCATGGCCTTGGCGTCGCGGCCGAACTGCTGAACGGCGCAATCATGAATGAAGGACAGGCGGGGAGGCCCGATCTGATGAAGCGGGCGGAACTTGCCTTGCGGGTTCCACCATTCGGACGCGAGGCGCGAAAAGCGCTCGACCTCTTCGCTATCGAGCGTGCGGTCGTGAGCGCCAGGGTTCGAGGCTCCCGATTGTGGTTCCGACGGTTGCGGCGCAATCATTATCTTCTCCGGTCCTTGCCCCTACTCGTCAGCCGGGCGTCCCTGTTGTCAAGTGATAGTCCGATGCCACAGGCCGTGGCAGTTGCAGGGGGGCTCGCGAGCCGCTAAGAAGCGCCGGACTCAATCCAAATTTAATACGCGTTCGGCCCCCGTTAGGGTCCGAGCGGGTTTGCTTAGGGAAGCACTTCGCCGATGGCGACGGTAGTGATGAAATTCGGCGGGACCTCCGTCGCCAATATCGAGCGAATCCAGAACGTGGCCCGGCACGTGAAGCGTGAGGTCGACGCCGGAAACAAGGTTGCCGTCGTCGTGTCGGCCATGGCCGGGGTGACGAACCAGCTCGTCTCCTGGGTCAAGGAAGCCTCGCCTCTTTACGATGCGCGCGAATACGACGCCGTCGTCGCAACGGGCGAGCAGGTCACCGCGGGCCTTCTGGCGATCGCGCTGCAATCGATGGGGCTCAGGGCCCGCTCGTGGAGCGGCTGGCAGGTTCCGGTCAAGACGGACGTCGCCCATGGTGCGGCCCGCATCCTCGATATTCCCGGCGGCCAAATCAAAAAAGCCATCGCCGGCGGCGAGATCGCCGTGGTCACCGGGTTCCAGGGCATAGAGCCGGTCGAGAACCGCATTTCGACGCTTGGGCGCGGCGGCTCCGATACGAGCGCGGTTGCGATTGCCGTCGCTCTCGAAGCCGACGTGTGCGACATCTATACCGATGTCGACGGCGTCTACACGACCGACCCGCGCATCGTCTCGAAGGCGCGGCGGCTCGCCAAGATCTCGTATGAAGAAATGCTCGAGATGGCGTCGCTCGGATCGAAGGTTCTGCAGACCCGATCGGTCGAGCTCGCCATGGTCTACAAAGTCAAAACGCGTGTCCTTTCGAGCTTTGTCGCGCCGGATGCCATGAAGGCCTTCAGCCCGGACAATATCGAGGATATCGGAACTATCGTATGCGATGAGGATGAGATCGTGGAACAGCAAGTCGTGAGCGGCATCGCCTACGCCAAGGACGAAGCCAAGATTACCCTGCTCAAGGTCGACGATAGGCCGGGCATTGCGGCGCGCATTTTCGGGCCGCTCGCAGATGCGAACATCAACGTCGACATGATCGTGCAGAACGTCGGCGCGGACGGTAAGCATACCGATATGACGTTTACGGTGCAGGCGGCCGAATTGCCCCGTACCCTCGATGTGCTGAAAAAGGCGAAGGCCGACATCGGCCACTTCGACATCAACAGCTCGGCCGACGTCGTAAAAATTTCGGTGATCGGCGTCGGCATGCGCAGTCACGCGGGTGTCGCATCGCAGATGTTCAAGACGCTGGCCGAGAAGGGCATCAATATTCACGCCATCTCGACATCGGAAATCAAAGTCAGCGTATTGATCGAAGCGGCGTATGCTGAGCTTGCGGTACGCGCGTTGCACTCGGCCTACGGGCTCGACAACGACTAGGCGGGGCGGCCTTCCAAGCCCCGTCTCTTTGCGGATATGAATCAATCTGCGGCAGCAAGTCTGCCGGCGGGACGGTTGGCAAGGTCATGATAGCGCGGCGCGACGATCCAAGGCCCTTACCGAGCGAAACATCGCTCCGGGTGATCATGCGCCATTTGCGCGAGATCATGGCCGACGGCGGGGAAGGCCAGGACAAGCTCGACCGCATCGTTCGGCAGATCGCGGGCGTGATGGTCGCCGAGGTCTGCTCGATCTATCTCAAACGGCAAGACGGGTCGCTCGAGCTTTTCGCGTCCGAAGGCCTCAATCCCGATGCCGTGCATACAACCCGGCTGAAGCGGGGCGAGGGCCTCGTCGGGCGGGCGTCTGAACTCGGCACCACGGTCAACGAGCCGGAAGCCTCAAGCCATCCGGCCTTCTCGTATCGTCCTGAAACGGGCGAGGAAATTTACCACTCGCTGCTCGCCGTGCCGATCGCGCGGTCGGGGCAGGTCTTGGGCGTCCTCGTCATTCAGAATCGCACGCCGCGCGAATATTCCGACGAGGACGTGGAAGTCCTGCAGGCGACGGCGATGGTCATTGCCGAAAACCTCATTTCCGGCGCGGTGGCGGGTACGGTCGCGGCGATCGAGGCTTCGCGCTCGCAGCCGATCGTGATCGAGGGCGAGCCGCTGTCTGAGGGCATCGCGCTCGGCCACGTGGTGCTGCACGAGCCGCGCATCGTCGTCACCCAATTGATGGCGGAAAATCCCGCGATCGAGCTTGAACGTCTCGATCTCGCGCTCGACAAGCTGCAGGCGAATATCGACGAGATGTTCGAGCACGAGCATCTGTCGAACGTGGGCGAGCATCGCGACGTGCTCGAGGCCTATCGCATGTTCGCGCACGACAAGGGCTGGCACCGGCGCCTGCGCGAAGCCGTCGAGGGCGGCCTAACCGCGGAAGCGGCGGTCGAGCGCGTGCAGAACGCCATGCGCACGCGCATGCTGCGCCAGCACGACACCTATTGGCGCGAGCGGCAGCGCGATCTCGACGATCTTTCCGACCGGCTCCTGCGCGTGCTCGCGGGCCGCCTCAAGAGTTCGGAAGACGGCGGCGGGCTGCCACCCGATACGATCCTCGTCGCGCGCACGATGGGCCCAGCCGAGCTTCTCGATTACGACCGCAGCCGGTTGCGCGGACTCGTCGTGGAAGATGGTTCGAGCCAGAGCCACGTGGCGGTTGTCGCGAAGGCGTTGGGCATCGCCGCGATCGGTCAGGCGACCGGCGTCGTCGACCGGGTGTCTGCGGGGGACGCCGCCATCGTCGATGCAGTGACGGGCGAGGTTCATCTGCGCCCGACGGGCGAACTCATCTCGGCCTATTCCGACAAGGTGAGGTTCCGGGCGCGGCGACAGAAGCGCTTTCAATCGTTCCGCGACCGTCCGGCGGTCACCAAGGACGGCGTTCCGATCGCCTTGATGATGAATGCCGGTCTTCTGGTGGACATGCCGCATCTGGAGGAGTCGGGCGCAGACGGCATCGGCCTCTACCGGACCGAACTGCAGTTCATGCTGTCGGAGGCGTTTCCGCGTCTCGACCGGCAGACGCAGCTCTACCGTTCGGTGCTCGAAGAGGCGCGCGGCAAGCCGGTCGTGTTCCGTACGCTCGACATCGGCGGCGACAAAGTTCTGCCTTACCTGCGCCAGCCCAAGGAAGAGAACCCGGCGATGGGCTGGCGCGCCATACGCATGGCGCTCGACCGGCCCGAGCTGTTCCGGCTGCAGATGCGCGCGCTGCTCAAGGCGGCGGCGGGCCGGGAGCTGCGCGTGATGATCCCGATGGTGTCTGCGAGCTTCGAACTCGGCGCCATTCGGGCGCTGATCGAGCGTGAGAAGGCCTTTCTGACGGAGCACGGGCATGAGCTGCCCGAGAAGGTGCTTGTCGGCGCCATGTTCGAGGTGCCGGCGCTGCTCTTCGAGCTCGACGCCTTTCTGCCGCGGGTGGATTTCGTGTCGGTCGGCTCGAACGACCTCGTGCAGTTTCTTTTTGCCGCCGACCGCACGAACGCGCGCGTGGCGAGCCGCTTCGATGTGCTGGCGCCGGCGCCCCTCAGGGCGCTCAGGACGCTGGTCCGAACGGCCGACAGTTACGGCGTGCCGGTGACGCTGTGCGGTGAAATGGCGAGCAGCCCCTTGGAAGCGATGGCGCTTATCGCGCTCGGCTTCCGGTCGCTGTCCATGGCGCCGGCGTCGATCGGCCCCGTCAAGTCGATGGTGCTCTCGCTCGATGCGGCCAAGGCCACGGCCTTCGTCGACGAAATTCTGAAGGAGGGTGCGAAAGACGTGCGCATGTCCTTGGCCCAATTCGCTGAAAGCGAGCGCGTCGCGATCGACGGTTAACGATCGCCGGTGGAATTTTGCGCGCGTCCTTTGACAAACAAGGATTTTTAGCCAACAGTATACTTAACAGTTGGGGGGGGCGGTGCGTGATGCCGGTTGTTGTATGCGTCGGGGCTTTGTAGAGACCGTACCGGTCGGGGGTAGTGGGCGTGCGCGGGTGACCGCGGCACCGTCACATTCGTCTCAACATCAGCAAATTGCTGAAAGCCGGGCGCTCATTGGCCAGTTCTTCGCCGATTTGCGGCGCGCGTTGCGCCTGACGCTGCCGCAGGCGGCTGACTATCTGCAGGTTCAACCCGAAGTCATCGAGGCGCTCGAAACGGGCCGAGTCGAAGATCTTCCGGAGTGGGAAGAGACCGCCGCGATCATCATGACTTATGCGTCGATGGCGGACGTAAACGGCCGGCCGGCGCTCAATGCCGTCAGCGGCCTCATCGCCTTCATCGCGCAGGCCGCGCCCGAGCCGAGGCAGCCCACGATCACCGAGCGCCTGCAAGAGCAGCAGTGGGAGCCCCATCACTTCCACGCCGATCAATACCACGCGCCGTACCAGCCGCCGTTCGAAGCGCAGCCGCAAGTGGCCTATCAGCCCCCGGCGCCGTACCAGCCACAGCCGTTTCCCTACGCGCAGCCGCAGGCTTTGCAGCCGCAGCCTTTGCAGCCGCAGCCTTTGCAGTCGCATCGGGCGCCTGCCATTCAGGCACCCGCGCCCGCGCCTCTCGCTTCGCACGCTGCAGCACCTTTTGCTCCGCAGGTTGGCGCGCACTCTGTCGCGCATTTCAGCGAACAGGCCCCGGTTTCTGCCGGCTCATATGCGGGATCTCGTGCCGCCTGGCAGGACCCGTCCGGGGCAAGGGCCGAGGCTCGGCCCCAGGTGCGTTCGCAGCCCGCACGGCCGGCCCGTATCCAGGCCGCCGGAAATCTTGCGCGCGCGGGGTCGGTGATCGCAGACCATGCGAAGCGGCTGCCCGAGGTGGCGCTGAACCAAGTCCGGCAACGGCCGCAACGGGCGCTTTATGCCCTGTCGCTGCCGCTCGGCCTGCTTCTGCTGATGATGCATTCCTCAATTTTCGCCACCGTCTCCGGTCCGTTCGGGGCGGGCGTGCGCTGGGTCAGCAGCTATTTCCAAGAGCACTACGGCCCTGTTCGCGACGGCCTCCGGTATGTCGAGGTCGAAGATCCCCGATCGCGCCGGGGGGATAAATTGCAGATCAGCGGCGGTTCGTATTAAATACGGGCGATCGGCTCGCGGCGTTAGCGCGCTGAGCGCTCCCGCGTTCGTGCGCGGCCTGCAATTCCTAATCCATGGCCCCAACTCCCGGCGGCCTGCCCTACCGGCGAAGATCATCGGACACATGTCAGCACTGCCGAACGATAAACTCGACCGCCTTTCCGAGCGCTACGCCGCCATTCAGGATCAGCTGAACCATGGCGTGTCGCAAGCCGACTACGTGCGGCTGACGAAGGAATATTCGGAGCTGAGCCCGGTCGTGGCGCAGATCGAGGCGCTGCGCAAAGCCGAGGCGGAAGACCGGGACCTCGAGCAAATGATTGCCGATCCCGGCGCCGACAAGGACATGGTCGATCTCGCCTATGCGGAGCGGGCGGAACTCGCCGAGCGCATCGCCGGTCTCGAGCAGCAGCTTCGGATCGCGCTCCTGCCGAAGGACGCGGCGGACGAGAAGAGCGCCATTCTGGAAGTCCGCGCCGGTACGGGTGGCGACGAAGCCGCGCTCTTTGCGGCCGATCTCTTCCGCATGTACACGCGCTACGCCGATCTGAAAGGCTGGAAGACGGAAATCATTTCCGCGTCCGAAAACGATCTCGGCGGCTACAAGGAAATCATTGCCTCGATCACGGGACAGGGCGTGTTCGCGCGGCTGAAGTTCGAATCTGGCGTACACCGCGTGCAGCGCGTTCCGGCAACGGAGGCCAGCGGGCGCATTCATACCTCCGCCGCGACGGTCGCAATCATGCCGGAAGCCGAAGAACTCGACATCGACATCAAGCCGGAAGATATCCGCATCGACACCATGCGGGCGGGCGGCGCAGGCGGCCAGCACGTCAATAAGACGGAAAGCGCCGTGCGCATGACGCACTTGCCGACCGGCATCGTCGTCGTGTCGGCGGAGAAATCACAGCACCAAAATCGCCGTTTGGCGATGGCCGTTCTCAAGGCGCGCGTTTACGAACTGGAGCGCGAGAAGGCTGCCAACGAGCGATCGGACGCGCGTAAATCGCAGGTCGGTTCGGGCGATCGCTCGCAGCGCATTCGCACCTACAATTACCCGCAAGGGCGGGTTACCGATCACCGCATCAATCTCACGCTCTACAATCTCGATGAGGTGATGACGGGGGCAGCTCTCGATACGCTGATCGATGCGCTCATCACCGACCATCAGGCGACGATGCTCGCGGAACTGAGCGCGGCGTAAGATGCCGTTGCGCTTGGCGCCGGAGCAGAGCATCGCAGACGCGTCGGCGGCGATGGCGCGCGCCTTCGCTGAGGCCGGTCTGGACAGTCCGCAGCGCGATGCGCGTTTTCTGCTGCAGGGGCTTCTCGGCCTCGATGGCGCGCAGCTCTTCTCGGCGTCATCCAGGCCACTCGGAGAGGCGGCGGAGATCGTCAGCGCAGCGGCCACTCGCCGGCTCGCGCATGAGCCGGTGTCGCGCATTCTGGGCAAGCGCGAATTCTACGGCCGCGAATTCATCGTCACGCCTGACGTTCTCGATCCGCGGCCCGATACGGAGGCGATCGTCGATCTCGCGCTGGAGGTCGTCAAATCGAGCGGGCTGGCGGGGCGTCCGATCCGCATCGCCGACATCGGCACGGGGTCGGGCATTCTCATCGCGACATTGCTCGCCGAGCTTCCGGAAGCGACCGGGGTGGCAACCGATGTCAGTTTAGCCGCACTCGATGTCGCCCGCCAAAACGCCCGCAAACTGGGCGTTGCGGACCGGATCGAATTCGTTGCGACATCTGGTCTCTCCGGTTGTGAGGGGCCGTTCGACCTCGTCGTGTCCAATCCTCCCTATATACCGGCGGAAGACATCGCGGGCCTCGAGCGGGAGGTGAAGGACTTCGATCCACGTCTTGCGCTCGATGGCGGGCCTGACGGATTGGACGTTTACCGTGAAATTGCCCGCCAAACCTTGAACTTACCGCGGCCACTCAGAGTTGTCGTGGAAGTCGGATCGACCCAGGCAGACGCCGTAGAAGGCGTATTCTCCGATGCCGGCGCGCAGCCCTTGGCTCGCCGCCGCGACCTCGGGGGCCATGTTCGCGCTGTTGCAATGGAGATACATCTCTAACCCAACCGATCATTTCTATTTGCGGAAACTTGTTTCCGGGATAGTATGCGGGTGAAGAGTTTGATCGGATGCGTCCGGAGCAGACGTGCCGCTAAAGCGGCGATAGCCCGGCCTTCCCATCTCAGATCATCAGCGCAAACGTTCTCGGACCCGTTAGTCCTTGAGTGGCGAGTGCCGGGCTTATCCTACCCGGCACGTGTGCTGACAAAGCTCCTTTAGGCGGCTCTAGTATCTTTTGCAGGGTTGATGAACGGGATTACTGCGATTTTGCCCGAGGCAGTGGGGCAAGAGCCGGGACTGCGGTCCGTGGGGCAGTGATGACTTTTGAATCGACTTATTGAATTGGGTCGGAGGATCCATGGCGCCGCACATCGATCAGCGTGCGCCGTTGGCAACGTATCAACAAGCATGAACGGGAGCCCATGAGGCAAGGTCAACAGAACCGTCGCGGTCGCGGTCGCAACAACAACAACAATAATAACCGCAAATCGCAAAATCCCCTGATGCGCAGCTTCGAGAGCTCGGGCCCGGACGTGAAGATTCGCGGCACGCCCTCGCACATCGCCGAGAAATACATAACCTTGGCTCGTGACGCGCTGTCGTCTGGCGATCCGGTGCTCGCAGAAAACTACTTGCAGCACGCGGAGCATTATAACCGCATCATCCTCAGCTATCGCGAACAGATGGCGCAGCAGGGCGGCGACCCGATGGGCAACGGCGCGGCGCGTACGCATTCGCTTGCCGGGCCGGAAGGCGCCGACAGCGATGAGTTCGGCGATGAGGAAGGTGACGAGTTCGGCGTGCAGCCGCAACTTGGTCAGGGTGGCGCGCAGTCGGATGCGCAGCCCGCTTTCCCGCAGCAGCAGCCGCAGCCGCGCAATTTCGACAATCAGAACCGCTACGACAACCGCCCGCCGCGGCATGAGCGCTTCAACAACAACCGGGGCGACCGCGACCGCGGCGACCAGCAGCGGTTCGACCGTGGTGATCGCGGCGACCGTGGTGACCGGCAGGATTTCCGCGGCGATCGTGGCGATCGCTATGAGCGGAACGGTCAGGGTGGCGGCGAAGGCCGCTTCCGCGACGACCGGCGTCCGCATGGCGACGGCAACCAGGGCGAGGGCGGTTTCCGCCGGCGCGAGCGTTATCAGCCGCCGAACGGCAGCGCGCATGGTGGCGAGCGCGAAGCCGCAAATGGCAACAACCTTCAGCAGCCGGGCGCCGGTGGGCAGCCGCCTGTCGTCGAGCGTGCGGAGCGCGTTGAGCGGACCGAGCGTCCGGAACGCGCCGAGCGGCCCGAGCGGGCTGAACGTCCCGAGCGTGCGGAACGCGCAGAACGTGCTCCTGCAGCCGCTGCTCCGGTCGATCAGCAGGAGCAACCTGCATTCCTTCGCCGTCCCGTCCGCCGCCCGCGCCGCGAAGAGCCTGCCGAGGCTCCCGTCGGGCCGCCCGCCGCTGCGAACGAAGATCAGGAATAAGAAACGCGATCATTCGCGTTACGCATTTTTGCCGGCTGCGGTCTTCCGTGGCCGGCGTTTTTTTTGTGCGGGTGCGGTTCGTTCGGAGCGGGTCACTGGCAGGACACGTGCTGCCCGTTGCCGTGGATCCCGGCCTCCGCCGGGATGACGGTGCCTGGGCATGGTGCTATGGGTCCCGGCTCTCCGCTTACGCTTCGGCCGGGATAACAAGTGGTGAGGGGTCAAGATTGTCATCCCGGGCGAGCGGCCGTGCGAGACCCGGGACCCATTCTTCGTCGGGGTGTCGGTGTTGGGAATCCGCAGCACAGGCCAACGCAATGTCATCCTCAGGCTTGTCCCGAGGATCCATCGATCCGCTTCGACGGTGCATGCTGCGCAATGGATCCTCGGCATAAAGCCGAGGATGACAGTTTGGACTTTCAGTCGATGATCTCGAGAGTGTCGCCGATGGCGACGTTGCCGCCGTCGATGACGCGGGCGTAGACGCCGAAGTCGGTGTGGCCGACCGTCTTCGACAGGAACGACGGAATCTTCAAATCGCGCGCGGCCGTCTCGGGATTGACGTTCGTCGCCGCGCAGCGCTCGGTGCGTTTGAAGATCTCGAGCACCGTACCGCTGCTGCTGCGAAGCCTCGTGCCCATCATGCCGAGTTCGCTCCAGGGCTCTAATCCGGTGATGACGAAATTCGGCCGAAAGCGGCGCGGATCGAGTTTTGCTCCGATCATGGCGCTCAAGGCTTCGATCGACTGGGAATTTACGATGTGTACGCATTTCGCGGCGACGTCGGAGAAGCTATGGCCGGGGCTCGAGACAATCCGTGGCCGGCCGCGAATGCCTGAGGTCACGACCTTGGCAATGGCGTCCTCGATCGCGGCGCGGCCTTCATCCGTCGAGAGATCACCGCGGGCAATCTCGACGCCGGCCTTGGCGAGCACGAGCGTCGATGTGTTGTCGTCGAACTCGGCGTGCAGCGTCGCCAATTCCTCGTTCTTCATCAACATGACGAAGTGGATTTTCGAAAGGTGGCGCGGGTTTTCGGGATCGAAGGGACCGGGTCCGTTTTCAATGGCGTAGGCGCGGTCGAAGGGCAGGGTCTCGGCGGGAGCCAAAGAAACGCTTTCGAGGCGTTCCGGCATCAAACCCTTAACCGGGTAGCGATAAAGAGCTTCAATCCTTGCTGGACCAACCTTTGCCATGCCGCAAATTTTCCCTGAGGTTTCATTCCAGAGCCCCTTTTCCGGGGACCGCCCGCGCCTATATCGCAAGGAACATACGGGGCGGCGGGGATGCCTACCATTGGGTCTTTGTTCGCACCGGATGCTAATTATCAAATCGCATGGCATTCTTTCCGGGCCTCATAGGGCGGGGGGAATGTGCTGGAGGACGCGACATGAATTTTGAACGGTACACGGACCGCGCCAAGGGCTTTGTGCAATCGGCCCAATCGCTGGCGCTGCGCGAGAACAATCAGCAAGTCACTCCCGCTCATCTTTTGAAGGTGCTGCTCGATGACCCCGAAGGGTTGGCGAGCGGGCTTATTTCGCGCGCAGGCGGCGACTCACGCCAGGCGTTGCGCGAGACGGAAGCCGAGCTTGCCAAGAAGCCGAAGGTGACCGGCGGTTCGGGCCAGGTCTACGTCGCGCCCGAGATGGCGCGGCTTTTCGATTCCGCCGAGAAGCTTGCCGACAAAGCGAGCGACAAGTTCGTGACGGCCGAGCGGCTGCTGCTCGCACTCGCGCTCGACACGTCGACGGATGCGGGCAAGATCCTGCGCAACGCGGGCGTCACGCCGGACAAGCTCAACGCCGCCATCAACGACATCCGCAAAGGCCGCACGGCCGACACGGCATCGGCGGAGCAGGCCTATGACGCGCTGAAGCGCTACGCACGCGACCTCACGGAGGCTGCGGCATCGGGCAAGCTCGACCCGGTCATCGGCCGTGACGAGGAGATCCGCCGCACGATCCAGGTGCTGTCGCGGCGCACGAAGAACAATCCGGTTCTCATCGGTGAGCCCGGCGTCGGCAAGACTGCGATCGCGGAAGGCCTGGCGCAGCGCATCGTCAAGGGCGACGTGCCCGAGAGCCTCAAGAACAAGAAGCTGCTTGCGCTCGATATGGGCGCGCTGATCGCTGGCGCCAAATATCGCGGCGAGTTCGAGGAGCGGTTGAAAGCCGTGCTCTCCGAAGTCGAAGCCGAGGGCGGCAACATCATCCTCTTCATTGACGAGCTGCACACCATTGTCGGCGCGGGCAAGACGGAAGGCTCGATGGATGCCGGCAACCTTTTGAAGCCTGCGCTCGCGCGCGGTGAGCTGCACTGCGTCGGCGCGACGACGCTTGAGGAATACCGCAAGCACATCGAGAAGGATGCGGCGCTGGCGCGGCGCTTCCAGCCGATCTTCGTTTCCGAGCCGACGGTCGAGGATACGATCTCGATCCTGCGCGGCTTGAAGGAGAAGTACGAGCTGCATCACGGCGTGCGCATCACAGATAGTGCGCTCGTCGCGGCGGCAACGCTCTCGCACCGCTACATCACGGACCGCTTCCTGCCGGACAAGGCGATCGACCTCGTGGACGAGGCGTCATCGCGTCTGCGCATGCAGGTCGATTCCAAGCCGGAAGAGCTGGACGCGATCGATCGCGATCTCATGCAGCTGATGATCGAGCGGGAAGCCCTGAAGAAGGAAACGGACGCCGCTTCGAAGGATCGTCTCGGGCGCATCGAAAAGCAGATCGCGGATCTGGAAGAGAAATCGAAGGCGATGATGGCGCGCTGGGAAGCCGAGAAGAGCAAGCTCGGCTCCGCGCAGAAGATCAAGGAAGAGCTCGACAACCTGCGCAACGCCCTCGAACAGGCGCAGCGCAAGGGCGATCTCGCGCGCGCGGGTGAGCTGCGTTACGGGCGCATTCCGGAACTCGAAAAGAAGCTGCAGGAGGTCGAGCAGGAGCAAGGCAAGGGCGCTCTCGTCGAAGAGGCCGTCACGCCGGATCAGATCGCGGCCGTCGTGTCGCGCTGGACGGGTGTGCCGGTCGACAAGATGCTGGAAGGCGAGCGCGACAAGCTTCTGAAGATGGAAGACGCTCTGTCGAAGCGCGTCATCGGTCAGCGCGAAGCGGTCGTTGCCGTTTCCACCGCGGTTCGCCGTGCGCGCGCCGGGCTGCAGGATCCGAACCGGCCCATCGGCTCGTTCATGTTCCTCGGCCCCACCGGCGTCGGCAAGACGGAGCTGACGAAGGCGCTCGCCGGATATCTGTTCGACGACGACACGGCGCTCATCCGCCTCGACATGTCGGAATACATGGAGAAGCATTCGGTCGCCCGCTTGATCGGTGCGCCTCCGGGCTACGTCGGCTACGAGGAAGGCGGCGCGCTGACGGAAGCGGTGCGGCGACGGCCGTATCAGATCATCCTGTTCGACGAGATCGAGAAGGCGCATCCGGATGTCTTCAACGTGCTGCTGCAGGTGCTCGACGACGGGCGCCTGACGGACGGGCAGGGCCGCACGGTCGATTTCAAGAACACGCTCATCGTGCTGACGTCGAACATCGGCGCGGAATATCTCGTCAACCTAAAGGAAGGCGAGGATACCGAGACGGTGCGCGAAGAGGTGATGGCGGAGGTTCGCTCGCGGTTCCGGCCGGAGTTCTTGAACCGTCTCGACGACATCATCCTGTTCCACCGCTTGCAGCGGAGCGAGATGGCCAAGATCGTCGATATCCAGATCGACCGTCTGCGGAAGCTCGTGGCCGACCGCAAGATCAAGATCGAACTCGACGATCAGGCGCGGCAGTGGCTCGCCAATCGCGGCTACGATCCCGCTTACGGCGCGCGGCCTCTAAAGCGCGTCATTCAGCGGAACGTGCAGGACCCGCTCGCCGAGCAGATCCTGGCGGGTGCCGTGAAGGACGGCGACACGGTGCACATCTCCGTGCGCGATGGATCGCTGACCATCAACGGCTGGCCCGCGAAGGAAGCGGCTTAATTTGACGGCGCTGCCGGCCGGCTCGACGAAGTCGTGTCGGCCGCCCGCGCGGGCCTGCTGATTCTTCCAAGATAAAAGTCTGATCCCCGGCGACTGCGCTCCGCGCAGCCGGCGGGGAAGCATTGCTGCTTCGATCTTTCTTAAATGGGCACGCTGATCGCGGGGAGCGGTGAGCGGACATAGCGCTTGCTGAAGCTTGTCGTGGGTCCCGGCCGCCGCCGGGATGACGGTTCATTGGCTGGTAAACAGCGCCATAGCGACTTTCCCGCTTTCGCAACGGTCCGCCTTGTCGGTTCCTTCTGAATCTCACCCGATGACGATAGCGCGGTCTCTGGCGTCAATCTTCGCGCGTTTCCTGTCGTCCCGGCTCGTCCCTCAAACGTCATCCCGGCGAAGGCCGGGATCCACGACAACGAGCAGTGTGCGCGGTGTTTGCTGTCCGCTCGGAATGGGCCGCATGCGCGTGATGGGTCCGAGGCCTGCGGCACGCGAAGTAGCTTGCACTGAGATCGGTGTTCAGTAACGATTGCAAGCGGACTGGCGGGAATCTCAAACTCCAAGATGGCAAGTCAAACCAAAGCGCCGTGCGTCTACATTCTTGCCAGCGCGCCGAACGGCATTCTTTACATCGGCGTCACGAGCGACGTGCACCTGCGAATGGCGCAACATGATCAGGGACTGGTTGGCGGCTTCACCAAGCAATATGGGGTGAAGCACCTCGTCTACTACGAGTTCTTCCAAACGATGCCGGAAGCGATTTCGCGCGAGAAGCAGTTGAAGGAATGGCAGCGCGCTTGGAAGGTGCGACTGATCGAAATGGGAAATCCTGAGTGGCGGAACCTGTTCGACCCTGCCACGGGAGAAATAATCCCGCTGCCGAGTGATGTGGATCGCCTGGAGCGGTGAGCTGATGTGGCGCTTGCTGAAGCTTGTCGTGGATCCCGGCCTCCGCCGGGATGACGGTGCGGAGACGAGCAGGGACAAGCGGCAGCAGCTTGTGATCGGAGCGACCGAAAAGAAGCGCAGAGAAACTCGAACCGCGCCAAGCATCGGCACGCTCCGTCACAAGCTGATGATCAGAATGGGTCTGATACATAGGATTGGTCCCGTGCGACCTCACGCAAAGAAAAAGCGGGGATGTCGCCATGGCCCACGCCAGAGCCACAACCCCGTCATCCCGGCCGAGGCCGGGATCCACGACAATGGGCACTATGCGCTATGTCTGCGGTCCGCGAAGCCGGTTGCACCCGTTCAAGAAACTATCGCGTTTGCTCCGTGAAAAGTGCAACTCCGCGCATCGTACAACACTGACAAAAGGCGGTTTTGCTGTTCGGAGTTCACCCTTCGGGTCAGCGGGCAATGAATTTTCTTGCGAGCCTCTGCGGAGCGCGTTGAACGGCGGCCCGGAAACTGGCAATCTGGACGCTAAACGACGGGGCGAGCGCATCAGTCACTGCACTGCAGAAGCAATTTCCAGAATTTCGACTCGCTTACTCCGCCGTGTGAACTCCAGGCATTCTCTGCGCGAAAAGCACGAAGCATTCCGGCCAATTTTCATTGGGGAGATGGTTCATGGCTGATTCTGCTCTGGGTATTCTGATCCGTGAGGGTGAGCGGCGTGGCGCTTTGGGGCATGTCCCCAATGCCCAAGACTTCGACGAGCATGTGCGCTTTTATAAAAGCGCGCTGCGCATCGCGAGACTGTGTCTCGCATCGATCGCAGTGCTCCTCTTGGGAATGTTTTTCTTTCTCGTCAGATAGACGTCTCAAGCTGCGGCTCGATCGATCGTGTGCGAACTCCCATCCGGGGAAGCAGGTCACGCGCGCGGGCCTTTGCAATCTTTCTGATCGTCCCCGGCGACCGCGCTTCGCGTCGCCTGCCGCCGGGGACGGACGGCTTAGTATTGCTTCTCACACCAGGAAGACGTGGCCGACTTACATCCCTTCGGGAAGGCTATGACCATCTTTTCGGCCGACTTCCATTCGTCCTCATCGATGCTGTTGTTCACGTCAGTGTCCATCGCCGTGAAGGTGGGCGCCGGATCGACCTTCAGCTTCGCGACGTTCGCATCATATTCCGGACGGCTGATCGAGCCGCTGCCATCAGCGTCTAGAATTTTGAACTTGTCGGCCCAGCCTTCGGCCAGGGCGGCCGTTCCCGAGAAAAGAAATACCGAGGCGAAAGCGACCCATTTTTTGGTCATTGCGTTTTCTCCCTAACATCCGTTGTTTTATCGTCATGACGCCGACGGTCGTTACAGTGAGCATCGGATCACTGTCCGTTTCCGGCGGCATGTAACGGGCGCCTTCCTGCGGCGTTTTATCAATGGCAGGCTTGGCAAATCGGCCCGGGATGTTCCGGCACGCGCGCAGGGAGGCCGCGCAGCTTCTTTTTTGTTTGGTGCACTGCGTGTTTCTGTTTGTGCACGGCAACACGCATTTCGTGAGAGCCGATGTTTTTGTTGCGATCGACGAAGCGCTCGCCACCGGCCGCCGTGCGGACTGCCGTTATGGCCAAGCATTTCGTGGCCGTTAACGCTTGGGAGGGTATTTAGTCTCTCAACACATGACGGGGGGCGAATGCGCAGACGGACTGTTCAAGGAATGTTACTGCTCGCCGTATTGGCGGCAGGGCTGATCGGCCTCGGGGGCGGATACATCCTGTGGGGCTGGCCGGCGAACTGGTACGCGGCGCGCGATGTCTTCAAGCTTCCCGCTACGCCTGAAAATCAGCTGATCCAATATGGCTGGCAGCTCGTAACGGAGACGCCGCGGTTGATTGGCAAGAGTGCCTCGGATCCTTCGCTGCGTTACGCCGGCAACGATCTGGCGTGCACGCAATGTCATCTGAAGGCCGGCAACAAGGCCTTCGCTGCGCCGTTCGTCTCCACGTTCGCATCGTTTCCGATGATGGTGAATGACGAGGTTCTGACGCTTACGGATCGCATCAATGGATGCATGACCCGCAGCATGAACGGGCAGCCGCTGCCGGAAAGCAGTCGCGAGATGGAGGCGCTCCTTGCCTACATGCGGTTCATAGGAGAAGGCTCGCCGGAAGGCGTGCGAGTCACCGGGATGGGATTGTTTCCGGTCGCGCCGGCGCCTGAGCCGCCGGACCGTGCGCGCGGCGAGAAAGTCTACGCGCACTCGTGCGCCAGCTGCCATGGAGCGAACGGGCAGGGCCAGCGCAATTCGGCGCCGCAGGTCGGCTTCCTGGTGCCGCCACTCTGGGGCGATGACTCTTTCAATTCGGCAGCGGGCATGAGCCGTCTCACAACAGCCGCGGCCTTCATTCGTGCGAACATGCCGTACCGGACGACGGAAGCGCACAACCCCAGTCTCGGCGTCCAGGAGGCATGGGACGTGGCGGCTTACGTGACATCGCAACCGCGACCGGCTGGACCGGCGGACAGAGCAGCCTCGCTGACCTCCAACTAGGCTGACATCAAGCCGGCTGATGCCGCGCGCAACGCGCCTGCGCACGCGTCTGATCGAAGTTTCACAAGTGCGTTCGAGGCAAGACTTGACCAATTTGTAAAGGATTAGTGCGGAACACTGAGGATTGTTTTTAAGTTTCGGCTGGCGTCAGTTCTTCTCAAACATTCTCAGCAGGTCGCATGAAAAAGATGTCTCTTCAGGCCGGCGCGGTGCTCGCCGCAACGGCTGTCGCGCTCGTGAGCCTTGCCTCGGCCGCGTCGGTCCTCGCGCAAGGCGGCTCCGACGACGATCTCGAACTCGCGTTCAACGGTCATTGCCGCGAGTGCCATTCGTTCGACAAGGGTGACAATCGATTGGGTCCGACGCTGTATGGCGTCGTGGGGCGCAAGGCTGGGACCGTTCCGGGCTTTGCCTATTCAGACTCGCTCAAAGGTTCGGGCATCACGTGGGACCCGAAAACGCTCGATCAGTGGATCGCAAATCCGAACGCGGTCATACCGGGCAACAACATGGGCGCGATTTTCAGCGGGCTTTCGGATGCTGGCGAGCGCGCGAAGATCATTGCGTTCCTGAAGGCGGACACCAAGCGGGCCAGCAATAATTGAAAAGTTTTTGATCGCGATCGGCGATAGCTCTTCGCCGATGCTTTGCGATGTACAATCGGCGACTGCGCTGCGCGCTGGCCGCCGATTGCGGAGTTTGAATTAGTTGCGCGCGCGGTCGCGGCGATACTTGCGGCGGCGGCAGTCTTTCGCGCCGATCTTGCAGGCGATCTTGGGGCCCGCGGTGTAGCCGATGACGCCGCCGGCGACGAGGCCGACTGGACCGAATACGACGGCTCCCGCCAATCCGCCCAAAGCCGCGTCGGTGACGCGCTCGTTTGCGCTGGCTGCGACCGGCGCCAGGATCAGTCCCGCGGCGAGGACCGCACATCCTGCTAACGTTTTCATTGTTCTTGTTCCCTCAGTGATTTCGTCCCCCGCGGACGCTCGTTGAACTCCGCCAGCATTCTCAGCGATTCGAGAATCGGTGGCGACTCAGCTTTGCAGCACGGAATTCACAAATGGTTTCTGGCGATTTTGCGTGCGCTTATGCTCTGCGGCGAGCGAACGCGTCCAGTTCCGCCATGCCATTCGGACAAGCGCGTTATTTGTTCTGAGTCATGACCGGCGCGCGGCGCATCAGGTCTTCGATGCGGGCACGTTCCTTCTGGAATTCCGCGAGATCCTTGCCGTCGAGCTTTCTCTCGCGCGGCACCTGGATCGACATCGGATCGACGAAGCGATTGTTGACGAGTACTTCGAAGTGGACGTGCGGACCCGAGGATAGGCCGGTGGAGCCGACGTAGCCGATGATCTGGCCCTGGCGGACTTTCATGCCGGGCGTGACTTTCGCGAAGCGGCTCATGTGGCCATACGCGGTCTGATAGCCGTTGGCGTGGCGGACGCGGATGTAGTTGCCGTAATAGCCCTTGTGTCCGACTTCCTCGATCGTGCCGTTGCCGGCGGCGATGATCGGCGTTCCCGGAGCGCAGGCCCAGTCGACGCCGGTGTGCATTTTGCGCGAGTTGAGCAAGGGGTGGAAACGGACGCCAAAGCCTGAGGTGAGGCGCACGTCGTCGCCGCGCACCGGCTTGCGGACGAGAAACTTTTTCGAATTGTTGCCGCTCTCGTCGTAGTAGTCGACGACGCCGTCGGACGAGCGGAAGCGATAGAATTTGTAGACGCTGTCGCCGCTCGACATCGCCGTATAGAGCAGTTCGCCCGGCGGGCCATCGACCGATTGATCGTCCTTCATGTCGAAGAACATTTCGAGCGTATCGCCCGGCCGCACGCGGCGGCGGAAGTCGGTGTCGAAGGCATTGATGCTCAGCACCTTCGAAATCGTCTCAGCAGGCAGATCCTGCGTCAGGCCCGCGAGATAGATGCTGGCGTAGAGGCTGGCATTCTGCGGATCGTCGCCGTCGTTGTTGACGATGTGCTGCAGCTCGGTGTCGAACGGCGGCTGCGATGAGCCGACGAATTCGCCGGCGGCGCTGCGGCTGACGGTGACGAGATGATCGTGCCCGTCGGAGAAGATCGAGTAGCGCGCGGGCTCGAGCTTGCTCGGATCGGACAAAGACGGAATGAGCGTGATGCGGACTTCCTGGCCGGGAACGAGCGCATTTTCCGAGAAGATGTTGTGGCCGGCGTCGATCATGCCGTTGACGTCCCAGTCGGGGGCGCCGGCGCGCGAGAGAATTTTTGCGAGCGTGTCTTGCGGCCCGACTTTGACGACGAGGACCTGGCCGCCTTCGAGATCGTCCGAGGGCTCGTCCTGGGCCTCCGTCGACTTGAAGATGTCGGTTGTGTTGAGATTGTCCGCCGTTGCGGCTTTCGGCTGCCAGGAGTCGGTGCCCTGGGCTGGCATGGCGGGTCCGGCGCCGGCGACACCGTCGAGAGGCAGGCCAGATCCCTCGACGAGGTTTTCGGTGCCGCTGGTGCCCCGTTCGATGATGTCCTGGACTTCTTGTGTATCGAGTTCCTGGCCGTCCTCTTCCGGTAGGATACCGCCCAGAAGCTCGACGACCTTCGTCGTCACGTCCGAACGGGACAGGCCGCTGCCGGCGTTCTCGTCGGGATCCTGGCCGAGTTCGGAAGGCAGGCCGCTGCCGTAGAGCTTGAACGGATTGAAGGCCGGAATTTCAGTTTTTTTGTCTGCCGGTACAGGCGCCAGGCGCGCGACGATGCGGGCATAGGGCTTCTGGCGAACGTATTCGCGGCTGTCGCGCCGGCTCTTGGAGGACTCGTGGATGATGTAGCGGGTCGAGAGCGCGCCGGTCGTGAGCTGCAGGCGATCGGACTTGGGCATGACCCATTTCAGGCCGTCGGCATTTTTAGGCGTGAGTGCGACCTGCGGGACGAGTGCGCCTTCGCCCAAGCTCTTTAGTGCCGGGAGAAGGCCGTCGCCGGTGCGATCCCCGTCGTCGGAAGAGCCGTAGACGACGATGAGAATGGCGACAGCGCCGATGGCGGCGGCGAGGCAAGTGCTCAAGATCCAGCGAAAGCGTCCGCCGGCCGGCGCTTCGATATGGTTGTCGGTCTCGTAGATGTGCTGAAAGAAACTGCCGCCGCGCCCGGCGTAGGCGTTGGTGGGAAGAAGGCGCGCATCGTCGTCGGCGGCAAAAGCCCCCTCGGTCGCGGCCGAAATCTTCTTCCTCGTCTGAAGCACTCCCGGCAGGTCCCCCACAGCCCCGCGAGGTCTCTCTTACAAGCTATTTGGCGGATTAGCGCGCTTTCGCGGGTGCGAGACCCTGGAAGGCAGGCAAAAACGCCGTTGAACGCATGTCGAGACGACCAGCCGCCGGACCGTGAAATGGGCAAAAGCCCTTATGGCGCGGCGGCGTACACCTGAACACGTTTGTGAGACAATCGGGGCGTGGTCAAGGCAAGGCCTGGAAATCAGGCCCTGGGGTCCCCATCTTCTGCAGGGATCGGAATGACGGGTTTGCGCGTTTGAGGTCTGGCAGCTTGAGCATAGATTGGGAGGCGGCCTCGGGTTAGACTCTTCGTTTCTGCTAAGCCGCTGAATTCTCGCAGTTTTTTGCATCCAGCGAAATTCTTCGAAGAAATTTCAAACACGGTGTTGACACCGGCGGCCGGATATTGTTTAAACAGCCTCGTTGGCGGGCCACACGGCCTCGCCGCCCTCGCAGGGCATTCAACTCTCGAAACTCTCGCGGTTGTTAACCGGGTCACCGGTGAAAACCTCGTCGTCTTCGAA